>DATMGL010000001.1:0-135159 GCA_035555575.1 Sphingobium sp.
GCTGGCCGAGCTGGAAGCGATCGACAATGGCAAGCCCAAGGGCATGGCGGCCGCGATCGACGTGCCCGGCGCCATCGGCATGATCCATTATATGGCCGGCTGGGCGAGCAAGCTGGGCGGCGAGATGATCGAGCCGAGCGCCACGCCGCGCGGCGCCTTCCACAGCTATGTCCGCCGCGAGCCGATTGGCGTTGCCGCGCAGATCGTGCCGTGGAACTTCCCGCTGCTGATGGCGGTGCTCAAGATTTCGCCCGCGCTGGCCGCCGGCTGCACGGTGATCCTCAAACCCGCCGAGCAGACCTCGCTCACCGCGCTGCGGCTGGCGGACTTCATCCAGATGGCGGGCATTCCCGATGGCGTGGTGAACATCATCACCGGCAATGGCCACACCGCCGGCGATCGGCTGGTGCGGCATCCCGATGTCGACAAGATCGCCTTCACCGGCTCGACCGAGATCGGCAAGATCATCAACAAGACCGCGACCGACAGTTTGAAGCGCGTCACGCTGGAGCTGGGCGGCAAGTCGCCGGTCATCGTGCTGCCCGATGTCGATCCGGCGGTCGCCGGCCCCGGCACCGCGCAGGCGATCTTCTTCAACTCCGGGCAGGTCTGCGTTGCCGGCTCACGCCTCTATGCGCACAAGAGCGTGTTCGACAAGGTGCTGGAGAGCTTCTCGGAAGCCGCCGCCTTCTGGCAGCCGCGCGCCAGCCTCGATCCCGCCGGCCATATGGGCCCGCTGGTGTCGGACGAGCAGTTCAACCGCGTGATGGGCTATATCGAGGATGGCAGGAAGGCCGGTGCCAGCGTCATGATCGGCGGCGATACCCCCAGCTCGGAGGGTGGCTATTATGTGAACCCGACCGTGCTGGTCGATGTGAAGCCGGACATGCGCGTGGTGCGGGAGGAGATTTTCGGCCCCGTCGTGGTCGCCCAGCGCTTCGATGATCTGGACGAGGTCGCCCGGCAGGCCAACGACACCAGCTTCGGTCTCGCCGCCGGTATCTGGACCAACAATCTCTCCGCCATGCACAAGCTCGCCGCCAAGCTGAAGGCCGGCACCGTCTGGGGTAATTGTCACTCGATGATCGACCCGGCGCTGCCCTTTGGCGGCTACAAGGAGAGCGGGATTGGCCGTGAACAGGGCCGGGAGGGCGTGGAAGCCTATACCGAGGTGAAATCGGTCATCATCGCGCTGTAATCCGGCTCGGCCATCCCTTTCCCGCCGGGGGATGGCCGAAAGCATTGATTGCCCCTGCGCCTTGACGCATGATTGCAGGCGGGGAGCGTCCGGCGCCGATGATCGACTTCGCTCATGTCAGCAAGCGTTATGACGGCCGGCCCGTGCTGGACGATGTCAGCCTTTCGATCGCGGCGGGTTCGTTCGTGGCGCTGGTCGGCGCTTCCGGGGCGGGCAAGACGACCTTGCTCAAGGCGGTCAATCGACTGATCGAGGTTGATCAGGGCATGGTCGCCGTCAACGGTCGTGACGTGGCGGACCAGCCAGCGGTGCGCCTGCGCCGCCAGATTGGCTATGTCTTTCAAGGTGTCGGCCTGTTTCCGCATATGACGGTGGCGCAGAATATATGGCTGGTGCCCCGGCTTGCCGGGATGGCGGCAGCCGGGCGAGCGCAGCGCGTGGCCGACTTGCTCGCCATGGTGTCCCTGCCGGAGGAACTGGCCGGGCGCTATCCGCATCAGCTATCGGGCGGTCAGGCGCAGCGGGTCGGTTTTGCGAGGGCGCTGGCGGCCGGACCATCCATCATGCTGATGGACGAGCCATTTGGCGCGCTCGATCCGGTGACGCGAGGCGATGTCGGCCCGGCCTATCGCGCGCTGCATGACCAGATGGGCCTCACCAGCCTGTTGGTGACGCACGACATGGCGGAGGCGTTGATCCTCGCGGATCGCGTCATCGTGCTGGGCGCCGGGCGCATCCTGGCCGATATGCCGCCGCGCGCCTTGCTGCGCGCGCGTGGCGAACCGACGATCAATGCCATGATCGACGCGGCGCGTGCCTCCGCCGCCCGCCTCGAAGCGCTGGCGCGCGAGGCGTGATTGGCGGCGTCTCATGGCCCGAGCTGGCACGGCTGGCGCAGGCGCATCTGTTCCTGAGCGGCTGCGCGGTGCTCGCGGCGGTCCTCATCGGCCTGCCGGTCGCGATACTGGCGGCGCATGATCGGCGGGTGCGAGCGCCGCTGCTCGGGATCATCAGCCTGCTCCAGACCATTCCGGGGCTGGCGCTGCTGGCGCTCTTCTATCCGCTGCTGCTGTTTCTGGCGCGGGCGACGGGCTGGCCGATCCCCGCGCTCGGTTTCCTGCCTGCGCTGCTGGCGCTGGGCATCTATGCGCTGTTGCCGGTGGTGCGCAACGGGGTGGCGGCGATACAGGGCATCGAGCCGGTGCTGGTGGAGGCGGCCCATGGCCTTGGCATGAGCCGGTGGCAGAGGCTCCGGCTGGTCGAACTGCCGCTGGGGGCGCCGGTGATCCTGGCGGGCATCCGCACGGCGGCGGTCTGGACGATCGGCACGGCGACGCTGGCGACGACGATCGGCCAGTCCAGCCTTGGCGATCTGATCTTCTCCGGGCTGCAGACCGAGGACTGGCAGCGCGTGCTGGTCGGCTGCGTGGCGGCGGCGGCGCTGGCGATCCTTGTCGATGCGATGCTGGCGCTGGTCGAAACCGGCATTGCCGGGCGGTCGCGCCGGCGGCTTGGCGCGGGACTGGCGATTTTGATTGCGGCACTGGCCATGACGCTGGCGCCGGTGTCCGATGGACGGGCATCGACCGGCCGGCTGGTGGTGATCGGCGCGAAGAATTTCTCCGAGCAATATATCTTGGCGCAGTTGATCGAGGAGCGGCTGCGGGCGGCGGGCTATCGCACGCAGCGGCGCGACAATCTGGGCTCGGCGATCGCCTATCGCGCGCTCGCGGCGGGCGATATTGGCGTCTATGTCGATTATGCCGGCACGCTGTGGGCCAATGTGCTGCGCCGCACCGATACGCCGGATGGCGACACCATGTTGAAGGCGCTCGCGCAGGAGCTTGAGCGGCGGGACAAGGTGCGCGTGCTGGGGCCGCTGGGGTTCGAGAATGCCTATGCCTTCGCCATGATCCGCGCGCGGGCGCAGGCGCTGGAGATCACCACGCTGGACGATCTCGCCCGGATCGCGCCGCGCCTGCGACTGGGCACGGATCTGGAGTTTCTGAACCGGCCGGAATGGCAGGCGGTCGAGGAGCATTATCATCCGGTGTTCCGCGCCATGCGGCCGTACAGCCCCACTTTCATGTATCGCGCGCTGGCGGATGGCGCGGTCGATGTCATCTCCGCCTTCTCGTCCGATGGGCGGATCGTCGCGCTGGATCTGGTTACGCTGGACGATCCACGGGGTGCGCTGCCGCGCTATGATGCACTGTTGCTGCTCAACGGCGGGGCGGCGGACGATCCGCGACTGGTCGCGGCCCTGCAGCCGCTGATCGGCGCGATTTCGATCGAGCGGATGCGGGGGGCGAACTGGATGGTCGATCGCGACGAGAACAAGCGCACGCCGGCGCAGGCCGCGCAGTGGCTGAGTGGGGAGATAGACAGGACGCGGTAACCAAATTCGGGTTCACGCGTATTGAAACCGGACGATCGCACGACCGGCCGGTTCGAAGCGAGGGAGGGCTAGAACCTTGACCATGACATCCCAGGCTTTCCAGCATCGCGCTGGCGCAACCCCCGATCATCTGGCGCAGCGCTATGTGCAGGTCCGTGCGCTGAGCTGCGCGCTGGCCGCGCCCCTCTCGGATGCGGACGCGACGGCCCAGTCCATGGCGGATGCGTCCCCGGCCAAATGGCACCTGGCCCATGTCACCTGGTTTTTCGAGACCTTCGTGCTGCGCGATCATCTGCCCGGCTATCGGCTGTTTCACGAGCGCTGGCCGTTTCTGTTCAACAGCTATTATGAAGCGGAAGGCGCGCGCCACGCCCGGCCGCAGCGTGGTTTGCTCACCCGGCCGACGCTGGAGCAGGTGCTGGCCTATCGTGCATTTGTGGACGAGGCGCTGCTTGGCGCGCTGCCGATGCTGGCGGCAACCTGTGGCGATCTGATCGAACTGGGCCTGCATCATGAGCAGCAACATCAGGAGTTGCTGCTGACCGACCTCCAGCATCTTTTCTCCTGCAATCCGCTGGGACCGGCCGTGTGGCCCGCCCGCGCGCCGGATGCATCGCGCGGTGCGCCCATGCGCTGGCATGAGGGACGATCCGGGCTGATCGAGACTGGCGCCGGGGGCGAGGGCTTCTCGTTCGACAATGAGCAGCCGGTCCATGCCCATGTCCTGACGCGCCATGCCTTGGCCAGCCGGCCGGTCACCAATGGCGAGTGGGGGCAGTTCATCGCGGACGGTGGCTATGGTGCCGCAGCGCTCTGGCTCTCGGATGGCTGGGCCTGGGTGAACCGGGAAGGGATCGGCCACCCCCTTCACTGGCGGCGCGGCGATGATGGCTGGGAGCAGTTCACGCTTGCCGGCTGGCGGGCGATCGAAGCCGACGCACCGGTCACCCATATCAGCCTCTATGAAGCCGATGCCTTTGCGACATGGGCTGGCGCGCGCCTGCCGACCGAGCAGGAATGGGAGACCGCGGCCCGGACTGCCGATCCGCTGGCCGGCGTCCAGCTGGATGAGGCGGGTCCCGTGGGCCCCTGTGTTGTCGGCGGGCAGGGCGGTATCGCCGCGCTGTTCGGCAATGTGTGGGAATGGACGGGCTCGGCCTATCGGCCTTATCCGGGCTTTCGCGCGGCGCCGGGAGCGGTGGGCGAATATAATGGCAAGTTCATGAGCGGGCAGTTCGTTCTCAAGGGCGGGAGCTGCGCGACGCCGCGCGGCCATCTGCGCGCGACCTACCGCAACTTCTTCTATCCCCATCAGCGCTGGCAATTCACCGGCCTGCGCCTCGCAAAGGATCTGTAGCATGGCCGTGCATGGCGATCTCAAGCTTGTCGACCATGGCGATGATGGCGTGGCGCTCGCCTTCCGCGCCGATGTGCTGAGCGGCCTTGCCGCGCGGCAAAAGGCCATTCCCGCGCGCTGGTTCTATGATCTGGCCGGCTCCGAATTATTCGAGCAGATCACCGCGCTGCCGGAATATTACCCGACCCGCACGGAATCCGCGCTGCTCGAGAGCTATGGCCCGCAAATTGCCGAGGCTGTGGGGCGCGGGCGGGTGGTGGTCGAGTTTGGCTCGGGCAGCTCGGTGAAAACGCCGCTGCTGCTGCGCGAGGTTGATCCCGCGGCTTATGTGCCGATCGACATTTCCGGCGAGTTTCTCCGCCAGTCCAGCGCGATATTGGCAGCGCGCTTTCCGGACCTGTCGATCCTCCCGGTCGAGGCGGATTTCATGAAGCCGGTGCGCCTCCCGGCTGCGGTGCAGGGGCGCGATATGCTTGGCTTCTTCCCCGGCTCGACGATCGGCAACCTGGTGCCGCGCACCGCGATCGACCTGCTGCGCTCGATGCGCGAGACGCTGGGCGATGGCGCGCAATTGCTGGTGGGCATCGACCGGGTGAAGGAGATCGACCGGCTGCTGGCGGCCTATGATGATGCGCAGGGGGTGACGGCCCGGTTCAATCTCAATCTGCTCGCGCGGATCAACCGCGAGCTGGGCGGCGATATCCCGGTCGACCGCTTCCGCCATGTCGCGCGGTGGAACGCCGAGTGGAGCCGGGTCGAGATGCATTTGCAGGCGCTGGCGGATATCGGCTTCACGGTGGCCGGCCGCCCCTTTTCGATGCGCGAGGGGGAGACGATCCACACCGAGAACAGCCATAAATATCAGCCGGGTCAGGCGCGTTTCATGCTGCAGGCCAGTGGCTGGAGCGCCACGGCGCAATGGACCGACGCGGATGAAAACTTCCTCATCCTGCTGGCGGAAGCGACGGAGCGCCGTTACGCGCCCTGATCAGCCCTCTTCGCCGTTGGGCTCCAGATCCGCCGGGACGATGGGGGAGCCCTCGGCGCGATCGCGATACAGGGCGGCGCGGGCGAGCAGCATCAGCGTGATCGGCGTGGTCAGCGTGACGAAGATGGCAATCAATATCTCATGAACCATCGGGCGGGTGTGGAGCACGGAAAAGCAGATCATCGAGGCAATGAGAATACAGCCCGTGCCCAGCGTCGAGCCCAGCGTGGGCGGATGGATGCGATCGTAGAAATTATCGAGCCGGAGCAATCCCAGCGCGCCGATGAGCGTGATCGACGCGCCCAGAAGCACGAACAGCCCCACGGCGATGGCGGCCCAGAGCGGAAGATCAGGGGCCTGGATCATTCGATCACCTCGCCGCGCATCAGAAATTTGGCGAGCGCCACCGTGCCGGTGAAGCCGAGCAGGGCAATCACCACCGCGCCTTCAAAGAAGAGCGTGCGGCCGGTCTGGATGCCGTAGATGAGCAGCAGCAGCATGCCGGCGATATAGAGCCCGTCCATGCCCAGCACCCGGTCCTGCGCGCGCGGGCCGCGCAGGATGCGCCAGGCGGCGCAGCCCATGGCGAGCGCCAGCAATATCTGCGCCGTGGTGATGACGAGGGCGAGGATGAGCGTGCTCATATGAAGATTTCCATCAATAGTCGTTCATAGCGATGCCGGATGAGGGCGATCCATTCCGCCTCATCGACCAGATCGAGCACATGGATCAGCACGATATGGCGCTGTGCATCATGCTGGAGCCACAAGGTGCCCGGCGTGGCGGTGATGATGATGGCGAGGGCGGCCAGCGCATAGGGATTGCGCAATTCGGTCGGGAACTGGATGAACCCGGAATGCTGCCGAGCCGGCCGGAACAGGACGATCCGCGCCACGGCGATGTTCGAGCGCAGGATATCGACGAAGACGAGCCCGGCCAGCCTGACCATGGCCATGCTGAAACGGATGCGCGGGCGCTCCGGCTTGAGCGTGAGCATGACGCGCGAGACGAGGAGGGCGATTACCGCGCCCAGCAGGATGTGGCCCGGCGAGAAGCCGGTGAGCAGCACCCACATCGCGAACAGGAAGAGCGCGAGCAGCGGGAAGGGAACGAGACGCCGCATCATGGCTGCACCGCCTTGGCATGCGGGGCATTGAGCACGGCCTCGACATAGGCCGAGCGGTCCCCGAGCGCGCCGGCGGTCTTTTCCATATAGAGGAAGATCGGCCCGGCCCCCGCCATCAGCGCGAGGCAGGTGGCCAGCAGCAAGCCGATCGGCGCAACCTCGATGATGCTGAGCGGTGGCGGCGTATCCTCGGCCGGGGTCCAGAGCAGGTCGATGCCGGCGCGGGTCATGCCGATCAGGGTGGCGAGGCCGGAGCAGATGATCAGGCCGATCAGCAGCCAGCTTGTCGGGGTGATCGCCGCGTGTCGGAACAAGGCATCGATGATGGCGAATTTGGCGATGAAGCCGGAGAGCGGCGGCAGGCCGGCCAGCAGCAGGGTGCAGAAGATGAAGCCGCCGCCGAGAATGGCGATGGTGCCGGGAATGACGATGCCGATCTCGTCCTCCTCTTCCTGCGGCGCACCGGTATATTCGTCATCGAACACCGGCTCGGCGATGCCCGCGACCATATCCTCCTCATCCGTGTTGCGCTCGACCGGCTCGATGATGAGGTAGAGCGCGGCGACGGCAAGGGTGGAGCTGACAAGGTAGAAGAGCAGCGCCGCGGTGAGCGCCTGCCCGCCAATGCCGATGGCGGCGAGCAATGTGCCGGACGAGACCAGTACATAATGGCCGGCCACGCGGGTGAGGGTGCGGGCGGAGAGAATGCCGATCGTGCCGAACAGCATGGTCGCGAAACCGGCCCAGATCAGCCAGTTGTCCGCAAAGCCCGCGGCCTCGCCCGATGTATCGCCAAACAGCAGCCAGGAGAGGCGCAGGATGATGTAGATGCCCACCTTGGTCATCACCGCGAACAGGGCGGCGACCGGCGGCGCGGCGGCGGCATAGGTGCGCGAGAGCCAGAAACTGAGCGGCCAGATGCCGGATTTGACCAGAAACGCCGTGCCCAGCACCGCCGCGCCGCTCTCCAGCAGGGCGATGTCGGCGGCCGGCACCAGCGGAATGCGCTCGGCCAGATCGGCCATGTTGAGCGTGCCGGTGGCGGCATAGATCATCGCCACGCCGATCAGGAACAGCAGCGATGCGGCAATGTTGATGGTGATGTAATGCAAGCTGGCGCTCGTCCGCTCCGTGCCGGCGCCGTGCAGGATGAGGCCATAGGAGGCCGCCAGCAGCACCTCGAAGAACACGAACAGGTTGAAGATGTCGCCGGTGAGGAAAGCGCCGTTGAGACCCGTCAGCAGCAGCAGGAACAGCACATGGAAGCGCGGGCCGGAGCGGTCCCAGCGCGCCATGGCGTAAAAAAGCGCGGTGAAGCCGAGCAGGCTGGTGAGCAGCAGCATCAGCACCGAGAGATGATCGGCGACCAGCACGATGCCGAAGGGCGCCGGCCAGTCGCCGAGCAGATAGACATGGGGCGCTGCCACCGGGCTCGCGCCGACGCCATGCGAGACCAGCCAGAGCAGGGTGATGGCAATGCCGATCAGTGCCCCGACCGTGCCGAGGCTGAGCACGCGCTTCAAGGCCCGCCGGCGCTCATCGAAGGCGAGCAGCAGGGCGCTGACCGCAAGCGGCAGGATGACGGGCGCGACGATCAGATGATCCATCCAGCCGCTCACAGGTCTTCCTCCTCGCCATCGACATGGTCGGTGCCGGTGAGGCCGCGCGAGGCGAGCAGGACGACCAGCAGCAGCGCGGTGGTCGCGAAGGAAATGACGATGGCGGTGAGCACCAGCGCTTGCGGGACCGGGTCCGCGTAAAGGGCGGGATCGACCGTCCCCTCCCGGCCGATGACCGGCGGCGCATCGGTGCGCAGCCGCCCGGCGGCGAGGATGAAGAGGTTGACCGCATAGGAGAGCAGCGAAAGCCCGAGCACGACCTGGAAGGTGCGCGGACGGAACAGCAGCCAGAGACCCGAGGCGGTCAGCGTGCCAATGGCGAGAGCGAGGACGACCTCCATCAGGCGGCTCCCTCGCTCGTGCTGTCCGGCGCTCTGGGGGCTCGGGGCGAGCGGATCGACTGGTGCGCCAGCGCAATGAGGATGAGCGCGGTGGTGCCGACCACCACCGCGAAGACGCCGACATCGAACAGGAAGGCGCTTGCCATCGGGATCTTGCCGATGAGCGGCAGGTCGAGATAGCTGAAATGCGAGGTGAGGAAGGGATGGCCGAACAGCAATGCCGCCCCGCCCGTCAGGCTCGCACAGAGCAATCCGGCGCTGATCCAGCGGACCGGCCGCACCGTGAGGCGCGTTTCCACCGAGCGGGTGCCGCTCGCCATGTATAGCACGATGATCCCGATGGAGGCGGTGATGCCCGCCGCGAAGCCGCCGCCCGGCAGATCATGGCCGCGCACGAGGAAATAGAGCGAACAGGTCAGGATCAAGGGGAAAAGCCACTCCATGAGAACGCGCGGGACGAGCAGGTACTGCCGCACGGTGTCGCCGCGTTCGCGACCTTCGCGGGCATCGTCAAAGGCGTTTTGCCGCTGCTGCTGTTCGGGAATCTGGATGCTCTCGGCGGCCGGGCGGAACCGGCGCAGCAGCGTGAACACGGTCAGCGCGACGATGGCGAGCACGGTGACCTCGCCATAGGTATCGAACGCGCGGAAATCGACGAGGATGACGTTGACGACATTGGTCCCGCCGCCGCCTTGATAGGCCTGTTCCATGAAATAGCGCGAAATACCGGCGGGCGCCTCGCGGGTCATCATGGCATAGGCGATAGCGGCCATGCCGACGCCGCCGAGCAGCGCGATCAGCAAGTCCGCACCGCGGCGCAGATAGGCCGGGACGGTCTTGTGGAGGGCCGGCCATTTATCCGCCCGCCGCTTGGGCAGCCAGCGCAGGCCGAGCAGCAGCAGGACGAGGGTGACGATCTCGACCAGCAACTGGGTGAGGGCGAGATCCGGCGCGGAAAGCCAGACGAAGCTGATGCAGGTCACAAGGCCGCACACGCCGATCAGCACGAGGGCGGCCAGGCGGTGGAACTTGGCCTGCCAGGCGGCGCAGATCGCGCTGGCGCCGCCGATGATCCACAGGACGGCGAAACCCGGATCGACCAGCGTATCCGGGCGCGGGCCGCGGCTGTAGCCCAGCGCGAGGAACGGCAGGATAGCGGCGATTAAGGCCGTGGCGATCAGCAGCCGCAACTGCACCTGCAGGCGCCGGCTGCCGAAGAGGCGGTGCAGGGCGCGGGCCCCCTCGACCATGGCCGCCAGCACGATCTCGAAGGTGCGCCGGCCCTTGAAATGGCCGATGACCGGGGATTGCGGGAAGCTGTTCAGTTTTCCGCCCAGCAGCACATAGAGGCCGGTGCCGCCGACCAGCGCAATGAGGCTCATCAGCAGCGGGAGGTTGAAGCCGTGCCAGATGGCCAGGCTGTAGGCCGGCGTCTGCGCGCCCAGCACCGATTTGACGGCGGTGGCGAGAAAGGGGCCGATCGTGAGCGTGGGAATGATGCCGACGAGCAGGCAAAGCAGCACGAGAATTTCGATCGGGAAGCGCATCCAGCGTGGGGCTTCCTGCGGCTGGTGGGGCAGGTCGACGGGCGGCGGCCCCAGGAACGTCTGGTGAATGAAACGCACCGAGTAAAGCACGCTGAACATGCTCGCCAGCGTCGCGAGAACGGGCAGGATGCGATCCAGCACGGTCCCGCTATGGGCGGCCAGCGCCTCGGCCAGAAACATCTCCTTGGAGAGGAAGCCGTTGAGCAGCGGCACGCCGGCCATGGCGGCGGCCGCGACCATGGCGAGCGTGGCCGTGATCGGCATGAATTGGGCAAGGCCGCTCAGCTTGCGCAGATCGCGCGTGCCGGTTTCATGGTCGATGATGCCGGCCGCCATGAACAAGGAGGCCTTGAAGGTGGCGTGATTGATCGTGTGGAAGATCGCCGCGACGGCCGCGAGCGGACTGCCGAGCCCGAGCAGGAGGGTGATCAGGCCGAGATGGCTGATCGTCGAGTAAGCGAGCAGGCCTTTGAGGTCGTTCTGGAAAATGGCCGACCATGCCCCGACCAGCAGCGTGGCAAGACCGGTGGTGGCGACGATCAGATACCAGCTCTGCGTGCCCGCCAGCACCGGCCAGAGCAGGATGAGCACGAAAACGCCCGCCTTCACCATCGTCGCCGAGTGGAGATAGGCCGAGACGGGCGTGGGCGCTGCCATCGCGTGTGGCAGCCAGAAATGGAAGGGGAACTGAGCGCTCTTGGTGAAGGCGCCGATCAGGATGAGAATGAGCGTCGGCAGATAGAGATCATGCCCGCGAACCAGATCGCCCGCGGCCAGCACGGCATCCAGGTCATAGCTGCCCACGATATGTCCGAGCAGCAGGAAGCCGACGAGCAGGCAGACCCCGCCGGACGCCGTGACGATCAGCGCCATGCGCGCGCCGTCACGCGCGGTCTGGTTGTGGTGCCAATAGCCGATGAGCAGGAAGGAGAAGAGGCTGGTCAGTTCCCAGAAAAAGGCGATCTGGATGAGGTTGCCGGAGAGGACCATCCCCAGCATCGAGCCCATGAACGCCAGCAGAAACGAGAAGAAGCGCGGAATGGGATCTTCCGACGACATATAATAGCGGGTGTAGAGCACGACCAGCGCGCCGATGCCGAGCACGAGCACGGCGAACAGCCAGGAAAAGCCGCTCAGGCGCAGCGAGAGGTCCAGCCCGAGCGAAGGCAGCCATGGGACGACGAAGCGCACGGCCGCCTCGCCGCCTGCCAGCGCAGGGTAGAATCCCATCACCATCAACAGGCTGGCCAGTGTGACCGTGACAGCCGCCCCCGCCGCCCGGTTTCGCCCCCGCCGCGGCAGGAACGCGATGCCGAGACTGCCCAGAAAGGGGAGCGCGAGAATGAAAAGCAGCAATCTCGCATCCGTCATGGGCGGGTATCTGGCTCCTTTCTGCCTGTGCTGGTGTCCTCGAAGAGTTTCAAGTCGTTATGGTTGAAAACAGGCGGCGCGGGCAAGGGTGGAATGTCGATTATTTTGGTCGGGAACGCTGCGGCGCGCGGATCGTGTTGAGAAAAGGCGATAAAGCCGGCCGGTCGGGCGGTGATCGGATCGCATCCGGATGTGGTCGAATTTGGGCGGCCCTATTGATATCCGGTGCCTGCCATAGATATTGAGAGAGGGAATAGGCTGATCGCTCCGCAGCTTTGGACTATTGTGCGGCGTGCTGGCGGTGGCGGCCTGCAATTGAGGCGTTCTATTTTTGCCCGCTTGCTGTTCGTGCGGGGGATATTGAAATTTCAGGAGGTCGATCATGCGTTTTACTGGGCCGTTGGCGCGCGCGGCGCGCGCATTGGCGCAATGGCCGCGCGGGCATGTCGCCGGGCTCGCCGGCATTGAGGAGACGGTGCTGGCCGAGTTTGAGACGGGCGGTCAGTCGCTGGATGAGGATGCCCTGATGCGTCTGCGCCAGACGCTGGAAGAGGGCGGCGTGGTGTTTCTGCCTGAAGACGAGCTGGGTGGCGCAGGGGTCCGTCTCAAATTCACCGCGCAGGACGTGAAGCAGATCAACCGGATGGAAGGCGAAGGCGGCCCGGTCGGCACGGACGATGTCTGATCGGGTTGGCGTGCCCGCGTCAGGGGTCTGCTGCGCAGCGGACATGATATGGGCAAGTAAAAGAGGGTGGCGCCAAGTATGTCACGGTGCAACATGATGATATGATGTGACATTACTGGACGTGACCGTGTAGATCATCGCTGCGAAATTTCTGGATTTGTGCGCCGCGTCAGCCTAGATGGCGATCCATGCTTGGACGGAGCTTCATTCTTCTGTGCCTCATCGTGTCATCGCTGGTGACGACGGCGGTGGTGCATGCGCAAGAGGTTCCCAGCCAGGCGGTGCTGGACTGTTCCGGCACGATGCATGTCGATGACGACAGGGACCAGACCCCCGCCGACGCCGATCCGGGCGTGGCGCATCATCATGGTTGCCACGCACCCTCCGCGTTCATGCCGGCCGGATCGAATGAGGTGGGGGTGTTCGCGCCCGGCGCGATGCGGCCGGTGGGGATGGCGCCCGTGCCGCCCGCGCGGCTGTCGCTCGATCCCGATCTGCGCCCGCCCATAGCCTGAACCGCAACAGCCGTTCCGCTGGTGCCCGCGCGGCCCGGCGGTGCCCCTGTGCTTCAGGTCGGGATTGTTCATCATGGTTCGTTTTTTTGCGGCTTTGCTGGCCGCCACCGCTTGCGCCGCTGTGGCGCAGGCGCAGGATCGGGCTTCGCCAGGCGCGGAGCGGCTCTTCACGCTCGATGACGCGGTTGCCGCTGCCGGTGGCCGTGCGCCGCTGGTCGAGGCTGCGCAGGCGGCCGTGGCGGCGAGCCGGGCGGCGCGCACGGTTGCCGGTCTGCGCCCCAACCCCTCCATCGAGACCGATATCGAGAATTTCGCGGGCACGGGGCCTTATCGGCGGTTCGATGAGACCGAGACGACGATCAGCCTGTCCGTGCCGATCGAGCTGGGCGGCAAGCGCGCAGCGCGGATCGCAGCGGCGGATGCCCGAACGGACCGGGCGCTGCTGCTCACGGCGCTGACACAGGCCGATGTCAGATGGCAGGTGACGCAGCTCTATATTGCGGCAGTGGCGGCGCGGCAGCGCCTCGCGACGGCGCAGGACCAGGGACGGATCGCGACGCAGACGGCCGATGCCGCGCGAGCGCGGGTGCAAGCCGGGCGGGCATCGCCGATCGAGGCGCAGCGGGCCGATGTCGCGCGCATCAATGCCGAGGCCGGGGCGGAGCGGGCGGCGCGGCTGCTGACGGCCGCGCGGGCCAATCTGGCGCGGCGGATCGGGCAACCGCTGACCGGCGCGCTCGACGTGGGCTGGCTCGAGCGCCTGCCGGCGCCTCATGGACCGCCGGAACCGGTGCAGGTTGAGGGCATGCTGGCGCTGGCGGCGGCGGATGCCGACCTTGCCGTGGCGGATGCCGGCATCCGGCTCGCCCGGGCGCAGCGTGTGCCGGATATCACGGTGGGGCCGGGCGTGCGGCGGTTCGAGGCGACCAACGCCACGGCGGCGGTGGTCAGCCTTTCGGTCCCGCTGCCGCTGTTCAACGGGGGCCGCGCGTCGGTGGATGAGGCGCGGGCGGAGCGCCGCCGGGCGGATGCGGCCAGACGCGCCACCGCCCTCGATATCGCGCAGGCGATCACCGATGCGCAAGTCGCCGCTGCCAATGCCGCGACGAGCGCGCGCGCGGCGAATGGACCGGCGCTGGCGGCGGCGCGGGAAGCCGCCCGGATCGCGCGGATCGGCTATCGGGAAGGCAAGTTCGGCCAGCTCGATCTGCTCGATGCCGAGCGCACGCTTGCCGAGACCCGGCTCGCCGCCATCGACGCGCTGGTCGATTACCGCACCGCCCAGGCCGAGCTGGAGCGCCTGACGGCGCCCGCTCCGCAGCAGGAAAACTGACCCATGACCATGAGCAAGATTTTTCGCGCGGCGCTGCCGCTGACCCTCGCCCTGGTGCTGGGGGCATGTGGCGGGGGCGATCCCGGCGCCGGCGCCGATCCGCACGGGGAGGCGGATGAGGGCGAGCATCGCGACGAGGGCAAGCTGGTGCTGACGGCGCAGCAGATCGCGGCCGCCGGCATCCAGACCGCGCGGCCGACGATTGGCGGGAGCGCGACCATCGACCTGCCCGCGACGATCGAGGGCGATCCGCAGGCCATGCACGTCATTTCGGCCGCCATTGGCGGGCGGATCGTGGCGTTGACCCGCAATCTCGGCGAGACAGTGCGGCGCGGCGAGGTGGTGGCGGCGATCGAGAGCCGGGAGGCGGCATCGCTCAAGGCCGAGATCGAGGCGGCGCGGGCGCGGCTCGGGCTGGCCAACAGCAATCTGGCGCGCGAGCAGCGGCTGTTTGCCGAGCGCGTCTCGCCCGAGCAGGATCTGATCGCAGCGCGCACGGTGGCGGCGGAAGCGCGGATCGCGCTGCGCCGCGCCGAGCAGCAGATCGCGGCCGCAGGCGCGAGCGGCGGGGGGATGAACCGCATCGGCATCACCGCGCCGGCGGCGGGGCAGGTGATCTCCCGCCATGTCGTGCTGGGCCAGACGGTGGCGGCGGACGCGGAACTCTACCGGATCGCCAATCTGGCAACGGTGTCGCTCACGCTCAGCTTGCAACCGGCAGATGCGGGGCGGGTGCGCCCCGGCACCCGCGTGGCCGTGACAGCGGCGGGGCGACAGGGGACGGCCCGCATCGCCTTCGTCTCGCCCGCGCTCGATCCGGAGACGCGGCTGGTGCCGGCGATTGCCAGTCTCGATAATCGCGCAGGTCACTGGCGCGTCGGCGAGGCGGTAACGGTGGCCGTTCCGCTCGCGGGGAGCGGGGGAGACGACGCGATCCGCGTGCCGATCAAGGCGGTGCAGACGGTCGCGGGCAGGCCGGTCATATTCGTGCGCACTGGCGATGGCTTCCAGGCGGTGCCGGTGACGCTCGGCGGCAGCGCGGGGGAGAGCGCCATCATTCGTGCGGGGCTCACCGGGCAGGAGGAGATTGCGACCGTCAACAGCTTCACGCTCAAGGCCGAGCTGGGCAAGGGCGAAGCGGAGCACAGCCATTGAGCCTCATCGACCGCATCGTCACCATGGCCGTGGCGCGCCGCTGGCTGGTGCTCGCGCTGACGGTGATCGCCGTCATGATCGGCGGCTGGGCGCTGGGGCGCCTGCCCATCGATGCCGTGCCGGACATCACCAACAATCAGGTGCAGGTGAATATAAGCGCGCCGGCGCTTTCGCCCGAGCTGGTCGAGAAACAGATCGCCTTCCCGATCGAGACCGCGCTCGCCGGCGTTCCGGGGCTGGAGCATACGCGTTCGCTCAGCCGCAACGGCTTTGCGCAGATCACGGCGGTGTTCACGGACGCGACGGATATCTATTTCGCCCGCCAGCAGGTGGCCGAGCGACTGCGCGTGGCCGAGGAGAGCCTGCCGGCCGGGGTAACGCCCGAAATGGGGCCGATCGCGACCGGGCTGGGCGAGGTCTATATGTGGACCGTCCATCTCGAACATCGCGCCGAGGACACGCATCAGCCCGGCGAGCCCGGTATCCAGCCCGATGGCAGCTATATCACGCCGGAGGGCGAGCGACTGGTGAGCGAGGCGGACAAGGCGATCTATCTGCGTACCGTGCAGGACTGGATCGTCGCGCCGTTGCTGCGGACCGCGCCGGGGCTGGCGGGGGTGGATTCCATCGGCGGCTATGTGAAGCAATATCAGGTCGTGCCCGATGTCCAGCGCCTCGCCGCGATCGGCATGAGCCTGACCGACCTCGCCACCGCGCTGGAGGCGAATAATGTGAGCGCCGGGGCAGGCGTGGTGGATCGCGGTGGCGAAGGGCTCGCCGTGCGCTCCGATGCGCGCATCCGCAACGCGGCCGAACTGGCGGCCACGGTGATCGCGACGCGCGGCGGCGTGCCGATCCGGCTCGACCAGGTGGCGCAGGTGCGCACGGGGCAGGCGCTGCGCACGGGCTCGGCCTCCGAAAATGGCCGCGAGGTGGTGGTCGGCACCGCGATCATGCGGGTTGGCGAGAATAGCCGGGCGGTCGCCTCCACCGTGGCGGCGCGGCTAGGCGAGATCAATGCCTCGCTCCCCACCGATGTGGTGGTGCAGCCAGTGCTGGATCGCACGGCGCTGGTCAATGCGACGATCGGGACGGTGGCGAAGAACCTGACCGAAGGGGCGCTGCTCGTCATCGTCGTGCTGTTCGCGCTGCTCGGCAATGTCCGCGCGGCGCTGATTGCCGCGCTGGTGATCCCCGTCACCATGGCGATGACCGGGTTCGGCATGTTGCGCGGCGGCGTCTCGGCTAATTTGATGAGTCTTGGCGCGCTCGATTTCGGGCTGATCGTCGATGGCGCGGTCATCATTGTGGAAAACAGCCTGCGGCGGATTGCCGAGCGGCAGCGCGAGATGGGCCGCACGCTGGCGGGCGGCGAGCGACGCGCGGTGGTGGCCGCGGCGGCCCGCGAGATGATCCGGCCATCCGTCTTCGGGCAGGCGATCATCATCCTCGTCTATCTGCCGCTGCTGATGCTCAGCGGCGTGGAAGGCAAGACCTTCACGCCGATGGCGCTCACGGTCATCATCGCGCTGGTCTGCGCCTTCATCCTTTCGCTCACGTTCGTTCCGGCGATGCTCGCAATCTGGCTCTCCAGACCGGTCGAGGAGAAGGAAGGGCGGATCATGACGTGGCTCACCCGCCGCTATGCGCCCGGGCTCGACCGGGCGATGCGGCGGCCGACCCTCACCATGGGGATCGGGCTGGGCGCGTTTCTGGCGGCGATCGCGACCTTCTCGCTGCTCGGGCAGGAGTTTCTGCCGCAGCTCGATGAGGGCGACCTGACCGCGCAGCTGCTGCGTGTGCCGGGCACCTCGATCGACCAGAGCCAGGCCATGCAGACCCGCGTCGAACGCGCGATCGCCAGGCTGCCGGAAGTGCGCTTCGTCTTCTCCAAGACCGGCACGGCGGAGCTGGCGTCCGACCCGATGCCGCCCAATATCTCCGACACGTTCATCATCATGAAGCCGCGCAAGGAGTGGCCGGACAAGCGGCTGCCCAAGGCCGATCTGGTGGCGAAGGTGGAGCGGGTTCTCGATGAGATTCCGGGGGGTGCCTATGAGATCAGCCAGCCGATCCAGATGCGCTTCAACGAGCTGATCGCCGGCGTGCGCGGCGACGTGGCGGTGAAGGTCTTCGGCGATGATTTCGCCGCGATGACCGCCACGGCCAGCCGGATCGCCACGATCTTGCGGACGACGGCCGGCGCGGTGGATGTGCGGGTGGAGCAGACCGAGGGGCTGCCGATGCTCGACATCAGGCCGCGGCGCGACGCCATGGCGCAGCTGGGCCTGACCGCGCAGGGCGTGCAGGACGTCGTGGCCGCCGCCGTGGGTGGGCGGGATGCCGGCATCATCTTCGAGGGCGATCGCCGCTTTGCCGTGACGATCCGCCTGGACGACGCGGCGCGGGCGGATTTTCAGGCGCTGGGGCAAGTGCCGGTGCCGCTGCCGGGCGGCGGCTTCGTGCCGCTTGCCAGCGTGGCGCAGATCAGCGTGGCGGACGGGCCCAACCAGATCAGCCGCGAGAATGGCAAGCGCCGGATCGTGGTGGAAGCCAATGTGCGCGGGCGCGATGTCGCCAGTGTCGTGGCCGATGCGCAGGCGCGGATCGCGCGGGAGGTGCGGCTGCCGGCCGGCCAATATCTCGACTGGGGCGGGCAATTCGAGAATCTGCGCTCGGCCAGCCAGCGCCTGATGGTGATGGTGCCGGCCTGCTTCGCGCTCATTCTGCTGCTGCTTTATGGCGCCCTGCGCAGCGTGCGCGATGCGGCCATCGTGTTCACCGGCGTGCCGCTGGCGTTGGTCGGCGGCGTGTTGGCGCTGTTTCTGCGCGACATGCCGTTCTCGATCTCGGCGGCGGTCGGCTTCATCGCGCTGTCCGGCATTGCGGTGCTGAACGGGCTGGTGATGGTGACGTCCATCCAGCGGCTGGTCGCGGACGGCAGCAGCCGGGCGGCGGCGGCCCGTGCGGGCGCGATGCTGCGGCTGCGCCCGGTGGTGATGACGGCGCTGGTCGCGAGCCTCGGTTTCGTGCCGATGGCGATCGCGACCGGCGCGGGCGCTGAAGTGCAAAAGCCGCTGGCGACGGTGGTCATCGGCGGGCTGATCTCGGCAACATTGCTGACCTTGTTCGTGCTGCCGACGCTGTATGCGGCATTCGGTCGCCGCACGGACGTCTGAAGGGCGGGAAAGGCGGCGTCGGATGGTGCTCGCATTCGCCGTGCGAAATCTTGTTGGAAACGCCACGGATGATTGATAGTCAGTGTTCGTTACTTCTCCGCTGTCGACCGGCGGGGAAGGGATGAAAACATAAGCGCACGAGCCGCCGGGACTTCAATCGGCGCCGTGAAAAGGAGGAGAGAAGATGCCTGCATCCCCCGTTCGTTCGCGATTCTTCACCCATGCCCGCGGCGCCAGTGTGAGCGCGCTCGGTATCAGTCTGGCGCTGATGGCCACGCCGGCGTTTGCGCAGGACGCTGCCGCGGCGCAGGACACCGCCGGGAGCGAACAGGCGATCATCGTCACCGGATCGCGCATTGCCCGCACCGGCTTTGATCAGCCGACGCCGGTGACCGTGCTCGGCGCCGAGCAGATTGAGCGCCAGGCCGTGACCAATGTGGCGCAGGTGTTGAACGATCTGCCATCCTTCCGTCCGCAGGCG
This sequence comes from Sphingobium sp., assembly GCA_035555575.1. Classification (GTDB taxonomy): domain Bacteria; phylum Pseudomonadota; class Alphaproteobacteria; order Sphingomonadales; family Sphingomonadaceae; genus Sphingobium. Next base: position 19,294 of record DATMGL010000001.1, read on the forward strand.
ACGCCGACGACAACGGCGATCTTCACCAACAATATCGGCGCATCGACCGCCGACCTGCGCGGGCTGGGCGCCAACCGCACGCTGGTGCTCATCAACGGCCGGCGCGTGGTGCCCTCCACGGTGCAGGGCGGCTCCTTCGCCAATGCCGGCGCGGTCGATCTCAATATGATCCCCTCCTCGCTCATCCAGCAGGCCGAAGTGGTGACGGGCGGCGCATCGGCTGCTTATGGCTCGGACGCGGTGGCCGGTGTGGTCAACCTGCTGCTGGATACGCGGCTGAACGGCATCAAGGGCTCGGCGCAATATGGCGTCAACGATGCAGGCGACGGCAAGGAATATCAGCTTTCGCTGGCCGGTGGCACGAGCTTTGCGGACGGGCGCGGCCACATCATCGCCGGTGTCGAATATTCGGACAGCAAGGGCACGGGCGATTGCTACACGCGCGCCTGGTGCGCACAATCCTATAATACGGTGAGCAATCCCTTCGTGACCGGCAGCACCAGCGAGCGCGTGGCCACGGGCCAGCCCGCCACACTGATCCTGCCCAATACGCGCACCGCGACCTCGTCCGTCAACGGCATGATCCCGATCCTGCCGGGGCCGCCCAACTTCCCGCTGATCAACTCCGGCCTGCTCGGCCTCGAGTTCCGCCCGGACGGCACGATGGTGCCGCATGATTATGGCACCTATTATGGCGTGCCGATCTTCCAGAGCGGCGGCGGCGATGCGCGGCAGGCTTTTTACGAATTTTTCCCGATCGGGGCGCCGGTCGAGCGCCTTAACGCCTTCAGTCATGCCGATTATGAACTGGGCGACGTCACCCTGTTCGTTGAAGGCTCTTATGGCCGGGTGAAGGGCAACACGCTGGGCGCGCAGCGGCGTGACCTGGGCAATCTCAGCATCGCGGCGGACAATGCCTTCCTGCCCGCCTCGGTGGCGGACACGATGGCGACGTTCGGCCTCGAAACCATCCCCTTCGGCCGGATCTGGAACGATATCGGCTCGCAGCGGGCGGAAGTGACGCGCGAGACCTATCGGATCGTCGCCGGCGCGAAGGTGCAGATGTGGGGCGACTGGACGCTCGACGCTTATTATCAATATGGCCGCACCAACTATTCGCAGCGCAGCCCGAATACGACGATCACGCCGCGGCTGTTGTTTGCGATCGACGCGGTGGATGATGGCGGAAACATCGTCTGTCGCGGTGTGCGGGACGGTGTGGCGGCAGCGGCGGGCTGCGTGCCGATCAACCCGTTCGGCGCCGGCTCGGCGATAACCAACCCGGCGGCGGTGGATTATGTGACCGGCACGGTGATGCAGGACACCCAGCTCACCCAGAATGTCGTCTCCGTCGCCATGCAGGGCACGCTGTTCGAGGGCTGGGCAGGGCCGATCAAGGCGGCCACAGGCACGGAAATCCGGCAGGATATCGCCCGTGGCCAGGCCGATCCGATCAGCCGTGCGCTGCAATTCTACACCGGTCCGGGTTCGCCGATCGACGGCAAGGTCGACGTGTTCGAAGCCTTTGGCGAACTGAGCGTGCCGCTGTTTCGCGGCGCCGAGCTGAACGGCGCGCTGCGCTATACCGATTATTCGACCAGCGGCGACGTGATGACCTGGAAGGTCGGTGCGGACTGGGCGCCGCTCGACTGGCTGCGCTTCCGTGGCACGCGCTCGCGGGATATTCGCGCACCCAATCTGTTCGAGCTGTTCGGGCCGACGCAGACCAGCTTCCAGAACATCATCCCGAGCGCGGGCGGCCAGGTGCTGACGCAGGTGCTGCTCGGCGGCAACAGCGCCCTGGTGCCGGAAGAAGCGGACACATGGACGGTGGGTGTCGTGCTCCAGCCCGATCTCGGCTCGGCCGGGCGGCTGCGCCTGTCGGTCGACTATTATGACATCAAGCTGAAAAACGCCGTCTCGCAACTGGGTGCGCAGGTCATTGTCGATGGTTGCGAGAAGCGGAACATCGCCGATCTGTGCGCATTGATCACGCATGGACCTCCCTCTGCGGGCAATCCGTTCGGGGAAGTCCAGTCGGTGATCAATCGCAACATCAACCTTGGCAGCCTGAGCACGCGCGGCTGGGATATCGAGGCGCTCTACACGCTGCCGGTCGGCCTGATGGGCGGCGAAGTCTCGCTGCGCGGCCTCGCGACCATCGTGGACTCCCTGACCACCAATTCGGCGGCGGGCATCGTCGATCGCGCGGGCATGAACGGCTCGCCGGTCTCCTCGCCCTCCGGCGTGCCGCGCTATACGATCAATGGCTATGTCACCTTCAATTCCGATCGGGTGATGGCGCAGGTGCAGGTGCGGCACATTTCGGACGGCGTCTATAATGCCGAGATGGTGGGGCCGGGGCAGGATGGCTATGATCCGCTGCTGCCCAACAGCATCAACGATAATCACATCGGCGCGTGGACCTATGTGAACCTCAACGCCAGCGTGAATGTCTGGAAGCGGGGCGACCAGAAGCTGGAGATTTTCGGCGTGGTCAACAATCTGTTCGACAAGGACCCGCCGGTCGATGCGCCATCCAGCTTCGGGCCGACCAACAATGTGCTCTATGATGTGCTGGGCCGCTCCTACCGGATCGGCGCGCGCTTCAAATTCTGAGTTGGGGGGTGGGCCGGCGATGTCATGTCGCCGGCCCTTTTTTGTGACATGGGGAGAAGCGGCATGAGCGGCGATCAGGGCTTCACGCTCATCATGCGGGACGGGGTTGATCCGGCAAGCGCGCCGGGCAAGCCGCCCCTGCCGCCACGCGAACACCGGCAATGGGTGGAGGATGGCCTCCTCATCGACCGCAATGTCGAGGTGACGATGCGCGACGGCGTGCGCATCCTGGTCGATCTCTATCGCCCGGCCGATGCGCCGGACGGACCGATGCCGGTGCTGCTCGGCTGGAGCCCCTATGGCAAACATGGGCTCTCGGCTACGCTCTGGCCCCCCTCCGGGGTGGAGCCGGGCTGGATGTCCCGCTTTACCGCCTTTGAGGCGCCGGACCCGGCCTATTGGTGCGCGCATGGCTATGCGGTGTGCTTTGCCGATCCGCGCGGGGCGTGGCTGTCCGAGGGGGAGTTGCGCCACAATGGTCTTGGCGAGGGCGAGGATTGCTATGATCTGATCGAGTGGCTTGGCGTGCAGGCCTGGTGCAATGGCAAGGTGGGGATGACCGGCGTCTCCTATCTCGCCGCCATTCAATATCTGGTGGCGCAGTTGAAGCCGCCGCATCTGGCCGCGATCAATCCGTGGGAGGGTTTTTCCGACTGGTATCGCGAGTTCGCCTATCATGGCGGGATACGCGAGACCGGTTTCGTGCCGCGCGGTTCGGCCAATCTGCGCTTCTCGACGACGCGCTATGAAGACACCAACGCCAATGTGCAGGCGCATCCGCTGCATGACGCCTATTGGGCGAGCAAGGAGGTTGACCTTGCGGCGATCGACGTGCCGGCCTTCGTCGTGGCGAGCTGGGCCGATCAGGGGCTGCATACCCGCGGAACGTTCGAGGCCTTCCGCCAGATGTCCTCGCCGCAAAAATGGCTGCTGGGCCATGGCCAGAAAAAATGGGCGCATTTCTACAAGCCGGAGAGCCGGGAGCTGGCCCGCGCCTTTTTCGACCAGTTTCTGAAAGGGGAGGAGCGCGGCGTCACGCAATGGCCGCGCGTGCAGATCGAGGTGCGGGAAAGCGCGCGGGTCCATCCGCTGCGGGCCGAGCAGGCGTGGCCGCTGGCGCGCACGCGCTATGAGCCGCTGTGGCTGGACGCGGCGCGCGGAACCCTCGAAAGCGCGCCAGTGGCGGCGGCGGGCAGCGTCGCCTATGACCCGCTCGATGAGGCCGGGGAGGCACGGTTCGAGCATCGCTTTGACAGCGATACCGAACTGACCGGCTATATGAAGCTGCGGCTCTGGGTGGAGGCGCAGGGAGCGGATGATATGGACCTGTTCGTCGCGCTCCAGAAGCTGGACAGGGCGGGCGAACCGGTCGGCATGACGTTCTATGCCTTTTACGAGAATGGGCCGGTGGCGCTGGGCTGGCTGCGCGCCAGTCACCGTGCGCTGGACATGGACCGCTCGACGCCATGGCAGCCGGTGCATCTCCATCGCGACGAGGACCGGCTGGAGGCGGGCGTGCCGGTGCCCGTCGAGATCGAGATATGGCCATCCGCCACGCTGTTTCGCGCGGGCGAGACTTTGCGCGTGGTGGTGAAGGGCATGGACATCTACCGCGATGCGCTGCCCAATCTGCCGTTCGCGCGACATGAAGATCTGCGCAACGCGGGCACCCACATCATCCATGCCGGCGGGCGTTATGACAGTCACCTGCTGGTGCCGGTGATCCCGCCGGCCTGACGGAGGGAGGCCCGGTTCGTTGCTTGACCGGGCGGCTGTCAGGCAGGAGACGAACGTTGATCGGGGTTCGATGGGCTCCCGGTGGCCGGTGTGTCGCCGATTTGACGCAGCGCATTCCCGCGTTAGCGATCGACCGGAGCAGATCGGCGTGACCGACAGCGCCTTGACCCCGCGAAGTTGCATTTATCTACCGCATAACGGCTTGTTTTCTCTTGGCCTGCAGGTCCCAAATGCTAGGATGGCCGGGCGGAGGGAGGTCCGCTATTCATGCGTTTATTTATCATTTTCATGCTTTTATCGAGCGCGCCGGCGATGGCGGCAGACCAATATGATCTGGCTTGCCAGGGCACCCGGATCAGTCCGCGTGACGCGGCGGCCGAGGCCTATTCCACCCGTCTTCGGATCGATCTCGCCGCGCAAAAATGGTGTCAGGATGATTGTAAACGGGTGGTCGCGATCAATGACATCTCGGCCGACACGCTCGTGCTCGCTGATGACATCACCTATAATTCGCGCACCGATCTTTCCAACAAGATGACGGTGGACCGCAAGAGCGGGGCGTTCGAGCAGCTTTCCAGTCAGGATCGCCCGTCGCCCATGTATCTCAAGGTGGAAGCGACCTGCACCGAGCAGCCGTTCACGCCCTTTCCTTAAAGGGGCCGGCCGGACGGTCCGCTGCGGGGGATCGTCCGGCCGTCTTGTCGCTCAGACCGATCGCACCGCATAATAGGTGAAGATCGAGTGATCCGGGTTGGAGCGCCGGCTGCCGGTGCCGATGATGAGCGTGCGGCTCATCCAGTCGTGCGGCCCCTCGGGCACCACGAAGGTCGGCGAGAAGCAGAAATAGGCCGGTTGCGGGGTGTCATGATCCAGCCGCCGCGGCTCGCCCGGTCTGGCCGGGACGAGATAGCCATTGTTGTTGATATAGATTTTCGTGCCGTCATCGGCCTCGAGCATATAATGCGAGTTGATGATGATGGTGCCATCGCCGCGCACGGTGGCATAATCGGCGCCGCTATCCGGCACCACCTTGCCGCTCAGGCGCGGGCCGTAGATCGTCCCGCCTGCGCAAGGCGTATAGCCCTGATAACCCCCGCCCGGCAGAGGCCCGACGGTGCAGCGTTCCGGACGGAAGTCCACCCGCATCTCGAAAACATAGTCGAGATGCGCAGGAACCTGAGGCTCGTTCATCAATGAAACTCCTGTAGAAGTGGGCGCAGCCATGGCGCTGTCGCGACAAGGGGCGGCGCAGGACGAGAGGCGGGCGGCCTTAGAGCAGCATGAAATAATGAATGCGATTGGCCTTGGGCACCTTCTCGGCAACGCCCACGAAGATATGTTTGCCGAGCCAGTCGTGCGGGCCCTCCGGCACATCGAACTTGGGGCTGACGCGCATATAATATTCGTCCGGATCGAGCGGTTCGTTGCGCGCCATGCGCTCCATGGCATCGCCCTCGGCCCAGCGATAGCCGCGGCTTTGCAGGTAGATGGGGGTGCCGTCATCGGCCTGGAGCAGGTAGCGCGCATCGAAATCGATCACGCCATTGGGCCGCACCAGTGGATAATCGCCGCCGCTCATCGGAATGACGATCCCGCGGATGCGCGGCCCCTCGAAAGTGCCTTGCGCGGCCCAGACGGCGGCGCGGGTCGCCCCCATGCTGCTCGGCGTGAGCCAGACGGCCGGGGTGAGGTCAATCGCCACCGTGAAGGCATATTCAAAGCGCGGGGCAAAGGGATGGGGCGGCGGTGCAGGTGTTGCCACGGCGGGGCTCCTTCAGAGGGTCAGGCGGATGCGGAGAGGGTGGGCAGCGTCTTGTAACGCGCCCCGAGAATTTGAGCGAACTTGCCGTCGCGCAGATAGTAGAAGCCGAGGCTCTCGATGTTGAGCGTCTCGCCCTTCATGAGGGGACCGGCGACGAAATCCGGCCAGTCGGCAAGGCCGAAAAATTCCGTGCGGACATGGCAGGCAAGCGTGCCCGGACCGGTGGCGACACCCAGAATGTCGAGCGTTTCGCGGACCCGGGATTTCACGTCGCGATAAAAATCGAGAATATTGTCCCGCCCGATAATCTGGCGTTTCTCGCCAAGGTTGAAGATGACATCATCGCAATAATAGCGACCGAAACCGTCAAAATCATTGGCGTTGAAGCACGCGATATAGTCCGCATAGTCCGCTTCCGTCATCGCGCCTCTCCGTCTCCAAACCGCCGGCCCGCATGGATACGGGCTTGTTGATTGCTCAACGGCTAGGCCAGCCGGGAAAGGCGATCAACCCTTAATCGGGTGACAGGCTGCGCTATTCGATTGCCAAGCGCCGACAATTTTGGTCGAACAGATGTTCATGAAGCGGATTTCCTACCTTGCGCGCCGCCATGGCTGACGCGCCAGCCCAGACCATGGATGGCAGAGCCGGGGCGGCAGGCGACGCGCCACTTGTGCCGATTGAAGCGGTCATGCGCATCTTCGTGCGCAAGCCCGGCTTCCTGCTTGCCCGGATCGACCAGATCGCCAATGCGCTCCACGGGGCGCTGGCCCAGGGCGGCGAGACGCTGGCGCAGGCGGAAATGCTGCTGGCGATCGCGGACGGGAATGCGCGCGATCAGGTGGGGCTGGCGCGCGCCTGCGGGATCGACACGTCGACCACGGCGATCATTCTCGACAATCTGGAGCAGACCGGCCTTGTCGCGCGGGTGCAGGACAGCGACGATCGCCGGCGCAGCCTGCCGGTGCTGACCGAGGCGGGGCGCCAGCGCATGCCCGCCGTGGCCCATGGCTTTGGGCAATTGCAGGCGGAACTGCTGGCCGGGATCGACGCGGCCGAGCAAGCGCGTCTGATCGACCTGATCGGCCGGATCGCGCGGGAAAATGCCGGCGCTGCCCCGCGCTGGGACTATGAGACCAGCCCGAACGCGGATGCGCCCAGCCTGCTATGCCGCCGCGCCCTGCAGATTTGCCATGCCCATTTCGCGGCCACCGTGGCCCCGCTGGCGATCACGCTGCGGCAATTTTCCGCGCTGGTGATCCTGCATCTGCATCCGGGGCTCAGCCAGGCGGACTATGCGCGCATCTATGGGCTCGATCCCTCGACTTGCGCGGTGGTGCTCAAGAAGCTCGCCGGGCGCGGCCTGCTGCAAGCGACACGCTCGCCCGACGACCGGCGCAAGACGCTCTACCGCACGACGGATGAGGGGCGCGAGCAGGCGGCAAGCGTGCAGCCGCTGGCCGATCAGTCTGAACTCTTGATGCACGAACCGCTGACGCCGGATGAGGCGGCCGCGCTGGTGCCGTTGCTGCAGGCCATCGTGCAGCGCCATTCGGAGCGGTTGCGCTACCCCGGCGCGCTGCCCTGGGATGAAGGCTGAGAGCCTGGGAGGGGCGATCAGCGGCGATCGGCGGCGATCGAAAATGCGGCGGATGGATGGCCTGCCGGCATGGCGCCGGTGGGATTGGGCGTGGGCGCGTGATAAGCTGCGCAACGTGATTGATTGACAGATCAACATCTATATACAACGATGTCTGACTAATTGGAGGCGAGTCGCTGCTCGCTCGGGAGAGGATGATGGCTGACAACGATCAGCGCTTATTGCCGGTCCGCAATCCGCGGACCGGCGCTGTCGATTTCATGCTGCCCGTCGCCAATGCGGCGCAGGTGCATGAGAAAGCCGCGCGGCTGCGCGAGCAGCAGAAGGACTGGGGCGCCCGCCCGCTTGCCGAACGTATCGCGGTGATGCAGCGCTGGCTGGGCGAAGTCGCCCGGCGCGCCAATGACATTGCGCAGGCGGATGTGGCGGATACCGGAGGGTGCCACACATCCTATCTCCAGGGCTTCATCACCATGGGGAATATCGGCGGCTGGATCGAGGATGCGCAGGCTGCGCTCGATGCGGCCAGCTATCAGGGGCCATCCAGGGCCATGCCGAGCGTGACGGTGCAGACCCAGTTCGTGCCCTATCCGCTGGTCAGCGTGATCGGGCCATGGAACGCGCCGATGATGCTCGTGCTGCTGGATGCCATTCCGGCGTTATTTGCGGGCTGCGCGGTGCTCGTCAAACCATCCGAGGTGACCCCGCGCTGGGTTGCGCCGCTGTTCGAGACCGTGGCGGCGGTGCCGGAACTGGCCGGCGTTTTCGACTATGTGCAGGGGGATGGCGAGACCGGCCGGGCGATGATCGACGAGGCGGACCTCGTCTGCTTTACCGGCAGTGTGCCGACCGGCCGCAAGATTGCGGTGCAGTGCGCCGAGCGGCTGATCCCCTGCTTCCTGGAACTGGGCGGCAAGGACCCGGTGATCGTCACGGAAAATGCCGATCTGGAGCGGGCGACGACAGCGGTGCTGCGCGGCGCGACGCATGCCAACGGGATGGTCTGTTTCTCGGTCGAGCGCATCTATGTCCATGAACATATTCATGACGCCTTTCTCGCATTGTTGATCGAGAAGGCGGGCAAGGTGCGCCTCAACAGCGACGATCCGCGCGCCGGTCACCTCCACCCCTTCACCTTCGCGCCGCAAGCGCAGATCGTGGCGCAGCATATTGCCGGCGCGGTGGCCATGGGCGCGACCCTTCATAGCGGCGGCGTGGTCGAGGACATTGGCGGCGGGCTCTACATGCGGCCGACGGTTCTCTCGGGCGTGACCCATGACATGATGGTGATGCAGGACGAGACGTTCGGGCCGATCCTGCCGGTCATGCGCTACCGCACGATTGAGGAAGCGATCGCGCTTGCCAATGACACCAGCTTCGGCCTCACCGCATCGGTGATCGCGGGCAGCGAGGAGGAAGCGCTGCCGATTGCGCGGCGGATCAATGCCGGCGCGCTGTTCATTCAGGACACGTTCCTGACCTTTGCGAAGAACCGCACGGTCGGCTCCAGCAGCTTTGGTGTTTCGGGCGTGGGCGGTGGCGCGCGCACCGGGCCGGAGGCAATCCTGCGCTATGTCCGCCGCAAGGCGCTGCTGACCCAGCATGGAGACGTGGCGGATATTCAGAACGATCATCATCTGGGAAAGCCGGGAGGGCACTGACTATGGCGAAATGGCAATTGAGCGCGCTGGATCGGCTGGAAATTCAGGAGCTCTACTCGCGTTACGCATGGGGCATCGATCTGGCCGATGCCGATCTGGCGATGTCCACCTTCACCAAGGACTGCTGGTTCGACCACCTCTGGCAGGGCCGGGTGCATGGCCATGACGCCATCCTGGCGAACCTCCAGTCGCTGTGGAACGATCGCCAGCATTGGTGGTATGGCCGCCAGCATATGATGAACCATTTCATCATGGAGCCGCGCGAGGAAGAGGGCGAGGTGGACGTGCGCTGCTTCTTCCAGATCGTCCAGTTCCAGACCGACTATCACACCAATTTCATCTTCGGGATCGGCACGCGGATCGACCATGTGACCAACAAGGAAGGGCCGTGGCGCTTCCAGTCGTTGAAGGTGAACGCCTGGACGGCGGCGGATCAGGTGCCGTGGAAGGGCGAGATCGTGCTGAAACCCAAGCCATCGCACACCGCGCCGCCGGTCGCAGGCAAACCCTGATGCGGATTACCGCCGCCGTCAGCCGGCCGGGGCTGGCCGAGCCGCAGCTCGAACAGCTCCAGCTGGAGGAACCGCGCGCAGGCGAGATGCGGGTGCGCATCGTCGCGGTCGGCATCTGCCATACTGATGTGCATGAGCAGCCGGGCCGCCATTCGCCGCAGCCGATCGTGCTCGGGCATGAGGGCGCGGGCGTGGTCGATGCGGTGGGTGAGGGCGTGCGCGGCTTTGCCGCGGGCGATCATGTGATCCTCTCCGGCAGCTCGTGCGGCACCTGCCCGAGTTGTCTTGCCGGCCGGCCGACCTATTGCGACCTGGCCATGCCGATGAGCTTTGGCGGCAAGCGGCTCGATGGCTCCACGGCGCTGGCCTGCGGCGATGAACGCATCCACTCGCATTTCTTCGGCCAGTCGTCCTTCGCGACCCACGCCATCGTGCCCGAGCGCACGGCGGTGAAGGTGGACAAGGACGTGCCGCTGGACCTGCTCGCCCCGCTGGGCTGCGGTGTCATCACCGGCGCGGGCGCGGTGATCGAGGCGCTGAAGGTGAAAGCGGGCGACAGCATCGCCATTCTCGGGGTTGGCGGCGTTGGCCTCTCGGCGGTGATGGCGGCGCGGCTGGTGGGGGCCAGGCGCATCATCGCGGTCGATATCAACCGGGCGCGGCTGGACCTCGCGCGGGAACTGGGCGCGACGGATGTGATCGCGGCGGATACGCCCGACGTCGCGCAGCAGATCCGCGCGGTGACGGGGCGCGGGGTGAGCTTCAGCTTCAACACCACCACGGTGCCGGCTGTCCACAGTATCGCGATGGAATGCCTCGCCATGAACGGCACGGCCGGCTTCGTCGCCGCGCCGCGCGGCGACTGGGCACCGGCGATGTTCCCGATGCTGGCCGGCGGGCGGCAGTTGCGCGGCATATTGGGCGGCGATGCCAATCCGCGGATTTTCCTGCCGATGCTGATCGACTATTGGCGGCAGGGACGCTTCCCGTTCGACCGGCTGATCACCCCATATCGTTTTGACGAGATCGGTCAGGCCTTCCGCGATTGCGCGGCCGGCACCGTCATCAAACCCGTCTTGAAAGTGAGTGACGCATGACGCCGGACATACGCGCGAAAATCAGGGATTTCGGGGCCGAGCTGACCCCCGGCATGATGGGCGGGACGCAGGAGATTTTCCGCGCGCTCCAGCCAGGCCTGCCGGCGGAGGCCAGGGTGACGCGCGACCAGACTTATGGTCCGGACGAACGCAACCGGCTCGACATCTTCACGCGCGATGACCTGAGCGGCGCACCGGTGCTGCTGTTCGTCCATGGCGGCGGCTTCGTGATGGGCGACAAGACGACCGAAGGCTCGCCCTTTTACGATAATATCGGCGGCTTCGCGGTGGGCAGCGGCTTTGTCGGCGTGACGATGACCTATCGACTGGCCCCGGCGCATACATGGCCGGCAGGTGGCGAGGATGTCGCCAGCGCGGTCGCCTGGCTACGCGAGAATATCGCGCGCCATGGCGGCGATCCGGCGCGGATCTTCGTGATGGGCCAGTCGGCGGGCGCGGTGCATGTCGCAGAAGCCGTCGCGCGCTTTTCGCCGGACATTGCCGGGGCGTTGCTCGTCTCGGGTATTTATGATGTGGCGAGCGCGCCGCCCAACCAGTTTCAGCAGGCCTATTATGGCGCGGATGCCGCGCAATATCCGGCCAGATCGACGCTGGACGGGCTGATGCAGACGGCGGTGCCGCTGCTCCTTGCGGTTTCGGAATTCGACCCGCCGGAGTTTCAGGCGCAGGCCGCCGCTCTCACCGGCGCCTTCATGGCCGCGCATCAGCGTTTTCCGCGCCTGCACTGGCTGGGGGGGCATAATCACCTTTCTCCTGTGCTGGAGATCGGCACCGCAGGCAGTGATCTTGAGCGCCACATCACGGATTTTATCGCGGCCGCCTGAGGCGCCGCCCTTTCCTAATCGGAGGATCACCATGGTCGAACCCGTCCGTTTTCCCGAAGTCGAGCTTTATACCGGCTGGGGCGAGCCCATGCGCACCGAAGCCGAACTGCACGGGCTGGAACTGATTTCCGGGGCCATCCCCGATGGACTGGAAGGGGCGCTCTATCGCGTCGGGGCGGACCGCCAATATCCCTCTGGCCGCACCGATGACATCTTCATCGATGGGGAAGGCCAGATCCACATGTTTCGCTTCAAGGATAATCAGGTCGATTATGTCGTGAAGTGGGTCGAGACGGAGCGTTACAAGCGGCAGAAAGACGCGCGGCGTGGCCTTTTTGGCGTCTATCGCAATCGCTATACCGTCGATCCGAGCGTGAAGGATGTGCATCTGGGCACCGCCAACACCACGGCGATGTTCCATGCCGGGCATCTCTATTCACTCAAGGAGGACGACCTGCCCTATGAGGTCGACCCCGAGACGCTGGAGACGATCGGCCGGGTGGATTTCGACGGGCTGATCAAGGCGCAGACCTTCACCGCGCACCCCAAGGTGGACCCGATCACCAACGAACTGCTCGCCTTCTCCTATCAGGCGAAGGGTGATGCCAGCCTCGACTTCGCCTTCTACCTGTTCGGCCCGGACCGGGAGTTGATCAACGAAATCTGGTTCAAGATGCCCTATGCGGCCTGCGTCCATGATTTCGCGATCACCGACGAATGGATCGTGGTGCCCTTCTTCCCGCTCATCACCGATCTGGACGTGGTGAAGGCGGGCGGCACCTATTATCAGTGGCATCCCGATGAGCCGGTGCATGTCGCGCTGGTGCCGCGCTATGGCAAGGCGGAGGATATTCGCTGGTTCAAGGGGCCGACGGGCAGCGCGGGCCATATGATGAACGCCCATCGCGAGGGCAGCAAGGTCCACCTCGACCTGTGCTATTATGACGGCAACTGCTTTCCGTTCTTCACGACGCCGCAGGGCGAAGAGACGGCGCCGGTGCCGCCGTTCCTGACGCGCATGACCTTCGATCTGGCAAGCAATGATGACGGCTTCACGAGCCAGCGGCTGCTCCAGATTCCCTGCGAAATGCCGCGCACGGATGATCGCTATCAGGGCCGGGCCTACCGCTATGGCTATGTGATCGCACGCGCCATGGATGGATCGAGCGGGATCGGGCGGTTCGATCATGAGACGGGCGCGATGGAGGTCTGGCGGCCCGGCGAGGGGGACGGCGTGCAGGAAGCGCAGTTCGTGCCGCGCACGCCGGATGCGCCGGAGGGTGATGGCTGGCTGCTGGTGCTGGTTTCGCGCGTCTCGCAGATGCGCAGCGATCTTGCGATCCTCGACGCGCAGAATCTGGCGGCCGGGCCGGTGGCGCTGCTCAAGCTGCCGATCCGCGTGCGCTCGACCTTCCACGGCACATGGGTGCCCGAGGAGACGCTGCAAAGCGGGCAGTATCGGATGAGCCTGGCGGCTGCGGGCTGAGCCGGGGCCGGGCTCCTGCCTGTGCGGGAGCCCGTTACCCGATCCGGCGGAAGCGCGCCGAGCGGATGCGGGTGAATTGTCCGTTCGCAATATCGTAGAAGGCAAAGTTGATGCTTTGCCGGATCGTGCCCTTGATGAGCGGACCGGTCGGGAAATCCGGCCAGTCCTCCAGCGGCGTGAGCGTCGTGCGGAGCTCGGCGGCGATGGCATTCTCGCCGCCGATGAAGCTGAGCAGGTCGACGCGCTCCTCGATCCGCGCCTTCACCCCGCGATAGAAAGCGAGCACGGCGTCGCGGCCATGCAGCGTCGCGGCCTGACCGTGGAACGCCACATCATCCGCATAATAAGCGCCGAAGCCGTCGAAATCATCGCGGTTGAAGGCGGTCAGATAGGCCTCGAACCAGCGGCGATCCGGCATCATGCCGGTGCGGGCTGGGGACTGCTCAGGCCCGCGTCATGGCGGCCGAGCGCGAAGATCAGCATGAGCAGCGCGACGAGCAGCGGCAGGATGGCGGCCAGCGCCAGCGTCCACTGGAGCGAGAAATGCTGGGCAAGGGCGAAAGTGCCCGCCGTCGGCGCGATGATGCCGCCGATGCGCCCCGCGCCGCCGGCCCAGCCGAGCGCGGTGCTGCGCATGCGCGGGGGATAGACCAGGGTGATCATCGTGTTGAGGCCGCCCTGGCCGCCGGTCTGGAAGAAGCTCCACAGGATCGCGACGAGGATGAACGCACCCGAGTGAAAGGGCACCCAGGCCAGCGCGTTGAGCGAGACGGCGAGGGCCACATAGAAAAGCGCGAGCAGCAGGGCGGGGCGGAAGCGGTCCATCAGCCAGCCGATGCACAAGGTGCCGGCGACGCCGCCCAGATAGCCGATCATCGCGACGATCGCGAATTGCTGGATGGGGATGCCGGCCATCTCCTGGAAGAAGCTGGGGAGCCACGCGCCCATCAACGCGATATTGGTCATGCTGAGCGCGCAGGCCGCCCAGATGAGGCCGGTCATCCACATGCGCCCTTCGGAAAAGACGTCGAGCAATCTGGCCTTGCGGGCGGTCGATTGCTGCGCGTTGAGCACGAACAGTTCGTCCCCGCGCAGTTGCACCGATCGATCGAGCCGGCGAATGGTGCGGGGAATGCGCGGGTCCGCCGGATTGCGCTCGGCGCGGAACTTGAGGGATTCGGGCACGAACAGGATGAGCAGCGGCACGCAGAGCAGCGGCACCAGTCCGCCGATCCAGAAGCCGCTCTGCCAGCCGTAAATGTCGAGCAGCCAGGCGGCGACGGCGCCGCTCGCCGCGCTGCCGGTCGAATAGCCGGCGAGCGCGATCGCCACCATGGTGGAGCGGCGGTGGCGCGGGGTGACTTCGGAAATGAGGGCCATGGCCATTGGCAGGCCGGCGGCCATGAACACGCCGGCAATGCCGCGCATGATCGCCAACTGGGTCAGCGAGTGGACATAGACGCTCGCCAGCGTGACGGCACCGAAGGTGATGCAGGAGAAAATCAGCATGCTGCGCCGTCCGAAGCGATCCGCCAGCGGCGAAATGGCGAAGGCGCCGACCGCCAGGCCGATCTGCTGCGCGACGAACACCGGGGTCATCGCCAGCGTGGGTTCGCCAAAGCCTTCCGCGATCGCCGGCGCGATCTTGCCGATCATGAAAATGTCGAAACCATCGATGAAGCAGATGAGGATGCAGACGGACAATGCGGCTAACTGCGTTGCACCGATGCGTGTGCGATCGATGAAGGCTTCGACGTCGAATCTGTTCATGCGTAACATCCCCGTCCTGCGCCCGGTTGGCCGGGGCTGGTTTTTCGCCGCCACTCAATCATGCCGGTGATGGTGAAGCAACAAGCATGTGCACACAGCATGATCGATCGGTTATCGCGGACGATGTTGGGCGGCATGTGCTGGCTGGGGGCGCCGGCACACCCGGCGCGACATCGGGCGGAAACCGGAGAGCCGGAGGCGGATTGCGTGGTGCCGGTGCGGCGTGATGGCCCGTCAGGCCCGTCAGGTCTGTCAGGTCTGTCAGTCCGCATCTGTCAGTCCGCTGTGTCATCAAGCACGACGTGTCGCGGAGATTGACTGGCGGTTCCGGCCTCTTATGTTTGGCGATGAGGACGACCTCACCTCCGATTGGAGCAACACATCCGGGACGGCCCGCTCTTTGAAAGGAGAGCCGTCATGGCTTGGATTTTGTTGGGTATCGCAGGGCTTCTGGAGATCGTCTGGGCCTTCGCCATGAAACAGTCCGAGGGGTTTACGCGCCTGACCCCCACGCTCGTCATGCTGGTGGCGATGCTCGGCAGCTTCTGGCTGCTGACGATGGCGATGAAAACCCTGCCGCTGGGAACAGCCTATATGATGTGGACAGGCATTGGCGCGGTCGGTGCCTTTCTGGTCGGCTGGCTGGTGCTGGGCGAGGAGGCCGGTGCGATGCGGATCGCAGCGGCGGTGCTGATCATCGGCGGGTTGCTGCTGATGAAGCAGGCGTCACCCGGCTAGCGCCGGCGCGGCGTGGGCTGCGGCGGGCATGGGGGCCGCGCGGGCACGAGGGCGGCGCGGCCAGCGGGACGGGCGGTTCATGCCATGGCAAGGCCGTTATCCTGTTTCACCATGTCGGCGGCTTTCTCACCGATCATGATGCAGGCGGCGTTGGTGTTGCCACCGCAGATGCGCGGCATGATGGCGGCATCGGCGACGCGCAGCCCGGCGAGGCCATGGACGCGCAGGCGGGGGTCGACGACGGCCATGTCGTCCTTGCCCATCGCGCAGGTGCCGACGGGGTGCAGCGCGGTGTTGCAAGCCGTGCGCACCCAGGCATCGATCTCGTCCGGCGTCTGCACATCCGCACCGGGCATGACTTCCGCGCCAAGCACATCGGCGAGGGGCGAGGTCGCGAAAATCTCGCGCAGTTGCGGGATCAGGCGGCGGAAGAAAGCGCGGTCATTCTCCGTCGAGAGCACGTTGGAGAGGATGCGCGGCTTGTCCGCCGGGTCCGCCGAGCGCAGCTTGACCCAGCCGCGCCCTTCCGGGCGCAACAGTACGCAGGCCATGGCGACGACATCATCCTTGGGCTTGCGCCAGCCCGGCGCCCAGGTCTGCGCGCCGATCATGGTCGGCTGGAACAGACATTGCGCATCCGGCCGCTCCAGCTCGGGCCGGGTCTTGATGAACCCGTTGGCGGTGACCGGCATGTCCGCGATCATGCCGCCGCGATTGAGCAGCCAGTGGAGCGCGGCGAGCGCGGCGCGGTCCAGCCGCAGCGCATTAGTGAGGGTCACGTCGCGGTCCGCGCGCAGCACCATGGCGACGGATGGGTGATCCTGCAGGTTCATGCCGACGCCGGGCAGGTGGTGGACGGGGTCGATGCCCAGCTCGCGCAGTTCGTCGGCCGGGCCGATGCCGGAGAGCTTGAGCAGCTGCGGCGAATTATAGGCGCCGCCTGACAGGATGATTTCCTGGCTGGCGGCGACGCGCTGGTCGCGGCCTTCGCTGTCGCGATAATGGACGGCGACGGCGCGACCATTCTCCACCTCGATGCGGGTGACGAGCGCGCCGGTCTCCACGGTGAGGTTGGGGCGGCTCATCGCGGGGATGAGGAAACGCGCGGCGGTGCTGGCGCGGCTGCCCTCATGAATGCAGAGCGGTGGTGGCCCCCAGCCTTCCTGGCTCGCGCGATGGAAGCTGTCACGCTCGGGATAGCCCAGTTTTTCGACGGCCGTGATGAAGCGGCGGTAGAGGTCGTTATCCTTGGGTTGCTGCTTGATGCTGAGCGGGCCGCCCTTGCCGTGCCAGTGATCGGCCGCGCCCCAGTGGTTCTCCGACTTCTTGAAATAGGGGAGCACATCGTCATAGCTCCAGCCTTCATTGCCGAGCTGGCGCCACTCGTCATAATCGCGGGCGTGGCCGCGCGCGTACAGCATGCCGTTGATCATCGAGGAGCCGCCCAGCGCCTTGCCGCGCGGCTGGCGGATCTGCCGGCCATTCGCGAACGGCTCCGGTTCGCCCATATAGCTCCAGTTGAACTTGGGATCGGCCATGACGAAGGGGAAGAGCACCGGCATGGCGAGGCGGATGTCACGCTCGCGCCGCCCGGCCTCCAGCACCAGTATCTTGGCGTCCGGGTCTTCGGAGAGACGCGCGGCGATCACCGCGCCCGAGGAGCCCGAGCCGATGACGATGAAATCCGGATTGCTGCTGGCGGTCACGACTTACAGTTCCTTGAAACGGGCGGATTTGATGTGCGTGAACTGGCCGTTCGCGATGGTGTAGAGGATGATGCTCTCAATCTCGCGCACGTCGCCGGCTTTGGTCGGCCACAGCTCGAAATCCGGCCAGTCCTTGATGGTCGTGAATTTGGTGTAGACATGGAGCGCTGCGCCATTGGGAGCGAGGACCAGGTCGATGATCCGCAGTTCCTCATGGATATGCGCTTTCACGCCGCGATAGAAATCGACGATGCCCTGCCGCCCGACGATGCGCTTGCGGTCGCCCAGGTTGAAGTCGACATCATCCGCGTAAAAGCGGGAGAAGCCGTCAAAATCGTCGCGATTGAAGGCGTCGATATACTGCTCGAAATCCTCGCGGGTCATGCGGCTTTCTCCCGATTTTCAGTGGGTTTGGGGGGCAGGTCGTCGGCGGGGAGCAGGCGGCCCCGGATGAGGTCGGCCGCGCGCTCGGCGATCATGATGGTCGGCGCGTTGATGTTGCCGCCGGTTTCGTCCGGCATCACCGAGGCATCGATGACGCGCAGCCCTTCCATGCCGATGACGCGCAGTTGCGGATCGACCACCGCCATCGGTCCCGCGCCCAGGCGGCAGGTGCCGAGCGGATGCTGGGTGGTGCCGGCCGTCGCGCGGACATGCTCGTCCAGCGCGGCGTCGCTCTGCGCCTGATCGCCGGGGGACAGCTCCGCGCCGGTGATCTCGGCCTGCGGCGAAGTGCGGTAGATCTTGCGCGCGATGCGGATGCCGGCGCGGGCGGTGGCGAAATCGGCCGGCGCGCTGAACAGATTGAGGAAGATGCCGACATGATCCTCCGCCTTCGGGCTCTTGAGAAAGACTTTTCCGCGGCTTTCCGGGTGGAGCAGGATGACGTCGGCCGTGAGTTTGTGCTGCGGCGCCTTCTTGATGCCGGGGAACCAGAGATGCGCGTCCAGCGTCACCGGGTTGCACCATAGCTGGATATCCGGCTGGGCGAGGCGCGGGTCGGTCCGCAGCACGGGGTTGGCGCTGTTGACCTGTCGCGCGAACGGGCCGGTGCCGAAGAGATACCATTGGATGACATTCTTCGTCGCCCGGTCGAAGCGCAGCTGGTTGACGAAGGTGACCGGTTTGGCCGCCTCGAACAGCACCGGCACGCGCGGATGCTCGGAGAGATTCTGGCCGACGCCGGGCAGGTCATGCACCACGTCGATGCCCATCTCACGGATATGCCCGGCCGGGCCGATGCCGGAGAGCATGAGGATTTGCGGCGTGTTGTAGCTCCCCCCGGACAGGATGACCTCGCGGCTGGCCGTCGCGGTGAAGAGCTGGCCCTCGCGGCGATATTCCACCCCGGTGGCGCGCTTGCCCTGCGTCAGCACGCGCTGGGTGAGCGCGCCGGTGATGACGGTGAGGTTGGGTCGGCCCATCGCCGGCTTGAGATAGGCCTCGTACGTGGAGGCGCGGCGGCCGTGGCGATCGATGGTCAGTTCGACCTTGCCGACGCCTTCCTCGTTGCCGTCATGAATGTCATCGGTGAGCGGGAAGCCGGCCGCCTTGGCCGAGGCCATCAATTCGTCATGCAACAGCCATTCGGTGGCGTTGGGGCTGACGCTCAGCGGGCCGTCGCCACCGTGCAGGTCCGACGCGCCGCGCCAGCTGGTCTCCATCTTGCGGAAATAGGGGAGCACATCGGCGTAGCTCCAGCCGGTGCAGCCCATTTGCGCCCAGCGGTCGAAATCCGCGCTGTGGCCGCGCATGAACACCATGCCGTTGATCGAGCTGGAGCCGCCAAGCAGCCGTCCGCGCGGCAGAATCAGCTTGCGGTTGTTCATGTGCGGCTCGGGCTCGGTCCAGTAGGGCCAGGTGATCTCGGGCCGGCGCAGCGCCTTGAGGAAACCGAGCGGCATGCGGATGAGCCAGCTATCCGCGCCGCCGCCTGCCTCCAGCAGCAGCACGCGGGTTGCCGGGTCTTCGGTGAGTCGCGCGGCGAGCACGGCGCCAGCCGAACCTGCGCCGACGATCACATAATCATATGTTGTGCTGGACAGTAGAACTCTCCCAATGGTTCGATGCGTCGCCCCGCTGGCGGGAGCTTCGTCCTGCTGTTATTGGGGACATCATGATGATTCAACAACTCTCCGCCATCTCCGGATGGTTGGGTCCAAGGAAAGGATGCCCCCGCCCATGAACGCTCCCTATAATCCGGGCCTGCTCGAGCAATTGCAACTGCGCTATGCCGGGGGCCCTGCGAAGATGCTGATTGGCGGTCATTGGGTCGAGGCGGCGTCCGGCGAGACGTTCGAGACGATCAATCCGTCGACCGGCAAGCTGATCGCCAATGTCGCCAGCGCGGGCGAGGCGGATGTCGACCGGGCGGTGGCAGCGGCGCGCGCCGCGTTCGAGGGACCTTGGGCGAAGGTCAAGCCGGACGAGCGCACCCGGCTGCTGCTCAAGCTGGCCGATCTGGTGGAAGCCCATGCCGAGGAACTGGCGCTGCTGGAGACGCTCGACGTGGGGCGGCCGATCCAGTTCTCCCGCATGATCGACGTGGCAGGCGCGATCGGCCAGCTGCGCTACAATGCCGGCTGGGCGAGCAAGATCATGGGCGAGACCGCCGAGATCAGCGCGCCGGGCGAGTGGCTGAGCTATGTGCTGCGCGAGCCGATCGGCGTGTGCGCGCAGATCGTGCCGTGGAACTTCCCGCTGGTGATGGCGGTGGGCAAGCTGGCCCCGGCGCTGGCGGCGGGCTGCACCGTGGTGCTCAAGCCTGCCGAGCAGACGCCGCTCAGCACATTGCGGCTGGGCGAGCTGGTGCTGGAGGCCGGCATTCCCGAGGGCGTGGTCAATATCGTCACGGGCCTTGGCCGCACGGCGGGGGCAGCGCTGGCCGCCCACCGCGATATCGACAAGGTGGCCTTCACCGGATCGACGGTGACCGGCAAGGCGATCATCGAGGCCTCCAAGACCAATTTCAAGCGCGTGCAGCTGGAGCTGGGCGGCAAGTCGCCGACTTACATCTTCGCGGACGCCGATCTTTCCAAGGCGATCCCGGCAGCGGCCATGGGCATCTTCTTCAACGCCGGGCAGGTTTGCGCGGCGGGGTCGCGGCTGTTCGTCCACGAGAAGGTGGCCGATGCGGTGCTCGAAGGCGTGGTCAACATGGCCAGGGGCATGAAGGTCGGCCAGACGCTGGATGCTGCCACGATGATCGGTCCGCTGGTGAGCGCGACGCAGCTTGAGCGGGTGACCGGCTACATCGCCTCCGGCCGCGAGGAAGGCGCGAGCGTCCTCGTCGGTGGCGAGGCGATCGGCGGGGAGGGCTATGATGGCGGCTATTTCGTGCAGCCGACCGTGCTGCTCGATACCAAGCCGGACATGCGCGTGCGCAAGGAAGAGATTTTCGGGCCGGTGCTCTGCGCCATGCGGTTTGACGATGATGCCGATATCGAGGCGCTGGCCGGGCGCGGGAATGAGACGGAATTCGGCCTTTCCGCCTCCATCTACACCCAGAATATCAGCACCGCGCACAAGCTGGCGCGGCGCCTGAAGGCCGGGACGATCCGCATCAACGGCGCGGGCGGGGTCGATCCGGCGCTGCCGCTCGGTGGCTTCAAGGCGTCGGGCTGGGGCCGCGAAAATGGCAAGGCCGGCATCGAGGCCTATACCGAGCTCAAGGCGGTGAGCGTCGCGCTGTAATCTTGCCGAACCGGGAGCAGGGCATGACGAAGCGAGGGACGCCGGGCGAGGTGTCGATACGAAGGGCCGGGGCACGGGAGCCGGGACCGCTGGAGGATGCCTGGCATATCTTCGACGCGCGGCACCTGCCTTATCGCGTGTTGATGCTCGGCAAAATGTTCGATCGCCTCACCGCACAGCAGATGCGGGATCATGCCGGTCTTTCCCTCGCCGAATGGCGTGTGCTCGCGCATCTTGCGGTCCTTGGGCCCAAGAGCGCGAGTGACGTTTCAGCAGCGGCGCTGGTCGATCGGGCCGAGGTAAGCCGCGCCGTGCGCGTGCTGGAGGCGAGCGGCTATCTCGAGCGCGCGGACCATCCGCGCAACCGCAAGAGCAGCCTGCTGACCCTCACGCCGAGCGGTCAGGCCCTGTATGAACGCGTGCATCAACAGCGGCGCGAATTTTTCAGCGATTTGACCCGGGGCATCGCACCGGAAGCGCTGGCCCGGCTCGACCGGCTGTTGTTGCGTATGGCGCGCAATGCGGACCGGGTCGCACAGCGCCGGGCCAGCGGCGCCAGCATGACAGCAACGACCGAAAAGGCATGATCGCGATGGATTATGAAGCGTATGTCGAGGCCTTTAATCAGGGGGATGACGCCGCCCTGGTCGAGCGCTGGTTCGCGCCCGACTGCGTGATGCACGGCGCCACGCGGACCAGCCGGGGGCGCGCGGAATTGCTCGCTTTTCTCGACTGGGCGCATGATGGCGTGCGCGAGATCGTGCGGCCGCGTCATGTGATGCAGCAGGGGAACCGGCTGTTCGTGGATGTGGACATGGACTTCATCTGCCATGCCCCGCGCCCCGATTTTCCCTTTGGCGCACTGATGCCGGGGGATATTCTCACCGTCCGCTTCTTCGTGACTTATGAGCTGGATGATGACGGGCTGATCCGCGAGCTTTGCTCGATGACATGGCCGGCGGGGCAGGGCGTGATCCCGGCGCCGATGCTGTCGGGGCATGCGGGCGGCCGGGCGGCCTATCATGCCTATGCGGCCGCGTTCAGTGGCGGCGATATCGCACGGGCGGCGCGCTATTATACGGAGGATTGCACGCTTTCGCTCCCGTCTGCGCCGCCGATGCACGGACGGGACGCCATCCGCGCTTTTTATGAAGATATGTTCCACTCCGTGCGGGAGCATCTGACCGTCCATGCCCTGATGATCGACGATCAGGGCATTGCGGTGGACTGCACCAGCACTTTCGTCGCGCAGGTGGATGCCCCCGGTTTCGTGGTCACGCCGCTCAAGGCGGGAGAGGCCGTCGCGGTGCGGGTGTTCGTGATCTATGGCCTGTGCAATGGCCGCATCCGCACCATCGATGTCGCGCGCGCCGGCGAGATGGAGCTGCTGGCGCCGGAAGCGTGAAGGCCGGCGCCCGCAGGCCATGCGGAGCCGGGGGCCTGGGCTCAATAATTGGTGGGCGGGTCGCTTGCCGGGAAGGATTCGTCCGACGCCTCGTCCACCTTGTCCCATGCACGTTTCGGCTTGCCCTTCATATGGACCGGGCCGGCATCGCGCACCGGGGGGATCTTGCGCTGGGCCGCATCCTTGCCCTTGGCCTTGTCGTCGTCGGGCTTGCGGGGTGTTTCTTTCTGGTCGGACATGCGGATGATCTCTCGTTGGATACGCTCTGAAAACGCGCGCCGCGCCGGGAAAGTTCCGGGGGGAGCGGCCCGGTTCATCTTGTTTTACCGCGCAATCGGGCGCACCTCAGGCCACTGGTCGAGATGAGGAGACAGGCATGACCGCAACCCGCAGCGAGAGCGACAGCATTGGCAGCATCGCGGTGCCCGCCGAGGCCTATTGGGGCGCGCAGACCCAGCGCAGCCTGGAAAATTTCCCCTTTGGCGACACCGAGCGCATGCCCATTGGCATCATCCATGCGCTGGCGATCGTGAAGCAGGCCGCCGCGCGCGTGAACCGCGCCCATGGTCTCGATGCCGGGCTGGCGCATGCCATCGAGAATGCGGCGGCGGAGGTCGCGGCCGGGCGGCTGGACGATCAGTTTCCGCTCGTCATCTGGCAGACCGGCAGCGGCACCCAGAGCAATATGAATCTCAATGAGGTGATTGCCGGCCGGGCCAATGAGGTGCTGGTCGGCACGCGCGGGGGCAATAGCCCGGTGCATCCCAATGATCATGTCAATATGAGCCAGTCCTCCAACGACAGCTTTCCGACCGCGCTGCACATCGCCGTTGCCCGCGCGGCGACAGAGGTGCTGCTGCCGGCGCTCGACGGCCTGCATGCGCTGATCGACGCGAAGGCCAAGGCATGGGTGGAGATCGTCAAGATTGGCCGCACCCATTTGCAGGATGCCACGCCGCTGACGCTGGGGCAGGAATTTTCCGGCTATGCTCGCCAGCTCGCCAATTGCCGCGCCCGTATCGCGCACGGCGTCACGCAGGAGATGATGCCGCTGGCCCAGGGCGGCACCGCGGTCGGCACCGGCCTCAATGCGCCGCGGGGTTTTGCCCATGCGGTGGCAGAGGAGATTGCGACGCTGGCCGGCCTGCCGTTCCACAGCGCGCCCAACAAGTTCGAGGCGCTGGGCTCCAATGATCCGCTGGTGCAGGTCTCCGCCACGCTGGCCACGCTCGCGGTCGCGCTGACCAAGATTGCCAATGACATCCGCCTGCTCGGCAGTGGCCCGCGCTCGGGCCTGGGCGAGCTGGACCTGCCGGCCAACGAGCCGGGCAGTTCGATCATGCCCGGCAAGGTCAACCCCACCCAGTGCGAGATGCTGACGATGGTGGCGGCGCAGGTGATCGGCAATCATCAGGCGGTGACGGTCGGTGGCTTGCAGGGGCATCTGGAGCTGAACGTGTTCAAGCCGATGATCGGCGCGGCGGTGCTGCGTTCCATTCATCTGCTGGCGGTCGGCATGGAGAGTTTCGGCACGCGCTGCATCGCGGGGCTCAAGGCCAATGAGGCGCAGATCGCCGAGTTGGTCGACCGTTCGCTGATGCTGGTGACCGCGCTTGCTCCCCGGATCGGCTATGACAATGCCGCGAAGATCGCCAAGCACGCCCATGCCGAGGGGCTGACGCTGAAAGAGGCCGGGCTAGCCCTTGGTCTGGTCGACGAGGCGACGTTCGACGCGGTGGTGCGGCCTGCCGATATGGTCTGAACCGGGCGCGCGGATCGCCGGGCCTGTGTTCACGGCACGGCGTTGCCCCGACGCGACCGGCCATTGCCCCGGCCGGAACGAGCTGCCGGCTCGACCGTTCTAGGCACAGGAAGCGGCCCCGTGCCCGGCTCATCCGCGCCCGGCTCGTCCGGCGGCCGCACATCAGGCAGCAGCGCATCGCTGGAGCGATGCCTGATCATGCCATGTGAGGAGAAGGCAAATGGCTGACCGCCTCGTGACAGAAGAAAGCAATCGGCTGATTTCATCCGAAAAAGTGGACGGAACGGCCGTTTACAGCCGCGACGGTGAACGGCTGGGCAGCGTGAAGAGCTTCATGGTCGACAAGCGCAGCGGCAAGGCAGAATATGCCGTGCTGCAATTTGGCGGCCTGTTCGGCATCGGCAGCGATTATTATCCGATCCCGTGGGACATGCTCGCCTATGACGTCGATCAGGGCGGCTATGTCGTCGACATCGACAAGGAGAAGCTGGAGAAAGCGCCACGCTACGCCAGCGGCGATCTGGAGGGGCATGATGACCGCTATAGTCGTGAGGTTCATGGCTATTGGGGGTTCAACGCACCGTTCATCTGATGACGGACCGGGCGAGCCGCGGAGCCACGGGTTCCGCCGCGCGACCGGCCGTCGGGAGAAAACCCATGCCAGCCAAATCGAAAGCCCAGCAGAAAGCCGCCGGCGCGGCTCTGTCCGCCAAGCGCGGCGATACGCCGAAAAGCAAACTCAAAGGAGCCTCTCGGGAGATGGTCGAGTCCATGAGCGAGAAGCAGCTTGAAGAGCTTGCCCACACCGGGCGGAAGAACAAGCCCGACCATGTATGACAGCGCCGCTTGCCGGCTTGTCATGGCTCCGGATTGGTCGTTAATGATGTCGAGAGAGCAGCAGGAGAAGGGGTGAGCATGAAGATCGCGATCATGGGTGCAACGGGCAATGCCGGCCAGCGCCTCGTCGATGAGGCCGTGCGCCGCGGCCATCAGGTGACCGGCCTCTCGCGCCATGCGGACAAGCAGGCCGCGCGTGAGAAGGTGCGCTGGGTGAAGGCGGACATTGACGATGTCGATGACATGGCGGCCAAGATCGCCGGCCATGACGCGGTGATCCTCTCCATGCCCTTCAATGGCCTGAACGCCGACAATGTCTTTGCCGTGGCGCGCAAGGGCGCCCGGCGGCTGCTCGTCGTGGGCGGCGCGGCCTCCCTCAACACCGAGGAAGGCGTGGTGCTCCTCGATACGCCGGGTTTCCCCGATTTCATCAAGGTGGAGGCGAGCCCGGCACGTGATTTCCTCAACCGGCTCAAGGATGGTGCCGATTTCAGCTGGACATTCCTGTCCCCCGCCATGGTCTTTGGCCCCGGCGAACGGACCGGCTCCTTCCGCCTCGGCACGGATACGCTGCTGACGGCCGCCGATGGCAAAAGCTCGATCAGCTATGAGGATTTCGCCATTGCGATGATCGATGAGATCGAGACGCCGAAACATGAAAATGCGCGTTTCACCGTCGGTTACTGATCGATGGTGACGCCGGGCGGGTAGGGGCGTTGAAGCGCTTCCAAAGCCCGCCCACCCGGCGCAAGACGGAAAGTGGGATCGGCAATGCCCGCGCGCGCGTATCCGTATAATCGTTGGATTTTCGGCGGAAAACGGCTATTCGCCGGACATGACCAGCTGCCAGACCTGCGTTGTGCGCAATCAAGCTATTTGTTCTGCGCTCAGCGCGCCGGAGCTGGAGGTGCTGTCGCGCATCGGCCGCCATGTGCCGATCCGACGCGGCGAGACGCTGATCTGGGAAGGCGATGAGAGTGCGCTGGTGGCCAATGTCATCGAGGGAGTGCTCAAGCTCTCGACCTCGACGGCCGACGGGCGCGAACAGATTGTCGGGGTGGTGTATCCCTCGGATTTCATTGGCAGGCCATTCGGAGGCACCGCGCAGCACAGCGTCACCGCCTTGTCCGATGCGCAGCTGTGCCTGTTCACGCGCGCGGCGTTCGATGGTTTCGCCCATGACTATCCCCAGTTGCAGCACAAACTTCTGGAGCGCACGCTCACCGAGCTGGACCGCGCGCGTGGATGGATGCTGGCGCTGGGCCGCAAGAGCGCGGGCGAGCGCGTGGCGACCTTCCTGCTCGACATGGCCGAGCGACTGGGCGGGGCATCCTGTGACGCCAGCCAGCAGCCGAGCCAGCGTTTCGACCTGCCGCTCACCCGCCAGCAGATGGGCGATCTGCTCGGCCTGACAATCGAGACGGTGAGCCGTCAGCTCACACGACTGCGGCAAGCGGGCATCATCGATTTGCCGGACCGGCGCGGCGTCGTCATCCTCGATCGGGAGGCGATGGAGGTGGAGGCCGGCAACGGTTAGTCAGCGCGTCGCCATGAGGTTGACGAAGGCAACGGCTTTAGCGGCTTGGGGCTTGCCCGAATCGTCGACAGGCCGCAACAAGCCCACGAACCGGCGCGCCACCGCGCCTCAATCTTGAACGATTTGGGAGACTGAGGGATGAAGACGCGCGCTGCTGTGGCCTTCGAGGCGAAGAAGCCGCTGGAGATTGTCGAGCTGGATCTCGAGGGGCCCAAGGCCGGCGAGGTTCTGGTCGAGATCATGGCGACGGGCATCTGCCATACCGACGCCTATACGCTGGACGGGCTCGACAGCGAGGGGTTGTTCCCGAGCGTTCTGGGCCATGAGGGCGCGGGCATCGTGCGCGAGGTGGGCGCGGGCGTGACCTCGGTCGTGCCGGGCGACCATGTCATCCCGCTCTACACGCCGGAATGCCGCCAGTGTAAGTCCTGCCTCTCGGGCAAGACCAACCTGTGCACCGCGATCCGCGCGACGCAGGGCAAGGGGCTGATGCCGGACGGCACGACGCGCTTCTCCTACAAGGGCCAGCCGATCTTCCATTATATGGGCTGCTCGACCTTCTCCAACTTCACCGTGCTGCCCGAGATTGCGGTGGCGAAGATCCGCACCGACGCCCCGTTCAAGACGAGCTGCTATATCGGCTGCGGCGTGACCACGGGTGTCGGCGCGGTGGTCAATACCGCGAAGGTGCAGGTCGGCGACAATATCGTGGTGTTCGGCCTTGGCGGCATCGGCCTCAACGTGCTGCAGGGCGCGCGGCTTGCCGGCGCGAGCAAGATCATCGGCGTCGACATCAATCCCGATCGCGAGGTGTGGGGCCGCAAGTTCGGCATGACCGACTTCATCAACGGCAAGGGCAAGTCGCGCGATGAGGTGATCGCGGCGATCCTCGCCCTCACCGATGGCGGCGCGGACTATACGTTCGACTGCACCGGCAACACCGAGGTGATGCGCACCGCGCTTGAAGCCTGCCATCGCGGCTGGGGCACGAGCATCGTCATCGGCGTGGCGGAAGCGGGCAAGGAGATTTCTACCCGGCCGTTCCAGCTCGTCACCGGGCGCAACTGGCGCGGCACGGCATTTGGCGGCGCCAAGGGCCGCACCGATGTGCCGAAAATCGTCGACTGGTATATGAACGGCAAGATCGAGATCGATCCGATGATCACCCATGTCCTGACCCTTGATGAGATCAACAAGGGTTTCGATCTGATGCATGCCGGCGAGAGCATCCGCTCCGTCGTCCTGTTCTGACACTCATCCACCCAACCAACCACAGCTTAAGGAGGGATTATCATGTTCACGCACGTCATGGTCGGCGCCAAGGATGTCGCCCGGAGCAAGGCTTTCTACGACGCAACTCTGGGTGCCCTCGGCGCCGACGCCGGCAAGGAGTTCATGCCCGGCCGCGTTTTCTATCATCATAATGGCGGTGCCTTCGGCGTCTGCCAGCCAGCGGACGGCAATGAAGCGACGCACGCCAATGGCGGCACGATCGGCTTTGCCGCGGCCGATCAGGCGCAGGTCGATGCATGGCATGCCGCCGGTCTCGCCAATGGCGGCACCTGCGAGGGCGAGCCGGGCAAGCGCCCGCAGGCACCGGGCAATGCCTATGGCGCCTATTTGCGCGACCCGAGCGGCAACAAGGTCTGCACCTTCTGCCAGCTGCCTGAAGGGGCCTGAGCCATGACGCTGGAGACGCTCTCGACGAACAAGGCCTTTGGCGGAGTCCAGGGCGTCTACCGGCATGATTCGCGCGAGACGGGGACGGCGATGACATTCGCCGTCTTCGTCCCGCCGCACGAGCCGGGCGAGACGCTGCCCGTGCTCTGGTATCTCTCCGGGCTCACCTGCACCCATGCCAACGTCATGGAAAAGGGCGAGTATCGCGCGGCCTGCGCGGCGGAGAAGGTGATTTTCGTTGCGCCCGACACCTCGCCACGCGGGGAAGGCGTGCCCGACGATGCCGAGGGCAAATATGATTTCGGGCTGGGCGCAGGCTTTTATGTCGATGCCACGCAAGCGCCGTTTGCGGCCAATTACCGTATGCGCAGCTATATCGAGACGGAACTGCCGGCGCTGCTGGCGGAGCATTTCCCCGCCGACATGGCGCGGCAGGCCATCATGGGCCACAGCATGGGCGGCCATGGCGCGCTGACGATCGGCCTGCGCCATGCGGACCGCTTCCGCTCGGTGTCCGCTTTCTCGCCGATCGTCGCGCCGAGCCTCGTGCCCTGGGGCGAGAAGGCGCTGGGTGGCTATTTGGGCGCGGACAAGGCCGGCTGGGCGGATTATGACGCAGTGGCACTGATCGATGCGGGCGGGCGTGTGCCGGCCCTGCTGGTCGACCAGGGCGATGCGGATAATTTCCTTGCCGAACAGTTGCGCACGCATCTGCTGGAGGAGGCCTGTGCAAGGGCCGGCCAGAGCGCGACCATCCGCATGCAGCCGGGCTATGATCATAGCTATTATTTCATCTCGACCTTCATGGACGAGCATGTCCGCTGGCATGCCGCGCATTTGAAATGACGGGGCAGGGGCCGCAGCCTGACTGACGGTCCTGAACCCGGCCGCAGATTGCGCGTCCTGCCCCTGACGAGCCGCCACGGCGAGGCGCGCGATCTCGTGGATCGGCTTGAGCCGTTGCCGGCGGGTGGCAGGGCCCTATGGCTGGCGTGGACGATGGCTGTAGCCGCGCCGGGGCCAAGGCATGGCACAGCCGCAGGCAAGGGGCAGACGGTGGGTGCGGCAGGAAGCGCGCGTGCGCGACCGGCTGATAAATGGCCCGAAAGCGCTTGTTTTCAGGCATTTTCATGATGGTGTCGATTGACGCTGGACGTTGACAAAGTCCTCACCTAGGGTCTGCGCCGGCGTCGCGGCGGAGACCGGGCGCCCCATTTGAACGGGGGAGGATATTCATGCCCAGGCTTATTGCACTTGCTGTTACGGTTGGCGTGCTCGCGGTCCTTGCGACCTGGATTTTCGGTCTTGATCCCTTGGTCGCGGCAAAGCTGCAAGTGTGGCAGGCCTTCATCGCATGGGGATGCCATTTTCATGCCGGTGGCGGCAATCTCGGCAGCCGTCAAACGGTGGTCTGCATGAGCTTCGGCGCGCTGGTCGGCATGGTTTCGGTCATGCTTGCTGGCCAGCTGGGCTCGTTTGGTTCGCTTGCCGCGCCGATCGCGGTTGGCCTTGGCGCGACGGTGATCGTGCTGATGTCGAGCGTTTCGCTGCTCGCGGCTATTCCGGCGAGCGTCTATGGCTTTGCCGCCATTGCCGGTCTTATCCTGCTCGGGGATGGCGTTGCGCCGGAGGCGGCGCTGGTGCCGACCATCCTGTCCGTCATCATCGGGGCGATCTTCGGCTATGTGTCGGAAGTCGTGTCCAACGCCTTGACCAAAGAAGGCGCCTGACCATGTTCATCGGCCACGGGCGTCAGGCTCGTGGCCGATGCCATCCATCAACGGCGCGACAGAGCCGCGCGGCGCGCTTCATGCTGCTTGATGAGGCCATCGTTGAGAAACGTGCCGAACGGAACGAAGGCGGCGAGAAAGGTGCGCAGCCAGCCACCCGGGCCAAAGCCCTTGCCTGGCAGCGCCACCAGCATCACGGCCAGATAAGCGAGGAACGCAAGGCCATGGATGAGGCCGACAGGCGGCACCAGCACCGGATTGCCGAAGCCATATTTGAGCGGCATGGCGATGAGGAAGAGCGCGAGGGTGGTGATGCCTTCGATCAGGGCGATGTAGCGAAATAGCCTTAGCACGGCGAACTCCTCCGTTTGATGTCGCGGCTTGGGCCATAGCGGTCAAAATAGGTCCGCGCTACCCGCTGGCCAGGGGCCCGTCATGCGGCCCTGCCGAGGGTGATGATGAGGCGGCCACGGCCGGCAACCCAGTGAACAAGCCATTTTTGCGCAAGGACGGGGCAAGGGCTGGGAAGATGAGGCGGGGCCGACGGATTGGCCATGGACAGAGCCGATGCGTTCCCTAAAATGCAGCACAGGCGGCGTAAGTCCGCGATTGAAGAGAGGATTCGCGCGTGGACGACTGGCTGCAGGGCATCGTCGATTGGATTGATGGATTGACGATCCATGCCGCCGTGCAGGATGCGGGGTGGGTCGTGCCCGCCGTGCAGAGCGTGCATATCGCCGCGGTCGCGGTCGTGTTGACCGGCGCGCTGATACTGGCTTTGCGGGGCATGGAACTGGTCGGCAGGCACTGGAGCCTCACGCGCTGGTCTCGCTATTTTCATGGATCGACAATAGCAGCGCTGTGGGTGCTGCTGGCGACCGGACTGCTCATGATCCTCGCCGAGCCCGAGCGCGAGCTGATGAACTGGATATTCCGGGCCAAGATGCTCACGGTGATCGTCACGCTGCTGATCGCGCAGACGATGAGCCGCCGGCTGCGGCGAGGCGGGCACAGCCCGGTGCCCGTGGGCGGCGGCGTGCGCCTCACCGCCATCCTGATTTTGCTGCTCTGGACCGGGGTCGCGACGGCGGGCCGCTGGATTGCCTATGCGGGTTGACGGGGTAGGGGGGCGGCGGAGGCGCGCGGCCCGGACGCAACAGGCAAGGCAGAAAGGGGGCTCCAATGATTGACACGCTGCTGGATGCGATTGGCGACAGCGCGGTCGGTATGTTCGTTGCCGAGAATGCCACGGCTTTTCCGTGGATCGAGGTGATCCATGTGCTCGGCATCGTGGTGGTCTTTGGATCGATCCTCCTGGTCGACCTGCGGCTGATGGGATTGGCCGCGCGGGACTATCCTGCGTTGACGTTCAGTCGCACGATCTTGCCGGTGACCTGGACGGCCTTCATCGTCGCGGTTGTCACCGGCGCGCTGATGTTCGCCTCCAACCCCCATGGCTATTTCGGCAACACCATGTTCCGCGTGAAGATGCTGCTGTTGTTGGCGGCGGGGCTCAACATGCTGGTTTTTCACCTGATCACGATGCGCGGCGGACGGATGACGGACGGGCCCGGCCCGCTGCCCGGCGGCGCAAGGATGGCCGGGCTGTTTTCCCTGACGCTCTGGCTCGCGATCATTGCCTGCGGGCGCTGGATCGGCTTTACCATGGCCCCGTTCTGAGTGACGACGAGATGAAGCACACAGCAGGAGTGAGACTGATCGATCAAGCGGAGCAATGCGTCGCTCAGCCCCGCGTGGAGCCGGTCCACCTCCGGCTGATCGGGGTGAGCCTGAACGGCCTGCTGCGGCGGGTGCGGGAAAGCAACGTGCCCGGTTATGAGCGCGAAGGCAGCTATAAGGAAATTCAACGCCAGCTCATCATCATGATCGGCATGTTCGATGGCCTGAGCTCGCAGGAGATCGTAACGCTGACCGGGCATGAAAAGGCGCAGGTCAGCCGGGCGATCAAGCCGCTGGAGGAAGCCGGCCTGATCGAGCGGCCCCGGCTGCGGGCCAAGCTGACCTTATGCGCCAAGGGCCGCACCCTGTATAACCGGCTGCTCAGCATGTCGCGCGCGCGCGATGCGATGTTGACGGCCGGCATCCCAGCCGAGAGCCTCAAGCGGTTCGCGGCGATGACGGACGAACTGACCATCATGGCGGCCCATCTCTATACGGAGGAACGGCGGCGCAGCGCCAAGGTGGGCTTCATCAACCCCAGTGCGAGCAGCCTCGATCTGCCGTCCTGGCCGCAGGGGCGCCGGGTGAAGGTGCCGACCACGCATCTCGTGACCCCCAAGCTGATCAGCCTTGCCGCCTATCTCAACCGCAGCGCGATGCTGGTCTATCAGCGTTGCGAGGGCCTGTCGCATTTCCAGTGGCAGGTGCTCTCGCGGATCTGCGACGGCAGCCCGATGCCGCTGGCGCGCCTCATCCTGGATGTGGGCCGGGACAAGAGCCAGGTGGGCCGCACAGTGAGCCATCTGGAAACGGTTGACCTGATTCTGCGGTCACGCCCGACATTGCGGCGGGACATCGTGCTGGAGCCGACCTCGCGCGGCATGGATGTCTTCCGCTCCATGTATGATGTGGGGCTCGAGCGGGAAGCGATGTTGATGAGCGGCTTCACCGGCGATGAGCAGGCGGCCTATCTCGCCTGCCTGGACAGGCTCACCGACAATGCCCAGCAAATGCTGGAACAGGGCGCTGCGCCGATGTGATGACGTGCGGCGGCGCATCCCAAGCTGGTGCCGTGCGGATACAGGGCTTTGGTGCAGGCACGGCGCTTTGGTGACGTCAAGCCGAGCCCTCATGTGAGAGGGCTTTGCAGGCGACCGGGTTTGACGACCCCAAACCGGCGTTGGCCAGCGAGCCCTGAACGCTCTAGCGGTCGGGCCGCGTTGTCGGGCTTTCAAGCTGGCGGATCACCTTGCCGTCGGGCAGTTTGACCGAGACGTTGAAGCCGCCCTTGCGGCCATCCTTGAGCGAATAATAGGTGAGGTCGATCTTGTCGCCCGGCTTGAGCGTGCGCTTGTTCCATCCGGTGCGGCCGAGATGATTGGGGCTCATGCCCTCGAATGCCCAATGTTCGACCGCCCCATTCTTGCCAGGAACGGTGACGTAGAGGAAGGTGTGGGGATTGGTCCAGTCCCAGCGCTCCACGGTCGCGCCGGTGATCGGCACTTCCTTGCCCCAGTTGAACATGGCGGTCGAATGATGCGCTGATGTCGGGATCGCCAGCAGGGCGAGGGTTGCGCCGGCGAGAAGCGTGGCGCCCGCACGGCGGCTAAAAGTCATGTTCAGGGCCATTATCCACTCCATAGAACGACCAGTCGCGTCGATTCCCGACATTTGGCTAAAACGCCCCATCGCACGATCCATGATAGGTTGACAAGATCAACGGCGCGCTGCGGTAATCGGAATGTTACTCGAAATTGATACGTTACGTAACGTGCATGTGCGCGGCCCGGCGGATCGAATATTGCGCTTGACTCGAAATGGACTGAATCCACTATGCCGACAGAATGAGAATGCCGGCCTGTCACCGCCGGCCGTGGAACATGGGGGCCGAAACGGCTGGAGAGGATGGACCGAATGAATCTCGCAATCCGATCGATGATCACGCTCGCCGTGGGGTTGGCGCCTGTCATGCTGGTGGCGCCGGTGGCCGCGCAGGCCCAGCAGAAGGGCTATGCCGCGCTGGAAACCATGCCGGACTGGACCGGCGTGTGGCAGCCGGACTGGTCCGGCCTCTTCGGCCCGAACGGGCCCAAGCCGCCGACGCTGACGCCGGCGGCCAAGCAGCAGGTCGATGCGTTCAATGCGCGCAAGGAACATGGCGAGAATTTGCAGAGCGCTGCTGCAAATTGCATCCCGTCCGGCATGCCGGGCATCATGCGGCAGCCCTATCCGATCGAGTTTCTCTATACGCCCGGCCGGGTGACGCTGCTGCACGAAACCTATAGCCAGGTGCGGCGCATCTACACCGATGGCCGGGCACTGCCTGACGATCCCGATCCGGCGTTCAACGGCTGGTCGGTGGGCCATTGGGAGGGCGAGACGCTGGTGGTCGATACGATCGGCCTCAACCCGCAGACCACGCTGATGGAAGGGCTGCATCCCACCGAGAATACGCGCATCAAGGAGCGTATTCACCTCACCAGCCCGGACCTGTTGACGGTGGAAACCGAAATTACCGATCCCGCGCTGTTCGTCGGCGCCTATCAACTCAAGACCAATTATGTCCGCGAGCGCGACTGGATTATCCGCGAATATGTCTGCGAGGAGAATAATCGCGATGGCGCGGACGCCCTGGGGCGCCCCTTGATGGATATCAGCAAATGATGAGCGGGCAGGGCGCGATCCCGACGAGCGCGCCCTGCCGACCTGATGATCAGGCGATGGCCGCCAGTGGCTGGAGCGGCCGGGCGCCATAATGCTGGATGACTTCGGCCGCCGCGATGCTGCCAAGGCGGCCACATTCCGCGAGCGGCAGCTGGCGACTGAGGCCATAGAGCACGCCGGCGGCATAGAGATCGCCCGCGCCGGTCGTGTCGACCAGTTCCTCGATCGGGGCGGCGGGAACGGCAACGCGCTCGCTGCCGCTGATCAGGAGCGAGCCCTTTTCGCTGCGCGTGATCGCGGCGATGCTGACCTGTGCGGCAAGATCGTCCGCCGCGGCGGCCATGTCCCCGCTGCCGTAAAGCGCTTCAATCTCGCTCTCATTGGCGAATAATATATCGATATGCTCGGCGATGAGCTGCTTGAACTCATCCTTGTAGCGATGGACGCAGAAACTGTCCGACAAGGTGAGGGCGACCCGCCGGCCAGCACCGCGGGCGATCGTCGCCGCCTTGCGGAAGGCTTCCTTGGCGGCGGGCGGATCGAACAGATAGCCCTCCAGATAGGTAATGGCGCAGGCCGCGACCAGATCGGCGTCGATATCGGCCGGCGTCAGATCGACGCAGGCGCCCAGATGGGTGTTCATGGTGCGCTGCGCGTCCGGCGTCACCAGCACCAGGCAGCGAGCGGTGGCGGCGCCGGTCGTGGCTGGCGGCGTGGTGAAATGGACGCCGAGCGAGGTGAGGTCATGGCCGAAGATCCGGCCGAATTCATCGTCCCGCACCTTGCCGATAAAGGCTGCGCGACCGCCAAAGGAGGCAATGCCGGCAATGCTGTTGGCCGCCGACCCGCCGGAGGCTTCGATGGCCGACCCCATATCCGCATAAAGCGCGTGGGCGCGCGCTTCGTCGATCAGCGCCATGCCGCCCTTGGCCATGCCGTGCCGGTCCAGAAAGGCGTCGTCAGCCTGGGCGATGATATCGACAATGGCATTGCCGACACCCAACACATCATGGATCGTGTCGCTCATCTTTCCTCTTTCATGTCGCGTGATGGCCGGACGGCGCGACAGATCGCCCCTCCGGCACGGTGGTCACAATGCCCCCATATGGCGCAGACATAGCCTGTTCGTCACCCTGAACTTGTGCATGGGGCAGGGGGAGGACAGGAAAAGCCGTCTTTCATCATCCAGTCGCTGACGTTATCCGCGCTTTTTCTTGCGACAGGCGCTAGAGGTTCCACTGACTGCGAGAGAGGCTGAAACCAACCCATGTCTGTTACGTCCACGTCCGTTACCATCGACTCCGGCATTACCTTCGCCAATGATCGGCCCTTTGTCCTGATCGGCGGCATGAATGTTATCGAGGACCGCGACCTCATGCTTGAGGTTGCCCGCCATTTCGTCGAGGTGACTGGGCGGCTTGGGATTCCCTACGTCTTCAAGGCGTCATTCGACAAAGCCAACCGCTCGTCGGTCCATTCCTTTCGCGGGCCGGGGCTCGATGCCGGGCTTGCGATACTGGACGCCGTGAAAACAACGTTTGGCGTCCCGATCCTCACGGACGTTCATGAGCCGCATCAGGCTGCCGCTGCCGCAGAAGTCGCCGATATCATACAGTTGCCGGCCTTTCTTGCCAGGCAGACCGATCTGGTCGCTGCGATGGCGCGCACCGGAGCCGCGATCAACGTCAAGAAGCCGCAGTTTCTCGCGCCGGAAGAAATGCGCCATATCATCACCAAATTCCACGAATGCGGCAATGAGCGAGTCATTCTTTGCGAGCGCGGCAGCTCGTTCGGCTATAATAATCTGGTGGTGGACATGCTGGGCATGGACAAGATGAAGCCCATGGCGCCGGTGGTCTTTGATGCCACGCATGCCTTGCAGAAGCCCGGCGGACGTCCGGATTCGGCCGATGGCCGCCGCGAGCAGGCGACGGCACTGGCGCGGTGCGGGATGGCACTGGGCATTGCCGGGCTGTTCCTGGAGGCACATCCCGATCCGGACCAGGCGAAATGCGACGGACCATGCGCGCTGCGGCTCGATGCGCTGGAATCCTACCTGCGGCAGATGAAGGCCGTCGACGAGGTGGTGAAGGCGCTGCCCGCGATCGTAACGAGTTAAGCTGCGGCAACGAGCAGGTTCATATGATGTCAGAGCTCATGGCAGGACAGCATTGAATTAAATCTCATTTGTGGATGGTGGCTCCAATGTCAGCGGCGTGGCGAGGTGCCGCTGAGGAGCGACAAGAAAGAGAAAGTTCGATAATATATATTATGTTAAATTAGCGACCTTCGTCGGACGGTTCCATGGCCTGCGAACGATGTCCTGACGGTGCTTTATAGAGTCCGGCCCGGTCCTTCATGACGAGCCAGAAAAATTCGAAGTTGCGCAGGTAGCGCATGGCGTAGCGACGCGGGTCTGTGACGACACGGTGCAACCATTCCATAGCGAGCTTGCGGACCCATGGCGGCGCCCGCCGCACAGCCTCCGCTTCATAATCGATGGTCGCACCGACCCCCATATAGACTTTGACGGCCGGCATGAGATGCCGGTGCCGATAGATCCACACTTCTTGCTTGGGAGCGCCAAGCCCGACGATCAGACAGGTCGCACCGGACGCATTGATCATGTCGATCGCAGCCTGGCACTCCGCTTCATCATTCACGAAATTCATCGATGGACCAAAGACATCCACCACGATCTTCCGACCAGCCAGGCGGTTTATCCGCGCCTGCGCAGCTTCCGCCACACCCGGCCGGGCGCCCAGCAGGAAGATGCGCACATCCGGGTTCTGGCTGTGATAACGCCAATAGGCCGGCACGATATCCGACCCGCAAGCCTTGGTCATCGGTCCACGGCCCAGCGCCAGCACGCCGCTGCGGACATATTTACTGTCGCACGAAACCATCGTGGCGCTGGCATAAGCCGCGGCAAAATCGGGATTGCGCTGCGCCTGACAGAGATGGTCGACATTCACGGTGAAGAGCACATCCTCATCAAGCCGCTCCACAATCTGCTGCACCGAGAGATTGTCGACCCAAATATTGAGCAGACGCGCTTGTCGCCAGTTCTTCCAGCCACGCCGGGAAATAGTCCGTGACGTGGCCATCATGCGAGAACCGGCGTCCTGTTCAGCACAGCATCAACTTCCAAAATCCGTCTCCATTCGGTGCGGGCCGCCTTTGACATTGGCCGTCCGCGCCCGTCAATTAAACATTCCTGAAAGACAGCCTGCGCCCCTCTCCTTTCTGCCGCAATCGGCTTAAAACCTCGTTCATTTGACACCGGCTCTTTATAACCGCAATGCGAGTGATGAAGCGCGCCCGTCAAACCCGTTGCGAGTAATCATGCAACTCACTGATTTCGATATCGATGGCTTCCTGCGCGATTATTGGCAGAAGAAACCGCTGCTGATCCGTAATCCCTGGTCAGCATGGCAAAATCCGCTCGAGCCGGATGATCTGGCGGGGCTGGCTTGCGAGAATGATGTGGAATCCCGCCTCATCATCCAGACGGGTGAGACATGGGCGCTGGAAAGCGGGCCTTTCCCGGAGGCACGGTTCAGCCAGCTGGGCCCGGAACCATGGACTTTGCTCGTGCAGGCGGCCGATCACTTTGTGGAAGACGTGGCCGCGCTCATCGCGCCATTCCGGTTCGTGCCCAACTGGCGCGTCGATGATGTGATGGTGAGCTATGCGCCGGATGGCGGCGGCGTGGGGCCGCATTTCGATCAATATGATGTATTTCTGATCCAGGGGCTGGGCCAGCGACGCTGGCAGGTCGGCGCGCTGTGCGATGCCGCGACCCCCTTGCTGCCGCATGCGGATTTGCGCCTGCTGGCCAATTTCGAGCCGGTCGAGGAATGGATATTGGAGCCTGGCGATATTCTCTATGTGCCTCCCGGCGTGGCGCATAACGGGGTCGCCGTCGGTGACGACTGCATGACCTATTCGATCGGCTTTCGGGCGCCGTCCCGTCACGAGTTGATCGTCGACTGGTGCGATCATGTGGCCGAGCAGATACCCGATGATGATCGTTATCGCGATCCGGATTTGCGCCGGCAGGATAATCCGGGTGAGATATCCGCTGCCGCCCTCGCCCGCCTGCATGACATGATGACCGAGGCGATGCTCGATCGCGATGCCTTCGCGCGCTGGTTCGGGCAATATAACAGCATCCCCAAATATCCCGAAGCGGACTGGCGACCGGACGATGCGGTGGAGCCACAGGACTTTGCGGAGCTGCTTGCCGGCGGGGGAATGCTCTGCCGCAATCCGGCCAGCCGCTTTTCGTTCATCCGGCGGCGCGATGGCGTCTGGCTCTTCGTCGACGGTGACTGTTTCGCGTGCGACGAAGACAGCGCCGGCTTGGCCGAAGGGTTATGCGCGCAGGCGCGGACCCGGATCGACCCGGCGGTGGCGGCATCGGCTGCCGTGCGGAACCTGCTGGCGGCGCTCTACAATCAGGGCAGCCTCACGATCGAACCGCGGGATTGACGTAACAGCATGGCGCGCCTGATCCTGTTCAACAAACCCTATGGCGTGCTGCCGCAATTCACCGATGCCCGCTCGGAAACGCCGCGCCCCACCCTGTCCGGCTATATCGACATGCCGGGGGTCTATCCCGCCGGGCGGCTCGATCTGGATAGCGAGGGCCTGCTCCTGCTCACCGATGACGGGGCGCTGCAGGCGCGGATAGCCAACCCCCGCTTCAACATGGCGAAGACCTATCTGGTGCAGGTCGAGGGCGAGCCGGATGAGGCGAGCCTCGACCAGTTGCGGCGCGGCGTGCGGCTCAAGGATGGCATGACATTGCCGGCCGGTGTGGAGCGGATTACCCCGCCGGCGCTCTGGTCGCGCGATCCGCCGATCCGCTTTCGCAAGACGGTGCCGGACTGCTGGCTCGGCCTGACAATCCGTGAAGGTCGCAACCGGCAGGTGCGTCGCATGACGGCGGCGATCGGCCATCCGACGCTGCGGCTGGTGCGCTGGCAGATCGGCGATTGGGCGATCGACGCGCTGCAACCCGGGCAATGGCGGGCGGCGGCGATCCCGCCCATCATGCGCCGATAAGAGCAAGGCGGGCGGTTTGAGCTTGGCGTCGGGCGGTGGTTTCTCGTAAGCAACTAAAATGAAAACAGCGCGTTCCGATTGATAACGACGGTTTTTTCAGTTTTCAGGAAGCCTGCCCCGCCTTGGAGGATGCGCATTGCGCTCGAACATCATCCGTCGACAGCCATCCACAATTTTATGTTTGTCGTTTCTTCTTCAGGTCGCGGCCAGCCCGCAGGCGGCTCTTGCTCAAGGGACGGGCTCCGGCCCCGATGACGGCGCCGCCATTATCGATGATGCGGAATTTGATGCGCATATCCCGGCGATCGAGGCGCCATCACAGGCGCCGGACGAGGCGCTGGAGCCCCTGCCCCCGCATGATCCGGAGATCGACCAGCCGTTGACTCCGCTCGAGGCCTTCGACGTGGAGCCGTTTGACGACAGCCGTTACACCGAGGCGGACGAGCGCGCGGCGACGGCGGAAATCGGCTATGCCTACCGGATCGAGGGGCTCGATGCGGCCGCTGGCAGCGCGCTGACCCCAGAGGTCGCCAGTGCCATCAATGCCCGGTTCAACGAGCTTTCGGCGCTGAAGGAGGGCAAGGGCAAGGCCGTCAATGGCGCGATGATCAACGCGCGACTGGAAGAAGACCAGAAACTGCTCACGGATATTCTTGCGAGCGAGGGCTTTTTCGATGCGAGGGTGCGGACGAGCCTTCAGTTGCCCGAACAGGGGAGCAGTGAACAGCGGAGCACGGGGCCGGTGACGGCCAGTCTCGATGTGGCGGTCGGCCCGCGCTATCTGCTTGGCGATATCCATTTTGACGCGTCGCCGGTCATTCCGGCGGATCTGATCGCCAGCGCCTTCTCGCCCAAATCCGGCGATCCCATCGTCGCGGACCGCATTCTGGCCGGCGAAGGCAGCATCGCGCTTGAACTGCCGCAAAATGGCTATCCCTTCGTGGAGATCGGCCAGCGCGACATCCTGCTCGATGGTCAGACACATCTTGGGGATTATACCCTGCCTGTGACGCCCGGTCCGCGCAGCAGTTTTGGCGATATCATCAATATGGGGGATGATCCGGTCTTCCCGCCCGAGCATATCGCCCGGATCGCCCGGTTCCGCAAAGGCGAGCTCTATGACAGCCGGATGGTCGACGACCTGCGGCAGGCCCTGGTCGCGACCGGCCTGTTCTCCGTGGTGACGGTCGATCCCCGGCCGAGCGGCACAGCCGTGGGCGATGGCACCGACTATGCCGATCTGCGGGTCAGTCAGGAAGCCGGCCCGGCGCGCACCCTTGCGGCACAGGCCGGCTATGCCACCGGTCAGGGCCTGAAGGTCGAGGGCGGGTGGACCCACCGCAATTTCTTCCCGCCCGAGGGCGCGCTGATCGCCCAGGGCACGGTCGGCACGCAGGAGCAGGCGCTGGGGGCCACCTTCCGGCGCTCCAATGCCGGCCGGCGGGATCGGACAGTGGAACTCGGCCTCAATGCGCTCCATAGTAATTTCGATGCTTATGAAGCATTTACCGGCCAGCTTTCTGGCCGCATCTCCTATGACAGCACCCCGATCTGGCAAAAGCGACTGACCTATAGCTTTGGCTTCGAGCTGCTCGGCACCAACGAGCAGGATTATGATTTTGCGGCAGGCGAGCGGCGGCGGCGGACCTTCTATGTGCTGGCCCTGCCGGGGCAGGTGACGTTCGACACGTCCAACTCGCTGCTCGACCCGACGCGTGGCTTTCGCCTGTCCGCGATGCTCTCACCGGAGACGTCCCTCGGTAGCGGGGCGCAGGTCTATGCGCGGAGTATTTTTGAAGGGACCGCCTATTATCCGGTGTCAGATGGCATCGTGCTGGCTGGCCGCGCCCGGGTCGGCATGATCGGCGGGGCAGCGCGGGAGCAGATCGCTCCCTCCCGGCGCTTTTATGGCGGCGGAGGCGGATCGGTGCGTGGTTTCGGATATCAGGAACTCGGCCCGAAGGACCCGGATGCCCGGCCGATCGGTGGCCGGAGCCTTGTCGAAACGGCGGCCGAGATACGCTACCGCTTCGGCGACTATGGCGTCGTCGGCTTCATCGATGGCGGGCAGGTCTATACCAGCGATCTGCCGCGTTTCACCGACTGGCGCTTCGGCGTCGGCATTGGCGGCCGCTTCTATACCAATTTCGGGCCGATGCGGCTTGATGTCGCGACCCCGCTCAACCGCAAGGCCGGAGAATCCCGCATCTCGGTCTATATCTCC
Organism: Sphingobium sp.; assembly: GCA_035555575.1. GTDB lineage: Bacteria > Pseudomonadota > Alphaproteobacteria > Sphingomonadales > Sphingomonadaceae > Sphingobium. Next base: position 61,109 of record DATMGL010000001.1, read on the forward strand.
ATCGGGCAGGCCTTCTAATGGCCGTCGCAGACGAGATGGCTGAAACGCCCCCCGCCCGCGCCAATTGGGGCCGCCGCATCCTGCTCGGCGGGCTCGGGCTGGTCGCCCTGCTCCTGGCCATCATCCTGGCCGGCTATGTCTGGCTCGGCACGGACAGTGGCCGGCGCTTCGTCGCCCGGCAGGTCGAGGCGCTGACATTCGACAATGGCCTCCAGATCGGCGTCGGCCGGATCGAGGGCTCGATCTTCGGCGCGATGCATCTGCGCGACGTGGCGCTGCGCGATCCGCAAGGGGTTTTCCTGAGCGCGCCGGATATCGCCATGGACTGGCGGCCGCTGGCCTTCCTGCGCAGCCATGTCGATATTCGCGCGCTGGTGATCCCCGCGGCGCGGGTCCATCGCAGTCCGCAGTTCAAGCCCACGCCGCCCAGCGAGGGGCCGCTGCTGCCGGATCTGGATATCGACGTGAACCGGCTGGAGATTGGCCGGCTGCTGATCGATGCGCCGGTGACCGGCAAACGCCATCTCCTCGGCCTTGCCGGGACGGTCCATATTGCCGATCGGCGGGCGCAGCTGCGCGCCGATGGACGGGCCATTGCCGCGCCGGGCATCGCGGGGGGCGATACGTTCGCGCTGACGCTCGATGCGGTGCCCGACGATAATCGCCTTGCCATCGACCTCAAGCTCGATGCGCCGGCGCAGGGCCTTGTTGCCAGCTATAGCGGGGTCGAGCAGCCGCTCGCCATCGCGATCGCCGGCAAGGGCGACTGGACCGCCTGGAATGGCCGGCTGTCCGGCACGATGGGCAGCGATATGCTCGCCGATGTCGCACTGACGGCCCGTGACGGCACGTTCACCCTGCGCGGGCCGAGCCGGCCCGGGCTGTTCCTGACCGGCCCGGCGCGCGCGATGCTGGAGCCGGTGACGCAGATCGACCTGACTGCCGCGCTGACTGAGCGGCGCGCGCAGATCTCGGGCCGCGTGGGGAGCGATAATTTCACCTTTGGCGCGGATGGGCTGGTCGATCTGGGGGCCAGCAGCATGCAGGACCTCAAGCTCAGCGTCCGCCTGCTCAAGCCGGGCGTGATTGCTGAGAATCTGCGCGGCGCGGACATCGCGGCCGATGCGACATTGAACGGGCGCTTCGTGGCCCCCACCATCAGCTATGGCGTGACGGCGCGCCAGATCGGGTTCGGGGCGACGCAGGTGGACGGCCTGGCCGTTTCCGGCAGTGCGGCGCTGGAGAAGGACCAGTGGCGCATCCCGGTGCAGGGCCGTGCCGCGCGGATCAGCGGCGTGAATGAGAGCATCGCTCCCCTGCTCGCCAATGTGCGGCTGGATGGCGACTTTGCCTATGCCAATGGCCGGCTGCTGTCCGACAATCTCAAGCTGCGCTCCGACCGGATCGACGCGACGGCGGTGATCGTCGCGGACCTCGACAAGGCGCTTTATACCGGCGCGCTCAACGGCCGGGTGAATGGCTACAGGGTCGAGAGCGTGGGCATCTTCAACCTGCAGACCAACATGGATCTGAAAACCGGCGCTAACGGCTATTTCCGGCTGGGCGGCCGGGTAACGGCACGCTCGACGCGCCTGCTCAATGACGGCATCCGCGATTTTCTCGGCGGGAATGCGCTGATCGCGGCGGATGTCGGCTATGATAGCGATGGCGTGGCGAGCCTTGAGCGCCTGGCCGTATCGGCGCCGGACTTTCGCCTCACCGGCGGCCGAGGCCGCTATGGCGCGGACGGCTCGGTGCGCTTCACGGCGGAGGGGCGCTCCAGCCAATATGGCCCGCTCGGTGTCGAGGTGACGGGAACCGTTGACCGGCCAGTCATCCACGCCACCGCCGAGCGGCCCGGCGTTGGAATCGGCCTCGCCAATGTGGCGGCAACCATCCGGGGGGACGGTGGCACCTATCTGGTCACCGCCGGGGGCGGCACCGATTATGGGCCGTTTACCGCTGATATCGCCGTGACGATGGACAAGGGGCCACTCACCATCGCCGTGCGTCAGGGCACGGAATTTGCGGGGATCGCCCTCACCGGCCAGGTCGCGCAATCCTCCGCCGGGCCGTTTGGCGGGTCTCTGCTGGCCAACGGCGCGGGGATCAACGGGCGGATCGACCTGTCCGATCAGGGTGGCGCGCAGCGGGCCGTCATTGACGCGACCGCGCGCAACGCCAGCTTGCCGGGCGATGTCGGGCTGACCGTCGACCGGGCGATCATCAAGGCGGATGCGCTGCTCACCGAGCAGCCCCGGATCACGGCTGATGTCCAGTTCGCCGGCACGCGGCTGGGCGAGCTCACCATTGCCGCCGCGCGGGCGAACCTGATCTATCGCGATGGCGCGGGGCAGGCAAAGTTGCTGCTGGAAGGGCGCACGCAATATCCGTTCCGCGTTGCCGCCAACGCCCTGCTCGATCCCAAGCTCTGGCGGATCGCGCTTGATGGGCGGCTGAACGGCATCGACGTCAAGACGCGCAACGCCATGCAGATCGTGCCGGCTGACGGCGGCTATACGCTGCGGCCCGCCACCCTCTCCGTGGGGACCGGCAGCTTGCGGCTCGCGGGGCGTTATGGCCCCGGCATGGCCCTGAATGCGCGATTGAGCGACGTGAACCTTGCGCTCGCCAATGCCTTCGCGTCCGGCCTTGGCATGGGCGGCATGGCCAATGGCAGTATCGATTTCTCGCAAGCCTCCGAGAGCAGCTTCCCGAGCGCCGACGCCCGGCTCCATATCGAGGACTTTACGCGCACCAGCTTCGCCGCCGTTTCCGAGGCGGTCGATCTGGATGTCGTCGGCCGGCTGGTGCCGGACGGGGGCACTGCCGGCGCGATCATCCGTCGGCGGGGCGCCGTGATCGGGCGCCTGCAAGCCAGTCTCAAGCCGTTGCCGGCCGGCTCGGGGAGCTGGAGCACGCGTCTGATGGCGGCGCCCTTGTCCGGCGGGGTGCGTTATAACGGGCCCGCGGATGTGCTGTTCTCGCTCGCGGCGCTGCCCGACCAGAGCCTCAAGGGGCCCGTCGGCATTGCGGCCGATTTCACCGGCCGGCTCAATGCACCGCGGCTCACCGGCGTGGCGCGGGCCAACAATCTCACTTATGAGAATGCGCAATATGGCACGCGACTCACCAATCTCGCGGTGCAGGGCCAGTTCACCAATGATCGCCTGCAGGTCGAGAGCCTCACCGCCAGGGCCGGCAGCGGCACGGTGAGCGCGAGCGGTTTCGTCTCGCTCAGTTCCGAGCAGGGCTTTCCGATCCAGCTCGGTATTGCGATGGACAAGGCGCAGCTCGCCACCGGTTCAGACCTTGAGGCGGAGGCATCCGGCGAGATCCGGGTCGTCAACGGTCCGGGGCAGCCGCCGACGATCAGCGGCCGGATCACCCTGCCCGAGACGCGCTATCGCATCGTCTATCAGGGCTCGGCAGAGGTCGCGACGCTGACCGGCGTGCGCCGCAAGCCCAGGCCCGGCATCGAGCGGATCAGCGGTGCGCCCGAGCCGATGCAGACCATCCCCTCCAACTGGCGGCTCGACGTGCAGGTGGTGGCCGATAACAAAATCTATGTGAGCGGCATGGGGCTGGATTCCGAATGGTCGGCCGACATCAAGGTCGGCGGAACAAGCGGCGCGCCCCGCATCACCGGCGGCATCCGGCTGGTGCGCGGCACGCTGGGCTTTGCCGGGCGCTCCTTTGACATCCAGCAGGGCCGGCTCACCTTCAATGGCGGGGAAATGACCAACCCGGATCTCAACATCGTCGCGAGCGGTGATGTTGAGGATGTGACGATCACCATTACCATCACCGGCTCGGCCGGCGATCCGCAGATCGTCTTCAGCTCGGTGCCCGCCCTGCCGCAGGACGAGCTGATGGCGCGGATGCTCTTCGGCAATTCGGTGGGCGAGCTCAGCGCGATTCAGGCGGTGCAGCTTGCTGCCTCGCTCAACAGCCTGCGCGGGGGCAAGGGCGGCCTCAATCCGCTGGGCACGCTCCAGTCCGCCGCCGGGATCGACCGGCTGCGCATCCTGGGCGAGGATAAGGAAACCGGGCGGGGCACGTCGCTCGCGGTGGGGCAGTATATCAGCGATGACATCTATGTGGAGATCATCACCGATACGCGCGGCTACACCGCCACGCAGCTTGAGGTGAGCCTTTCCAAGGCGCTCTCGATCCTCAGTTCGACGGGCAGCTTCGGCGGCTCCAGCGTGAACCTGCGCTACCGGAAGGATTATTGATGCGCGCGCTGCCGGTTCTGGCCTGCCTGATGCTTGTGAGCGCCTGCGGCGGGGAGCCGGATTTCGATACGCGCTATGACGAGCAGGCCAACCGGATCGATGCGATGGCGCGCAATATGCAGGAGGAACTGGCCGGGCAGCTCAACGCCGCAGGGCTGGCCGATCCCGCGCCATGACCGGTTGACGGCGCCTCAGGCCAGCACCAGCTGCGCCACCGGGGCGAAGCTGCGCCGGTGCAGCGGGCTCGGCCCATGTTCGCGCAGCGCGGCGAGATGATCGCGCGTGCCATAGCCCTTGTTACGCTCCCAGCCATAATGCGGATAGGCGAGCGCCGCTTCCCGCATCAGGCCATCGCGATGCTCCTTGGCGATGATCGACGCGGCCGAAATGCAAGGCTCGATCGCATCGCCCCCGACAATGGGCCGCGCCGGCCAGCGCCACTCCGGGCGACGGCCATGCGGCGTCAGATTGCCGTCGACGAGGACTTCGGCCGGATCGCAGCCGATCCGCGCGCACAGCCCTTCGACGGCCAGCGCCATCGCCAGCATCGTCGCGCCAAAGATGTTGAGCTGGTCGATCGCATCGACATCGACCACGCCGACTGCCCAGTGGCAGCTCTGCTTGATCGCCGCTTCCAGCGTGGCGCGGCGCGGCGCGGTGAGGATTTTGCTGTCCGCCAGTCCCTGCGGGCAGGGCTCGCACAAGATCACGGCCGCCGCGACGACGGGGCCGGCCAGCGGTCCGCGCCCGGCCTCGTCAACGCCGGCAATCACCGGTCTGACCGCAGCGGCGGATAGCGCCGGTTTTCGCCGGCACTGTAGAGGCAGACGCGGTTGCCGGCCGGATCGACCAGCCAGGCCTCGCGCCAGCCCCATGGCTGATCGACCGGCTCGCTGTCGAACAGGAAGCCGACCGATTGCAGCGCCGCGACCCGCCCGTCGAGATCGTCACACTCGAAATAGAGGGCATGATCCGCACCGAACAGCGAGAGCGTCGCCCCGCCCGGCGCGACAAAGCGCGCATAGGGCAGGTCCGGATCGCTCATGATCAGGCGCAGGCCCAACTCCTCGTAGAAACCGCGCGAGGCAGTCAGATCGCGCACTGGCACGCTCAGCTGGTTGAGCCGCATCGTCTCGCCCAGATCGAGCCGCACCTTGCCCTGCCCCATCGGCCCGTGGCCGCCGCCCAGTTCCGGCGCCTCCCGCAGGGCGAGGCGCACGAATGTCCGCGCCCGCTCGATCGCCTCGGGCAGGTCCAGCCCCTGCCCCAGCCCGGTCGCGATGGCGCTGGCAAGGGTGCAGCCGGTGCCATGGCTATCGTCCGTCTCGATGCGCGAGCCGTCCCAGCGGGCAACCTCCCCTTCCGGGCCGACCAGCCGATCGGTGATGACGGGGCCCGGCGCATGCCCGCCCTTGACGAGCAGCATCTCGCCGCGCGCGGTCAGCGCGGCCTCTCCGCCCAGCGCTTCCAGCTCGGGCAGGTTCGGCGTGGTCACGAAGGCCCAGCCCATCAGCTCGTGCATGCTCTCGATCGTTGCCGCATCGGCAAGCACCCCGCCGCTTGTCGCGATCATCACCGGATCGAGCACCACCGGCGCGGCGATGCTCTCCAGCCGCTCGCCCACGGCCAGCGCGGTCTCCGCCGAGCCGATCATCCCGATCTTCACCGCATCGACGCCGATATCGTTCACCACACTGTCAATCTGCGCCAGCACCATGGCGGTCGGCACCGGATGAACGGCCTGCACGCCAAGCGTATTTTGCGCCGTGATCGCCGTGATCGCGGTCATGGCGTGGCCGCCCAACATGGTGACGGTCTTGATGTCGGCCTGAATACCGGCCCCGCCGCCCGAATCCGAGCCGGCGATGATGAGAATGCGTGCTGTGGTCATGGCGGCCTTTTGCCGTTCCCCATCGGCGAAGTCGAGATGGGTTGGTATGGAACGCCTCGCGCCATGCTCCGTCCTCCGGACGGAAGCGCGGCAATCGCGACGGCCTATGGCCGCCTATGGTCGCCGCGTCTGATAATCGATGCGGATCCGCACCCACTCGCCGACCTTGAGCTGCCCGCCCACCCGAGGCGGTCGGACACGGAATTGCCAGGCGGCCGCCAGAACGGCGCGGGTGATGTTCGAGCCTCTGGGAAATTCATCCACGGCGATGCAGTCTTCAACGCGATAGTCCGGCACGGTGCGGCATGCGATCAGGCCCCAACCCGGCCCCGTTGCCGTGGAGAGGTAGCCGCGCAGTTCATCATCATAAGGTTCGCGATACCAGGACGCGGCGTAGAGCGGCTCGCCATTCGGCCCCTGACCGGAAACGCGCTGACTGTCGCCCGGCGTGCCGGTATCTGGCGGGCCGGCTACGGCCGGTCCCTGGACGGGCGCCGGCCGGGCCGGGCGCATCGTGCTGATGTCCGCCGCCGCCATCAGCTCGGGCGGGAGCTTGATCACGGGCGGCGCTGGTGACGCGACCTGCGGCTCCGCCGGGGGCGGCGGCACGCGATCCGGCTCGGCCTGCCGTGGTTGCTTGGCGGGGCGCGGCGTATCGGGTGTCGGCGCCTCGGCCGGCACTTCATCGGGCAGTGGCGCCATGTCCAGGCTGAAAACCGTCATGCCCGTGTCTTCCCGGCGCATGATCGACGGCGCTAGCGTGAACAGCAGAAGCGCCAGCAGGCCTTCGAGCAGCAATGCCAGAATAATCGCTGCCGCACGCTGGCCAAGACCCGCACGAATGCGCTCGGGCAGGGCTCGTAAACCAAAACGGATCGGCTGGGACAACGAACCTCGACTTTGACTGGTGCGCGACGGAGCCTCCCGCCGCGAACCGGTGCCGGTGTAAAGCGGCTTGCCGGTGACATCAAGGTGGATAGCGGTCCGCAGCCTGTCCTTGAGCCGGTCGATCGATACGGTCTGTCGCGTTGTTCGGGCATGTCGTGGCCGCATCGGCAAGATGCGGCCCATCGTCGCCATGTCGTCGTGCGCGATCGGAGCTAGCGGCTCGGGGCGTGCCGCCTATTCCTTGAAGCGCCGCTTGGTCGAGGCCGGATAATCCCTCAAAGCCTGCCCCGTGCGCGCCGGGCGATCGAGCAGTTCGCCGTCGCAATTGGGGCAGCGATCGTCCAGCACCTCGGCGCAGTCCGAGCAGAAGGTGCATTCGAACGAGCAGATGAACGCGCCGCCTTCATCGGCCGGCAAATCGACACCGCAGCGTTCGCAATCCGGGCGCATCTCCAGCATGGCGATCAGCCCGCCGCGGCGCTGGCGACGGCATCGCAAATGCGATCGACCACGCGGCGCACCTGCTCGCCATCGTCGCCCTCGGCCATCACGCGGATCACCGGCTCGGTGCCGGACGGGCGGATGACGAGGCGGCCGCTGCCGTTCAGTTCCGCTTCCGCCTGCGCGATCACGGCCTGCACGCTGTCGACCATCAGGGGCCGGCCGCCGGCGAAGCGCACATTTTTGAGCAGTTGCGGCACCGGCTCGAACTGGCGCAGCAACGCGCTAGCCGGCTTGCCGCTCTCGACCAGCGCGGCGAGCACCTGCAACGCTGCAATCGTGCCGTCGCCGGTCGTGGCATGATCGGAGAGGATCATGTGGCCGGACTGCTCGCCACCGATATTGCAGCCGCGTGCGCGCATTTCCTCCAGCACATAGCGATCACCGACCTTGGTGCGGATGAGGTCGATCCCCTGCCCGGCCAGCAGCCGCTCAAGGCCGAGATTGGACATCACCGTCGCCACCACGCCGCCGCCGCGCAGCAGGCCGCGCCGCGCCCAGCTGGTGCCGATGAGCGCCATGATCTGGTCGCCATCCACGATGCGGCCGGTCTCATCGACCACGATCAGCCGATCCGCGTCGCCATCCAGGGCAATGCCGATATCCGCGCCCGAGGCGACCACCGTCTCCTGCAGGAGTTGCGGCGCGGTCGAGCCACACTGCTGATTGATGTTGGTGCCGTTGGGCGTGACGCCGATGGGGATGACCTCCGCACCCAACTCCCAGAAGGTGGGCGGCGCGGTATTATAGGCCGCGCCATTGGCGCAATCGAGGGCGATCTTGAGCCCGTCCAGCCGCAGGGTCTGGGGGAAGGTGGATTTGACGAAGTGGATGTAGCGCCCGCGTCCATCCTCCACCCGCCGGGCCCGACCGATATGGGCGGCATCCGCGAGCGGCACGTCGCTTTCGATCAGCGCCTCGATCTTCGCTTCATCCGCATCGGAAAGCTTGTAGCCATCCGGGCCGAACAGCTTGATGCCATTATCCGCATAAGGGTTGTGGCTGGCCGAGATCATCACGCCCAGATCCGCCCGCATCGAGGCGGCGAGCATCGCCACGGCCGGTGTCGGGATGGGCCCGAACTGGACGACATCCATGCCCACGCTGGTGAAGCCGGCAACGAGCGCATTCTCGATCATATAGCCGGAAAGGCGCGTATCCTTGCCGATCACCACGCGGTGGCGATGCGTGCCACGCATGAAGTGCCGCCCCGCCGCCATGCCCACGCGCATCGCCGTCTCGGCTGTCATCGGCGACTGATTGGTGCGCCCGCGAATGCCATCGGTTCCAAAATAACGTCTCGTCATGCCATGTCCCTTGTCAGGCATGCCCTTGCCGGGCCGGTCCTGTTCACGTGATCGCACCAGAGCGCAGCCCCTCTTCCGGGCGATTGTCGACCGGTGCAGGCTCCTCCTCATTCTTGAGTGTATCGAGATGCATGAGCCGTGTGATCAGGGGTGAGACGAGTAGCACCGCTGCAGCGATGCCTACCGTCCACCAGCCGATCGTGCTGTAGATGGACAATGTGGCTTCCTTGGTCATCTCGCCTTCCAGGCCACCGGTGGCCTCGCCAATCTTGCCGGCAACGAAATTCCCAACCGCCGACATGTAGAACCACGCGCCCATGACGAGGCTGGCGAGATGCTTGGGCGCCAGCCGGTTCATGGCCGAGAGGCCGACCGGGGACAGGCACAGCTCGCCGGTGGTCTGGAGGAAATAAATGGCGAAGACGAAGAAGATCGGCGTCATCACGGCCATGCCGACCGATTGTGCGCCCCAGACGAAGACGAGGAACGAGAGCCCCACCTGCGCCAGTGCGAGGCCGAACTTGGCCGGGGCCGAGGGCTCCATCCCGCGCTTGCCGAGCCAGACCCACAGCCAGGCGAAGAGCGGCCCGAGAATGATGATGTAGATGGGGTTGATCGCCTGAAACAGCGAGGCTTCCACGCCCTGCCGATCGACAAAGCGGTCGGTATAGAGATTGAGGCTGCCGCCGGCCTGCTCGAACAGGCCCCAGAAGATCGGGTTGAGCGAGATCAGGAACAGGATCGCGAAGACGCGGTCGCGGGCATGCTTGTCGAGCTTGAAGGCCGAGTAGAGCACATAGCCGAGCAAGGCGATGCCGGACACAAGCAGCAGATTCTGGATGATCGACTGATATTGCACCAGCGCCCAGATCACGGCGATCGAGGCCAGTCCGATCCCATATAGCAGCCATTCCGTGCCCCGGCGGAGCAGTTTTGGCGGCTCGCCATGGCCGAGCAGGAAAGGCTTGCCGAAGATGAACACCACCGCGCCGAGCAGCATGCCAAGGCCGGCCGCGCCAAAGCCATATTTCCAGCCATAGGTCTCGCCCAGCCAGCCGGCCATCACCGTGCCGATCGCCGCGCCGACATTCACGCCGACATAGAAGATCGTATAGGCGGCATCGCGACGCGGATCGGTCAGGGGGTAGAGCTGACCGACCAGCACCGAGATATTGGCCTTGAGGAAGCCCGAGCCGACGACGATGCAGGAAAGCGCGAGCCAGAAGATATTGATGGTCGGATCGCCCTGCCCGCCATTGCCTTCAAAGGCCATCAGGCAATGGCCCGCCGTCAGGATGAGCGCGCCGAACAGCACCGCCTTGCGCTGCCCCAGATACCGGTCGGCCAGATACCCGCCGAGCACCGGCGTGATGTAAACGAGGCTGGTATAGGCGCCATAGACGAGATTGGCCTGCCCATCACCGAACAGCCAATGTTTGGTCAGGTAGAAGATCAGCAGCGCGCGCATGCCATAATAGGAGAAGCGCTCCCACATCTCGGCAAAGAACAGGATGTAGAGGCCCTTGGGATGGCCGAGCAGCTCCACCCTCTTCGTGGAGAGCCCGACTGCGCCGCCGATCAGCAGGACGAGCAGCGCTGCCAGGGCAATCGCGGGAATGGTGTCCATAAATACTCCTGCTTCACCACGACGGGCGCGAAGATGACCGGCCGACCCTAGAGATTATCGCGGCGCTGTGAAGCGCGTTTTTTGCCGCGAAATGGCGGGCATAGCGCGCAGGGGCATGGCGTGGAGCGGCTATTTGCGCTAGCGCCTTGGCCATGCTCAATGATCGCTCCTCACTGCTCACCCATCTTGCCACCCGCCGCTCCGGCAAGCCGCGCGATCTCGTCGCCCCCGGCCCGGACATGGCGCAACTGCGTGAGATGGTCGGCCTGGCAACCCGCACGCCCGATCATGGCAAGCTTGCGCCATGGCGGTTCGTCATCGTGCCGGATGACCGGCGCGAGGCGCTGACGAGCCTGATCGTCAAAGCCTATCGCGCGGAAAAGCCCGCGGCCGGCCGGCTGGAGATTGAGGCGATGCAGCAATTTGCGCGGCAGGCCCCGGCGCTGATTGTCGCCCTCGCGTCGCCCCGGCCGAGCCATATCCCGCTTTGGGAGCAGGAGCTGTCCGCCGGCGCGGCGATGATGAACCTGTTGCACGCCGCCCATGCGCTGGGTTTCGCGGCTGGCTGGCTGACCGGCTGGGCGGCTTATAATGCCACCGTGCGCGACGCCTTTGGCAGCGGTGACGAGCGGATCACCGGTTTCCTGTTCATCGGCACGCCCGGTCGCGAGCTGGACGAGCGCCCACGTCCGGATCTGGATGCGGTCCTCTCGGTGTGGCCGGGACCGGCCTGATCGCCCGCCATGCCGGCCGCGGCGGCTTGACCGACTGGCTGTATTATGGCACTGATGCAGCATGATCGATGAGAGTCGGCCTGTGTATCTCCGTTTGCGCGATCTCATCGCTGCAGCCATATTGGATGGCCGCTATGGCGATGGCGACATGCTGCCATCCGTGCGGGCATTCGCGGCGCAGCAGGGCGCCAATCCGCTGACGGTGGCCAAGGCCTATCAGAGTTTTCAGGATGACGGGCTGGTGCTGGTGAAGCGCGGCATCGGCATGTTCGTCGCGCCCGGCGCCTCGCGCAGATTGCGCGCGGCCGAGCGGCAGCACTTCTTCGCGACCGTCTGGCCGCCGGTCGCCGAGCAGATGCACCGGCTGGGCATCACCCTCGACGATCTGACCGAATGCACCGGGGCCTGAAGCGCCGCCTGCACGGGATTTGACCGATGTTGTCCTGGCATCAGGATGGACAAACCGCCGGAGATTTACCGAACGCTAAACCTCGGGCGATAATGCCCGACGACTCTGGTGATGAGAGACGGCGCGAAGCGGGGACCATGCCCAAACGATATTCTCTGCTGCTGGCTTTCCGGTGTTGCTCAGTGCGCCGTTGATCGCCGGTCTGGTGAGCAAGATTGTGCCCTCCAGGCCCGCTGATGGCACAGCGATGGTGGCCGAGACACCCGAAACATCCGCGCTCCTGCCGGCGGAAGGCCCGCCCGCTCTTGCCCCCGCGCTGCCGATCAGCACCATGGCGCAGCCGGTGGGTGCGCATGCGAGCGCGAGTGCGATGGTGGACATCGTCCCGTCGCTCGATCCTCGCGGGATCGAGCCATACGCCAATGATGAGGCGACGGCGATCACCGCTCCACTTGGTGGCCGAGAGGATATGGTGGATTGAGCACCGCGCTGCCGGGGCGCGCATCGATGCCCCGGATCGTCTTCAGGCGAAATCCCGCGCCAGTTCGTGGCGGATATCCTCGCTGATCACGGCCATATGGCCATAGGCCGGGTGGTCGATGCCAAACAACATGGCGCCGGCCCCTGATCGCCATTTGGCGATCTGCGCATCGGTGAAGGGGAAGTGCAGGAAATGGACGCTGGAGGCCTTGCCGTCCGGCCGGCTGCGCTCGACATCGCCTTCGGCAACAGCGGTGATCCGCTCGCCATCGATCGAGAGGTGGATATGATCCTCGATACCACCCAGCTTCCCCAGCGTGCGGGCGCGGATCACCGGATCGTCAATCTCGAACATCAAGGTGCAATTAAGTTCATGGCCATTGGGGATCATCGGATTATAGGCCGCCAGCTCATCGACCAACTGCTCCTCGCCGCCTTTCTCGATGCGCAGCATCTCCTGCACCTGCAGCCACATGCTGTCCCAATTCTCGAACGAGACCGTGACGAGCGGCCCCACCGACAGCCGCCGGAAGCGCTTGCGCAGCAGCGCTTCCTCGCGCTTCTCCGGACGGATGGTTTCATAGGTGGCGAGATCCATAATGTCCTCGGGGGTGATCACCCGCTGGTCGCGCGACATGGTCTTCTCCTGTCCCTCAGAGCCCGTAGGCCCGCGCCATCACTTCGATCGGGTGGCCGATCCGCTCCGGCACTGTGGCCGTGCCGGACAGGTCCAGCAACTGCTTGAGATGCGGACCGGCCAGCGGGCATTCGCTCACCATCACATCCGGCTTGTCCTTGGCAAGCTGACGCGCCGCTGGCCGCCCGACCTTCACCGCCGTCTCGAAATGCTCCGCGAAAATACCCCATTTGCCGCCATGGCCCGAGCAGCGATCGGTCAGGATCGGCCTGGCGCCGGGGATGAGGCGCAGCATCTCCATCGCCTTGGGGCCCATATTCTGCGCGCGGGCATGGCAGGCGAAATGCACGCCGATGGTCGCATCCCAATCGTCGATCGGCATGAGCCCGGTCTCCTTGGCCAGCATCACCACATATTGCGAGAGGTCGAATGTGTGGGCCGACAAGGCCGCAATCCGCTCATCGTCCGGATGCAGGAGCGGCCACTCGAATTTGAGCATCAGCGAGCAGGACGTGGTGAGCGGCACCACCGCATAGCCCTGCTCGATCAGCGGCGCGAAATGGGCCGCGACGCGCTCGGCGGCGGCCGCCACCGCGCCAAGATCGCCATTTTCGAACAGCGGCATGCCGCAACATTCAGGATAGGCGATCCGCACCGCCACGCCATTATGCGCGAGCACCCTGATCGCGGCATTGCCCGGAGTCTGGTCGTTGAAATTGCCGTAGCAGGTCGCATAGAGCGCGACCTTGCGGCCGAAGGCGGGGCCATCCGGATTGGGGGGCGGCACCAGCGCTTGCTGATTGGCCAGCGGCACATCGGCATAGGCCGGTAAATGCGCCCGCTTGTCGATGCCCAGCGTCGCTTGCATCACGCCGCGCGCCGGGCTCTTCTCCCGCGTTGCGGCATTGACCGGACCGGTCACGAACCGCGCGAGCTTGCCGTTGCGGTCGGTCTGCGCCAGTTCGCGATCGGCCAGGCTGGTTTCCCCCTTGCGATGCTCCACGGCGCGGTAGCGCAGCATGAGATGGGGGAAATCGAGATCGAACTGATGCGGCGGCACATAAGGGCACTTCACCATGAAGCACATGTCGCACAGCGTGCATTGGTCGACGACGGCCTTGAGGTCTGCCGCGCCTAGATCGTCCACGGATTCGCCGGGGCTGTCATCGATCCGGTCGAACAGCAGTGGAAAGCTGTTGCACAGGTTGAAGCAACGCCGGCAGCCGTGGCAAATGTCGAACACGCGGCGCAACTCGCCATCCAGCGCGGCTTCATCGTAGAAGCTCTCATCCTGCCATGCGATGGGATGGCGCATCGGCGCCTCGAGGCTACCTTCCTTCATGTACGCTCCTGCGCGCCATGAGCGCGGACCAGCGGCCCGCGCTCAAATCAGGGAGACGGCGATCCGGGTGCGCACGGCCTCCCGGACAGCGCAAGGGACAGTGCGGTCCGGGCTGGACCGGCCCTGTCCGTCAGGCGTCGGCCAGCACCACGTCCAGCGTCTTCTGGAATTTGCCGGCATGGCTCTTCTCGGCCTTGGCGAGCGTCTCGAACCACTCCGCGATTTCATCAAAGCCTTCGTCGCGGGCGGTGCGGGCCATACCCGGATACATATCCGTATATTCATGCGTCTCGCCGGCGATGGCCGATTTGAGATTGTTCACCGTATCGCCGATCGGCATGTCCGTGGCCGGATCGCCGCCACCGCTTTGCAGGAATTCCAGATGGCCGTGGGCGTGCCCGGTCTCGCCTTCCGCCGTTGAGCGGAAAACTGCGGCGACATCATTATGGCCCTCAATATCGGCCTGCTGGGCAAAATATAGATAACGCCGGTTCGCCTGGCTCTCGCCGGCAAAGGCTTCCTTGAGATTGTCTTCGGTCTTTGAACCTTTCAGTTCCATCATCGCTCTCCTCATCGCATCGATCCTTTGCGGACCTTTGATGTTCAGGAGAAACCTATACCCCCCAGCGGGCAAGGCCAGCGCATTGTCGCAATCAGCCTGATCGCTCAAATCGATCATAACGCGTGAATTGATCGATCAAACTGATAACGCGTCTCAATAGCTGGAAGGTCTGTCCCCCTTGAGGCCGACCACAAGGACGCTCAATCCTTGGGATCAACATTCCGGGTCTTGATGAGCCATGTCCCGTTCACCCGCACCACATCGTCAACGCCCCGGCCGACGGCTGCCACGCGGGGCGCGGGCTCGACGCCGGCGGCGCCGCCAAACACCGTCATCCAGTAATAATGGTAACGCGCATGATCCTTGTCGACGAACGCGATGCTCGCATTGGTCACGATATGGTGCATGGCGAGTATCTGCTCGCCCCGCGCGCGGCGGTCATCCTGACTTTTCTTCAGATCGACGACCATCTTGCGCAATGCGTCACTGCCCTTGGTCGCCCCAAAGGCGCCATCAGGCGTGAAGACGCTGACATAGGCATCCGGATTGAACGCATCGATCGCGCGGACATAGTTCCACATCAGCGCATCGATCTCGGCGCGGTCCTGCGCTTCGCGGATCATGTCGGCATCCGATGCCATGGCCGTGCCCGGCACCGCCATGAGCATCATGGCGGCCAGTGCTATTCCTGCCAGTTTCTTCCCGTAGACCATTGCATTGACCTTTCATTCCATGCCGCGCCTATGCGCCTTTGACGCAGAGAAATGCGCGGTTTTTCATCAAGGCGAGCGCGGTCGAACCGCCACGATCAAGGTTGTGGAGCCGGGCCCTGCCTCTTTCCTGAAAAGGCCGGGCATGATCGCCGCGCCGCGCGAGGGCCCGCAAAATGCCAGCCCCGCCCCGCCTGATGTCAGGACGGGGCGGCGCGGCGCTAGACGAGGTTCGTCTTGTAGAGCGTCGTCAGGGCCGCCCAGGCGCGCTCGGCTGCAGCCTGATCATAAACCTGGCTGCCCGGCACGCACCAGCCATGGTCAGCTGGATAAACCTCCACCGTTGCCGGACGATTGGCTGCCTTGAACGCCGCCTTCAGCACATTTTTCGCTTCCGGTTCACGGGCATCGTCATTCTTCGCGACGGCGACCAGATAGGCCGCTCGCGTCCTGGGAATGAGCAGATGCGGACTATCAGGCTGGTCGGTGACCAGCCCACCGCCATGGAAGCTGCCGACCGCGCCGATCCGCCCCGGCACGGCCGCCGCGGTCATGAACGAGAGCGGTCCGCCCATGCAATAGCCCTGAACGCCGGCTTTCTTGCCCTTGGCCGTTTCCGGCTGTTGATCGAGGAAGGCGAGATAGGCCACCGCGTCCGTGGCCACGCCGGCATCCGTCATCGCCGCGCGATATCCGAACAGCGCCTGACGGACTTCGGCATTGCTGAAATCGACATTGCCCTCGACCACCGGCGCTTTCTTGCTGCGGTAGAAGGGATTGGGCACAAGCACGACATAGCCTTGTGCGGCGAGCCGCCGGCCGATCTCGCGGAAAACAGGACGCAGGCCCATGATATCCGGCCAGATGAGCACGGCAGGCCAGCTGCCCTTGCCCGGTGGGTGGAACAGCGCGGCATCGGCCGAGCCATCCGCTGTCTTGACCGTCACATCCTTTTCAACGACATTTTCGGCAGCATAGGCACTGCTCGCCAGGCCGGCCGCGACAATGCCCGTTGCCACAAATGTCCGGCGCGTGAGGCTCCAGTCCTCGATGAGTCCGGGATGAATATCCTTGTCACACATGGCGAGTCCCTCCTGATCCATATTCTGGCCTATTGCTCCGCTGGCCATCCCCATCTGTCAATAGGCGGCCATGAAGGCATGACCTCACTCGCATTCGCAATCGAGGCGTGCCGGCGCCTGCAAGAAACCCCGGGGGCCCGTCAGACATGATGGGCGTCGATAGCGGCCAGCGCGATGGCCGGCATTCCGGACGCCCAGGCGCGATCGGCCTGCCCCGACCCCCGGCCTGCCAGCCTTCGTCCATCCGGGCCGGTCAGCTTACGCCGTCGGTCCGGGGCATGTCACCAGGCGGCGGCTCCGGTAGCCGCGCCAGTGTTTCGATCGCCGTAATATCCTCGATCTCGCGCGAACCGGTCTCCACGCTCAGTTCCTTGAAGCGGCGGCCGGTCACCAGCACGCGATTTTCGAAGCTGGAAACGAACTTGTTATAATGCGAGACCGAGCCATTGAGGCTGCGCCCGAGCGCGGAGAGGTGCCCTGCCGCCACGGCCAGTCGTTCATACATTTCCTTGCCCAGAGTCGCGACCTGTTGCGCCTCTTCGGCCAGTTTTTCCTGCCGCCAGACACTTGCCACCGTGCGCGCTATCGCGACCAGATTGGTGGGCGTGGCCAGCAACACCCGCCGCTCGAACGCCCATTCCCACAAGCCGTCATCCTGCTCCAGCGCGGCCGAGAGGAAATGCTCGCCGGGAATATACATGACGACATAATCGGCGGCATTGCCGAAGCGGGTCCAATATTCCTTGGCGCCGAGTTGCTGGGCATGCAGCCGCAGCGATCCGGCATGCGCGCGCAGATGCGCGGTGCGCACGGCATCGTCCACCGCCTCGCTGGCGTCGAGATAAGCGTTGAGCGAGCATTTCGCGTCGATAATCAGTTCCCGCCCGCCGGGCAGGCGCACGATCACATCGGGCCGCAGTCGGCCATCCTCGGTGTCGACGGACACTTCCTGCCGGAAATCAATATGCTGGGAGAGGCCGGCCTGCTCCAGCACATTTTGCAGGGATTGCTCGCCCCAGCGGCCACGGGCCTTGGGGCTGGAGCGCAGCGCATTGACCAGCCGCGCCGTTTCGTCGCGCACCTGCCCCTGCCCTGCGCGCACCATCTCGACAGCCTCGCGCAGGCCCGCATAGCTGTCGACCCGCTCCTTCTCGACCCGGCCGAGCCCTTCCTCATAGCGTTTGAGCGTGGTCTCGACCGGCTGAAGCAGGGCCTTCAGGCTCGCCTCGCTCTTCTCATGCGCCTGATTGAAGCGATGATCGGCCCGCTCGACGAGCGCCCGCTGGGCCTCACCCAGCAGCTTGCCGGCCGTTTCGCTGAACTGCGCCGAGAGTTGCTCGCGCGCCTCCTGCAAATTCCTGATCTGCGCGGTGAAGGATTCGCTGCGCGCGCTATGGTCGGCGCGCAAGGCGGCCAGCTCCCGCTCGGCGGCGGACCGGGCCTGATCCGCCACGTCGAGCCGCTCGCGCAACCCGTCCGCCTGCTCCGCGCGCTCCGTTGCCACGGCAAGATCGCGCAATGCGGCATTCCGCATCTCCTCCAGCGTGGCAAGCCGCTCGCCCAGCGCCCGGCATTCACGATCCAGCGGGGCGGCCATGCGGCTCCGGATCGTCCAGCCCGCCGCCAGCCCCACCAGAACAGCAATCAGAATGACAGCGAGACTCTCCAGCGACACAGGCAACCCTTCTATAGAACGAAAAGTGAACCTATGCGCCCGCGCCGGCCGATGCAAGCGACAATCAGGCTGGCGTTGCCATATTGTTCGCTATATGTTCCTATGTCGCCATGTCCGTCATCAAGGGCCGCGGGGCCCCCACCAATCATGAGTCGTCGCGCTTCAGCCTGCCCTCGCGGCAGGCCGACGGGGCGTGGCTGGACTGGGTGCATGAGACGGAGGAGGAGTCGCTTCCGAAGCTGCGAACCACTGTGACCCGGGAACGGGCACGCACCATCATCACGCGAAACAAGTCGCCCGATATCGGCTTTGACCAGTCGATCAATGCCTATCGCGGTTGTGAGCATGGCTGCATTTACTGCTTCGCGCGGCCGAGCCATGCCCGGTTCGATCTCTCGCCCGGCCTTGATTTCGAGAGCAGGCTGTTCGTGAAGCCGGACGCCGCGGCGTTGTTGCGGGCCGAACTGGCCAAGCCGCGCTATGAGGTCAGCCCGATTGCGATGGGCACGAACACCGATCCCTATCAACCGATCGAGGCGGACTGGCAGATCACGCGCGCCTGTATCGAGGTGCTGGCCGAATGCCGCCACCCGCTGATGATCACCACCAAGTCGGACCGGGTGACGCGCGATATCGATCTGCTGGCGCCGATGGCGACGGACGGGCTCGTTGCGGTCGGGATCTCGCTGACCTCGCTGGACCCTGCCCTGTCCCGCACGCTGGAGCCGCGCGCGCCGCATCCGCGCAAACGCCTCGCCGCGATGCGTGCGCTGAGCGATGCCGGAGTGCCGGTCAACGCCTGCCTCGCGCCGATCATTCCCGCGATTAACGATCATGAGATCGAAGCGCTGGTCGCGGCGGCCGCAGCGGCAGGCGCACAGTCCGTCTCCTATATACCTGTGCGGTTGCCGTTCGAGGTGGCGCCGCTGTTCCGGGCCTGGCTGGCCCAACATGCGCCGGACCGTGCCGACCGGGTGATGAGCCTCATCCGGTCGATGCGTGGCGGACGGGATAATGACCCCGATTTCGGCAGCCGCATGCGGGGGCAAGGCCCCTTTGCCGCGCTCATCCACACCCGGTTCGACAAGGCCCGGCAGCGCCATGGCCTTGATCGCGGGCGTGTTCGGTTGCGTTGCAACCTGTTTGTCCCGCCGAGCGATCAGGGGCGACTTTTCTGAGCGCAGGTCCACAGCGAGCGGCGGCGTGCTGGAGGGATATGAAGATCTGCAGCCGCCAATGGGGGAATATGGAGGCGACGCCATTCGTTGCGCGGGTCAAACAAGCGCTCGCCCCATTGGGGTTGGCGGCTGCGGGGTGGCAATCTCATTGACCGTCTGTCATCGTTGGGAGGCCGGTCGTGCCCGGTTCTGGACATCAGCAGCGCGGTGACAGTGCTTGCCCCCCCAACCGCCACACCGTTGTTCGCCGGATGGATAATGAACGACCGTCCAGGATCGGTGACGGCCGCCCTCGCATCGGCCGTCGATGCGGGCCGCGATCCCATCCGTCTCGGCTTCTCTCCGGCAAAGCCGCCGTTAACGCGACGAGACCAGCGCCAGTCGCGGGGCCGATCCCATCAGCGTCACCGAGCGGACGCCATGGATCGCCTCGATCCGCTCCGCCAGTTCGCTGTCGATCTGGAAATCCCCGCCGAGGCGGACCTGCGCCTCGCCAGCCTCGGTGGTCGTGTGGATTTCGATCACCGAGCGCGCGCCGCGACGCTGGGCCAGCATGGTGGCGAGCGGACCGATGGCCGCTGCGGCATCGACCACCAGCACCATGCGCAGCCGTGTCGTGCTCGCCACCTGCGCGAAGGGCGTCACGGCGCGCACGGTGACGCGCGGGGTTTCCTCACCGGGTTGCCGGTCCAGCTCCACGGTGAGGAGCGCGCATTCATTCTCCTCATGCAGCCGCGCGAGCAGCTTGCACCCGTCCTCGTCAAAACAGCTTGCCTGAAACTGGCCGCTGCTATCCGAGAAGGTGGCCGAGACGAACCGCCCGCCCTTGCGCGTATCACGCCAGCGCAGTTCCTCGATGAGCCCCGCCATGGCCGCGCCGGTGCGGTCGCCGGCGCCCAGCCCATCGGCCGCGCCGCAAAGCTCGGCAAAGCTCCGCACGCCACGCTCGCGCGCGATTTCCCGATAGCGATCGACGGGATGCGCCGAGAAATAGAAGCCGAACGCTTCCTTCTCCTGCGTCATGCGTTCGCTGCGGGTCCAGTTGGCGTTGGTCGGCAGCGGCACGTCGGCATGGGCCGCATCGTCTCCACCGAACAAGCCGCCCTGCCCGCTCTCGCGCATATCGGCCGCCTTGGCGGCAACGGAGAGGATGGTTTCGGCCGCCGCATGCACCACGCCGCGATCGAGCTTCAGCCCATCGAACGCACCGGCGGCTGACAGGCTTTCCAGTTGACGGCGGTTGAGCAGGCGCGGCTCGATGCGGCCGGCGAAATCGTCCAGGTCCTGGAACGGGCCGTTGGCGTCGCGCTCCTCGACCAGCGTTTCCATCGCCTTCTCGCCCACGCCCTTGAGGCCACCCAGCGCATAGCGCACGGCATAGCGGGACGGGTCCTCGGCATCCGGTTCGACCGTGAAATCCGCCTCGCTCACATTGATGTCCGGCGCCAGGCAACTGAGCCCCATGCGCCGCATGTCATCGACGAAGATGCACAGCTTGTCGGTCTGGTGAATATCGAACGCCATGGAGGCCGCGTAGAATTCCGCCGGATAATGCGCCTTGAGCCATGCCGTCTGATAGGCAAGCAGCGCATAGGCGGCCGCGTGGCTCTTGTTGAAGCCATAGCCGGCAAACTTGTCGATCAAGTCGAACAGCTCATTGGCCTTCTTCTTGTCGATATTGTTGGTCTTGCAGCCTTCCACGAAAGTGAGGCGCTGTGCGTCCATTTCCGCCTTGATCTTCTTGCCCATCGCGCGGCGCAGCAGATCGGCGCCGCCGAGCGAATAGCCGGCGAGGATCTGCGCGGCCTGCATCACCTGTTCCTGATAGACGAAGACGCCATAGGTCTCGTTCAGGATCGGCTCCAGCAGCGCGTGCGGATACTGGATCTCCTCCTCGCCATTCTTGCGCCGGCCGAAGAGCGGAATATTGTCCATCGGCCCCGGCCGGTAGAGCGAGACAAGCGCGATGATATCGCCGAAATTGGTCGGCTTCACCGCTGCCAGCGTCTTGCGCATGCCTTCGGATTCCAGCTGGAACACGCCGACCGTGTCACCACGCTTGAGGAGGTCGTAAACGCCCTGATCGTCCCAGCTCAGGCCATTGAGGTCCAGGCTCACGCCGCGCTTGGCAATCAGCTGCACCGCGCGCTGGAGCACGGAGAGCGTCTTGAGGCCGAGAAAGTCGAACTTCACCAGCCCCGCCGTCTCGACATATTTCATGTCGAACTGGGTGACCGGCATGTCGGATTTGGGATCGCGATACAGCGGGACCAACTGGCTGAGCGGGCGATCGCCAATCACCACGCCGGCGGCATGGGTCGAGCTGTTGCGCGGCAGGCCTTCCAGCATCATCGCCTGATCGACGAGCGCCCGGATCTGTCGATCGGCCTTATATTCGGCCACGAACTCGGTGGAACCGTTCATGGTGCGCTCGAGCGTCCACGGGTCGGTCGGGTGATTGGGCACCAGCTTGGCGAGGCGGTCAACCTGATTATAGCCCATCTGGAGAACGCGGCCGGTGTCCTTGAGCGCCGCGCGCGCCTTCAGCGTGCCGAAGGTGATGATCTGCGCGACATGATCGCGGCCATATTTCTCCTGCACGTAACGAATGACCTCGCCACGCCGCGTTTCGCAAAAGTCGATGTCGAAGTCCGGCATCGAGACGCGTTCGGGGTTGAGGAAGCGCTCGAACAGCAGCCCCAGCTTGAGCGGATCAAGATCGGTGATGGTGAGCGCCCAGGCGACCACCGAGCCCGCGCCGGAGCCACGCCCCGGTCCCACCGGAATATCCTGCAATTTTGCCCATTTGATGAAATCGGCAACGATGAGGAAGTAGCCGGGGAAACCCATCTGGTTGATGACGTTCAGCTCGAAATCGAGCCGGTCGAAATAGGCTTTGCGCTCCTCGGCATCCGTCACCGGAATCCTGTCGAGCCGGGCGGCAAGGCCCGCCTCGGCATCCACGCGCAGTTGCGTCTCCTCGCCTTTCAGATCGCCGGCAAGGCTGGGGAGGATCGGCTTGCGCTTGGGCGCCATCACGGCGCAGCGCTGCGCGACGACGAGCGTATTGGCGATCGCCTCGGGCAGGTCGGCAAACAGCCCCATCATGGTGTCGGCCGGCTTCATCCATGTCTGGGGAGAGCTTTTCGGCCGGTCGTCGCTTTCGATATAGCTGCTGTTGGCGATGCACAGCAGCACATCATGCGCCCCGTGGAAATCCGCATCCGCATAGCAGGCCGGGTTGGTGGCGACGATGGGCAATTCGCGCGCATAGGCGAGGTCGAGCAGCGCGCTCTCCGCCCGCTCCATCACCGGATCGCCCATGCGGGAGAGCTCGATATAAAGCCGGTCGTCGAACAGCGCCTGCAATCGGTCGAGATAGGTCGCGGCGGCGTCCGGCTGATCCTCCGCGAGCAGCCTTGCCAGCGCGCCATCGCCCGCGCCGGTCAGGCAGATGAGTCCGGCGGCATGATCGGCCAGCGCGGCCATGGTCACATGGGCATCCGCTTCCAGCGGGCGATCGACATGCGCCTGGCTGGCCAATGCGCACAGATTGCCATAGCCTGTCTCGTCCTGCGCGAGCAGCACCAGCCAGTCGAGTGCAAGCGGCGCCGTCTCCGGCCGATCCGGCCGCGCTACGCCAAGGGTGACGCCGATGATCGGCTGCACCCCGGCCTTTGCGGCGGCATCGGAGAACGCCATGGCCGCATAGAGGCCGTTGCGATCGGTCAGCGCGGCAGCGGGAAAGCCCAGCTCTTTGGCGCGCGCGGCAAGCTGCTTGGGCGCGATGGCGCCTTCCAGCAAGCTATAGGCGGACAGGTTGCGAAGGGGGATGTAGGGCGCATGGGGCATGGCTCAGCCCTTATGTGGCGGAGAAGCCCCGTAAGACAAGGCATTCCGGTCGCTCCACGGGACTTGTCCACAAGCTTTTTCGGCTTTGATGTGAAAATCTTGCCCCTGCAGGCAATTCATGGTCCAATCATGCCTTCGATCACGATTGGGAGGTGTGCCATGTCAGTTGAGACGCCGGAAAATCCAGTTGGTTCTATCATCGTTCGGGCCAAGGCCATCATTTTGAAGCCCAAGGACGAGTGGCCCATCATCGAGCGTGAGACGCTTTCGAGTGGGGAGATTTTCACCCGTTATGCGATGCCATTGGCCGCGATTGGCCCGGTGGCGACATTTCTTGGCGGGCAGATCTTCGGCTTTGGCGCATTTGGCATCAGTTTTCGCCCGTCATTGGCCAGCGGTCTTTCGCAGGCGGTGATCAGCTATGTCCTGACCCTGATCGGCCTGTTCGTCATCTGCTTCGTCGCCAACAAGCTGGCGCCCAACTTCGGCGGCGAGGCGAACTCTCGCAACGCGTTCAAGCTGGTGGTCTATTCGATGACCGCGGGCTGGGTTGCGGGCGTCTTCGGGCTGATCCCGTCACTCGCCATCCTGGCGATCGTCGGCGTCTATTCCTTCTATCTCTTCTATGTGGGTGTAGGGCCACTGATGAAGATTCCGGCGGATAAGGCGATGACCTATACCATCGTCACCGTCCTTTGCGTCGTGGTGCTGTATCTCGTCATCGGCGCGTTGACCGCTGGGCTCAGCCGCATGACCGGCCTTGGCAGCCCGAATTTGGGCGCGGTGGCGCAGAGCAGCGGCGGATCGGTCTCCATCCCCGGCATCGGCACAATCGATACCGGCAAGATCGAGGAAGCCGCCAAGGACATGGAACGGGCCGCGAATGCCGGCCCCGCGACCGCCATCGCACCGGCAGCGTTGCAGGACCTGCTGCCGGCCAGCATCGGCAGCTATGAGCGGACGGCCACCAAGAGCATGCGCGCTGGCCCCGGCAGCCATGCCGAAGCGACCTACACAGCGGGCGACAAGCGCTTCACGCTCAAGATCACCGATGCCGCCGTGGTGGGGGCAATGGCCGGTCTGGGCGCGGCATTCGGCGTCGAAGCCAACTCGGAAGACGCCGACAGCTACGAGCGCACCACCACCACAGACGGCAATCTCGTCGTCGAGAAATGGAACCGCGCTTCGGAACGCGGCAGCTTCATGACGATGGTGGCCAAGCGCTTCATGATCGAAGCGGACGGGAATGCCGGCAGCATCGACGAACTCAAGGCTGCCGTCGCGACGATCGATCAGGGCAAGCTGGTGGGCCTCAGCCGCACCTGAACGGCATGATAACTGCCGTATCCGTGGCAGCGGAGGTCGCCGCCGGCGCCTGCGCTGCCATGGTTTTCAAAGAGCGGGCGTTCGCGCTGGCCTGGCCACCTGTCACGGCCTGCACGCGATGCCTCACCTCACCAATCGAGCGCTTTTCCGTCATAGGCGTAAAATCCGCCGGTCCGCTCGATGGTCAGGCCTTCCACCACCGCGCGGATGCCGGCGGCACTGCTTTCCACCGAAATATCTGCGCCGGTGCCGCCCATGTCGGTGCGCACCCAGCCCGGATGCAGCGCCACGACGGCAATGCCTTCCTCTTTGAGGTCCGTCGCAAGGCATTGGAAGACCTTGTTCACCGCGGCCTTGGACGCGCGATAGGCGACGGAGCCGGATTGCGCCGAGGCGAAGGAGCCCATCCTGCTGGAGATGACGGCGACCCGCGCATGATGCGCCGCGCGCAAATTGGGGAGCAACGCCTGCACCACCCGCAGCGGACCCAATACATTGGTATCGAGCGTCGCGAGAAAACCGGGGAAATCCATCTGCGTGCTGCTCTGCTGCTCCGGCCCGATCACGCCGGCATTGGCGATCACCAGATCAATCGGTCGCCCGTCGAGCAGATGAGCCAGCGCGGCCACCGAGGCATCGTCCGTCACGTCGAGCGAATGCACCTCGCCAATGGGCTCGCCGGCCTTGTCCGTGCCCCGCATGCAGCGGATGACGTCATGCCCGGCATCGGCATATTGCCACGCCAGTTCCAGGCCGATCCCGCGATTGGCGCCCGTGATGAGAATAGTGGCCATGTCATGCTCCTGCTCCGGTTCGCGCTCTTGCATGAGCGATCCGGTGAGTCGTCTCCACCCTTGACTTTAGAGGCAGCCCGGCCCTGTTTGAAGCGTCGCGATCGAACCACGGACCGTCCGGGCCTGGGCGCTGCTCGGCCTGTGATCAGTCCAGTCGCCCGTCATGAAGGCGCACGATCCGATCCATCCGCGCGGCGAGGCGCTCGTTATGCGTGGCGATCAGCCCGGCCGATCCCTGCTCCCGCACGAGGCGGATAAATTCGTCCAGCACGATGTCCGCCGTGCGCTCATCGAGATTGCCAGTGGGCTCATCCGCCAGCACCAGCGCGGGTTGGTTGGCCAGCGCCCGCGCCACCGCGACACGCTGCTGCTCGCCGCCGGAAAGCTGGCTCGGCTTATGCGTGAGCCGGTGAGCAAGGCCGAGGCTGGTGAGCAGGCTCGTCGCCCGCGCCGCAGCCTCATCCGATGTTTTACCGAGGATGAGCTGCGGCAGGATCACATTCTCGATCGCGCTGAAATCCGGCAGTAAATGATGGAACTGATAGACGAATCCGAGTTTTTCGCGGCGCAGTTTCGTGCGGCCGTCATTGCCCTCAGCCGCCACTTCCACGCCGCACAGGCGGATCGAGCCGCCATAGCCGCCCTCCAGCAGGCCGACGGCTTGCAACATGGTGGACTTGCCGCTGCCGGACGGTCCGAGCAGGGCCACGATCTCGCCCGCGGCGACCGCCAGATCGACACCGCGCAACACATCGACCCTGGCGTCACCCTGCGTAAAACTGCGCGAGAGCCGCTCGACCGAAAGTACTTCATTCATAGCGCAGCACCTGAACGGGATCGGTATTGGCGGCCTTGAGCGCCGGGTAAAGCGTGGCGAGGAAGCTGAAGCCCACCGCCATCACGCAGATGCCCACGATTTCCAGCGGGTCGGGCTTGGATGGCAGCGTGGTCAGAAAGCGGATCGAAGGATCCCAGATCTGCTGGCCGGTCAGCAACTGCACCCCGTTCAAGATGCCCTGGCGGAAATAGAGGATGACGAAGCCGAGAATCAGCCCGGCCAGCATGCCCATCGAGCCGATGGTCAAGCCCACCGTTACGAAGATCCGCAAAAGGCTGCTGCGCGTGGCGCCCATGGTGCGCAATATCGCGATGTCCCGCGTCTTGGCGCGCACCAGCATGATCAGCGAGGAAAGGATGTTGAACACCGCCACCAGAATGATGAGCGAGAGGATGACGAAGGACACCACCCGGTCCACTTGCAGGGCTTCGAACAGGCTGGAGTTCATTTGCCGCCAGTCGATCACGATCGCCTTGCCCTCAACGGCCTTGGCGAGCGGCGCCATGAACTCGCCGATGCGGTCCGGGTCGCTGGTCTGCAGTTCGAGCATCTGCACCTTGTCGCCCATCAGCAGCAGCGTC
The DNA here is from genome assembly GCA_035555575.1 of Sphingobium sp. Taxonomy (GTDB): domain Bacteria; phylum Pseudomonadota; class Alphaproteobacteria; order Sphingomonadales; family Sphingomonadaceae; genus Sphingobium. Next base: position 87,761 of record DATMGL010000001.1, read on the forward strand.
TGCGCCTCCTGCATCGGCATGATGATATAGGCCTTGTCGAAATCATAGACGCCGATTTCGAAGATCGCGCCGATCTCATAGGGGATCTGGCGCGGCATCGTGCCGAACGGCGTCGAGCGGCCGGACGGATTGATGACCGTGATCGTCTGGCCGATCGATGCGCCGAGATTCTCGGCAAGCCGTGAGCCGATCGCCACCTTGTCGCTGCCGGCGCGGATCGCGTCGAGCGAGCCGGCAACGATCTTGGTCTTGAGCGAGGGATTGCTCCGGATGTCCTGCTCGGCCATTCCCCGAACCAGCGCTGCTTCCGCCCGGCCCTGATAGATCGCCAGCAACGGCTGCTCGATGAGCGGCGTCACGCTCGTCACGCCCGGAGTCGCCCTGGCCTGGGCCGCGATCTCCTGCCAATTATCGAGCCTGCCGCCATAGCCCTGCACCACGGCATGGCCATTGAGACCGACGATCTTGTCGAACAGCTCCGCGCGGAACCCGTTCATCACGCTCATCACCACGATCAGCGCGGCCACCCCCAGCATCACCGCCGCGAGGCTGATCGAGGCGACGAGGAAGATGAACCCTTCGCCCTTGCCGGGGAGAAGATAGCGCCGGGCAATCATCTTTTCGTAGCGGTTGAGGATCATGAGGCTGCGGGCGATCTCGCTGCGGGACTAATGCCCCTGCTCTATGGTGCGCGCGGGGTGCTGGCAAGAGGCCGTCCGGAAACGGACCGTCCACCATGGTTAACAGGGCTTGCGCATTGGTCTGTTGCGGAATTGGCACAGAGCGCGGGGCAATCTGCCGGCGGTGGCAACTTGGCTCGTGACACCGCCCGATGGCTCGCCTAATTTCGTGGCTGAAACACAGGCTTTTCATAGCGGCCGTGGTTCAGGGAGATCGCGCCACGCCTTCATGCTTGAGGGGGCCTTGGAGGCGGCGTCGTGCGATCCCAAAGGGGGAGACGATTAATTCGTCCACGGGCGCCCGGATCGGCAACGATCTGGGCGCTTAGTCTTTTCCAGCGCCTCCATCCTTGCCCTGCCCTCTTGAAAGCCCATTCCTCACGCATATCTGGATAGCATCCGGTCGCCTGTTTTGGGGCCGGATGATGCTCCAGGTGCCGCTACCGGGCCTGGCATCGCACTTCAAACACGCTCCATCAGGAGGATTTGACTATGCGTGGCTTTGACTTGACCCCTTACCGCCGCTCCACTGTCGGCTTCGACCGCCTGTTCGATCTGATCGAGAACAGCGCCCGCGGCCAGCATGCGGATAATTACCCGCCCTATAATATCGAGCGGCTCGCGGAAGATCGCTACCGTGTGACGCTTGCCGTCGCTGGCTTCAAGCCGGATGAAATCGACATCACGGCGCAGCAGAACCTTCTCCAGATTACCGGTCGCAAGGCCGAGGCGGCGCAGGATGAGCAGCCGCGCTTCCTGCATCTGGGCATCGCCAATCGCGGTTTTGAACGCCGCTTCGAGCTGGCCGACTTCGTGCGCGTCGATCAGGCCGATCTGGCCGACGGCCTGCTCACCATCGAGCTGGTCCGCGAGATTCCGGATGCGATGAAACCGCGCAAGATCGCAATCAATGGCAAGGGCGCCGTCGTCGACCTGCCCGCGACTGCACAAGACGCCGCCTGAAGCGGGCCACCAGTCCCAAGCAGGAGGGCGTCCGGGCAACCGGGCGCCCTTTCTTGCGACAAGAAATGGCAACTTCGCCCGGTCACAAGGGAACAAGCCTTGATGGCCGGTTGCGAACGGCCGCCCGCGGCTGCGTCGCAAACCAGGGCAGCGCGATCCGCTGCTCCCTGCCCTAGACCAACCGGCTCTGCTTCACCGCCGCCGCGATAAAGCTCTTGAACAACGGATGCGGATCGAACGGCTTGGATTTCAGCTCCGGGTGGAACTGCACGCCGATGAACCAGGGATGGTCCGGCCGCTCGACAATCTCCGGCAGCGCGCCATCCGGCGACATGCCCGAGAAGATCAGCCCGCCGGCTTCCAGCTGCTCGCGATAGCGCGCATTGACCTCATAGCGATGGCGGTGCCGCTCGCTGATGTCGTCCGTGCCGTAGATATCCGCCACCTTGCTGTCTGGCGACAGTCTGGCCGGATAGGCGCCAAGCCGCATCGTGCCGCCAAGGTCGGTCTCAGCGTCGCGCTGCTGCATGCCTTCCCGGCTCATCCACTCGGTGATGAGGCCGACGACCGGCTCATCGGTCGGCCCGAATTCGGTGGTCGAGGCGTCGCTGATCCCCGCCGTGTTCCGCGCGCCCTCGATGCACGCCATCTGCATGCCGAGGCAGATTCCGAAGAACGGCACGTTGCGCTCGCGGGCAAAGCGGACGCTGGCAATCTTGCCTTCCGATCCGCGCACGCCGAAGCCGCCGGGCACCAATATGCCGTGCATCGGCTCCAGCTGCGCCGCCAGGTCGCTGCCTTCATCCTCGAACAGCTCGGCATCGAGCCATTGCACCTTCACCTTGACGCGATTGGCGAGACCGCCATGCATCAGTGCCTCGTGCAGCGACTTATAGGCATCCTGCAAGCCGACATATTTGCCGACGACGCCGATCGTCACCTCGCCCTCGGGATGGTCATGGCGTTCCATGATGTCATCCCAGCGCTTCAGGTCGGGCTCGATGCTGCCTTCGATGCCGAACGCCGCCAGCACTGCCCGGTCGAGGCCTTCATGATGATATTGCGCCGGCACCGCATAGATGCTGCGCGCGTCCAGCGCCGGAATCACCGCGTCCTTGGGGACGTTGCAGAACAGGGCGATCTTGGCCTGCTCGCTGTCCGGCAGCGGCTGTTCGCAGCGGCAAAGCAGAATATGCGGCTGGATGCCGAGCGAGGTGAGTTCGCGCACGCTGTGCTGGGTCGGCTTGGTCTTCAGCTCGCCGGCGGCCGCGATATACGGCACCAGCGTCACATGGACGAAGATGGACTGCTTGGGCCCCAGTTCATTGTGGAGCTGACGGATCGCCTCGATGAACGGCAGGCTCTCGATGTCGCCGACCGTGCCGCCAATCTCGCACAGCACGAAGTCGACATCATCGGTCTCCGCAAGGGCGAAGGCCTTGATCTCGTCCGTGACGTGCGGGATGACCTGCACCGTCGCGCCGAGATAATCGCCGCGGCGCTCCTTCTGGATGATCGTCTGGTAGATGCGCCCCTGCGTGACGTTGTCGGCCTGTCGGCTGGCAACGCCCGTGAAGCGCTCATAATGACCAAGGTCGAGATCCGTCTCCGCCCCGTCATCCGTGACATAGACTTCGCCATGTTGATAGGGCGACATCGTGCCGGGATCGACGTTCAGATACGGGTCGAACTTACGAGTGCGGACCTTGTAGCCACGCGCCTGCAAAAGCGCCCCGAGGGACGCGGCCATAAGACCTTTGCCAAGCGAAGAGACCACGCCGCCGGTGATGAAAATGAACCGCGCCATGGGGATAAAGGCTTAAGCTGAAGGTGAACGGAAGGGCAAGCGGACGAATCCGCTTTCCGCGAAAAAATATTGCGCTTCGCCTCAGTTGGCGAGCGGCACAGCCTGATTTTGCGCCGCGGGTGCGGCGTCTTCATCGGCCGTGCCCGCAGGCAACGCATCCTCGCCACCGGCCAGCGGAGCACTCGTCGTGGTCTTGCCGACCAGCGAGGTATCCACTGTCGCGCCGCGATGCTGCGTGGCTGCGATGATCGCCAGGATGATGCTCATGCCCACGAAGACCGCCGCGAGGATGCCTGTCATCCGCGTGAGGAAATCCGCCGCGCCGCGCGCGGACATCAGCCCGGACGGGCCGCCGCCGCCGCCCATGCCGAGACCGCCCCCCTCCGAGCGCTGCATCAGGATGACCGTGACCAGCACGAAGGCGATGATGGCCTGAACGACGAGGAGGAAGGTGAACAGCATATGTGTCGACTATGTCCGAATGACGTCTGGAGCAAGCGCCCTTAGCGCCGAACGGCCGACGCTTCAACCTTCACGCGCCGGCATAGCCCCTTCCCGCCCGGCAAAGCCGTTAATCACCCGTGGAAATAGTCATGGATCGTCTGCGCCACGCCGGAGGATATCCCCGGCGCGCGCTGGAGGTCCTCAAGGCTGGCGCCTCGCACGGCCCGCGCGGTGCCGAAATGCATCAGCAGCGCCCGCTTGCGCGCGGGGCCGATGCCCGGCACCTCGTCCAGCGAACTGACGGTGATCGCCTTGCTGCGCTTCTGCCGGTGCGCGCCGATGGCGAAGCGGTGGGCCTCGTCACGCAGCCGCTGGAGATAGAAGAGCACCGGATGATTGACCGGCAGCGAGATTTCGCGCCCGTCGAGCAGGTGGAACACCTCGCGCCCGTCGCGGCCATGATGCGGCCCCTTGGCGATGCCGATCATCGGCACATCCTCCACGCCCATCTCCTCCAGCACATTGCGGGCGGCGTTGAGCTGGCCCCGGCCGCCGTCGATCAGCACTAGGTCCGGCCATTCGCCCGACTCGCGCGCGGGATCGTCCGTCTGCGCGCGGGCGAATCGCCGCTCGAACACTTCGCGCATCATGCCGAAATCGTCACCCGCGATCGTCTCGGGGCGCTTGATGTTGAATTTGCGATAGGCGTTCTTGCGCAAGCCTTCCGGCCCGGCGACGATCATTGCGCCCAAGGCATGGCTGCCCTGGATATGGCTGTTGTCATAGACCTCGATGCGGTCCGGCACGCCGTCCAGCCCGAACAGCTCGACCATGTCCGCCAGGATCTTGCCCTGCGCGCTGCTCTCGGCCTGCCGCCGCTCCAGCGCTTCCACGGCGTTGCGCTGCGCCTGCCGGATCAGCTTCATCCGATCGCCCCGCTGCGGCGTCTCGATGCGCACCTTGCGGCCGATCCGCTGGCTGAACGCCTCGGTCAGCACCAGCAGATCGGCCGGCTCGCGATCGGTCAGAATGAGTTTCGCCGGCGGCACATCCTCGTAAAACTGCGCCATGAACTGGGCCAGCACCTCATCCTCCCCCACCTCCGCCGTGTGGATCGGAAAGAAGCTGCGATGCCCCCAATTCTGCCCGCCGCGAATGAAAAAGGCCTGGATGCACATGCCGCCATTCTGGTTGGCCAGCGCAAAGATGTCGGCGTCGCCCAACCCTTCGGCATTGATCGCCTGACTGCCCTGAATGAAGGTGAGCGCTTTCAGCCGGTCGCGATAGACCGCAGCCATCTCATAATCCATGCCCTCGGCGGCCGCGTTCATCGCTTCGCCCAGCCTGGCCTGCACCCTGGTCGATCTGCCGCCGAGAAAATCCCGCGCATCGTTCATCAACTCGGCATAATCCGCCTCGCTGATCCGGCCGACACAGGGCGCGGAACAGCGCTTGATCTGGTAAAGCAGGCAGGGCCGCGAGCGATTGTTGAAAAAACTGTCCGTGCAACTGCGCAGCAGGAACAGCTTCTGCAACGCATTGAGTGTCTTGCGGACCTCCCCTGCCCCGGCAAATGGCCCGTAATATTGCCCCTTGATGTTGCGTGCGCCGCGATGGAGCTGGATGCGCCCGAAGGGGTGATCCTCGCGCAGCAGGATGAAGGGGAAGCTTTTATCGTCGCGCAGCAGCACATTATAGGGCGGGCGGAAGCGCTTGATCAGTTGCGCCTCGAGCAGCAGCGCCTCGGCCTCGCTCTGCGTCGTCACGATGGTCATCGAGCGGGTTTGCGAGACCATCCGCTGTAACCGCCGGGAGAGCCGGTCGACCTGCACATAATTGCCCACGCGATTGCGCAGCGCCCGCGCCTTGCCGACATAAAGCACATCGCCGCGCGCATCCTGCATGCGGTAGACGCCGGGGCGCGTCGGCAGTGTTGCCAGTGTCTCGCGGATCGCGGCGACGCCCGCCTCAATATCTGGCGCATCACTGCCGCGCACCGTATAAGTGGCCCGGTCCTCGTTGAAACGGTCCGGTGATGAGGGTCGGTCGATCATGACCGGGGATTTAGGCATAGCGCGCCACTTGGGCAACTCGGCAACCATAGCCGTCCCCGAAGCGCGGCTGAAAATGGGAGAGAGTGTCATGAGAACTGCGCTGTCCGGCGCCTGCGCCGCGCTCGCACTGGGGATGGCCGGCCTCGCGTCGCTGCCCCTGTCCGCCCAGAATCACGATCACGCCGCGACGGTATCGCCCGCGATCAAGGCCGCGCTGGCCGACCCCAAACGTCCCAGCGCCGATGTCGATCGCGATGCCGTCCGCCACCCCGGCGAATTGCTGGCCTTCGCCGGCATCCAGCCCGGCATGAAGGTGGCCGACTTCATGATGGGCGGTGGCTATTTCACGCGCATTCTCGCGGATACGGTCGGCCCGCAAGGCAAGGTCTATGGCTATCAGGCGGCGGAGTTTATCGGCTTTCGCCCGGCCTATGCGGAGGAGCAGAAGGCGGTCGTCGCCAGCTATCCCGCCATCACCCCGCTCGATATGGCACTGGCGCAGGTCGCGTTCCCGGAGACGCTGGACGCGATCATCACGGTGCAAAATTATCATGACCTGCATCTCGCCGACTTCCCCGCCGATCTGGCGAGCACGGTCGGCAAGCGGCTTTATGATGCGCTGAAGCCCGGCGGCGTGCTGCTGGTGGTGGATCATGTCGCCAAGACTGATCCGGATTTCACCGTGCCGGCCAAGCTGCACCGGATCGATCCCGCTGCCGCTCGCGCGGAGATCGAGAAGGCCGGCTTCCGCTTTGTCGGCGAGTCGAAGCTGCTCGCCCGCCCGGACGACCCGCATGACAAGAATGTCTTCGACCCTTCCATTCGGGGAAAGACCGACCAGTTCGCCTATCTGTTCCGCAAGCCGGGCTGAAGGGGCACTGCCCGATCGGGAGACATGCCCGATCGGAAGACAAGAAAAAGGCCGGGAGGGTTACCCCTGCCCGGCCTTTTCACCTCCGCAGACAAGCGCGGAAAGGGTCAGTGCGCGATCTTGGCGATCACATCATCGACCAGTGCCTTGTCCGCCTTGGCGTCATAATTCTGGGCCAGCAGAGCTGCGGCGGCCGACGTTGCCGCCGCTGCGGCGCGTGTCCGCACATCGGCAATGGCCTTGCGTTCGGCCGCGCCGATCTTGTCTTCCGCCATCTTCTGACGGCGGACAATCAGCGCCTCGGAATCAATCTTCGCCTGTGCGATGAGATCGGCGGCCTCTTCCTCGGCTGCAGCCCGCATGGCGGCGGCATCCTTGGTTGCGGTCGCCATCCGCGCTTCATACTCGGCCTTGAGCGCTTCGGCTTCGGCGCGCAGCTTTGCGGCCTCGTCGAGCTGGGCCCGAATGGCGCCGATTTTCCTGTCCAGCGCCGCACCGATCGCGGCGGGCACCTTCTTCCAGACCAGAAGGGCCAGGAAGATCAACATGGCCAGGCTGACCCAGCCAGTGCCGTTCATGAACAGCGCCGTGGCTTCCGGGCCACTCATGTCCGGTCCGCCATGGGCTTCGGTCGAGGCGTGGATCTCACCGCTCAAGGTTTGCACCTTGTCGGCATGTTCGAGATTATGAGCCACTGCCGCCGACGCATTTTCGCCTTCACCAGCCATCTTAAATCACCGCCTTCACTGCCTTGAGCGCGACATCGGAGGCAATCTCCGTGCCGGCCAGGCGCCGCACGATGTCTGCCGCAGCTTCGGCCGCGACTGTTTCAATTTCACCAAGCGCCTTGGCACGACCGGCGGCAATTTTGCGTTCGGCTGCGGCCAGCGTCTCGCCGATCGCCACGTCCGCCTTGGCCAGCGCCGCATCACGGTTCACACCTGCTTCCGCATGTGCTTGCGCCATTTTGGCATGGGCCGCCGCACGCGCGGCATTTTCCTTCACTCGCCAGTCGGCCTCAAGCGCATCGGCCGCGGCCGAATTCGCCTTGGCCGCCTCGAGGTCGGCGGCGATCTTCTGGTCGCGCGCGTCGACCGTGGACTGCACCTTGGGCAGCATCCCGCGACCGATCACGAAGAATACGAAACCAAATGTCAGCAGAATCCAGAAGACCTGCGACGAGTAGGTTGCGGCTAACTGGGCTATCTGAGGCATATCACCTGTCCGTCATGGCGAGCCGGTGACACCCTGTGCAGGGCGCCACCGCTCACCGTCATTGTCAGATCGTCTGGTCGATCAGGCAACGAAGATCAGGATCATCGCCACAACGAACGACAGCAGACCGAGAAGCTCGGCGGCTGCGAAGCCGATGAACAGACGGCCCTGCTGGCTGTCGGCGGCGCTGGGGTTGCGCAGCGCGCTCTCGAGGAACGAGGCGAACACGTTGCCCACGCCGAGCGAGGCAATGCCCGCGCCAACAGCTGCGAGACCGGCACCGATGAGCTTTGCGGCTTCTGCGTCCATGTCAGTAAACTCCTTCTTTGAAACTAGCGAAATTGTTGGTTGAAAACTCAGTGAAGATTGACCGCGTCATTGATGTAGAGCGAGGTCAGCAGCGCAAACACATAGGCCTGAACCACGGCCACCAGCACTTCCAGCGCACTGATGCCGATCATCAGCGCAAATGTCGGCAGACCCACGGTCAGGCCATAGATGGCGCCCGCATTGGTCGAATTGATCACGAAGCCGGCGAGCACCTTGAGCAGCACATGCCCCGCCGTCATGGCCACGAACAGTCGCAGGCCAAGGCTGAAAGGGCGCACCATGAAGGAGACCAGCTCGATCAGGAAGATGATCGGGATCATCGGCACCGGCGTGCCCTGCGGGATGAACAGCGAGAAGAAATGCAGCCCATGCCGCCAGAAACCCACGACCAGCACGATCGAGAAGCTCAGAATGGCGAGAACGCCCGTCGCGGTGAAATGGCTGGTGAAGGTGAAGGGATGCACGCCGAACACGCCCAGCGGCAACATGCCGAGCAGGTTGGCGAACAGGATGAACATGAACAGCGAGAAGACATAAGGCACGAACACCTTGCCGCCCTTGCCGCAGTTGGAGAGCAGGAGATTGTCGATGAAATTCGTCATCGTCTCGACTGCCATCTGCCAGCGGCCGGGCACTTGCTGGCGCTTCATGCCGAAGAACATGAACGCCCAGAGCGCGACGGCGGCCACCACCATCCACAGCGCGCTGTTGGTGAAGGCGATATTATAACCGCCGATCGCCCAGTGACCGGTGCCGAACATCGGCTCGATCGCGAACTGGTGCATAGGGTCGATCTTACCGGATTGTGCCACGTCTGCTTCCCAAAAGTTCGCCAAAAATTCGGCTCTGATTACAACGAAAGCGCCCTTATTCGTCAGGACGCTTGGTCGAAATCCTCATGATGTTCCTGAAGGCAACGACGATCCCCATGAAGAGAAACGCCAGCAGGAGCCAGGGCGATGTGCCGATCAGCCGGTCAAGAACCCAGCCGATCAACGCGCCGCCGGCAAGACCACCGACCAGTTCCGCGAGCACCCGGTTGCCCAGACGATAATTTTCGTCCGTGGCGCCGGCTTTATTCGCTCCGGTTCTGACCTGTTCGACCGCTTCGGCCCGCTTCAGCCGCTCGTCGAGCGAGCGGATGCGGGCATCTTCGGCAATCGGGTCCTGCCCGGGTTCGGTCTCAGCCATGGCATCTGCTCCGTCATACCCCCATGGGTATAAAGTCGCTTGCTCCATGACGTGCTTGGACCGCCCCCGTCAAGGCGCGGCCCGTGTAGAAAGCGAATCCCTCCAAGTCAACTCCGGCGGGAGAGTTGGCGCTCTGCCGGGGAAAGTCCGGCCGAAAGCGCCACTCCGGCCCGCCAGCGAGCCGAATCGGGAGCCCGGCTACTTGGCAGCCGTCGCGCAATAATCCGGCAGCGCGATGGGGCCGGCGCCCTTGGCCTGCCAGTCGCCGGTGCCGATGCGGTAGATCTGACCCTGCGAGACGCGGCCGGCCAGCGTCTGGCAACCGGTCACCGCCGCCATATCCTGCACGGTGACGCCGCGCTTGGCGGCAAGATCCGTGTAAGCGGCGCGGCGCTTGATGTTGAGCGCGTCGACGGCGGAGCGCACGTCCCCGCTCACATTGCCCTTGATCCCCAGATAGCCATCGGCCTGCTCGCCGACGGTGCCGGCGGCCTTGGCGGCGCTGATGACGGCGTCCTGCGCCATGGCCGGGCTCGCGCCCAGTGCCCCCAGCCCGAGGAGGACGGCGGCGAAAGCGGTTTTGCTGATGCGGCTGGTCATTGCGGGAAAAGCTCCGGGTTGTTCTGGATGAGGTCCTTGGCGTCCTGCTGGAGCCGCACCACCACTTCCTGCTGGATTTTCACATTGAGGTTGATCTCGATCGGTTTTTCCGGCGCGCGCACCTGGATGCAGCCACCGGCCATGCCGGCCAGCAACAGTCCTGTGCTCCATCGCGCCGTCCGCCCGATCCATATCCCATACCCCATCATTGGTCCCCTTTTACTTCTTGTCGCTGTCCGGCGGCTGAACGGCAACCCCGTCGCGGGCGGCTTCGTCAAATTGCTCGCTCAGACTGTTGTGAATGGCCACGGTCGGATCGGTCAGGCCGGCGGCGGTGCTGAGCAGCCCCCGGAATGGCGCCTCGATCCGCACGTTGAAGACGAAGGGCAGCCCCAGAAACGGTCGCGCAATGAAGGATTTGCGTGCCTCTTCCGTGCCCTGATTGATGCCGTTGACGCTCAGGCGCGTGACGAATTCGCCGTCCAGCGCGCCATCCAGCATGATCGCCAGGCAGCGATAGCGCAGATTCTTCAGCGCATCGAAGGCCAGCTTGCTGAACATGTTGAGGTCCGCATTGGACACATCGCCGATATAGGAGAGATTGCCGGCCTGCCGCGCCGCGTCGCACGGCACATCGAGGCCGGCCGTGCTGGAGAGGATCAGCGGCGGGTCGCCCTGCTGGCGTGCGACGAGCAGCCCGCCGTCGATCCGCCCGCCGGTGGCGTCGAAGATCATCGGCAGCAGCCCGTCAAACGTGCCGGTGGCGGAGATATTGTCCAGCTCCAGCGTATTGATGAAGGCGCCGGCATCCAGTCCGACCACCCGGAAGGTGAGCTGGCGCGGCTTGCGTGCATCCAGCTCCAGCGTGGTCGGCAGCAGGTCGAGGTCGCCCCCGGAGAAAGGCCAGTGCCCGCTTTCGATCACCGCCTGCTCGCTGGAGAGCAGCGCATAGCGAATCACCCCGTCATGCACCTCGATGCCGGGATTGACCGTCGCCAGCGTCACCACCTGTCCCGGTGCGGTCCGCATCCCGAGCAGATCGGTGAAGCGGATCGTCGTCGAGAGCCCCTCGACCGGACCGAAAGCGGCGGCGAGAGACATGTCTCTGGTCGAGAACAGGCCCTTGCTGGTGACCGTATCGCCGGTCCAGTTGATCAGCCCTTCGCCCTCGACCACGCCTGTCACATTGGCGACCACGCCGAGCGCGAGCGGTGTCAGGTCATCAGGCTGGAGCGCCCGGCCGAAGGTCAGGTGATCAAGCTTGAGCACGGCCTGCCCTGCCCCGCTCGCCAGCACATGGCGGATGGTCACCGCCGCCACCGCCGCATTGCGACCGGGGTGCACGAGCGTGCCTGTCGCATCGATGCGACCATCCGCGAAGGTCAGGTGGACATCGCGCCCGGCCAGCGGATTGAAGCGGCGATCCGCTTGTGTATCGCTGACCTGCAAGCTGCCATCGAGGGTGAGCTTGCCATCGGTGAAGGTCCATGGCCCGGCAATGTCGCTCAGGTCGAGCGGCACGGTGCCGATTCGCCCGACGCCGCCCGTGATCGTGCCCGCAAGCGCGCCCGATTCGGTCCGGCCTCCTGCCACGCCCAACGCCGCAAAGCGCACCGGCGCCTCGGGATCGCCCGTCTGGACCGAGGGGGCACTGATCTCGAAGCGCCCATCGGCCAGCCCATAATGCGCGGACGTGGCCGAAAGCGCGAGCGGACTGTCCCCGACCGTTCCCGTCAGCGCGAGGCTGCCGACCTCCAGCCGGCCCTCCGCAATCCCGCACAGCCTCAGATTGCCGGGATGCAGCGCCATGCCGGAGAGGTGCAGCGCCTGCCAGCGCACCGGCGCGCAATCCTGCGCCAGCCTGATGCCGCCATCGGGCAGCAGCCGGGCATCGATCGGCACGGTGAGCCCGGTCAGCGCGCCATCGGGCAGCGGGCCATCCAGCGTCACCTGCGTGCGCAATTGCCCCGCGCCCGGACCGCCCAGCGAGAATTGCACCGGGCTCAGTGCCAGCCGCGCCGATCCCGCGCGATACGCCGCCAGCGTCGCGGTGCCAAGGATGCGCCCCCCGGCATCGCTCGCCAGCGTGATGCGTCCTTCCGGCAGCCCGCCGCCGGCGATCGTCAGCGTGCCCGCGGCGCGCGTGCCGCCATCCGGCCATTGCACACGAGCCACGCTGCCCGGCGTGGTGGCGATATGCGCGCCGCTCGCCGATGTCAGGCCGACCGTGTCGAGGCTCGCATTGCCGCGCGTGCCGATCATGTTGAGCTTGCCGGCCAGCACGAGGCGGTTGTCCTTGCCGATCCGCACCACCGCGTCGGCCAGCTTGCGCGCCAGCGGTTCGAGCGGCGTGCCCATCGCCGCGCGCATCAGCCCGGTCAGGTTCACGCCATCGGCGGGGCTGATGTCCTCCACCGTGGCATCGCCCTGCCAGGCCAGCGCCCGCTCCCGCCCGCCCGGCCGCAGCGCGAAATTGCCGCCGAGCTTGGCCGTGCCCATCGCCACGCCATCGCCCGAGGCCTGAAGCGTCGAGAGGGCGGCGCTCCCCCGCAAATCCTCGCCACTGCCCTTGAAGGTGAGCAGGCCGGTGAGCGGTCCCAGCCGGCGTTGGGCCTGCTGCGCCCCGTCCGCATTGAAGGTGACCGCGCCGCTGACCGCCTTGAATGCCAGATCGCCGCGCAAATTCACCTTGAGGCGCGGCATCGTCAGGCGCATGCCCGCCCCCTCGCATGCCAGCGCGCGGGACTGGATCGGCCCGTCGATGACGATCTGGCCCCGCTCGGTGGACAGGTCCATCGGTGCGATCAGCCTGTCCAGCGTGCAATCGCCGGCCGTGAATGACGGCGCGGAAAGGCCCAGCGTGCCGATGAAGCCGGAGCGGAGCGGCCCGCTGCCGTCCATCGTCGCCACCAGCGGCCCGTAATCGCTGTCGATATCCGCGCGGGCATCGTCGATCTGCACGCGCCAGTCAGGCAGCTCCGCCTCGCCGCCGCCGCCTTCCAGCAGCCGGCTCACCTGCCCCAAATCGAGCGCGCCATCGTGGAATCGGCCGCGCAGCCGCACCCCGCTGGCCTGCACCCGTGCGATTCGCGCGCCGGTCAAGCCCCAGCCGATGTCGACCTCGACCAGCCGCACGGTCAGGTCCGGCCGGGCGGGATCGCCGATGACGAGATGTTCGAGCCGCTGCGTGCGCGGGCCGATCCGCGTGATCTGATAGCGGCCCTGCACGCCGCGCTTGGCCAGTTCGCCCGCGATGAAGCTGTCCGCAATCGGCTTGCGTGCCAGCCATAGCCCGCCCACGCCGAGCGCGAGCAGGATCGCCGCGCCGCCTCCGATTCGCCGGGCTCGCCGCAAACGGCGCACGCGCCGGTCCGCCCGCTCATTATCGGCGGGGTCATCCATATATCCGGCTTCGTCTGCCAACTGGGTCAGCCGTCCTTCCCCGCACGTCATTCCACTTGCCGCGATCCGGAGCCGCGCCTAGCTCTAACGCTCATGAGCGATGCGCGATCCCAGAGCAAGGCCGGTGACGGTGCGAGCGAGATCATCAAGACCACAAACGCCGCGCCTGCGCCGGACGGCACCGGGCACCGCGCCCGACTGCGGCAGCGGCTCGCGCAGGGCGGGCCGGACGCGCTGCTCGATCATGAACTGGTCGAATATCTGCTCGCCCTCGCCATTCCCCGCCGGGACACCAAGCCGCTCGCCAAGCAGCTTCTGGCGCGGTTCGGCGGCTTTGGCGGCCTGCTGAGCGCCGACTGGTCGGCCCTGTCGCGCATCGAGGGGCTGAGCGAGACCAGCATCGCCGCGCTCAAGATCGCGCAGGCGTCCGCGCTCCGGCTGCTCAGGAGCGAGGTTGCCGAGCGGCCGATGCTGGCGAGCTGGCAGGCGCTGCTCGATTATCTGCGCGCCGACATGGCCTTTCTGCCCGTCGAGCGCGTGCGGGTGCTGCACCTGAACGCCCGCAACATCCTCATCTGCGACGATCATATGGGCGACGGCTCCATCGATCAGGCGTCCATCTATGTGCGCGAGGTCGTCAAGCGCACGGTCGAACTGGGCTCCACCAGCCTCGTGCTCGTCCACAATCACCCGAGCGGTTCCCCCGAGCCGAGCCGGCAGGATGTCGCCGTCACCCGCCAGATCATCGAGGCGACGCGTCCGCTTGGTGTCACGGTGCATGATCACCTCATCATCGGCGCGGAAGGCCATAGCTCGATGCGGAGCATGGGCCTGCTCTGACCCTGTCATCTGACCCTGGCAGACGCCAGATTGCCCCCACGGCCCGGCCCTGCTAGGGGCTGCCCTTCTCCTTCCGTCAGCCAGAAAGTCCGTCCCCATGGTGCCCCGCTACGCTCGCCCCCAAATGACCGCCATCTGGGAGGCCGAAGCGCGCTTCCGCATCTGGTTCGAGATCGAGGCGCACGCCACCGATGCGCTCGCCGACCTCGGCGTCGTGCCCAAGAGCGCAGCCAAGGCGCTGTGGGACTGGTGGGCGACCAACCCCGCCATCGATGTCGCCGCGATCGACGCGATCGAGGCTGTCACCAAGCATGACGTCATCGCCTTCCTCACCTGGGTCGCCCAGCAGGTCGGTGACGAAGCGCGCTTCATGCATCAGGGCATGACCAGCTCGGACGTGCTCGACACCTGCCTCAACGTGCAGCTCGTCCGCGCCGCCGACCTGCTGCTGGCCGATCTCGACGCGCTGCTGGCCGCCATCAAGCGCCGCGCCCTCGAACATAAGCTGACCCCAACCATCGGCCGCAGCCATGGCATCCACGCCGAGCCGGTCACCTTCGGCCTCAAGCTGGCGCAGGCCTATGCCGAATTCGATCGCTGCAAGCTGCGCCTGCTCGCGGCGCGCGCGGATATCGCCACCTGCGCCATTTCCGGCGCGGTCGGCACCTTCGCCAATATCGATCCCGCCGTGGAGGCCCATGTCGCCGCCAAGCTGGGCCTCACGGTCGAGCCGGTCAGCACGCAGGTCATCCCGCGTGACCGTCACGCCATGTTCTTCGCCACGCTGGGCGTCATCGCCAGCTCGATCGAGCGGCTCGCGGTGGAAGTGCGCCATCTCCAGCGCACGGAAGTGCTGGAGGCGGAGGAATATTTCTCGCCCGGCCAGAAGGGCTCCTCGGCCATGCCGCACAAGCGCAACCCGGTGCTCACCGAGAATCTCACCGGCCTGGCCCGCATGGTGCGCGCCGCCGTCGTGCCCGCGCTGGAGAATGTCGCGCTGTGGCATGAGCGGGATATCTCGCACAGCTCGGTCGAGCGGTTCATCGGTCCGGACGCCACCATCACGCTCGACTTCGCGCTCGCCCGCCTCACCGGCGTGATCGACAAGCTGCTCGTCTATCCCGAGCGGATGATGAAGAATATGAACAAGATGGGTGGCCTCATCCATTCGCAGCGCGTGCTGCTGGCCCTCACCCAGGCCGGCTCCAGCCGCGAGGACAGCTATGTGCTGGTGCAGCGCAACGCCATGAAGGTGTGGGAATCGGATGGCGCGCTCTCGCTGCTCGATCTGCTCAAGGCCGATCCGGGCGTCACCGCGCATCTCGATGACGCCGCGCTCGAGGCCCTGTTCGACCTCGATTATCACCTCAAGCATGTCGACACGATTTTCGCGCGGGTGTTCGGCGAAGCCTGATCTGTCCGGCCCCGTCGCAAGACGGGGCCACCAGCCGCACCCGAGGGCGAGAACGTCAATCGGTCCCAGGGCCGATCGCCATTCAGCAGATGACGTGCCGACAATGGTGGATTTTCGTGACCCGGCGCGCAGCGTGCGAACGGCACGTGAGCACCGGAAGTGCGGAAAGACGCCATTTGCAGGCCGTCAGGGCCGAATGTCGATCCGCCCTAGGCAAGGTGGATTGGCGCGCTTATGGTCGCGGCAAGGGAACAGCAGCAGCGGAGAATGCCATGCAATATGTGCGGACCGGCATCTGGGTGCTTATCACTGCCATCCTCGTCATCTTCATTGCGATGAATTGGACGAAGGTTCCGGTGAATATCTGGCCCATGCCCAACGGCTACTTCCATTTTGAATGGCCGGTCGGGATCATCGCCCTCCTTTTCTTTCTGCTCGGCCTCGTGCCCATGTGGGCCTTGCACAAGGCCACGCGGTGGCGCCTGCGCCGCAAGCTGGACAATGCCGAACGCGCGCTTGCCGCTGCCGTCCCCGCCGCCTATCCGCCGGCCGAGCCCGTTCTACCTCCCCTGCCAGCCGCCACGGTGGCGGAAGAGGCAGCGGTCCGCCCATCGCCTCATCCAGGAGATTTATGAGCAGCATCATCTATGTCGCCATCGACACGCCCCATCTGGCACAGGCTCAGGCCCTTGCGCAGCAGGTGGGCAACCATGTCGGGGGCCTCAAGCTCGGTCTCGAATTCTTCTGCGCCAATGGCCATCATGGCGTGCACGAAATGCGCAAGTTCGGCCTGCCGATCTTCCTCGACCTGAAGCTGCATGACATTCCCAACACGGTGGCGAGCGCCGTGCAGGCGCTGCATCCGCTGGAGCCGGCGATCCTCACCATTCACGCCGCCGGCGGCCGCGCGATGATGGAGGATGCCAAGGCGGCGGCGGGCATCCATACCAAGGTCATTGCCGTGACGGCGCTCACCAGCCTCGATCAGGCCGATCTGAACGACATCGGCGTTGCTGCATCGCCACGCGAGCATGTTGAGCAACTTGCCATGCTCGCGCGCGAAGCCGGGCTGGATGGCATTGTCTGCTCCGGCGCGGAAGTCGCGCATGTTCGCGCCTTATGGCCGCAGGGCTTCTTCGTGGTCCCGGGGGTCCGTCCGGCGGGCAGCAACATGACGGACCAGAAGCGCGCCGTGACCCCGCGCGAAGCGGCGGATGCCGGCGCCTCCATCCTCGTCATCGGCCGTCCGATCAGCAAGGCCGGGGAACCCGCCGCCGCTGCCCGCGAAATTGCCGCCACCCTTTAAGCATCCGGAGGCGCGGCAATTGATGACATGTCAGTCAAGACCGGAGGGCTCTGGAGCGGCATCTTGCCGGTCTTTGGCGCTTCAGAGCCTTTGACCCCGCGCATTGCCTCGCTATAGGGTCGCGATGTCAGTCGATAGCCTTCGCATCGCCCTGTTCAGCGGCAATTATAATTATGTTCGTGACGGAGCGAATCAGGCTCTCAATCGCCTCATGCGCTCGGTCATCGCGGCAGGCGCCAGCGTGCGCGTCTATTCACCGACCGTCGAGACGCCGGCCTTTGCCCCCACTGGCGATCTCGTCTCTGTGCCAAGCTGGCGCATGCCGGGAGGGCGCGGCGAATATCGGCTCGCCAAGGGCCTGTCCGCCTCGGTGCGAGCCGATCTCGAGGAATTCCAGCCCAATATCGTTCATGTCTCGGCGCCGGACCTGCTCGGCCACCGTGCCCTCAGTTGGGCGCGCCGGCAGGGCATCGCCTGCCTCGCCTCGCTGCATACCCGCTTCGAGACCTATCCGCGCTATTATGGCCTGGGCTTTACCGAGCCGCTGCTCGTCGCGCTGCAGAAGCGCTTCTACAACCGCGCCGATCAGGTGATGGTGCCCAGCCCGAGCATGGCACGGCTCCTCATGCAATGGGGCGTGGAAACGCCGATCGGCATCTGGTCGCGGGGCATCAACCATATGCGGTTCAATCCGCAGCAGCGCGACAATGCGTGGCGGCGCGGGCTTGGCATTGCCGACGATGACGTTGCCGTCGGCTTTCTCGGCCGTCTCGTGCTGGAGAAGGGGCTAGGCGTCTTTGCCGAGGTCATTACCGAACTGAAGCGGCGCGGCGTGGCCCACCGGGTGCTGGTCATCGGCGAGGGGCCGGCCCGCGCCTGGTTCGCCAGCCAGGTGCCCGAGGCGGTGTTCACCGGCTATCAGGGTGGCGATGATCTTGGCCGGGCGGTGGCTGGCATGGATATTTTCTTCATGCCATCCATCACCGAGACCTTCGGCAATGTGACGACCGAAGCCATGGCCGCGGGCGTGCCCGTCGTCGCGGCCCATGCCACCGGCGCGGTCGACCTGGTCGAGCCCGGCGTCACGGGCTTTCTCGTGCCTCCGCAGGATGTCGGCGCCTATGCCGATGCGATCCAGCGGCTGATCGAAGACCCTGCCCTGCGCACCGCGGCGGGGCAGGCGAGCCACGCCCGCGTGCGGGGCTATGAGTGGGATCGGGTCAACGCCGCCATGATCGCGGCCTATCAGGATCTGCTCGCACGGCACAGCGCGGGCTGAGCCGCCTCCCGGGACCCGAGCCCCTTGCGCTCAGCCCCAATTGAAGCTGAGCGGCGCCTCGCGGAAGGCAAAACGGTCAAGATGCCGCGCGACCGTGCCCTTGAGCGCCTCGAGATGCTCCGGGCTGCTCGCATCGATCTGCACGTCCAGCGTCTCGGGCTGTGCTGTCATGGTCACCTCGGCATCCGCAGGCCAGTCCGCGCCACGGGCATCGCGCGGGAAGACGATCCGACTTTTCTCGGCGGTGAATTCCACCGTGAGGCTGTGGCTCCAATGCTTGGAAAGCTGCTGCAAATAACGGCTGCCGGACGTCGTCGGCACTTTGGCAATGGCTGAATTCATTCGTCTGTCCTCGTCATAGTCTGTTCTAGAGATGCTCGATCTTTCGCACCGCTTCGTCAAGGATGGCGGCGATCTCATGCGGGAGGGTGCTATTCTCGCTCTCGCCGCGTAGCCGGTTTTGCAGGGCGGCCTTGAGGTTCCCCATTGCGCGGCGCACCGGGCCTCGATTGGAACGGGCGCGCATCTCGCCCAGCCCTTCCAGCCGTGCCATCAGGGCCGCCACCTCGTCGGCGCGTTCGGCCAGATGGGCCTCGCCGGCCGGGGTGATCGCAAAGAGCTTGCGCGCGCCCTCGCTCTGCTGCTCGGTGATCAGATCCATCTCGGCGAGCAAGGTCAGCGTCGGATAAACCACGCCCGGACTTGGCGCATAGGCGCCGCCCGTCAGGTCCTCGACCGCGCGGATCAGATCATAGCCGTGGCGCGGTGCCGGCTCGATCAGCTTGAGCAGCACCAGCCGCAATTCCCCGCCATCAAACATCCGCCGGCCGCGCATGGCGCCGTGCAGCGCTTCGTTGACGATCCCATTGATCGCATCGCCAAAATCGCTGTCGAACGGATGAAACCCGCCGCGTCCCCGGCCGCGCCCGGCGCCGTGCCAATCGCGGCCCCAGCCACCGAAGCCGCCTTTATGTCCATGGGTCATATGATACTCCTCGACTCATTCAGATGCATCTAAGATATATCTCAAGCAGTCTTATTGCAAGAGGCCGCGACTGGGCTGCATTGCGCCGCCGATGATCCTATATGAGTCGCATGTCCGATCTGTTCGGCGGCCTTGCAGCCGCGCCGCGCCCCGAAGACCCTGCTGTTGACGCGCCCCTGGCCGATCGGCTCCGTCCCCGCACGCTTGACGATGTGGTCGGCCAGAACCACCTGACCGGCGCGGACGGTGCCATCGGCCGGATGGTGGCGGCCGGACGCCTCTCCTCGATGATCCTGTGGGGCCCGCCCGGCACCGGCAAGACCACGCTCGCTCGCCTGCTGGCCGATGCGGTGGGGATGCGGTTCGCGCCGATATCGGCGGTATTTTCCGGCGTCGCCGACCTCAAGGCCGCATTCGCCGCCGCGAAGGATGCCGCCCGCGCGGGCCAGCGCACGCTTCTGTTCGTGGACGAGATTCATCGCTTCAATCGCGCGCAGCAGGATGGCTTCCTGCCGTTCGTCGAAAACGGCACGGTGACGCTGGTCGGGGCAACGACGGAAAATCCCAGCTTCGCGCTCAATGCCGCTTTGCTCAGCCGGGCGCAGGTGCTCATCCTGCGGCGGCTGGATGAAGCCGCACTGGCCGAATTGCTCGACCGCGCCGAGGCGTTGACCGGCCAGCCCCTGCCCCTCACCGCCGAGGCCCGCGAGGCGCTGATCGCTTCGGCCGATGGCGATGGGCGCTTCCTGCTCAATCAGGTGGAGACATTGCAGGGCATCGCCATTGAAGCGCCGCTCGATCCCGCCGGGCTCGCCGCGCTGCTGCACCGCCGCATGCCGGTCTACGACAAGGATCGCGAGGGGCATTACAACCTCATCTCCGCGCTGCATAAGTCGCTGCGCGGGTCGGACCCGCAGGCCGCGCTCTATTATCTCGCCCGCATGCTGGTGGCCGGCGAGGAGCCGCTTTACCTGCTGCGCCGTCTCGTGCGCTTCGCCAGCGAGGATATCGGCCTGGCCGATCCGCAAGCGCTGGTTCAGTGCCTCGCGGCCAAGGAGGCCTATGATTTTCTCGGCACGCCGGAGGGCGAAGTGGCGATTGTGCAGGCTTGCCTCTATTGCGCCACGGCGCCCAAATCGAACGCGGCCTACAAGGCGCAAAAGGCGGCGTGGGGCGCGGCCCGGGAAACCGGCTCGCTGATGCCGCCCGCCAACATCCTCAACGCGCCGACCAAGCTCATGAAGGACATCGGCTATGGCAAGGACTATGCCTATGACCATGATACGCAGGATGGCTTCTCGGGCGCCAATTACTGGCCGGATGAGATGGCGCCGCAGACCTTCTATGCGCCGGTCGATCGCGGTTTTGAAAAGCGGATTGCCGAGCGACTGGCATGGTGGGAGGAGCGCCGCCGGGATCTGAACGGATGAGCCTGGGCTGGGACGAGGCGGTCGCCTATGCGCTGACGCTGCCAGATACCGCGCTGTCGACCTCTTATGGGGCGCCCGCGGTCAAGGTCGCGAGCAATGGCCGAGCTTTTCTGTCGCGCGGGCATGAAGCGCAGGACTCCTTCTGCATCCGGATCGACCGGGACCGGATCGACCTCCTGCTGGCGACAGATCCGGCGACCTTCTACCAGACGCCGCATTATGTCGGCGGGGATGCCGTGCTGGCGCGCTACGCCACGGACGACGCCGAGCGGGTTTGCGCCGTCATCGCGCAGGCCCGTGATCGGGCGGCGACGAAAAAGCCGGTGCGGCCACGTTCTCGCAAGGCGTGAGCCGTTTCACCCATTTTGCCGCGATCGACTGGTCCGGTGCGCTCGGCCCGCGCCAACCCGGCATCGCCGTCGCTCTGTGCCGGCTCGGTCGCGCGGCGCCGGCGCTCGTGCGTCCCGGCCATATCTGGTCGCGGCAGGAGGCGCTGGACTGGATGCTTGGCGAGATGCCGTCCGGCACGCTGGTCGGGCTGGATCTCGGGCTCTCCTTTCCTTTTTGCGATCGCGGGGCCTTCTTCCCGCACTGGGCGGACAGCCCCGCAGACGCGCGCGCGCTCTGGGCGCTGGTCGAGCGCATCTGCACGCATGATGCGCACCTGTCGGCCGCCAGTTTCGTCGACCATGCGGAGGCGGCCCGTCATTTCCGTCGCCATGGCGGGCGCGAGGGCGATCTGTTCGGCGGCGGACGCGGGCGATTGCGCCTCACCGAGCTCGCCCAGCAGGCGCAGGGCCTCAATCCCTATAGCAATCTCAATCTCGTCGGCGCCGCGCAGGTCGGCAAATCCAGCCTCACCGGCATGCGCCTGCTCCACCGGGCGCAGCGACATTTGCCGATCTGGCCGTTTGATGCCGATCCGGGCGCCGGCAGCCTCATCGTCGAGATTTACACCAGCCTTGCCGCGCTGGCCGCCGGCAAGCGCAAGGGCCAGACCAAGATCGCCGCCGACGAGCTGGATGCCCGGCTGGCGGCGATCGGGAGCGATCCCCACGTCCCGCTGACCTGCCGTTATAGTGACCATGCGACCGACGCGCTGCTCACCGCGGCGTGGCTCCGGCACGTGCATCACCGGCCCGCGCTGTGGCAACCGGCTGGACTGACCGGGGACATCGCCCGCACCGAAGGGTGGACGTTCGGCATCGCCTGACCAGCGGGTCTACCGGCAATAAAATTTTCCAGGCAGCCAAATATCGGTTGCTTGAGGCATCCTTGCCGATCTTGCAGAGAGGGTGCGTCCAGATGGCCCAGCGCCATCGGATCGCGGCTTTTGATCTTTGTCAGCTTGCTCCGCGTCACCAACCGCTAAAGCGCACGAAACCCAAGCGACAACGCCGGATTCGTGCTCCTTTGAAGGAGAAACGAAATGGCTCTCGACAGAACCAGCCTTGACCGCCAGCCCGCGCCGCCGCGAGGCCATGTTCCGCCCCTGCCCCATAGTTCCTGGCGGCTTTCCCCCAAGCCAGCCGGCAAAGATACGCCGCGCTTGACCAATGCCGGTGATTTCTGGGATCGTCTGGGCCTCTAGGCGGCAGGTGGTTGATCATGAAACAGGCGCTCATCCTTCGCCATGTGCGCGAAGAGGACGTGGCCGGCTATCGCCAGCCGCTCGAGGCGGCGGGCTATAAGCTCGACCGGGTGGATGTGTCCGATCCCGCTTTCCCGGCGCTGGATCTGCGTGCAGCCGATCTGCTGATCGTGATGGGCGGGCCGATGGCGGTCTATGAACAGGATCGCTATCCGTGGATGCCCGGCGAGCTGGAGCGGCTCGGGCAAAGGCTGGCGGCGGATCGGCCGACCCTGGGCGTCTGCCTCGGCGCGCAGATGATCGCGGCGGCGCTCGGGGCGCAAGTATATCCGGGGCCAAGCCCGGAACTCGGCTTCCATCCCGTCGACGTCCACGCCGCCGGACAGCAGGGTGCGCTGCGCCATCTTGTCGATGTGCCGATCCTCCATTGGCACAGAGACACCTTCACCCTGCCCGAACGTACGGAATTGCTCGCGTCGAGCCCTCTCTATGCGCATCAGGCCTTCCGCCGGGGCGCCAATCTGCTCGCGCTCCAGTTCCACGCCGAGATGGGCGACGATGAGCGCTACGATCAATGGATCGACAAATGGCCCGATGTCGTGCGAGCCAGCGGCCAGTCCGCCGGGGAGCTACGCGCCGAACAGCATGTGCATGGCGCCCGCGCTGTCGCGGCCGGACGGGCGATGCTCACGCAATGGCTTGAAACGTTGCGTTGAATGACCACGCGGCTGCCTCCCGCCATGCTGCGGGCGGCGAGAGGCGGAGCATCGCCGCCTTCCATAGCTTCGCCGCAGAACGACCCGATCGGCAAAGGCGCGGATTGCGAAGCAGGGTTTTCTCTGGCAAGTCTCCTCCCCTTTGGCACCAGGGTGGGTCTTTGTGCAGCATTTCGATTGTCTTATCGTCGGGGGCGGCCATGCGGGCGCGCAAAGTGCCATTTTACTGCGGCAGCAGAAATATGAAGGCACGATCGGGCTGATCGGTGCCGAGCCGGACCTGCCCTATGAGCGCCCTCCGCTCTCCAAGGACTTTCTCGCCGGCGAGAAGATGTTCGAGCGGCTGCTCCTCCGGCCAGCCCATTTCTGGGCGGAACACAAGGTCGATCTGATCCTCGGCCAGCGGGTCAAGGCGATCGACGCTGCCGCGCATAGCGTGAAGACGGCGAGCGGCGCTGATTACAGCTATGGCAAGCTGATCTGGGCGGGCGGTGGCGCGGCCCGCCAGCTCTCCTGCCCCGGCGCAACCGCGCAGGGCCTGTTCACGGTGCGCACGCGAGCGGATGTGGATGCGCTCATGGCGACCATGCCGACAGCGACGCGCTTCGTGATTATCGGCGGCGGCTATATCGGCATGGAAGCGGCGGCGGTGCTGAGCAAGCTGGGCAAGCAGGTGACGCTGATCGAAGCACTCGACCGGGTGCTTGCGCGCGTGGCCGGCGCGGCTCTCTCCACCTTTTTTCAGGATGAACACGTCGCGCACGGGGTCGATATCCGCCTGGATGCCGCCGTCGAGGCGATCGAGACCGACGCGGAGAACCGCGCGACAGGCGTCCGGCTGGCGGACGGCACATTGGTGCCCGGCGATGCGGTGATCGTCGGCATCGGCATCGTGCCGGAGACCGGGCCGCTGATCGTCGCGGGCGCCAGCGGCGGCAACGGCATCGACGTGGACGAATATTGCCAGACCTCGCTGCCGGATATCTATGCGATCGGCGATTGCGCGGCGCATGAAAACCGGTTTGCCAATGGACGGCGCATTCGCATCGAATCCGTCCAGAACGCCAATGATCAGGCGCGCACGGCGGTGCAGCATCTGCTGGGCAATCCCGCCCCTTACGCGGCGGTGCCGTGGTTCTGGTCCAACCAATATGATCTGCGGCTGCAGACGGTGGGCCTGTCCCTTGGCCATGACGAGTATATCGTGCGGGGCGACCCGGCCACCCGCAGTTTCTCGCTCGTCTATCTGCGCCAGGGGCAAGTGATCGCGCTCGATTGCGTCAATCGTACCAAGGATTATGTGCAGGGCCGCGCGCTGGTGCTGGAGGCAAGCCGGCTGGACCGCGAGCAACTCGCCAATATCGAGATCCCGCTCAAGGAAGTCGGGCTCGCCTGATCGCGATCATCGCCGGCCAGACAGGGCGGCGGCGGCATGGCCCCTGTGGGATGATGGAGGCGCGATCCCCTCCCCGCCCATGGTCAGGGTCGACAGGAAGGGCCATGCCTTAAGGCACGGCCCTCCCCCGATCCTCCTCTAGCTCTAGCTCTAGCTCTAGCCCTCGCCCATGCCTTCGGCCGGGATTGGCGCATGCCCTTCGCGCACCTTGGCCTCGATCCGCTGACCAACATCGGCGTCGATACTCTTCCAATAGGCAAAGGCCTTGCTCAGCACCGGTTCGCGCACACCGCCGAGCAGACTGCCCGCGACCTGATCGATCAGCTTGGCGCGCTGATCGTCATTGAACACCTCGCGCACGAGCTGGCCGGGTTGCGAGAAATCATCATCATCGGCCCGCAGCGTATAGGCGCTGCGCACCATCGTGCCGTCCGCTTCCCAGCCATCGGCCACCGGGCCTGTTTCGTCCGCCCACGGCCGCCCGCCGCTATTGGCCGCATAGACCGGCGCATTGCCGCTATGCTGATAGGCCATCTGGCCATCGAACATATAGCTGTTCACCGGAACCTTGGGCTGATTGACCGGCAACTGATGGAAATTGGTGCCGATCCGGTTCCGCTGCGCATCATTATAGGCGAAAGCCCGGCCGAGCAGCATCTTGTCGGGAGACAGGCCGATGCCCGGCACGGTGTTGCCCGGGGAGAACGCCGCCTGCTCGATCTGCGCGAAGAAATTCTCCGGGTTGCGATTGAGCGTCATCGTGCCGACCGGGATCAGCGGATAATCCTTGTGCGACCAGGTCTTGGTCAGGTCGAAGGGATTGATCCGATAGGTTTTGGCTTCCGCATAAGGCATGATCTGCACCGACAGCTTCCAGCTTGGGTGGTCACCGCGCTTGATCGCATCGAACAGGTCGCGACGATGGAAATCCGCATCCGTCCCGGCCATCGCGGCGGCCTCCGCATTGCTGAAGAACGCCATGCCCTGATTGGTATGGAAGTGGTATTTCACCCAGAACTTCTCGCCCGCCGCATTCACCCACATATAGGTGTGCGAGCCATAGCCGTTCATGTTGCGCCATGTGCGCGGCAGGCCGCGCTCGCCCATCAGATAGGTCACCTGATGCGCGGTTTCCGGATTGTTCGTCCAGAAATCCCATTGCATGTGGTTGTCGCGCAGGCCGGAGTCCGGCAGCCGCTTCTGGCTCCGAATGAAGTGGGGGAACTTCATCGGATCGCGCACGAAAAACACCGGCGTGTTGTTGCCGACAAGATCGTAATTGCCCTCATCGGTGTAGAATTTCAGGCTGAAGCCGCGCACGTCGCGCCAGGTGTCCGGGCTGCCCATCTCCCCGGCCACGGTGGAGAAGCGCGCCAGCATGTCGGTTTTAGCGCCCTTCTGGAACAGCGCGGCCTTGGTATAGGCGGAGACATCCTCGCTCACCTCCAGCACGCCGAATGCGCCGGCTCCCTTGGCGTGTGGCTGACGCTCGGGCACTTTCTCGCGGTTGAAATGCGCCATCTGCTCCAGAAAATGCACATCATGCAGCAGGATTGGACCATCGGGGCCGACCGTCAAAGAATTGCGGTCGCTGGCAGCCGGTGCCCCCGTGCTCATGGTCGATCCGGGCAGGGTTTTCCCATCGGAATCAGTCATAACGATCTCTCCTCGAACAATTGGGGCCATGATCATGGCATGGGGATCAGGATATCCCTTCCAGTCTAGCCGGAGAAGTGACTATGTCCATTCTCTGTGATCGCTTTCCCCGCCCGCGATCATGACGATGTCGATATTGCCAACAACGAACGTCATCGACCGGCACATGGATGTGTCGGGCCGTGTCACGGTGGTCCGGATGCTCGCCCTGCTGAACCGTGGGGCAATGTTTCCCCCGCGAGCGCGCCGCAGGAAGAGCCTATTGCAGCTGTGATGCATCAGGGGGCAGATCGCCGGGCGAACCGACTCACGCCATCATCGACTCGCGTCAGGGACGCATGAGCGATACGCCGCCCTAATCGTCGCCCTGTCGTTTCGTCATGTTGCTCACGTCGTTGTCATGTCCGCTCTTGTCGCTGAAAAAAGCGAGGGCGAACAGGCCGCAGCCCAGCGTAACGGAGAAAAAGACACCGAGGATGGTGGCGATGACCGTGTGCACCGTCAGCGAACCCAGCCGGCCCAGAAACATCAGCGCGCCGATCACCACCAGCACCGCCGCAAGGGCGATCCATTTCATCATGCGTTGAAATTGCTGTTTGGCTTGGAGCTTGGCGTTCATGGTCGGGTCTTAGCCGGCCGCGTGCCGCTAAGCAAAGATATACTTGAAAGTATCGATATTCTTGATTCCGTTTCCACCGGGCAAACGGTGCAGGCCAGCCGCAGAAACGGCACGGGCTGACCGAGTCGGGAGGGTCTCGTTCCTACCATTTTTCGGCATTTTAGGTTAATGATCGTTAGCCAAACCCCGTCTCAACCACAAGAGAGCAGATGCCGTCTGGCAGCCTGGCCGACGTCCGACCGGCTAAAAATTGTGGGAGAAAATCATGAGCTATATGCACAAGATCGCGACCGCGGTGATCCTTGGAACGTCCTTGGGCTCCCCCGTCAGCGCAGCCACCTTTCTTTTCAACTTTGCCGGGTCGGGGGTCAGCGGTTCGGTCGCGCTGACCTATGAGCCAAATCCAAATACGGATGGGCCCCTCGGCACCTCGCCGAACCTTGTCGACCCCGACGGCTCCTTCATCGTCACCGGTGCAACCGGCAGCTTTGCCGACTCGAATATCGGCCTTGCCACGACGATCACAGGGGTTGTGGCAAGCAATCCGTCCAATCCGGAAGCCACGAACCTGTTAGCGCCGGCCAGCTTTGGTCACTATTTGGTGGCCAGTGGCGCCGGCCCCGACGGCACCGCGCCCGGCTTGTCCTACGATAACTTATTCTACCCGGATGGCTCCCCGCAAACCGCCAGCGATTATCCGTTCCATGGCGGCTTTCTCGATATCTATGGGCTGGTTTTCACCACATCGGAATCAGACAACCTGGTCGTCAATTTCTGGAGCAATGGTGATACGGGCAATGGCGTGAGCTACGGGGCGGGCGTGACGGATGGAAACAGCGTGCTCAGCTATGTCGATGGCGTGTCGGTGGCGGCGGTGCCCGAGCCGGCAACCTGGGCGCTGATGATCGCAGGGTTCGGCATGATCGGCGCCGCCATGCGCCGCCAGCCAAGGGTGGGCGTCCGCTTCGCCTGACCGTGCCTGTGACGACGAAACCGCCGGCAGCAATGCCGACGGTTTCATTTTTTTGGCTCCCGGCGCCGTGTCGACCTGCGGGTCGAGCGCCTAGCATCACCGCGTCGGGCTATCTCGCGCGCCGACTGCGATCGCCGGCGATCAGATGAGAAAGGCCCTGTTGAAGGCCCTTTCTCGATCGGAACAACCGCGCCGGCAGATCAGGCGAACTGAACCTTTGTCGCGCGCCGACGCATCGCGGCGCCAACGAGGCCGAGGCCGCCGATCATCAGCGCCCAGGTTGCCGGCTCGGGAATGGCGCCCGGATTCTGCGGAATCGTGGCTGCGGTAGCATTGACGTGCCCGCCAATCCAATGGGAGTCACTGACGTTCACACCGACGAAACGGAGGGAAGCGGTGCCTGCTTCAGCATAACCGAAGCCGACGAGCGTTTCGGACAGCGGCCCGACGAGATTGCTCACGATCGACGTGCCGTTCAGGAAAATGTCCGAGAATGTGATGCCTGACTGGCTCTGGCTGAGGAATATGTTGATCAGGCTGTCATTGCTGACATTGAATGTAAGCGTCGTATCAAACGCGAACGGGCCGGAAATCTGCCCCTTGTCGTTGTAAGGGCTGGCGCCGATCTGCGTGCCATACCAACCATTACCCTGGTTATTGAGCGAAAAATCCACAGCCATTGCTGGCGTTGCCATCATGCTGGCAGCGACCACTGCCGTCATTACCATACCATGCTTCATTCACATTTCCCCACATAGCGTCCGGGTTGTTCAGTGCCTTCCCAAGGCTCCTCCGAACGAGTGACTGAGCAGAGCCATGGCAGATGACGGCATATATCACCAGATCGTTAACGATCTTTCATGTGGCCGGGGTCATCAGGATGCATGGCTGAACGTTCCAGCCGGACGGTGAATCGGTAGGCACTTTTGGCATATTTCGCCGTGATGGACGGATAGGGGCGCGTTGCGACCAGGGTCAGGGCGCCCGCGCCGGTCATCAGCGGTTCGTTCATCGTCAGCACCCGTTCGCTGTGCTGTCCGCCTTCGACCAACGCCACTTTCAGCTTCACCTGCCCGGCCCGGATGCATTCCACGCCCTCCGGGCAGCGGCTATCCTCCACCATATCGCGGGGCGTCACCTGAAGGGGGCCGAGATAAGCCGTCTCGTCATATTGCACGGTCGCCTCGTGGGGCCCCGCCGCCGGCGAAACCGGGACCATCGCGGCACAGCCAGCAAGCATCAGGGCCAAGACGCCAATGCTACCGAGCTTTCTCATGGATGGCCTGCCTTGTTCATCTCGTTGGCGACCGAGCGTGGCCCTGCTCCCTACGCAGCCATTGCAAGGCGCGGAATATGTCTGACCGCTCCTGCCCTCTGATTCGGACTATAGGCGGCTGGAGGCGTGGAGGGTCCTGGATTTCCGCCAAATCTCCGGGAAATCAACCGCTCAAGGCAACGTGGTGCCGGATGCAGGATTTGAACCCGCGACCTTCGGTTTACAAAACCGCTGCACTACCACTGTGCTAATCCGGCAATGACCGGCTTCCCTAAGGATTGTGCCTGTCCCGGTCAATGTGAAAGGGCGGCCCGTGCATCATGACCCCAGCAGGTGGCCGGCGACCATCGCGGCGGGAACGGCGCAGCACAGGAAGGTTCCCAGTGGCACTCGCGTGCCGCGCTCCACCGCCCTCCCCCGCAAGGCCTGGATCAGGACCCAGAGCAACCCGGCGCTGCTGGCGAGCAACAGCACCAATGGCAGCGCCTGCCAGCCCATCCAGGCGCCGATTGCGCCAAGCAGTTTGGCATCGCCAAGGCCCAGCCCGTCGCGTCCGCGGAAGCGGCGATAGCCCCATGCCAGCGCAAACAGCAGGCCATAGCCGAGGGCGGCACCCGTTGCCCGGTCCCAAAACGGTGCGGGAAGGATCCAGTCCCCGATCGTCAGGCCGATCACCGCAAGCGGCAGGGTCAGCAGGTCCGGCAGCCAGAAATGACGGGCATCGAAAATGGCGAGCGTCAGTAGCAGCCATCCGCCCATGGCGACCAGCAGGCCCGCGAGAAGTGGGAGCGTCCCGAGCGCGACCCCGCCGATCAGCGCGCAACCTGCTTCCATGAGCATATGCGCCGGATCGATCCGCGCGCCGCAGCGCCGGCAGCGCCCGCGCTGGATAAGCGCACCGAACAGGGGAATGAGATCGACCACGCCCAGCGTGCGCCCGCACGCGTCGCAATATGAGCGGCCCTTCATCACCGATTCGCCGCGCGGCCAGCGCATCACTATGGCGCCCAGGAAGCTGCCGATAATCGCGCCCAGCCCCGCCCCGGCGAGGGCCGGGACGACTGCCCCCGCCACTCCCGTCATAGCCGGCCGACGGTGCGCAATAGCTGCTCGTCACCGGCCGCGCGGAAACCATTGGCCCCCAGCGCCATGCTCAGCAGGGGATCGGCGGTCTTGATCCGCATCGTCGCTTCATAGCGGCCGTCAGCGGCGATCCGCACGATCAGGCGCTCCAGCCCGGATTGGCTGACCAGCGGCAACTCCACGGCATCGTCCGCGCATTTCACGTCCCCGCTCAGGCCGTTGGCGAGGTTCAGGCCGCTGATAAGCGCCGGGACGCGCGCGCGCACGCGGCCGGCCGCCAAGGTGCAGCGCCCGCCCGCGAAATGAACGGTGACATCCTCCAGCTCGACCCGGCTCACCGGCAAGGGCGCGAGCGGCGCGGCCAGCGCCAGCGCGCCGGTCACATCGTCAATGCCGCGCTGGCCCCAGCCAATCGTGAAAGCACCGCGCAGATCGTCGGGCGAGCCCGATTGCCGCGAGATGTCGATACGCACCCGCCCGATCAGGAGCTGCGCCGGGTTGAGCATGACATTGACCGTGCCGAGCTGCACACCCCGGATCTGCAATTCCTCCGCCCCGCCCCACCAGACCGGCCCTCGCAAAGAGCGCGCCGCAACGCCCATATCGGCAAGGCCGAACAGGCTGAACGCCGCGCGGAGGGGCCAGGTGACCAGCAGGCTGATCGCCAGGATCAACGCCAATATGAGCCGCGCGCGCGTGCTGCGGAACCAGTCGGTCATGGTTGCACTTCCTGAAACAGCGCCTGCATGGCCACGGTGCCTTCCGTCGCGCCGGGCACGATGCTGATCGTCTGCACGCTGATGCCAGCCTGCTCCAGGCCGGCGATCCATTCGAGCAGCGGGCCGACGCGGGCCGACGCGATGTTCACGGACATGCGGCCGGGCCCTTGCTGGGTGGCGCGATCAAGCGTGAAACCCGCCTCCGCCGCACTCTGGCCGATCAGTTGATCGAGCGGGACCGGCTCGGTCTGCGCGCGCTGGCTCGGCCGGCGGCGCAGGTCCGCCACGCCGGAGCGCACGGCGGCATAGCGGTCGAGCGCCACGCCTTGCCGCTGCCAGCCGGTCTCCAGCGCGCCCGTCACCGGTCGCCAGACGCCAAGCCACAGGAAGATGATGGCGGCGATGATGCCCAGCCCCGCCATGAGGCGCCGCTCGCCGAGACTATGGTTGCGCCACCAGATCAGCATGCCCTGCGTCATCAGCGCACCACCATGATATCCGCGATGAGCCGCGCGCCGCGCTGCTGCACCGCATTCGCGCTGAGCCGCCAGCCGGCTTCCTGAATCGCGATCAGCACCTCGTTAATCTCCTCGGCCTTGGTTGCGGCCAGCTGGATGCGCAACGAACCATCCGCGCTCTGGCTGACATTGGTGAGGACCACATTGGGGTTGGCCTGCATCGCGGTCATCAGGCCCGCCATCACGCCGGTGAACCCGCCGCGCCCGCCCCGTGCGGCGACCAGTCCGGCGATGCGACTTTCTGCCGTCTCCGGATCGTTGATCGCGGGATCAACCGTCTGCGCAAGCGCCACCGTCTGCGTGTTCAGCCGCGCGGTTTCCGCATGAAGCCGCAGAAGCGTCACCAGCCCGATGAGCAATGTCGCCAGCGCGAGACCGCCGACCATGACCGCCAGTCGCATCCACCGGGCACGATCGAACCGGGCCGGTGAACGACGCGCAAAGCTGCCCTGCCGCAAGTTCAGTGGCGGTTCGTCGAGCGCGCGCAGCAGCGCCGCGTCGATGCTGTCCGCGGGCACCTGCGTGACCGGCGCGTCACCGATGATGAATGGCGCTATCGCCTCGTCGCCGGCGAACGCGCTATCAGGGCCGCGCACCACATCGGCCTCCCCGATCAGCGCGCGCACAAAGCCATTGTCCGGGGCGGGCAGTAGCAGCGCGCCCGGCACGATGCTTGCGTCTCCAAGGCCATGCGCGTCGCACCAGCTGATCCAGTGCGCCATGGCGCCGTGGCTCGTCACCGCGACGATATGCGACGCATCGGCATCGGCATCGTCCGCGGTGGCGACCACGGCATGCAGCCGCTCGCTCGCGCCGGCATTGGCGCCCGTGCTGGCGCCGATGCTGGCCTCCAGCGCCATCAGCCGTGCGGCCATGGCGCCTTGCCGGGCCGTCATGCCGGGGCAGGCGATCCAGTGCAATGTGGTGGCATGCGGCGGCAGCACGAGCATCGCTTCGCCCACCGCCTCGTCCGGCGCGCCATCGCGCCCCGGCGCGAGCCAGCCCATGCCTTTGCCGCGCCGCACGATCTGGCCGCCATCGACCCGATACCAGATGGGCGGGGCATCGCGCTCGGGAGCAAGCAGGATGATATAGTCATGCGCCACGATCAGCTGTCACCTTCGCCCCATTGCCGGCGCATCAGTCGCACCGGTTCGTCCTTTGCATCGAAGAGCACCGTTTCGGCCACTTCGTCTCCTCCCAGGTCGGCACGCAGCGCGACCTCAAACCAGCGTGTCTTCTGTTGAACCTGCATCACAACGGTCTGGGGTAGGTCCGGCTTGACCCGCGCCATGATTGGCTGATCCCAGAAAGCCGGGAGACTGCCATAACCCGCAACCGGACGCTGCGCCAGCACCTGCCGCGCCTGATCCAGCCCCAGCGCCTCGGGTGCGAGCATGGCCAGCAGCACGGCCTGCCCCGGCAGCAATGTATTGATGTTGATCGGTGACATCTCCGCGACCGGCAGGGTGCAGATCCACGGCCGCAGGCGCCGGTAGAGATCCGGCGTCACGGCATTCACCATCAGCAATTCGCTCGGGTCGGCCATCAGCGTGTTGGCGGTGCGATAGGGCGGATCGAACCCGGCATAATAATCATCCTCCGCGCCGCCATTGCCCGGCACCATATCGCTGTCGATCCAGTCGGCGGCCGACGTCGCGACTTGCAGCGCCATGCCCTGATCGGCCCCGAGCAGGCGCATGAGGCCGGCAAATTGCGCGATCGCTTCGGGCCGCGCCGTCAGCGTCTCGTCGCCTCCCCCCGCACCCGCGGACGTGCCGCGCACCAGACTGTTCAGATTGAAGCAATTGCCCCGATCGATGATCCGCGCGCGCACCAGTCCGCCCGGCACGGGGATGATCTGCTCGCTCCCCAGCCAGCCGCCCTCCAGGGTGGTGCGGTCCGCGCGCAGGGCGAGCAGGTCGCCGATCCGCGCACCGGCCATCTGCTCGGCGGTGAGCAGATAGGCGCGCCCCTGATCGGCCGAGACGATATTGCGCGTCATGCGGCTCGCCAGCGTCAGCCGCTCCAGCGCCACCGCCGTCACCACCGAGAGAATGGCGATGAGCAGCAGCACGGTCATCAGCGCCGCACCCGCCTCGTCCGGGCGGCCGATGGTGGGAACAGGCCGCTCAGTTGGCATTGTCGAGCCCTCCGACCCGGCCCGCCGCATCCTCGTCATCGGGCTGATTGATCGCCGTTCCGACCAGGAAACGCAGCGTCAGTGGCGCGTCATTGCCCCGCGTGAGAACCATCTCCACGGCGGTGGGCATCTGCTCGGGCGTCTCCGGCGCCCATTGCTCGCGCCAATGACCCTGCCGGTCGCGGTAACGCAGAGTCAGGGCTTTCACGCCCTCGAACAGGATGGCGGGATCGGCCGGCGCGGCGCCATCGACAGCGGGATAGCCGATCCGCTCTATCCGCCCCGCGCGCCACCAATATTCGATCTTCTGCAAGCTGGCATGGCGCAATGTGCCCGGATTGCTCCAGCCATCGCGCACAAACTGCATCAGCGGATCGCTGCCCTGCGCGGCGCGACCGAAAAAGGCCGGCGCGAAAGTCCCGGCCTGGGTCCGGCTGATCCGCACACTCGCCTGCGAGAGATCGGCATCGATCGTCGCCAGCCCGCGCTGGACATCGGCAAGCGCATCGAGATGCTGGCCGATCGCCGCCTGCCCTGTCACCGCACCGCGCAGCAGCACCACGCCGGCCGTGGCCAGCATCGCAAAAATCATCACCGCGACCAGCATCTCGATCAGCGTGAAGCCCTGCTCGGCGGCGCGCTGCGACGGCAGGCAGCCGCGCCCGGTGCCGATTGGCCAGGCGGCAGCATCACTCACCGCTGGTCACCTTGCCATCAAGGTCCATGCGCACAACGATCGCGTTCCCACCGCGCTCCAGCGCGAAACGCAACGTCTGGTCGGCCCGGCCGACGCTGTCGAACACCGCGCGGACCTGCGTGGCGGAGCCGAGCTGCGCCTGCGTATCGCCTGCCCAGTTCCGGGTCGCCAGCGGTCCATCGGTTACGGCGAGCCACGCCCCGTTTTCCCGCCGCTCGAAGCCATAGGCGGTGGACGACACCCACAGGGCGACTGGTCGGCCAGAGATGATCGCGCTGTCCCGCGCGACCCCGGCCCGGCCAGCGAAACGATCGATATCATCGGCGATCCGCCCGCGCGGGTCCGCCATGGTCAGCACCACCGCGCCGGACAGCAGGCCGATGACGACGATCACCACCATCAGTTCGACCAGCGTGAAGCCGTGTTCGGAGGAGGTTCTTTCCCGTCGTTTCCGGGCGCTTGGCCTGCTCCGGGTCATTGCGCGGGCCGGCCGAATGTGAGCACCGCCGGCGATTGTCCCGGCCCGCCATCGACGCGGATGGTGACGACCAGCAGCCGATCATGATCGGCGCGCTCGACCATCTGTGCCCAGGGCCATTGTCGTCCGGCATTCTCGCTGCTGCCATTGCTCGCGCCCAGCGCAGGCACGACGGGGTCGGTCAGGCGCTCGATCATGAGGTTGCGCGCCACGATCTGGGCCATGGTGCGGACCCGCAAGTCCGCCGATGTGCGCGCGGACACCGCCTGCAATCGCACCAGCGCCAGCGCGGCGATGCTGAAGATGGCGAGCGCCACCAGCATCTCCAGCAGCGTGAAGCCCCGTTGACCGGAGCGCTTCGACGACATGGGGCCAGGCATCGCTGCACAGGGCGAAACCGCCCGGCCGGCGCCATGCCGATGTCGCCTGCGCTGCTTGCCCAACATCATGCCCACCCAGTCCGATCGCCGGCGCTACAGGTCGCTGGAATAGATATCGGCGTTCTCGCCTTCGCCGCCGGTCTGCTTGTCGGCCCCCAGCGTATAGATATCGAACGGCCCTTTGCGGCCCGGCGCGACATATTGATAGGGCTGGCCCCACGGATCATTCGGCAGCTTCTTGATATAGCCGCCCTGCCGATAGCGCTCTGGCTGCGGCAGGCCGGGCGGCGGGGCCAGCAGGGCGTTGAGACCGTCGCTCGCGCTCGGATAAGTAAGATTGTCGAGCCGATACTGGTCGAGCGCGGATTCCAGCGTGGCGATATCCGCCTTGGCCTTGGCGACATTGCTAGTGCCCAGCGCGCCGAACACGTTGATCGCGACGATCGTGCCGAGCAGTCCGATGATCACGATGACGACAAGCAGTTCGACCAGCGTGAAGCCGTGTTCGGCGGAACGCCGTAAGGACGTGAAGCCGTGTTCGGCGGAACGCCGTGAGGACGTTGAGCCCTGTTGGAGGGCATGCCTGCGCGCGGCGAGGCGCCTTCTGATGGCTTTGGCGATCCAGCTGGCAGACGCCTCGGGAATGACGAGCTTCATGACTTAAACTCCGGCACCTGTGAGATTCTGCAGCTGCATGATCGGCAGCAGAATCGAGAGAATGATGACTGCCACGATGCCGCCCATCACGATGATGATGAGCGGCTCCAGCATGGCGAGCGCGGCAGCCGTGAACCCGTCAAACTCGCGCTCGAGATATTCCGCGGCGCGTTCCAGCATGACATCGAGCTGGCCGGCGCTTTCCCCGCTCGCCGCGAGATAGACGAGCAGGGGCGGGAACACATCCGCCCGGCGCATCGCGGCCGAGAGGCTGCCACCACCGCGCACTGCCTCGACAATGTCCTCCGTTGCGGCCCGCAACACGCGGTTATGGATGGTCGGCACGGTGAGCGAGAGGCCTTCCATCACCGGCAGCCGGCTCTCGACCATGGTCGCGAGCGTGCGGGCCATGCGCGCGGCATGCAGATCGCGCAGCAGCCGGCCGACGAACGGCAGGCGCAACAGCGCGCCATCCACCCGCAGGCGCACGGCCTCGTTGCCAAGCGCTCGCCAGCCCAGCACGCCAAGCAGGCCGAGCAGGATGAGCAGCGCCCACCACCATGTCGCGAGGACGTTGGAAATGCCCATCACGATCCGCGTCAGCAGCGGCAATTGCTGCCCCAGCGTATCGAACTGCTCGACCACCAGCGGCACCACGAAGATCATCAGCGAGATCACCACGATGATCGCGAAGATCGCCAACACGGATGGATAGGCCAGCGCGGTCAGCATTTTCGAGCGCATCGCCGCCTGTCGCTCGAGCAGCAGCGCCAGCCGCTCCGTGAGCGCGGGCAGGCTGCCGGACCGTTCGCCCGCGGCGATCATCGCCCGGTAGAGACCGGGGAAGCTGCGGGCCTCCGCGCTCATCGCATCGCCAAGGCTCCGCCCCTCGACCACGCCGCCATGCACGCGCCCCACAATCTCGCGCACATGCGGCCGCTCGCTCTGGCGGGTGATGGTGCGCAGCGCTTCTTCCAGCGGTGAGACCTGCGCCAGCGTGGAGAGCTGCCGGGTGAACAGCGTCAGCTCCTTGGCCGACAGGCGATTGCGCTCGAAGCTGAGCAGGCTGCGGCGGGCCCTGCCCTTCTCGCTGGTCCCGCCCGTCGCGCCCCGCCCCTCGGCGATGCGGACGACGAACAGCTTGCGCGCGGTCAGCGTGTCACGCGCCTGGCTGAGCGAATCCGCGCGCAGCAGGCCGCTTTTCTCCCGACCCGCCTTGTCGATTACCACATAATCAAATTCAGGCATCGATCGCTTCACGCCGCGAGATACGGATTGCCTCCTCGGCGCTCGTTTCGCCGTCCCGCACCAGCGCGCGCGCCGCGGAGCCCAGATTGGGCGCATTGAGGAAGGCATGGCGGGCGATCAGCGATACATCGCCGCCTTCGTTGATGATCCGGCGGATCGTATCGTCGATCCGGATGGCCTCGAACACGCCGACCCGGCCCTTATAACCACTATGATTGCAGGTCTCGCAGCCGACCGGCCGGAAGATCAGCGTGCCCTCGTCGATGCCGAGGAGCGCGCTCACCGCCTTGTCGGCGGGCACCTGCTCCCGGCATGTGTGGCACAGCCGCCGCACCAGCCGCTGGGCCAGCACCGCGCGCAGGGTGGAGGCGAGCAGGAAGGGCTCCACCTTCATGTCGCGCATGCGGGTGATCGCGCCCACCGCGTCGTTGGTATGGACCGTCGAGAGCACGAGGTGGCCGGTGAGCGACGCCTGCACGGCGATCTCGGCGGTTTCCCGGTCGCGGATTTCGCCGACCATGACGACATCCGGGTCCTGTCGCAAAATCGCGCGCAGCCCCGCCGCGAAAGACATGCCGACCTTGGCGTTCACCTGCGTCTGGCCCACGCCCTCGATCGCATATTCGACCGGGTCTTCCACCGTGAGGATGTTCCGGCTTCCGTCATTCAGCTGGCGCAATCCGGCATAGAGCGTCGTCGTCTTGCCGCTACCGGTCGGCCCGGTGACGAGGATGATGCCGTTGGGCTCCTTGAGCGCGCTGCGCAGCACCGCGTCGGCCGCGCCGGCAAGGCCCAGCACATCGAGCGAAATGCCGGCATTCTCCTTGTCGAGAATGCGCAGCACCACCCGCTCGCCCGCGCGACTGGGCAATGTGGAAACACGCACGTCGAGCAGCTTGCCACCCAGCGTCAGGCCGATGCGGCCATCCTGCGGCACGCGCCGCTCGGCAATATCGAGCCGCGCCATCACCTTGATGCGGCTGACCACCACCGGCGCGACATGGGCCGGCATGCGCAGCGTTTCCGTGAGCACGCCGTCCATGCGCATGCGCACCACAAGACCGGTCTCATAGGGCTCGATATGAATATCGGAGACGCCCTGCCGCGCCGCCTCGGCAATGATGCCGTTGATGAGGCGGATGGCCGGCGCATCGTCCCCGCTCGCCAGCAGGTCCTCGGCGGTCGGCAGATCACCGGCGATGAAGTCGAGGTCGTCACCGCCCAGCGCGAGCGAGCCGGCCATGGCGGCCGCCGAGCCTTCCATCGCATAATGATCGGAGAGATGCTTTTCGAAGCCCGGCCCGTCCACGATCGAGACGTCGAAACTACGCCCCAGATGCCGCCGCACTTCCACCAGCCCGCGCGGATCAGCCCCTTCCCGCAGCGCCACGGCAATCCGCCCGCCGTCCTGCGTCACACTGCGGCCGGAGAGGATCACCACGCCATGCTTGCGCGCAAAGCCGTAGGGAATATCCACCGGCAGCAGCAGATCGGCGGCATCGTGCCCCTCCTCTGCCCGCCCGGCCGAGGCCGTCATCGGCGCCGGGGTTGGCGCGCCCATCCCCTCTGGCGGGACATCGATCGGCGTATCGCTCATGGGCGCTTGTCCGCCGCCGGCGCCTGGGGCACCGGGCGCACGACCTGCTGCGATTGTGTCGGCTCAAGCGGGACAACGCGGCCGTCAATCACCTGATCGCCCGGCTCCGCTTCACCCACCGGCAGCGCCGCGCCCATATAATCGCGCACCAGTTCGTCGATGGAGGGCTCCGCGCCCGGATTGGCGAGCATTTGCCGGCCGCGAATATAGCCGTAGCGCCGGGCCGTCATCTCCTGTGCATCCGCCTGCGTGGTGAGGATGGTCGGGCGAATGAAGACCATGAGATTGGTCTTGGTGCGCGCCCGGCTCTTCGACCGGAAGAGATTGCCGAGCAGCGGCAGATCGCCCAGCAGCGGGATTTTCTCGATCGTGCGGCGCTCATTGTCATCGAGCAGGCCACCAAGCGCGAGGATGTCGCCATCGTCGACCAGCACCGTCGTCTCGAACTCGCGCTTGTTGATGATGAGGTCGCTGCTGCTGTTCGACACCGGACCGGCGACGCTGCTCACCTCCTGCTTGATGAACAGCTTGATGGTTCCGCCCGCGTTGATCTGCGGGGTTACGTCGAGCATGATGCCGACATTCTGGCGCTGCACGGTGCGGAACTGATTGTCGAAATTCGGGCTGAGCGCCTCGCCCGTGGCGACCGGCACTTCCTGCCCGACCAGCATCCGGGCCTGCTGGTTGTCCAGCGTGGTGATGGAGGGCGTGGAGAGCACATTGCTCTCCGTATCCGACTGAACCGCATTGATGATCGCGCCCAGAACGCCGCTCTTGCCAAGCTGCGTGGCGACGCCGCCAAAGCCGCCGGTCGCATTCTGGAGCGTCTCCACCGCCGCTCCCTGAAGCTGGCTGGCAAGGCCGCTATTCTCGGTCGTGGTGGTGGTGGTCCGCGTGCCGTCCGGCGCCACCACCACGGTTTCCGTCGTGCCGAGCTGCGTCGCTCCGATCGCGCCGGCCAGGGTCAGCAGATTGGGGCTGGCGTTGGAATAGTTGGTCGCCGCAAAACCCGTCTTGGTGCTGCCGAGCAGAAACTGCACGCCCAGCTTGCGCGCGGCATTGTTGCCGATCTCGACGATGATCGCCTCGACCAGCACCTGCTCGCGCCGCGTGTCGAGCTGGCGGATCACTTCGCCCAGCATCCGCTGCGTATCGCTCCCGGCTGCGACGATCACGGCATTGGCGCCCTCATAGCGCGTCACCACGGCCGATCCGCGCCCGTCGATGCCGGTGCCCGGTTCGCTGGCGGCGGCGGCAGCCGGTGTCGGCGCCGGTGCCTCGCTGTTGCGCGCGCCGTTGCGCGAGGGCGCGCCGGATGATGCCGCCGTGACCGGTGCGGCCGAGACCTGACCCAGCAGATGCTGAAGCACCGGCACCATCTTGTCCGCATCGGCATTTTGCAGCCAGTAGACACGGATCTCCGTGCCGGATTCGGCGCGCTTGTCGAGGTCGCGCACCATGGCGGAAAGCCGCGCGACGCCGGATGCGTCGCCGCGAATGGCGATGCTGTTGGAGCTGTCGATGGCCACGATGGTGGCGCTCGCCACCCCGCCCTCGCCGCCGCCGACCAGCGTTTGCAGCGAGGCGGCGATCTCCCGCGCGCCGGCATTTTTGAGCGGGATCAGCGCGGTCGACGACCCATCCGTATCGACCTGCGCCAGCACCTTGCGGACACGGGCGATATTATCCGCATAATCGGCAATCACGATCGACCGGCCCGAGCGATTGGCGGTGATCGAGCCATCCTTGCTGATCAGCGGCCGCAGCGTATCGAGCGCGGATTGCGCATCGATCGAGCGCAGGCGGATCACTTCGGTCACGAACTGATTGCGATTGGCCGCGCCGCCCACTTGGCCGGGCTGCCCCGCCGCGCCCTCGGCGGGCTGGATGCGGAACGCCCCGCCGGCGGCCGGCACGGCGACAAGGCCGTTGGCGCGCAAGGTCGAGAGGAAGATCTCGAAATATTCGGACCGGGAAAGCGGCCGGTCCGTCACGACCGAGACTTTGCCCTGCACCCGATTGTCGATGATGAATGTCCGGCCGGTATTGCGCGCGGCATCCTGAATGAAGGCGCGAATATCGGCATCGCGCACGTTGAGCGTCAGTTGGGCGAGGCCGGGCGCCGCGCAGATCAGGGCAAGAAAGGCAGTGCCGGCGAGGCGCCGCAGCTTGGACATGGCAGTCATTTATTTTCCGGGAGTATAAGGGAAATCGGAACAGTCGCCGCACCGCGCTCGACCATGAGGGAAAGGCGCGCGCCGGGCCGGATGGCATTGCGCAGCATATTGATGTCGCCGGCGCTCGTCACAGGCTGGCCATTGATCTGAACGACGATGTCGCCCGGCCGGAACCCGGCCAGCGCGAACATCGCGTCATTACCCTGCGCACTCGCGACGATGCCGGTCACCTTGCCATTCTCCGTGCGCGGGGCGAGCCCTAGCGCATTGGTGAGCGAGGATGGCTCCAGCGCGCCGGTCGCCGGCTGCGCGGGTAGCGCGGGAGCCGCGCCGTCGGGCGTCTCCGCGCCTTCCGCGACGGCACCGCTCGACTGATCGATGAACAGGGTTTCCGTCGCGCCGCCGCGCTGGATGACGACATGGTCGAACGCCACCGCCTTCAGCACGACGCCGGGCGTGATCTCGTCACCCACGGCATAGCTGGTCTGCACGTCGCTCTCATCGGCGATGATCGCGCTGCCCCGGCCGGAGGCTTCGTTGAGGCTGATGCCATAGAGCTTGAGCGGCAGGGCCGTGACCTGCTGAACCGCCTCGCCGGACATCGCGCCGGTGCGGAAGAAGGGATCGAACCCCGCGAACAGCGCCCGCCGCGCATCGCTGCCTATGACCACGGGCTCCCGCGCGCGCCACTCGCCGAGCGGCCCGACCGGCGTCACCAGCGTCCATAGCAGCCGGGCAATCTGGATGAGCAGCAGCACGAGCAGGAACGCCTCGAGCCATTGCCCCCAGTCCGACGAAGCCTTCGCCGGCGCACGCCCCGTGCGTCGCATGAAATCGGTCCATCGCATACTAAGGTTGATGCCCTCCACAGCTCGCGCTGCCTAGTCCCTCACTATGACCGATCGAAGACGATATGGTTACCAAAAAAAGACAATGCGCGCGTCGTCCATCGCGGCTTGATTGCGCCCTGACGGACTTGCTAGACAGTTGGGCCTATCATGTCGACGCTCCCCTCGCCCCTGATCGCCGGACAGCCCGGTATCCAGCGTTTTCCTGGCAAAGCGCTGGAGCTCTTCATCAAGCGCGACTTTCTCGGGCCGGACGATTGCGCCGGGCTGATGGCACGGATCGACGCCGGTCGCCGCCCCTCCACCATCGCGGACGATCTGGGCCATGATGCCTTCCGCACCAGCGAGACATGCGATCTGGACGGCGCAGACCCGTTCGTCGCGGCGGTCAACGCCCGGCTTGCGGCCTTTGTGGGCATCGATCCAGCTTATGGCGAACCGCTGCAGGGGCAGCGCTATGCCGTCGGGCAGGAATTCAAGGCGCATACGGATTATTTCGAACCGCATGGGCGGGATTACGAGACATATTGCGGCCGCTCGGGCAACCGCACCTGGACGTTGATGGTCTATCTCAACGCCCCGGCGGCCGGCGGGGCGACCCGCTTCACCCGGATCGACAAGATCGTCCAGCCCGAGCTGGGCAAACTGCTCGCCTGGAACAACCGATTGCCGGATGGCAGCGTCAACGGCGCCACCCTCCACCACGGCATGAAAGTGCGCGCGGGGACGAAATATATCATCACCAAATGGTATCGCGAGCAAGTCTGGGTGGGATAGGGCCGCGGCTCAGGATCGGAGCCAGCCGCCTGATAACCGGTCCCGCAGTGGCAGGATCATCCAGCTCATAACCGAAAAAGGTCCACGCCGCGCCCCAATCAGAAAGGGCGGCCATGTGACCGCCCTTTCCATTGGTGCCATGGGAGTGGCGTCTCTTCGTCGGGATCAGCCCTCAGAAGGTGGTCGAGAGCGACAGATTGACGCTCATGCCAAGATTATAGAGGTTGTAGAATATCCTGTTCGCGCCGTTCGATTGCTGCTCGCGATATTTGCGGTTGGTCAGATTGCGCGCCTCGAACTTCACGTCGAACGCCCGGCCGGCAAGATCGAAGCCCTGACGGGCGACGAAGTCCAGATTGAAGCCGGGATATTCATAGACGTCCGGCTGCCCCTGATTGGCGATGCCACGGCTCGTCACCCGCTTGCCCGCATAGGACATGATGAGCGTCTGCTGCGAGAGGGCGGACAGATCCTCCAGCCCCAGCTGCAGGTTCACGAGGTGATCCGACTGGCCGGTGAGCGCCGCGCCATCGCGGAAAAAGTCACTCGCTTGCGTGGATGAAGCGCCGAACACCGCGACCGTGTCGTTCGGCCCCACCTTCAACTTCGATTTGGTGTAGCTGTAATTGGCGATGATCACGAGGCGCCGGCTTGCGAAGAAGTCGCTGTTCGACAGCGTGCTGGTGTCGATATATTTCTGGACCTCCACCTCGGCGCCATACAGGTCGGCCTTGGGCGCATTGGCGAAGCTGGTGACCAGCTTGTCGGCCAGAATGAAGTTGAACGGCTCGATCGGGTTGTCCAGCCGCTTGAAGAAGCCGGCCAATGACAAGCGCTGATCGCGCGCGAAATACCATTCATAGCGCGCCTCGGCGTTGAACAGCTCGCTATCCTTGAGCA
The DNA here is from genome assembly GCA_035555575.1 of Sphingobium sp. Taxonomy (GTDB): domain Bacteria; phylum Pseudomonadota; class Alphaproteobacteria; order Sphingomonadales; family Sphingomonadaceae; genus Sphingobium. The sequence continues at coordinate 131,021 of DATMGL010000001.1, forward strand.
GCGGGTTGCCCTGATATTGGCGGTTCGAATCCGGGTCGAAATAATATTGGAAGATCAGCTCGCGAAACTGCGGCCGGGCGATGGTCTTGGAGGCATTGAGGCGGACCTGCATGTCCGGCTGCATCTGCCAGGTCAGCGTCGCGGCCGGCAGCCAGTAATCATTGTCGAGATTGGTCCCCGCCAGCGATGCGCCGGCCGTGTTGAACAACTGCAACGGCGCCACCTTCTGCTTCGCCGTTTCATAGCGCGCACCGGCGTCGATCAGCAAGGTGGGGGTAATCTGCCAGTTGAGCTTGGCGTAGCCGGCATGGTTGAACAGCTTGGCCCGGAATGCCGGATTGGAATCATCCTCGACCAGCCCGATGTCGAAGGCGTCGATGACGCTGCCGGACAGCAGCAGGTCCGGCCGCAGCATGTCGACGCCGCCCGGCAACGTGCCCGGCGCGCGAAACTGGAAATCGCGGCGCGCGCTGTCGCGGATGGTGCGCTGATAGGCATAGCCCGCCGAGACGCCAAGGTCCGGGATCGGCCGGTAGGTCACATCCGCGCCGAACGACCAGAGATCCTCGTTCAGATCGGAATAGGTGACTTCCGCATTGCCGCGGTTGCCGTCCAGCCGGTTGACAAACTGTGCGCCGAAGGGATCGGCCGCAGCATTGGTGCGGACATATTCGATGGAGAGTTCGCCCGGTGCCTTGCGCTGCGAATTGGCATAGCCGCCGCGCATATCCACGCGCAGTTCCGGCGTCAGCTTGAACTCGCCGGTGAGCTGGGTGCTCATCAGCTGCCGCTCATACCAGGCGGTATCCTGCTGCATATAATCGGTCGGGGTCTGGTTCTTCTGGCCGATGCCCAGTCGGGTGTGCTTGAGCGTGTCGCGGATATAGAGATTGGTCCAGCGCAGCTTGTTCTCGCCAAATTCAAGGCCGAGCCCGAGCAGTCCGTTCACCACCACGCGATTATCGGTCGAGACGCGCTCGAAATCGGAATCGATGGTCGAAAGATCGGAGCTGACCGAGAATTGCTGGATCGCATCGCGGGTCTGCCACTTGTTGCTGTAGCCCGCCGTCGCGATGAGTCCGAGCGTCGTGTCGCCGCCCAGGTCGAATGACGTGCCGCCGGAGAGCGACACCGACCAGTTGGGTGCGATCGCATCCTGCCGCTGGACGATGCCGTTGCGCCAGTTGACCAGTTGGGCGCCGATCGCCTGGGTATCGACCACGCCGTCATTGAGGCGCTCGCCGCTCGCGAAATAGGCCGCCAGTGCGGGCGGAATATTGCGCGAGCCGTTGTCGAACCCGGTCCAGTCGGTCTTCGCGCCATAATGGACATAGCCGACCGAGGTCGTGGTCTCGCTGTTGCCGCCGATCCCGCCGCTGATCGTCAGGAAGCTCTCGGCCGGGACCGCATTGGTCGTGAGGTTGATGACGCCGCCGCCAAACTCGCCGGGAAAATTGGGCGAATAGCTCTTCTGCACCAGCGAGGAGGAAACGATGTTGGTCGGGAACAGATCGAGCGGCACGACACGCTTGAGCGGCTCCGGGCTGGGCAGTGGCGAGCCGTTGAGCAGCGCCAGCGAGTAGCGATCGCCCAGGCCGCGCACATAGACGAAGCCGCTGCCGACCACGCTCAGGCCCGTGACCCGGCCAAGCGCGCCGGCGATATTGCCCTCGCCCGTCCGTGCGATATCCGCACTGGAGAGCACGGAGACGACGGCGGCCGCGCTCTTTTCCACATTCCCGCTCCGCCGGCCGACAACCACGATTTCGCCGCCGGGGACCGAGATATCGGGCGCGGTGGTGCTATCCGTCGCCGGGCCAGCGCCGAACGTTGCCGCGTTCATGGCAAGGGTCACGGGGGCGTCATCGCCCTGCGGCGCCACATCGGCGGCGTTGACTTGCGCGATCGCAGGCGCGGTGAGCGCTGAAGAAAGGAGGAGCAGGCCCGCGAATTTGAGCGGCGTTGCCATGAAATATCCCCTTGGGAATTGAGTGTCATGTGTGGCGGGGTGCGGGTCGTTGCCGGCCGCACCCCGCCTCGCGTTGATGAGCGTTGGCTCAGACGGTCGGCAGCGAGGTGCACGCCCGGTTGGCATTGCCCGCATCATCGAAGGTCGCGGTGGCCGAATTGCAGGTCCAGCCCTTGAACCAGTTGTCGTTCGCGTCCTTCACCGCACCGATATGCGTGGTGGTGTCGAAGAAGGGATCGAGCGTCTTGGCGTCGAACGCCGCCACCGCCGTCTCGCCAGCGCCGTTGATGAACAGGCTGGACAGGGTCGTCGTGAACACGTCGCTGTTGCCGTTGCTGCCCGCGCCGAACATCGTGGCCACCTGCGCCGCCGTATAGGCGCCGCTGCCGAGATATTTCGTCGCATTGCAGGTCATCACCACCGAGTGGGCGACCAGCGTGGCGGGCGTGGTGCCCGAGCCGTTCATGCGCAGACACTCGTTGTTGGGCGTGACGATGATGCCATTGGCCCAGGTCGTGTCCGAATTGCCGCGCAGCAGGATCGAGGCCTGGTCATTGGCCTCGTTGTTGCTGCTCACCTGGTTCTGGATGGCGGTGAAGTTCACCACCTTCAGGTTGGTGCGCGGCGTGTCGCCTTCCGCGCCATTGCTGTCGATCTCCATGAGCGCATCGCCGGCGCCGGGGCGCTGGATGAGCAGGACATGCTGGAAATTGGCGCGCGCGCCGGTGTCGACGTCGAGGCTGTCATCATCCGCGCCGGTGGAGATATAATGTTTGAAGTTGACGACACCGCCGAAGAATTCCGCGCCGTCATCCGAGCTGTTGTGGCTCTGGATATAATCGAGCGTCGTGCCGCTGCCGATGCCTTCCGTGGTCAGGGCCTGCAATTCGACATTGCTGCCGAGCACGAAGCCGGAATAGCGGATCTGGACATATTTCATCGTGCCGCTGCTGTCGGCATCGTCCGCGCCGCCGAACACGGCCGGGTCGGCCGCGCCTTCCGTCTGGCGCTCGCACGTGCCGGCGGTGACCGAGCCGAAGGTGCAATCGGTCACCTTGGCGCGGCCCATCAGCACCACGCCGCCCCACTGGCCCATCGAGCTGTCGTCATTGGTGCCCAGCACATTGGCGCGGCTGGTGAAGATGATCGGCTTGGCGGCGGTGCCCACGGCGTCGATCTTGTTGCCGCGATTGACCGCGAGCCAGGACTGGCCGGTGCCGCCATAGACGATCACGCCCGGCTCGATCTTGAGGGTGACCGCCGGGATCGTGCAGGCGGCGGGCACCTGGGTTTCGCTGAAGCCGCGATCGCAGCCGACGTTGACGCGGCCATTCATCGCATAGAGCAGGCCCGCGACCTTGGGCAGCGTGATCGACTGGTTGATGGTCGCCGGCAGCTCGCAGATGCGCCAAACACCCGTCGGCGTCTCCGCCGTCAGGCCGACATCGACCAGCGGGTTCGCACCGGTCGGCAGGCTCGGGCAGGCCGCCGCCGGGGTCACCGTGCCCGCCGGGGTCGGCGTGGGCGATGGCGTCGGCGTGCCCGTTGGCGGCGGGTTGATGATGACATTGCCGCCCGTGCCGGGCGAGGCGATTTCGTTGGCGCCACAACCAGCCAGAAGCGGCAGCACCGCCCCTGCCAGCATGATCGTCTTGGTCCGCATGATCTGTTTCATCGTCGTCTCCGCTGCCGGATTGATCCGGGTTATCGAGTGCAGGACGGCCCATGGGAGTTTCGACTCTCCGCCAGCCCCCTTACGTCCTCGGCGCGGCAGCTAGGGGATGGATGTGACAGCCAAATGCGATTCCGGCGTCAGCGCGGTGACGGTTTCATGACAGATTTGTTGCGGTGGACGCCGCGCGGCCAACCAGGCGCCAAATGCGCTCCCGCATCGGCATGGCATCGTCGCATCTGGGCGCATAGAAGGATGAGTGGGGAGCTTCTGTTGCCCGGTGCTCCCCGTACCGCTGGAATCCATTCTGTTGCCCGGCTGGCCCAGCCGCGTTCTGTTAGGGTAATGTCAGGCCGTGAGGCCCTCAATTACGCTGCGAGAGCAAGTGCGTCGTTATCGTTGGCACTTATAGGTTTTGAGCCTTGAACGGGTTACTCAGCCCGGGCAAAAACAACGCTTTTCAGCACACGTCGATCCTAGTTCGGCCCCGTCAGCAGC
>DATMGL010000002.1:0-115881 GCA_035555575.1 Sphingobium sp.
CGTCGAATGCTGCTTCAGCAAACTCAAGCAGTTCCGCCGCGTCGCCACCCGCTTCGAGAAAACCGCGCGAAACTACCTCGCCATCGTCACACTCGCCGCAACCGTCCTATGGCTCAGATAAGTGTCCACACCACCTAGCGCTGCGACCGGACATCGTCTTCTTCGGCGAGATACCCTATCAAATGGATCGCATCGAGGCGGCGCTTGCGCGCGCGGACCTGTTCGTCTCCATCGGCACCTCCGGCGCGGTCTATCCGGCCGCCGGCTTCGTGCGCATGGCGCGGGCGCTGGACGTGTCCACGCTGGAGCTGAATCTGGAGCCATCGGCGGGCAGTGGCTGGTTCGATGAGTGCCGGCATGGCCCTGCCAGCGAGCTGGTGCCGGCGTGGGTCGATGGACTGCTGGCAGTCTAACCGACCTTGCGCCGCGGCCCCCCAACTGCCAGATCAGCCCGATGACGACGACCAGTCCCCAGGAGCCGCCGATGCGCGTGGCGATGATCCCGGTAACGCCGCTCCAGCAGAATTGCTCGCTGCTCTGGTGCACGCGCACGATGCGCGGCGCGCTGGTCGATCCGGGCGGTGACCTGCCGCGCCTCAAGGCGGCCGTCGCGGAGCATGGCGTCACGCTGGAGAAGCTGCTCGTGACCCATGGCCATATCGACCATTGCGGGCAGGCCGGCGTGCTGGCGGAGGAACTGGGCCTGACGATCGAGGGCCCGCACGAGGCGGATCGCTTCTGGATATCGCGCCTTGCCGATGACGGCCGCCAATGGGGCGTGCCCGGCGAGCCGTTCGAGCCGGATCGCTGGCTGATCGATGGCGATCAGGTGACAGTGGGCGACCTGGTCCTGGACGTGATCCATTGCCCCGGTCACACGCCCGGCCATGTGGTCTTCCACCATCCGCCCTCGCATCTGGCGATCGTTGGCGATGTGCTCTTTCAGGGCTCTATCGGGCGCACCGATTTCCCCATGGGCAATCATGAGGATCTCATCGCCTCGATCACGCGCAAGCTCTGGCCGCTCGGCGGGGAAACGATTTTCGTGCCCGGCCATGGTCAGCCGAGCAGCTTCGCGCAGGAGCGGGCGGGCAATCCTTTTGTGGGGGATGCGGTCACTGGCGTGCGTGACTGATGGCGACGCCATCGCGAGCGACGGACTTTCCACCGGATCGGTCGATTTCCAATGAATCGGTTGCACCCGCCGGAAAAAGCGGTATAGGCGCACACTCTCGCAAACGCCCGGCCTTCCATTGGTCGCGGCCCCCAGTGGCCGCGGGTCTGTCAATGTGCTAGCCGGGTAGCGAACCCGTTTTTGATCATGATGAATTTTGAACAGGTGCCCTGATGGCTGTCCCCAAGAGAAAAACTTCGCCGTCCAAGCGCGGCATGCGTCGCAGCCATGACTCGCTGCCTATCGAATCCTATCAGGAATGCTCCAATTGTGGCGAGCTGAAGCGCCCCCACAATCTGTGCGGCGCCTGTGGCCATTATAACGGCCGCGAAGTCATCGCGATCGGCGCCTGAGTCCCAGATAGAGGGAGAAGATGACGTGACGACGCCGCGGATCGCGATCGATGCGATGGGCGGCGATGAAGGCGTGCGCGTCATGATCGCCGGCGTCGCACGTGCACGTCGCAGCCATGACGGGCTGCGCTTCCTGCTGTTCGGCGATGAAGTGCGCATTCGTGACGCGCTGAAGAACCACCCCAATCTCTCCAACGCGGCCGAGATCGTCCACACCGACAAGGTGGTGGCAGCGACGGACAAGCCCAGCCAGGCCATCCGCCAGTCGCGCGGCAGTTCGATGGGGCTCGCGATCCAGGCCGTCAAGGACGGCTCGGCGATGGCCGCTGTCTCGGCGGGCAATACTGGCGCGTTGATGGCCATGGCCAAGCTCGCCCTGCGAACCATGCCCGGCATCGACCGGCCTGCGCTGGCCGCCACGCTCCCCACCCTTGGCGATAATGACGTGGTGATGCTGGATCTCGGCGCCAACACGGAGTGCGACGCGCGCAATCTCGTCCAGTTCGCGGTGATGGGGGCGGCCTATGCGCGGATCGTGCAGAATCTCGCCATGCCGCGCGTGCGGCTGCTCAACATCGGCACGGAAGACCTCAAGGGTACGGATGAGATCCGGGATGCCGCCGGCATCCTGCGCCGCGCGCGTGGCCTGCCGCTGCGTTTCGATGGCTTCATCGAGGGTGACAAGATTGCCTCGGGCGAGGCCGATGTGATCGTGGCAGAGGGCTTTGCCGGCAATATCGCGCTCAAGACGGCCGAGGGCACCGCGCGCTTCGTTACCGACGTGCTGCGGCGCGCTTTCACCAGTTCGCTGCGCTCGAAGGCGGGTTTCCTGCTGTCCAAGCCGGCGCTGCATCTGCTCAAGGTCCATCTCGATCCCAACAATCATAACGGCGCGGTGTTTCTGGGTCTCAACGGGATTATCGTGAAGAGCCATGGCAGCGCTGACGAGAAGGGTGTTGCCAATGCGGTGCATGTTGCGGCACGGCTGGTCGAGGAGGGCCTGAGCGCACGCATCCGGGAGGATCTGGCGCGTGTCGGGCCTATTGCGAGCGAGGAACTGATCGCCAAATGACCTTGCGGTCCGTGATATTGGGAACCGGCTCGGCCCTGCCGCGTCGCTGCGTCGACAATGCCGAACTGGCGCAGACGGTGGATACGAGCGACGCCTGGATCGTCGAGCGCACCGGTATCCGCCAGCGCTATATTGCCGGCGAGGGTGAAACCACCTCCACGCTCGGCACGGACGCGGCGCGACGGGCGCTGGAGATGGCGGGTGTGGCGGCTAACGAGGTCGACCTCATCATCCTCGCCACGGCCACGCCGGACCAGACCTTTCCCGCCACCGCCACCATCGTGCAGGCGCAGCTCGGCATCGATGACTGTGTCGCTTTCGATGTGGCGGCCGTGTGCTCGGGCTTTCTCTACGCGCTCACCGTTGCGGATAATATGCTGCGCGGCGGCGCTGCGCGGACCGCGCTGGTTATCGGCGCGGAGACATTCAGCCGCATTCTCGACTGGGAGGACCGCACGACCTGCGTGCTGTTCGGCGACGGCGCCGGCGCTGTCCTGCTGCAGGCGCAGGAGACGGACGCGCAGACCGGCAGCGGGATTCTCGCCAGCCGGCTGCATGCCGATGGCCGCCACAATGCGCTGCTGAACGTCGATGGTGGCCCGTCGACCACCGGCACCGTCGGCAAGGTGCGCATGAAGGGGCAGGACGTGTTCCGCCATGCCGTCGTCAAGCTGGCCGACGTGCTGCGCGAGGTGCTCGCCGTTGCCGATGTGTCGGCCGATCAGGTCGATTGGGTGGTGCCGCATCAGGCCAATGCCCGCATTCTCGATGCGACCGCGCGCAAGCTCAGGCTGGACCCGGACAAGGTCGTCATGACGGTCGATCAGCATGCCAATACCTCGGCCGCCTCGGTGCCGCTCGCGCTCGATGTCGCGGTGCGTGATGGCCGGATTCGCAAGGGCCATCTCATCGTTCTGGAAGCGATGGGCGGAGGCTTTACATGGGGCGCCAGCATCCTGCGCTATTGACCGGCGCGGCGTCTGGTCCCGTTCTGGGGCGCGTCCCATTGTCTTCTTTCGATTCTTCTCGTTGCAAACATTGTCAATCTGCCGCAAGACAAGGGTTACGGGCACGTGGGGGCGTGCCCGTGCGCAAGTTTCGTTTGGGGGCGGAATGGCTTCGGAAGATACTTTAACGCGGGCCGAGATTGCGGAACATCTCAACAGACAGATTGGTTTGTCTCGGGCGGATTCTGCGCAGCTTGTCGAGCAAGTGCTCGATCTCGTGTCCGAAGCGCTGGAAAATGGCGAGAACGTCAAGATTTCCGGCTTTGGCACCTTCGTCTTGCGAGACAAGAATGAACGCGTCGGGCGTAACCCCAAGACCGGTATCGAGGTGCCGATCACGTCGCGGCGGGTACTTACCTTCCGGGCCAGCCAATCGTTGCGGGATCGAGTCGCAAAGAGCTGATCCGGCCGCCGGATTGACCGCTGGCGGGCGATCGGTGCACAATGCGGCATGAGTAAGAATGATGGCGCGTTTCTGACGATTGGTGAGCTTGCCCGCGAACTTGGCGTGGCGCAGCATATCCTTCGTTATTGGGAAACGCGTTTTCCACAGCTGCGCCCCCTGCAACGCTCCGGGAACCGTCGCTATTACCGGCCGCGCGATGTCGAAATCGCGCGTGAAATCAAGGGCCTGCTTAACGAGCAGGGCTTCACGGTGCGCGGCGCGCAGCGCCTGCTGTCGGGACGTGCGACGATCGGGCCGGAAGGTGGGGCGTCCATGTCGGCGCCTCCGGCCGCGCCTGACCCGGCCCCACCGGCCGCCGCCACCCCCACAATCGGTTCGGCTCCATCGCACGCTGGACCGCAAGGTGAACTGCCGATTGAAGCGGCCACGGCGGAGGACACCCCGGCAACGGGCCAGAGCGTTCGGCGTTCGGGACGGATCGGCGCGTCGGATCTCGCCTTGCTGATCGCCCGGCTCACCGTCATCCGTCAAAATCTGCAGGATGCCCTTGGCGGCGGCTGAGCCTCGTCTCAGCGCTGATCCGGCCCCAGCGCGGGGTCGAGGTCGCGCGGACGCACGAAGGCGCGCAGGCGGGCGCGGCCCGGAAAATGCTGGGCGAGGCTTTGCCAGTCGGGAACGTCAAAATCGAGGATGGCCAGCGCGGCTGTGGGAAATTTGACTGTCACCGCATCGCGCAAGGCAGAGTCGCTGTCGTTGGGCACTGCGGCGAGAATGAAGTCTTCCACGCCGCTACTGTGGCCCGCAATCAATATCATGGCCGAGTCGTCGCCGGTATCGGCCAGGACCTCGGCGATCATCGGCGCGCTGGCGAGATAGAGCCGCATATCGAATTGCGGTTCCGGGCAAGCGCCATGCGCCTGCGCGAAGCGGTGCAGGGTTTCGACCACCCGCACGGCCGGCGAGGCGATAATCCGCTCAGGCGCCACCTTGTGCCGAGCGGCCCAGCGGCCCATCACGGCGGCGGCGCGTTCGCCCCGGCCATTCAGCCCGCGATCGAAATCGCGCAGGGTCATGTCGCCCCAATCCGACTTGGCATGACGCAGAACGATGACCGTCTTCATTCCTGCTCGCGAACCTTTTCTTGTGGCGACCCTTTGGAGGCTTCCTGCCGCAAATTCATGTCGGAACCAAGTCGCGCGCGAACGCTGGCAATGGCTTCGTCCAGCGGCACGCGCCGGATCGGGACAGAGGGCGGGAAGGCGGTGAGCAAGCGGCTCGGCATGGCGGAGGAGAGAATGACGAACTGCCCGCCATCGTCGGCGCGGCGGATCAGCCGGCCGAACGCCTGCGCCAGCCGTGCCCGCACGAGCCGGTCCTCATAGGCGCTCGGGCTCTCGCTCGCCAGCCGCCGGGCACTATGGAGCACTGAGGGTTTGGACCATGGCACGCCTTCCATCACCACCAGCCGGAGCGAGTCGCCGGGCACGTCGATGCCGTCGCGCAATGCGTCTGTGCCGAGCAGCGAGGCGTGGGGATCGTCGCGGAACATGTCGATCAGCGTCGCCGGGTCGAGCGGGTCGACGTGCTGGGCGTAGAGCGGCAGGCCGGCGCGCGCCAGCCGGTCCGCGATGCGTGCCTGCACCGAGCGCAACCGCCGGATCGCCGTGAACAGCCCCAGCGTGCCGCCGCCCGCCGCCTCGATCAGCCGTGCATAGGCGCCGGCTAGCGCTGGCAGGTCGCCGCGTTTCAGGTCCGTGACGATCAGCACCTCAGCCTGCCGGGCATAGTCGAACGGACTCGTCGCATCGAACCAGCGCGGCGGCGTATCGAGGTGGCTGGCACCCGATCGCTCGATGGCGGTACGTTCGTCGCCGCCCGCGCGCAGCGTGGCGGAGGTGACGAGCACGCCATGGGCGGGGCGCAGCACGGTCTCGGCGAGCGGTCGGGTCGGGTCCAGCCAATGGCGGTGCAGGCCAATATCATATTCGCGCCCCTCGACGCGGTCGACCGCCAGCCAGTCGACAAAAACGGGGTCTGCCGGGCCACCGACGCGCAGCAGCAGCGCGATCCAGCTCATCAGCAGGTCGCAGCGCCAGCCAAGCGCGGCCAGCGCGCCATCGATGCGTGCGCGCGCCGGGCCATCGAGCCAGTCCGGCGCGAGTTCGAGCACGGCCACAAGTCGCTTGCCGAGGCGCTGCAACGGCGCCAGCAGCGCCTCCAGTGCGCGCGCGGCATCGGTCGCCGCGTCGATCAGCGCGCCGTCCACATCGCCCAGATCGACTTCCAGCCCATAGCCGGGGTCCGCCTCGCGTCCGTCCCGTTCGGCGCGGGCGTAAACCGTGTCGCGCACGGCGCCGAGCAGCGCCTCGGCTGCCCCTTGCGGCATGCGCTCGGTCACGCGGCGCAGCCAGTCGTCGCCCGGCAGTGCGCGCGCGGCCTCGACGGCATCGTCAATCGCTTCCGCGCCGTCCGCATCATAGCTCGCCACATCGGAGAGGCGCGCGGCGAGGCCACGCCGGCGCCCGCGTTTCGCTGTTTCCGGCCCCAGCACCCAGCGTCGCAGCTCGATTGCCTCGCGCCCGGTCAGCGCTGCGCCGAAGGTCGAGTCCGCCGCGTCGAATAGGTGATGCCCCTCATCGAACACGATCCGCGTCGGCGCGCCCTGCGTCTCACGCCCGCGCGCGGCGTTGATCATCACCAGCGCATGATTGGCGATGACGATGTCCGCGCCCTGGCTCGCCCGCGTCGCCCGCTCGATGAAACAGGTGCGGAAATGGGGGCAACCGGCATAGACGCATTCGCCGCGCCGGTCGGTCAGTGCGGTGGCCCCCGCGCGGCGGAACAGCGCCAGCAGCCAGCCAGGCAGATCGCCACCCACCATATCGCCATCGCGCGTATAGGCCGCCCAACGCGCCACGAACTGCGCGAGGATCGCCGCGCGCCCGGCAAAGCCGCCTTGCAGCGCATCTTCCAGATTGAGCAGGCAGAGATAATTCTCCCGCCCCTTGCGGATGACCACATGGCGGCGGAAGGCGGCGTCATCGGGATAATGACGGCGTGTTTCGCGGTCGAGCTGGCGTTGCAGCGCCTTGGTATAGGTGGATATCCACACGGTGCCGCCGGCCTGCTCCGCCCAGAGCGTGGCAGGCGCGAGATAGCCCAGCGTCTTGCCGATGCCGGTGCCGGCCTCGCCCAGCACCATATTGGGTGCGTCGCGGCGTGCGCGCGGGGAAAAGGCATCGGCCGCGGCGCCGGCAAAGTCGCGCTGGCCGGTTCGTGTTTCCGCTCCCGCGCCGGTGAGGGCGGTGAGTCGGGCCATGATTTCGGCCTCGTCCAGCGTCACCGGGCGCGGCTGCGCACGTGGCGGCTGATCTTCCCATTGCGGCAGGCGGCTGAACAGCCAGCGCTCGTCCCGCGCTGGTCGGGCGAGGCGCGGGCGCAGCAGTGGCGCCCAGCTCCAGCGCAGTTTTTCGAGCTGGCCAAGGCTCGTCCACGCGCCTTCGCGTTCACGCCAGTCGGTCCGGTCCGTCCAGTCAAGCATGGCGCGGGCCAGATCGGGTATGAACTCGGCTGCCTGGGCGTCGTTTTCCGGCGGTGTCATGTCCAGAGCGCGGGCAAGGCCGGCGACGGTGGGGATCACAAACTGCGCGGGGAAGAGGAACGCGAACAACTCCAGCAGATCGAGCCCGGAGAGGTCGGCATGGCCCAACCGGGCACCGAGCAGTGGGGCGTTGACCATGAGCAGCGGCGTGTCGCTGGCACGAGCCAGCGCTTGTCCACGACCCAGCGTGGCGAGCGGCCGGTCATGCTCGGCGAACCAGATGCCGGCATGGCTGGCATGCAGCGCGGGAGGGAGCGGGAAGGCGGACACAGGCCCGCTTTAGCCGGACGCGGCGCTCAGGGGAACGGGGCGTGAACGGGGTGGGCGAAAATACCGCGTTCAGCCGGCGCGGCGACCGAATCCGCCATGCAGAGCCCGGCCGAACGAGCGCTCGCCGCCTTGCTGCCGCGCATGGATGATAGGGAACGGCATCACGGTCGTTCCGGTTCGTGTTTCGCCGGGTGTGCGGGCGACCAGCAGCTGTTCGAACAGGGGGCCGTCGGCCAGCGGCTGGACGAATTTGACGCCCATCCGGTCGATCTCGGCCCAGCGGCAATGCGCGTAGAGGATCTGCCCGCGATAGTCGATCTGGACGCGGGCGCCCACGGCGAGCGCGCAGCCCTGGATGAGCGCGCCATCCTCGTTGAGATTGGCGATGGCGGCCTCCGTCGACTCGAGCACGCTGATGACGGTCACCGGAATATCGACGCCCATCCGCCCTTGCCGTTCAACCTGTGCTTCGCGTGCCATCAGTCCTGCTCCTCGTGTCTGGTCCAGATAGTCGCCGATAATGGTAAAGCTTCTGATAACCGCGATGGGGTGGGACTGGATCAGCATGAACGGGGTGACGAACCGCGTTTGAGAAGCTAGGCGATCAAACATGACCGACGATCTGAAGCAAGCCGCCCTGGTTTCCAAAGCATGGCCCTATGAGGAGGCGCGCAAGCTCCTCAAGCGTTATCCGCAAGGCAAGGCGAGCGCGCCGGTGTTGTTCGAGACCGGCTATGGCCCCTCCGGCCTGCCGCATATCGGCACGTTCAACGAGGTGCAACGCACCACCATGGTGCGCCATGCCTATGAGGAACTGACCGGCGCGCCGACCCGGCTGGTCGCCTTCAGCGATGATATGGACGGGCTGCGCAAGGTGCCGGACAATGTGCCCAATCAGGCGATGCTGGCTGAACATCTCGGCAAGCCGCTGACGCAGGTGCCCGATCCGTTCGGCCAATATGAGAGTTTCGCGCAGTATAACAACATGATGCTGCGCGCGTTCCTGGATCGCTACGGCTTCGATTATGAGTTCGTCTCGTCAACGGAGCAATATCGCGGCGGCCATTTCGATGACGCGCTGCGCAATGTGCTGCGCCATTATCAGGCGATCATGGACATCATGCTGCCGACCCTGCGCAAGGAGCGGCAGGCGACCTATTCGCCGGTGCTGCCGATCAGCCCGAAGAGCGGCGTCGTGCTGCAGGTGCCGATCACCGTGGTCGATGCCGATGCCGGGCTCGTCCGCTTCGAGGATGAGGGCGAGACGATCGAGCAGTCGATCCTCTCCGGCGGCGCCAAGCTGCAATGGAAGGTGGACTGGGCGATGCGCTGGGTCGCGCTCGGCGTCGATTATGAGATGGCCGGCAAGGATCTGATCGACAGCGTCACGCAAAGCTCGAAGATCGCCCGCGCCATCGGCGGCCGGCCGCCCGAGGGGTTCAATTACGAGATGTTTCTCGACGAAAAGGGCGAGAAGATCAGCAAGTCGAAGGGCAATGGCCTCTCGATCGAGCAATGGCTGACCTATGGCTCGGAGGAGAGCCTCGCCTTCTACATTTATCGCGAGCCCAAGGCCGCCAAGTCGCTGCACATCGGCGTGATTCCGCGCGCGGTGGATGATTATGAGCAGTTTCGCGGCAATTATGCGGCGCAGGATGTCGCCAAGCAGCTCGGCAATCCGGTGCATCACATCCACGCCGGCAAGGTGCCGGGCGATGCGCTGCCGGTCACCTATGGCCTGTTGCTCAACCTCGTTGGCGTGATGGGCGCGGACGCGACGGAGGCGCAGGTCTGGGCCTATCTGCGCAATTATGCGCCGGACGTCGCGGAGCAGGATCATCCGCGCCTCGCCGGGCTCGTCCGCAATGCGCTGGCCTATAACCGGGATTTCATCGCGCCGACGCTCAAGCGGCGGGCCCCCAGCGCGAGTGAAGCGGCCGCCTTGCGCGCGCTCGATGCGCAGATCGCCGCGCTGCCTGAGGATGCCACCGCCGAGACGATCCAGAATATCGTCTATGAGATCGGCAAGGACGAGCAATATGGCTTCGTCCAACTGCGTGACTGGTTCAAGGCGCTGTACGAGACGCTGCTCGGCGCGGACCAAGGTCCGCGCATGGGCAGCTTTATCGCGCTTTACGGTGTGGAGAACAGCCGCAAGCTGATCGCCCAGGCGCTGGACGCGGTTCCTGCCTGAGCGGGCCGGCATTCGCCACGCCTGATCACCAGAACGCCCCTGGTCCCCTTCCCGCAGTGCGCGGGAAGGGGTGGGGTGAAACAGCGGGCCGGGAGGGTGGCCGCTGCCTCGTCAGGATGACGGGCCGCCCAAATGCCAGCCGGGCATGAGCCCGAGGCGGCACGGAGGCGATCCGGTCCTGAATGGCTGCCCGTAAGAACCTGCCGGTCCGGGCCTATGCCTTCTATTCAGCCTATTCAGCGCGCGGATGACATGTCGGGCTTCCTGATCGGTGCGGTTGCAGGCGCGCTGACTGGATCGCGCCGACGGCCGCGACGGCATCCCGGAAGAGCAGGCCAGCGGTGTCAGCCGGCAACATGTCCCGCAGCAACTGGATCGCGCCGGTTTCATCGCCTTGCGTCGCGACCATGGTGAGGTCACCGAGCAGCGCCTCGTCCGGGCTGAGCGCCAGGCAGCAGGGGCGATGGACAAGAAAATGTTCCGGCCAGTTTTCCTGCACCGTCCGCACGATGCGCTCCACCTGCCGGGCGGCGTCCATGCCGCGCAGCCGCACGGCCAGATCAGGCAACGGATCGCGCCCGGCCTGCCCGTAAAGGATGCATAAGCGCGTCGCCATGATCATGTGCATCGCGGTCAGCGGGAATGCGCGCAAATCCCGGAAGGCGAAGAGGGCGGAGAGGTCTTTGGTCATCGCATCATCCCGAACCGAGCAACATCTGGTTTGACCGATAATATGCTATTGAGACTGAGTTGCAATAAAAATATGACATGCCCGGCTCGGTCTGCCGCTTATGACGTTTCGCGGAGCCGGATGGGCCTTGTCGAAGGGTCGGAACAGGCTCGCAGCTTGCCGGCCGGGGGATCAGCGCATCTTTTTCGCGGCGATCCAGTCGTCGATCTTCTTGTCCAGAACGGTCATCGGCAGCGCCCCGGTCATCAGCACCTGGGCATGAAAGTCACGCACATCAAAGGCCGCGCCAAGCTCTGCCTGCGCCTTCTTCTTGAGGCGCTGGATGGTCAGCGCGCCGATCTTATAGGCCAGTGCCTGCCCCGGAATGGCGATGTAGCGCTCCACCTCGGCGGTCACGTCGACCTTTCCGAGCGAGCTGTTGTCGAGCATATATTGAACGGCCTGATCCTGCGTCCAGCCCTTGGCGTGGATGCCGCTGTCGACGACCAGCCGCATGGCGCGCAGCATTTCATCATCCAGATGGCCCATGCGCTGATAAGGGTCATCATAGAAGCCGAAATCATAGCCCAGTGTTTCGGCATAGAGCGCCCAGCCCTCGACGTAGGCGGTGTTGCCGCCGAAGCGCATGAACGCGGGCAGGGTCTGGTTTTCCTGCGCGAGACTGATCTGGAAATGATGGCCCGGCGCGCCCTCGTGCAGATAGAGTGTCGTCACGCCCGGCAGGTTGCGGGATGGCAGATCATAGGCGTTGAAATAGAAGACGCCGGGGCGCGAACCATCTGGCGAACCGCTTTCATAACTGCCGCCGGCTTCGTATTTTTCCCGAAATTCCGGATAGGGCCGGATTTCCAGCTTCGTCTTCGGGAGCGTTGAAAATTGCGTGCCGACCACGGCATCGATCGCCTTGCCGATCGCTTGGAATTGCCGAGCATAAGCCTCGCGCGAGGCCGGGTGGAATTGGGGCTCGCGGCGGATATAGGCGAAAAAATCCTCAAGCGTGCCGGTGAAACCGACCTGAGCGCGAACCTGCTCCATCTCCTTGCGGATGCGCGCCACTTCCGAGAGGCCCAGTTCATGGACATAGTCGGCGGTGAGCGGCAGGGTGGTCATGCTGCGGATCAATTCCGCATAGAGGGTTGCGCCGCCTTTCATGTCGCCCAGGCCGATCGTCTCGCGCGCGGCGGGGAGATAATCAGTCTGGAGAAAGTCGCGCAGCCGGGCTTCGGCCGGGTTGATGCCGTTGACGATGATGTCGCGATAGGCGGCCGTGAGCCGGATCCTGTCCGCCGGGGTGACGTTGGCGGGGAAGTCCAGCACGGGCTGATAGAAGGGAGAGTCTTCCACCGTCTGTGATGTCAGTTCGTCCAGCTGGGCGATGACGTTGCGGATGGTCAGCCGGGTATCGACCACGCCGGAGGCCAGCCCTTCGCAGAAACGGTCGATCGCGGCATCGAGCAGCGCGATATATTGCCGGTGGCGCTTGAGGCCGTTCTCATAGTCGAGAAGCGTGCTGAACGGCGCGGCGCCCTTCCCGGAGGAGAAGGTGGGATAGAAGGTATGGAACCCGTCGAAATGATTAATCGGCCGCACGGCGGAGAGCGCCAGTATCGCGGGGCGCAGGCCGGACAGTGCATCCTGCAACTGCCATTCAAACACGTCATAGGCGATTTTATTCTGGGCGGAGAGCCTGGCGCGGTCGATCCGGCGCAGGGCGGCGAGATCCTGCTCGTTCGCTGCTCGCTCGGCATTGAAATAGGCGTCGCTGATATAATCGCCGAGCTGGTCGGCGTGGCGCAGATCGCCCCGGAACATCGCGCTGATCGGGTTGCGCCTGAGGCTGGCTTCGTCGGCTGCGGCGAACAGGGCAAACAGCGCCTCATCCGCGCTGTGCATGGCGGCCGGCGCGGTCCTTGCTGGTGCCGGTGCGCCTTGCGCGAGCAGTGGCACGGCGCTGCCGAGGGCCAGCAGGCAAACGAGCGGACGTGACCGGCGGAACATGGTGGGCCTTTCGATTTCCGGCGCGGTTTCGCCGGGCGGATGGCCCCTGCCTAGCGCGCCCGGTGGCGGCCCGCAAACGCCCACTGCGCGCATGAGAAAAGCCCCCTCCGCAGGTGCGAAGGGGGCTTCAGCCGGGGTGGGACGGATGATGCGTCAGCGGAAGGCGTTGTAGATCACCTTGACCACGCGGCCGGTGCGGGTGTTGACCAGCAGTGCGTCATCATAGTGGCGCACCCAGCGCTGGTTGGCGCCTGGCCGGCTCCAGTGGAAGCGCTGATAATCCTTCACGACATAGCGGCTGCCATAATAGGAAGGCTGGATGCGCGCGCCGACGTTGAAGCGGGTGTAACGGAATGGCGCGGCCCGCCATGGATTGGTGCGATTATACTCGCGGATGACGCGCTGACGGTCCTGCCGGGTATCGCGCACATTATGCCGGGTGTCGCGGGCATCATGGCCGCCGCGATGCGATTGTGCCGCTGGCTGCGCCATCGCCACGGAGGGGACGAGGGTCAAGGCAGCGAGGCTGGCGAGGATCAGTTTCTTCATCATGGTAACTCCTGAATGGCCGGACGAGGTGGAAACTCCCATGGGAGGTCAGGGTTTCCACCGTCGCCCCGACAGCTGCCGTTCTGCACCGGTCGCCCTGAATGGCACGCGAATGGCGCTGTCAGCTTTCAGTCATGAATGTCGCGATGTGTCGTCGTGCTGGAGAACAGCGCTCGTCCGCGGGGCTGACTTCGGGCCAGCGCTCACCGCAGGCGGTCGGGAGCAGCGGGGCGGCGGCGACCGCGTCGTTCTGGCGTCAGGCCTGGTTGAGCGGCGTCCAGGGGCGTTCGCGATACCAGCGCGTCACGATATATTTTGCGCCCTTCAGCACCGGCAGTGCAGCGTGGAGCGTATCGTGATTGGGGCTGCCATCGGCGAGCATATTGTTCCAGATCAGCAGCGTTCCGGCGCGCGGCGGAATGGTGACGCCGAGGCGGGGGAATTGCGTTTCGCCGCCATCCTCCACGTTGCAAAGATAGGCCATCGCCGTCCAGCAGCGCTGGCCGCCGCTGACCCGCATCGCCGGCCAGTAGGGCACGTTCGCCGGGAAATAGTCGCAGTGCAGGTGATAATGCTGGCCCTGCTCGTACCGCTGGCCTTGTAGCAGCTCGCCATAATGAGTCTCGATCCCGAGCAGCGCATCAATCCGTTTGGTGACCGCGATCACCAGCGGATCGTAAATATCAAGATTGCAGCTGCTGCTGGTGCGATATTCCTTGCGCGTGCCGGAGAACAGCTTGGATGGCTTGCAGCCCTTGTCGATCCGCTCGATCAGGTCCGTGCATTCGCGCGGGGAGACGAGGCCGTGGCGCAGGAACATTTCCGCGCGTTCGGTGGGCACGCCGCTGATCATGGGATTGCGCCTGAGCCGCTGGCGGACGCTGTCGCCAATCTCCGCACGAACGGGGGAGGCGAGGTCCGCGTCGTCGAGCCATGTATCCTTCATGACGCCGATCACTGCCATTCCCGTCGCACGGCGGCAATCACAAAAGGGCCGGCTCCCACCTGGTGGGGGAGCCGGCCGGTTTTCCGGAAAGTCGGTCAGGCAGCGTCGTCCGGTGTGTCCGGGGACCTCACCAGAAGAAGTTGTGGATCACGTCGACCACATAGCCATCGCGAATGTCGACCAGCAGTGCATCGTCATAATAGCGGACCCAGCGCAGCGAGCCATAAGCGGGGGGCAAACGGTAATAATAAGGATCATTGATCCAGTAGCTCTGGTCGAACAGGAAGCTGTTCAGGATAATCCCGATCGAGAAGCGCGAATAGCCGCGGTTCCAGCCATAGGGCGGGCGATAGGCCGGCATCCGGTAGATGTTGCGGTGCTGCGAGCGATAGCCCTGCCAGTCATAGCGGCGGTCGTTGCGCCAGCTGCTGGACCAGCGCTGACGGTCCTGCAACCGGACCGGATTCCGCACATTGGGCCGCTGATTGTCATTGCGCCAGTTCTGCCCGCGTTGGTCGCGGTTCGCGTTGTAGCGAGGGTTGCCGGAACTGGTCGGACCGGTCGCGCCCGGAACCCGGCCGGGTCGGTCGCCGCGCTGCCAGTTGCGGTCATTATCGCCGCGCCGGGCCTCATCATTGCGCCGTGCATCGCGCTGCCAGTTGCCACCATCGCGCGACGGCCGGGCTTGTTGGGCCGACGGTGCCGACGGACCGGGCCGCTGGGCGCCGCGAACAGGATTCGCCGGGTTGGCCGGGTTGGGCCGATTGTTCGCGCCCGGAGCGGTGCTCGGTGGCTGTTGAACGCGGGCAGAGGTGGAGGGAGGCACAGGCCGGGTCTGCACGGCCGAGGGCGCGCGCTCCGGCGCCGGCCGGGCGGCTTGCGGCGCACGAGCAGGCGATGATCCGCGCCGGTCGGGCGAGGCCGCCTGAGCGTGGCGCTGGTTGCTGTTGGAGACGCCGCGATCCCGACCGTCGCGGCTCTGGGCGGTGGCGGGCACTGCCATGGCCAATATGGTGGAAACCAGCAGCCCCGTGGTCAGAATGCGTCTCATCTCACAATATCCTCAGATATGTCAGGCGACTCTTCGCCATTGCCTGCCGGTGTAAGCCATGAGGACTGTCGCATCGCTGAACATGGGTGACAGCAATGCGCAAGGATTGTGACAGCATGTGTCAGCGCGCGCTGCGGCTCAGGGCGCATCCTCGGCCGGCGGGGTGAGGCCGGGCACGCGCCGCGCGGCGTCATCCGGCGCAATGCCGGGCGCGGGCGCAGCCGCGATGCGCTCCTCGCCGCGCATGATGCGCCCGGCTTGCCGGATCGCCTCGCGGATGCGCGGATAGGTGCCGCAGCGGCAGATGTTCGTCATCGCCGCGTCGATCTGTGCATCGCTGGGGTTGCTGGTGCGCTTGAGCAGCACGGACGCCGTCATGATCATGCCCGGCTGGCAATAGCCGCATTGCGGCACGTTCTGCGCGGCCCAGGCTTGCTGGACCGGATGGCTGCGGTCGGCCGAGAGCCCCTCGATAGTGGTCACGAACCGGCCTTCGATGGCGGCGATGGTGACCTGGCAGGCACGGATGGCCTGGCCGTCGATATCCACCGTGCAGGCGCCGCAATCCCCCGTGCCGCAACCATATTTGGTGCCGGTCAGGTTGGAGGCGTCGCGCAGCGCCCAGAGCAGGGGGGTCTGCGGGTCCATGCGATACTGGACCGGCCGGTCGTTGACGGTGAATTTGGTCATGTCAGTCCGCGTGTGGCATCATGAGGCCTGTCGGCATGAAGGGCGTTCCAGCTCGAAAACATTGATAAACCGCAACGGATGGATAAGGAGCATGGGCCCGGCGATCTAGCCCTGATCGGGCAGGCAAGCCCGGTTGACTTTGGAATGGCCGCCGGCATCTGGCAAGGATAGAATAGACCCTCATGAGCTTCAACACCTTCGGGCGGGTCTTCCGCTTCACCACATGGGGCGAGAGTCACGGACCGGCGATCGGTGCGGTGGTGGATGGCTGCCCGCCGGGCCTGGCGCTCAGTGAGGCGGAGATCCAGCCCTGGCTTGATCAGCGCCGCCCCGGCACATCGCGCTTCACCACCCAGCGGCGCGAGCCGGATGAAGTGCGCATCCTCTCCGGCGTGTTCGAGGGCAGGACGACCGGCACGCCGATCAGCCTGATGATCGAGAATGTCGACCAGCGCTCGAAGGATTATTCCGAGGTCGCCAAGGCCTATCGCCCCGGTCATGCCGATTATGCCTATGACGCCAAATATGGCTTTCGCGATTATCGCGGCGGCGGGCGCAGCTCCGCGCGCGAGACGGCGAGCCGCGTGGCGGCCGGCGCGGTCGCCCGGCTGGTCATCCCGCAGGTGCAGATCATGGCCTATGTGAGCGAAATTGGCGGCGACGCCATCGACCATGCCAATTTCGACGCGGCGCAGATCGGCCAGAACCCGTTCTTCTGCCCCGATGAAGCAGCGGCGATGCGTTGGGAGGCGCTGGTCGATGCCGCGCGCAAGGACGGCTCCTCGCTCGGCGCGGTGGTCGAATGCGTCGCGACCGGCGTGCCCGCCGGCTGGGGTGCACCGCTCTACGCCAAGCTGGATAGTGAGCTGGCCGCAGCGTGCATGAGCATCAACGCGGTCAAGGGCATCGAGATTGGTGATGGCTTTGCGGCGGCAAAGCTGCGCGGCGAGGAGAATGCCGACCCGATGCGGCCCGGCGCCGATGGCCGGCCGGACTTCCTCGCCAACCATGCCGGCGGCATTGCGGGCGGCATCGCCACCGGCCAGCCGATCCGCCTGCGCGTGGCGTTCAAGCCGACCAGTTCCATCCTCATCCCGGTCGAGACGGTAACGCGCGAGGGCGAGGCGAGCGAAATCTTGACCAAGGGCCGGCATGACCCCTGTGTCGGCATTCGCGGCGTGCCGGTGGTCGAGGCGATGGTCGCGCTGGTGCTTGCCGATCAGGCGCTGCTCCACCGCGCCCAGACCGGCCGCTGATGCGCCATGGCTGAGCTGCGGCAGGCGACCGGGCTATTGCGGGTGGAGACGCCGGGGCAAGCGCTGGTCGAGGTCACCGGCGAGCTGGCCCGCTGGGTCGCCGCGCAGGGCATGGACGAGGGGCTGCTGACCTTGCTGTGCCGCCACACCTCCGCCTCGCTCACCATCCAGGAAAATGCCGCACCGGCCGTGCAGCGCGATCTGCTCGACTGGCTGGCACGGATCGCTCCGGAGGCGGCGACCTATCATCATGACGATGAGGGGCCGGACGATATGCCGGCGCATATCCGTGCGATGCTGACGGGCGCGACGCTCGCCATCCCACTGATCGGCGGGCGGCTGGCGCTCGGCACATGGCAGGGCGTTTATCTGATTGAACATCGCCGGGCGCCGCATCGTCGCGAGATCGCGCTGCATTTGCTGGGCGCCTGACCGGCGTCGATTGGCCGCTTCATCGTTCTTTTCGCGCGCTTCACCAATCCTGCCCGATGAACCGTGCATGCGCTGCGTTGGCCGTGGTCGGCGGGTGTGGCGCCTGGCGCGGCGCTGTGGCTAAGGGACCGCGGACTTTCGTCCAGCCGGCGGCAGCGCCGGCATCCCCCTCTGAACGACTCCGGTACCGGATCGTCAGTCCTGACCTTCGGTATCGCCTCGGGGGCCTCGCCATTGATGGCAGGCCCCCTATTTTTGCGATGCCGTTTCGTCGGATGGCCACGGCATTTTATGACGCGGCGTTTGCGCGGCCCCGCACAGGCTGTTAGCCTTCCCCTCTAAAATCATAAGGGGCAGACAGGATGAGCGCACAGACCGCACGAAAAGACGGTGACGCGCGCCGAGGCGAACGCCTGCAATATTGGATGCTTGGCGGCTTTCTGGCCGGGCTCGGGCTCGGGCTCATCGTACATGGCTTTGCGGCGGACGCGGCCTGGGTGCATGCGATGACGACCTATGTCACCCAGCCGATCGGCCAGATTTTCCTGCGCCTGCTGTTCATGCTGGTCATCCCGCTGCTCGTCTCGGCGCTGATCGTCGGCGTGGCGGATATGGGCGAGGCGCGCCATTTACGCACGGTGGGGCTGCGCACCCTGTTCTATACCATCATTGTCTCGTCCATCGCCGTGGCGCTCAGTCTGGTGCTGGTCAATCTGTTCAATCCCGGTGGCGGTGTCGATCCGCATATCGCGCAGGATATGATTGCGTCGTCTGCGCAGGGGGCTTCCTCCATCGTCTCGCAGGCGGGCACCGCCATGACCGGCATGGATGCGCTGGTTGCCATTGTCCCGTCCAACTTTGTCGCGGCGATGAGCGGGAACGACATATTGGCGGTGATGTTCTTCGCCCTGTTTTTCGGCATCGGTTTCCTGCTTGTCGACCCGAAGAAGACGACGGTGCTCAAAGCGACTGTGGAAGGCGTGTTCGAGGTGTCGATGCGCCTCATCGGCCTGGTCATCCGGCTCGCCCCGCTCGCGATCTTCTGCTTCATGTTCAACCTGGCCGCGCAGTTTGGCTGGGACCTGATCGGCCGCCTCTCGGCCTATGTGTTTGTGGTGTTGCTGGCGCTGGGCCTGCAGATGTTCGGCGTCTTCTCGATCATCCTGCGCCTCATCGCCCGCAAGAGCCCGGTCGCCTTTTTCCGCGAGACGCAGGAGGCGATGCTGATGGCTTTCGCCACCGCTTCCTCCAACGCGACGCTGCCCACCTCGCTGCGGGTCGCGGACGAGCAACTCAAGCTGCCGCGTCCGATCGCCCGCTTCGTGCTCACCATCGGCGCAACGGCCAACCAGAATGGCACCGCGATGTTCGAAGGCGTGACGGTGATCTTCCTCGCCCAGTTCTTCGGCGTGGACCTGACGCTCGGCCAGCAGTTGGTGGTGATGCTGATCTGCATCCTGGGCGGCATCGGCACGGCGGGCGTGCCGGCCGGATCGCTGCCGGTGATCGCGTTGATCCTCGGCACGGTCGGGGTGCCGCCGGAAGGCATCGGGCTGGTGCTGGGTGTCGATCGCTTTCTCGACATGTGCCGCACCGCGCTCAATGTGATCGGGGATCTGGTCTGTGCGCAGGTCATCGCCAGCACCAGCCGGCCGGAGGATTTCGCGGCGCAGGACTAGCCGGCGCGGCGCTTGGCGCGTGGATGTAGCCGGGCAGAGGCCGGATCGCGCCGACGGCCTGATCCGCGCGGCTGCCCTTGGCAAGTCCGCACCGCGCTCCTAACTCCTGATCGATGACAAGCAACGAGCAGCAGGCACCGGCGACGAAATCCCCATCGGGCTGGGCCACGCTGCGGCGTTTTCTGCCCTATCTCTGGCCGGCGGGCGAACCGCAGCTGCGCGTGCGGATCATCGTCGCGCTGGTGCTGGTGCTGGCGGGCAAGGTGATCACCCTCATCATGCCCTTCGCCTACAAGGGCATTATCGATGCCATGGGGCCGGGCGTAGAGGGCGGCATCACCCTCGCGCTGGCGCTGGTGCTCGCTTATGCCGGCGCGCGTTTTGGCGGCGTGCTCTCGGACAATCTGCGCGGCGTCGTTTTCGAACGGGTCGGGCGCAATGCGCAGCGGCTGATGGCCGAGCAGGTGCTGCGCCATCTGCACGATCTTTCGCTGCGCTTCCACCTCAACCGCAAGACCGGCGCGGTCACGCGGGTGGTGGAGCGCGGCACGACGACCATCGAGACGATGCTGCACTTCCTGCTTTTCAACATCGCGCCGACGGCGATCGAGTTGGTCGCGGTGTGCGTCATCTTCCAGCTGAAGTTCGGCTTCGGGCTGGTGGCCGCGACGCTGGTGATGGTCGCCCTCTACATCTGGTTCACCCAGAAAGTGACCGAATGGCGCAATCATCTGCGCCGCGAGATGGTGGATCTCGATACCGGCGCGGTCGCCCATGCGGTGGACAGCCTGCTCAACTTCGAGACGGTGAAATATTTCAGTGCGGAGGACCGCGAGGCGGCGCGCTACGGCAAGGCGCAACGCCGCTACATGGACGCCGCGACCAAGAGCAACAACAGCCTCGCCATGCTCAACATCGGCCAGGCGTTCATCACCAATCTGATGATGGGCGGGGCGATGGCCTTCACCGTGTGGGGCTGGAGCAAGGGCCGTTTCACCGCTGGCGACGTGGTGCTGGTCAATGCGCTGCTGATGCAACTCTTCCGTCCGCTCGACCTGCTCGGCATGGTTTATCGCACCATCCGGCAGGGATTGATCGACATGGAGGCGATGTTCGGCCTCATCGACACGCCTTCGGAGATTGTCGACCAGCCCGGCGCGCCGCTGCTGCGCGTTACGGCAGGTGAAGTGCGCTTCGAGAATGTCGTGTTCGGCTATGATCCGGCGCGCACCATCCTCAAGGGCGTCAGCTTCACTGTGCCGCCGGGCACGACGCTGGCCATTGTCGGCCATTCCGGCGCGGGCAAATCGACCATCGCGCGATTGCTCTACCGCTTCTACGATATTCAGGCCGGCCGCATCCTCATCGACGGGCAGGATATCGCGCAGGTGCAGCAGGCCTCGCTGCGCCATGTCATCGGCATCGTGCCGCAGGACATGGTGCTGTTCAACGATACGATCGGCTATAATATCGGCTACGGCCGCGATGGCGCCACGCAGGGCGAGATCGAGGCGGCCGCCAAAGGCGCGGCGATCGACCGGTTCATCGAGGCGCAGCCGCTCGGTTACGAGACGCGCGTGGGTGAGCGCGGCCTCAAGCTCTCCGGCGGGGAGAAGCAGCGCGTCGCCATCGCGCGCACGCTGGTCAAGGACCCGCCGATCCTCATCCTTGATGAGGCCACCAGCGCGCTCGACAGCCGCACCGAAGCGGCGATCCAGCAGGTTCTCGGTTCCATCGCCGCGCGGCGCACGACGCTGATCGTCGCGCACCGCCTCTCCACCATCGTCCATGCCGACCAGATCATCGTGATGGAGGATGGCCATATCGTCGAGCGCGGCACCCATGCGGCGCTGATCGCCAGGGGAGCGCATTATGCCCAGATGTGGGCGCGACAGCAGGCCGAGCGGATGAACCCGGAGGTTGGCGAGGGGGCGCTGGAGCGGGCGGCCGAGTAAGCGCTCGCCGCTCCGGTCGCCGTTGGGTGCTTCGGCCGCCCGGTGTTCAATCGCGCCAGCCTGGATCGATTCGGTCGATCACGCGAATCATCGCCGCAAATTCTGCCGCGCCAAGCTGGCCGGGCGGGATGGCGGTGTAAATATCGCGTTGATGCACGGCGATGATGTCGTTCGGCACGCGCAGCGGCGTTCCCGCCTGCCGAGTCGCGCTCTGGATCGCGCAGGCCCGTTCGAGAAAATAATAGGTCTGGAACGCCGCCGCCACGCTGGCAGCCATGACGAGCAGGCCATGGTTGCGCAGGATCATCACTCGCTTGTCGCCGAGATGCTCGATCAGGCGCGGGCCTTCCTCGCCGCGGATCGTGACGCCCTCGAAATCATGATAGGCGATGCGGCCGGCGAACATGGCGGAATAGAAGTCCGTCGGCTGTAGCCCCTCCTGCGTCGAGGCGATGGCCATGCCGGCGGTCGTGTGGGTGTGGATGATGCAATGCGCATCCGGCAGGTGGCGGTGGAACAGGCTGTGCTGCACGAATCCGGCGCGATTGACCGGATAGGGGCTCTCCGCCAGCTTGTTGCCGTCAATGTCGATCTTGACGAGGTTGGAGGCCGTCACTTCCTCATAAAGCAGGCCGAAGGGATTGATGAGAAACGCCGTCTCCTCATCGGGCACGCGCAGCGAGATATGATTGTAGATCAATTCGTCCCAGCCCAGATGGGCGAAGATGCGATAGCAGGCGGCGAGTTGTTGGCGGGCTTGCCATTCGGCCGCGCTCATCGCGGGTGGGTGGGCGCGTTGCTGTGGAGCAGTGGCCATGAAGACTCTCCTGACAACCGGCTTTTTCCGGGCTATAGGGTGATATTGCGCTGGCTCGGCCGGGATGTCGAGAGGGTGCGAGGTCAGCCTCTGATGGCGCGGCAGCAGGATGAGCGGCAGGATGGTTTTGTCGCTTTTGCGCCGCTGGCGGTCTTGATCCGGCCCCCGTCGCCTGATATGGGCCTGCCCGATCCGCCGTAACCAGTGGTTGCGGCGCATATTGTTTTTGGGAACTCCGCGCGTCTGGCCCCGTTGCCGATGTGGCGGGGAACCGGCATGGAATTGGAGACTGACGAGCTTATGCAAATCATCGTGCGCGACAATAACGTCGACCAGGCGCTGCGGGCGCTCAAGAAGAAGCTGCAGCGTGAAGGCGTGTATCGTGAGATGAAGTTGCGTCGTCACTACGAGAAGCCGTCCGAGAAGCGTGCGCGTGAGAAGGCAGCGGCGATTCGCCGTGCGCGCAAGCTGGAGCGCAAGCGCGTGGAGCGTGACGGCGCCCGTTAAGACGGTTGCGGCCCGTTTCAGGGCCGACTTTTTGCGTTCACAGGATGAAGGGTAGCCGGCATGTCGATCACGGCGGTTCCATTGCAGCCGATCAAGCGCGGATCAGTCCGCCGGCTCTGGCTCGTGATGGTGCTGGTGTTGGCATGCGCGATCGTGCTGGCCTGGGCCGGCAATCGCCAGTTCGGTCGGACCGACAGCGGCTTGCGCTATCAGATCCTGGTCGAAGGCACGGGCGCACATCCCACGCAGGATGATTTTGCGCTGGTGCGCTACAAGGGCAGCCTGCCGGATGGCACGGTATTCGATCAGAATGAAGGCGCGCCGATGGAACTGGCGTCGACAGTGCCCGGTTTTTCCGAGGCTGTGACGCTGCTCAAGAAGGGTGGGAGCCTGCGCGCATGGCTGCCCGCCAAGCTCGCTTATGGCGATACGCCGCCGCAGGGCAGCAACATCCCGCCCAACAGCGAATTGCAGTTTGAAATCGGGCTGCTCGAGTTCAAGACCCGCGCCGAGGTGATGGAAGCCCAGCGGATGATGCAGATGCAGCAGATGATGCAGGGCGGACAAGGCCTGCCGCCGGGGATGGAACTGCCCCACTAATCTGCTCCAGCGAAGGCGGAGCCCCGGAGCGTCGATGCTGCCCGCCGCCTAAAACCATCAGGAGCAAGCGACCGCCCGGTTGACGTCAGCGCGGAGCGGCTAGGCGTTTCGCTCCCGCGCGGCGACCCGGCGTTTGGCGCGCTCCTCCAGCGTGACCTTGGTCATTGCCAGCAGTGGGTCAGCCAGCGCCAGGCCGAGAATGCCGAACAGCGCGCCGAATAGAATCTGCGCTCCCAGCACCAGGGCCGGTGGCATATCGACCGCCCGGCGCGCGACGGTGGGCGTGATGAGATAGCTCTCGATCATCTGCACCGTGAAATAGACGCCAAGCGCGAACAGGCCATGCTTCGGGTCCACCGAAAAACCGACCAGCGTGATGAGGATGCCGGAGATGATGGCCCCGATATTGGGCAGGAAGGCAAGGATGAAGGCGAGCACGCCGAGCAGGGTCGCCATCGGCACGCCGCCGAGCATCAGCAGGAAGCCGGTGAGGATGCCCGTCGCCATCATGCCGACGAGTCGCCCGGCCATCAATCGGCGCAGCGTGAAGCCGACCTTGTCGATAATCTCGTGGGTGGCCTCCCGGTGGGCGATGGGCACGAACCAGGCGAGCCCGCGCGAATAGAGGCCGGGCTCCATGGCGAGGAAAATGGCGAGGACCAGCATCATGACGAGGCTGGAGATGACGCCCGCGGCCGAGCTGAGCACGGCGGTCACCCGCCCGACCGATCCAAGCAGTTGCTCGCCCGCCGTCCGCAATTCGTTGAAGCCGAGATTGACGCCGTGGGAGGTCGCCCAGTTCTGCATCCGCATGGCCTGGCTCTCGATCAGCGCCGGAAGCTGGGCGGCCTGCTCGGAGACCTGCGTGCCGGTGAGGATGACGGTCCAGATCAGAAACAGGAAGACCCCGACTGTCACGACCGCCAGTCGATAGCCTCGTGCGATGGGCAAGATGCGGCCAAGCAGGCGCGTGCCGCCATCGAGCATCACCGCGATCACGATCGAGGCGACGATGAACAGCAGGGGCTGGATCAGCAGGACGATCAGCGCCGCCCCGCAGACCACGCTGACCCAGGTGACCGCGCGGCGCAGCTCCAGCCATATTTCCGGGGAATGCGCATCGGACGGGCCGGGGCGCAGCGCCGGATCAAGGTCACCGGATTCACGGTCGCTGCCCTGTTGGTTAGCTTTGGGCGGGGCGGTTTTGCGATTTTGCGAGGCGGTTGCGCGGGTTGCGCCGGGCGATCTCTTGCGGCCGGAGGCGCCTGTCGCCCGGCCCGTCACGGCTTGGACGCCGTATTCCGGGCCGGTGCCCCTTGAGCCGGATGGAGAGACAGGCCGGCCCGCCCAGGCCGGAAGCCACCGAACCATGTCAGCGGATTGAGCGTCGTGCTGCCGTTCAGGGAGAAGGTGATGAACTCGGCCCGTCCGCCGATTGTCTCCCAGGGCACCGCGCCGCCAAGGCCCTGCTGCTCCAGCGAGACGCGGCTGTCCGCGCTATTGTCGCGATTGTCCCCCATCAGGAAGACCTCGCCCGCGCCGATGCGGATCGGGCCGTACCAGTCCGTCTCGCGGGCGCCCATGTCGATGATCGTGTAGCTGCGGCCATTGGGCAGGGTTTCGCGCTTGACCGGCAACACGCAGGCGACCGAGCCATCCGCCTCATATTGCAGCGCACCGGGGAACTGGCGTGGATCGCATGGTGCATTGGCGTCGACCGGCAGCCTGAGCGGCGGCAGCGCCGTCTGGCGCGCCGGCGTGCCATTGAGGATGAGCACGCCATCGCGCACCTCCAGCAGATCGCCCGGCAGGCCGACCACGCGCTTGATATAATCCTCGTTGCTGTGGCGCGGCGTCGCGATCACGATATCGCCGCGTTCCGGCAGCTTGCCCCAGATGCGGCCCTTGATGAACGGCAGGGTGATGCCCCACGGCTCGGCCGGGGTGCGCAGGATCACGTTGCGGAAGATCGCCGCCGGATTGGGAATGGTGGGCGAGACATAGGACCAGCCATAGGCATATTTGGTGACAACCAGCCGGTCGCCCACCAGCATTCCCGGCATCATCGATTCGGAGGGGATATAGAAGGGCTTGGCGATGAAGCTGTGAAAGCCGAGCACGGCGAGCACCAGCAGCGCGATGCTCTTGAATTCCGCCCACCAGGCCGCGCCGCGGGACGTGACCCCCTTGCCGTTCCTGGCCGGGGGCGTGGTCATGGGGGCGTCAGGCGCCTGATTGCCGGTGTCGATCGATGCTTCATCCGTCACGAATAGCGCGCCTCCAGAATGACGAATGCCTGCGCCCAGGGATGATCGTCGGTCAATGTCAGGTGAACAATGAGGCTGGCCCCCGGCGGGGTCAAGGCATCCAGTCGCGCCTTTGCCCCGCCGGTCAGCGCCAGCGTGGGCGCGCCCGAGGGAAGGTTGACCACGCCGATATCCTTCATGAACACGCCGGCTTTGAAACCGGTGCCCACGGCCTTGCTGAAGGCTTCCTTGGCGGCAAAACGCTTGGCCAGTGTCGCGGCCTTCGTAAACGGCCGGCGGGCGGCCTTGGCGCGTTCGATCTCGGTGAAGACGCGGGCCTCGAACCGGTCGCCATAGCGGTCCAGCGAGGCTTGAATGCGCTCGATATTACACAGGTCTGAGCCAAGGCCGATGATCATGATGCGCTTATAACGCCTGACAGGCGGCAAAGGATGCGCCGCGCGATGGCCTGCGGCACGCACGGCCGGTCGGCGCGCCGGCCTGCCGTGCTGGCATGGGCGCAGGTCATCCCCGCGCGGCGTCCATCTGCCGGCGCATCTCGGCGATGCTCTCGTGCAGGCCGAGGAAAATCGCCTCGCCGATCAGGAAGTGGCCGATATTGAGTTCGGCCAGCTGCGGGATCGCGGCGATCGGGCCGACATTATCATAGGTGATGCCATGGCCGGCATGCGGCTCCAGCCCGTTCTTGGCGGCCAGCGCGGCCATATCGGTGAGGCGGGTCAACTCGGCGGCGCGCGCCTCGCCTTCAATGTCGCAATAATGGCCGGTGTGCAGCTCGACGACCGGCACGCGCAGCCGGATGGCGGCCTCGATCTGCCGCGGGTCCGGCGCGATGAACAGCGAGACGCGGCACCCCGCCTCATTGAGCTGGTCCACCATCGGCGCCAGGTGGTTGTGCATCCCTGCCGCGTCCAGCCCGCCTTCGGTGGTCAGTTCCTCACGCCGTTCGGGCACGATGCACACCGCATGGGGCCGGTGGCGCAGGGCGATGGCGAGCATCTCCTCCGTCGCCGCCATCTCGAGGTTCAGGGGAATATGCAGCGCCTGCGTGAGACGGGCGATGTCGTCATCCGTGATGTGTCGCCGGTCCTCGCGCAGATGGGCGGTGATGCCATCGGCGCCGGCCTCCTGCGCAATCAACGCGGCGCGGACCGGATCGGGGTAGGAGGTGCCGCGCGCGTTGCGGATGGTCGCGACATGATCGATGTTGACGCCCAGCCGCAAGGCCCGCAGCCCGCTCATGCGCGGCTGCCGGGCTTGGCGGCCGGGATCTCCGCCAGTTCGGGCGGCAGCGCATCGGCGTCGTAAACCGGGAAGTTCAGGCTGACGAGTGGGAAGAAGGGCACGCCCAGATCGGCTTCCCCGCCGGAACGGTCGACCAGCGCGGCTTCCGCGACGATCTGGCCGCCGGCCGCGCGCACCGCGTCGATGGCCTGACGCGAGGACAGGCCGGTCGTCACCACATCTTCCACCATCAGCACGCGCTGGCCGGGTGTGATGCCGAAACCACGGCGGAACACGAAGGTGCCCTCCGGCCGCTCGAGGAAGAGTGCATCGCAATTGAGCGCGCGGCCCATCTCATGGCCGATGATGATCCCGCCCATCGCGGGGGACACCACGATGTCCACTGCGGCGCGAATGTCGCGCGGCAGGCTCTGCGCCAGCGCGATGGCGAGGCGGGAGGCGCGCTCAGGATTCATAAGTACCCGTGCGCACTGCAGATAATTGGCACTGTGCTTGCCGGATGACAGCACGAAATGCCCCTGCAGAAGCGCTTCGGAGGCCCGGAATTCGGCGAGCACTTCTGATTCGGTCATTCTACCCTCGATGTCCTGTGTCGAGCCGGGCAGATAGCGTTGGATGGCCCGACAATCAACGGCTCGCTCCGGCCCAACAGAAGGCTTGAGGCGGAAGGGATGCCTGCGTATATGGCCCGGGATGACAGAAGGGGGGCGCTGGTCCGGCTGGGACGTAGTGGCCTTGGAATTTGAAAGCAGGTCGACCGCATGAACAGAAGAACGAATGGCTTCATGATGGCGATGGCTCTAGGTCTGTGCGCGCTCGCGCCGTCCGCTGCCATGGCCCAGGAGGCAGCGCCCGCTGCTGCGGCGCCTGTCGCCGCGGCGCCCGCCAATGCCGCCACGGACAATGCGGCCGTGGCGACTCAGGCGCCGGCCTTCGAATATGCGAAGCCCGTTGATGGCATTGGCCAGCCGCGCTCCGGCGAGGTGAACTTCCAGAAGCAGTTCACCTCCACGGGCGCCTATGCCTACTGGATGCACAGCTACATCCTGATGCCGGTCATCACGTTCATCTCGCTGCTCGTTCTGGGCCTGTTGATCTGGGTGATCATGCGGTTTCGTCGCAGCGCCAATCCGGTCGCCTCGCGCACCTCGCACAATACGGCGATCGAGATCGCCTGGACGCTGATCCCGGTGCTGATCCTCATTGGCGTGGCAATCCCTTCGATCGACCTGCTCGCCAAGCAGTTCAAGCCCGCGCCCAAGGATGCCGTGACCGTCAAGGTGACCGGCTATCAGTGGTATTGGGGCTATGAATATCCCGATAACGAGATTGGCGAATATGTCTCGAACATGCTGCCGCCCGAGGAAGCCATTGCGCGCGGCGAGCCGGCTCTGCTGGGCGCGGACAACCGCATGGTGCTGCCGGTCGGCGTGCCGATCCGGCTGATCATCACCGGTGCCGACGTGATTCATAGCTTCTCCGTGCCGGCCTTCTGGGTCAAGGAAGACGCCGTCCCCGGCCGTCTGAACGAGAAGACCTTCACCATCGACAAGCCCGGCGTTTATTACGGGCAATGCTCTGAACTTTGCGGCGTGCGCCACGGCTTCATGCCGATCGCGGTCGAGGCCGTGACGCCGGAGCGTTTCGCACAGTGGGTCAAGACGCAGGGCGGCATCATGCCGGGCCAGGCGCCTGCCGCAGCGGCACCCGCCGATGCGACGCCGGCCGCGGCGACGCCCGCTGCCGCCCCCGTAGCAGCCCCCGCTCCTGAAGCTGTCGCGCCCGCCGCGGCGCCTGCCACCACGTCCTGAGGGAATCGACAATGACCACCACAACCGTAGATGGTTTGCAGGGCGGGCACGCTCACGATCATCATGATGCCGATCACAAGCCGGGCTTTTTCGCCCGCTGGTTCATGTCGACGAACCATAAGGACATTGGCACACTTTATCTGATCTTCGCGATCGTCGCCGGTATCATCGGCGGCGGCATCTCGGGCCTCATGCGTATGGAAC
Source organism: Sphingobium sp. (assembly GCA_035555575.1). Taxonomy (GTDB): domain Bacteria; phylum Pseudomonadota; class Alphaproteobacteria; order Sphingomonadales; family Sphingomonadaceae; genus Sphingobium. Next base: position 28,776 of record DATMGL010000002.1, read on the forward strand.
TGCGCGAGCCGGGCATCCAGTTTCTCCAGGCCTGGGCGATCTATTCCGACGGGCCGGGCGCGACGCTCGATCAGGCCTATCATCTGTGGAACGTGCTCGTCACCGCGCACGGCCTCATCATGGTGTTCTTCATGGTCATGCCTGCCATGATCGGCGGTTTCGGCAACTGGTTCGTCCCGATCATGATCGGCGCGCCGGACATGGCCTTCCCGCGGATGAACAATATCAGCTTCTGGCTGCTGATTCCGGCCTTCCTGCTGCTGCTCTTCTCGGCGTTCGTGCCGGGTGGCGTGGGCAATGGCGCGGGCACGGGCTGGACGGTCTATGCACCGCTGTCGACAAGTGGCAGTCCCGGGCCGGCGGTCGATCTGGTGATCCTCTCGCTGCACCTTGCAGGCGCCAGCTCGATCCTGGGCGCGATCAACTTCATCACCACCATCTTCAACATGCGCGCACCGGGCATGACGCTGCACAAGATGCCGCTGTTCGCCTGGTCGGTGCTGGTCACCGCGTTCCTGCTGCTGATCGCGCTGCCGGTTCTCGCCGCGGCGATCACCATGCTGCTGACGGACCGCAACTTCGGCACCGTTTTCTATGACGCGGCCGGTGGCGGCGATCCGGTGCTTTACCAGCATCTCTTCTGGTTCTTCGGGCACCCGGAAGTCTACATCATGATCCTGCCGGGCTTCGGCATGGTCAGCCACATCGTCTCGACCTTCAGCCGCAAGCCGATCTTCGGTTATCTCGGCATGGCCTATGCCATGGTCGCCATCGGTGTGGTCGGCTTCATCGTGTGGGCGCACCACATGTTCACCACCGGCCTCAGCGTGAACGTGAAAATGTATTTCACTGCCGCGACGATGGTCATCGCCGTGCCGACCGGCGTCAAGATCTTCTCGTGGATCGCGACGATGTGGGGCGGCTCGATCAGCTTCAAGACCCCGATGGTCTGGGCGCTGGGCTTCATCGTCATGTTCACCGTCGGTGGCGTGACCGGCGTGGTGCTCGCCAATGGCGGCATCGACGACAACGTTCATGATACCTATTATGTCGTGGCGCACTTCCACTATGTGTTGTCGCTGGGCGCCGTGTTCGCACTGTTCGCGGGCTTCTATTACTGGTTCCCCAAAATGTCGGGGAAGATGTATAATGAGTTCCTCGGTCAGCTGCACTTCTGGGTATTCTTCATCGGCGTGAACGTGCTGTTCTTCCCGATGCACTTTCTGGGTGTGAGCGGCATGCCGCGTCGTATCCCGGACTATCCGGAGGCCTATGCCTATTGGAACGGCATCGCGACGCATGGTTATGAGATCATGGGCGTCGGCATCCTGATCTTCTTCGTCAATCTGGTCTGGTCGCTGGCGGCCGGCAAGAAGGCCGGGGACAATCCCTGGGGCGAAGGCGCGACCACGCTGGAGTGGACGCTGCCCAGCCCGCCGCCCTATCATCAGTTCGAGACCCTCCCGGTCATCGACTGAGTCGGCGGCGCGGAGCCCGATTGCTCCGCTGGATAATGAAACTGGACGGGAGAGGGCGCGTAAGTGCCCTCGACCGCATGGCGAGCAGATGAGCAACGAGTGTAAAGGTCCACGGTTTTGGCGAGCGACATGTCGATCCTGACGAGCGAGAAAGCCGCATCGTCGGTGCCGCTCCCCGCGGACTGGCGGGATCTCGTTGCGCTGACCAAGCCACGCGTGATGACGCTGGTTGTGTTCACCGGATTGTGTGGGCTGCTCGCCGCGCCGGGGCATCTTTCGCCGGTTCTCGCCTTCACGGCGATCTTGTGCATTGCGCTGGGCGCCGGCGGGGCCGCTGCGCTCAACCAATGGTATGAGGCGGATCGCGACGCCAAGATGAAGCGCACCGCCAACCGGCCGCTGCCGGCCGGGCGGATGACGCGGCAGGGCGCCCTGCATTTCGGTGTCGGGATCTCGGTCTTCTCGGTGCTGCTGATGGGCGTGGCGACCAATTGGTTCGCCGCCGCGATCCTGGCGATCTCGATCCTCTTCTATGTGTTCATCTACACGATCTGGCTCAAGCCGCGCACCGCGCAGAATATCGTGATTGGCGGCGCGGCCGGCGCTTTCCCTCCGCTGATCGGCTGGGCAGCGGTGACGGGCAATGTCGCGGCGCTGCCGATTGCGCTGTTCATGCTCATCTTTTTCTGGACGCCGCCACATTTCTGGGCGCTCGCGCTGTTCGTGCGCATGGATTATGCCAATGCCGGCATTCCCATGCTGCCGGTGGTGGCGGGCGAGGCTGTGACGCGGCGTCAGATCCTGTTTTACACCAGCATCATGGCGGTTGCTGCGCTGGCGCCGGTTCTGCTGCGGCTGACCGGGCTCATCTATGGCGTCACGGCGCTGGTCGCGACGGGCATTTTCGCGGTGATGGCGGTGCAGGTGGCGCTCAGCCGCGAGGTCGACCCCGCGCGCATGAAGCCGGAGCGGCGGCTGTTCAAATATTCGGTTCTTTATCTGTTTCTTCTGTTCGGCGCTGTCGTCGTCGACCATTGGGTATTTGCATCATGACACCGGACGAACAGCGCATCATTCAGGCCCGGCAGCGCGCGCGGTCGCGGGTGACTGGCGTCATTCTGTTTGCGCTGGCAGTGCTGTTTTTCGCCGTTGCTCTTGCCAAGATGATGGGAGGCTGAGGATATGTCGAGTCTCGCCAAGGGCGCGAGCCCGCGCCGGACCGCGCTTATTGCGGCGACGATCGCCGTTGGGATGCTGGGGCTCGGCTTCGCGGCCGTCCCGCTTTATCGCATCTTTTGCGCGGTGACCGGCTTCGACGGCACGACGCAGCGCGCGACCGAGGCGCAGTTCGAGGCGTCGGCCGCGGCCGTGGAGGCCCAGACGCAAGGGCAGGCGCGCCAGCTTTCCATCCGCTTCGATTCGAACACGGCCAACGGGCTGGCCTGGGATTTCTATCCCGAGAAGCGTCGGGTGACGGTGGGTGTTGGCGGCAAGTCGATGGCGATCTTCATTGCCAAGAACCTCTCCGACAAGCCGGTGACCGGTCGCGCGGTGTTCAACGTGACACCGGCGCAGGCCGGACCCTATTTCACCAAGATCCAGTGCTTCTGCTTCACCGAGCAGACGTTGCAGCCGGGCCAGCAGGTGCGGATGCCGGTGCTCTTCTATGTCGACAAGAAATTCCTCGATGATCCCGATGACAAGGATGTCGAGGAAATCACCTTGAGCTACACCTTCTATCCGGTTGAGAAGCCGGACGACCAAAGCTAAACAGCGCGCGAACAAGCACGCGCAGCAGATACGGGGAACGTCATATGTCCGGCGCCAAGAACCACGATTATCATATTCTTCCACCCGCGATCACACCGCTGATGGGCGCGGTGTCGGCGCTGGTCATGGCGTTTGGCGCAGTGAGCTGGATGCATCCCGATGCGATGCCGGCGCATGGCGGCATCGTCTTCCTGCTCGGCGTGGCCGGTGTGCTCGCGACCATGTTCATGTGGTGGTATGAAGTGGTGCAGGAAGCTCAGGCCGGTGATCACACGCCGGTCGTGCAGATCCATCTGCGCTATGGGATGATCCTGTTCATCGCCTCGGAAGTGATGTTCTTCGTCGGCTGGTTCTGGGCCTATTTCGATTTCTCGCTCTTCCCCTCGGCGCTGCCGCCCATCGATGGGCTGTTCCCCAACAAGGGGCTCGAGGTGCTCAACGCCTTCGAACTGCCGCTGCTCAACACGCTGATCCTGCTCTGCTCGGGCACGACCATCACCTGGGCGCATCACTCGCTCATCCATGGTAACCGCGATGGCCTGAAGAAGGGCCTATGGGCGACCATCCTGCTCGGTGCGCTGTTCAGCTGCATCCAGGTCTATGAATATATGCACGCGCCGTTCGCCTTCGGCACGACGCCTTATGGCTCGTCCTTCTACATGACGACTGGTTTCCACGGCTTCCACGTGCTGGTCGGCACGATCTTCCTGATCGTCTGCCTGGTGCGCGCCAATAAGGGCCACTTCACCCCCCGCCAGCATTTCGGCTTCGAGGCGGCCGCCTGGTATTGGCACTTTGTCGACGTGGTGTGGCTGTTCCTGTTCCTTGCCATCTATGTCTGGGGTGGCTGGGGCGCGCCGATCCACGGCGGTTGAGGCGAGCGGTGACCGATAGCAAAGCCGCGCCGGCGACTCCGCTCGTCCGCGCGGCGCTGTCGGCGCGCTGCCCCAAATGCGAGGTTGGGCCGCTCTATGATGGCTGGATCAACTTCGCGCGGCGCTGCCGGGCATGCGGACTGGATTATGAGCAGTTCAATGTTGGTGACGGGCCGGCCGCGTTCCTCATCCTGATCGTGGGCGGTCTGGTGACCGCCCTTGCGCTGTTTCTGCAGGTCGCGGCGGAGCCGCCCTTCTGGGTCCATATTCTGCTCTGGGTGCCGATCACGGCGGTGCTGGTGATCCTGTGCCTGCGCCTATCCAAGGCGGCGCTGCTCATTCTTGAATATCGCAATAATGCACGTGAAGGCCGGATTGCGGAAACCTGGCGCGGCGACGAGAGGTGAAGCGGCGCGTTCCGCTCATGGCCACGACCATCGTTGCGCTGGCCATTGCACTCATGCTCGGACTCGGCATCTGGCAGCTTGGCCGAGCGCATGAGAAAGAAGCCGCACTGGCGGTCTATCGCGCCAATATGACGCTGCCCGCGGCCGCCTATCCGGTGGGTCGGCCGGCTGACGACGCCTATCTTTTCCGCCGCCTCTCCGCCAATTGTCTGCGCGTGGTCGACTGGCAATTAATCGGAGGCCGGGCGGCGAACGGCCAGACCGGCTGGCGCCATATCGCCTCGTGCGCGACCGGGGCCGAAGGGCCGGGCTTTCTCGTTGATATGGGGGTGAGCGAGAGCCCGGAGGCGACGGTCGACTGGACCGGCGGCCCGGTGCGCGGGCTGGCGACGCAGGAGCCGGAGCGGACATCGCTGCTGGAGCGGCTCTTCCGCAAGACGTCACCGCTGCGGTTGATGATCATCGCCGAAACGCCCGCGCCCGGTCTTGCCGCGAGCCCGCCGCCGGATCCGGCGTCCGTGCCCAATAATCACCGCTCCTATATGGTGCAGTGGTTCCTCTTCGCGGTTGTCGCCGCGATCATTTACGGCCTCGCCTTGCGGACACGCTGGCGGGATCGTCCGGAAGACAACCGCCCGGCAGAATAGCGGCACCATCATTGCAGCGATCCCGACTCGCCGCTAAGGAGCGCCCCATGCAGTATGTGAGCACCAGAGGGCGCGCCGAGGCGCTGGATTTCGAAGGCGCAACGCTGGCCGGGCTGGCGAGCGATGGCGGCCTCTATCTGCCGGAGCGCTGGCCGCATTTTTCGCCGGCGGATTTCGCGGCAATGCGCGGTCTTTCCTATGTCGAGACGGCGGTGCGGGTCATCGCGCCATTTGTCGGCGATAATCTCACCGATGAGGAACTGCGCGACCTGTGCACGCAGGCCTATGGGCGATTCGCGCATGCGGCGGTCACCCCGCTCGTCCAGCTCGATCACACCCACTGGCTGCTGGAACTGTTCCACGGCCCCACGCTCGCCTTCAAGGATGTGGCGCTGCAATTGCTCGGCCTGCTGTTCGAGAGGTTCCTGAGCCGGCGCGATACCCACATCACCATCGTCGGCGCGACCTCGGGCGATACCGGCTCGGCGGCGATCGACGCGGTGGCCGGGCGCGAGAATATCGACATCTTCATGCTCCACCCCGCCGGTCGCGTATCGGACGTGCAGCGGCGGCAAATGACGACCGTGCGTGCGCCCAATGTGCATAATATCGCGGTCGAAGGCAGTTTTGACGATGCGCAGGCGCTGGTGAAGCGCATGTTCAACGATGCCGCGTTCGCCGAGCGGTTCGATCTGTCGGCGGTGAACAGCATCAACTGGGCCCGGCTCGTCGCGCAGGTGGTCTATTATGTCTATGCGGCGGTGCGTCTCGGCGCGCCGGAAAAGCGCGTGGCCTTTGCCGTGCCCACGGGTAATTTCGGCGATGTGTTCGCGGGCTATGTCGCCGCGCAAATGGGCCTGCCGATCGAGCGGCTGATCGTCGCGACCAACGTCAACGACATCATGCACCGCGCCTTGTCGCAGGGTGATTATAGTCAGGGCGCCGTCATCCCGACGGCGACGCCGAGCATGGACATTCAGGTGTCCAGCAATTTCGAGCGCTTGCTGTTCGATGTCGGCGGGCGTGACGGGCTGGCGCTCGCGGCGCAGATGGCCGGGTTCGAGGAAAGCAAGGCCATGCGCCTGACGAACCAGCAGCGCGAGGGTGCGGCCGGTTTGCTCGGCTCCGCGCGGGTCGATGCCGATGAAATGGCTCGCGCCATGCGCTGGGCCTATGATGCGGCCGGGCAGGTGATCGATCCGCATACCGCAGTGGGCCTTGCCGCCGCGCGGGCGGCCGAGATCGATCCTTCGATTCCCGTCGTCACGCTGGCCACGGCCCATGCCGCCAAGTTCAGCGACGCCGTCGAGCGATCGACCGGCGTGCGACCCGTGCTGCCGTCCCGCGCGGGCGATCTGTTTGGGCGCGAGGAGAGTTTCGTGACGCTGCCGGCCACCTTCGAGGCGGTGACCGAGTATATCGCGGGCCTTGCCACGCCGCGCCGTGGCTGAGGTGCGCATGGCTCCGTCGCTCGGCGTGATGATCGCCGAGCCGTGGGCGGATTATGGGCTGATCGACAGCGGCGACGGCCTCAAGCTGGAGCGCTATGGCGATTTCCGCTTCATCCGCCCCGAGCCGCAAGCGATGTGGTCGCCAGCGCAGGATGCGTGGGATGCGCATGGCAGCTTCATCCCGGCGTCCGACGAGGATGGCGGCGGCCGCTGGCATTTCGAGAAACCGGTGCCGCGCGAGGGCTGGCCGCTGGCGTGGCGTGAAGCGCGCTTTCAGGCGCATTGCACGCCGTTCCGCCATCTCGGCTTCTTCCCGGACATGGCGCCGGTGTGGCAATGGGGTCGCGAGCGTCTGACCGGGCTGGCGGCGCCGCAGTTCCTCAACCTGTTCGGCTATACCGGTGTCGGCACTTTGGCCTTTGCGGCGAGCGGGGCGCAGGCGGTGCATGTCGACGCCTCCAAGAAATCGGTGGCGCAGGCGCGGGCCAATGCGGCCTTGTCCGGTATGACGGATCGCCCGATCCGCTGGATCGTGGACGACGCCGTCAAATTCGTGGCGCGCGAGGGGCGGCGGGGCCGGCGTTATGACGGCATATTGCTCGATCCGCCCAAATATGGTCGCGGGCCGGATGGCGAGATCTGGAAGCTGGAAGAAGACCTTCCGGCCCTCATCGCCGATTGCCGGGCGCTGCTGGATGAGAAGAGCCGCTTCCTCTTCCTCACCGTCTATGCGGTGCGGATGTCGGCACTGGCGATTGGCGAGTTGCTGCGCGCGCATCTGGGTGATCTGCCCGGCCGGATTGAGTGCGGCGAGCTGGCCGTGCGTGAGGAAGCGCGCGGGCTGCTGTTGCCGACCGCCATCTGGGCACGCTGGGTGCGGGATTAGTCCCGCCAGGTGGGCACTGGCATAGTCGATGCCCTTGCCGGGTATCGACAGATGACGCGCTTTTGATGATTGCTGCACATGCTCGGGCGTTTCTGGCCCGCGGTCAGGATGGCGCGGTTACTGGTCGAGCAGATGTTCGCAGCCGGTCACGAGCCTGTGCACCGCGATGGCGAGACCGGGTGCTACTCCCGCCCAGCCCGCAATGCGGCACCGCCGGCAATGGGTGCAATCACGCACAGTAGCAGCGAACAGGCGGCGACCAGTTTGAGCGCGCTCAAGCCGCCGAAATGCAGGGCGCCGGCGCCAAAGATGAGGATCGGCACCGCCAGCGGCAGCACCAGCAGGCCGGCCAGCGCGCTGCTGCCGCGCAGGCCGGCGGTGAGCGCCGCGACGAGAATGGCGAGCGCGGCGAGGCCCGGCGTGCCAAGCGCGAGGCCGAGCATCACCGTGCCGAGCGTGTCCGGTTCCAGGCGCAACAGCGCGCCGGCCGGTAGCGCCGCGATGAGCAGCGGCGGGCCGAAGGTCAGCCAGTGCGCGACCTGCTTGGCGAACAGGATGCTGCCCTCGCCATGGCCGCGCAGCACGAGCTGGTCGATCACGCCGCTCTCCCGGTCCGGCTCGATCAGCCGGTCGATCGGCATCAGGCTGGCGAGCAGCGCGGCGATCCAGAGCAGGCCGCCGCCGGTCTGGCTCAGCAACGTGGCATTGGGGCCGACGGCGAAGGGAAACAGCGCGGCGATGAGCAGCAGGAACGCCAGCGGCATCCAGGCGCCGCCGCTGCGAAACGCGCGACCAAGATCGCGCAGGATGATCCCGCCGATCATGCCGGCCTGTCTCCGTCTGTGCCGGTGGATGTAGGGGGCATACCCTCATGCGCCTGATGCGCGCTGCGATGTCGCCTCGTCTGCGCTTCGGCCTCGTCATCGAGCATGCCTTCATGCGGCGCGGTGAGGTGCAGCGTTACATCCTGCGCCCATGCGAGCGGCAGGTGCGAGGCGGCAAGGACGATGCCGCCCTGCGCCCGATGACGGGTAACCACGTCGCCCAGCGTCGCGGCGGCCTGCACGTCGAGGCCGTTGGCAGGCTCGTCGAGCAGCCAGATCGGCGCGCCACTGGCCAGCGTGCGGGCGAGGGCGGCGCGCTTGCGCTGGCCGGTGGAGAGCATCCGCACCGGAATGTCGGCGAGATGGGCGATGCCCAACGCCTCCAGCGCCGCGTCGATTCGCGCGGATGGCGCCTCGTCCATCCTTGCCCAGAAGCGCAGGGCGCCGAGCACGGTGCGCTCGCGATCGAGCGCGTCCAGTTCATCGGTGAGCGCGACGGCGCCGGTGCGCTGGACGGTGCCGGCGAACGGCCGCAGCAATCCGGCGACGATGCGCAACAGGCTCGATTTTCCGATGCCGTTCGGTCCCGCGACCTGAGCGCTGCCACCCGGTCCCAGATCGAGATCGAGGCCGGTGAACAGCAGCCGTCCGCCGCGCAGGCAAGCAAGTGACTGGAGGGAGAGGGCGGCCGGCGTCATCGCTTGACCGGCCCTGGCATGCGGGTGGACAGTGGCGGCACTGTGAAGGAGACGATCATGCCGCGCATTGCCAGATTGACCGATGAGGCGCGTGCCGCCGCGCTGGCGGAGTTGCCCAGATGGCGACTCGCCGATGATGGCAGCGGGATCAGCCGCAGCTTCAAATTCCGAGATTTTGTGGAGGCCTTCGGGTTCATGAGCCGCGTCGCTCTGCTGGCCGAGCGAGCGAACCACCACCCCGAATGGACGAATGTGTATAATCGAATCGAGATCCGTCTGACCACCCATGATGCCGGGGGGCTCAGCACCCGCGATATCGCGCTGGCGCAGGAGATCGATGCGCTGCCCGGCTGATCCCGGTGCTGTGGATTGATGGATAATGTATAAATTACAGCACCTTGGTGTTGTAATGGTGCCAGGCCATCAGCGCCATGGCGCTGCGGTGCGGGCGCCAGGCTTCAGCGATGGCGCGGGTTTCGCGCTCGCTTGGTCGCTCGGGCAGGCCAACGATGCGGCCGACGGCGATCTGGATGGCGAGATCGCCCGCTGGCCAGATGTCGTGGCGGGCCTCGGCGAACAGCAGATAGATTTCCGCCGACCAGCGGCCGATCCCCTTGATGGCGACGAGCGCGGCGATCGCCTGCTCGTCATCCTCCGGCAGATTGTCGAGATCAAGCGCGCCGCTGGTGACGAGTTCGGCAAGGCTGAGTGCATATCCCTGTTTCTGCCGCGAGAGGCCGCAGGCGCGCAAACTATCGGGATCGCTGGCGAGCAGCGCCTCGGGCGGGCAGCCGGGGCCCAGCGCGGCTTCCAGCTTCGCCCAGACGGAGGCGGCGGCCGCCACGCTTACTTGCTGGCCGACAATGGTGCGAAACAGGGTCTCATAGCCGCGCGCGCGCAGGCGCGGGCCGGGGTAGCCGAGTTGCGCAATGAGCGCGGCGATGGTCGGATCGCGCGCTGCCAGCATGTCCAGCGATGCGTGCAGCGCCGTCTTGTCGAGCATATCTGACCCCGTCAGGATGGCCGGGCCTGAGCCCGCCTTGATTTCTGCCTATGTGCCCCTCATAGCGGCGCCATTCATGGTTGGGAGATAAAAATGCCGCATGTGACGGTTGTGCAGCGGGACGGAACGCGCCAGGATTTCGAGGCGCCGGCAGGCCACTCGGTCATGGAGGCCATTCGCGATCAGGGTATCGACGAGTTGCTGGCGATTTGCGGCGGCTGCTGCTCCTGCGCGACCTGCCATGTCTATGTCGACGAGGCCTTTGCGGACAAGCTGCCCGACATGAAGGGCGATGAGGATGACCTGCTCGACAGTTCCGATCATCGCCAGCCGAACAGCCGGCTTTCCTGCCAGATTCCGATCAGCGCCGAGCTGGATGGCCTGATCGTCACCATTGCCCCGGAAGATTGAGGCGACGGCACAGGAGCGCGGCAGGCCGGCGATCAGCCAGGCCGCCGTCGACACGATGGCGAAGGCCGGCAGGCAGCCTGACGGACAGCCGGCCTTGGCCAGGTCGTTCACGAGAGCAGGCGCTGCCGTCGTTGACAGCGCGCGCTTTTCCTATCGCGTTACGCAGGCATAGAGCGCGATGGCTGCCGCGTTGGAGACGTTGAGGCTTTCCATGCGCGGACTGATCGGCAGACGGGCGGGGATGTCGCAATGGTTGAGGCTGTTGAGCCGCAGCCCTTCGCCTTCGGCGCCAAGCACGAGGGCGACCCGATTCGCGCCTTGCAGCGCGCTGCCGATCGTTTCCTCTGCATCCCCGTCGAGCGCGATGCGCCAATAGCCGGCCTCCGCGATCTCATCGAGCGCGCGGGCGAGATTGACCACGCGCACCCAGGGCACCGTTTCCAGTGCGCCGGCCGCCGCGCGCGCGAGCACGCCCGTTTCAGACGGGGCGTGCCGGTCCTGCGTGACGATGCCGAGTGCATCGAACGCGGCGGCGGACCGCAGAATCGCGCCGACATTATGTGGATCGGTCACCTGGTCGAGCACGATGATCGGGCGGTGGGCATCTTCCTCGCCGGCACCGTCCGCAAGGAGATCCGCCAGCCAGATATCCTCCAGCGCCTCGACTTCCGCGACAAGGCCCTGATGCGGCGCGTCGTTCGGCACCATGCGGCCGAGATCGGCGACATCGGCATAGACGACGGGCAGGGTCGACGGCAGATCGAGCGCGCCCAGCGCATCGCGCGTGCCCCAGACTTTGCGAATGACGCGATTGGGATTGGCCAGCGCCGCGGTGACGGCGTGGCGACCATATAAGTGCGGATAGCCACCCTTGGGCTTGCCTGTGCGATGTCCTCTTTTCATATCGGCGGCTTTTCCACAGCATGGCATTGACAGGCAAGGCCCTATTCGCCATTGAGCCGCCTCCAACACGGCTTTGGTGACCCCAAAGCCCTCGTGCGCGCTGGACAGGTGGCCGAGTGGTTAATGGCAGCAGACTGTAAATCTGCCCGCGAGAGCGTACGCTGGTTCGAATCCAGCCCTGTCCACCACCGCCCCCGCAAGGGGCTGAAACCCGCAGAAAATCAGAATTTCGCCCCTTCCGTTGTGATACGGAAGGCATGGAAGAGATGGTCAAGCGGTCCCGGCGCAAGGGCCCAGCCAAGTGGTGGAGCCGGACGCGGCGGGCGACGGACGTGGCGGTGCTCCTCAAGGATGAGTTCATAAACTCCACGGGGAGGCTGCACGCCCTGGCTGTGCTTCACTCGCCGGTGAACCAGCAGAAATCTTCCAGGCGTCCTCGATCGGATGCTGAATGAGTAGGGTGCTGGCGAATTCATCCGGTCCCGGGAAAATAGTCTGAAATCGTCGCTATACACCGGTGCTGGCTAACGCCTCTCAGCGAGAGCAGGCGCATGAACTTAATCGCCGCTTGGCAAATCAGCCTATCCGTTGCAAAGTCACGTCCAAATATAGAATGCGGGGCACAGAGTCCCGATGGAGGGGGTTAGCGCCATGTGCAAGCGATTGCGTCTTTTTCTTATGTCCCTGCTTTTTCCTGCGCCTCTTTTGCTCGGCATGGGAACCGCGGCAAAGGCTCAGGACGATCACGCACACATGGTGATGCCTGCTGCATCGGCGCCGATGGCGGGGGTCAAGCAGACCCGCTGGTCCGATCCGGCGTCCTGGCCCGACGGGAAGGTGCCCGGCGCAGGCGATGCGGCGACGATCAGCCGGGACCGGAACATCCTTCTCGACGTCAGCCCACCCGCGCTGCGTAGTCTCACCATCAACGGCAAGCTCAGCTTTGCGGATGATCGCGATCTCGATCTGACGACCGAGTGGATCTATGTGGCGGGCGGCGAACTGGCCATCGGCAGCGAGGCCAAGCCTTACAGGCGCAAGGCCACGATCACCCTCACGGACAATGTCCCGGGCGAAGACATCAATACGATGGGCGACCGCGGGATCATCCTGCTGCGCGGAACGCTGAATCTGCATGGCGACCGCGAGCACACCTGGACCAAGCTTGCAAAGACGGCCAAGGCCGGCAGCAACCAGATCGAAGTGCTGGACGCCTCTGGCTGGCGGCAGGGCGACGAAATCGCGCTCGCCTCGACCGACTTCGACCCCCGGCAGGCTGAGCGGCGCACCATCAGCGCCATCCATGGCAACAAGCTCACGCTCGATCGCGCGCTGGACTATATGCATTTCGGTGAGGTCACCTTCGGCGTCGACGAACGCGGCGAAGTCGGCCTGCTGAGCCGCAACATCAAGATCCAGTCCTCCGAGGACTCCCTGAGCAATTATTTCGGCGGTCACATCATGGCGATGGCCGGATCGAAGATGTATGTCTCGAGCGTCGAGCTCAGTCGCATGGGGCAGCATCTGCAACTGGCCCGCTACCCGATCCATTGGCATCTTCTCGGCGAAGGTCAGGGCCAGTATATCCGCAACTCAGCCATCCATGACACCTACAGCCGCTGCGTAACGGTGCATGGCACCAACAATGTGCGGGTCGAAAACAACGTGACCTTCAACAGTGTCGGGCACTGCTTCTTTCTGGAAGACGGCATCGAGACGGGCAACCAGTTCGTCCACAATCTCGGCATCATGAGCAAATGCCACCCGACCCTGCCATGCGAGCCGACGAACCTCGCGATCGCCCATCAATCTCCGGCCGGGCAGAAATCCGAGCATATCCTGATCCCGTCGGACAATACCGTCTCCACCTTCTGGATCACGAATCCCGACAATATCTTCCGGGACAATGTGGCGGCCGGCTCCGACCAGATCGGCTTCTGGATCGCCTTGCCGCAGCACCCGACCGGCCAGTTTGAAGGGACGGACATCAGCAAGGCTACCTGGCCGCGCCGGACGGCGTTGCGGGAGTTCATCGGCAATACCGCCCATTCCAATTTCGATGGCCTCATGTTCGACCGTGGCCAGAATCCGGACGGCACGTTCAATGTCGGGGGCGCCGGGCATGAGGCCCATGCCGATCCCGCCGACCCGAAGAGCAAGGTCGTGCCGACGGTCATCGAAAATTATACCGCCTACAAGAATCGCAACGGCGCGATCTGGGGCCGCGGCGAATATCATCTGTTCAAGAATCTGAAGCTGGCCGACAATGCCATTGGCTTCACCCATGCGGCTGGCGCCATCGGCGTTGCGCCCTATTCCTCGCGGGTGGTCGACTCGCTGTTCGTGGGCGAAAGCGGCAATATCGGCAATCCCGCCACGCCGGCGGAAATCGCCTATGGCCGCAGCCTGCCGCATGAGGATGCGGATTTCCCGATCCGCGGCTACGAATATTATGATTACCGCCACGATGTGGTGAACACCCGGTTCGTGAACTATGTGGACAATGCCACGCGCGAGGCGGGCGCCATTTCCTATCTGTTGTTCACCAGCTTCGGCATGAGCACGGAGAATATGGTCGAGGGCCTGACCTTCGACAACGCCAAGCCCGTCCATTTCCCGCAAGTCCAGCGCCGCTGGTCGTCGGATTTCGGTGGGCGCGCGGCGTACCGGAGCGCGGCGTTCTTTGACAAGGACGGCTCGGTCGGCGGTGTCCCCGGTGCCTATATCGTCATCGACAATGGCATCGCGTCGAGCGAGAAGGATTGCGAGATCAAGGCAAGCTGGAATGCGGCCGTGTGCCGGGGGGACATGGGGCGCTTCAGCATCGGCGACACGCGCGATTTCCCTGAATTCGCTACAGGCCCCGCCACCGATCCCGTCGTGCTCCAGCGCAATGACAAGCGCTACGAATATAATGGGGAGACGACCGTTCCCAGCGGAGCCGAGATCAGGGTGTCGACGGCGAAGGACAATCTCTCGCTTCACCTGCGGGAAATGGACAAGGGGTCCTGGGTGATCTTCGAGCTTCCCGGCTTCACCACGGCGGCTCAGGGTGCGCAGCTTCGCAGCCTGGAAGCGCTGCGGGCGGCGGATGCCACTTCATACTTCAGGGATAAGAACTCGCTGTGGGTCAAGCTGGTGGTCGAAGATGCGACCGCCGACGGCCCGGTCGTCGTTCAGGTCGGCACGCTGCGTGCGCAGGCCACCATCGAGGTCAGCAAAACGACGCAGCTCAGTCTGGCTGAATGACGCAGGGCCCCCGGCGCAAGCCGGGGGCTCTCCGGATTGGTGCACATGGCGGCAATCGGGTCGTTGGCCGACGCCCCCGGCCGCGAAAGCCTCAATGACCTCTAACGGCCCGACAGGGACGCCAAGACCTAGGAAAGGCACTCCGACATGAGACGAGACAGACAATGGGGCAACCGCCCGTCGATGGTCCTACGGAATATGGTCAGGTTCTCGATCCCCCTTGCGGGCCTGGCCTTCGCGGCAAATGCCCGGGCGGAATGTAACCGGGAGATGCTCCAGGCGCTGGCCGACACGTATGTCCAGGCCCAGTCGACCGGGAAACCCGCCATGCTGGCCCTTGCGAAGGGCGCCTCCTACGCGGAGAACGACCAGGCCATGGACATTGGCAAGGGGGTGCTGGCCGGGCCGCTGACGGTCGACTTTACCCGCAGCCTGCACGACACGACGCAATGCGCCACCTTCACGGAACTGGTGGCGGCGACGGACCCGCACCCATATGTGATCCATACCCGCATCGAGGCGACCGGGGACGGGCAGGTGACGAAGATGGAATCGGTGGTGACAGACGCGGGGGACTGGGTGTTCGGCGCGACCGAGCATCTTGCCGTCACGCGGCAGGAGGCGTGGGACGAGATCCCCAGCGACAAACGCGACACGCGGGCGGTCATCCAGGCGGCGGCCGACGCTTATCTGGACAATTGGGGAGACCCGGACCTTCCGGTGCCGCATGGCACGCCCTGCGCCCGGCTCGAAGGCCATGTGCATACCGGCAGCAAGGACCCGGCGGGCAATACATGTGACATGGGCGCGTTCCCGGAGAAGCTGAATGTGAGCCAGCGTCGCTACGTCATCGACGAAGCCTTCGGCGCGGTCGTCATCTTCCACAAATTCCCCTGGCTCGATGCCGGGTTGCCAAAGGATCCGGGGACCCCGGCCAGCCAGATGTTTCGGGTTGAGGGCGGCAAGAATCGCTACATTCACGAGGTGACGGTCTGCACGACGCCAAATTGTGGGCGAGGGACGTAGAGGGCAGGTGAAGGCCCAGCCGGCGCTCTCGACGCGATCCATCACGGCTGACGGGTGCTTCGCTCGCTAGCCCACACGGTCGCGATGCGCCGCCATGTCCGCTGAGCGGTCGCCCGTCGCTGATCTGACCGACAATCGGGCGGGGGTGGACGCATCAGGACGGGCGCGCCGGACAGGACGGGGTGGTCCTGCGCGCATCCCCTCAATTCACGCGATGTGATAATGAGCGATGAAGGGCGCAAGGCGGCGTTCCAGTCTCTCGTCATCCACTGGCTCTGGCGCGATGCCAAACATGGCCATGAAGGGGGCGTTGCACATCACGATCGCGAAATACAGATCGGCCGCTTCGCTTGGAAAGGCGATCTGCGCCTTTCCTTCGGCGGTCCATCGCGCAAATGCCTCGGCCAGATGCCTGGAAAAACGCAACTGCAGATCCTGATGGAACTGGTTGCCAAAGGCCGGGTCCACCAGACTTTGACCGATCACCAGGCGTGTCAGGGCGAGCATGCGCGGCGTGGTGGCGAAGGCATAATAGCGCAGGGCCAGTTTGCGCAGGGTGGCGCCGGGCTGTTTCCCCTCGCTGTAAATATCGTCAAGGCCTTTGAGTTCTTCGTCGGTCGCCTGATCCACGACGGCGCGCAGCAGGCCCTGCTTGTTGCCGAACATATCGTAGAAAGTCGCAAGCGACCCGCCTGAACGCCGGACAATCGCATTGACGCTGACCCGTTCGTAGCCCTGTTCAAGGAACAGCCCCTCGGCTGCAACCAAAACGGCTCGCCGGCGTTCTTCCCTTCGTATGTTGACCCTGGTCATCGCGCCATCCTTCGTTGGTCCCGTCATTCGCTGTTGACCTGTAGTGTACGATACACTACACATAAAATGCAAGCATCACCGCGGATATCATGGGGTTAACATCTATGCTTCGTCTCAGGATTGCGGGGGGCACGGCCGGTGCCGCATTGGGTCTGGCCTTGCTGGCGCTTGCCGGATGTTCAGGTGAAGCCCCGTCCGCACCGCCCCCGCCAGAGGTGGAGATCGTCACGATCCGCCCACAGCCGGTCGCCAATATCATCACCCTGCCGGGCCGGGTTCAGGCCGTGCGATCGGCCGAGGTGCGCGCCCGGGTCGATGGCATCGTGCAGCGCCGTGTCTATGCGGAAGGCACCGATGTCCGCGCCGGGCAGGTGCTATTCACCATTGATCCGCGCGAATTACAGGCGCGGCTCGACGCCGCAGCGGCCACTCTGGCCCGCACGCAGGCCGCCGCCGCCAATGCTCAGCAGGACATTGATCGCTATCGCCCGCTGCTTGTTGATCAGGCGATCAGCAAGCAGGAATATGACGCTGCGGTCGCGCGGTTGCGGTCCGCTCAGGCTGACGTCGCCCAATCGCGCGCGCAGCTGGAAAATGCCCGTCTCAGCCTCAGCTACACCTCGGTCACCGCGCCGATTTCCGGCCGGGCCGGGCGAGCGCAGGTCACCGAAGGTGCGCTGGTCAGCGCGGCGGGCGGCACGCTCCTCACCACCATCGAGCAGACCAATCCGATCTACGTCAATTTCTCGCAATCCAGCTCGGACCTGCTGGCGATCCGGCAGGACATCACATCGGGCCGGCTCAAACTTCCCAGCCTTGACCGGGTGATGGTGCAGCTCGAGCTGGAAAATGGCACGCCTTATGGCGCCGCCGGGCATATCGACTTTCTCGATCTCGCAATTGACGAAGCGACCGGGACGGCCGCTCTGCGGGCCGAATTTCCCAATCCGGACCAGATGCTTCTGCCCGGTCAGTTCGTCCGCGCCCGGATCGAGGCCGGCATCGAGACCAACGGGATCACCGTGCCGCAACGCAGCGTGACCGTGGGTGCGCAGGGCGGCAGCGTGCTGGTCGTCGGCAAGAACAACATGGTCGAGGCGCGCCCCATTCGCCTCGGCGCCCTGCAAGGCGCCAACTGGATCGTGCTCGATGGCCTCAAGGCTGGCGATCGCGTGATCGTCTCCGGCGTGCAGAAGGTGCAGGCGGGCCAGCCGGTCCGGATCGCCGCCGGCAAAGCCAGGGCCGACGCTCCGGCGGCCGCCACGCCAGCTGCCAAGCCACAGCCTCCAGCGCGCTAAGGACAACCGATCATGGGCCCCCGCTTCTTCATCGATCGCCCCATCTTTGCCTGGGTGGTTGCCTTGTGCATCGTGCTGGCCGGCGTGCTGACGCTGCGGGCCTTGCCGATCGAGCAATATCCGACCGTCGCGCCGCCCTCGCTGACCATTAGCGCGACCTATCCGGGTGCGGATGCTGCGACGCTGGAGCAGAATGTCACCCAGGTCATCGAGCAGGAACTGAACGGCGTTGAAGGCCTGCTCTACATGGCGTCGACCAGCAGTTCGAATGGCGCGGCGTCGATCACCGCCACCTTCGAGACCGGGACCGACATCAACAAGGCCCAGATGGACGTGCAGAACCGGTTGACGCTGGTCGAGCAGCGCCTGCCCGAGGAAGTGCGCCGTCAGGGTATTCCGGTCCAGCAGGCCAGCGCGGGCTTTCTCATGCTCGTCGCCATCGAATCGAAATCCGGCGCGACACCGGCCTCGGAGCTTGGCAATTTCGCCAGTTCACGCGTTGTCGATGAATTGCGGCGCGTGGAAGGTGTCGGCAATGTGCAGGTCTTCGCTTCCCCATATGCCATGCGCATCTGGCTCGATCCGCAAAAGCTCGCCAATTACCGCCTGTCTGCGGCCGAGACGCTCGCCGCCGTGCAGGAGCAGAACAGCCAGAGCCCGGGCGGGCAACTGGGCGATCAGCCGATCGCCGGCAAGACGGAACTCAACGCGACGATCCTGACGCAGGGGCGCTTCACCACCCCGGAGCAATTCGCCAAGATCATCCTGCGCGCGAACCCGGACGGCTCGGCGGTGACGCTGGGCGATGTGGCACGGGTCGAAATCGGCTCCCAGAGCTACTTGTTCGATTCCGAGCTGAACGGCAAACCCGTCGCCGGCATCGCCATCCAGACGACGACCGGCGCCAACGCGCTGGCGACGGCGGATGGCGTGCGGGCGCGGATGGCGCAGCTCGCGACATCCTTCCCGCAGGATATCAGCTGGACGGTGCCCTACGACACGACGCCGTTCATCGATGCGTCCATTTCGGCCGTGGTGCAGACGCTGGTCGAGGCGATGGTCCTCGTCTTCCTCGTCATGTTCCTGTTTCTGCAAAACTGGCGCGCCACGCTCATTCCCACGCTCGTCGTGCCGATCGCGCTGGCCGGCGCCTGCCTTGGCCTGTGGCTGTTCGGCTTCTCGATCAACGTGCTGTCGCTCTTCGCCATGGTGCTCGCGATCGGCATTCTGGTGGATGACGCGATCGTGGTCATCGAGAATGTAGAGCGGATCATGGCGGAGGAGCATCTCCCGCCCTATCAGGCCACGGTGAAGGCGATGAGCCAGATCACCTCCGCCATCGTCGGCATCACGCTGGTGCTGATGGCGGTGTTCGTGCCGATGGCTTTCTTCCCCGGATCGACCGGCGCCATCTACCGCCAGTTCTCGGTCACGCTGATCGTCTCGATCGGCTTCTCCGCCCTGCTCGCCCTCACGCTGACCCCGGCGCTCTGCGCGACATTCCTGAAACCCCATGTGCCGGAAGACCAGCGCACGGAGAACTGGTTCACGCGCCACACCGGGCGGTTCTTCGGCGGGTTCAACGCATGGTTCGACCGCACCACCGGGCATTATCAGGGTCTGGTGGGCAAGCTGCTCTCCGCGCCGCTGCGCTGGCTCGCGGTGTTCGGCGTGCTGGTGGGCCTGACCCTGATCCTGTTCACCCGCTTGCCGGGCGGCTTCCTGCCGGTCGAGGATCAGGGCACCGTGATGACCGCGATCCAGGCGCCGCCCGGCGCGACGGCCGACCGGACCGAGGAAGCCATCGAGCAGGTCAAGGCCTTCTATAAGGAAGAAGCCATTGTCGAGAATCTGTTCATCGTGCGCGGCTTCAGCTTCTTCGGGCAGGGGCAGGCCAACGCAATCGCCTTCACCACGCTCAAGCCGTGGAAGGAGCGCGCGGGCGCGCAGAATAGCTCAATCAGCCTCGTCGGCCGGGCCATGGGCGCCTTTTCGCAGATCAGGGACGCGATGGTCTTCGCGCTCAATCCGCCCGCCATTCAGGAACTGGGCACCGCCAGCGGCTTCACCTTCAAGTTGCAGGATGTCGGCGGGCAGGGGCCGGCCTCATTGCTCGCGGCGCGCAACCAGCTGATCGGCGCTGCGGCGCAAAGCCCGCTCCTCGCCGGCGTCCGGCCGGAAGGGCAGGAGGACGCGCCCCAGTTGCGGGTCATGATCGACCGCATTCAGGCGCGCGCGCTCGGCCTCTCCATCGGTGATGTCAACGGCACGCTCGCCATCGCGTTCGGCAGTGCCTATGCCAATGACTTCACCCGCGACGGGCGGATTCTGCGCGTGCTGTTGCAAGCCGATGCCCCCTATCGGATGACACCGGCCGACGTGCTCGCGCTGGAAGTCCGCAATGCGGCGGGGGAGATGGTGCCGTTCGGCTCCTTCACGCAGGTTGAGTGGACCTCCGGCCCGCAGCAGCTTCAGCGCTATAATGGCTACCCGGCCCTTACCATCTCCGGCATGCCGGTGCCCGGCCGCTCGACCGGGGAGGCGATGAGCGAGATGGAGCGGCTCGCCGCCAGCCTGCCGGCAGGCTTCGCCTATGAGTGGACCGGCATCTCCTTTGAGGAGAAGCAGTCCGGCGGCCAGATCGGCATGTTGCTCGGCCTGTCCTTCGTGGTGGTCTTCCTGCTGCTCGCCGCGCTGTATGAGAGCTGGGCCATCCCCGTCTCCGTCCTGCTCGTCGTGCCGCTGGGCGTGCTCGGGTCGATCCTGTTCACGATGATGCGTGGCCTGTCGGCGGACGTCTATTTCAACGTTGGGCTCATCACCATCATCGGCCTAGCAGCCAAGAACGCGATCCTGATCGTCGAATTTGCGATCGAACAGGAGGCGGAGGGCAAATCCCCGCTCGACGCCACGATGGAGGCGGTGAAGCTGCGCCTGCGCCCGATCATCATGACCTCCCTCGCGTTCATCGGCGGGATGATCCCGCTGTTCGTCTCCAGCGGTGCGGGTGCGGCCAGCCGGATCGCGGTGGGCACCGGGGTCGTTGGCGGGATGCTCGCCGCGACGTTCCTCGGCATTTTCTTCATCCCCGTCTTCTATCTGTCGGTCCGCCGCTGGCTTAGCAGGACGCGGCCGCCCGCCCCCGGTGAAGCGCGGCATCATGACGATCCGGAGTCCAGTCATGCGTAAGGCGCTCATTCTCACCGCCGCTGGCCTGCTCGCGGGCTGCCAGATGGCGCCGCCCCATGTGCGCCCCAGCCTGCCGACCGCGGCGGACTTTCCTGCCGAATATGTCGAGCCGACGGCCGGTGACGTGACGCCGGGCCAGCGCGCCGTGGACATTGGCTGGCGGGACTTCTTCGCCGACCGGCAGCTTGCGCAACTGGTCGCCACCGCGCTGGCGCATAATCGCGATCTTGCCATTGCCGTCGCCCGGATCGAGGAAGCGCGCGGTCTTTACCGCATTCAGGACGCCGATCGGCTCCCCACCCTGGCCGCCAGCGCCGACGCTGCGCGCAGCCGCACGCCCGGCGCCGCCACTGGCATAGCCGGTGCGCCTTCGACCATTGCGAACCGCTATTCCGTGGGTGTTGGCGTCACTGGATTCGAGCTGGATTTCTGGGGCCGGGTCAAAAACCTCTCGGAAGCGGCACGATCACAGTATCTGGCGAGCATTCAGGCCGAGCGCGCTTTCCGCCTCACCCTCATTCGCGATGTGGCGTCCACCTATTTCGCCGTGCGTGAAGCCGCTGAACGTATCGCGCTGGCCGAGGCCACGGTGCGCAGCCGGCAGGAAGGGCTGCGCATCGCCAAACGCCGCCTTGATGCGGGCGTGACCTCCGCGCTCGATTTCCGTCAGGCGGAATCGCTGCTGACTCAGGCCGAGACCGAGTTGACCAGCCTGCGCCTCGCCAAGGCGCAAAGCGACAATTTCCTCGCGGTGCTGACCAGCGGGCCGGTCGTAGCCGACCTGACCGCCGCGCTGCCGTTGGCGGAGCAGAAAAGCGGGCCGGGCATGATTGCCGGCCTCCCGTCCGATCTGCTGGTCACCCGGCCGGACGTGCTCGCCGCCGAGGAAAGCCTGCGCGCGGCGCGGGCCAATATCGGCGCGGCCCGTGCCGCTTTCTTCCCCAATATTGCGTTGACCGGCAGCCTCGGCTTCGCCTCCACCGCGCTTGACAATCTGTTCGGCGATGATGGGTTCAGCTGGAGTTTCGGCCCCAGCATCAGCCTGCCGATCTTCAACCATGGCCGTCTCAGCGGCAATCTGACGGTAGCGCGCGCGCGCGAGGATATTGCTGTCGCCAGCTATGAGCGCACCGTGCAGCAGGCGTTCCGCGAGGTTGCCGACGCGCTGGCCGGGCGCCGCTGGCTGGCCGAACAGGTCGCGGCCCAGATGCGCGCGACCGAAGCCCAGCGCCAGATCGCCCATCTTGCCCGCACCCGTTACCGTGAAGGCGTCGCCAACTATCTTGAAGTGCTCGACGCGGAACGCAACCTGTTCACCGCCGAACAGGCCCTTATCGAGATACACAGAGGTGAGATGGATAATCTCGTCTCCCTCTATATCGCACTTGGGGGCGGCGCGCTGGAGAGCAGCCGCACGTCGGCGCCGGAATGAGCCCTGCCGGCAGGGTCCGGCAGCCCCGTTCCTGATATGCCCAAGCGCTGCGACTCCTGCACCTTGGCAGGTCGCGTGGGGCCGATGCTCCATGACCGCCAGGAGAACGTCGCATGCTCCGGACGGTGGTCGGGATCGATCGATCCGGTGCCAATCGGGCGCCTTCACGAGTGGATGCGCCGCTTATGGGTTCACGATCCGGCCCGATTGCGGCATGAGGATGAACCATGATCGCCAATCAGTCGGGGCCTGCTACGATGAGTGACTTGACCATCTGGACGCTGGATTGGGTGCCGGAGGGCGCCCGTGGTTTTGTGCGTGACCTCAGGCTGCGATGGGCATGCGAGGAGGCCGGCGTCGCATATGCCGTCCGAACCGTCCCGTTCGATGACCGCGAGACCAATCATCTCGAGCGCCAGCCCTTTGGCCAGGTTCCATTCCTCGACGTCGGCGGACTGAAGATGTTCGAAAGCGGGGCCGGGCTGCTTCATCTCGCACGGACAAGCGACATTCTGATGCCGCCCGATCCGGCTGGGGAGGCTGAAACCGTGCAATGGGCCATCGCCGCGCTCAACTCGATCGAGATGGTCAGCGTGCCTTGGCGGTTCCTGACGATATCGGGGGAGCAGGACAATAAGCTGAGCGGCTGGCTAGCCCAGCGACTTGACCATGTGGAACGGGTCCTGAGCGATCGGGAATGGCTTGCGGCCGGTCGCTTCACGGTCGCGGACCTGCTGATGGCGGATGTGCTGCGGGTCCCCAAGGTCCGCGCCTTCAGCGATCGGTCGGCGACGGAGGCCTATGTGACCCGTGTCACGGATCGTCTCGCATTCAAAAAGGCATACGCCGACCAAACCAGCTTTTTCGAAGCGGCGGACAAGCAGAGAAGTGAGCAAATGCCGGTCTAACTGGCGTGAAGTCCGGAGCCGGACGCTGGTTCAGTGATGGCGGCGCTGCCCCCGCGCCGCATCGCCAGCGATGCGATCAGTCGTTCAAGCTATTTCACTCCGACGACAGACCAGCGCTGTCACCGCGCTTTATCTGGCAGCGGGATAAACTCCTGATCATCGCCGTCAGGCAGCTTCATCCGCTGCTGGCGCCAGTCCTCGGCGGCCTGCTCCAGACGGTCTTTCGACGACGAGACGAAATTCCAGAGCAGATAGCGCTCGCCCAGCGGCTCACCGCCGAGCGTCATGACCTGGCTCGGCCGGCGAGCCAGAACCGCTCCGCCCGCCTTGCCGTCGAGCACTGCCATCTGGCCGGCAGTGAGCAGTGTGCCATCCACCTCGACCTCGCCAGCGGCGCAATAGACCGCGCGCTCGGAATAGGCCTGGGTGATAGCGCGGCGCGCGCCGGCGTCCATTTGCCAATGTTCGTAAAAGATCGGAGAATGGCTCGGCGTTGCTGCCTTCAACCCGCCGGCTTCGCCGACGATCAGCCGGCCCTTGACGCCATCCTCGTGCCATTCGGGCAGGTCCGTGCCTTCTAGATGGTGGAAGGATGGCGCGACTTCCTCATGCTCGGTCGGCAGGGCGACCCAGGCCTGGATGCCGTGCATTGCCGCGCCATGGGCGCGCGCATATTCCAGGCGCTCGCTATGCGTGATCCCACTGCCCGCGACCATCCAGTTGACCTCGCCGGGGCGGATTTCCTGATGGAAGCCCAGGCTGTCGCGGTGCGTGATCTGGCCGGAGTAGAGATAGGTGACTGTCGAGAGGCCGATATGCGGATGCGGCCGCACGTCCAGTTCGCGCGGGATGCCGGGCGCCAGCTCGAGCGGGCCGAGATGATCGAAGAAGATGAACGGGCCGACCATCCGCCGGGCATGGAAAGGCAGCACCCGGCCGACCACAAAACCGCCGCCAAGATCGTGCGTGCGCTTGTCGATGATGCGTTCGATACTCATGGCACTCTTCCCTCGTCCGTCTCATGATGCGGATAGACGGGATGCCCCATCTCCACCGGTCTGGCGATAGCAATGTGCCCATCGGGACCTTCATTGGCGCGATGCTTCGCGGGAACGGGCAGGGCTGACACCAGTTGAAGTTTCGCCATCGCGAATATGGACCGGCTTTGCGCGCCGCCTTGCTCATGGCATTGGGGGCGCTGGTGACCGCAGGAGCGCGGATGGCGCTGCGGTGTGGAAGGGCGGAGCAATGCTATGACTGGCAGCGCCAATATGGTTGATCCGGTAATCAGCCCTGGTGTGCTCGATCAGTTGATCGGGTATCATCTGCGCCGCGCTTCGGGCGTGTTCTTTACGGATTTTTCCCGGTCGGTCGGCGATCTGGGGATACGGCAGGTCCTGTTTGGCATTCTCTCGATGGTCGAGGCAAATCCCGGAACGAGTCAGGGGCACGTCGGTCGGGCGCTTGGGATCAAGCGGGCCAATATGGTCAGCCGGATCAATGAGTTGATTGACGCGGGCTATATCACACGCCGCACATCCATGGATGATCGCCGCGCTTTTGAGCTGACGCTCACCGGTGCAGGGCAACGCTATTTTGATGAATGCCTGCTCCGGATCCGTCAGCATGAGGAGCGGCTATTATGCGATCTCAGCGCTGCGGAGCGGATCATCTTGAGCGATCTCCTCGTGCGCATTGCCGCCAAAGGCGATTAGCGTTCGTCGCGCGATCGGAAGGGCGCGCGCGAGGTCACAACGCCGGCATAGCGCGCGCGAGGATGCTCTGCACATCGCGTGCACCTTCAAAGGCTCCATAGGTCGCCCCGCGCGGGGTCAATCGCAGGTGGCAGAAGGCATCGGCGACCGGATTGTTCCAGGCGAGGAGCACGGCCGCCTGCGCCGCCAGGGCGAGCCGTTCCACGCGCCAGCGTGCGGCCGCTTCATTCTCGGGACCATCGTCGAGACTCGCCAGCCAGCCATCGTAATCGCGGTTGGCGCCGCGCTGGGCCGCAAGAAAATCACGCAGGGCAGCAAAGCTCTCCGGCTCGCGGTCGATCGCGCGCAACATATCGAGCGCGATGACATTGCCCGATCCTTCCCAGATCGCATTGAGCGGCGATTGACGAAACAGCCGGGCCATGGGGCCGGTTTCGATATATCCGCCGCCGCCCAGACACTCCATCGCTTCGTAAATGAAGCCCGGCGCGCGCTTGCATACCCAATATTTGGCGATCGGCGTGAGCAGGCGGGCGAGTGGCTCCTCCCGATCGAAGCACTGGGCGAGCCGCAGCGCCAGCGCGGTTGCCGCCTCGCTCTCGATCGCGAGATCGGTGAGGACGGCTGCCATCATCGGCTGGTCGATTAGCCGCCGCTGGAACGCGGAGCGGTGCGCCGCATGCCAGAGCGCCTGCGCCAGCGCGCCGCGCATCTGCTGGGCCGAGCCAATCACGCAATCGAGCCTGGTATGCTGCACCATGCGGATGATCGTTGCGATGCCTCGCCCGACATCGCCAAGCTGCTGCGCCAGCGCGCCGTGATATTCGACCTCGCACGAGGCATTGGAGCGGTCGCCCAGCTTGTCCTTGAGCTGCATGATCTGGAAGCCGTCATTGCGCTCGCCACTGGGCAGCCAGCGCGGCAGCAGGAAGCAGGTCAGCCCGCCCTCGGCATAGGCCAGCGTCAGGAAGGCATCGGACATCGGCGCCGAGCAGAACCATTTATGCCCGGTGAGCCGCCACCAGCCATCGCCCGCCGGTTCGGCACGGGTGGTATTGGCGCGAATGTCGGACCCGCCCTGTTTCTCGGTCATCGCCATGCCGATCGTCGCGCCGGCCTTTTCGGTCACGGGGCGGCTGGCGGGGTCGTATCGCGCGGCGAGAATGCGCGGGCGCCAATCGGCCGCGATCGCCGGGTTTGCGGCGAGCGCCGGCACCGCGGCACAGGTCATCGTCATCGGGCAACTGGTGCCGGCATCCGCCTGCCCGGTGAGGAACAGCATGGCGGCGTGGGCCACATGGCCGGCGGGCGTGCCATCCCACGCCACTGCCGCGAGGCCGGCATCCAGCCCCAGCGCCATCAGCCGGTGATAGGCGGGATGGAAGCGCACCTCGTCGATCCGCTGGCCGTAGCGATCGAACCGTTCGAGGATCGGCGGATTGCGGTTCGCCTCGACACCCCAGCTGATCACCTCGGCTGATCCGGCCCGACGCCCCAGGGCGCTCAGGCGGTCGTCATGCTGCCGGCCGCCAGCGGCGGCGACTGCTTCGATTAACGCGCGATCGCTTGTGTAGAGATCGACATCCTCGAACGGCGGTGGCTGATTGGACACGTCATGGGTGTCCAGATGCGTGAGCGGCCGGAGGATGGACATGGGTCAGCTTCCCTCAGGAATGGAAGCGGGATGATAGCATATCCGGCGGCGGCGCCCGAGTTGGTGAATCGTCGGTGCGGATCGGCGCGATTACGCCATTGGCTGGATGTTGAAGGCCCGTGGGTCGAGGACCAGATCCGCCAGCGTATAACGGTCGAGCGTGCCGATAAAGGCGCTGAGTGCTTCGTCCAGAACGCCGCGCAGGCGGCACGTCGGCGTGATCAGACATTGATTGCCTGTCGCAAAACATTCGGCGAGCGCGAAATCCGGTTCGGTCACACCCAGGACCTCGCCAAGCCGGATATCCCGAGCTGGCCTGGCAAGGGTGAGGCCGCCAGAGCGTCCGCGTACCGCCTTGAGATAGCCTGCTCTGGTGAGCTGGTTGGCGACCTTCATTAAATGACCGCGCGAGATATTGAACACCCGCGAGGTCTCTTCGATCGTCACCAGCCGCTGGTCCTGGCTGGCGGCATACATCAGCAGCCGAAGGGCATAATCAGAAAAATTGGTCAGTCGCATCGCTACCTCCAACAGTCGCAGCAGGCGTAGCGTTGTTTCGCGCCCCGGTGAGGAAGGCCCTTATCACTCAGTTTCGCGAACCGGAACCATCGGACGAAATTTGGCAGCATGCTCGCTGCGGACAGCGGGGCCCGCCATCTCACAGCGGCTCGTCGTCATCCATCAGGATGCGCTCGGCCGCGCCGGCCACATCCTCATATTGCCCGCTGCGCAGCGCCCAGAAGAACAGCACAAGGCCCAGCGTGCCGAGCCCGATCGAGATGGGGATGAGATACCAGAGCGCGTTCATGGCGCTACCGCACAGCCCGATAGGCGTGCCAGGTCGCATGGCCGAGCCACGGGAATATGAGGATGAGACCGAGCAGGCCGGTCAGCACGCTCAGCAGGAACAGGGCGAGCACGATGGCGGCCCAGACGAGCAGCGCGCGCAGATTGTTGAGCACCAGGGCCCAGCTGGTGCCCATGGCGGTGAGCGCGTCGACGCGCTGGTCCAGCATCATCGGAATGGCGAAGGCGGAGATGGCGAACGAGAAGGCCGCGAACAGCCCGCCGACCGCCGTGCCGACGATCAGCATGGCGAGGCCGGTGGTGGTGGTGAACAGCATCGGCGCGATATGATCGAGCCCCGGGAAGGGCTGCACGCCGAAGAAGATGGCGTAGATGATGACGGCGGCGCGCATCCACAGCAGCATCAGGCCGCACAGCAGCGCGCCGGTGAACAGCACCTGCCCGCCCGCGCGCGGATGAGGCAGCAGCATGTGGCGCAGCGAGACCGGCTCGCCCAGTTCGAGCGTGCGGCTCTTGTCATACAGGCCGATCGCCAGCGCGGGTGCGAACACGAGGAAACCGGCAATGGCGGGGAACAGCGCATAATCCCACTCGAACCCGATCAGTCCGGCGATGATGGCGGCCGAGAGCAGGAAGACGACCAGGCCGTACAGCAGGCTGGGCGCCGGATCCGTCACCAGATCACGCCAGCCGGCGCGGAGCCAGTCGAACGCCGCGCCGGGCGGCAATGCGCGCGCATAGGGGCTGGCGATGGGCAGCGGGGGGACGACTGGCGGGATGATGGTCATCATCGGCTCCGGATCAGCTCAGCATGACGGCTTGGCCGCGCTGAAGGAGGGGGCGGACGGGGCGGCGTCGCCCGCGCGGGCATGGGGCACGCAGGGCGGCTGCGAACGGGTCGCGACATAGACCAGATGCGCGTTGGCGAGCAGCACGCCGACCAGCGCGACGCCGGCGAGCGCGAGAAAGAAGCGGCGGGAGTGCGGCACCCTCATGAGTGGTCGCCCTTGTCCAGCAGATAGACGGTGAGGATCTTGCGATCGACGGGGCTCAGGCGATGGTCCCAGGCCGGCATTTCGCCTTGCCGGCCGTCATGGATGCTCTGGTAGATGGCATCGATATTGCCACCGTAGAGCCAGTGGGCATCGGTGAGATTGGGCGCGCCAAGTTGCTGGTTGCCGCGCCCGTCCGGCCCATGGCAGACGGTGCAGTTCGCCGCGAAGATGGCCTGCCCCGTGCTGATCATGGCGGCCTTGCCCTTGGCCCAGGCGGGATCGGACAGGCTTTTGACATAGTTGGCGACGGCCAGCACCGCGTCATTGTCGAGAATGCCGTCCCGCCCGAAAGCGAGCATCTGGCTGACGCGGGTGGCCGGGCTGGCCGGGCTGTTGACGCCGACATCGATCGTGTGGGCTATGGTGGCCGCATCGCCGCCCCACAGCCAGTCGCGATCGGTGAGGTCGGGGAAGCCGGCGCCGCCGGTCGCGTTGATACCGTGGCAGGCCGCGCAATTATCGCCGAACAGGCGATGGCCATCCTGCCGGATGAAGGCGAGCAGGGCCGGGTCGGCGCGGATGGCGGACACATCCTTCGTGGCGATCTGTCGGGTCCAGTGAGCACGGTCGGCGGCGGCCGCATCGACCTTTTGCGTGACGATAGCGCGCTGGTCGACGCCCAGAAGGCCCTTGGTGTAGGTCGTCCCGATCGGCCAGGCGGGCATCAGCACCCAATAGACCAGCGAGAACAGCCCGGTGGCCAGCAGGAACAGCCAGACCGCGCGGGGCACGGGGGTGTTGAGCTCCTTGATGCCGTTCCACTCATGGCCGGTCATCATATGGCCGGTCAGGGGGTCGCGTTCCTTCACTGCCACGGCTGGTCCTCATCCTCGATGATGTCGCGCGCCGCCTTGTCGAACCGCGTCCGGTTGCCCGGCCAGCAGGCATAGACGAGCGCGACGGCGGCCATGCCGATCAGCAGGAACAGCCCGTAGGATTTGGCGAAGCCGACGACGGTGTGATGGTCCATGGCCGCTCTACCTTGCCGCTGTTTGCGTGGGTTGGGCGGCGGTGCTGAGCTTGCCGAGAATCTGGAGATAGGCGACCAGCGCATCCATCTCCGTGACGGCGTCGTTGTTGCCGTCGAAGCTGCGGATCTGGGTTGCCTCGCCATAGCGTTTGACGAGGCCGGCCGTGTCATCATCCGGCGAGGCCTGGGCGATGGCGTCGGCGGTGGCGTTGGCGATCATCTCGTCCGTATAGGGCACGCCGACCCGGCGCAGGGCGCGCAGATCATCGGCCAGATACGCCGTGTGGAGCGGCGTGGCGCGCAGGAAGCTGTAGCGCGGCATGATCGATTCCGGCACGACATCGCGCGGGTTGGTGAGGTGGGCGGCGTGCCACTGGTCGCTATATTTACCGCCGACGCGGGCGAGATCCGGTCCGGTGCGCTTGGAGCCCCAGAGCATCGGATGATCATATTTGGACTCGACCGCCAGCGAATAGGGGCCGTAGCGCTCGACCTCGTCCTGCAAGGTGCGGATCATCTGGCTGTGGCAGGCATAGCAGCCCTCGCGCATGTAGATGTTGCGGCCGGCCTGCTCGAGCGGGGTGTAGACGCGCATATGCGGATCGGTCTCGACCGTCTCGTCGATGGTGAAGAGCGGCGCGATCTCGATCAGCCCGCCGATGCTCGCCACGATGATGATCGCCACGACCAGCACCAGCGATTTGCGTTCGATCCGATAATGGGTTCCGAACATGACGCTATTCCGCAGGTTGGGGGGTGGGGAGGGGCAGCGGCCTATCGTGCGCGGGCGCGGCGGCGATGGCGGGCCGGCGGATCGTCATCCAGATATTATAGCAGGCGATGAGCGTGCCGATCAGGAAGAGCAGCCCGCCAATCGCGCGCGCGATATAATAGGGATGCATGGCGATCATCGTATCGAGGAAGGAATAGCGCAGCGTGCCGCCATCATTATAGGTGCGCCACATCAGGCCCTGAATGATGCCCGAATTCCACATCGCGAAGACGTAAATGAGCAATCCCGCCATCGCGAGCCAGAAGTGGACCTCGACCAGCGCGGGCGAATGCATGCGCTCGCGTTTCCACAACCAGGGCACCAGTGCGTAAAAGGCGCCGAAGGTGATGAGCGCATCCCAGCCGAGCACGCCGACATGGACATGGGCGACGGTCCAGTCGGTATAATGGGAGAGTGAGTTGACCGGGCGGATCGCCATGAACGAGCCCTCGAAGGTGGACAGGCCGTAGAAAACCGCCGCCATCATCATGAAGCGCAGCGTGGCATCGTCGCGCACCCGGTGCCAGGCGCCGTTGAGCGTCATCAGCGCGTTGCCAGCGGCGATCCACGAGGGGATGAGCAGCATCAGCGAGAAGGTGACGCCCAGCGTCTGTACCCATTGCGGCAGGGCGGTGTAATGCAGGTGGTGCGAGCCAACCCACATATAGAAGAAGGTGATGCCCCAGAAGCCGATGATCGACATGCGGTAGGAATAGATGGGCCGCTCGGCGCGCTTGGGCAGATAATAATAGAGCATGCCGAGGAAGCCGGCGGTGAGGAAGAAGGCGACGGCATTGTGGCCATACCACCACTGGGTCATCGCATCCTGCACGCCGGAGAAGAGCGAATAGCTTTTCGCGCCCGTCAGCGAGGCCGGGATCGCCAGATTATTGACGATATGGAGGATCGCCACGACGATGATGAACGCCAGATAATACCAGTTGGCGACGTAGATATGCGGCTCCTTGCGGCGCGCCAGCGTGCGCAGATAGAGCAGCAGATAGGTGATCCAGACGATGACCAGCCAGATATCGGCATACCATTCCGGCTCGGCATATTCCTTGGACTGGGTGATGCCGATGAAATAGCCGGAGACGGCGAGGATGCAGAAAAGATTATAGCCGATCAGCACGAACCACGGACTGAACTGATCCGGCAGCCGCGCGCGTGAGGTGCGCTGCACGACATGGAAGGAGGTGGCGATCAGCGCGCTGCCGCCAAAGCCGAAAATGACGCCGGTGGTGTGGATAGGGCGCAACCGCCCGAAACTGGCCCATGGCGCGTCGAAGGTCATGTCCGGAAAGGCGAGCAGCCAGGCCACCCAGTCGCCCATGGCCATGCCGAAGACCGCCCAGATCATCGCGATGATGATGCCGGCCTTGATCGGATCGTCATAATAGGCGGTGAGGCGCTCGGCGGGCGGCTCGGGTGCGAAATAGCCCTTCAGCAGCACGGCCATCACGGCGAGACTGAACAGCAGGATGATGAAGCCATGCGTCTCGATGGGGTCGGCCCGTCCGGCTCCCGCCGCCGCCATTGCCATGCCGATGATCGCCAGCAGGATGAGCACGCCCATGGCCCTCTGGCGTTCGTTTACAGTCAGCCCCGCAACCACGTTCCGTTTCCCCATCTGGTCCGCCTTCGCGTCGTTTACCACATATGATATAGTTTAAATACCTCTTTTATGGGCATGATGGCGGTGCGGGATCTCGCGGGGCCGGCGGCGTCTTACGGAGTGTCTGGATGTCACCGCGCCAATCCTCCGCCGGTTGCTCGCGGTCTGGGGATCAACGCCGCAATCCCGAACCGATATGCAGGCAAGGTCGCTGAAAGAAAATCGAGAGCGGGGCCGTTGGGCGCGGCGCTCGCGGCGTCGAGTGATCCGGTTTCGGGCCGCGCTTGACTCTAACATTGTGTCAAGCTTCAGAGTGCCTCGCGATGGAAGGAGACGGCCGAATGACCGAGTCGAATCGAAATGCCCATGCCGGTGCTGCGAGCTGTTGCGCGGCCGAAGAGGCGCCCGACGCGGCGGGTCTGACCAGCCTTGTTCTCGATCCGGTTTGCGGCATGTCGGTAGACCCGCAAGAAGCGGCGGCTCATGCGGTCCATGCCGGTCGCGACTATCATTTCTGCAGTGTCCGTTGCGGCGAAAGGTTCACGGCCGATCCGGAACGTTACCTGATCGGGGCCCCTGTTCAACCGGCGGAAGCGCCGCCGGGCACGATGTGGATCTGCCCGATGGACCCGGAAATCCGGCAGGACCATGCGGGCGCCTGCCCCATTTGCGGCATGGCGCTGGAGCCGGAGATGGTCTCTGCCGATGCTGGTCCCAGCAGCGAACTGATCGATATGTCGCGTCGCTTCTGGATCGCGCTGGTGCTGGCTCTCCCCGTCTTCATCCTTGAAATGGGGGCGCATCTTTTTCCCGCGCTTCATCGGGTCGTGCCGATGGGCGTGTCGGTCTGGGTGCAGTTCGCGCTGGCGACGCCGGTCGTGCTGTGGGCAGGCTGGCCGTTCTTCGAGCGGGGCTGGGCGTCGCTGCGGACGCGCCATCTCAATATGTTCACGCTGATCGCCATGGGGACTGGCGTGGCATGGAGCTACAGCGTCGTCGCGACACTGACACCGGGCATCTTCCCGGCGGCGTTCCGCGCCGCCAATGGTTCCGTGGCGGTCTATTTCGAGGCGGCCGCCGTCATCACCGTGCTGGTCCTGCTCGGGCAGGTGCTTGAATTGCGGGCGCGCGAGCGGACCTCCGGCGCGATCAGGGCGCTGCTCAATCTGGCGCCTGCCACCGCCCGCAGGATTGCTGCGGACGGCAGCGAGGATGAAGTCCCGCTCGATCTGGTCGCGGTGGGGGATCGGCTGCGCGTGCGGCCCGGAGAGAAGGTGCCGGTCGATGGCGTCGTCGAGGACGGGCGCTCATCCATCGATGAATCGATGGTCACAGGCGAATCGATGCCGGTCACCAAGATCGTCGCCGATGCGGTGATTGGCGGAACCATGAACCAGAGCGGTGCCCTGGTGATCCGCACGGAGAAGATCGGGCGCGACACCATGCTCGCGCGGATCGTCCAGATGGTTGCCGATGCGCAGCGCTCACGGGCGCCGATCCAGCGCATGGCCGATCAGGTTGCAGGTTGGTTCGTGCCGGCGGTGCTGGCCGTCGCTGTCATCGCGTTTGCCATCTGGGGCATCTGGGGCCCGGCGCCACGCCTTGCGCATGGGCTGATCGCGGCCGTTGCGGTGCTGATCATCGCTTGCCCCTGCGCGCTGGGGCTGGCCACGCCCATGTCGATCATGGTGGGCGTGGGGCGCGGGGCAGGGCTTGGCGTTCTGATCAAGAATGCCGAGGCGCTGGAGCATATGGAGAAGGTCGACACGCTGGTCGTCGACAAGACCGGCACGCTGACCGAGGGCAAGCCGGCGGTCACCCGGATCATGACGGCCGCGGGCTTTGCGGAGGCGGAGCTGCTGCGGATGGTGGCCGGGGTCGAGCGGGCGTCCGAGCATCCGCTGGCGCTGGCGATCATGGATGCCGCGATCGGACGGAATATCGACATTCCGCCGGTCACGGATTTTGATTCGCCCACGGGCAAGGGCGTGCTGGGCATTGTCGAAGGTAAACGCGTCCTGCTTGGCAATGCCCGGTTTCTGCGCGAGGCGGGGATCGAGACGGCGCCGCTGGCCGCCCCGGCCGACGACCTGCGCGCGGATGGCGCAACGGCGATCTTCATGAGTGTCGATGGCCGGATCGCGGGTGTGTTCGCCATTGCCGATCCGGTCAAGCGGACCACCGCCGAGGCGCTCGCCGCGCTGCGGGCGGACGGCATCCATGTGGTGATGCTGACCGGCGACAATCACACGACTGCGCAGGCCGTCGCGCGCCAGCTCGGCATCGATACCGTGGAGGCCGACGTGCTGCCCGATCAGAAAGCCGCGTTCGTCCAGCGGCTGAAGGCGGCGGGGCGGATCGTCGCCATGGCCGGGGACGGGGTGAATGATGCGCCGGCCCTGGCGGCAGCCGATGTCGGCATCGCCATGGGGCCGGGCACGGACGTGGCGATGGAAAGCGCGGGCGTGACATTGCTCAAGGGCGATCTCAACGGCATCGTCCGGGCCCGGCAGCTCAGTCAGGCGACAATGGCCAATATCCGGCAGAATCTGTTTTTCGCCTTCGTCTATAATGCCGCCGGTGTGCCGATTGCCGCTGGGCTGCTCTACCCCGTCTTCGGCATCCTGCTCTCGCCGATGATCGCGGCGGCGGCGATGGCGCTCTCGTCGGTGAGCGTGGTCAGCAACGCGCTGCGTCTCAATCGGGTGCGGCTGTGAATATCGGCGGGGCCTCGGAGGCGAGCGGCGTCTCGCCGCGCATGATCCGTCATTATGAAAAGATCGGCCTGATTCCGGCACCGCTGCGTCGCGACAGCGGCTATCGCGACTATGCCGCGGCCGATGTGCACCGGTTGCGGTTCATCGCCAATGCGCGCGATCTCGGCTTCCCGATCGAGGATATCCGCGACCTGCTCGGTTTGTGGGGCAACAGCCACCGCGCCAGCGCCGAGGTGAAGGCGCTGGCCATCGCGCGGGCTGAAGAGCTGGGCCGCAAGGCCGAGGCGCTGCAGGCGCTGCGCCAGACGCTGCTTGAGTTGGCCGACCGCTGCCATGGCGACGACCGCCCGGACTGCCCGATCATCGAGCGCATGTCCGGCGTGGCGCCCACTGGTGACGAGAGATAGCGGCCTGGGAGCAAAGCCGGCCCCGGCAATGGCGGGGGCCGGTCAGGCTGATCGAGGTCGCTCCCGTTACTGCCGGGTCGCCGTGACGCTGCGCGGGCCGACCTGCGCGAAATAATTCGTCACGCCATCGGGATCATTGAGCCAGACGGTCACGAGGTCGAAGCCGCGCAACTTGTTAAGCGGCGTCTCCACGGCGAGCTTGCGGGCCTTGCCCTTGGCGTCGACCAGCGGGGCGTCCCGCACCACATACTGAATGCCGGCGCTGCCATTGTCGGGCGAGTGATTCTGCCCGGCATGGTAGAGGTAGAGCGTCGTTTCCTTGTGGCGATAGGGGTATTTGGTGACGCCGAGCAGCTTGTCTTCCACCGGCGGCAGCTCATCAAGGCCGACAAATTCGCGGTAGAATGCACGGCTCTTCTCCAGATCGGAGACATTGATGCCGACGCCCAGGCCATCATTGCTGCCATCTTTAGCGCCGGGGCGGATGACCAGTTCGATCTGGAAGCCGGACGGGTCCATCACCAGCGCGGCCCTCGTGCCATCGCCCTGATCGGTAAATTTCGGCGCGGGGAAACCGGCGTCGGTGAAGCGTTTGGCGACGACCGCGGCATCTGGATAGCTCAGCGCGAAGAAACGGATGCCGGTGCCGCCCTGATAGCCGCCGGCCAGATCATATTTGCGATTGCCCTGCTGGCCGGCGGACAGCTTGATCTGGCCGCTGCCGACGCCGGTGAGCAGCATCTGCTGCGAGGCGGTGAGCTGGATAGGACTGAGCGAGCGCAGGGCCAGGGCTTCGGTATAGAATTTGACCATCGCTTGCGTCGTGTCGGGCGGGAAACGGCGAAAGACATTCATCGAATCCTGCGCGAACAGCGTGCGGGTCGAGCTCATCAGCTGTTCCTGCGACAGCGCGCCCGGCTTGTAGGCCAGATCATCGCCGCTATCCATCAGGGCGCCTTCGGGCGTCGTGATGGTCTGCGGCTGGGCATGCGCGGCGGTGGCGAGCAAGGCACCGACCATTGCGACCAGATATTTTTTCATGACAATCGTCTCCTGAACCCAATCGGGCCGATCATTCGGGCAGCGCGAAGCTGATCAACATTTCCTGATTGGCGAGCTTGCCATCCGCATTGCGCTGTGGCGGGGCGAAGCTGTTGCCCGCGGCAACGACGGCGACATATTGGCGGCCATCCTTGCCACGATAGGTGACGGGCACCGACAGCGCGCTATATTCCAGTGCCGTGCTCCATACTTCCTTGCCCGTTTTGGCATCGAAGGCGCGGAAGCGGCGATCATCGGTGGCGCCGATGAAGACGAGGCCACCGGCCGTCACGATCGGTCCGCCAAAGGTGTTGTTGCGGCCGGTATCCTGCTTGCCTGTGGGCAGATCGTCCGTCACGCCGAGGCGGGTTGCCCAGGCGATTTCGCCGGTATTGGCGTCCACGGCGATGAGCTGCCCCCATGGCGGACGGATGCAGGGCATGCTGACCGTGCGGCCGGTCTCATCCTTGTAGCTTGCCTGAAAGGTCGAATAGGCGCCGGGACCGCTGAGGCTCGCGCGATCATAAAGCTGGGTCGATCCCGTGGTGCCGCGGCCATAATCGGCGCCGTCCTTGCGCTTCTCGATAAAGCCGATGCTGCCGCCTTCGCTCACATTGATGAAGACATAGCCGGTGCCGGGATCGGCCGCCGAGCCACCCCAGTTGGAGCCGCCATTGTTCGGCAGGTTGATGGAGGCCTTCACCGGGCCGCCCTCCTCATGGAGGAAGAAGGGCGTGAACGGTCCGGCGTTGAAGAAGGTGCCGCCATAGCTGTTGAGCAGCGCCTGACAGGCGGCGGCATGGGCCTCATTGGTGTCCGCCGCGGTGACGACGTCTTTCGGGGTCCAGTGGTTGCGCACCAGTTGCGGGCGGACCGGAATGGGCTGGGTGGGCGAATACCACTCGCCCGGCACATCGGCGCTGGCGACGGGGCGCTCCTCGACCGGGTGGATGGGTTTGCCGGTATGGCGATCGAGAATATACATGAGGCCGGGCTTGCCGGTCTCGGCCAGGGCCTGCACGGCCTTGCCGTCCACCTTCAGATCGACCAGCACCGGCGGCGCCGGCAAGTCCGAATCCCACAGATCATGGTGGATGGTCTGGAAGTGCCATTTATATTTGCCGGTCAGGGCATCGACGGCGACGACGGAGTTGCCGAACAGATTGGCGCCGGGGCGGTCGCCGCCATAATAGTTGGCCGACGGGCCGCCGACTGGCATGTAGAGCGTGTCGGTCTTGTCATCGACCGTCATATACCAGATCCAGACATTGGTGCCGGAGCGGTTTTTCCAGCCATCGTCGAGCCATGTATCATGACCCACTTCGCCGGGGCGGGGCACCGTGTGGAATTCCCAGATCTTCTCGCCGGTGCGGGCATCGAAGGCGCGGGTGTCGCCGGGCGGACCGGACTGCATCTCGGCCACGTTCGCGCCGATGATGAGGACGTTTTTGTAAATGGTCGGCGGCGAGCCATAAGGCACCTCCAGCGCGACGCGGCCATCGCGGCCGAAGCGCGTGTCCAACTGGCCGGTCGCGGCATCGAGCGCGACGATCGCATCGCCGGTCGAATAGAAGATGCGGGGCCGGTTGTCCTTGTCGCCGGGCCAGTAGGACACGGCGCGGCGGGCCATGCCGGCCGCGACCGGGTGGCGCCAAAGCTCCTTGCCGCTATCGGCCTCCAGCGCGATGACGGCGTTGCCGATCGGCAGATAGAGAATATTGTCGATCACGATCGGCGTGGCCGACGACACCAGCGAGCCGCCGCCTTCCGGCCGGACGCGGAACGACCAGGCCTTGGTCAATCGGGAAACATTGCGCGTATTGATCTGGGTCAGGGGCGAATAGCGCGTGCCACCCAGATCGCGCGCATAGCGCGGCCAGTCGCCCGGCGCGGGGGTCGCTTCGGATTGCGCATGAGCCATGGGCGCCATGCATGCGGCGCTGAGCGCCAGAGCTGCCATTAGTCGCACGAACAAACCTCTCCCCTCCATTGGCGCCGCTCCGTTCATGCCGGGCGGGCTTCGACATCCGTCGATCGAAATGCTTCTCTTCCAAATGGTTTTAAGAATCAACATTATTATCGCGTTGATCAGCCATCCGGGATCGGGCGATTCCCCGTCGAGGATCGCCTCGATCGCGCAACGCCGCAATGAAAGAGTGTGGATGAAAACAACTTTGCCGTGGCGGGCGATGTTTTTTCATCGGGTGGTGATGGTAAAACTGGCTTGACGAAACCCCGTCTTTTCCCCAGATCGTACTTGATAGCCATTCGCATTAGCAGTGATTATGTGGCTGGTGGATGGCCTTGCCGGGTCGTCCGGGCCCGCCAGACCCTTGTGAACCGCGCCGACGAGGAGACGCGCAATCTACGATTTTATCGACCGGCCCATCACATCGCTCAACCGCGGCGGCCGCATGCTGGTGGGGGCGATGCGCCATTGGGTCAAGGCGGTGCAGGCCGGGCGTTGCCCTTGCGGCGACATCCGCCCGGCATTCCAGAACGCGGCGCTGGCGGCGGCCGTCCCGCATTTCCATGTCATGATGGCGGTGCTCAACCGGCACGCGACCGAGAAGATGGGCATGGGCCACCTCGACAGCGTGCAGGTGAGCGAGCATGAGGCGATCATTCTGGCAATGGTCCGCACGACGGGCGGGGGCGGGCTGACGCATGTTGCGGGCACGGCCGCGCACCTTGTCGGCGAGGACCATGCAACACATCTGCTTGTGCCGACGGCGGCGCTGGCGCAAGCGCTGGCAAATGCGAATCGGCTTCCCGCCAGCCCGATCCACGATCCTGATTGCACGAGGTTTCCCGAATGAATGATTTGTCCCACCATGGTTTCGACTTCGCGCCGACCGCGGCGCTGAGCGTCGAGCGGGTCAATTGGGTGCGGCACTGGAACGAGCATCTGTTCAGTTTTGCGGTCACGCGGCCGCCCAGCTTCCGCTTCCGCTCCGGTGAATTTGTCATGCTCGGCCTGCCCGGCGAGAAGCGCCCGCTGCTGCGCGCCTACTCGATCGCCAGCGCCGCCTATGCCGATGAGCTGGAGTTCCTCTCGATCAAGGTGCCGGACGGGCCGCTGACCTCGCGCCTCGGACATATCCAGGCGGGCGATCAGCTCTACCTCGGTCGCAAGCCGACCGGCACGCTGGTGGCCGATGCGCTGACGCCGGGCAGCCGGCTGTTCCTGCTCTCCACCGGCACCGGCCTTGCGCCGTTCCTCAGCATCGTGCGCGATCCGGATATCTATGATTGCTTCGGGCAGATCACCCTTGTCCATTCGGTGCGTCGCGTCGACGATCTGGCCAACCGCGTCGAGCTGGAAAGCCAGCTGGCCGGCGATCCGCTGGTGCAGGACCAGGCGCTGCTCCAGTTCAACTATGTGCCGACGGTGACGCGCGAGCCGTTCCGCAACACCGGCCGCATCGGCGACCTGATCGCGAGCGGCCGGTTGTTCGACAAGCTTAGCGGCCCAGCGCAGTTCGACCCGGAAACCGACCGGGTCATGCTGTGCGGCTCCATGGCGATGATCCGCGACCTGTCCGCCCAGCTTGATGCGCTGGGCTTTGTCGAAGGCTCCAATGCCCGGCCCGGTGCCTATGTGATCGAACGGGCTTTTGTGGACTGACGGAAGCCGGATTTTCATTCCCTTATTGTGCGGCGGCGCGTGGAGGTCTATCGACGCGCGCAACGACAGGTGCGTGACGCCTGCCATATTTGAGTGAACGCCCCCCGTTCGCCGCACAAGCACAAGAGAACATGACCTTTAAAAACCTTCCCGCGCTTCTGACTGAAGCGCTCGCCGCGCGTGGCTATGCCGCGCCAACGCCCGTCCAGGCTGCTGTTCTTGAACCGGAAGCCGCAGGGCGGGACATGATCGTCTCGGCCCGCACCGGCTCGGGCAAGACGGTTGCCTTCGGCCTCGCCATCGCGCCGCAATTGTTGGGCGAGGACGGCAGGGCCGGCCCCGCCGGCGCGCCGCTCGCACTCGTCATCGCCCCGACTCGCGAACTCGCCCTGCAGGTGAGTCGCGAGCTGATGTGGCTTTATGAGAAGACCGGCGTGCGCGTCGCGACCTGCGTCGGCGGCATGGATGCCTCCCGCGAGCGCCGCGCGCTGGCGCAGGGCGCGCATATCGTGGTCGGCACGCCCGGCCGCCTGTGCGACCATCTCGAGCGGGAGGTGCTGCTGCTGCACGGCCTTGCCGTCGCGGTGCTCGACGAGGCGGACGAAATGCTCGACATGGGCTTCCGCGAGGATCTGGAACGGCTGCTCGACGCGACGCCCGATGGCCGCCGCACGCTGCTCTTCTCCGCCACCATGCCGCGTCCGATCGTGGCGCTGGCGCGCCGCTACCAGCAGGACGCGCTGCGGATCGAGACGACGGACGGCGGGCAGGGCCATGGCGACATCGCCTATCAGGCGGTTGCCGTTGCGCCGGCCGATATCCAGAACGCAGTGATCAACCTGCTGCGGCTGCATGAAGCGGAAACGGCGATATTGTTCTGCGCCACGCGCGACAATGTCCGCCATCTCCACGCCAATCTGACCGAGCGCGGCTTTGCCGTGGTGGCGCTGTCCGGCGAGCATAGCCAGAATGAGCGCAACCATGCGCTGCAGGCGCTGCGCGACAAGCGGGCGCGTGTGTGCGTGGCGACGGACGTGGCCGCGCGCGGTATCGATCTGCCCAGCCTCTCGCTGGTCATCCATGTCGAAATTCCGCGCGATGCCGAGACGCTCCAGCACCGCTCCGGCCGCACCGGGCGTGCGGGCAAGAAGGGCACGGCGGTGCTCATCGTTCCCTTTCAGCGTCGCCGCCGGGTGGACGGGATGCTGCGCGGCGCGAAGATCGCGGCCGAGTGGATCGCGGCGCCATCGGCGGCCGATATCCGCAATGCCGACCGCGAGCGGATGATGACGGCGCTGCTGGCGCCGGTCGAGGCGGAAGAGGCGGATCGCGAACTGGCGCGTCGCTTGCTGGCCGAGCGCAGCGCCGAGGATATCGCCGTGGCCCTGGTGCAGGCGCACCGGTCGCGCCTACCCGAGCCGGAAGATCTGATGGGCGGTCAGGCGCAGGCGCCGAGTGGCCCGCGCCCCGGTTTTGAGGACAGCAACTGGTTCCGGATGAATGTCGGCCGCAATCAGGATGCCGATCCGCGCTGGATCCTGCCGTTGCTGTGCCGGCGCGGTGGCGTGAACCGCACCGAAATCGGCGCGATCCGCATGGCCGCCAATGAGACGATGTTCGAGGTGACGCCCGCCGTCGCCGCGCGCTTCCTTACCGCTGTGCGGCGGGCAGCCGAAACCGAGCAGGACGATCTCCAGATCATCCCGGTGGACGGCAAGCCGCGTGACGATGCCCGCCGGGCGCGCCGCGACAACAGCCAGTCCAGCCCGCCTGCAGGCAAATCCTATCGGCCCACGGCCGGCAGGCCGCCGCGCTCGGGTGGCCCGGCCGGTGGCAAGAAAGGCGCATGGAAGAAGCGGGCGGGGTGATCCGCATCCTCGTCGATGCCGATGCCTGCCCGGTGAAGGACGAAATCTACCGGGTCGCATGGCGTCATGAGGTGCCGGTCACGATCGTCAGCAACAGCCCGATCCGGGTGCCGGCGCATCCGCTGATCGGGCGCGTCGTGGTGAGCGACGGGTTCGACGCGGCCGATGACTGGATCGCCGAACAGGCCGATCGCGCGGCGGTGTGCATCACCGCCGACATCCTGCTGGCGGACCGCTGCCTGAAGGCCGGCGCGGCCGTGATCGCGCCCAACGGCAAGCCGTTCACCGAGGATTCGATCGGCCCGGCAATTGCGGTGCGCGCGATCATGGCGGATTTACGGGCCGGTGGCGATGCGATTGGCGGGCCACCGCCGTTCAGCAAGGCGGATCGCTCGCGCTTCCTGTCCGCGCTGGATGAAATGCTCGTGCGGCGCAAGCGCGGACGCTAGACTGACCTTTGGGCCGGCAGGGCTGTCGGCATTGCATGTGGAGGAACATGGCATGGCGGAGCGGTTCGAGCGGCATCGGCAACCCTGGACCCCGGAGGAGATCCAGAAGCTGCATCTGCTTGCCGGCAAGGGCATGGCGCTGAAGGCCATCGCCAAATCCCTGACCCGCAGCGAGGAATCGGTGAAGGATCGGGCCAGAGCGGACGGGCTCAAGATCGCCAAGCTGCGCTGAGGGCGCGGCGAGCTGCGGCTTGCGACGCGGGGTGTGGGCTGCCCGGTTAGCCGGAATGGCGCGTCTGTTGTCGATGGGCCTGTCGCGCAGCCACGCCGCGTCTCGCGGCGATCATGCCGTTTTTCGCACATATGACGCGTCGGGGGTGGTGGTCATCCGCGCGGGAGGCCCGTCGGCGGGCGCTGCCCGTGCCCGTCATGGCGGCGCTTATGGATGAGCTGCCGGGACGGGGAGTGAAATCGTCGCTTCCAGTCCGCCGCCCTCGCGCGCGGACAGGATGATGTCGCCGCCATGATCGCGGGCAATCGCGCGGGCGATGGCGAGGCCGAGACCCGCTCCGCCGGTCTCGCGGTTGCGTGACGGGTCGCGCCGGACGAACGGCGCGAACATGGCCTCGATGTCCGCGGCTTCGAGGCCGGGGCCGTGATCGGCGATGAGAATGCGAGCGACGCCATCCTCGACCTGCAGATCGACCTGTGCCGACCCGCCATATTTGAGCGCATTGTCGAGCAGGTTCTGGATCATCCGGCGGAGCGCCAGCCGGTCGCCCGTGACGGCACAATCCTGCACCGGTGCATGAAGCCAGCACACGGGGCGGCCGACCTGCACTTCATCCTCCACCAGCGTTGCGAGAAGGCCGCGCAGGTCGACAGGGTCGCGGCTGCCCTGCCGCAGATTGCCGCGCACGAAATCGAGCGTGGCGCTGATCATCGCCTTCATCTGGTCGATGTCGCGCTGGATCGGCTCGCGCAATTTATCATCCGCGCCCTCGATGCGGAAGGCGATGCGCGAGAGCGGAGTGCGCAGATCATGGGCAATGGCGGCCACCATGGCCTGGCGCTCGCTCATCTGCTCGGCGATGCGGCTCTGCATGGCGTTGAGTGCGCGGGCGGCGACCCGCAACTCCGCCGAGCCATCCTCGGGGATCATCGGCGCGCTGCTGTCCCGCCCGACAAGGTCGGCCGCGTCGGCAAAGGCGCGGATTGGCCGGGCCATCCGCCGGGCGAACAGCCAGGCGAGCGGCACCAGCGAAATGAGGGCGAAGCCGAAGGCCACGGCCATGCGGATCTGCCACTGGGCGATGAACGGACGGTCCGGCACGCGGATCGATCGCCACTGCCCGTCGATCCGCGCGGCGGCGATCGTGCGGTCGAAGAAGAACGGCTCGCCCCGCCAGCGCACGATCCCGTCGCTGCCGCGATTGCGCGAGCGCCACAGCCGGCTGCCCTGATCCACGCGGAAATAGAGGCGGACGTTCTTCGTCGCGAGGCCAAGGCGATCGGCCAGCGCATGAGTGAGCGGCGGGCTGACCGCGAGGCCCTCGGTCTGGACCGGCGGGCCAGCCAGCATCGACACCGGCATATCGCCGTTGCGCATGCGCCAGCGGCTTTCGGCGGCGAGCGGACCGGCCAGACGCTCGGCAATCTCGCCCAGCGGCACGCCCTCCTCGCGCGGCGGCGGCAGCAGGAAGATGCTGACGGTGAGCACCAGCTGCACCACGATCATGCCCGCCACCAGCAGCCAGAAACTCTGGCTCAGGATCGAGCGGCCGGTGCGCAGCTTCGTCATTGCGGCAGGAGCGTGAACATATAGCCCTCGCCCCGCACGGTGCGGATCGGCGCTTTGGGCCCCAGCTTCTTGCGCAGCCGGCTGAGCGTCACGTCGATCGCGCGGTCGAACATCATGGTGTCATTGCCCTTGGCCAGATCGATGAGCTGATCGCGGGTGAGGACGAGCTGGGGGCGATCAAGAAAGGCGCTGAGCAGCCGGAACTCGGTGTCGGTGAGAATGGTCGTCTCGACGCCGGGGCCGGCAATGGTGCGCTCGACCAGATCGAGCGTCCATTCGCCGAACTTGCGGACCGGGTGGCCGGGGCCTTCCTGCCCGCGGCGCAGCACCGCGCGGATGCGCGCGAGCAATTCGCGCGGGTTGCAAGGCTTGGCGAGATAATCGTCCGCGCCCACCTCCAGCCCGATGATCCGGTCCGCGTCGGCGCCCATGGCCGAGAGCATGATGATCGGCGGACGCTTGCTGCCGCCCCGCATGCGCCGCAGCACGGACAGGCCATCTTCGCCTGGCATCATCAGATCGAGCACGATCAGGTCCACATCCCTGGCGGCGAGCGCGGCGTCCATATCCTTCGCATTGCCGGCCCCGGTGGCGCGCAGGCCGTGCAGGTCCAGAAAATCGACGACAAGCTCGCGAAGCTCCCGATCATCATCCACCACGAGAATATGCGGCGAGGCCGGCATGAGGGTCATTCGTGTCTCAGTGCCTCGATCGGGTTCAGCGCTG
Organism: Sphingobium sp.; assembly: GCA_035555575.1. Lineage (GTDB taxonomy): Bacteria > Pseudomonadota > Alphaproteobacteria > Sphingomonadales > Sphingomonadaceae > Sphingobium. The sequence goes on from DATMGL010000002.1 coordinate 73,269, forward strand.
CCGCCCGCCGCGCCGGGAAGAAGCCGAAGACGATACCGATCAGGGCCGCGAAGCCAAAGGCCAGCATGTTGATCTTGACGTCGAACACGAAGGGGATGTGCATGAGCGAGGAAATGCCGATCGTCAGCCCCAGCGCGAAAAGCAGGCCGATGATGCCGCCCAGGCAGGAGAGGGTGACCGCCTCGACGAGAAATTGCATCAACACCTCGCGCTGCACCGCGCCGATCGCGAGGCGAATGCCGATCTCGCGCGTGCGCTCGGTGACCGAGACGAGCATGATGTTCATGATGCCGATACCGCCGACGACAAGGCTGACCGCCGCCACCGCCGCAAGCAGGGCGGTCATGGTCTGGGTCGCCGAGGACAGCGTGTCGGAAATCTGCTTGGCGTCGAAAATATTGAAATCATTATCCGTATCGCCGGTCAGATTGCGCCGCTCGCGCAGCAGCGAGGTGATGGCGGCGCTCACCGTCGTGGTATCGAAGCGCGGATCGACGGCGACCTGAAAGGCGCGGATGTCGCGATTGCCGGCGAGGCGGCGCATGACGGCCTTGATCGGCATCACCACCTGATCGTCCTGATCCGCGCCGGGGCCGCCCTGACCGCGCTTTTCGAGCACGCCGATGACCTGACAGCTGATCGCGTTGAGACGCAGGCTCTTGCCCAGCGGATTGACGTCCCGGAACAGGCTAGTGCGGATCGTGTCGCCGATCACGCAGACAGATTTGCCGGCCTGCTCCTCGGGCTCGGTGAAGGTGCGTCCCTCCGCCAGCTTGAAATTGGAGGCCGCGAAATAATCATTGGTGGTGCCGGTCACGGTGGTTGACCAGTTCTGCGCCTCGAAGATGGCGGTGACGCTGGCGGTGCTCTGCGGCGCGACATGGAGGACACCGGCGACCTGCGCGCGGACGGCCTCGACATCGGCATCATCGAACGGACGGGGCGGTCCGCCGCCGCCGCCGCGCCCGAAACCGGCGCCGGGGCGCACCGTGAGCATGTTGGAGCCGAGCGAGGAAATCTGATCCTTGACGGACGCCGTGGCGCCATTGCCTAGCGTCACCATCGTCACCACGGCGGCCACGCCGATGATGATGCCGAGAGTGGTGAGGAACGAGCGCATCAAATGGCGGCGGATGGCCCGCAGCGCGAGAAGAAAACTGGTGACGAGCATCAGGCAAACACCTGATTGACGACGCGCTCCTCGACAAGACCGTCGCGGAACCGAATGATGGTGCGCGCATAGGCCGCCATATCCGGCTCATGCGTCACCATGGCGATGGTGATGCCCTGATCGCGATTGAGGGCGTTCAGCAACTCCATGATCTCCACCGACCGCTCGCTGTCGAGATTGCCGGTGGGCTCGTCCGCGAACAGCACTTGCGGCTCCGTCACGATGGCGCGTGCAATGGCGACGCGCTGCTGCTGCCCGCCGGACAGCTCGGCAGGCGTATGATTTGCCCATGGCAGCAGGCCGACACGGTCCAGCGCGGCCATGGCCGTGGCGCGGCGGGCCTTGCGGTCCTCCCCCCGATAGATGAGCGGCAACTCCACATTCTCCAGGGCGGAGGTGCGCGAGAGCAGGTTGAAGCCCTGAAAGACGAAACCGAGATAGCGGCGACGCAGCAGCGCGCGCTGATCGTTGGTCAGCTTCTCGACATGATGGCCCATGAACCGATAGGTGCCTGTGGTGGGCGTATCGAGGCAACCCAATATATTCATCGTGGTCGACTTGCCGCCGCCCGAGGCGCCCATGATGGCGACAAAATCGCCCTTCTCGATATCGAGATCGACGCCTTTGAGGGCCTGGAAAGCGCTCGGCCCGGTGCCGAACACCTTGGTGACGCCGCGCAGTTCGATCAGGCGGCTCATGGCCGGGCCGCCAGTTCGCCGGTCACCACGGCCATGCCGGGCTTGAGGGTTTCGCTGGTCACGATCGTCTCCGAGCCGTTGGTCGAGCCGGTGATGACCACATGGGGCGTGAGCTTGCCCTGCTCGCCGGCCGTATAGACGGTCTGGCGCGAGCCCCGGCCGATCTGCACATCCTGCGTCGAGGGTCGGCGGCCGCGACCCATCTGCATGGGCATCAGCGGACTGCCGCCAGCGGGCTGGGCGATGGTATTGGGGTTGCGCGGCTGGAAGCGCAGCGCGGCGTTGGGCACCAGCAGCGCATTTTTTTCCTCGCTGGTGGTGATCGTCGCCGTGGCGGTCATGCCGGGGCGCAGCCGCAGATCCGCATTGGCGACGGTGAGGATCGCGCCATAGCTGACCACCGAGGAGGCCGCGGCGGTGCTGGAAGCGGTGGCGGAGGAAGCGTTGTTGGAGCCGACATTCACGCGCTTGATGGTGGCGGGAAAGGTCTCGCCCGGCCATGCGTCGACAGTGAAGGTGGCGCTCTGGCCTTCCTTTACCTGGCCGACATCGGCTTCGTCCACCTTCACCTCCAGCTCCATCGCGCTCAGATCCTCGGCGATCAGGAACAGGGTGGGGGTGTTGAAGGACGCCGCCACGGTCTGGCCCGGCTCGATCTCCCGCGAGAGGATGACGCCGGTGACGGGCGAACGGATCGTCGCCTTGGCGAGATTGGTCCGGTCCGTGGACAACTGTGCGACCGCGGAGTCCACACCGGCCCGCGAGACGGCGAGATTGGCCTCGGCGCGCTGATAGTCGGCGCGGGCCGAGTCCAGCTCGGCCTTGGACGGCACCTTGCCGCCGGACACACGCGCCACTTCCTCCTGACGGGCAAGGGTGGCCTTGGTCTGGGCCACTGTCGCCTGTGATTGCGCCACGCTGGCGCGCGCGGAGGCGACGGCCGCCTCGCTGCGATGGATCGCGTCGGTCAGCTTTTCCGGGTCGATCTGGGCGAGCGCCTGACCTTTGACGACCCGGTCATTCTCCTGCACGAACACCCGGTCGATGAGGCCGGAGAGTTCCGAGCCGACCGACACTTCATTGGTCGGCGCCAGATTGCCGGTGGCCGTCACATGCACGCGCATGTCACCGCGCTTGACCTCCTGCGTGGCGTAGCTTGCCGGGGGCGCGCCGCCGAACAGGGCGCGGACGATGAGCAGCAGCAGGATGAGCGCGAGCGCGATGCCGCCCCATTTCGCCCAGCGCGGCAGGCGCTTGCGCTCGGCGGTCCCGAGAAACTCTTCGACTTCGATGGGGGTGCTTGCGTCGGTCATTATGAGTCTGTCCGTTCAGAAATGTCCCAGCCGCCGCCGAGCGCCTTGAAAAGCTGGATGGATGCGCTGGCCCGCGCGGCGCGCGCGCTGGCGGCGCCGTCCTGTGCCGAAAGCAGGCTCTGCTGGGCGGATAGCAGCGACTGAAAATCGATCAGGCCGCTTTGATACTGCGCTTCGGCAAGGCTGACGCTCTCGCGTGCGGCCGTCTCGGCGATGATCAGCTCGCTCTCGCGGGCCTTGGTGCGATCGATGGAGACCAGCGCGTTCTCGACATCCTCCAGCGCGGTGAGCACGGTGCCGCGATAATTGGCGAGCGCGGCGTCGGCGGTTGCGCGCTGCTGGTCGATGCGAGCGCGGATCTGGCCGCCCTGGAAAATCGGCGCGGTGATGGCGCCGAGCAGATTGCCGATGATATTATCGCCAAGGCTGGCGATGCTGCCGCTGCTTGAGCTGAGCGAGCCGGAGAAGCGCAGGGCGGGATAGAGATCCGCCTCCGCCACGCCGATCCGCGCGACCTCGGCGGCGAGCGAGCGCTCGGCCGCGATCAGATCCGGCCGGCGCTGGAGCAGATCGGCGGGGAGGCCCGCCTCGACATTGTCCGGCCCGAGCGGGATGGCCTGCCCGGCGGCCATTTCCTGCGTCACGGCGCCGGGCGCCTGGCCGAGCAGGATGGCGATGCGATTGACCGACGCGGCGTAGCTTTGCTCCAGCGCGGGAATGCCCGCCGCCGTCTGGGCGCGCTGGGCAATGGCCTGCTGGAGGTCGAGCCCGCCGACCAGCCCGGCATCGACCCGCCAGCGCACGATCTGCAGCGTCTCGTCCTGAATGCCGATATTGCTGCGCGCGACGGCGAGGCGGGCTTGCGTGGAGCGCGCGTCGATATAGTTGAGCGCGACCTCGGCGACGAGCGAGCGCTGCACGTCGGCAAGGCTGGCGGCGCTGCTCTGCGCATTGGCGCGCGCGGCCTGCGTCGAGCGGCGCAGGCCACCGAACAGATCGGCTTCCCACGCGGCGTCGAGCCCGGCCTGGAAGCTGCTGCCGGCCAAGCCCCCGCCATCGACGATTTCCTGCCGGTTGGCCGATGTGCGGGCTGACAGGCTGGGGAGCTGCGCGCCCTGCGTCCCGCGCAGCGATGCGCGCGCGGCGCGCAGGCGGGCCTGGGCGGCGGCGAGGCTGTTGTTCCCCGCCAGCGTCCGCTCGACCAGCGAGGTGAGCATCGGATCGTTGAACGTCGTCCACCAATGCACCAGTTCGGCGGCATCGAGGCTGTCGGCGGCCGGCGCCTGATAGCGATCGGGCACATTGAGGGCGGCGGCGGCCTGCGGGCGATAGTTTGGGCCGACAGCGCAGGCCTGTGTGGCCAGGGCGAGCAGGGCGATGCCGACGGCGCGCGAGCGTGTGTGAAGGAACGTCGAATGTGACATGCCGGCTCCAATAAGAACGCAACCCTGCTCGAAAATGTCAGCTGTGAAACATGAATGAAATCCGTGCAACCCCGCCGGACGGGCGAGGTTCACCCATGCGGTGCTGATGGGACGGAGGGCATCCGGAGGCGGATCGGCTCGGGCGGGGGCAGGCGGGCGGTCGCTCATATCGGTCACAATCGCTCGTGGTGACCAAGGTTCCGGGCGGAGGGGTCCGTCTTGAGGGGCAATGGCGGGCATGGACCTGCCTTGAACGAAAGATTGTCCGGGAGCTCCCATGCGTCATTTCCTGCTTGCCTCGACCTGCTGTCTCGCGCTCACCTCGGCGGCCTTTGCCGAAACGACCGTGACGACCAAGCAGACCGCGCCGATCCGCACATCCACGATCAAGAACGGCGCGGCCGATGATGTCAGGATCACCGCGGATGGCTCGATCGTGCTGCCCGCCAGTGGCACGGCGGTGACGGTGGACAGCGCCAACAAGATCACCAATGAAGGCACGATCCAGATCAGCAATGCCGATAATTCCACCGCCATCCTCGCGCAGGCCGGCACCTCGGGCGGGATCGTCAATAGCGGCAAGATCATTGTCGATGAGGCCTATACGCCGACCGACGGCGATAATGACGGCGACCTCGACGGCCCTTTTGCGGTGGGCAAGAACCGCACCGGCATCGCCACGGCGGGCGCCTATAGCGGCGATATCGTGAACGGGGCGACCGGCACGATCGCCATCGAGGGGAATGACAGCTACGGTATCCGGCTGGGCGGCCCGCTGGCCGGGTCGCTCCGCCATGATGGCGCGACCACCGTTCTGGGCGACCGCGCGGTCGGTGTGCAGGCTGGCGATATCAGCGGCGATGTGCGGCTGGCCGGGACGGTCGTGGCGACCGGACTGGACGCTGTGGGCGCACGGTTCGATGGCGATATTGGCGGCACGCTGACCATTCAGGGCAATATCGCCGCGACGGGTTATCGCTACACGACCGCGCCGGCCGATCCATCCAAGCTGGATGCCGACGATCTGTTGCAGGGTGGCCCCGCCGTGATCGTGGCGGGCAATGTGGCCGGCGGAATCATCCTCGCCGTGCCGCCCAAGGACACCGACAGCAAGGATGATGACGAGGACAAGGACGGCATCGACGACAGCAAGGAAGGCTCGGCCGCAGTCCGCTCCTTTGGCGCCGCGCCGGCGATGCGCATCGGTTCGGATACGGCAGACATCACCATCGGCGCGGTGCCGGCGACTGGCACGGGCTATGGCCTCATCATCGATGGCGCGATTGCCGGAGCCGGCGTTTATAGCGGTGTGGAAGGCAATGGCCTGCAGATTGGCGGGCTGGGCGGCAATGTCACGATTGCGGGGGGTATCGGCCTGAATGGCAGCGTGACGGCCAGCGCCAAGAGCGCCTCGGCCACGGCGGTGCGCATGGGGGCGGGCGCGGATACGCCGCTGATCCATGTGACCGGCAAGGTCGAGGCGAGCGGCAGCGATGCGGCGGGCAGCGCGGCGACGGCGATGCTGATCGAGAGTGGCGCGAGCGTGCCGACGATCCGCAACGCCGGCTCCATCAAGGCGACGACGACAGGCGAGGCCGGCACCGCGCAGGCGATCGTGGATGCCTCGGGCACCGTGAGCCTGATCGAGAATAGCGGCGCCATATCGGCGAGCGGCGCCAAGGCGGATTCGGGGCGCAACATCGCCATCGACGTCTCCGCCGCCACGGGCGGTGTGACGATCCGGCAGACGGCGGTGGCGGCGGGCATTGCCGCGCCGGCCATCGCGGGCGACATCCGCTTTGGCGATGGCGACAATCTGTTCGATATCGCCGATGGCACGGTGGCTGGCGACACGCAGTTCGGCGCGGGCGCGGATGTGCTCAAACTCTCCGGCGATGCCGTCTATGTCGGCAAGATCGCGTTTGGCGGGGGCGATGCGACGATGAGCCTCGCCGGCACGTCGCTCTATAACGGCACGGCGGATTTTGGCGGTGGCGCAGCGACGCTCAGCGTCGGCACCGGCTCGGCCTTTGTCGGGAATATCACGAATGCGGGCAATCTGGCGGTGACGCTGGCCGGCGGGCAGCTGTCGCTCGGGCAGTCCGCGCAGATCGCCAGCCTTGCGGTGACGGACAAGGGGCTGCTTGCGATCACGCTGGGCGATGCGGGTAATCTGACGCCGCTGCTCGATGTCTCCGGCACGGCCAGCTTTGCGGCGGATTCGCGGATCGCGCTGCGCGTCACCGATGTCGAGAAGGCGGTGGGCGATCACCTCATCCTGCGCGCCGGCACGCTCACCGGAGCGGATAACATCACGGCGGATACGGCGCTGGTGCCCTATCTCTACAAGGCGACGCTGGCGAGCGCGGCCAATGATCTCGTGGTGACGCTGGCCAAGAAATCGACCGGTGAACTCGGCCTCAACCGCTCGGAAGCGGCGGCCTTCGACGCGGTTTATGATGCGTTGGCCAAGGATGCCAAGGTGGCCGGCGCGTTCCTAGGCATTACCGCTGGCGAAACGTTCCGCGCCTCGCTGCGGCAGATGCTGCCCGACCATGCCGGCGGCACCTTCACCGCGGTGACGCAGGGCTCGCGCACGTTCGGCCGGATGCTGGAGGAGCCGACCGGGCCGTTCAAGGATGAAGGCGGCTGGGGCTATTGGGTCAATCAGGTCGCCTGGGGCACCGAGAAGGGCCGCGGCGAGACGGCGAGCTATTCGACGTCAGGCTGGGGCATTGGCGGCGGCGCCGAGTTGAAGACCGGCTTGGGCAATTTCGGCGGCTCGATGGCTTATTACTGGAGCCGCAACCGCAACAATGATGCGGAGAGCGAAGTCAGCGCCAGCCAATATGAACTGGCCGGCTATTGGCGGCTCAAGGCGGGCGGCTTCCGGGCCAATGCGCGCGGCGCCGTTTCGTTCATCAATCTGGACGGGATGCGCAGCTTTGCCGGGATGAACGGCGAGGACAAGGTCTCCCTCACCGCCCGGTCCGACCGGGGCGCGCGGCTCTATTCCGGCGCGGGGACGGTCAGCTATGACTGGGTGAGCGGCAATCTCTCCTTCCGCCCGGTCGTCTCGCTTGATTATTACCGCCTGAAGGAAAAGGGCTATGCCGAGACCGGCGGTGGCGACGCCTTCAACCTGCTCGTCAAATCCCGCACCAGTGACGAGCTGGCGGTGACCGGCAGCGCCGTCATCGGCCTGGATGCCGGCGGCGAGGACCAGTGGGCCGGCTGGTCGCGCTTCGAGCTGGAACTGGGCCGGCGCGAGGTCGTCAGCGGGCGGCTTGGCGACACGGTGGCGCATTTCAACGGCGGCAATGATTTCACCCTGATTGCCGACCAGCGCGAGAGCGGCTGGCTGGGGCGCCTGCGCGGCGTCGCCGGGAACAGCGGCTTCCAGGTTGGTGGCGAATTGGGCGCGGAGCAGCAGGACGGCAACTGGGCCCTCTCGCTGCGCGCCAGTCTTCGTGTCGGCCTCTGACATCCATGGGGCCACGGCCCCCGGATGGCGGATGCCGGCATATGGGCAAGAGGGAGTGTGTGATGCCCCCCACCTCCCGCCTCCCCCTTGCCCACCCCCCAGGTCTGGCCGCATCGCGGCGTTGCGCTCGCGCGCTTGCGGTGAGCTGCCCTTGCGCCCCCGCAGGGCCCCGTTATATGCCCGGACCACCAGGGGGCAGGATGAGCGCGGAACCTTGCGCGCGGATGCCGCCACGGTCAGGCGCGGGAGCCAGTATAGGCAGGCGATGAAGGGCTTACCGGGACAAGACATGCCGGGACAGGGCATGGACGCCGTTCTGCTGGCGAATCGCGCGCAGTTGCTGCGCTTCCTCGCCGCGCATGGCGCGGGCGATGCGGCGGAGGACCTGTTTCAGGAATTGTGGATCCGCGTGACCCAGCGGCCGACGGGACCGGTCGCCAATCCGGTGGCCTATCTCTACCGGGCGGCGAACAATCTGATGGTCGATCGCTACCGGGCCGAGCGGCAGGCGCGCCAGCGCGACCATGCCTGGAGCGAAGCGCGCGGCACGCTCGAGGAGCGGGCACCGGAACCCGACGCGGAGAATATCTTGATTGCACGGCAGGAATTGGGGCGGATGAACGCCGCGCTGGTGGCGCTGGGCGAGCGCGCGGCGCGCTGCTTCCGGCGCTTCCGGCTCGACGGCGTACCGCAAAAGGAGATCGCTGCCGAGCTGGGCGTGAGCCTCAGCACCGTGGAAGCCGATTTGCGCCGGGCCTATGCGGCCTTGATGGCGGTCAGGAGGCAATCCGATGACGGATGATGCGACGGGGCAGGCCGCGCTCGACTGGGTGATCCGCCAGCGCGATCCGGCCTTTGCCGACTGGGAGCCCTTTGCCGACTGGCTGGCGGCGGACCCGGCCCACGCGCAGGCCTATCATGAGCTGGCGGCGCTGGATGGCGACCTGGAGCGGTTGCCGGCAGCGCCTGTCGCGCCGGGGCATCGGGTCAATCGGCGGCTCTGGCTGGGCGGTGCGCTGGCGGCCTCGCTCGCGGTGGTGGCCGGCATCGGCGTGTTGCGACACGCGCCGGACGACAAGCAGCGCATCGAAACGGCGATGGGCGAGACGCGGACGGTGGCACTGGCGGATGGCAGCCGGATCGCGATCAACGGCGGCACCGCGATCCTGCTCGACAAGGCCGATCCACGCCGGGCGACGCTGGAGCGCGGGCAGGCGCTGTTCCATGTCGTGCATCGCGATGACGCGCCGTTTCGGGTCAGTGTGGGCGCGGCGCAGCTGGTCGATATCGGCACGGTGTTCGACGTGACCCGCACGGACGAGGGGACAGTCGTGGCCGTCTCCGAAGGCGCGGTGATCTATAATCCGGCGAGCAGCAAGGTGCGGATCGATGCCGGGCGGCGGCTTGTGGCGGATGATGCGAGCGGGCAACTGGTGCTGAGCGCGGTCAGCCCTGCGGCGGTCGGCGGCTGGCAGGCGGGGCAGCTCGTCTATGACGGCCTGCCGCTGCGCGATGTGGCGGCTGAAGTCGAGCGGACGACGGGCGTGCGGATCAGGGTGAACCCCGGTGCGGCGGGCATTCTGTTCCGCGGCGCGTTCCAGACCGGCGGCGATGAGGCGCGGATGGTGGAGGATCTGGCCGGCCTCTCCGGCACGCGCGCCACGCGTGAGGCAAGGGGGTGGACGCTCTCCCGGTGACACGCGCGCTTTCTGGCTGGCTGGCATCGCTTGCGCTACTCTGCGCCGCCAGTCCCGTGCGCGCCGAGGCGGTGAAGCGCATCGAGATCGCGCCGGGGCCGCTATCCGAGCGGGTGGCGCAGTTGGCGCGGCAGACCGGCATCAGTGTGGGTGTGACGAGCGATGCGCTCTGGCGCACGCGGGTGCGCGGGGTGCGCGGCACGATGACACCGGCCGAGGCGCTGGCGCGGATGCTCGCCGGCACGCGCAGCCGGGCGGTGCAGCTGAGCGCGACGAGCTGGCGGATCGAGCCGGGCGGCGCGCCGGCGCGGGGCATTGGGCCGTCGCCGTCGCGGCCCTTGCCGGCCACCGGGGGCGATGATGCGACGCTGCCGATCATCGTCACGGCAAGCAAGATGGGGCAGTCCTATGGGGATTTTGCCGGCACGGTCGACATGCTGCGCGGTGCGGATATCGGCTTTGGCGGGGAGCGCGGGACGGAATCGATCGCCGCGCGGCTGGCCAGTGTCGCCTCCACCCATCTGGGACCGGGGCGCAACAAGCTGTTCATTCGGGGCATTGCCGATTCGAGCTTTACCGGACCGACGCAGGCGACGGTCGGCCAATATCTGGGCGATCTGCGCCTCTCCTATAATGCGCCGGACCCGGATCTGCGCTTGCAGGATATCGACCGGGTCGAGGTGCTGGAGGGCTCGCAGGGCACGCTTTACGGCGCGGGCTCGCTGGGCGGGATCATCCGGCTGGTGCCCAATGATCCCGATCCGCGCGGCTTCTCGCTGGAGACGAGCGCGGGCGTGGCGCTCACGCAGCATGGCGCGCCCGGCGGCGATGTGGCGGCGACCCTCAACGCGCCGTTCGGCGATGGCCGCCATGCCCTGCGCGTGACCGCTTATGGCGTGAATGATGGCGGCTATATCGACAACCCGCTGCGCGGCACGAAGGATGTGAACCGCACCCGCATCGGCGGGGGGCGGGCGGCGGTGCGGCTGGATGCGGGCGACGGATGGACCGTCGATCTGGGCGGCATCTACCAGTTCACCGCGCTTGATGACGCGCAATATGCCGACCGAGATGGCCCGCCGCTCACCCGGTCCAGCCCCGTCACCGAGGATGCCAGCGCCCATTATGGCATGGCGATGGTGATCATCCGCAAGGATATGGGCGAGCTGCTGTTCCAGTCCTCCAATGGCTATGTGAGCCATGGTCTCGATGAGCGGTTCGATGCGAGCCGGCCGGGCCATGCCGTCGACATTTTCGAGCAGGATAATCGCACCCGGATGTGGGTGAGCGAAACGCGGCTGTGGCGGCCGGTGGCCGATGGGCTGGGCTGGGTGGTCGGCGTCAGCGCGATCGACAACCGCAGCGAGCAGCGCCGCGCTTTCGTGGGTGGCCAACGGCGGGCGAGCGCGACGGGCGTGGCCAATCGCGTCACCGAACTGACCGGCTATGGCAAGATGAGCCTCGAGCCGCTGCCCGGTGTGCTGCTGAGCGGCGGCGGGCGGATCACCCGCAGCCGGCTGGGCGGCGCGGGTGAGGATGTGTCGCCCAATTTCATTCTGGCCGGCGCGGCGATCACCGCCGAGCGGATCGAGACGCAAGTGCTGCCATCGGCGGAATTGCTCGTCCATGCCGGGCCGGGGCTGTCCGTCTATGGGCGCTATGAGGAAGGCTTTCGCCCCGGCGGTCTGGCGATCGAGGCGGATTTCGTCCGGCGCTTTCGCAACGATCATGTGCAAAGCTGGGAAGGCGGCGTGCGCTGGGCCGATCCGCGCGCCGGGGTCTTTGCCAGCCTGTCGGCCGCCCATGTCTATTGGCGCGATATTCAGGCGGATTTCATCGACGGAAACGGTCTGCCCAGCACCGCCAATATCGGCAATGGCCGCATCACCTCGCTCACCGCGAAGCTGGCGCTCCAGCCGGCGGCCAATCTGCGCGTGGAACTGAGCGGGGTCTATAACCACAGCCGGGTGGTAGCGCTGACGCCGGAAGTGGCGCGACTGATGGCCTCGGCCGATATCGGCCTGCCGCTCACGCAGGCCCGGCCCAGCCTGCCGCCGATCGGCGCGCTGGGGCAGTTTGGTCCCACTGCCGAGATGGGGCGCATCCCCAATGTCGCGGATTATGCGGGGCAGGGCAGCATCGATTATCGCCTGGCGCTTGGCCGCGAGGACCTGCGGCTGGGGGCGTGGTTCAAATATATCGGCCCGTCGCGGCTTGGCGTGGGGCCACGCCTTGGCGACGAGCAGGGCGATTATCTCGATACCGGATTTTCCGCTCGCCTCGGCGATGCGCGGCGCGGGCTGACGCTCACTCTCACCAACCTGCTCGACACGCGGGGCAACCGCTTCGCGCTCGGCACGCCATTCGACATGGCGCAGGGCGCGTTCATCACGCCGCAGCGGCCGCGCACGCTGCGGATCGCGTTCGATCATCGTTATTGAGGACGCCGGGCGCTGCGCTGCGTCCGGCGTCCTCCTGCCGCATCAGTAGCGGGCGCGGGCCGTGACGAAGATGTTGCGGCCCGGCTCCGGGAAGCCGTCCGCCAGCTCGTAATTGCGGTCGAACAGATTGCGAGCGCCAACGCCGATCTCGACCATGTCATTGATGGCATAATCGATGCGCAGGCTGGCGTTCACATAGCCACCGCCGCGGAAATAGACCGGCGGGCCGGCCACGGTGGGCGCGGATGGCAGCGGCGGCGCGTAGGAGGCGAGCATCGTGCGATCCGAGGCGATCTCGACGGTCGGGATGACGCGCACGCGCGCAACCGGCGACCAGTCGGCATAGATGAACGCCTTGTGCGTCGGCACGTCGGTCAGCTCGAAGGCGGCGGGCAGGATAGCGTCCGGCCGCGCATTGATCGTGAAGCTGCGGTGGATATAGCTGTAATTCGCGCCGATTTGCAGCGTGGGCAGAAGCTGGGCGTTGGCCGAGATTTCCGCACCATAATATTCGCCGTCGCCCAGATTTTCGCGCCGGGTCGTGTTGTCCGGCGAGCCGACGGGGCGGATCGAGACGATGGCGCTGTCGACCTTGCTGTAGAAGGCGGCGGCCTCCACCCTGAGCGGGCCGACAGCGGTGGCGCCGCCCAGTTCGATATTGGTGGCGCGCTCGGGGAGCAGGCCGGGGTTGGACGCCGCCGTGCCGAACTGGGTGCTGAACCGCTCGAAAATGGTCGGGAAGCGCGAGCGGCGCGAGATGCTGAGATGCAGCGCATTCACATCGTCCGGGGCCCAGTCGAGCCGGCCCTGCCAGTTATAGGCGCTGGTGTTGGCGAGCGGATAGCTGAAGATCTGCTTGGCGCCGCCGCCTGCCGGGGTGCCATATTCCTCGGCCTTCTTGATGTCGCGCCAGTCGAGGCTCGCGCCCAGCGTCAAGCTGAGAGCGGGCGTGAAGGCGAACCGGTTCTCGGCCGCGAAGCTGAACGTATCCTCCAGATTTTCCTGCTCCGGCTCGATGAAGCCGCCCGGCTGGGCCGCGACGTTGGGGAAAGTCTGCTGGGCCTCGATATGCTTGTCGCGGCGATAATGCATGGCGATGGTCAGCCGCTCGGCCGAGGAGAGGTCGACGGCCAGCTCGGCCGATCCGCCCCATGCCTCGTCGCTATACGGGCTGTTGAAGACACGCGCCTGCGGCGCGTTTTGCGTTGTCTGCGTGATATCGTCGAACGAACTCAGCAGATTGTCGAGCGTGTTGCGGTAGATGCGGGTCTTGAAGGTCGCCTGATCGCTGAGCGCCGTGGTCGAGAGAAAATAGATATTCTCGATGTTCCAGTAGGGCCATGCCCAGAAGCGCGGCGTGGAATAGCCGGGGGGAACCGGGGTGGCGAGCGGGTCCGTGGTGCTCAGCGGTGCGTTCTTGCTGCCTTCCTGCCGCGTATAGTTGATGGCGTATTCGTCCGTCGCGTTGGGCGTGAAGCCGAGCTTGACGTTGATGCGCGAATCCGCCGTGCGGCTGAAGTCGCGCTTGCCGCCATTCTCGCTTGCGGTGGGAACGAAATTGCCGGACATGTCCCAATGATCGCGGAATGTGCGGGCGTAGCTGGCCTGCGCATACCAGTTACCCTGATTCGTGCCGATCAGGCCGAAGGCGGTATAGCCGGCATAGTCGACGTCGCGGCCCAGATCGGCCTGGCCGCGCAGTTCGACTTCCAGCGCCTTGGTGGGCTTGCGTGTGACGAGGTTGACCGCACCGCCCATCGCGCCGGGGCCGTCCAGCACCGAGGCATAACCCTTGGCGACCTGGATCTCGGCAATGTCCGGCGTCAGAAAGCGGCCATAGTCGAGCCGATTGTCCGCCGGCAGATAGACGCGGATGCCGTCGATCGAGAGCGGCACCTGAAACCGGTCGAACCCGCGCACGAAAAGCAGCCGCTCATTGCGCGAGCCGCCGCTGTTGCCGGCGCTGACGCCGGGGATGAGATTGGCGGCATCCTCCAGCGAGAGGCGATTGAACGCCTCGATCGCATCCTGCCCCAGCGTCTCGCTGCCGACGGCGACGCCTTGCGACCGCGTGCCGGTGACGATGATCTGGCCGAGGCGGAAATTGCCCTGTGCCGCGTCGGTGGTGTCGGTCTCCTGCGCCAGTGCGCCGCCGGGCAGGCAAGCCAGAGCGCACACAGCGCCAAGCAAACGAGCTTTCATGAAAAGGGTCCCCTTCGTTTCCGAAAATATCTTGCGCCTTCTGGCGGTGGGGGCCGTATATGGACAAAGACAGTAACCTGTATAGCTATAAATATAGCATCTTCGAGAAAGGCCCGACCTCATGGCTCTGCTTCTGCTTTCCCTCGCGCTGGCCGCTGCTGCGCCGGCACCGACGCCGACACAGGCGTCCTGTCCTGCCGTGTCGCCCGCACTGCCCGCAGAGCTGGCGCCATGGACGGCCGCGCAACCGCTCGCTGCGGCCATGCGCGTGGAGGCGCTCGGCACGGCGCGACTGGCGTTGGGCACGGCGAAGGATCTCGCGCTCGGGCAGACCGGGCAGGTGCATTATGCGCTACGGCCGGAGCGGCCCGGCGGATCGGTCAGCCATGGCGGGATGGCGCAATTCATGGTCGCGCGGGCGGGCATCTACCGCGTCGCCATGAGCAATGCGGCGTGGCTGGACGTGGTTGCCAATGGCAAGAGCCTCGAATCCGTGGGGCACGGGCATGGGCCGGATTGCTCGGGCATCCGCAAGATGGTCGATTTCCAGCTCGTGCCGGGTGACTATGTGCTCCAGATCGCCGGCAGCGGCACGTCCGATGTGCGGGTTCTGGTGACGGGCGTGCCGGCTGAATGATCCTGCGCGGCGTGGCGGCGTTGCTGATCGGTGTGGCGACGCTGGCCGGCGGGGTGGGCGCCGGCGCCGGGCAGGACGCGGCGGCGCGGAAACCGGCGGGGCTCTCCGCCGATGCGGCGATGGCGGCGCTGGGGCGGCGGCTCTTCTATGATGGCGACCTCTCGATCGATGGCAGCATGGCCTGCTCGACCTGCCATGGGCAGCGGCATGGCTTTGCCGAGGGCAATCGCAGCCATCCCGGCGTGACGGATGAGCCGGGGCGGCGCAATGTGCAGGGGCTGGCCAATGTCGGCCGCCGTCGCAGCCTGACATGGGGCGATGCGACGATCCGCACGCTGGAGGCGCAGGCACTGGTGCCGCTGTTGGGCGAAAACCCGGTCGAGATGGCCATGAAGGGGCAGGAGGCGGAGCTGGCGCGCCGGCTCAGCGGTAATGCCTGCTACACGCGGCTGTTCGCCGTGGCTTTTCCGGAGACGGGCGGGCGGATCGACCTGGCGGGCGTGACGCGCGCGCTCGGGGCATTTCAGCGTGGCCTTGTCTCCGATGCGGCGCCGGCTGACCGTTTCGTGCGGGGGGACCAGGGCGCGATATCCATGGAGGCGCGCGCTGGAGCGGCGCTGTTCGGGCAGCATTGCGCGGCCTGCCACGCCGGGCCGGACTATACGGATGATCACTTCCACCGCATCGGCGCGCCCGATCCGCGCGACCGCGGGCTGGGCGACGTGACCGGCCGGGCGGACGATGATGGTCGGTTCCGCACGCCGAGCCTGCGCAATGTCGCGGTGAGCGCGCCCTATTTCCACGATGGCGCATCCGCCACGCTGGGGGATGCGATCCGGCGGCACGGGATGACGTTCGCTGCGCCGGAGGAAGCCACGCTGGTCGCCTGGCTGGCGACGATGACGGATCAGGCCTTCATCACGAATCCGCGCTTCGCTTACCCCGACGGGCCGTGCGAGGTGGGGTGAGAATTGTCCGTTCGTGTCGAGCGCGGGATAGCTCGACACGAACGGGGTCATGCGGGGCTATGCAGCGCCTCTCGATATCCCCAGCCAGCGCGCCAGCCCCGGAACATGCGGCAACATCAGCCGCTCGACCAGCCAGAGCGTGAGCAACGACAAGGCCAGCAACGGCAGCAGCGCGGCGAGCAGCAGCAGGATCAGGGCCACGCCGTCCATTCGCGCCGGAAGATGGGCCGGGGGCGGCGCGCCCAGCGCATCATCGGGCTTGCGGCGGCGCCAGAGGATGAAGCCACTCACCGCCATCAGCATGAGACCGAGTGCGGTCAGCACGCCGATGAGCTGGTTGATCCAGCCCAGCAGCTGGCCCTCATGCCAGGCGATGCCATAGCCGACGATCCGGTCGATGAGGTGCCCGTCAGCAAAGCGCTCCCGGCTGGTTTCGCGGTGCGAGGCGGGGTCGAAGCGGATGGTGGTGCGCAGCGGGCGGTTCTGGGCGTCCGAGCGGATGCTCCAAGCCGCGGCGCCGGGTTTGCCAAACGGACCCGGTGCGCCGGGCGGGGTGATGATGACCGGGAAGGCAAGCGCTTCGGCCCGGGCCTTGAGGGTGACGATATCCAGCCCTGCCAGGTCCGTGCCGATCTGGTGCGCGCTATGGCGCAGCATCGCCTGATGATCATGGCCGGCATGGAGATCATTGTCCGGCGCTTGCCCGGCGATGGTCCAGTCCTGCGCGCCCTTGACCCAGCCCAGCTCGGCGCGGGCGGCCTTGAAGGCGCTGCCCCAGACACCCGCCCATGGCAGGCCCGTGACCAGCAGGATGAGCGCGAGGCCACTGATCCAGAAGCCGGTGACGGCGTGGAGATCGCGCCAGAATAATCGCCGGCCCTTGCGCAGGCGCGGCCAGAGCATGCCGGCGAGGCGGCGGTCGCGCGGCCACCACAGATAGAGGCCGGAGAGGATCAGCACGATCGCCCAGCTCGCCGCCAGCTCGACCAGCCAGCTGCCCCGCGTCCCGAGCAGGAGCTGGCCGTGGATGGTCTTGATCGTCGCCATGATCCGGCTTTCCGGATCGAGACTGCCCAGCACCGTGCCGGCGGGGGAGACGAAGATGTCCCGCATCGCGCCGCCATCCGGCAGGGCGATGTGGATCATCGCGGCGTCCCCGGCCTGCTCGGGCAGGCGATAGCTGATGAACCGCGCGCCGGGGACGCTGGCGAGGGCAGCCTCGACCTGCGCCGAGGGCAGCACGACGCGTTCGATCTTCGACGTCGTGAAAGCGCGCTCCTCCCAGCGCTCGACCTGCGGCTTGAAGAGATAGGCCGCGCCGGTGGCGGCGAGCAGCAGGATGAAGGGGATGACGAACAGCCCGGCATAGAAATGCCAGCGCCAGATGGTGCGGTAGAGCGCCGCGCGCTGTTGGGGGCGGGGCGAGGTGACGGGAGGGGCCATGATCAGAACCGCGCCTTGAGATCGGCCATGACGGTCCGCTGCGGCAGCGGGTGCGAGACATAGGCGCGATCGTTGAAGAGATTGTCGATGCCGACGCCCAGTTCCAGCATGCGATTGAGCACGAAGGTGGCGCGGGTGTCGATGACGAGATATTCGCTCTGGAAGCCATAGGCGCCGCCGCGCACCAGCCCGAACAGGTCGCTGTTGGGCCGGGTGGCGAACCGCCAGCCGAGCGAGAGCTTCACCGGATCGGCCAGCTGGTGGCGGATATTGCCGTTCGACCGCCAGCGCGGGATGCGCGGGAACTGAACGCCTTGTGCGGCCGGGTTGGCGGCGTTCCGCAGGGTCTGGGCGTCCGTCCAGGCGATGTTGCCGTCGACATCGAGGCCGGGCAGGATGTTTCTGGCCTCGATGATGAACTCGATGCCGACTTGCCGGACGCGGTCGATATTCTTGTAGCTGGTGACGACGGTGCCGAACGGATTGAGGCCGCTGAAGCTGAAGATGGCATCGTCAATATCCTGCCAGAACAGGCTGGCGGTGGCGCGCACCCGGCCAAAGCGGCGGGCGAGGATGAGATTGGCGTCACGGGATTTTTCGGGCCGAAGATCGGGGTCGAAACTGTCCGGATCGATGGCGCCTGCGATGATGTCGAACCGGCCCTGAAACAGCTCGCCCACCGTGGGGAAACGGGTCGCGGTGCCGAGGCTGAGTTGCGCCTCGATCTCGCCGGGCAGGGGCACTTGCAGGCTGAGCTTGGGGCTGAGCGACTGCCCGCTGCGTTCTGGATAGCGGGCGTCGATGCGGGTGCCGGCGGCAAGCGCGCCGATGCCGCCGGCAAAGGCCCGCCAGCGATCATGGCGCAGGCCGGCGGTGAGGGTGACGCCGCGGCCGAGCCGGATGGCATCCTCTGCCCAGACACCCCACAGGCTGGTCTTGCCATAGCTGGCGGCGTTGAAGACCGGGTCGATTGCGCTGCGCCAGTTGGTGGTGGCGAACGTCTCCTGCGCGGTGGCGTAGTGATTGGCGTTGAGGCCGAGGGCGAGGCCATGGGCGCCTGCGTGCCGTTCCAGCGTCAGATCACCGGTCCACCAGCCCGGATTGTGCTGGATGGTGCGGGTGCCGGCGCCGGATGATGCGCCGGTCGCATAGTTGGTGGAACTGCGCGTATCCTGCGCGGGAATCCAGTAATGCGAGAGATTGGCGCTCATGGTCCAGCCCGCCAGTGGCCCGGCGAGCTTGAGACCGGCGAGATATTCGGTCCGCCGCGTGGTGGAGAAAGCAAGGCCGGTGGCGTTCCATGTCTGGCCGGCGAAGCTCACCTTGCCCTGCGTGACCGGCTGCCCGTCCGCATCGTTGAGGAAGCTGCGGGGATCGGTCAGATCCTGCCGGGTTGTCCAGAGGAAGCCGAGCGCCTCGACCGTCCAGCCGCTGGCGCTCTCATAGCCGAGGCGCAGCCGGGCCTGATCCTGCCCGACATGGACAGGGGAGGCCGCGCCGAAGACCGGTGTGGCGAGGCGATCATCCATATAGGCGCCGGTGACGGGCGTGCCGGTGCCCGTCGCCGGGGTGAGCAGGTTGAAGCTCATCGGCTGGGCGACATTCTCGAAATGACGGAAACCCGCCCGCAGGCTCCATGGGCCGTCATGTTGCTTCCAGCTGGCGCTGGCCTCCATGCTGGCGCCGATGAACGGCTCGTCCACGCCATATTGTCGATAGGGCTGGAGCATCGTCTGCGCGGTCATCTGGACCGAGGTGCCCTCCGGCGGGCGTGTGGTGACGGAGATGACGCCGCCCATGGAGTTGCCGCCATAACGGGCCGAATAGGGGCCGTAGACGATATCGAACTGGCGCACTTCCGAGGGCCCCACGACATTCCATTTCGGCGGAAAGTCCCAGCGGTTGCCAAGGAAGTTCGAGACGACGAAGCCATCGACCAGCACGATGGTGCGCGCGCTCTGGATGTTGTTGGCGCCGCGCAGGGCGACCACCGCATTGTCATCCCCGGCGAAGCGTTTGCGCACATGGAAATTGGGCGCATATTTCATCAGATCCTCGACATTGGCGGCGTTGATCGCATCGAACCGGGTCTGATCGAGCGAAACGGCGAGGCCGCGCGGTGCGACGGTGATCGGCGCGGTGCGCTGGCCGATGACGAGGATGACGGGCGCGGGGTCGTCCGGCGCGGTGTTGGCAAGGGCGGGCGCGGCAACCAGACCGGCCGCGAGTGCGACAATGAGGGCGTGCATGGCATATCCCTGAACATTCTGACGATGTGCGGACGCTGGCGGGCGGCCGGCGTAGCCGGCGCGATGCAGGCGCTCGCACGGAAGGCGCAGCGAACGACAAGGCGTTCGCCACGCAGGCGGTCAGCGTGTCAGGGGCGGGCCGATGGCAGGCGGCGGCGGCGCCGCGAGGCGGTCGACCGTGAGATCCGCAATCGCCGCGCCTTGCGGCAGGCGCGCGAGTGCCAGCGCGGGAAGCAGAATGGCCGGCAACACGGGGGTGAGCAGCCCGCCGGCAAAGGCGCCGGCAAAGGTGCAGGGGCCATCGCCGGCCTTGTGCTGATCGCCCGACGTCGGCGCGGCCTTGCCAAGATCGATCACCATGGTGGCCGGGCCGGTGCCGGTGCACAGCTGGATGACCATGCGGCCATCCGACGCCACCGGCATGAAGCCCGACGGCACCAGCATGCGCAGTGACAGGACAAGCAGGGCCGTGGCGACGAAGAGGCCGCGCGCCATGCCCGATTGTCGAATCAGCCAGCTCATGAGTCTGCCCGATAGGCGCTCCGGCGCGCAATGTCAGCGGGGATTGATGCGGCGGCACGCACAGGACGACGGGTGATGGGACGGCGGGGGCCGAAAAGGCCGGGCGGCTTTGCTCGGGTCAAACGGCGTCGAGCACCGGGCGCTTGTGCCTCCCCGGCGCTTTCGTCTTGAAATCGGCGGCCACAGCTTCCTTATTGGGAGACAGGGTCACGGCGTGCTGGCGCCGGGCCGAACCGGAGGGAGTGGGCGTCGATGAGTAGCGGACGATCCGGACATTGGATGTGGGCCGATGCGGTCGGTCTGCTCGACAGGATGCAGCGCCTTCACCATCATGGCTATGCCCCCGCGCGCGGGCGTGGCGGCGTGGCGAGCTGGGAGCCGCCCGCCGACCTGATCGAGACGGATGATGAAGTGCTCGTCTTCGTCGGCTTGCCCGGGGTGGACCTGGAGCGGGCCGAGGCGTTCATCGAGGATGGCGTGCTGGTCGTGCGTGGCCACCGCGTGCTGCCGCCGGAGTTGAGACGCGCGCGCATCCACCGGCTTGAACTGCCGCAGGGCCGCTTCGAGCGCCGCCTGCCCTTGCCGAGCGGCCATTATGAGGATGTCCGCCGATCCGGCGCGGATGGCTGCCTGCTCGTGACGTTGCACAAAGCGAAAGGAGGCCATCGCTGATGGACGCCCCGACCAAGACCGACCAGCCCGCAGTGGCGCCTGATCCGGCCGCTGCACCTGCGTTTCCGCCGCTGCCGGCGGATGCGATCATCATCGTGCCGGTGCGCAATTTCGTGCTGTTTCCCGATGTGGTGCTGCCCCTCGCCATCACGCGCCCCGTCTCGGTGGCCGCCGCGCAGGCGGCCATCCAGGGCAGCCTGCCGATCGGCGTGCTCACCCAGCGGGATGCCGGGGCCGATCAGCCAGGCGGCGCCGACATGCACCGCATGGGCACCCTCGCCAATGTGTTGCGCTATGTGACTGCGCCGGACGATACCCATCATCTCATCGTGCAGGGTGAGGCCCGGTTCCGCGTGATCGAGTTTCTGGATGGCTGGCCGTTCCTTGTCGCGCGCATCGAGCAGGTCGCCGAGGAAGCCGAGGCGACGCCGGAGATCGAGGCGCGGCTGATCAATCTGCGTCGGCAGGCACTCGAGACGGTGCAGCTGCTGCCGCAAGCGCCGCAGGGGCTGGGCGAGGCGCTCCAGAATATTCCGTCCGCTTCGACACTGGCCGATACGGTGGCGGCCTATCTCGATCTGGAGCCGGGGCAGAAGCAGGAGATACTCGAAACCGTCGCGTTGATGGCGCGGCTCGACAAGGTCTCGCACCTGCTGGAGCAGCGGCTGCAAGTGCTGCGCCTCTCCGCCGAGATTGGCAAGGATGTGCAGGAGACGCTGTCCACCCGCCAGCGCGAGGCGATCCTGCGCGAGCAGATGGCCGCGATCCAGCGCCAGCTGGGCGAGGATGACGGGCGATCGGCCGAGATTGCCGAGCTGACCGAGAAGATCGCGAAAGCGGGGATGCCCGAGGAGGTCGAGAAGGAGGCGAGTAAGGAGCTGCGCCGGCTGGAGCGCATGCCCGAGGCGGCGGCCGAACATGGCATCATCCGCACCTATCTCGATTGGCTGACCGAGCTGCCGTGGGCGCTGCCCGCCGAGCCGCCGATCGACATCGCCAAGGCCCGCGACGTGCTCGACGCGGATCATTATGGGCTCGACAAGATCAAGAAGCGGATCGTCGAATATCTCGCGGTGCGCAAGCTGGCGCCGGAGGGCAAGGCGCCGATCCTGTGCTTCGCCGGCCCGCCGGGGGTGGGCAAGACCTCGCTCGGCCAGTCGATCGCGCGGGCGATGGGGCGGCCGTTCCAGCGCGTCAGTCTGGGCGGGGCGCATGACGAGTCCGAGATACGCGGCCACCGGCGCACCTATGTCGGCGCGATGCCGGGCAACATCATCCAGGCGATCCGCAAGGCCGGCACGCGCGATTGCGTGATCATGCTCGACGAGATCGACAAGATGGGGCGCGGCTTTCAGGGTGATCCCTCCGCAGCGATGCTGGAAGTGCTCGACCCGGAGCAGAACGCCAATTTCCGCGACAATTATCTGGGCGTGCCGTTCGATCTGAGCCGGGTGGTGTTCATCGCCACGGCCAATATGCTCGACACGATCCCCGGCCCGCTGCGCGATCGCATGGAGATCATCATGCTCTCCAGCTACACCGAGGAGGAGAAGCGCAACATCGCGCGGCGCTACCTCGTCGCGCGGCAGCTGGCTGCCAACGGCGTGACGGCCGATCAGGTGGACATGGACGACGCCTCGCTGGTCGAGATCATCAGCCACTATACGCGTGAGGCCGGCGTGCGCGGGCTGGAGCGGGAAATCGGCAAGGTCGTGCGCTATGCGGCGGTGAAGATCGCGGACGGATCGGCCAGTCATGTGTCGGTCACCGTGCCCGATCTGGCGGCGATACTGGGCGATCCCATTTTCGAGAATGAGGTGGCGCAGCGCACCAGCGTGCCCGGCGTGGCGACGGGCATGGCGTGGACGCCGGTGGGCGGCGACATCCTCTTCATCGAGGCGACGAAAATGCCCGGCAAGGGCGGGCTCATCCTGACCGGCCAGCTCGGCGACGTGATGAAGGAAAGCGCGCAGGCGGCGCTCAGTCTGGTCAAAAGCCGGGCGGTGTCGATGGGGATTGAACCCAGGCTGTTCGAGGAGAATGACATCCACGTCCATGTGCCCGCCGGCGCCACGCCCAAGGATGGGCCGAGCGCGGGCGTGGCGATGTTCATGGCGCTCTCATCGTTGTTCCTCGGGCGCACGATCCGTAGCGATACCTCGATGACCGGCGAGATTTCGCTGCGGGGCCTCGTGCTGCCGGTGGGCGGGATCAAGGAGAAAGTCGTCGCGGCGGCGAGCGCGGGGATTACCCGCGTGATGCTGCCGGCGCGCAACCGGCGCGACTATGACGACATCCCCGAAAGCACGCGCGGCAAGCTGGAATTCGTCTGGCTGGAGACGGTCGAGGATGCACTGGCACATGGTCTCGATCCGGTGGCGGCAGAGGCTGGCCTTCCCGAGGAAGATCGGCCAGAATGATCGGGTCGATAAGGGGGAGGACAGACAGATGAGTGAACGCCGCCGGATTCCGCCGCTCTCGCCATTTGAGGAGCAGATCGGCTTCACGCGCGCGCTGCGGGTGGGGGACCGCATCCTCGTCTCCGGCATCACCGCGACCGCGCCGGATGGCACGGTGCCGCCGGACGCGGGCGATCAGGCGGACATGTGTTTCGCCGAGATCATCCGCCATATCGAGACATTGGGCGGCACGGCGGCGGATGTGGTGCGCGTGCGCATGTATGTGACCGACATCGCCGATGCGGACGCCGTCAGCGCGGCCTTCTCCCGCGCTCTCAGTGCGACGCGGCCGACCGGCACGCTGGTCGCCATCGCCGGGCTCTACCGGCCGGAGTGGAAGGTGGAGATCGAGGCGGAGGCGATGGTCGGCGGGTGAGGCCGGTGGCAGGCTCGGCGGGCGGCTTGGCAAATGGGCACGAAACCGGCCGACGCTTCGCTGTCGGCATCATCTCGAACGGCGGCTAACCACCCATCGCAGCTTCAATCGCGCCCCTTCAAAATACTCCGTTCGCGTTCGCACTGCCGGCCACCACATCCTGCACCACGTCCCAATGCTCGGCGACGAGGCCGTTTTCGATGCGGAAGATGTCGATCACGGCCCAGCCGGAATCGCCCGGCCAGCGGCGGACATGATAGTGGACGATGACATGGTCGCCATCGGCGAACATGCGCTTCACATCGTGCACGCCCTGCGGGTTCAGCGTCTTGATCCGGTCGAGAAAGGCCTTGAAGGGCGCGCTGCCGGTTTCGACGGACGGATTGTGCTGGATATAGCCGGGCGCGATGAAGCGATCGACCGCGCTGGAATCCATCGGGTTCAGCACGTCGGCGAACAGGCCGCGGACCAGTTTGAGGTTGGCTTCTTCCGCCGCTGTATAGCCCATGCCGCTCTCCCCTTGTGTTGTGGTATGGCGGACTTATGACCGGTTCTGCCGGGCGCGTGCAAGCCCGGCGGAGAGGATCATCAGCGCCATGAGCGAAGCGGATTTCATCATCGTGGGCGCGGGCAGCGCGGGCTGCGTGCTGGCCAACCGGCTGAGCGCGGAACCCGGCGTGCAGGTGGTGCTGATCGAGGCCGGCGGCGAGTGCCGGCACCCGATGATCGACATGCCGCTCACCTGGATGCAGGCCTCCGCGATGGATCGCTTCATCTGGGGCAATCAGAGCGAGCCCGATCCGCATATGGACGGGCGCACCCAGCCGGTGCCGCGCGGCAAGCTGCTCGGCGGCTGTTCCTCGATCAACGGCACCATGTATGTGC
The DNA here is from genome assembly GCA_035555575.1 of Sphingobium sp. Classification (GTDB taxonomy): domain Bacteria; phylum Pseudomonadota; class Alphaproteobacteria; order Sphingomonadales; family Sphingomonadaceae; genus Sphingobium. The sequence continues at coordinate 97,910 of DATMGL010000002.1, forward strand.
GCGGCGCGGCGGCGGATTATGATGGCTGGCGCGATCGCGGCCTGCCCGGCTGGGGTTATGAGGATGTGCTGCCTTATTTCAAGCGATCCGAAACGAACTGGCGCGGCGAAAGCGCGGAGCATGGCGGCTCGGGCGAAATGCATGTCTCCGCCATGGCACCCGACCCGCTGCTGTTCCCGGCCTTTGTCGAGACGGCGCAGCGGCTGGGCTATCCGGTCTCGGACGATTTCAACGTGGCGCGGCCCGACGGCTTCGGGATTCCTGATTGCACCATCCGCAACGGGCGGCGGCACAGCACGGTGCGCGCCTTTCTCGATCCGGTGAAGCGGCGCACGAACCTGCGGGTGGAGACGAAGGCGCTGGTGACGCGGATCATCATCGAGGCGGGCCGGGCCGTGGGCATCGCCTTCATGCGCGATGGGAAAGTCCATGAGATACGCGCCCGGCGGGAGGTGATCCTGAGCGCGGGGGCGATCAACTCGCCGCAGATATTGATGCTCTCCGGCATCGGCCCGGCCGCGCATCTGCGCGAGATGGGGGTGACGCCGCTCGTCGACCTGCCCGGCGTCGGCGCGAACTTGCAGGATCATCCGATTGCGCTCAGCTTCTGGGCGGCGGCCGGGCCGGTCGCGTTCGATGATCGGCTGCGGGTTGATCGGCTGGCGTGGAATGCGGTGCGCTGGGCGCTGTTCGGCACCGGCACCATGGCGCAGAGCCCGATGTCCGTGCAGGGCTTCCTGCGCTCGGACGCCACGCAGGCGCGGCCGGATCTGCAATTCCAGATCGTCCATTCCAGCTATCAGGCGCGACCATGGTTCCCCGGCTGGCGGAAGGGCGCGGGGCATCAGTTCTCGGCCGGCGTGCTGCTGCTCAACCCGGAGAGTCGGGGCGTGGTGAGCCTGCGCGGGCCGACGCCCGAGGCGCTGCCGCGCGTGCTGCTCAACTTCATGAGCGCGGAGGGGGACCGGCGGCGATTGCGCGAAGCCGTGCGGTTCATGCGGCGCTTCTTCGCGACCGAACCGGCGCGCTCGCTTGTCGCGGCCGAACTGGCGCCGGGGCTGGATGCGACGAGCGATGACGCGATCGACGGCTGGCTGCGCGCCACGGTGATGAGCGGCGGCCATCCGGTCGGCACATGCGCGATGGGGGGCGGGCCGGATGCGGTGCTGGATGCCGGTCTGCAGGTGCGCGGGGTAGCGGGACTGCGCGTGGTCGATGCGTCGTCCATGCCGTGCATCATTCGCGGCAACACCAATGCGCCGGTGATCATGATCGCCGAAAAGGCGGCCGACATGATCCTCGGCAGGCCGCCTGCGGCAGCGGCGCGGGAGGCGCGGGCGGCATAAGCGCTTGCGCTGGCGGGGTTTGCTGCCCAGACATGTCCGGACATAAAATGCATGGGCTCCGGCGAAAGCAGCCGGCGGATGAACGGCGGGGGAGAGAGATGAGCGGGGCGACGGAAGCAACCATGCGCGCGGGCCCGTCCGCCAGCTTTGTGCAACTGCTCCTCGTGGGCGTGCTCAGCGTCGCGATCATGGTGATCGACGGATATGATATCGGCGCGATGCCGCTCATCGTGCCGCAACTCTCGCAGCTGTGGGGGGTGGAGCCGGCAAGTTTCGGCCCGGCGCTTTCCGCCGTGGTGATCGGCCTTGGCATCGGTGCTTTTCTGTTCGCGCCGCTCGGTGACAAGCTGGGACGGCGGTTGACCACGGTGGTGTCGCTCGCGATCATCGCTTTCGCCACGCTTGGCACGGCGTGGTCGACGTCCCTGTCGCAGCTGTTTTGGTGGCGGCTCATCACCGGCACGGGGCTGGGCGCCTGCCTGCCCAATGTGCTCGCCATTCTCGCGCAGGTGGTGCCGGCGCAGCGGCGCGCCAGTGTGATGACGGTCGTGTCCTGCGGCATTCCGGTGGGTGCGGCGGGGGCGGGCATTGTCGTGCCCGCGCTCACCAATGCCTATGGCTGGCAGGCGAGCTTCTATGTGCCGGCGGTGTTGATGATTGCGGTGACGCTGCTGGTGGCGCTGTGCCTGCGCCAGATCCCGATGCCGGAACCCAAAGCGCCTGTGTCAGCCGCGAAGGACCGCCGCTGGCACTGGACGGATATTCCGGTGCTGGCTCCGCTCGGCCAAGGGTTGCTGCTGCGCACGGCGATCTTCTCCGGCCTGTTCTGCTTCAACGCGCTCACCATGTATATGCTGAGCAGCTGGCTGCCGACGCTCCTCCAGCGCAGCGGCTTTGCGTTTGAGTCCGCCTCGCTGTTGGCCTCGGTTGTGCAACTGGGCGGGCTGTTTGGCGGGCTGGCGCTGGCGACGCAGATTGACAGGCAGCGCACCAATGGCGCGCTGCTCACCGGCTATGGCGTGGTGGCGCTGGGGCTGATCGCGCTGGCCTTCGTCGCGCCCGGCGCGCTGGGCTGGGGCGCGATCCTGCTGCTGATCGGCGCGGGCGTGGGCGGCGCCCATATCGCGCTGCCGGCGGTGGCGGCGAACATCTATCCGCAGGCGATGCTCTCTGCCGGGATCGGCCTTGCCGTCACCGTTGCGCGGCTGGGCGCCATGGCGGGCCCGATGGCCGGCGCGTGGCTGATCGGCCGGGAGGTGTCGAGCGGCGGCTTCTTCCTCGCGCTGCTGCTGCCGGTGGCGGCCTGTGCGCTGTGCGTGCTGGCCTTCGTCAAGGCGAAGCTGGCCAATGGGCCGTCGGACCAGGAGGCGACCATGTTCGCCGACGACCGTCTCCCAACGCGGGTCGACCCGCGCGCGAGGGCGTTCAGTCGTTCTGGGCGATGAAGCGTGGGGCATGCGCGGGATCACGGCCAGCGCCTTCCCCGACAATGGTGGCCGGATAGGCGGCCGGGGACGTCACCGGACCTATGGCCTTGCCGTGTAGGGCATCAAGAAATCGGTGCAGCCACCAGCGCACATCCTGCTGCTCCACCGTCTCCATCAGCGCGCGCCAGCGGGCCTTGCGCTCGGCCAGCGGCATGCGCAGCGCCTGTGCCAGCGCGTCAGACAGCTCCTCCGGGCTGAACGGGTTGACGAGCAGGGCGGCGGTCATCTGCTCGGCCGCGCCGGCGAAGCGGGAGAGGACGAGCACGCCGGGGTTTTCCGGGTCCTGCGCTGCGACATATTCCTTGGCGACGAGGTTCATGCCGTCACGCAGCGGCGTGACCAGCCCGACGCGCGCGGCGCGATAGAGGCCGGCGAGGAGGATGCGGTCATAACCGCGATTGACGTAGCGCAGCGGCACCCAAAAAGCGGTGGCGAACTCGCCGTTGATATGGCCGGAGAGGGCTTCAAGTTCTTTGCGGATATCCTGATAGCTGGCCACATCCTCGCGCGAGGGCGGGGCGATCTGCAAGAGGGAGACCTGCTCCTGAAAGCCGGGATGATCGAGCAGCAGCCGCTGATAGCCGTTGAAGCGCTGCTCTAGCCCCTTGGAATAGTCGAGCCGGTCCACACCCATGATGAGCTGGCGGCCATCGAGGCTCATCAGCAAGGCCTGCCGTGCTTCCTCCGCCTCGGCGCTGGCGGCGCTGGCCTTGAATTCCGGCGTGTCGAGGCCGATCGGACAGGCAATGACGCGCACGCGGCGGCCGGCGATGGTGATCGTGCCTTGCTCATCGACCTGCGCGTCCTCGAACTGGTCGCGCACATAATGGAGGAAACTGTCCAGCCAGGTCTGGCACTGGAAGCCTATGAGATCATAGGCGAACATCGTCTCGACCAGCTGGCGGTGGCTGGGCAGCGAGAGCAGCAGGCGCAGCACTGGCCATGGCGTGTGCAGGAAGAAGGCGGTGCGGTTGGTGACGCCGCGCTCGCGCAATTCGCGGCCGAGCGGGATGAGGTGATAGTCATGCACCCAGATATCGTCATCGGGCGCGATCAGTGGCAGCAACGTCTCGGCGAAGCGATCATTGACGCGGGCATAGCCGCCGGCAAAACCGCGCTCATATTCGGCAAGGTCGGTGCGGTCGTGGAAGAGCGGCCAGAGCGTGCGGTTGGCGAATCCGTTGTAATATTCCTCGACATCCTGCGCCTCCAGATCGATCGTCGCGGTGGTGACGCCGTCCGTGCGCGAGAGGTTGATCTGGCCAGTGAACGAGTCGATCTCGTGACCGGACCAGCCGAACCAGATGCCGTTGGTCTCCCGCAGGGCGGAAGAGAGGGCGACGGCAAGGCCGCCCTGATTGCTCCTGCCCTCGCCATCGGGCGGACTGACGCGGTTGGATATGACGATGAGACGGGTCATCGGATGGCGCTCCACGGTTTGCTCAGCAGCACGGCGCAATTGATGAGGCCGACCAGCGAGTAGGTCTGGGGGTAATTGCCCCATAATTCCCCGGTGACCGGGTCGATATCCTCGGAGAGCAGGCCGGCGGCTGTGCGGCGGCTCAGCATTTCCTCCAGCAGATCGCGGGCTTCCGCGGTGCGGCCGGTGGCATGCAAAGCCTCTATAAGCCAGAAGGTGCAGAAATTGAAGGCGGTGCTGGGCAGGCCGAAATCATCTTCCGTCGCATAGCGCAGCATGGTGCTGCCGCGCCGCAGCCCGGCCTCGACCGCCGCCAGCGTGGTGGCGAAGCGCGGATCATCCGGGGTGAAGAAGCGCAGCTCCAGCAATTGCAGCGTGCTGGCGTCCAGATCATCGCCGCCGAAGGTGGCCGACATCCGCTGCGTCTCCGGCCGCCATGCCGCGCGCTCGATGGTGGCGTGGATGGTATCGGCCCGGCCTTGCCAGAAAGCGGCGCGGCGCGGGAGGCCGAGCGCGGTGGCCGCATTGGCGAGTCGGTCGCACGCCGCCCAGCACATGGCGGCGGAATAGGTGTGGACATGCGCCTTGGTGCGCAGCTCCCAGAGGCCTGCGTCGGCGACATCATGCATCGCCCAGGCGCGCTCGCCGACCGCTTCGAGCGCGTTGAAATCATCGACGCCGCCCATGCGGAACAGGCGCTGGTCGAAGAAGCTCTGCGTGTTGGAGAGGACGATCTGGCCATAGGCGTCATGCTGGATCTGCTCATAGGCCTGGTTGCCCACGCGCACCGGGCCCATGCCGCGATAGCCCGCAAGGCCGGGCACGATGCGCTCCTCCAGCCTCGCCTCGCCGCCGACGCCGTAGAGCGGCTGGATATGGCCGCCCCTAGCATTGTCGACGATGTTGCGCAGATATTCGAGATAGCCTTCCAGCACATCGAGCGCGCCGAGCCGGTTGAGGGCCTGCACGGTATAATAGGCGTCGCGGATCCAGCAGTAGCGATAATCCCAGTTGCGGCCGCTATCGGCATGTTCGGGAATGGAGCTGGTCAGCGCGGCGACGATCGCGCCGGTTTCCTCATGCTGGCAGAGCTTGAGCGTGATGGCGGCGCGGATCACGCCGTCCTGCCACTCGACCGGGGTGGCAAGGCCGCGCACCCAGCTCTGCCACTCGCGCACCGTGCGATCCAGCATCACGTCCATCGCCGGGCGCAGATCGTCGGCAAAGCTCTCGTCCGGGCCGAGGTAGAAATGTAGCGGCTGCTCGACGCGGAACAAGCGCTCATCCTCGATCCAGTCGATCGGCGCGGTGGTGGTGAGGCGCAGCGTCATGGTGTCGAGCAGATAGCGGATATGATTGGTGCCGCGCGTGCGCTCGGGGTCCTTCGCGCCCCAGTCGCATGCGGGACGCAGGCGGATGCGGATGCGCGGTGAGCCTTCGACTGGACGGACGATCCGCGCGAAGGCGACGGGGCGGAACATCCGGCCGTTGCGGGCGTAGCGCGGGCAGAAATCGGTAATCTCGACGGCGTTGCCGGCCTTGTCGCGATGGCGCGTCACCAGCACCGGGCTGTTGCGCAGATAAAACTGCTTGGTCTCGACACAATCCTCCAGGTCAATCTCCCAGAAGCCGCGGGCGCCTTCCCCGGCGCGCGGCGCGGGGTCGAGCAGGGAGGAGAAAGCGGGGTCGCCATCGACGCGGGGCACGCAGCCCCACACGAAACGCCCGGCGCGGTCGACAAGGGCGGAGACCTGACAATTGCCGATCGGCCACAGATCCAGCGTCGCGCTCATGCCAGCAGCCTTTCGAGCCAGGTCCGCACGGCCGCGGGATCAGCCAGCGCATAGAGCGCCGCGGTCGGCCGGCGGGGACCGACCAGTACCCCGGCGCCGCCGAGCGCGTGGGCGGCGACGAAGCCGGGCTCGTCCGTGGCATCATCCCCCACGAACCATGGCCTGGTGCCGGCCATGGGTGGGCGGCTCATCAGCATCTGGATAGCCTTGCCCTTGTCGCCGCCGGGCAGGCGCAGTTCGGTCATCATCTTGCCGGGCTGGAGGTGAAGGTCATGCTGTTCGGCCAATGCCGCGGCCAGCGCCTCCGCCTCGGCGCCGGCCGCAGGGGCCATGCGATAATGCAGCGCGACGCCGAAGCTCTTATTCTCGACCAGCACGCCGGCATGGGCATCGGCGAAATCCCGAAACCGATCATGCGCTTCATCGAGCGTGGCCGGACGGACGGGGTGGGCCGCGACACCGCGCCAGCGATGCTCGCTGCCATGGCTGCCGGAGACGGCGAGGTGCTGCGCGACAGGGCCGAGAATCGCGTCGATCTGCGCGATGGAGCGGCCGCTGACAATGGCGAGGCGACCCGCCAGTCGATCGGACAGCCGCGCGAGCAGGGCCTGCAAGGCGGCATCGGCGACCACCTGATCCGGCTGATCGATCAGTTCCAGCATCGTCCCGTCGAGGTCGAGAAACAGGCTGGCGGCGGTAAGGTCCTCCACAGGAGGCGTGGCAAGTCCTTCGTGGGACAGGTCGATGATCGGGCTTCCCCTTTTTGGGCGGGTCTCGGACATAGGGCGTGCTTCATGCTCAGAACGCGCCGAGGTGTGGCGACGTTCCCGGCGCTGGGCATGGCTATAGCCCGTGCGGCGGAGCGATGAAAGTTTCCTGCCTGCTGGCGGAAGTGGGCAGGTGCTTCTCCGTCCGTTCGGCCTGCGCGGGCGCGCCCCGCTGCGACGCGGGAGCAGGAGAACGGGAAATCCGAGAAATCTGCCCGGCGGAGCGGTGTCTGAAACCGCTCTCATGCCTTTACCGGGCAAGTCATGGGCTGCGGGCCGGGCCGTCATCCGGATGCGTCGATGATCGAACGGCTGACTCCGCCAGGGCGGTCGCCCCGTCTTCAATCCCGGCCCTGCCGGGCGCACGGGGTCAGTCGTCGCGGCCGAGCTTGCGGATGAAGCCGATGAGGCCGGTCTGGCGGCTGCGCTTCAGGCGCTCGGCGTGCAGGATGGTGCGGACCTTGGCGAAACAGGCTTCGGCATCATCATTGACGAGCACATAGTCATAGCTGTCCCAGTGCGCGATCTCGCCATGCGAGCGGGCCATGCGGCGCTCGATCACATCATCACTGTCTGTTCCGCGCCCGCGCAGGCGGCGTTCCAGCTCCACCATGGAAGGCGGCAGGATGAATACGCGCACGACATCGCCGCCGGCCAGCTGGTGGAGCTGTTGCGCGCCTTGCCAATCGATGTCGAACAGTACGTCATGGCCGGCTTCCAGCATCGCCTCGACCGGTGCGCGCGGGGTGCCGTAGCGATGATCGAAGACATGGGCCCATTCGAGGAACTGATTGTCCGTCGTCATCTCCCGGAACCGGGCGAGGTCGACGAAATGATAATCCCTGCCATCCACTTCGCCGGGGCGCGGCGGCCGTGTGGTTGCCGAAACCGACATGTTGAGCCCCGGGTCATCCGCGAGCAACTTGCGCGAAATGGTCGATTTGCCGGCGCCCGAGGGCGAGGACAGCACAAAGAGCAGCCCGCGCCGCTTAAAGGAGGGCGGTTGGTCAAGCGCGTTGCGCGCGGTGGTCTGGGTCGTTTCGGCCATGGGCTGCTCCTGCCGCGACTTGTTGCCTGCGTCAATCGGGCCGGCGCATCATCTGGTTGCGGCAGAGGCGATGGGGAGACAGCGCGCAGGCCGCGCGATGACCGCGTCCGGGCAGGCGCGGGCGGTTTGCCGGCCGCCGGAAGACACGCTCGCCGATCCGCCCTGCGCAACCGAAGCGGATGCGGTGCGTTATATCCCATGAACCGAAGGAGACGACTGATGAGACGCAACGTCATTTTCGCCATGCTGATTGGCGCTACGCTCATGCTCAATGCCTGCGCGACGGTGAAGGGCGCTGGCAAGGACATTCAATCAGTCGGGCAAGCCGGCGAAGAGGCAATCAACAAATAGGACGCACTCATGACACCGCGCAAATCGGCCAGTCCGCCGGAGACGGATATCAACGACCCCGATGTGCAGAACGCCGAACAGGACGATGAAGGCGCGCAGGCGCAGGATGTCGCGGAGGATGCGCTGCGGCAACCTTGGCGTCGGCGTGAGGGCAGCGGCGAGAGCAGCCATGGCGGAAAGACCAACCCGGCCCAGATCATCCCGGATGATGCGCAGGATCTTGTCGACCACATGACCGACATGGATCGCAGCGGCCGTATCGATATGGGCGCGTTTGACGGCGAAGAGGATATGGACGACGAGGACGGCTCTATTCCCGAATAGGGCCGGGAACGCGGCGTCGCAAAAGATGAGGCGTGTCGGTGACGCGCGTTGGCGGGCCGAGGCGTGACTGCGCGCAGCCTCGCCGGCCTTTATGTGCCGTTGGGGAAGCCTTTCCGCGCGCGGACGCTCAGCTACGGCGCCCCATCTGTCTCCTTCAGGCGGGCGGCTTGGCCGGAAAGGCCGGGCTCGCGAACCATCTGCTCCGTCAGCGTTCAGGCCCGCAGGCAGATGGCCTTCTGCGAGCCGGCACGGTTGTTCTGGGAAGGGGGGCGGCCGTTGACCGTCCCCATTTCCTCATGGCCGGGGCGTTACCTGCGATGTCTGCACCAGTGGCGCGGCCGAGCCGGTCTGCGCCAGCGCGGCGGCGCGGGCGAGCCTGCCGTCCGGGTCAGGCAGGCCGGCGGCCTTGTTCAGATCCCACAACATCACGGTAGCGTGTTCGCTGAACAACTCCGGCGTCGCGGCGCCGGCTTCATCGAGGATCGCGCGTGAGCGGGCGCAGAACGCGTCACGGGTCAAGGTGCCGGAATAGGCATTGTAGATTTTGGTCATATGGTCGTCATAGGCGTCTTGCCACTTTTTGCCGCCTTTCGACCGATACAGGTCCACTTCCGTCTGGGCGGCGCTGGACAGCAGGCCCTTATGGGTGGTCAGCAGGCGGTTATAGGCAGCCACCATCGCGGCGTTATTGGCATCCTGACACAGCAGCACGGCGACGTTGAGGCCCGAGCGCAGATGCCACAAATCCTCACCCTTGCTCTGGTTGATGAGAACGGGCGCCGGCGGCGGAACCTCCAGGAACGGAATATTATCCGGCAAGGGCGCCGGAATATTGGCGATGAAGGGCTGCTCCACCGCGGTTTTTGGTCCGCAACTCGCCAGCAGCGCGAGTGGTAGCGCCAAAAGCGAGACGGCAAGCGCGGACGGGCGGGATGCCCAGGGCATGCGCACAGCCATTATTTCCTCCCAAATTTCGACGCGGCGCGACGGCACCGGTCCTTTCCTGACGTGCAGCATGGAGCGGACGCGCGCGCAAGGCAAGAGTCCGCTTGAATCCAACGCGTTGCGCGGTGCGCAAAGGGCGACGGATTTGTCCGATATGGACCTGAGCGGCGGTGTGTCAACGGGCGATGAGCCGCCTCCGGGAGAGGATCAGGCGCGCGCGCCGCGCTGCGCGTCATCCGCGATCATCCGTTGCAATATCACGATACGCTGGCGTGCGTGGGACCAGTCCCGCGAGGGATGGGTGCGGATCTGGCCGAGCAATGTGCGCAGCTCCTGCTTGCGATGTTCGTTGGTGACAGGAATCATGCCTTTTTCTCCGTGGCTCTTCCCCTTCTGACAGGCGCGCTGCCGGCGCCTTGCCTCTCATCATTGGGGCGAACAGGAGTGATTGCAAGTGGCACTGCTTTATGGAACATCGCGCGCAGGATGAGAAAGGGACTGACATGATCGAGCGGCTGAAAACGGGGCGGTTGCTGATCGCAATGATGATCGGCGCGGTGTTCACCTTGTCCGCCTGCGCGACGGTGAAAGGTCTGGGCCGGGATATCCAGTCCGTGGGTCAGGCCGGATCGGATGCGATCAATCGTTAAGGGGTGGTCCACGCAAGCATGAGCGGGGCGCAAAGGCGGCCCCGTCCTTGCGTCGACACGGGCGTGCTTTGGGGCGAATGCCGGTGGTCGCACAGCCCGATTGGCAGCGAGGCGATGCGGAGGAGATGCGCCGCACCTCCTCCGGCTCATGATGATCGCTCAGGCGAGGCCGTCCGGCGAGGTCAGCGGCACTGCACCTGGCCGCTGTCGATCTCCTTGCCGATCAGCGCGCCTGCGCCAGCGCCGATGACGGCGCCGAGTATGGAAGAGCGGCCCTGATCGATGCGGTCGCCCAGCAGGCCGCCGACCGCCGCGCCGACGATGAGGCCGGTCGTGCCATCCGAACGGCGGCAATAATAGCGATTGTCATGGCCGCGATAGATACGGGTTTCACGCGTCACCCGCACCGGGGCATAGCCGCCGCGATAATAGCGCTCCGCATAATAGCCGCCATAGCGCGGATCGGGCCGGTTCCAGTCATAGGCATAGACGACACGGGGCGGTGCGCGCCGTTCGCGCACGACGACGACACGGTCGCGGCCACGCTTGTCCCAATGCTTGTCATGTCCCCGGTGGCGGCCATTGTCATGACGGCCGCGATCATGGTCGCGTGCCAGCGCTGGCGTGGCGGCCAGCCCGCCAATCACGGTTGCTCCCAGTGCCATCGCGGCCATGCTGTTCCTGAGCACCTTAAACATCTGTCTCACTCCGACTTGTCTTTGCGCCCTGCCAAAGGGCAGGACTGACGTGTAGAACGGAATGTCTGAACCTGATGCTACGGCCGGTTCATGTGGCGGAAAGGGAACAGGCCACGGCCGGTCTTTGGCGATTGATGATCGGCTGATGCCCGGATGGCCGGCGGCCGCCCTGACCCATGCGCTGATGCTGCTTGCGTCGGGACTCGCGGCTGGTGCAGGGCTGTCCGGTACAGGGAGGGCGGCGCCGGGGCAGCTGATCCGGAAATGGGCGCGCGGCGGGCGCGCGCCGGGTGGCTTACTCCGCGGCGACGCCAGCCTTGGAGAACATATCCTCGACATCCTTGCCGATGTCGGCGGGTTCGTCGTTGGCGCGCAGTTTCTTGCGGCTGTCGAAGCTGTCCCACACATCGTTCCAGCTGCCGCGGGTCGCGCCCTTGGAATATTCGGTGGCGCGGGTTTCGAAGAAGTTGGCATGCTCGACGCCGTTGAGCAGCGGGGTGAGCCACGGAAGCGGATGCTCCTCGATCATATAGACCGGCTTGAAGCCCAACTGGCCGAGCCGCCAGTCCGCAATGTAGCGGATATAGCGCTTGATCTCGTTGGCGGTCATGCCGGGGACCGGCCCCTGCTCGAAGGCGAGGTCGATGAAGGCATCCTCAAGCCGCACGGTCTTCTGGCAGCAATCGATGATATCGTCCTTCACTGCCTTGGTAAGGCAGCCGCGCTCGGCGACGAAGGCGTGGAAGAGGCGGATGATCCCCTCGCAATGGAGCGTCTCGTCGCGCACCGACCAGCTGATGATCTGGCCCATGCCCTTCATCTTGTTGAAGCGCGGGAAGTTCATCAGCATCGCGAAGCTGGCGAAGAGCTGCATGCCCTCGGTAAAGCCGCCGAACATGGCGAGGGTGCGGGTGATGTCCTCATCCGTATCGACGCCGAATTCCTGCATATAATCATGCTTGGCGCGCATCTCGTCATATTCGAGGAACATCGAATATTCGCTCTCGGGCATGCCGATCGTGTCGAGCAGATGGCTGTAGGCCGCGATATGGATCGTCTCCATGTTGCTGAACGCGGTCAGCATCATCTTGACTTCGGTCGGCTTGAACACCTGGCTATATTTGGCGTTGTAGCAATCCTGCACCTCGACATCCGCCTGGGTGAAGAAGCGGAAAATCTGGGTGAGCAGGTTCCGTTCATGGTCGGAGAGCTTCTGCGCCCAGTCGCGGCAATCCTCGCCCAGAGGGACTTCCTCGGGCATCCAGTGGACCTGCTGCTGGCGCTTCCAGAATTCATAGGCCCAGGGGTATTCAAAGGGCTTGTAGACTTTGGAGGCCTGCAAAAGCGACATGACGACCAGCTCCGAGTTGATTGCGGGATTTACAATATGAGGGGTATGCTACGCCGATTTGCCACAATGTCTAGCGGCTCACATGCTTTTTCGGGCGCAAAAATAATGTTTCTGGCCTTGACTTTGCCGGGCTCGCGGCAGCCTGCGGATCAGCCGCCGATCTGCTCCAGCCCCCAGGTGAACAGGGCGAGGATGAGCGCCAGGGCGAGCAGCATCGTGGCACTGAGCCGCCTGGCGTAGACGGCCGGTTCGCTGCGAGCGGGCCGGCTGAGCACCACGCCGCCGCCAACCGCGCAGGCGGCCGCGACGCCGCCCATGATGAGCGCGGCGCTGGTCATGGCATCCGTCGCCGGTCGACATAAATGGTGCGATAGACGGTCCGCGTGCTGTGCCGTGCGCCGACGCCGAAGACGACGATGCCGAGGAAGTAGCCGAAATCATACCAGCCGCCATCATTGGGCACGGCATAGATGGCGACCTGATCCGAGACGAGCGAGAGCAGCCAGGCGACCGGGAAGATGAAGCCGTGCCACAGCCCGTAGAGGAAGCCGGGCGTGCCGGGGGCGGCAGACACCGCCTCCGCGCTCTGTCGCGCGCAGGCGGCAAGGGCGATCAGCGCCGGCATGATGCAGGCGAGGCGGAGGGGGCGGCGTGGAGTCATAAGCCTCATGTAGGGACGACGCGATGGCGTGGCAATTGCCGGCTTTGGTCACGCTGGAAAGACTGGGACGCGCCGGGCGGCGCAGCAGGCCGAGGGAGCAGGCTGGTGGCGCAGACGAGGCGGCGGAGGAGCGGGCAGGTGCGGCCTCGCCGCGGTGACTGGCAGCTCGCATGGCAGGTGAAGCGCTGGCCTGACACGGCTGGCCGCATCGCCCGGCCAGACGCGGAACGGATGGCGCTCACCACCGTTTCTCCAGCAGCCAAAGCCAAGGAGAACGATGATGTTCGAGAAGTCGCAGATCAAGGAGCATATGGAGGTGCGTGGCCCGGCCGATGAGCATGTCGGCACGGTCGACTCTCTCGCGGGCGATGTTCTCAAGCTCACGCGCAGCGATTCCAGTGATGGGGTGCACCATTATATCGATCTGAAATGGGTCGACCGGATCGAGGACGGCCGGCTGTATCTGAAAGGCGATGCGCAGGTCCGCACCGATTCCAGTCATGCGCGGCCGCATCCGAGCGCGACACGCCCGGAGAAGCTGCCGCTGTTCGGCACGAGCGGGCATGGCACGGGCATGGGCGGCTCCGGCTTTAACGGATGAGCGCGCCGGGGCGGCTGGTTTGACGGCCCGGCCATAGGCCCTTGCAACGGAGAAATCCGTTCCTATCTCGGTTTGACGGAGTCGACGAGACGCCGCGATATAAGGGGAAGGAAGCCGTCAGCGGCGCCCTCCCACACGCTGGCTGTCGGCTGACGGGTCCGGTCTCCCACCCCCCCCTCCGGGAGGCCGGACTTGTCCCCGCCGTAATTTTCAGCCCGGATCGGACGAGAGGGCCGCCGGACGCGGTCCACCCGTGACCCAATCGAGCAATTCCACCAGATGAACCGTCGGCAGGCCGCTGTGAAGCTCGATTTGTGTCATGCAGCCGATATTGCCGGTGGCGACGACATCCGGCGCGAGGCGTTCGATGGCGGCGGCCTTGCGGGCCCCGAGCTGGCGAGCGAGTTCGGGCTGGAGCATATTATAGGTGCCCGCCGAACCGCAGCAAAGATGCGCGTTGGCCGGGGTGCGGACGGTGAAACCCGCCGCGCGAAGCAGCCGGAGCGGCGCGTCGATCACTTTCTGGCCGTGCTGGAGCGAGCAGGGCGGGTGCCATGCGACGGTGATCGTGGGCGCCGTGCTGACGGGCGGCAGGGGGATGCGGGCGAGATATTCGCTGATATCCAGCGCGATGGCGGAGACGCGCGCGGCCTTGTCGGCATAGGCGGGATCATCGCGCAGCATGTGGCCATAATCCTTGATCGTCGATCCACAGCCCGAGACGGTGACGAGGATCGCATCCAGCCCGGCACCCTCCATCTGTGCGATCCAGGCATCGACATTGCGGCGCGCGGCGTCGAGCGCCTGCGTCTCACGGCCCATATGGTGGACCAGCGAGCCGCAGCAGCCCTCGCCCGGCGCGAGAATGACGTCATGGCCGCAGCGCGCCAGCAGGCGGAGCGTGGCGGAGCGGATGTCCGGCCGCAGCACCGGCTCGGCGCACCCTTGCAGCAGCGCGACGCGGCCTTGCGGCGCAGGCACGACGGCGGGGCCGGCTGCGGGCGGCGCGGGCAGATGGCGCGGCGCGAGGGCCAGCATGGCGGCCAGCGGCCGGAGCGGGGCGATCCGCTCGAACAGCGGTGCGAAGGGGCGGCCAAGCGCGGCCAGCTTTAGCGCAAGACGGAAGCGGCGGGGATGGGGCAGCGTCCCGGCGAGCAGCGCGCGCAGCAGGAGCTGGCCGAACGGGCGGCGATAATGTTGCTCGATATAGGCGCGGCCATGATCGACCAGATGGCCATAATCCACGCCGGAGGGGCAACTGGTCGCACAGGAGAGGCAGGAGAGGCAGCGATCGATATGTTTGACCACATTGGGCGTGGGCGTGGCGCCGGTCTCCAGCATGGTCTTCATCAGGTAGATGCGGCCGCGCGGGCTATCCAGCTCGTCGCCGAGCAGGTCGAACGTCGGGCAACCGCTCGCACAAAAGCCGCAATGCACGCATTTGCGGATGATCTTCTCGGAGGCGGCCATGTGGCTGTCCGCCAGCCGTTCGGGCGGGAAACTGGTCTGCATCAGAGAGCTGTCCCGAACCGGTCGGTCTCGAACACGCCATCGGGATCGAAGGCGCGGCGGACGCGGGTTTCCAGCGCGGCGACGCCGGGCGCGCGCGGATGCAGGGCGGGGACGCGGGCGCGAAGATCGGCCGGCGCGCGGACGAGTGCGGCATGCCCGCCGGCCGCGGCGATCTGGTTGCGCAAGGTGGCAGGGTCGCCGGCCCAATCGGTCCAGAGCAAGGCGCCGCCCCAGTCGATCAGCCAGCGTGCACCCGCCGCCGCCAGCCAGTCGGCAAGAGCGGCGGCGGCCGAGGCGGGGAGGTGGATGCGCCAGAGCAGCGGGCCATCCAGCGATGCGGCGCCGCACAGGGCCTGCCAGCAGGCGGCGGCTTGCGCCTCGGGGAGCCGCTGGAGCGTGACAGCGGGCGCGGCCAGGCGGATGAGGGCATCGCAGCGCGCCTCGACCGATGGACCGAAACCTTCCAGACGCAGCAAGGTCCGGGCGGGGTGGTGCGCGGCGGCGGCGATGCTGGCGGGCGAGCCGAGCGCGCGCAGCATCAGCGCCAGCGCGGCCGGCGCGCAGAGCTCCTCGGCCGCGAGGGTCGTGCTTTCACGTGGGCGAGGTAGCACCTTGATCGACAATTCGGTGATCGCGGCGAGCCGGCCCCAGCTGCCGGCCATCAGCTTGGCGAGATCGAAGCCGGTGACATTCTTGACCACCCGCCCGCCCGCGACGAAGCGCTCCCCCTTGCCGGAAACAGCCGTGAAGCCGAGCAGATGATCGCGGGCGCCGCCGGCGCTCAGCCGGCGCGACCCGGCCACGCCGGCCACGACGATGCCGCCGATGGTGGCACGGCCCGCCGCCTGCCCGAACAGGGGCCCATGGTCCCATGGCTCGAAGGCGAGCATCTGCCCCTGCGCCGCCAGCGCGGCCTCCACCTCGGCCAGTGGCGTGCCGGCGCGCACGGTGAGCACCAGCTCGGCGGGGTCATAGTCGACGATGCCGGTGAAGGCGCTCATGTCGAGCGGGGGCGCCCCGGTCGGCGCCCCGAACCCGGCCTTGCTGCCGCCGCCCCGGATGGCAAGCTTGCCACCGGCAGCGCGCGCGTCGCGGATGATATCGCACAGCTGATCGATCGTGTCGGGGCGCATCATGGCCATCAGAAGCGCGGCAGGTCCGGGAAGGGGAGCTTGCCGTGATGCACATGCATATGGCCCAGTTCCGCGCAGCGGCGCAGCGTGGGGAAAACCTTGCCGGGGTTGAGCAGCAGATCGGCATCGAAGGCGCATTTGACGCCTTGCTGATGGGCCAGGTCGACAGCGCTGAACATGATCGGCATCAGGTCGCGCTTCTCGATACCGACGCCATGCTCGCCGGTGAGGACGCCGCCGACATCAACACACAGGCGCAGGATATCGCTGCCGAAGGCCTCCGCCGCGGCGAGCTGGCCGGGCTGGTTCGCGTCATAGAGGATGAGCGGGTGGAGGTTGCCATCGCCGGCATGGAAGACATTGGCGACGGCGAGGCCATGCTGCTCCGACAGGGCGCTGATGCCGCGCAGCACCTCCGGCAGCCGGCGGCGCGGGATCGTGCCATCCATGCAGAGATAATCCGGTGCGAGGCGCCCCACGGCGGGGAACGCGGCCTTGCGCCCGGCCCAGAAGCGCAGGCGCTCGGCCTCATCGGTGGAGAGGCGCAGGCTGGTGGCGCCATTGGCCTGCGCGATTGCCGTGATCTCGTCGAGCAGGTGGCTGCACTCGGATGTCGGGCCGTCCATTTCCACGATGAGGAGCGCGTCCACGTCTAGCGGGTAGCCAGCCTGGACAAAGGCCTCGGCCGCGTGAATGGCGGGACGGTCCATCATCTCCATCCCGGCTGGAATGATGCCCGCCGCGATGACATCGGCTACACATTGCCCGGCCATCTCGATGCTGGGGAAACCGATCAGCGCGGCGCGGGCGGTCTCCGGGGTGGGGAGCAGGCGCACGGTGACCTCGGTGACGATGCCGAGCAGTCCCTCGGAGCCGACGACGACGCCGAGCAGATCGAGCCCGGCCGGCTCCAGCGTGCGGCCGCCCAGCCGCAGCACCTCGCCGGTGATGAGGACGATCTCGACGCCCAGCACATTGTTGGTGGTCAGGCCATATTTGAGGCAGTGAACGCCGCCGGCATTTTCCGCCACATTGCCGCCGATCGAGCAGGCGATCTGGCTGGAGGGATCGGGCGCGTAATAGAAACCGCGCTCCTCGACCGCGCGCGTGATGGCGAGATTGGCGACACCCGGCTGCACGATGGCGAGGCGCTCGTCATAGTCGATGGCGAGGATGCGGTTGAACTTGCCCATCGAGACGAGCACGGCGTCGGCCAGCGGGAAGGCCCCGCCGGAGAGTGATGTGCCCGCCCCGCGGGGGACGACACGCACCCCGGCCGCATGGCACCAGGCGAGAGTTTCCGAGACCTGCGCCACCGTCTCGGGCAGCACGACGGCGAGTGGCGGCTGGCGATAGGCGGTCAGCGCATCGCTCTCATAGGCGCGCAGCAAGGCCGGCTCGGACACCACGCCGTCACCCGGCACGATCCGCCGCAGCGCCGCGACGATCTCCGCGCGGCGGGCAAGAACGGACGGGTCCGGGGCCGGCATGCGGATCGACAATGGGCTTCCTCTTCGGGCTGGCGTGGTCGCGGTGGTTCTAGACTGGCTTGGAGCGGAAGCGAAGCGAAACTCCGTGCCGGGGCAGGCAGGGTATCCGGCCAGGGTGGAACGACATTCAGCCCTGACGGCCTCCAAATGGCGTCTGTCCGCACGTCCGGTGCTCACTTGGCGTTCGCACGCTGCGCGGCGGGTGATGAAAATCCACCATTGTCGGCACGTCATCTTGTGAATGGCGATCCGCTCTAGGTTGTGTGGACTCTTAGGATTCCCATTTTCGGCAAAGTCTGATTCAAGGCTGTCTTTTGGAGGCGGCGTTGGGCGTGATGGATCGATTGGTGCTGAGCGATGCAGCTTGGGAGCGGATGGCTCCGTTGATCATCGGC
>DATMGL010000003.1:0-185109 GCA_035555575.1 Sphingobium sp.
TGCATGATCGGAATCACCCAGAAGTGCGTGCCGATCCAGAGACTGATCGGCGTATCCGAAATAGCAAGCGAAGCCTCCGTCAGCTGCGTCTCACGCAGCCATTCCGTAAAGGCAAACAACAGATCACTTATAGACATCAGAGCATGCCCCCCCTTCCATGTGCCGCGACAATGCTCGGAAAACCGGCTGTCACGGCCAAAAAACCGCACCGCGTCAACGACGCCTTGCGACTGCGCGGCGCGTTCTTTGCATCGAAGGAACCCCGCCAACATGCCTACAAGGCGGCTACCGCATTACAGAAACGATGTTTTCGAAACGAATGCGTCCGCAAACCAACAACCATTAATTCAAGCCCAGACGGCATCTAGGCGATAGCTAATGACCATGGCGGAGCGGAGTCTCGTTATTTACCGTTCCTTGACGGTAACATCGAGGTTACAGTTCGGTTATCGCACTGCTCGGTCGTGAGGTCGTGCCGGTTTTCTGGACAGGATTGCCAAGCCAGGCTCAGGCCTCTGAGAGACCGGATTGACGATGAACCGGCCTGGCTCTGCACGCAGATTTTGGCGATATGTTCGTAGCGCGCAAGACCGCTGAGCGGTTGATCCGGCAGGCAAAGTGCAGGCGGTGATGACGTCGGCGAGATGCGTCCGCTGCTCATGGCTGTCGTAGTGTAAAGCGTTTGACGGTCGCCATCCTTGATGGTGCGGTTCATCCGCCCTGGCCGTTAGTCCGCGGATGGCTGGTCTTGGTGAGGCGGTGCTCGATGGCCTTCGCCTCGCAGATCATGTCGAAGCATATCTGGCGTGACCAACCGGTGTTGCGGTTGCTCGGCGAACTGGATGCCATTGCCGGTCAAGGCCTTCGACAGGCGACGGTTGCGGTAAAGCGGGGCACGAAGGCAAGCCCCGCGGCTACGATCAAGCCCATGATCGGCAAAACCCATAATAACCAGCTTACGAGGCCCATAGCGACATCGAGCGACCAAACCCACAAGCCAAGCGCCATCAACAACAGGATACTCCCGGACAGACGCAGCCATCGTGTCCGACCGGGGCCGACCCGTTCCCCAAAGGCCTGCACATGGTGTTTGTCCATGGCCAGCGCAAACGACGAGAGGCCAGTATATGTCATATATAATGAAAATAATTGGAGCATCATGCGACCAATTCGTGGCGATGGACGCTTCTGGTGGGGGTTCCTTTCACCTTGAAGAACAGGAAAGCGAAAACCGCGCCGAAGATCCAGAAAGTCAGATCGAAGAACAGCCTGGTGGTATCCCATGAGATCAGGTGCAACCATCCCTGGCCGCCCAACATGGGCGCGGCGAAGCAAAGAAATGCCGCCAGGGCGAATTGCTCACGCCAGGCGCAATGGGGTGGGCGCAACGCGGCATGAGCGAGACAGGCCAACCAGCTCAGGAAGAAAAACTTCACCGGAACGCCCGCACGCGCGGGCAGATCGGCGGGGGTCAGCCGCTCCGCCCAGAAGAAGACCGCACAAGCAATGCACAGGCCCGCCACCGAGGCCACATTGACCGCCTGGACCAGCCGAAGCCAGGGCGGCGCACCCCGTTTCGTCTCCCGCTTGGCCGTGAAAACAACCAGACCCGTTGCGACCATCGCCGCCGCCGCCAGTCCGACGAGGAAATAGGCCCAGCGGATTACCGCCCCGCCCCATTCGACGAAATGGATCGCGGCGACGAAGGACTGGATTTTGGTTGCCGTCGAATGCTCGACGATCCGAATCTGGCGCCCGTCAATACCGCGATAGGCGATCTGCTCCACCTGTTGCGTCACCCTGTCCGCGCGCGTACGAAAAGCCTCCACCATCGCATTGGCCCGGTTCGGATCCCGCATGGTGAGATAGGCCGTCTTACCCGCGCCGAACTGCGCTTCCGCCTGCCGGTTGATCGCCGGAAGCGACATCATGGGCGCGGGCGGCCCCGGCGGCGGCGCATCCAGCAGACTGACATAATGCTGAGAAATCGCCTCGCGGCGGAACGCGTCCTCCGAACCGGCATAGAGCGAATTGATACCCGCCGGCACGTAGAGCCAGTAAAGCGTGACCAGCCCGGTATAGACGATGATGATATGAAAGGGCAGCGGCAGCACGGACAGGACATTATGCGCGTCCAGCCAGGACCGGTGCCGCGACGCGCCGGGGCGGAACAGAAACAAATCCCTGAATATCCGCTTATGCACCACGATGCCGCTAATGCATGCGACCAGCATGACGATACCCGCCATGCCGACAATCCACAGCCCGACCGGCCCCAGGGCAATATCCTTCCGGCTCAGGTTGATCATATAATGATAGTCGATGAAAAACCCGCCACCCCGTGTCTCGCGCTGGATGGTCTCGCCCGTATCGGGTTGCAATCGGCGCGTGGTCCCATTGCCTTTTTCGTCACGCCAATAGACTTTGACGACCGGCTCCCGCTCACTGGGCAACGTCAGCCGCCAGAGCCGCGCGTCCGGCGCATGCTCCTCCAGATAAGCCCGGCCGACCTCGATGGCCTTGTCCCGGTCGTCATGGACCTGCCCGCGCATTTCCGGCGTCACCCAATAGGTGACTTCCGCATGAAAGACCGCGATCGCGCCGGTGAACAGGATGCCGAACAGCAGCCAGGCGAAAAACAGGCCGGCCCAGCTGTGCAACCACGCCATCGACAGGGTGAAGGTCCGCTTCATGGCTGGAGAACGCCTGCCAGCGCCATCAGCAGTGCCGCGACGACAAATGGCAAGCCGACCGCCCGCCACATCGAGCCAGCCGCGAACACCCATATTACCACGGCCGGGGCAAGCAGAAACGCGAGATTGGTGGCAATGAGCACGGCGTCCGCGCGGGTCGTCCATTGCGCAGAAACGAGCGCCAGTCCCAGCGCGTCAGACACGAAATACAGGATCGCATAGCCCGCCACGATCGCGGTCACAATGCGCGCCGCGATCCGTGCCGCGCCCTGCCGTTCGCGCCCGGCGCGATATGCCACCGGGCGCCTCACCTTCCTTCTTCCGGGAAGCAGCAGCCCGGCGCCACGCGATATGTCCATCGGCCGACAGGCAGCGGAGCGGAACCGGGAAAGATCGGGAGCACGCGCCCCTGACGAGCGCCTGCCATGCTCCGGTGACGGCGGCAGCCCCTGACCCGCAAAGGCGCGCTACTCCACGCAGAGTAACGCGCCTTTGCGATGAAGGGCCGAGACTGAGCTATGACGTGCCGCATCTCGTCCTGACGCTAGAAATCGGCCTGGATGGAAAACTGGAAGGTCCTCGGCATCGAAAGGCCGAATGTCGTCGATCCGCCTCGGCCCATCCAGTAGCTCCGGTTCGCCACATTGGTGATGGTGGCGCTCAGCCGGATCGGGAAGGAAGCCAGCTGCATCCGATAATTGGCGCCGGCGTCGAAAGCGACGAACGATGGGATCCGCGTGCTGCCATTCGCTCCGGAGTCGATGAACGCCTCGCCATTATAGACCGCGCGGCCGACCAGGCCGACCCGTTCGACGGGACGATATTCAAAGCCGGCCGTACCGCTCCATGTGGATACACCATTGACGAACTTGCCGTCCGTCAGGCCGCCATTGGTCCTTTCGCGCTTCGCATCGAGATACAGGCCGCCCAACGTAACGGTCCATTGGTCGGTCAACTGACCCACCGACGAGAATTCCACGCCGCGATAGCGGTTCTTGCCGTCCGCATCGCGCCGGAATGTCGTCGCGCTTACCGGAACGTCGATCAGATTCTGCTGATCCATTTCGAAGACAGCAAGGGTCGTCAACATGCCGGCGCGCTGCAGCTTGATGCCCACTTCATTCTGCGTCGAGCTCATGGGGGAGAGGACTTCGCCGGCATTGACGTAGCGCGTGTCGTTGCTGACCATCTGGCCACGCGAGAAACTCTCGGTGTGACCCGCATAGAGGGAAAGACCGGGCAAGGCCTTGTAGGTGATGCCGAAGGTCGGCAGGACATTGTTGTTCTTGATCCGCGCGCCGGTGAGTTCGTTCAGGAAATTCTCGTTCTTCATGGAAGCGGCCAGCAGAACGTCGAACTTGCCGAGCGAGACGACATCGGTCAGCGTCACGCCGATATTCTTCTCCGTCCACTGGAGAATGGCGGTGCGCAGCGTGGGCAGTGGATAGAAATTCGCGCCATAGGAAACGCCATTGTAAAGGTCACCGCCAATCTGGCCGGTCGCGCTGTTGTGGGTATCGTTCCAATATTGGGCCAGAGAATAGTCCACGGCCAACGCGACGTTATGCCGCAGGGGGCCGGTGTCGAACTTTCCTCTGAGGCCGAGCTGGGCATAATAATTCTCGGTCGATTCCACCTGCCCATTGGCGACGTTGGCCGCCACGAACGTGCCATTATCGTCGAAGCGCAGGGCCGAACTTGAATTATATTTATGGCCGGCCTTTGCCATGGAACCATAGTTGACGAACACCGACCAGTCCTCGGCGATCCGCTGCTCATGGTTGAAAGTGAGCACATAGCCGTGCATCCACTTGGTCGTTTCGGGGAAATCATAATTGCTGTCGGCATCGGGCGCGTCCGGCAGTTCCGCGCCCGTGCCGCTGAACGTGAACCAACGCTGCCCCCCGTTGATCCGCAAGTCGAAATAACCGGCGAAGAGATTGGTGGTGCTGCTCGCGCTTTTATGGTCGAGATTGAAGAAGATATCGCGGCTGTTATTCTCCGCGCCAGGCAGGGAAATGCCGCCATTCATATATTCGCCGTTGACCCGCAGACCCCAGGACTTGCTACCCCCGAACCGCCGCGCGACATCGATATAAGCGCCGATATTGCTGCGGCCGGAAAATGTGCCGGTGATGCGGTTCATATCCTTGTTCGGCGCTGATTTTGTGACGATGTTGATCGTGCCCGGCGCCGCGGTCGCGCCGCTATCGGTCCCGTTGTTCGACATGCTCACGCCGTTCACCGCCGCATTCGGCCCCGAGGTGATGTCGATCCGGTCGATGACGTGCGCGGGCGGTGTCGTGAACTGGGAGAACAGGCTCGGTATGCCGTTCAGCATCATGTGATTGCCGTTCATGTTCACGCCGCGCATGCTGAAATCGCTATACATGGGCGAACTGGTGCTCGAGCGGATCGAGGGATCATTCTGCAGCACATTGGCGAGCGGGAGGCTCGGATCGTGGAACAGTTCCAGCGTCTTGGCCGACATGCTCATCTGCGAATAGGGGATGTCCATGACGGACATGTCGCCCAGAATACCGACCCGTGCTGTTTCTTCGAGCAGCCCACCAGGAAGGGGTTGGCCCCGGACCACGATGGCTCCTTCCTCATGCTCCCCGGCATCGACGGAGCCAGTGCGTTCCTTGGAACCGCCCTGCGCGAAAGCCGCAGCGGGGTTGAAGAAAAGAAGCGCAGCAACGCTGACGCTGCACAGAAGAATTTTGGACACAGAAGACCCCCTGAATTTACGCATTGAACGACCATATTCGGAGCTATCGGGTGGCTTGGCTCTTTGGGCCGGCCCAACCTTCGCAAAGCTGCACGCGAACGCGATTTCGGCCAGTCAACCAGGCTGACCAGCCGAAACTTTCTCTCCATGCTATCGGTTATTCAATTCAACTGCCGGGCGGCTAGGGCGCGCCCACACCCCTGTCATTAAAGTTACGGTTGCATCACGTTACGTAACGGTAACGCGCTTGCAGGCCGCCATCGTTGGCCACAAGGCCCATGAGAACAGCCCGCGCAATGCGGCATGCAGCTGGATATTATGGACATGGTCCGGCCCGGGCCTTCAAGAGGACAACGGACAGCATGAAACGCGCGCAGATCGGGCTCCTCCTGATGGCGTTGGCTGTCGCGTTAGGAGCCGCGCTCTTCTGGGTGCGTGGCTCACAACCGGCAGCAAATCCCCTGCCGGCCGCGCAGTCCGGTCACGCCTTCACATTCAAGGACGATGTCGGCCGCGCGGTGACGGTCGACCGGCCACTGCGGCGTGTCGTGATATTCAATCGATATGATGTCGAATTTGTGCGCGCGATTGCCGGCACGGGGCCGATCGTGGGGGTCGACGGAGGAACGGCCCGGGAGAAAGCCTATTGGCCGGAACTGGCGAATGTGGCCATCGTCGGCCAGGGGCAGGCCACGCCCAATTATGACGCCATCGCCGCCCTGCGGCCCGATCTCGTTATCCTGCCGCGCAACGGCAGCTGGCAGGAAGCCGAACGCGTGCTGACCCCGCTGCATATTCCCGTGGCGATCATCACCGCCTGGGACGTGCTCAAGCATGAGGAGAATGCCACCCTGATCGGCCAGCTGTTCGACAAGCCGCAGGAAGCGGCGGAACTCAACGCCTTCTACCGGCATTGGGCCAACCTGCTCGAACAGCGCCTCAAGGGCGTGAAGCACAAGCGCGTCTATATGGAGGAAGTGGCGGATTACCGGACATTGCTGCCCGGCTCCGGGTGGCACGACATGATCGAGACCGGCGGCGGGATCAATGTGTTCCGCGACGTGTCCGTCGCTGGCGACAATCAGGCGCGCGGCAGTGTGCAGGGCTTCACCGTCGATCCCGAAGAGGTGATCGCCCGCGCGCCGGACGTCATTCTGAAATTGCAGCCCGGGCAATATGCCCCGCATCCGCGCGCCTTCTCCCGCGCGGTGCTGACCGGGATCGCCGATCGGCCGGGCTTTGCCAATGTGCCCGCTATCCGTAACGGGCAGGTCTATCATATGTCTTATTATCTGGCGGGTGGCTGCTCGAAGATCATCGGCGCGCTACAAGTGGCCAAATGGCTCTATCCCGAGCGTTTCGCGGATGTCGACCCCGAGGCGGTCATGGCCGAATGGCTGACGCGCTTCCAGCATGTGCCGGCCGCGCATGGCTACACGGCCACGCTTCGCGAGTTCCGCCGTTGATGGAGAGCGACCGGCCGGTGCGAGCGGCGCTGGGCGCGCCATGGCTGATCGGCGCGGCGCTGATTCTGCTGCTGCTGGCCGCGCTGGTCGCCACCACGCAGGGCGTGACGCGGATCAGCCCCGGCGACGCCATGGTCGCGCTGCTATCGCCGCTCCTGCCGTCAGGCTGGACGGCCGGGCTCCCGGCTCAGGATGTCGCCGTCCTCACCACGCTGCGCCTGCCGCGCACGCTGATGGCGATCATCGCCGGGGCGGGGCTGGCCTGTGCGGGGGTGGCCATGCAGGGCATCACCCGCAATGTCCTGGTGAGCCCCTATACGATCGGCATTTCGCCCGCCGCCAGCTTCGGCGCGGCGCTGGCGATGATTTTCGGCGGCGCCTATGGCGGAGTCAGCCATTTGCTGGTGGTCGTCGCGGCTTTTCTATCCGCGATCATCTGCGCGGTCTTCGTGCTCGCTCTGGCGGCGATGCGCGGCATCAGCGGCAATGTGCTGGTGCTGGCGGGCGTCGGCCTTGCCTATCTGTTCGGCGCGCTGACCGAAACGCTGCAATTTATCGCCACCGAACAGCAGCTGGCGATGATCGTTCACTGGGCCTTCGGCTCGGTGAACGGGGCTACCTGGGACGCGGTCCAGGTTACCGCCGCCGTTCTGGCGGTGATCTTCCCGCTGCTGCTGGCGCAGGCCTGGGCCCTCAACGCCTTCGCCGCGGGCGGGGATGAGGTGGCCGCGTCGCTCGGCTTCGCCGTGGCGAGAACGCGGGTGATCGTCACGCTGGGCTCCGTGCTGATAACGGCCGCGATCGTCAGCTATGTCGGCGTGATCGGGTTCGTCGGGCTGATCGCCCCGCATGTCGGGCGCATGCTGATCGGCGGCGATCATCGCTTGCTGCTGCCGTTCGCGGCCATATTGGGCGGCTTGCTCCTGTTATGCGCGGATCTGGCCGGGCGGCTGATGTTCGCGCCGATCACCGTGCCGGTGGGGATTGTCGTCGCCTATCTGGGCGTGCCGCTGTTCCTGCACCTGCTGCTGAGCCGGCGCGGGAGGGTGGGATGAGCCTTGCCGCCCATGGGTTGCGACTGCGCCGTGGCGGGCGCTGGCTGCTCGACGATGTCACGCTGGCGCTGGCGCCCGGAGAATTGCTGTGCCTGCTCGGCCCCAATGGCGCGGGCAAAAGCACGCTGATCCGCTGCCTGGACGGCATATGGAAGCCCGACGGCGGCGCGGTCCAGGTCGACGCGGCGCCATTGTCCGCGCTGGGGCGGGAAGAGCTGGCCCGCACCATCGCCTATGTTCCACAGCAGAGCGGCGAGACGCTCGGCCTCAGCGTGGCCGAAATGGTCGCGCTCGGCCGCGCGGCGCATCGCCATCGCGAAAATGGCGCGCAGAGGAGAGCGCAGGTCGCCGCGGTGCTCGCCCGTTTCGGCCTGCAGGCCATGGCGAACCGTGCCTTCGACGCATTGAGCGGCGGCGAGCGGCAGCGCGTGCTGATCGCTCGCGCCGTGGCGCAGGATGCGCGCTACATGCTGCTGGACGAGCCGACCAGTGCGCTCGATCTCAAGCATCAGCTGGACACGCTGCGCACGGTCCGCCGGCTGGTGGACGAAAACGGGATCGGCGCGCTGATGGCGATCCACGATCTGAGCGCCGCCGCCCGGTTCGCCGACCGCGTCGCGCTGATGCAGCAAGGCCGCCTGGTGGCGCTCGGCGGATGGGAGGATGTGTTGACGCCCGACAGGCTGGAAACCGTGTTCGGCGTTCGCGCGCATGTCGGGAGAGTTGCGGGGCTGCCTTATATCCTGCCGCATGCGCCGCCCGACAGTCCGCCGGGAGATGGTTGATGGTTTCGCTTTCATTTCTGGATCAGTCGCCGGCCATAGAGGGCGTCCCGCATACGGAGACCATCCGCGAGACGGTGGCCTATGCCCGCGCCTGCGAGGCGATGGGCTTCCACCGCTACTGGCTGGCCGAGCATCATAACAGCCTGGCCAATATCGGCACCGCGCCGGAAATCCTCGTTGCCGCGATTGCCGCCACCACCAGCCGCATCCGGGTCGGCAGCGCCGGCGTGCTGCTGTCGCACTATGCGCCGCTCAAGGTCGCCGAACAGTTCCGCGTGCTGGAGGCGCTGGCGCCCGGCCGGATCGATCTGGGTCTTGGGCGCTCGCCCGGCGGCAGCGAAATCGCGGCAAAAGCCTTGCGGCGCGGAACGCCCCCGGAATTCGATCTTGCCGTCGCCGAGTTGCTGGATTGGCTGATGGATGCCGGGCACAGCGATCATCCCGGCGTGCAGGCCCTGCCCACCACGCCCGGGCAACCGGAACCGTGGATACTCAGCAGTTCCCCACGCGGCGCGGCGCTGGCGGCGAAAATGGGCCTCCCCTATTGCTTCAACATCTCCCACGGGCAGAACCATCATCAGGCAGACGAGGCCGTGGCGTATTTTCGCACACATTACCGGCCCAGCGCCCGGTTCCCGCAGCCCCTGCTATCCCTCGCCGTCTGGGCGCTGGCAGCCGACAGCGACGATGAAGCACGGTTTCTCTACGGCCCCCGCGCATTGTGGCGCGTGCAGCTCGATCGCGGCGTGCGATCCGGCCTGCTTTCGCCCGATCAGATCACCAAACTGACTTTTACCGACGAGGAGCAACAGCGGATCGACCACACGCTGAGCTATTCCTTCGTGGGTTCGGCGGCACGCGTGGGGCGGCAACTGGATGCCTTGATCGCCCGCCATCAGCCGGATGAATTGGTGATGACCTGCTGGACCCATGACGCAAAAGATCGCCAGCGCAGTTGCGCCCTGGTCGCGCAACAACTCGGTGTCGCGAAAGGAGAAACCTAGCCATGCAAGGACGCCCCGTCGCCATTCTGGTCGCCCGCTCGGCCATCGCCGCCATACCTGTCGCCGAGATGCAGGCGCTGGTCGATCTCGTCATGGCGCAGGGCACGCTTGCTTCAGCCCATCTCGCCTTTTCCGAGCAGGGCGAGCCGACCTTGCGCCACCAATGCAAAGCGGTGGTTGACGCGGGAGCGTCGGCCATCATCATCGTGCCCGTCATGCTGCCCATGGAGCCGAGCTTCGCGGCCTGGCTGACCCGGTCCCTGGCGCGCTGGGAGCATGAGGATGGCAGAGCATGGCCGCCGATCCGGGTGGCGCCGTCGCTCAGCCAGCTTCCCTTCATGGGCAATCTTCTCGCCTCCGCGGTGAATGCCGCGCTCGATCGGCCGGCCGAGACGCGGCCGGTCAAGATGCCCGGTCCCCAGGGGTCGGTCGTACCGGCGCAGAAGCGGCGTGTCCTCGTCTGTCATGGCGGCCCCTGCACGGCGGCCGGCGCTCCGCTTATCTGGGGGCACCTGCGGAACGAGCAGGCCCGCCTCTCACTGCGCACGGAGGGGGACGGCATGATGAGCGCCAAGTCGACCTGTCTCGGCCCCTGCAATCTGGCCCCGGTCGTACAAGTCTGTCCGGAGAACAGCTATTATGGCGGCGTCGATGAGAAAGCCGTCGACCGGATCATCCACGCCCATTTACTGGGCGGTGTCGTCGCCGAGGAATATGCCTATGCTGCGGATGGCAAGAAAAAGTTCCTGCACGAAGCCCCATAGCGCGGAGATAGACGGACGCTGGAGCGCGGAAGGAGAAAGCCATGTCTGCGCACCCGCCGCCCCGAGGCGCTCCGCGACGCTGGCCGATGCTGCCCGACTAATGGGCCTTAACAATCATCCCAGCCCTTCCAGCCGGCGGATCCGGGTAAGCTTCCCCTCGAATTCAGGATAAAGCCCCTCCGCTCACCGTTCGCGGAACCGCCTATCCCATGTGGATACCGGCAACACACCGGAGCTTCGAAGCCCCCGCCCCGCACGACATAAGATTGTCCTCATCGCAGCCGGGATGCCGGCGGCTCAGGCTTTTACCCGATCGCTCGATCCCGGTGACCGAGAATATCATGCGGTCGATGCCTGTGCCGGGTAGCCATATCACCCCTGCCCGCCTAACGCCCGTCGGGTCTGCAGAATGGGCATGTAAGTGAGTAACATGGTGCAAAGTGGTCAGGATCAGAGCAATCGGAGTACGGCGTCTGCCCCTCCGAGCCGCGCAAGCACCCAGCGCCTCCCGCTGTCGGGACTGCTCGCGCTGGCCATGGCCGCGTTTATCACGCTGCTGACGGAGATCATGCCCGCCGGCCTGCTGTCCTCGATCTCGACCGGGATGCAGGTGTCGGAAAGCGTCGCTGGCCAGTTCATCACGGCGTTCGCGGTTGGCGCCGTCATCTCCGCGATCCCGGTCACGGCCATGACCCGTGGCCTGCGCCGCAAGCCCCTGCTGCTTTTTCTCATCGGCGCATTCGCGGCGGTCAATCTGGTCACGGCGCTGTCGGGGAACATCTACATCATCCTCGGCGCCCGATTTGTGGCGGGGCTCATCGGCGGCGTGGTCTGGTCGATGCTGGCGAGCTACGCCGTGCGGATGGCGCCGGCGGGCATGGGTGGCCGGGCGATCGCGATCTCGGGAGCAGGCGCGACGGCCGCGCTGGTGCTCGGCGTGCCGCTGGGAGCCGCGTTCGGACGCGTGTTCGGCTGGCAGGGTGCGTTCGGGATCGTGTCCGGCATGGCCTTCGTGCTGATGATCTGGATCCAGCGCATCATCCCGGACTTCCCGGGTGATGGGGACGGCCAACGGGAGAAGCTGCTGGCGGTCCTGCTGCGACCGGGGGTGGCGGCGACGACCGCGGTGATCCTCACCTATATCGTCGGCCACAACATCATCTATATTTACGTCGAGCCGTTCCTGCGGTCGATCGGGCAGGTGGAGCGTCTCGACCTCATCCTGCTCCTGTTCGGCATCGGGTCGATCGGCGGTCTCGCCCTGGTCGCGGCGCTGGTCGATCGCCATCTCACGCTGATGGGGCCGCTCCAGATCGGGTTCTTCCTTGCCGCCGTCGCGATCTGGCAACTCGGTTGGACGGCGACGCTGCCGATCTATGCGTCGGCTATCGTCTGGGGCGTGTCGTTCGGCGGCTTCGGCGCGGTCACCCAGACGGCGATCGCGCGACTGGCGCCCGATTCGATGGATGTCGCCCAGTCGATGTGCACCACGGCCTGGAACAGCGCCGTGGCGCTGGGCGGGGTCGCTGGCGGCTTTCTGCTGGATCGCGCCGGGGCCCATTCCTTCCCCGTCGCGACCGCGGCAATTCTCTGTCTTTCCATGGTCATCCTCGTCGCGGGCGTGAACCGGCCCCTGGCACGAGGGATGGACCCGGCCCGTCCGCTGTCAGCGGGACATCGGGCGGATCATCCTTCACATTGAAACGGAGTGCCCGCCAGCATCTCAGCCGCTGCGCTTGAGACCGACCACGCGGGTCCATGCGAAAACTGGAACGAGCCAGGTTTTGTCATACTCGTGGCTTGCGCCACTCAGCCTCCGAGCCCTGTGCCGCGTCGGCGGCGACGCCACTTGCCTGCGCCGCCGCCATACTCGTCGGAAGGTCTCGCCCGAACGGAGCAATCTAGCCTCTGGGAACCAGGCCGCGTGCGGTTAATCATCGACACCGAAATGGTCGGCCAGTTCCCGGGCTGTGAAGCCGAAGCTGGGCGCGTCGGGGTCGTTCAGCATGCCGGCATTCCATTGCGCAAAAGCCTGTTTAAGCGCCGCAAATTCTTCCGGCCGGCGGTCCTTGAGGTTGGCGCGCTCCAGCGGATCGGCCACTACGTCGAACAGGAATTCATTGCCGCCGATCGAGAGATATTTCATCCGCCCGCGCCGCACCGCCTTCTGGTCGTGATTCTTGAACCGCCAGTAAAGGATGCGCTCGGGGAGTGTCGTGCCTTGCAACGCCGCGCGGATATCCATGCCATCGGTGGGATAGCGCGGGTCCGGCCTGCCACCGGCGGCGGCGAGCATGGTTGGCAGCCAGTCCATCAACATGGTCGGCTGCTCGCTGGTCGAGCCCGGCGCGGTGACGCCGGGCCAGCGCACGATTGACGGGACGCGCAGCCCCCCTTCCAGCAGTTCGGTCTTCTTGCCGTTGAACGGCCAGGTGTTGGCAAAGCGCTCCCCGCCATTATCGCTGGTGAAAATGACGATGGTATCCTCCGCCATGCCCAGCGCGGCGAGCTTCGCAAGCACCTTGCCGATATTGGCGTCGAGCGAGCGGACCATGGCGGCATAGGTCTCCATCTTCCCGCCGTCATAGTGGAAATAGCGGGCGGGATCGGTCGAGGCGTCAATACGCTCGGACTCGGCCTTGCCTTCTGCATCCGGCCCTTCCCACGGCCAATGTGGCGCGGTGAAATGCAGGCTGATGAAGAAGGGCTTGCCATCCCGCTGGCGCTGGTCGAGCGTCTGCATCGTGCGTGCGGCGAGCAGATCGGTCAGATAGCCGGCATCCTCGACCTTGGTGTCGCCATCCCACAGGTCCAACTGGCCATTATATTTATGGGTGTAATAATCCACGCCCCCGCCCCGCAGACCCCAAAATTCATCATAGCCGCTCTTGAGCGGGTCATATTTGGGCAGCGATCCCAGATGCCATTTGCCGATGAGGGAGGTGGCATAGCCCTGGTCGCGCAGCAGGGAGGCGATGGTCGGCATCTCCGGCGGCAGGCCGACATCCTGAAGCCCGAGCGGCTCCTGCAGGCCGATGGGCAAACGATATTGATAGCGTCCGGTGATGAGCGCCACGCGCGAGGCCGTGCACACGGCGCTGTTCGCATAGGCATGGGTAAACCGCATCCCCTCGCGCGCCAGCCGGTCGAGCACGACCGTCTCATACTCCTGCCGGCCATAGCAGGAGAGGTCCGCATACCCCATGTCGTCGGCCATGATGTAGAGGATGTTCGGCCTTTTCGCCGCCCCCTTGCCGATCGCCCGGCTCGCGCTCGCCAGCGCCACGGCGCCGAGCGCTCCGCCAATCGCGTCGCGGCGGGTAAGGTGCGGCGCACCGCGCTCGTTCGTCATCGTCATCATCATCTTCCTTGTTCAAGCGACCCGGGGGGCGTGTTCCCGCCCCGTCAGAAATTGAGCTTCGCGCCCACCGTGAAGCGCCGGCCCATCAGATCGAACAGCACGCTGTTGGCCTGCATGGCATGTGCACCGAACGTGCTGTAATAAGGCGTCAGTGGCGGCGCCTTGTCGGTCAGGTTGGTCACCGCGCCAAAAATCTCCATTTCGCTGCCGCGCCCGAACGCCACCGTCTGGGTGAGCCGCAGGTCGAGATAAAGAGCGGACGCGACCTTGTTGAGCGGAATGTCGCCGAGCGTGTTCTCCTGTGTGCCCGAGCCGATATAACGGCCCTGCAGGAAGGATGAAAAGCCGCCATTGGCATAGCTCAGATTGCCGGTCAGCTTGAACCGGGGGAGGCCATAAGGCGCGCCATCGGATTGCTGGATGCCGGTCTGGCCGGCCCGGTCGACGACCACTCCGGTCCCCAGAGTCTGGGAGTTTTCAAACAGCCAGCTGGCAAATAGTCGCGTGCCGATCCGCTCGTTGCCGCCGCCCAGCAGGGTGAGCGGAATGCTGTAATTCGCCTCGACGTCGAGACCGCGCACGCGGTTCTGGTTCACATTGATGAAGATGTCGCCGATCAGGGTCGGCACGCCATCGCTCCCCAATGTCACCAGCTCGCAGAGCTGGGCGACCTTGTCGGTCAGGCAGCCATTCAGGACCGCCTGCGAGCCGAGCTGGCCGATGGCGCCCTTGATGCTGATGTCATAATAGTCGGCGGACAGGGAGAAGCCCGGCAAGGCGTCCGGCCGCAACACCGCGCCGACGGTCCAGGTATCGGCTTTTTCCGGGTTCACATGCGGGTTACCGCCCGAATAGCGCGTCACGGTGATGGTATCGCCCGAGCGCGGGTCAATCAGGGTAGCAACGCCCCCGGTCTTGTCGAACCGCTCGGACAGATTGGCCGCGCGCACGTCGCGTGAATAGGTGCCGCGCAGTCGCAGGAAACTGCTGACCTCCATATCGAGACCGGCCTTGTAGGCCCAGATCGCGCCGGAGCCTGAATAATCCGCCCAGCGCGCCGCGACGTGGAGGTTGGCCGAGCGGATCAGCCCGGCACCGTCGAGGAGCGGCACCATCGTTTCGGCGAAGGCCTCCTTGACGGTGATCGACCCGAGAATGTTGGACACCTTGGAATATTGCGAGCCCACCGTGTTGGTGCAGTCCGCCATCGACACGCCGCGCAGGCCAGGAGCCTCACCGTTGCACAGGACGGGATGCCCGTCGACGTGATCGGACGACGGATTGGAGGCATCCTCCACCAGCTGATTGATCGACTCCTTGCGCCACGATCCGCCAAAGGCGAGGCTGATCGGCCCCGCCCAGCCGTTGATGAGATTGCCGTTCATCGCAAATTCCGCGACGTGCTGGCGCAGGCGGGTGGTGTTGAGCTTCGCCTCGCCGGTGGTGAAGGTCATGGTATCGCCACGGGCAAAACCGGTATCGGCATAATAGATGGGCGTGGTGATGGTCTGCCCCGGTTCATAGCCGGTCACATAGTCGATCGCGGCGGCCGATGCGTTGCCGCGGCCAAACAGATCCAGCGGCTGGCAGCCGGGGAAAGCATCGCCATAGAGGGATACGCGGCAGACGATGTTGCCGTTGGGCGTGCCCGTCTCATACGCGCCCTGATCGACCGCATCGAGCGCGGCGAACACGCGGTCCACCCGCAGCGCCTTCTGATAGGCTTTGCGGGTGTTGGTGCCATATTGATAATAGAGATCCGCCTGCCAGCCGTCGAACAGCCCGCCGCTTCTGATGTCCCATGTCACGCCCCCGGCGAAGGAGTTCATGACATTATTGTCGCGCAGCCAGATTTCCGGCGCGAGATCCTGCGGGCTGCCCTTGCGGCGCAGCTTGAAGGAGGGGATGTCATTGTCGACCATGATCTGCCGGACGGACGCGGGCAGGAAGGCGTTGTCCTGGAAGATGGTGGCTTCCGTGGGCGTGCCGTTGAACGAGCCGGTGGGGTCGTTGTAGCGGAATGTCCTGTTCTGGCCGCGCATATATTGGCCGAAGACGGTCACGCCGTCGGCAACCTCATAATCGGCATGGGCATAGAAGCTGTTCCGCTCCGTGTCGGGATAGAGCGTATAGAAATCCCGGCCGATATAATCGCCGCTGCCGCCATGGGTGATCGACTGCAGCGCGGGAGGCGTTCCGGTCGTGCCGGACGATGCTCCGCTACGGACAAAGGGCGTGATGCCGCTGCCGTCCGGCAGAAACTCCATGCCCTGAAGCGGCGTGCCGGGCGCGAAGATGATGCCGTTATAGGATGAATTGGCCGAGACGACGTTCGGGAGCACCTGCCCGTTCACGATGCTGGTGGCGTTGTACCAGTCGCGGCCGTTATAATCATGCACACCCTCCTGCTTGGCATATTCGCCGGAGATGAGGATGTGCCCCCGGCTGCCGAGCCTGGCACCGTAGCTGAGCGACCCCTGCAAGCCATAATTGTCACCGCGGGAGGAAAGGCTGTTCTGCGCCTCGGCGCGCAAGCCGGTAAAATTGCGGTCCAGAATGAAATTGACGACGCCGGCGACGGCATCGCTCCCATAGGCGGCCGATGCGCCGCCCGTCACCGTCTCCACGCTGCGGATCATCGCATCGGGAAACACGTTGATGTCCACGCCGCCATAGGGGCCCGAGGAGACCACCCGATGTCCGTTGAGCAAGGTCAGCGTGCGGTTGATCCCCAATCCGCGCAGATCTAGGTTGCCATAGCCGCCGCGCGTAAACCAGCCGGTGCCGCCTTCGCCGGATTTCTGCACTGCGGCCACGGACTGGTTGCCGAAAAACTGCGGGAGCTGGCTGACGCCTTCGACCAGACCGCTCGGCCCCATCGCGCTCAGTTCGTCCGCGCTAACGACCGTCACCGGTGTCGGTGATTTTGTGCCGTCGACCCGCAGGCGCGAGCCGGTGATGACAATCTCGCCCGCATCGCTGCCGATCTGCTCCGTTTCCGCATCGTCAACATCCTGCGCCGATACGGGCATCGCCCACAGCGCCATGGCCAGCGCGCTCCCTCCGCCGGCCAAAAAGTGCAGCCATGTCGAACGCGAATTCGTCTCTTTGGTCATCCTCATCTCCCTGTCTCTTTGAGCGGGAGAATGTCGAACCACCCTGGCAAAGCAACAGATCGCCAGGTAATGACAGGCGATAATCTATAGATTATGTCTGTGGCAGAGGTCATAATGTATAGCCTACCGTGCACACTCCGCCAGCTTGAGGTTTTCTCCAGCCTCTGCGTCACGCGCAGTTTCCGCCGCAGCGCGGAAAATCTGGGGGTGTCTCAGGCCTCGGTCAGCAGCCAGATGAAGGTGATGGAAGAACAGCTCGGGGTCACGCTGCTGGCTCGCAGCCCTGGCAAGCGCCCCAGCCTGACAGCCGAGGGCCTGGCGTTTCTGGAAGATCTGCGCATCTTTGAAGCGGCTGGAAGAGCGCTCGCCGCCCATCGCAGGAGCGCCCCCATCCTCTCCAGCCCGATCCGCTTTCGATTGCTGGTGGGGCAAGGCCTGTGGGACAATTTCCTGCGCCCCAAGCTGGACCATTTCCTCGTCGAACATCCGAACATCACGCTCGATTTCGATGCGCAGCCGCCGGAAGACCGGATCGCGCGCGCGCTGGATGAGGGGCAGTATGATTTTATTCTGCTGCATCGGCGCGCAGGGGCTCCGCTGGAGCGGCAAATGCGCTCAATGGCGTTGCTGCGTGGCGGAATTTACGGCCACCGCAATTTCGCCGACAAGAGCGCCACCCCATTGGATGCGGAGGCCGTATCCCAACTGCCTTTCATCCTGCCACGCCCGGGCAGCGTGCAGGAACGCGAGGCGCTGCGGGGCCTGGAGCGGCACGGCATTCGTCCGCGCCATGTGGTGTGCCATTCCCAATATTATGATGTGATCGCGGCCATGCTCGACCGCGGCGTGGCGGTCTCCAGCTTTGCAGACGCGCTGATCCCGCCGGCAATGCGTGAGACGATCATCCTGCTCTATCCGCTGGAAGACTGGCGGCTGGTGTGGTTCCGAAAGGACCATGATGACGATCCGCAGCGCAATGCGGTGGAGGCGTTTCTCCTGAGCAGTGTCTTGAAGGACCCGCATTATCCGGCAACCGAGATTTATGATGCCGATTATGCCCGTGGGGCGACCCCGGCCGATTGACGCGGCAATTCATGCCCTGCCCCGGATCGCGATCGACGCCCGAGCGGCAGCCAGATTGACGCCGGCATCACGCTTAACGGTATAAAAACATTTTACCGTAATGGGGGCTGATGACTTCGGGTGGTTTTCGACAATGGCTTCTGGCGGCCTTTCTGCTTCTGGCGATGCTGGGCTCCTTCGTCGCCGGATCGACTGAAGCGGCTGCATTTACCGACCTTCGCAGTTCCTGCCGGGCGGCCGGCAGTCTGTCGGAAGATATGGTCGCGATAGCGCGAAACGCGGCGCGATGGTCCTGCGCCGACCGGACATTCTCCATCGCGCCCGAGCGCGTGCTGCTCCGTTTCGATATCGACCCGGACGACATGCTGCCCCGCTATCTGCTCTCAAGACGGAGCGCCCTCCAGGCAGTCCATCTGCTTGCCATCGATCAGGACGGCGCGGTTCGGCAAATGTCGATCCCCGCCGCCGCCTTGTCCAGTTCAATGGCGGGCGGCTATTTCAAGGCCGCCCTGCCCGACGTGACGCGCGCGACCCGGCAGATCGTCGCGGTAATCGATCTGCCGAGCCACCGGATGACGCTGGAGAAGGCGCATCTCGCGCCAACGGACGCAGCGACCAGCGTCGGCGACATGCGGTTCCTGCTGATTCTGGCCGCGCTCGCGGGCATGCTCCTCATGCCGCTGATCTTCAATGCGGCCTTCTACCGGGCTCTGCGCGAACCGTTCATTCTCTGGCACTCGGCGCTCACCCTGTCGTTGCTGATGACGATCCTGGTCTCGTCCGGGTTGTTGACCATGCTTTTCGATCCGCCGGCGATGACGCTGAGCTGGATGACGACATTGATCTTCGGTATCACCATTGCGTCCATCGCGATGTTCACCCACAGCTTCATCGAGCCTGGATTGATGCATCCATTCCTACGGCGCCTGTTCCCCTATTGCGCGGTCTGGGCCCTGGCTTTGAGCCTGTTTCACACGGCGTTCCCGTTCGTTGCGCGACCAATACAGTCGGGCGCATACACGGCGGCGTTTGCACCGGTGCTGGCAATCTTCATCGTGTCGATGATCGATGCCTTGCGTCGCGGAAGCCGCGCCGCGAAGTTCCAGATCGTTGGATACACACCCTTGGTCCTGGTCGGATTGATCCGTCTGGTGACGGGGGTCATCCCCTGGTCGCACAGCACCGACGCCATGCTCCTGTTATATGTCGGCTGCATATGCGAAGTCCTCTTCACGACGCTCGGCATGGCGGACCGTTTCATGACCATGAAACGCGAGCGAGACCGGGCCCGCACCGAGGCCGATTTGCTTGAGCGATTGTCCGAAACAGACCCGTTGACGGGATTGCTCAACCGCCGCGCGATCGAGCAACAGTTCGAGCAGCTTCAAACCGAAGGCTTCGCCACATTGGCGATCATCGACCTCGATCATTTCAAGGCGATCAATGATATCAACGGCCATGCTGTCGGAGATGCCGTGCTCAGGGCGGTGGCCCATGCGCTCCAGCCAGGCCCGAATGTCCGCGCGTATCGCCTTGGCGGCGAAGAATTCGTGCTGCTCTTGCGCGGCGACGACGCAGACATCCAGGCCGAGTTCCGACGCCAGGCGATCCCTGCAATGGTCGCCAACATAGTTTTGGACCTCGAACGCCCCGTGACGGCCAGCATGGGCGTAACGAGGCTCTCCGGCGAAGAAGGCTTCGCGCGCCCTTATGAACGGGCCGACAAGCTGCTCTACGAAGCCAAGAGCGCCGGACGAAATCGCACACGGAGCGCCATCAGGTCGGTGCAAATGCTGGAGGCCTTCCCGAGCGACCGAGCAGCAGTCGCATAACCAGCCCGGCGCGAGAACCCATTGCTCGAGCCGGACGATCAAAATGGCGGCCACGCAGACAGCGGACATGGGGGCAACAACGAGGCGATGCCTGTCTTGCAACGGCGCCGATCAGGGCCTTGTCTTGTTGCTTGAGAACGACCTACAAGGCTGCCGATTCCAATTCCACCCAGGCGGAAAACCTTATGACCAGCTCCTCGCAGAACGGCCCCGATATCTCCAGCGAGATCACGCGAATTTTCGCGTTGCAGCAGGAGCATCAATGGACCGTCAAAGCCTCGTCGGCGGACCAGCGCAAGGCGAAGCTTGCGGCGTTGAAGGCGGCCGTGGAAGCGCATGCCGACGCCATCATCGCCGCCGTGCAGGAAGACACGAGAAAGCCCGAAGGGGAAATCCGCGTCACGGAAGTGTTGAACGTCACGTCCAACATCCAGAGAAACATCGATAATCTCGATGCATGGATGGCGCCCACGGAGATCACCCCCTCGCTGAACCCGAATGACAGGGCGCAAATCATTTACGAGGCGCGCGGCGTTTGCCTCATTCTCGGGCCGTGGAATTTCCCGCTTGGCCTGGCATTTGGCCCGCTCGCGGCCGCCGTCGCGGCCGGGAACTGCTGCATGGTCAAGCTGACCGATTTGTGCCCGGCCACGGCGCGGGTTGCTGGCAGCATCATCCGCTCCGTCTTCGATGAGAATGAGGTGGCGCTGTTCGAGGGCGATGTCAGTGTTGCGACGACGTTGCTTGAGCTGCCCTTCAGCCACATCTTCTTCACCGGCAGCACCCGCGTCGGCAAGGTGGTGATGGCCGCCGCCGCCAAGCATCTGGCGAGCGTCACGCTGGAACTGGGCGGCAAATCCCCCGTCATCATCGACGAGGGCGCGGACATCGACAAAATCGCCGCGGATCTGGCGTCGGCCAAGCAATTCAATGGCGGTCAGGCCTGCATCTGCCCGGACTATGTGTTTATCAAGGAAGACCAGCAGGCGCGTCTGGTCGAAGGCTTCAAGGCCAATGTCGCGAAAAACCTCTATTCGGACGCTGGCGAGATCCGCAAGGAAAGCATCGCGCAGATCGTGAACGAGGGCAATTTTGCCCGCGTCAAAGCGCTTTTCGAGGATGCCGTTGCCAAGGGCGCCACGATTGCCGCCGGCGGTGAACTGGACGAGGCCGATCTCACGATCCACCCGACCATGCTCACCAACGTCACGCCGCAGATGAAGATCCTGCAAGAAGAGATTTTCGCGCCCGTCCTGCCGGTCATGACCTATCAGACGCTCGATCAGGTCATCGGCTATATCGAAGCGCGCGATAAGCCGCTGGCCCTGTATATCTACAGCAATGACGAAGCCAATGTTCAACAGATACTGAGCAGGACCTCGTCTGGCGGCGTAACCGTCAATGGCGTATTCTCGCATTATCTGGAAAACCAGCTGCCGTTCGGCGGCGTCAACCAGAGCGGAATGGGAAGCTATCACGGATATTTCGGCTTCAAGGCCTTCTCGCACGAACGCGCCGTTTACCGGCACCAGTAACCGGCTACCCCACCGGGAGATTCCGCGGCATCGCGAAAGCGACCGGAGGATCTCCCGGCGTCCAGGGCGTCACCCGCATCATGACCGCAGCGAACAGGTCAGATGCGAGGTGACCGGCCAGCCAGGCCTTCAGATGAGGGAGCGGCCGGGCATCGAACCAGGCCCGGTCCACGGCTGCGAACTGCCGCACGAACGGCATGATCGCCGCGTCCGTCAACCCGCGTGCCGTGCCACAAAGCTGACCCGCTGCCGCCAGGCGGTCATCCAGCGCGCGCAGATATTCCAAGCCTTGCCCGCGATGGGCAACGGGGTCGGCATCGTGGCGTTCGGGATATTTATAGCGGTCGAGATCATGCTTGAACGGACCATCGTTCAGCGCGATCAGCGCCGCATCATCGCGCAGGCACCAGCCTTCGGGGTCCCACCTCGCCAGCGCCCAGCGCATGATGTCGAGGCTCTCGTCGACAACGGTGCCGTCCGGCAGGACGAGAACCGGAACCGTCCCCTTGGGCGAGGCGGCCAGCATCGCCGGGGGCTTCGCTGAAAGCCGGACTTCGCGCAATGCACAGCCGGTGCCGCTGACCGCCAGCGCCAGCCGCGCCCGCATCGCATAGGGGCAGCGGCGGAAGCTGTAGAGGATGGGGTCAGTCGGCCTGGTCATCGGCCGGTTTGCCCAGCACCGCACCGACATGGGCGCGACCATGTGTGGCAGCGAGCAGTTCCTGACGGTGGCGTTCGCGGCAGGAGGCGCGCTGCTCGTCCGTCCGCTCGGCATGGCAGGCAGGACAACTCACGCCCGGCTCGTAGAGGGGGGAGGCACAATCGTCGGCGCTGACCGGGCGGCGGCAGGCGTGGCAGAGCGTATAGCTCCCTTCCGCGAGGCCATGGCCGATCGTCACCCGCTGGTCAAACACGAAGCATTCTCCCTGCCAGAGACTGCGCTCCTCGGGCACCGTCTCCAGATATTTCAGGATACCGCCCTGAAGATGATAGACCTGCTCGACCCCCTCCTGCTTGAGAAAAGCCGTCGATTTCTCGCAGCGGATGCCGCCGGTGCAGAACATCGCGACCTTCGGCGACTTGCCTGCTCCCAGCAACCGCTCGCGCTCACGGCGGAACCAGTCCGGGAAATCGCGGAAACTGGCCGTCCGGGGGTTGATTGCGCCCTCGAAGGTGCCCACCGCCACCTCATAGTCGTTGCGCGTGTCGATCACGATCGTGTCGGGGTCGGCAATCAGCGCATTCCATTCATGCGGTTTGACATAGGTGCCGGCACTGGCTCGTGGATCGATATCGGGCAGCCCCATCGTCACGATCTCGCGTTTGACGCGCACCTTGAGGCGGTGGAACGGCATGGTGGCGGCGCTCGACAGCTTGACGTCCAGCTCGGCGCAGTCCGGGAGGGACCGGATATATGCCAGCACGCGGGCAATCCCTTCCGCCGGCCCCGCGATCGTGCCGTTGATGCCCTCGGCCGCGAGGAGCAGGGTGCCGCGAATGCGCTGTTCGCTGCACAGGCGCTCAAGCGGCGGGCGCAGGCTTGCGCAGTCTTCAAGGCGCGTGAAGCGGTAGAGCGCGGCAACGCTCAGGGGCGCGGAGGCATCGTGATCGGGAATCTGCATGGCCCATCCCTTAGCGATATGGCAAAGGCGCGTCAGCAGGCACGAGGCTGACGCCGGTTGAACGTGTATTTGCCTCATGCCCCCGAGTGGATTTCGCCTTGGAGGCCACCGACGCCAAGACACGTCAACGCACGCCGCAGGGTCGCCGGATGACCTAGGCGGGTTTTATCGCTTCTTTCATCGCCTTCTGAGCCGCCGCGCGATGACGTTCACTGCCGACGATACTGCACATCTTGCGGGCCGCGGTGCGGACATCCGCCAGATTCTCCTGCACAAACTGGTCCGCAAGGCCCTCAACGATAGCGGAGAAGTGGACATGCTCCGACGATCTCATCGAAAAAGCCTTTTCGAGATAATAGTCGAAGACATTGCGCAGTGATAACCACGCGCCTTCCTGGTCCAGCCATTGCTTCGTCGTGCCGGACGAGGTGAAACTGAGAAGATGCTTCCCTGTCAGCAGCGGATGAACTGCCCGCTCACGCACATCGCGATGCGAGAAGCCCGAGCCGAGCACGCGCTCGACATAGCCTTTCAGCATGGCGGGCGGCGTTCCAAACCAGACTGGATAGACAAGCACATAAACCGACGCCCCCGCAATGACGGCCATTTCATCGCTCACGTCCGCCGAGCGCGCATAGGCCCGCGACTGTGGTTGTTCATGGGCCTTCAGAACCGGGTCGAAGGCCATGCGATAAAGGTCGCGCAACACCACCTCATGACCATGTGCTGCCACCGCCGAGCAATATTCCCGTGCCACGCTCATGTTGAAGCTGGTCTCTTCAGGATGGCAAAGCACAACGACATGTTTCGGCATATCTGTCACGGCATGGTCCTCCGTCAGCTCATCCGTGCGGCGTTGCGCTC
Source organism: Sphingobium sp. (assembly GCA_035555575.1). GTDB lineage: Bacteria > Pseudomonadota > Alphaproteobacteria > Sphingomonadales > Sphingomonadaceae > Sphingobium. The sequence goes on from DATMGL010000003.1 coordinate 23,912, forward strand.
ATGGTCCGGACCTTGTCAGGTCTGATGAGCTTGATGGACAGCGCTGCCCGGCCCGAGCGCCGCGACATCAGGCGGCGCAGGGTCGAGTATAGCAGCAAAGCGGCGCGATTGCAGGCCTTGTCCATCAGGAGAATGCTCCGGCGATGACATGCCGGGCAGCGCTCTCACGAGCGCCTCAAAAGGCAGGAGGCGGACCGATCCGTGCCGATCCGCCTCACCGCGTCCTTGTCAGAAGTGGTAGGCGACGCCCAGCAGCACCTGATGGCGATCGAACTTACTCGCGCCGCCGCCCAGATCGCTGTAGCGATATTCGAGCCGGGTCGAGAGCTTGTCGCCAAGCGCCCGCTCGAAGCCGCCGCCGATCATCCAGCCGTCGTAGCTTTCCTTGCTGCTCACCGCGCCCGCGTCGTCGATCAACGTGGTGCGGGCCAGCAGGTTGTCATAACCACCGCGCACGTAGAGCAGCGACTTGTCGTTCACCAGATAGCCGGCCCGCGCGCTCAGATCGAAAGCGTGCCGCGGGTTGAAGATGGTATCGACCGCGCCATGCGTCACGATCCGATCCTTCGCTGCGATGTTGAAGGCCGCCTCCGCGCCGATCACGATGTTGGAACCGAGCTTATAGTCATAGCCGGCATAGACGCCGCCGGTGAAACTGTCCCGGCTGCGATCGACGGGGACGACGCCAAGGTCGTTATCCAGATGGCCGATCCTGTTCTCGCTCCAGCCAGCCTGCACACCGACCGAGGGGCCGTTAAACGGCTCGGCCTGAGCGGGAATGGCGGCAATCAGGCCGGTCGCAAGCAGGGCACCGGTGAATGTGAGAATGGGGGATTTCATCGTTTCTTGCTCCTTTTTCGACACCGTCCGGTGCGTGAAATCGATCTAGGCAGTCACGATGGAGACTGTGTGGAGATTGCATGCAGGCTTGGCCAAGGCTGCATTTGCCATTGGACTTCCCCACCGCGCGCCATAGTCTGCAAGCAGGACAGCTATGGAACCCTTGATACTCATTGCCGAGGATGAAGCGGAGATCGCGGACATCCTGATCGCCTATCTTGCGCGCGATGGCTTTCGCACGGTTCGCGCGGAAAATGGCCGTGTCGCGCTCGACCTGCATCTGGCGCTGCGACCCGATCTCGTGCTGCTCGATATCAAGATGCCGCTGGTCGATGGCTATGAGGTGCTCACCGAATTGCGACGGCGGGGCGAGACGCCGGTCATCATGGTGACGGCGCTGGAGGAGGATATCGACAAGCTGCTCGCGCTGCGTCTCGGCACGGACGATTATGTCGTCAAGCCGTTCAACCCGCAGGAAGTGGTGGCACGTGTGCGCGCCGTGTTGCGCCGCACGCAGGGCACCGGTGCCGATCGCCCGCTCCATATCGGCGCAATCACCGTCGATCCGGGGGCCTATGTCGCGCGGGTGGAAGGCCATGACGGCACTGCCGCACGCATCCTCGACCTCACGCTCACGGAATTTCGCCTGCTCGCGCATATGGCCCGCGCCCCGCAGCGGGCGTTCGGCCGCGCCGAGCTGCTCGACGCGTGCATGCCGGACAGCGATGCGCTTGAACGCACCATCGACAGCCACATCAGCAATCTGCGCCGCAAGCTCGATGCCGCCGGCACGCCCGGCTTTTTCGAGAATGTGCGCGGGGTGGGCTACCGACTGGCCCCGCTCGCATGACGCCCCTGCCCGGCCTGCGCCGCCGGATCGCGCTGGCGATGGTCGGCATCACCGCGCTCGCGCTGATCGTGATGATCGGCGGCCTGCTCCTCTTCCAGGTGGCGATGGCCCATCTCTTTCCGGGCAACCCGGCCGATCCGCAGGATTTGCACATGTCCCTGGGCGAAGGGTTGGCGATGCTGCTGTTCGGCCTCGTCGGCCTTGGCGGCGCGGCCTATGCGGGGGATCGTCTCGCCCGCCGCATCTCCCGCCCGGTCGAGGCCGTGGCGGGCGCCGCGCGCCGTCTGACTGAAAAAAGCAGCTTCACGCCCGAAGCGATTCCGGATGATTGCGGGTTCGAGGAAACCGCGCAACTCGTTCATGATTTCAACGAAATGGCGCGGCGTATCGATCAGGGTATTCGGGAAACCCGTATTCTCAACCTCGCCATCGCGCATGAACTGCGGACCCCGCTCACCATCGTCAAAGGGCGATTGCAGGGGTTTATCGACGGCGTCTTCACCCCCAACGACGCCGCTTTCCGGGCACTGATCGGGCAAGTCGAGGGACTGGCCCGCACCGCCGACGACCTGCGCACGATCAGCCTTGCCGCCGCCGACCGGCTCGAACTGCGCATCACCACGGTCGATCTGGGAGCCGAAGCGGCCTCGGTCGTCGATGTCATGCGGCCGGATTTCGCGGAGGCCGGCATGGTGCTCGATCTTGATGCCAGCACTTGCCTTGTGCCCGCAGATGGCCAGCGCATCCGGCAGGCGCTGATCGCCCTGCTCGACAATGCCCGCCGCTATGCCGGGCAAGGCCGGGTCGTCGTGCAGATCCGCTCAACCCGCGAGACCGGCATCCTGCGGGTGAAGGATGAAGGGCCGGGCATCCCGCCTGAATTCGTCAGCCGCGCCTTCACCCTGTTCGAGCGGGGCGAGGAATCGCGCTCCCGCAGCAGTGGCGGCAGCGGTCTTGGCCTGAGCGTGGTCGAGGCGATCATGGCGGCCCATGGCGGCACCGTGCGCATCGACAATGACGTGGACGTCGGCGCGACGTTCGAGCTCAGCCTCCCCCGCCAGACCATGGTCGACGCCGCCGGCTGACCGCCGGATCACGCTGTGGCCGGAGTCGCGGTAACCAAGCGATCGACCCCGCATGGAGGATGGATGCGCCCGGCTCCCTCAACTCGACCAGCCGCCGCCCAGCGCGCGGAACAGGTCGATCTGCGCCGCGCTGACCATGGCGTCCTGCTCGGCCAGCGCGGCCTGCGTCTCGCTGAAGGTCCGCTCGCTGTCGAGCAGTTGCAGGCCGTCGATCGCGCCCTCGCGCTGGCTGGCGCGGGCGATCGTCGCCGCCTGCGCCGCTGAATCCCGCGCCGTTTGTAGCACCTGTCGCCGCTCAAGCGCGCGGGCATAGCCGGAGAGCGCCGTCTCCGTCTCCTGCAAGGCATTGAGCACCGTGCCGTCAAAGGTCGCAAGCGCGGCCTGACTGTCTGCGCGGGCACCGGCGATCCGGGCGCGGGCGGCGCTCTGGTTCGGGAAGCTCCAGCTGATCAGCGGCCCGAGCAGCCAGCGCAGCGGGCCGGCGCCGAAGATGTCGCCGATATTGGGCCCGGTCGAACCGATCGAGGCGCCCAGTGAAATGCGGGGATAGAGATCCGCCGTCGCCACGCCGATCCGGGCCGTGTCGGCAGCCAGACGGCGCTCGGCCGCCCGGATATCCGGCCGCCGTGCCAACAGCGCCGCACCGTCGCCCACCGGGATCGGCTGCATGATCTCGAGGCTCGTGCTGCGCTGCGTGGAGAGTTCGGGCAGGTCCGCCGGCGCCCGTCCGGTGAGCGTCGCGAGACGGAACAGCGCGGCTTGCCGCTGCGCTGCGATCGCGGGGATGTCGGCAGCGCGCTGGTTGCGCAAGGTGCGAACACGCGCCACGTCGATCTGCGGCACCAGGCCCGCCGCGTGGCGTTGCGTCGTCAGGTCCACCAGTTGATCGAGCAGCCCGACAATATGATGCGCAACCAGCAGGCGCGCCGCGCCCGAGGTCGCATCGGCATAAGCGCGGGTCGTGTCGGCGATCACGGCGATCCGCACCGCGTCGGCATCGGCCTGTGCGGCGGCGGCATCCCCTCGCGCTGCTTCCACGCCCCGCCGCACCCGGCCGAACAGGTCGGCCTCATAGGAAATCGCAAGGCCGGTATCGATCGACCAGTCTTCCCGTGGCGCATCCGGCGCGCGCTGGTCGACCGGCAACCGGCCATAGGTCGCCCCCGCGCCAATCTCCGTGCGCGGCAGGCGATCCGCCTTGGCGCCGGAGAGCGCGGCGCGGGCCTTTTCCAGATGCGCGACGGCAACGCGGATGTCCGTATTCGCCGCAAGCGCATCCTGCACAAGCCCATCCAGCACCGGATCATTGTAGAGCTTCCACCAGTCGGCGGCGATCGGCGCTGTCGAGACGGCCGGGCTGTGCGTCAGGAAGGGGCCGGACGACGCCGCGGGGGGCAGCGGGGCAACATAATCCGGCCCCGCCGCGCACGCCGACAGGGCCAGCGCGGAGAGGGTCAGCGTGAGAAAACGAGCCTGTGTCATGGACGATGCTCCTACTCGGCCGGTTGCAGCGCGATGCTGCCGCCGGCGCGGCCGCGCAGCCGGGCGATACGATCCCCCAAGGCGCGGCTGACGACATAAAAGGTCGGGGTGAAGACGAGGCCGAAGACGGTGACGCCCAGCATGCCGAAGCAGACGGCGGTTCCGAGCGCCTGCCGCAGTTCCGCGCCCGCGCCGGTCGCAATCACCAGCGGGACCGAGCCCAAGATGAAAGCGAAGCTCGTCATCAGGATCGGCCGCAGGCGTGTCCGGGCGGCCTGCACGGCGGCGTCGATGGTCGAGAGGCCATGCTGCTCGCCCTGCCGGGCGAACTCGACGATGAGGATCGCATTCTTGGCGGCCAGCGCCACGAGCACGATCATGCCGATCTGGGTGAGGACATTATTGTCCATGCTCCGCAGGTTGACGCCCACCATCGCGGCCAGCACCGACATCGGCACGATCAGGATGATCGCGAGCGGCATGACGAGGCTTTCATACTGGGCCGCCAACACCAGAAAGACGAGCAGCACGGCCAGGCCGAAGACAAGACCCGCGGTATTGCCGGCATATTTCTGCTGATAGGCAATGCCGGTCCACTCGGCCTCGAACCCGCGTGGCAGGGCCGCCTGCGCCACCTGCTCCATCGCGCGCAGCGACTGGCCGGACGAATAGCCCGGCGCCGTGTCGCCATCGATCGCCACCGCCGGATGGAGATTATAGCGCTCCACCCGATATGGCCCGGTCTTGTCCTGAAAGGTCGCGACCGACCCGATCGGCACCATCGTGCCGAAATCCGATCGCGTCTCCAGACTGGCAATGTCGGCCGGGGAGCGGCGGAACGGTTCGTCGGCCTGCGCAGTCACATGATAGGTGCGGCCAAGCAGGTTGAAGTCATTGACGAAGGCGCTTCCCAGATAGACTTCCAGCGTCTCGAACACGCGCTCGGGCGGCACGCCGAGCATCTGCGCCTTCTCGCGGTCGATATCCGCGAAGATGCGCGGCGTGGCGGTATCGAAGAAGGTATAGACGGAGGATAGGCCCGGCGTCTGGTTGGCCTTGCCGAGCAGGCCGTAGGAAACCTGCTCCAGCGCCTTGTAGCCCTGCCCGTCACGGTCCTCGACCATGAGCCGATACCCGCCAGCCGAGCCGATGCCCCGGATGAGCGGCGGCCTCACGACCATGAGGCGCGCCTCATTGATGTCGGCGGTGGCCGCCTGCGCCTTTGCCATCAGTGCCTCCAGCGTCTGGCCCTTGGCGGCGCGCTCCTTGAAGTCATCGAGCACCCAATAGGCCGCAGCGGACGAAGCCGCGCGGGTTTCCGACGGTCCATCGAAACCGGACAGCATGACCGTGCCCTTGATGCCGGGGATCGGGAGCACGCGGTCGGCGACCTTCTTCATCACGGCATCGGTGCGCGCCGTGGATGAGCCCGGCGGCAACTGGATGACGGTCAGGAAATAGGCCTGATCCTGTGCCGGGATGAAGCCGGTCGGCGTCCACCACAGCGCCGCGCCGGTCAGCGCGATGAGCGCGGCATAGGCCGCCATCATCCGCTTTGGTCGCCGCGCGAGGAAAGCGGTCATCCGGCCATAGCGCTGGCTCATCCGCTCGAAAGCGGCGTTGAACCGGCCGCCCGCCGCCTCGACCAGCCGGTGTGCGCGGGCGCGCAGCCGGTGATCGCTCGGCGCGGGCTCGTGCGGCCGCAGCATGAGCGCTGCCATCGCCGGAGACAGCGTGAGCGAGAGGATCAGCGAGATGATCGTCGCGGCCGAGATGGTGATCGCGAACTGCTGGTAGAAGGCGCCCGAAAGCCCGCCGATGAACAGCGTCGGCACGAACACCGCGCACAGCACCAACACGATGGCGACCAGCGCGCCGGCCACCTCATCCATGGATGTGCGCGCGGCCTCCAGCGGCGAGAGCCCCTCCTCCAGATTGCGCTCGACATTCTCGACGACGACGATGGCATCATCGACCACGATGCCGATGGCGAGGACGAGGCCGAAGAGCGACAGGTTGTTGAGCGAGAGCCCGAGAATCGCCAGCACGGCAAAGGCGCCGATCAGCGAGACCGGAATGGCGATCACCGGAATCAGTGCCGCCCGCCACTTTTGCAGGAAAAGGATGATGACCAGCACGACCAGCACCACCGCTTCGAGCAGCGTGTGGACCACGGCATCGACGGACTGCTGGATGAACTCCGTCGGGTTATAGACGATCTTGTAGTCGAGCCCCTTGGGGAAGTCCTTGGCGAGCGTCGCCATCTCGCCCTGGACTTTCTCCGCTGAATCCAGGGCATTGCTGCCCGGACGCTGGAAGATGGTGATCACCACCGAATCCTTGTCATCCAGATAGGCCGAGGTGCCATAATCGTCCGCGCCGAGTTCGACGCGCGCGACGTCGCCCACCTTGACCTGGCGGCCCTGCGCATCCGTGCGAATGACGACCTGCGCGAACTGGGCCGGGTCGGTGAAGCGGCCCTGCGTCTCGACATTGAGCTGGAACGACGAACCATCGGCCGGCGGTTGACCGAGCGATCCCGAGGCGACCTGCACATTTTGCGCGCGCAGCGCGTTGATGATATCGCCCGCCGACAGATCCAGCGCGGCGGCGCGGCGCGGATCGATCCACACCCGCATGGCAAGATCGCGCGAGCCGAACAGTTGCACATCGCCCACGCCATCGAGCCGGGCCAGCCGGTCCTTGATTCGGGTCTGCGCATAGTTGGTGAGATAGGCGCGGTCGAGCGATCCATCGGGCGAGATCAGGTTCACGACCAGCAGGAAGTCGGGCGAGGTCTTCTTGGTGACGATGCCGAGGCGCTGCACGGCCTCCGGCAAGCGCGGCAAGGCGATGGCGACGCGGTTCTGCACCAGCACCTGCGCGGCATCGAGGTCCGTACCGGTCTTGAAGGTGACGGTAATGACCACGCGCCCGTCCCCCGTCGATTGCGACGAGAGATAGAGCATGTCCTCGACACCGTTAATCTCCTGCTCGATCGGTGTGGCGACCGTTTCGGCCACTGTCTCGGCCGAGGCACCGGGATAGGCAGCGCTCACCGTGACGGTCGGCGGAACGATCTCGGGATATTGCGAGACCGGCAGGAAGAGATAGGCGATCGCGCCGATGATGGTGATGAGCGCGGCGATGACCGCGGCAAAGATCGGCCGGTCGATGAAGAAACGGGAGAGGCGCATGAGCTTCCTCCTCTGAAAGATCGGGGCGTAAGAGCGTTTTCCAAAGCCGGTGGCATCCGCGACCGGCCCGCAAAACGCGTTCAATCAAAAGCCTGTATGTCACCGGTCCGGGGCGATCGGACCGGTGCCCATTCTAGAGCGCGAAGCTGGCCTGTCCGGCTGCCGCCATGCCGCTTTCGGGCAGCGGCGCGGTGCTGGCTTCCGGCGCGATCTTGCCCGGCCTGGCGTCCACCTTGCCGCCGGGTGCGGCGATCTGCGTGCCGGCGATGATCACGCGATCATCGGGCGCAAGGCCGGAGCGGATGACCCGCAGCCCCGCAATCACCGGCCCCAGCACCACCGGTTTCGCCGCAACCGTGCCATCCTTGCCGACGGTGAGCAGCATCTTGCGGGTCTGGTCGGTCTGCACCGCCGTGTCCGGCACCAGCAGCGCGGTCACCGTGCCGCCGTTGGAAAGGCGCATATTGCCGAACATGCCGGGCGTCAGGAACATGTCCTTATTCTCCAGCACGGCGCGTGCGCGGATGGTGCCCGAGCGCGGATCAAGGCCATTATCGGTAAAGTCGAGCCGGCCTTTCCAGCGATAGTCCGTCTCGTCCTGAAGCTTGATCTCGACCGGCGCAGCCTGCAAAGCCCCGGCCCGCTTGGCCTTGAGGAACAGCGCTTCCGAGCCGTCAAAGCTGAAATAGATCGGATCGAGCGCATTGATCGTGGTGAGCAGTGTGGCGCCTGTCCCCTCCCCTGCCGATACGAGATTCCCCGCATCGATCCGCCGGTTCGAGATGCGGCCGCCAATCGGCGCGCGCACGGTGGTAAAATCGACATCGAGCGCACGGGCGCGCACCCGTGCCTGCGCCGCCGCCAGCGCAGCCTGGGCGGACTCGACGCGGGCCTTGAGGCGATCCACCTCGCTTTGCGCCACGGCCTCGGCCGCGACCAGCCGCAGCGCGCGGTCAAGATCGGTCCGGGCGATCGCCACGTCGCTCTGCGCAGCGGCCACGCCCGCCCGCGCCTCCGCCAGCGCCGCTTCAAAGGGCCGCGGGTCGATGGTGAAGAGCGGCTGGCCGACCCGCACCGTCTGGCCATCGGTGAAATGGATGGCGGTGATCTGTCCGGACACGCGCGGGCGCACCTCGACCGTGCGGCTGGCTTCGAAGCGGCCGATATAATCGTCCCACAACGTCACTTTTTTCTGGAGCGGCACGGCAACCTGCACGATCGGCATGGCGGCGACCTGCGACACGGGCGCCGCCCGCTGCGTCCAGGCATAGCCACCGGCGATGAGGAGCAGCGGCAGCGCGACCCAGCCGAGGCGGCGACGGCGCGACGCACTGCGGCCGGGGTCACCCTGGCCGATCTTGGAGACCGGTTCGCTTTCGACGCGCCGGACGGGCTGGAGCATGTTCATCAGCGGGCCCTCCGGACAGGGACGGCGCGCTCGCGGCCGATATGGGCAAGCAGCAGCTCATATTGGTCCGTGGAATATCCCGCGTCGAGGAAAGCGGCCACCTCGGCCCCATCCACATTATAGCCATGATGCCAGCTGAGCACCGCGATGCGGCGCAGCCCTTCCAGCGCCGGATCGGAGAACGGCGTCTTGCGCTCAAGGCCGAAGATCAGGCGCAAGAAACGCTTGAACGCCGTCTCCTCGCGCAAGGAGGATACGCGATCCTCCCGCGCGAGACGAATGATCGTCCATTCACGCTGGCTGAATGCGTCGGCGGTCGCGCGCCCGGCCGCCATCGCTGGCGCGGGGACAAGCCGGGCCATATGGTCGGCATCGGCAAGCAGGTGGAGATAGGCCATGATCACGTCTCCCTCAATCGGCTGAAACGCAGGCGTGCAGAGAGTCCTTGCCGGAAACGCACATGCGTCGCCGGGCTGCATCGCAGGCGCAGTGGGCAGTGCGGCAAAAGCACGCACACGCGCCTCGCCGGGTTCACATCAAATGAAATTCTATCCTGTGAGAAGCCAAGAGCAGCACGCGGCCCACCGGCCCGAACAGACTCTCAATCCCCTTGTATACCCATCGGTATAGAAATGAGCAGGGGCACCGTCAAGCCGGAATTCTATACCGGTCGATATTTTTTTCTGCAGCGCATCAAAGCGGGGCTTTACCGGCTCGGCCACATGGCGAGCGTGGCGGCGACGACCGCGCGCAATTCCTCGCGAGTCGAGCCCGCCCCCGCCTGCACCGCCATGCCCTGACAGAGTGCCGTCAGATATTTGGTGATCGCTTCCGCTTCGACAGGACCGTGGAAATCGCCCTCGTCAATGGCGCGCTGCATGCGGGCCACCAGCGTCGCGCTCACCACACGGCCGCGCTTGTGCACATCCTCGCGAATCGACTGCGCCTCCTCGCCGCAGGTGGTCGAGGTGATGACGCCCAGGCAGCCATGGGGTTCGCGCTCACCGGTCGCCGTCGCCAGCATGCCTTCGAGCAGCCATTGCGCCACGCCCCGCGCTGTCGGCTGAGCGAGCGCCTGCCCGATATAGCCGAGTTTTTCGCGCTGATAGAGGTCGAGCGCCTGCCGGAACAGCGCTTCCTTGTTGCCAAAGGCGGCATAGAGACTGGGGCGTGTGATCCCCATCGCCTCGGTCAGGTCAGAGAGCGACGTGCCCTCATACCCCTTGCTCCAGAAGACGCGCAACGCCTTCGCCAGTGCCTCGTCAACGCAAAATTCCCGAGGGCGACCACGGACTGCCATTTGTTCCATATCGGGTGGTATATAATATGGCGACGGCTCCTCGTCCAGTGAGATAGAGCCAGCATCGCCTGCGCCGGGGTGGCCGCCTCGCCCCGCCAAGGCGACGACGCCTGCATCGGTCACCGCCCCTTGCATATGGCGGCCTATTGGGCCAGCCCAGTGCCCATGAGCACGCCCCGACACCCCACGCCATTGACGCTGGCCCTCCTTGGCGATCTGATTGCGTTCGACAGCGTTTCGGCGCGCAGCAACCGCCCGCTGATCGATTTCGTCGCGACTCGCCTGTCCGAGTGGGGGATCGCCGCCGAAATCCTTCCCTCCCCGGACGGGACCAAGGCCAGCCTCTGGGCCACGATCGGACCGCCAGTGGACGGCGGCATCGTCTTGTCCGGCCATAGCGATGTCGTCCCGGTCGATGGTCAGGCCTGGTCCAGCGATCCGTTCAGGCTCGATATCCGGGACGGACGCGCCTATGGCCGCGGCACCGCGGATATGAAGGGCTTTATTGCCTGTGTGCTGGCCACGGCGGCAGCTTTCCGGGATGCCCCGCTCAACCGGCCCGTCCATATCGCCCTGACCTATGACGAGGAAGTCGGCTGCATCGGGGCGCCGTTGCTGCTCGACTGGCTCGGGCGCCAACGCCCCCGCCCCGCCATCGCCTTCATCGGCGAGCCGACCGGCATGGGCGTCGTCAATGCACATAAAGGCATATTGGTCGCACATAGCGAGATCATCGGCGTCGAGGCTCATTCGAGCCTCGCCCATCTGGGCGTGAGCGCGGTCGGGCTGGCCGGGCGCGCGATCGCCCTGCTCCATGCGATCGAAAGCGAATTGAGCCTCACCGCGCGCGACGAGCGGTTCGAGCCCGCCCGCGCCACGATTTCCGTCAATCGCGCCGGTGGCGGCACCGCCGTCAATATCCTGGCCGGCCATAGCTGGTTCGAGTGGGACATCCGCAGCATTCCGAGCGTGGACGCGCGCGCGGTGCTGGATCGCTTCGCCGCCCGTCTGGAAGCGGAAATTATCGGCCCTGTCCGCCAGATCCACCCGTCTGTCTCGGCGACCACGCGCATCATCGCCGACGCGCCGGCCCTTGCGCCGGAGCCTGACGGCGAAGCCGAGACACTGGCCAAGCGGCTGCTGGCGACGAATGAAACGCGGGTCGTGCCCTTTGCCGCCGAGGCCGGGCAATTTCAGCAAGCAGGGCTTTCCACCGTGATCGTCGGGCCGGGCTCGATCGAACAGGCTCACAAGGCCGACGAATTTGTCGATCTCGACCAGCTAACCCGCTGCGAGGCGTTCCTGACACAACTTATGGCAACGCTGGCAGCCTAGCGCTCTTCGCCCTGACAGCACGGAAAGACGGGCACCGCGTCGCCTATGGCGAGCGCACGGCCGGCGAGCTTGTCGAGGACGCCAGCTCTCGCAACCACTACTCTCGCAGCAGCTTGCCCGCATGCGCGACGAAAGCCGCGTAACCTTTCGACACTCCGGCTTCTCCAATATCTCCAAATGGTCCCGGATTTGCGAAGAGCGGCCCTGTCCCCCTTATCCGCTATTGGATGACATGAGAGGATAACGGCCAGCCAAAAGCTTGCGAGCAAACCGCCAAATCCGGCCAGTTTTGCGAATAGACGAGAGCCTGTGACAAGGCCCCGTGGCGGAGAGGGTGGGATTCGAACCCACGGTACCGTTGCCGGCACGCCGCATTTCGAGTGCGGTGCTTTCGACCACTCAGCCACCTCTCCGCAGAGGATATCGCATACCGGCGTGGTCCGACCGACGACATCGCCAGGATGCCGAGGGCGCGCTGTTAGCGGATGATCCGGGCTTTGCCAAGCGCTGCTACTGCAAAACTTGCGCTTGGCCGCCTGCGCACTAAATCATGCAGCATGACATCCCCCCGTGACCATGCCGGCATCGCCCGCCGCAACACCGCCCAAAATCTGTCGAGCCCCGCCTCCCCGGCGCCGCTCATTGCCCATGCCCAGTTCCGAATCGGGGACAAGGTGCAACATAAGCTCTTCAGTTTCCGGGGGCTGGTCTTCGATATTGATCCGGTCTTCGCGAACAGCGAGGCCTGGTACGAGGCCATCCCGGAGGACGCCCGGCCTGCACGCGACCAGCCGTTCTACCATCTGTTCGCGGACAATGGCGAATCGAGCTATATCGCCTATGTCAGCCAGCAGAATCTGATGCGGGACGAAACCGCCGACCCGATCGACCATCCCGCGATCGCCGCCATGTTCCAACAGCAGGCGGATGGCGGCTATGCGCTCGTCGCCCGCCACTGGCATTGAGGCAGGGCCACCTCAGGCCTTGATCTTCCAGCCCTTTTTCAGCGCTGCGTAGCAAATCAGCGCGAGCACGAGGTTGAGCCCCAGCGTCACGGCGACCCCGAGCAGGATGGGGGAGTCCGTCTGCCCCAGAAAGCCGTAGCGGAAGCCTGAAATCGCATAGAAGAACGGATTGCCGTGGCTGATCGAGCGGAACACCGGCGCGACATGCTCCATCGAATAGAAGGTACCGGACAGGAGCGACAACGGCGCGACCACGAAATTGCCGACCGCCGCGGCATGGTCGAACTTGTCCGCCCACATGGCGGTGAGGATGCCGAGGAAGCCGAGCATCGCCGCGCCCGACAGGCCGAACCAGATCACCGCCCACAGATGCTGCGGCACGACATGGACGCCCGGCCACAGCAGCATCGCCGCCCACACCGCGCCGCCGACGAACACCGCGCGCGTCACGGAAGCCGCCACCATCGCGAAGAGCAACTCCCCGGCGGAGAGCGGCGGCATCAGATAATCGACGATCGTGCCCTGCACCTTGCCGACAAGCAGGCCGGTGGTGGCGTTCTGGAAGCTATTCTGCACCATGCCCATGATGATGAGGCCCGGCGCCACGAAATCCGCGAAGGAAACGCCCATCACCATGAGCCCGCCACGCCCCAGCGCTACGGTAAAAATAACGAGGAAGAGCAACGTCGTCAGCGCCGGCGCCCAGATGGTTTGCAGCTGAACCTTGAGAAAACGCCGCACCTCCTTCATATAAAGGGCGAACATGCCGGGGAAATTGACATTGCGGATCGCCGGCACGCCGGGCTCGTGGCGAATGAGGCTGGTTGCGATCGGGTTGGGGCTCTGGTCAGACATGGCCTCGCCCTATCCCGTTCAGTAGCAACCGGCAACCGGCAACGAACCGCCCCAGCCCCCTGGAAAACAGGCCGGCCCCACACTGCTTATTTGACCTTTTTGGAGGTCGCCCCCATATGACCGCCATCACACAAAGGAACAACGATGTCTTGGACTGACGAACGCATCGAGCAACTCAGGCAGATGTGGGAGCGCGGCTTGACGGCGAGCCAGATCGCCGAGGAACTGGGCGGCGTCAGCCGTAACGCGGTCATCGGCAAGGCGCATCGCCTCGGCCTTCCGGCGCGTCCGTCCCCGGTCAAGGCAGCCGACGGTGGCAGCAAGGCCGCCACCGCGCGCAAGGCAGCAGCAGCCCCGGCCGCACGGGCAGACACGCCCGCCAAGGCCGATGCGCGCCCGGCTCGTCCCGCCGCCAAGGCGCCGGCCGCCCCCCCGGTCGAGGCAAAGCCCGCTCCGACGCCAGCGCCCGCCCCCGCCGCCGTCGCGCCCATCGCCGCGCCCGTCGCGCCGGACGAGGAGCCCGCCGCAACGCCGGCACGGCCGCCGCAGCCGCGCATCGTCTCGGTCGGGCCGGGTGGTTTTCTGCGGCAAGGGCCGGGCGACATGCAGCAGCCCATCCCGCCCGCGCCGCCGCGCCGGCTGGTGCCGGCCAAGCCAAGCCCGGAAATTGCCGACAAGACCAGCCTGCTCGATCTCAACGAGAAGATCTGCAAATGGCCGCTCGGCCATCCGGGCGAGCCGGACTTCCACTTCTGCGGGGAGAAGGTCAATCCCGGCTTCCCCTATTGCGTCGAGCATTGCGGCCGCGCCTATCAGGCCCAGCTGCCGCGCGGCACACGCCGCCCGCCCCCGCCACTGCCCTATGGCGGCCCGCGCGTTCGCTAAATGATGCAGGGGCCGGGGGCGCGCACGGTTGCCGGCCGCCCCGGCCCCGCATCAGCGCGGCAACAGTCGCCGATGAAAAGCCGTTCTAGCGCCTTGCGCGCCTGACTCCCGCCCGCGTATAGCTCCGCTATGTCAGACGACCTTTTCGGCACCGCCAGCGTTCGCACCACCGAAGAATATGATGCGTCCTCCATCGAGATTCTCGAGGGCCTGGAGCCGGTTCGGCGCAGGCCGGGCATGTATGTCGGCGGCACGGACGAGCGCGCACTGCACCATCTCGCCTCCGAAGTGCTGGACAATGCGATGGACGAGGCCGTCGCCGGCCATGCCACCCGGATCGAGGTGACGCTGGAGGCCGGCAACAAGCTGACGATCACCGACAATGGGCGCGGCATCCCGATCGATCCGCACCCGAAATTCCCGGACAAGTCCGCGCTCGAAGTGATCCTGACGACGCTCCACTCGGGCGGCAAATTTACCGACAAGGCCTATACGACCTCCGGCGGCCTGCATGGTGTCGGCATCAGCGTGGTCAACGCACTCTCGGTCGAGACGGACATCGAGGTCGCGCGCAATCGCGAGCTGTTCCGCCAGCGCTTTGCGCGTGGCCATGCGCTTGGTCCGCTGGAGAAGGTCGGCGCGGCGCCCAACCGGCGCGGCACCAGCGTGGCCTTCACCCCGGACAGCGAGATATTCGGCGACCTGCGCTTCAAGCCCGCACGCCTCCACCGACTCGCCCGCTCCAAGGCCTATCTCTTCGCCGGCGTCGAGATACGCTGGAAATGCGACCCCGCCCTCATCACCGATGAAACGCCGGCCGAGGCCGTCTTCCAGTTCCCCGGCGGCCTGGCCGACCATCTGCGCGAGCAGCTTGGCGAGCGGGAATGCGCGACGGCCGAATTCTTCCACGGCACCCAGGAGTTTCCGGACGGCATGGGCCGCGCCGAATGGGCGATCGCCTGGCCGCTCTGGTCGGATGGCGCGACGAGCTGGTATTGCAACACCATCCCCACGCCCGATGGCGGCACCCATGAGGCGGGTCTGCGCGCGGCGCTGACGCGCGGCATGCGGGCTTTTGGCGAGCTGGTCGGCCAGAAGAAGGCCAAGGACCTCCAGACCGAGGACGTCATGGCCGGCTGCGAGATGATGCTGAGCCTGTTCATCCGCGATCCGCAATTCCAGAGCCAGACCAAGGACCGGCTGACCAGCCCGGAGGCAACGCGGCTGGTCGAGGCCGCCATCCGCGACCATTTCGACCATTTCCTCACCGACAATATGGAGCGCGGCAAAGCGCTGCTCGGCTATATTATCGAGCGGCTGGACGAGCGCCTGCGCCGCCGCGCCGAGAAGGAAACCAAGCGCAAGACCGCCACATCAGGCCGCAAGCTGCGCCTGCCCGGCAAGCTGACCGATTGCTCCTCGAACGACCCCGATGGCACCGAGCTGTTCATCGTCGAAGGCGACAGCGCGGGCGGCTCGGCCAAGCAGGCGCGTGATCGCAAGACGCAGGCGATCCTGCCGATTCGCGGCAAGATTCTCAACGTCGCCTCAGCCACCGCCGCCAAGATCCTCGCCAATCACGAGATTGCGGACCTCATCCTCGCCATCGGCTGCGGCACGCGCAAGGACTGCAATCCCGACCATCTGCGTTATGAGCGCATCGTCATCATGACCGACGCCGATGTCGACGGCGCCCACATCGCCACGCTGCTGATGACCTTCTTCTTTCAGGAGATGCCCGAGCTGGTGCGGCGTGGTCACCTCTACCTCGCCCAGCCACCGCTCTATCGCCTCGTCTCCGGCGGCAAGAGTGCTTATGCCGCCGATGATGCCGCACTCGAAGCGCTGCGCGCGGGCGAGTTCAAGGGCAAGAAGGTCGACATCAGCCGCTTCAAGGGCCTTGGCGAGATGAACCCGGCCCAGTTGCGCGAGACCACCATGGACCCGGCCAGGCGCGCGATGATCCGCATCACCCTGCCGCAGGAATATGAAGAGCGTGCGCAGGTGAAGGATCTGGTCGACCGGCTGATGGGCACCAATCCGGCGCACCGCTTCGCCTTCATTCAGGAGAATGCCGCGGGGGTGGACGATCAGGTGATCGACGCCTGACGCCCGCTGCCCGCTCAGGCGGCGGTATCGATCCCGAGTTCGGCGAGCTTGCGGTAAAGCGTCGAGCGGCCGATCCCGAGCCGCCGGGCGACCTCGGTCATGCGGCCGCGATAATGGCCGATCGCGAGGCGAATGACGTCCGCCTCAATATCCGACAGGGAACGCAAATGCCCGTTCGCTTCATACAGCGTCACGCCGATGCCGTTTTCCTGCGCATGGCGGAGAATAGCCCGTGTGTCGCGTGGCGCATGCAGTGCCCCGCTATTCAGCAACTGGCTGGAAAGCTGGGGGAAGTCAGCCGCCGTCAGCGCATCGCCGTCACAGAGCACCGCCGCACGGAACAGGCTGTTGTGGAGTTGCCGGACATTGCCCGGCCAATCATGCCGGGCGAGCAGGTTGAGCGCCTCATTGGTGATGCTCAGTTCGCGAAGCCCCGGCTGCGCTGAAATGCGGTCGAGCAGATGTCGCGCCAGCGATGGAATATCGCCGATCCGCTCACGCAGCGGCGGGATGGTGATCTGGACGATATTGAGGCGATAATAGAGGTCCTCGCGGAAGCGATGCGCCTTCACTTCCTCGATCAGCCGCTTGTTGGTCGCTGCGATCATCCGCACATCGACCTGCCCCGGCAGCCGCGCGCCGACCGGCTGAATTTCGCCATCCTCCAGCACGCGCAGCAGCTTCACCTGCACGGCGGGCGGCAATTCACTGATTTCGTCGAGGAAGATCGTGCCGCCATTGGCACTCATGAACTTTCCGATATGACGGTCGAATGCGCCCGTAAATGCGCCGCGCTCATGGCCGAACAGCTCCGATTCGACGAGGTTGGCGGGAATGGCGCCGCAATTCACCGTTACCAGCGGCATGCGCGCACGCGGCGAGGCGCTATGGACCGCATGGGCGATCACTTCCTTGCCAACGCCGCTTTCCCCCTCGATGAGGATCGGCACGCGGGCCCGCGCGGATTTGGCCGCAATGGCGAGCGCCGCCCGGAAGATTGGCGAAGAGCCGATAATCTCGTCAAAGCCCAGCGGGACCCGGATTTTCTCGGTCAGCGGCCGCAGTTCCCCGCCGCTATGGGGCGTGCGCAGGGCGACCTGCAACGCTGAGAGAAAACTATCCGGCGCAATCGGCTTGATGAGGAAATCCGAAGCGCCGGCCC
The DNA here is from genome assembly GCA_035555575.1 of Sphingobium sp. Taxonomy (GTDB): domain Bacteria; phylum Pseudomonadota; class Alphaproteobacteria; order Sphingomonadales; family Sphingomonadaceae; genus Sphingobium. The sequence goes on from DATMGL010000003.1 coordinate 41,385, forward strand.
GCATCGCCGCCACCGCCTTGGCCGCATCGCTATTCGCGGTGAGGATCAGCACCGGCAGGTTTGGCCGCTGCGCGCGCAAGGCACGGATCAGCGCAACCGCCTCCATGCCCAGCGTCCAGTCGTCGATCACGACGGCGGAGACCTGCCCGCCCTCGCGCGTGGCGAGAATCTCCACCGCATCATCGGCGCTGTTCGCGCATATGGCGCGCCAGCCGGCACGGCTCGCCATGGCAATGTTGAGGCGGCGCTGTGCAGGCTCATCGTCAACCAGCAGCAGAGTTGGGTTATCCGTATCGCTCATTCGCTTCCCGCACGCCTCCTGCCGCGCAGGATAGGGGCGCCGGGTAAATGGGGCATTAAGGCACCGGACGCCGGGGCGCCCTCGCCACCAAGCGGCTTGAGAGGCCCGCACGTTGTCGCTAAGACAAGGCCTCGGAATGACATGAGAGGTTTTCAGACGACATGGCTAAGCGCGACATTACAGAGGCGGAAAACACCTTCGGCGGCTTTGTCGCGCTGATGAAATGGGGCTCGATTGTCAGCTTTGTCGGCGTCGCCTTCGTCATTCTGCTCATCTCCTGACCTTGCCGGGGACCAAATCCGCATGAAGATCGCCGTCCTGCGCGAGGGCGCGGCGGGTGAGCGGCGGGTTGCCGCATCGCCCGAAACCGTCCGCAAGTTCATCGCGCTGGGCGCGCAGGTCACGGTCGAGCAAGGCGCAGGCGCGCAGGCGTCGGTCAGCGATGCGGATTATGAGGCAGCCGGCGCCACTGTGGCGGACCGCGCCTCGGCGCTCGCCGGCGCGGGTATCCTCCTGTGCGTGCAGGGGCCGGAGCCGGCCTCGATCAGCAGTGCCGCGCCGGGCACCCTGCTTGTCGGCGGTCTCAACCCCTTTGGCGAGCGCGCCCGGGTCGATGGCTATGCCGCCGCCGGGTTGCAGGCGCTGGCGATGGAGTTCATGCCGCGCATCACCCGCGCCCAGAGCATGGACATCCTCTCCTCGCAATCCAATCTGGCCGGCTACAAGGCCGTGCTCGACGCCGCCGCCGAATATGGCCGGGTCTTCCCCATGATGATGACGGCGGCAGGCACCGTTTCGGCCGCGCGCGTCTTCGTCATGGGTGTGGGTGTCGCCGGCTTGCAGGCGATCGCCACCGCGCGGCGTCTGGGCGCGCAGGTTTCCGCCACGGACGTGCGCGCCGCGACGAAGGAGCAGATCGAATCGCTCGGCGCCAAGCCGATCTTCGTGGAGAAGGTCGCCGGCATCGAGGGGGAAGGCAGCGGCGGCTACGCCACGGAAATGTCCCCGGAATATCAAAAGGCGCAGGCCGAACTCGTCTCCAGCCATATCGCGAAGCAGGATATCGTCATCACCACGGCGCTCATTCCCGGCCGCGCCGCGCCGCGCCTGATCTCGGATGCGCAGATCGCCTCCATGAAGGCCGGCAGCGTGATCGTTGACCTGGCGGTCGAGCAAGGCGGCAATGTCGAGGGGGCGGTGCCCGGCGAAATTGTCGAGCGCCATGGCGTCAGGATCATCGGCCACCGCAATGTGCCCAGCCGCCTCGCCACCGACGCCTCCGCCCTCTATGCCCGCAATCTCTACAATTTCCTCTCGGCCTATTGGGACAAGGACAGGAACGCGCCCGACCTGCCCGATGAGGACGAGATTGTGAAAGGCATCCGCCTCACACAGGATGGCAAGGTGGTGCATGAAAGGCTGCTCGGCTGAAATGATGGCCGCTCCGTCATCCCGCAGCGGCCATCCGAGGCCTCGTCAGGCCAGCTCTTATCCCGGCGCTCGACAACCGGACGTCCCAGCATCAGGATAGTGAGAAGAAAAGGGGGATCATCAATGCGCATCGCCAGACCGGCCATCCGGGGCATCATAACCATCGCCGCGTTCACCGCCGCACTGGCCGCCACCGCCGCGCCCCGCGCCGCGGACCTTCCGCCCCTCCCCCTGCTCAACCATTTCATGGTCGCCATTTCCGTGGCGGATCTGGATGGCGCGACGCGCTGGTATGAGGATGTGCTCGGCTTCACCGTCGAGCGTGAGGCCAGCCTCGACAATGGCCGCGTCGTCTTCCGCTGGCTGCGACGCGGCAATGAGCGGATCGAGCTGGTCCACAACCCCGCCGCCGTGGCGGGCCCGGCCCGCGCGCTGCCGCCCGCCCATGTCGACGTGCATGGCTTTACCCATCTGACGCTGGAGACGGCCGATCTCGCCGCCACGCGCGCGGCGCTGCTCGCACGCGGAGTGACGCTGGTGGTGGACATCACCGAGGTGAAGGATCTTGGCATCAAGGTGCTGTTCCTGCGCGATCCCGAGGGCAATTATATCGAGATTGCCGAACGACTGAGGAACTGACCGGAAGAAGCGAGAAAATCATGGAATTCATCTCCATCCTGTCCATTTTCATCCTGGCCTGCTTCGTGGGCTATTATGTCGTCTGGTCGGTCACGCCCGCGCTGCACACGCCGCTCATGGCCGTCACCAACGCGATTTCCTCCGTCATCATCGTCGGCGCGCTGATCGCCGCGGCGGAGGCCGAGAGCGCCGGGGCGCAATGGCTCGGCCTGATCGGCGTCGTGCTCGCCTCCATCAACATCTTCGGCGGCTTTGCAGTGACCGAGCGCATGCTCGCCATGTACAAGAAGAAGGAGCGCAAATGATGCTCGGCAGCCTGCCCGTCGCGCCCCTCGCGGCGCTTGCCTATCTCGTCTCCGGCGTGCTGTTCATTCTGGCATTGCGCGGTCTCTCCAGCCCGGAAAGCAGCCGGCTGGGCAACCGCCTCGGCATGCTCGGCATGCTCATCGCGGTCGGCACCACGCTTGCCACCCATGATGCCGTCGCGCTGCCCAAGCTGGTGGCGGCCATCGCCATTGGCGGCGCCATCGGCTTCGTGATCGCGCGCAAGATCGCGATGACGGCGATGCCGCAGCTCATCGCGGGGTTTCACAGCCTCGTCGGCATGGCCGCCGTCGTCGTCGGCGCGGCGGCTTATCACAACCCCGCAGCCTTCGACATTTTCGACGCCGCGCTCGGCGCCATCCAGCAGGTCAGCCGCATCGAGCTGGGGCTGGGCGTCGCCATCGGCGCGATCACCTTCTCCGGCTCGGTCATCGCCTTCCTCAAGCTCAACGGCAACATGTCCGGCAAGCCGATCCTGCTGCCGGCCCGCCATGCCATCAACCTCGTCATGCTGCTCGCGATCCTCGGGCTGATCGGCTATTTCTACGCCGTCCCGGACCCGATGGCGGCGCCGTGGATCTTCTGGGCCATCGTCGCCCTCTCCTTCGCCATCGGCTTCCTGCTGATCATCCCGATCGGCGGCGCGGACATGCCCGTCGTCATCTCGATGCTGAACAGCTACTCCGGCTGGGCCGCCGCGGCGATGGGCTTCACGCTGGAGAACAGCGCGATGATCGTCACCGGCGCGCTGGTCGGCTCGTCCGGCGCGATCCTCAGCTACATCATGTGCAAGGCGATGAACCGCAGCTTCATCTCGGTCATCGCCGGCGGGTTCGGCGCGGAAGCCACCTCCGGGGGCGACGATGCGAAGGAACAGCGCCCCTGGAAGCGCGGCTCGGCGGAAGACGCCGCCTTCCTGATGAAACAGGCGGACAGCGTCATCATCGTGCCGGGCTACGGCATGGCGGTTTCGCAGGCCCAGCACGCGCTGCGCGAGATGGCCGATCAGCTGAAAGCCACGGGCGTCTCGGTCAAATATGCCATTCACCCGGTCGCCGGCCGCATGCCCGGCCATATGAACGTGCTGCTCGCCGAGGCCAATGTGCCCTATGACGAGGTGTTCGAGCTGGAGGATATCAACAGCCAGTTCGCGCAGACCGACATCGCCTTCGTCATCGGCGCCAATGACGTGACTAACCCGGCGGCCAAGACGGACAAAAGCTCACCCATTTACGGCATGCCGATCCTCGATGTCGCCAACGCCAAGACGGTGCTGTTCGTCAAGCGCTCCATGGGCGGCGTCGGCTATGCCGGGGTGGACAACGACGTTTTCTACATGGACAACACGATGATGCTTCTCGCCGATGCGAAGAAGATGGTTGAAGATATTGTAAAAGCACTGGGGCATTGATGCGCAGACTTGGTTTGATCGGGGGCCTGAGCTGGTCCTCGACCGCTCGTTATTATGAACTGATCAACCAGATTGTGCAGCGCAAGATGGGCGGGCTCCACAGCGCCACGCTGGTCATCGACAGTCTGAACTTTGCCGACGTCGCCCGCTGCACCAGCACCAACGACTGGGATTGCGCGGCCGGCCAGATGGTGGGCGCGGCCAAACGGCTGGAGGCCGCCGGGGCCGATGGGCTGATGATCTGCGCCAACTCGCTGCACAAAGTGAGCCGGCAGATCACCGACTCGGTCAAGATCCCACTGATCAACATCATCGACGAGATCGGGGCGCGGCTGAAGGCGGACGGCATGAAGTCCGTCGCGCTGGTCGGCACCAGCAATGTGATGATCGACCGGGATTATCGCCAGCAACTGGTCAGCGCTGGCGGCGTCTCGCTGCTGCCGCCCGACGCAGAGTTGGCGGCGCGGATCGACCGCATGGTCTATGAGGAGTTGGCTGCCGGCAAGATCACCCGCGATGCCGAGCGCTTCATGAAGTCCGAGTTGACCGACATCGCCAAGGAGGATGTGCAGGCCGCCGTGCTCGCCTGCACCGAACTGGATCTGATCGTCGATGTCCACGCCAATGTGCTGCCCATCTATGACAGTACGATCATCCACGCCGATGCGGGGGCCCGCTTCGTGCTGGAGGACTGAGCCCGGCGCCTTTCCATCCCGCCGGTATCGGCCTATCGTCCCGCGCGGGAGGCACGACCATGGCCGATATCACCATCACGCGAGAGGATGATGGCCGCTATGTCGCGCGCATCGCCGGGATCGATGGCGAGGCGGAACTCTCCTTCACGCATCGCGGCCCCGGCCGGATCAGCGCCGACCATACCGGCGCACCCGACAGCCTGCGCGGCACCGGCGTCGCCGCGGCGCTGGTCGAGCGCCTGATCGCGGATGCGCGGGCAGAGCAGACCAGCATCATCCCGCTCTGCCCCTATGTCCGCGCGCGTTATGCCAGGAATCCGGATTGGCAGGACGTCATGACCACCGCGCCAGGCGAGACGCTGCCCGGTTGACCGGTGGCGGGGCGGCTCGCCGATGACCGGACCCGCAACGGCACCAACCCCTGTTGCCGACAATTGCTCTTGGGAGCCCGTGCCTGTCGATCACGATGAACTGCTCAGCCGTGCCCGCTCAACAAGCGGACCCCCAGCCAGACGATCCCGAAAATGGCGATCCAGAGCAGGATGAGGCTCCCCAGGCGTCCGCGCGGCAGGCGGCGCAGCGCAAGACTGCTACCGACCAGCACCAGCGCCATGATCACCCAGAGGCTGTTCGCGATAATATCGGTCAGCGTGCTTTCTCCCAGAGTGCCGGACGACCCGGCTATAGCCGGATGACCAGCCCATCATAGCCCGGCTCGACGCCATCGGGAAGTATGGCCGCAAGCGTCGCATAATCCAGGCTCTGGTCCATATGGGTGAGGACCGCCTGCCCCGGCAGCGTCCGCGCAATGGCCGCCAGCGTCAGGTCGAGATGGAGATGTGTGGGGTGCGGCTTCTTGCGCAGTGCGTCGATCACGAGGCAATCCACCCCCGCATAGAGCGCCACCATGGCATCGGTCACCGCGTCGCAATCCGTGGCATAGGCGGCCGATTTTCCGCCATGATCGAAGCGAAAGCCGCTCGAACCAATGCTGCCATGGGGCTGATCCACCGCCCGCACCGCGATATCACCGATCATCAGCGGTCCAGCCGCCGGCAGATCATGCGCCAGCACGGTCGGTCGATAGCCCTGCCCGCCCGTGAACACATAGCCGAACCGCGCCGTCAGACCCGCCATGGTGGCGGGATGGCCATAGCCCGGCACCGGCGAGCCGCGATGATGCATGACCTGCCGCAAATCGTCGATGCCATGGGTGTGATCGGCATGATCATGCGTCCACAGCACCGCGTCGAGATGAACGACACCGGCGGCGAGCAATTGCGCGCGCATATCCGGCGAGGTGTCGACTAGAATGCGCGTCGTCTCGCTCTCGACGAGAATGGAGACGCGCGTGCGCCGATTGCGCGGATCGGTCGGGTCGCACGCCCCCCAGTCGCCACCGATGCGCGGCACGCCCGACGATGTGCCACAGCCCAATATGGTCACCGTCAGCGCCATGGTGTCACGCCGCGCCCGGCTGCGCTTTAGCGAACAGGGCGAAGAAATTGCGGCTGGTGGCGGCGGCCAGCGCCTCCAGTGACTCGCCGCGCAGATCGGCGAGGAAACGGGCGGTGTCAGCCACGAAGGCCGGCTCGCAGGGGCGTCCGCGATGCGGCACCGGCGCAAGAAACGGTGAATCCGTCTCGATCAGCAGCGCCTCCAGCGGCAAGCGCCGCGCGGTTTCCTGCAGGGCCCTGGCGTTCTTGAACGTCACAATACCGGAAATGCTGATGGCGAAGCCCAGTTCCAGCGCGATATCCGCAAAGGCATCGCTCGCGGTGAAGCAGTGGATGACGCCGGTAAAGGCGCCCTGCGCCATTTCGTCGCGCAGGATCGCGGCGGTGTCGTCCTCCGCCTCGCGCGTGTGGACGATGATCGGCAGGCCCGTCTCACGCGCGGCCGCGATATGCGCCCGGAAACTGACCTGCTGCTGCGCCCGGTCGCTATGGTCGTAATAATAGTCCAGCCCCGTCTCGCCGATGCCGACCACGCGGGGATGACGCGCCGCCTCCACCAGCTTGGCGGTATCGATATGGGCATGATCGTCCGCCTCGTGCGGGTGGATGCCGACACTGGCCCACACATCCCCCTCGCGCTCGGCCACGCCAATGATCGCGGCCCACTCCCGCTCGCGCGTCGAGATGTTGAGCATGGTCGTCACGCCTGCCGCGCGGGCCCGCGCCAGCACGGCAGGCTGCTCCTCGATGAGCCCCTCATAATTGAGGTGGCAATGGCTATCGACCAGCATCAGTCCACCTCCAGCGGCAATTCCAGACGTGGAAACAATGGCTTGGGCGGCATGATTGTGAAACCATCCGAGCGCAGGGCGCCATACCAGTCCTCGTCCGGCGCAGCATAGCGGCGGGCCGAGGCCGGCACCCCCATCTGATCGAGCAGCGCTGCCGCGCTGGTCGGGATGACCGGCAGGATCGCCACAGCCAGTTCACCGATCGCTACATAGAGCGTTGCCAGCACCGCTTCCATCCGGGCCGGATCGGTCTTGCGCAACGCCCATGGCGCCTGCGCGTCGATATAGGCATTGCAGGCGAAGCAGGCGCGCAGCCACGCCTGTATGGCATCGGACGGGGCAAACGCCTCAAACGCGCGCGGCACCTCCTGATGCACGGCCGCGCGGACCGTCGCAAGCAACGCCTCGTCCTCGAGCAGCGGCGCGGGTGCCGGCAGCCGCCCTTCCAGATTCTTGGCGATGAAGCTCAGCGTGCGCTGGGCGAGGTTGCCGAACGCGTTGCCAAGCTCGGTATTCGTTTTCTGAACAATGGCTTCCGGGCTATAGCTTCCATCATTTCCGAAGCTGACCTCGGCCAGCAGAAAATAGCGCAACGGATCGACCCCGAAGGTCTCGGCCAGCTCGATCGGATCAGCGACATTGCCGAGCGACTTGGACATTTTCTCGCCGCGATTGAGCAGGAAACCATGGCCGAAGATGGCCCGGGGCAGCGGCAGCTTCGCGCTCATCAGGAAGGCCGGCCAGTAAACCGCGTGAAAGCGCACGATATCCTTGCCGATGATGTGGACGATATCGCCCCCCTCGGCCCAATAATGCGCCAGCCGCGCCTGATCGTCAGGGTAACCGCAGCCGGTCAGATAATTGGTGAGCGCATCAACCCAGACATACATCACATGATCGGGTGATCCGGGCACCTTCACACCCCAGTCGAAGCTGGTGCGTGAGACGGACAAGTCACGCAGCCCGCCCTCGACGAAGCGCATGATCTCGTTGCGGCGGCTCTCGGGCTGGATGAAGTCCGGCCGCTCCGCATAGAGGGCGAGCAGGCGCTCCTGATAATTGGAGAGGCGGAAGAACCAGCTTTCCTCGACGGTCCACTCGACCGGCGTGCCCTGCGGCGAGAGCGTCTGCCCCGCGTCGTCGGCGATCAGCTCGCTTTCGTCATAATAGGCCTCGTCGCGGATCGAATACCAGCCTTCGTAGCGATCCAGATACAGGTCGCCATTGGCGGCCATCGCCTCCCAGATCGCCTGACTGGCGCGATGATGCGCGGCCTCGCTGGTGCGGATGAAGCGATCATAACTGACCGCAAGTTTATCATCCATCTCTTTGAAAGTGGCTGATATCTCATCGACAAACTGCTGCGGCTCGATGCCCCGCGCGCGGGAGGCCTGCGCAACCTTGAGGCCATGCTCGTCTGTGCCGGTCTGGAAGAAGACATCGCGCCCCATCATCCGTGCGGCCCGGGCAAAGGCATCCGTGGCAATCGATTCATAGGCATGACCGATATGCGGGCGGCCATTGGGGTAGCTGATCGCGGTCGTGATGGTGAGCGGCGTCGACATGGAATTCCTGCTGATCCTTGGGGCCGTCTCAGATGCGGCCATTGCGACCGCCTCTCTAACCGGACGCAGCCTTCATGCCTAGAGGATCATCCGGATGGGGGCGGCTTCGGCAAGGAGCGTTTGGCCCAAGCCACCTGCGTCCGGCCACCGAACGGGTCGTCATGCAACGGCGGGCCGGCCTTGCGATCGACGGGACGCCGGCGCCCGCCTGTTGCCGAACCCATCGCAACGGGCCACTTGCGCAGGGCCGGGCGGTGCGCGCCTAGCCCGCCCGTGTCTGCGGGCTCTCCCGCCCCAGCGATGCCACCGTCTCGCACAGCATATGAACCAGCGCGCCTGGCTCCAACTGCAACGGCGTCACGGCGCCCGCGCCGAGGCGCTGCGCCTCTTCATAGGCCGCGATCCCCTGCCCCAGCGCCGGGCCACGCATGTCGCGGCTATGGCGCGCGATGAAGCGCGGGACGAGGTCCACAAAGGCCTCCAGACGCGGGCGCGCGCCGACGGTCGAAAGGGCCGCAACCAGCTTTGCCCGCTCGCTGCCCGCGCCATGGCCACCATGGGCGATGCGCTCGAGCGCCTGCTCCAGCGCCGGCAGGTCCAGATCGCGGCCCGCAATCGCCTGTCCGGGCGAGCCTTCCGCACCATGGATCAGCGCCGCGCGCTCGGCCGCCGGCAGGTCCGGCAGGGCCTCGCCGAGCGCGCTGGTCATCGCCGCATCATCCAGCGGCCCGAACCGCAGCACCCGGCAGCGCGAGCGGATGGTCGGCAACAGCCGGCCCGGCCGATGGGCGATGAGCAGGAAAACCGCGCCCTCGGGCGGCTCTTCCAGCCCCTTGAGCAGCGCGTTCGCCGCGCCCGTCTCCAGGTCGTCGGCGCTGTCGATCAGCACGATCCGCCGCGTGCCCATCGAGGGCGCGCTGTGCAGCAACCGTGAGAGACCGCGGATCTGATCCACGGTGATATTGCGCGCCAACTGGCCGGCATCGCTCTTGCGGTCATCCCGTTCGAGGCGCTGGAGGCGAACGAAATCGGGGTGCGCTCCGCCGGCCAGCAACCGCACCGACGGATCATTCGCGTCGGGCGCGAGCCGATCGCCCGGCACCGGACGCCCTGCGCCGGCCACCAGCAATCGCTGAGCGAAATCATAGGCGATCCCCGCCTTGCCGACACCGCGCGGCCCGACGAAAATCCAGCCATGATGCATGCGCGGCGTCGCGCTTGCCTCGATCAGCGTGGCGATCTGCGCATCATGCCCCTGCCAGTCCGTCATGGCAGCAGGTCGCCCAAGGCCGCGAGCAGCCGGGCGCTCACCGTCGCCGCCGGGCCACTAGCGTCAACCTGCCGGAAGCGCGCCGGGTCCGCCGCGGCAAAGCGGGTAAAGGCCGCGCCCACCGCGTGATGGAAAGCGGCATCCCGCCCGCCGATCCGGTCCGGCTCGTCGCCATCGCGCAGCCCCGCCCGCGCGCTGCTCTCCGCCAGCGGCAGAGCGAGCAACAGCGTGCGGTCCGGCAACAGGCCGCCCGAGCCGATGCGATGCAGCGCCATGATGGCGTCATCCTCCAGCGCGTCGCCAGTCCCCTGATAGGCCCGGCTGCTATCGAGAAAGCGGTCGCACACCACCCAGCGCCCGGCCGCGAGCGCCGGCCGGATGGTGCGCGCGACATGGTCCGCCCGCGCCGCGGCGAACAGCAGCGCTTCCGCCTCGATCGTCCAGCGCTCGGCCGGGCCGGAGAGGAGCAGGCCGCGAATGGCCTCCGCCCCCTCGCTGCCGCCCGGCTCGCGGGTCAGCAGCGCATCGACCCCGTGCTGCGCCAGCGCCGCGACGAGCAGGCGCGCCTGTGTCGATTTGCCGACACCCTCGCCGCCTTCCAGCGAGATGAAGCGGCCGCGCAAATCCGCGCCCCTCAGCCGAACAGCGCGAGGAAGCCGGTCCACAGCCGCCCGAAGAAGCCGGCCTGCGCCACCTCCTTGCCGGCCACCAGCGGCAGCGACTGCGCCACGCCATCGCCGGCATCGACCACCAGCCGGGCAATTTCCTGCCCCTGGGCGATCGGCGCCTTGATCGGCCCGTCATAGACGATCTTGCCGCTGAGCGTGCCATTGGCCGCTGCGGGAATGGTGGCCGAGAGATCGCGCGGCACGACAAGATCGACCGAGCGGGCCCAGCCGCCTTGTACCTTCGCCTGCCCCAGCACGGCACCCTTCTTGGCGATCGGCCGCGCATGCCAGGCCCGGAAGCCCCAATCCAGCAGACGCACGGATTCCTCGGTCCGCTCGCGCTCGCTCGTCAGACCGGCCACGACCATGATGAGGCGGCGGCCATTCTGGTCCGCCGAACCGGTGAAGCCATAACCCGCTTCCTGCGTGTGGCCGGTCTTCAGGCCGTCTGCACCGGCGACCCGGCCGAGAATGGGATTGCGATTGGGCTGCACGATCGGCGTGCCGCCCATCGTCTGCCCCCAGGTGAAGCTCGGCGTGGCATAAAATTGCCGATAAAGATCCGGCGTTTCCGCGATGGTGGCGCGCGCCAGCTCCGCCAGGTCGCGCGCGGTCACCTGCGTCACGCCTTCATCCGGCCAGCCGCTGCTGTTGCCGAAATGGCTGCCGGTGAGCCCAAGGCGCTTGGCTTCGGCATTCATCAGGTCGGTAAACGCTTCCTCGGAGCCGGAAATCCCTTCGGCCAGCACGACGCAGGCATCATTGCCGGACAGCGTAACGATGCCATGCAGCAGATTTTCGACCGTGACCGCCTCATTGACCTTGAGGAACATGGTCGACCCCTGGCTATGCCATTTCCGCCATGTTTCGGGCCGCATGGTGAAGCTCTGGTCAAGCTTGAGCTTGCCTTCCTTGATGAGCTTGAAGGCGACATGAGTCGTCATCATCTTCGCCATCGACGCCGGCGGCATCTGGCGCGTGCTGTCGCGATCGAACAGCACCCGGCCGGACGACAGATCGACCAGATAGGCGACGGGCGCCTTGGTATCATAGCTGGGCGTGCTCGCCGAGGCTGCCGAGATGAGGAACGGCAGGGCCAGAGCAAGTGGCAAAAATGGTTTCATGTGAGGATCCGTTATGACGTTCGGGGCCGTGACAGGGTCGAAAAAACGCAGCCATATAGTGCGCTTGCCATCTGTCATTAACCGGCGCACGCGCGCCTGCCTAGCCCCCCATGGCTCGGACCGGCGTGCGAACGGGCGGCCGCTTCAGCGCGTCGCCCGCCTCATTGCCTGACCTCGTCCGCCAGCAGGCCCACGGAGAGGCCATAGAAATTCGAGCAATTATAATCGAGGATCGCGCGGTAATTGCTGGTCAGCAGATAGGCCGTCTTGCCCGGGCCATCCGGTTCCAGCAGCGTCGCCATCACGCCATCGGCCAGCCAGCTCCCGCGCGTCGGGACAAGGCCGAGCGCCCGCCATTCGCCCATGGTCAGCCAACGGCTGTGGCGATCCATCACGCGCACGCAGCGCGGCGCGTTGGTGCGGCTGGCGATCGCGCTGCGGTTGAAGCTGGCCGGCACCCGCACGGCCAGCCCCCATGGCTCGCCCTTGCGCCAGCCGGCCCGCACGAAATAATTGGCGATGGAGGCCAGAGCATCGGCCTGGCTCGACCAGATATTCGCTACCCCGTCGCCATCCGCATCGCGCGCGTCGCGCAGATAGACGGAGGGCAGGAATTGCGGATAGCCGAACGCGCCCGCATAGCTGCCGACCAGCCGCTCGCGCGGCACCCCGCGCTGCATCATTACCATGACGGCGAGCAGTTCCGGCTCGAACAGCGCTCGACGCCGCCCCTCATAGGCCAGGGTCGCGAGCGAGCGCAGCAAGTCAAAATCGCCGACGACCCGGCCATAATTGGTCTCATGGCCAAAAATCGCGACCATGATCTCCTCGGGCACGCCGGTCTCCCGCTCGATGCCGCTCAGCAGCGGGCGATTGGTACGATAGACGGTCCGGCCGCCCGTGATGCGCGCCGTATCGACATGGCGCAGCCGATAGGGCTCGAAATCCGGGATCGGCGCATCGGCCGCCGTCGGCTGATTGGCGCGATCGAGCGCCGCGACCCGCGGGTTGAAGGTGAGCCCGGCGATCGCGCGGTTGAACGTCGCATCGCTCACCCCCTGCGCCCGCGCTTTCGCGCGCAAACCTTGCAGATAGCTCGCAAACCCAGCCTCCGTCGCCGCGCCGACGCTTGAGGGCTGTGCGCCACTCCCCGTCTGGGCCGCGACCGGCGCACCCATGGCAAGGAGAGTCAGAGCGACAAGGGCGGTGAGCGGCCGGACGGCACGCGACATGGGCAAGCGAGACATACCCCCTTTTGCCAGACTTTCCGGGCGAGGCAAGGCGAGCGAACGACGGATCGGACAGATCGCCCGTCCGTTGGCCATGAACCCGTTATACGGATCGCCGCGCGGCCCCGGTTTCGTCTCGCTGCCAGCCGACAGCCGCCATCCTCAGGCAGAGCGGCATGGCCGGGCGATACGGCCATGCACGCCCGGCGCGCATTGGCGCCATCAGGGCTTGCGCCGCCCGGCCGACAGCCGCACGCTTTTGCGCAGCGCTATCTCACCGGCGTTTTCGCCCACCCCGACCTCATACTCGCCTGCATCGATGCGCCAGCCATGCGCCTTTTCGTCAAAGGCAGCGAGCAGCCGCGGATCGGCGGTGAGCGTGACCCGGCGCGTTTCGCCCGGCGCCAACTCGACCTTCTCGAACGCCAGCAGACGGCGAGCCGCCCCACCCGGTCTGGCGGTGAGGTAGAGCTGCACCACATCCTTGCCGGCCCGCGCGCCGTTGTTGGTGACATCGACGCTCGCGACCACCGTCGCCCCGCCCTTCACGCTGAGATTGGTCTGGGTGAAGGCGGTGTAGCTCAGCCCGTGGCCGAACCAGTAGCGCGGCGTCCGGTTCTCGCGGGCGAACCAGCGATAGCCCACATCCGAGCCTTCGATATCATAGTCGACCCGCACAATCGTCTCCGCGGGCTCGCCCCAGCCGGGGATGACAGGGCGCGGCAACTGGCTCTCGTCCACGGGCCAGGTCATCGGCAGGCGGCCCGATGGATTGACCTCCCCGAACAGCACGCGCGCAATCGCCTCGCCGCCGCGCGCGCCGGAATACCAGCCCTGCACGACCGCCTTCACCTTGTCGGCCCAGGGCATGCGCACCGGATTGCCGGTCTGCAGCACGACGATGGTGTTGGGATTGGCCGCTGCCACCGCCTCGATCAGCGCATCCTGCCCGAACGGCAAGCTCATGTCCGGCACGTCATCGCCTTCGCTGGAGGGTTGATAGACGAACACGATCGCCAGCTCCGCCGCCCTGGCCTCCTGCGCGGCCGCGGCGGGATAAATGCCGGGGTCGAACGACACGCGGGATGGTGCCGGCGGCGTCAGCGGGCTGGCGGCCGCCGCGCCATCCACGGCAGGGTCCATGCGGGCCCGGATCGCGGCGAGCGGCGGCGAGGGGTGGAAGGTCACATTGGCCCATGTCGCCATCTGCCCTTCCCCGCCGATCGGCACGGTGCGCAGTGGCACCAGCGCCGACTCGCGATAGGGCGCCGTCACTTGCGACGAGCCCATACCGGAGGGCACGCCGACCTCGGCATGGGCGCCGATCACCGCAATACGCCGCGCGGTTTTCGCCAGCGGCAAGATCCCGTCATTCCTGAGCAGGACGATGCCTTCCTCCGCCTGCCTCTGGGCGACCGCGGCATGGCCGGCAAAGTCGATCGCGCCCCTGACCGGCGGCTTGTCGAACAGGCCATGGGCGAACATCGCCCGCAGCACCCGCCGCGCGGCATCGTCCAGGCGCGCCGGCGGGATGCGGCCAGCCGCCACGCCGTCGCGGAGCGGCTGTCCAAAAAACACCTGCCGGTCGAGTTGCTCGCCTGACTGCTGATCGAGCCCGCGCACAAAGGCCTCGAGCGAGTGAACCGCGCCCCAGTCCGACATCACCCAGCCCTGATAATTCCAGTCCTGCTTGAGCGTTTTGTTGAGCAGCTGGTCATCCTCGCAGGCATAGACACCGTTGATCATATTATAGGCGCACATCACCGAGCCGGGATCGCCGCGTTCGATGGCGATCTGGAAGGCAAGCAGGTCGCTTTCGCGATGCGCCGCCTCGCCAATGACCGCGTCCACGGTCATCCGCTTATGCTCCTGATCGTTGAGCGAGAAATGCTTGACCGTCGAGACCATGCCGGTCGACTGGATGCCCCGGATCGCCTCGCCCGCCATGATGCCGGCCAGCAACGGGTCCTCGCCGACATATTCAAAATTGCGGCCGCCGCGCGGATCGCGCAGCAGATTGGCGCCGCCCGCCAGCTGCACATTAAGGCCCTTGGCGCGCGCCTCCGCCCCCACCATCGCGCCGCCGGCAAAGGCAATCTGCGGGTTGAAAGTCGATGCGAGCATCAGGCTGGAAGGCAAGGGCGTCGCCACATCCTCCACCCCGCGCACCAGCATGGGATTGGTGACGCCCAGGCTGGCGTCGCTCTCGTTGAGCGCCGGGATGCCGAGCCGCGCATTGCCGGGGATGAAGCCGGCCGAACCGACCGCCCCCTCGGGTAGCTTGAAGGGGCCAAAGGGCATCGCCATCGGTCCATGGAGGAGCGCCACTTTCTCGTCGAGCGTCATGGCCGCCAGCAACAGATCGGCCCGCCGATCCGGCGAGAGACGCGCGTCCATCCACGGTCGTGCCTGTGGAGCGGCCGCAGACGGGACCGGCGCCTGCGCCATCGCGCCGCCAACGAGCCCCGGCATCAACGATGTCGCCATTGCGGTGCCTGCCAGCGCAAGCGTGGCCAACGTCCATCCCCTCATCAATATCCCCCCTCTGCTTCCCGCATCATCAGCGCGATGAACGGCCGTTTAGTCCGTGCATGGATGGCTTGCTGCCCGCCCCCGGCACATGCGCCTGCCGCTTATTTGAACAGCCTTGGTGCGAAGTCGTTGAGATAGCGCCGCCAGTTGATCCAGGTGTGGCCGCCGGGGCTCTCATGATAGACGTGGCGAATGCCATATTTGTCGAGCATGGCGCGGGTCGGCGCGACGGTCTCGTAGAGGAAGTCGTCCTTGCCCATGGCATAATAGACGAGGCTGAAAGCCTGCGCCCCGCGCTTCAGCGCCGCGTCGTTGGCCACTTCATAATCGGTGACCTGCTTGCCATCACCGCCCATTCCGAGCCCCATCGAAAAGATGCCGATGGAGCGGAACGTCTCCGGATGGTTGAGCCCATTCCGGATGGTATGTGCACCGCCCATCGACAGCCCGGCCATCGCCCGAGCCTCCGGCTTGTTGATGGTGCGGAAATGTCCCTCGACATAGGGCATCAGATCCCTGCGCAGATCATTGCCGAAATCGTCATTGTTCAGCATGTCCGTGCCGGGCCGGTCGGGCGTGTGGCCGAACGGCATGACGATGATCATCGGCCGGGCTTTGCCCGCCGCAATCAGATTATCGAGAATATAATGCGCATGGCCCACGCTGGTCCAGCTATCGTCGCTGTCGCCCGCGCCATGCACCAGATAGAGCACCGGATAGGCCGCGCTACCGTTCATATAGCCGGGCGGCGTATAGACATGCGCGCGCCGCCTGGCGCCGAGTGTGGTCGACCAGTAATCGACCTGCGACACGACTCCGTGCGGCACTGCCTTGTCATAGCTCTGGAAGGCGCCTTCCGGTCCCATCGTCTCGAAGGTCGAGTTGATGCCCATCCGCTCCTCGGACCAGCTCGTGCCCATCGGATTGGGCACCCGCGCCCCATCGACCTGAAAGTTGAAGCGATAGGTGTCCGCCGGCACCGGCTTGCCAGTCGTCACGCTCCACAGGCCCGTTGCATCCTTCACCATGGCGAGGCCGACGGGGCTGCCCGGCGGAAAACCCATGGGGATGATGTCGGCGATATCGGTGCTCGTCACTTTCACCTCTTGCGCCTCGGGCGCGCAGATGCGGAACGTGACTCGCCCATCCGGCAATTGCTCCACCGGCTTGTAGGCCGGCGGCGGCGCGAACATGCCCTGTGGCTGACAAGTGGCGGCTGCACCTTGCGATGCGGGTGCGGGCTGAGCGGCAAGCTGCACCGGCATCGCGACGGCCCATGCCGTCATCATGAACGCGACTGTGGTTCTCGCCATGGTCATCCACCCCCTCCTTGCGTTTCCGACGCCGGTCGTCCGGTCATCGCCACCAGGCCCGCCCCGGCCGCCCTGTCGCTGACAGGATTGCCGTGCCGGCCCCTGCCGTTGCAGCAGCGTTGCAGGCATCCAAACCTATTGAGACAACGTTGTCAACCCGCTATCACCGCATCATGATCATCCGCAATTCCCCTCGCCCCAGCGGCAACAGCCCCGCCGCTTTTTCCCCTCATGCCGCGCATGGGAGGCGCTTATCGCACCATGATGCCGCGGCAATCCGTGTCCTGCATGCGAGCCATCCCATCGCAACCCGAGACGCCGGGCCATTCGGGCGTTATGACGGGTCCGCCCACCCCTGCGACAGCGGCAGGCAAGAGGCCATGAAGCAGGCGCAATCAATCGCATGACAGACAGGGACGGGCCGGCCGCGCCGGACAGGACAGTGCGCCAGATCACCATCCGCCATGTCGCGGAGCGGGCCGGCGTATCGATCAAGAGCGTCTCGCGCGTTCTCAACAAGGAGCCGGCCGTGAGCGCCGCCATCCGCGAGGCCGTCGAGCGCGCTGCAGCCGAACTAAACTACCGGCCCAACATCTCGGCGCGGGCCTTGGCCGGAGCGCGCTCCTATCTGATCGGCCTGGTATACGACAATCCCAGCTCCAACTATGTCAGCGAACTGCAGATCGGCGCCATGGCGGCCTGCAAGCGGGCGGGCTATCACCTCGTCATCGAGCAGGTGGAGTCTGCCAGCCTCGACGTGCGCACCGTCATTCGCGAGGCGGTGGGCACGCTGCGGCTCGATGGCGTGCTGCTCTCTCCCCCGCTCAGCGACAATGATCTGGCGATGTCGGAGCTGGAAGCGCTGGGCATCCCCTATGTGCGGATCGCGCCCTATCTCTATCCGGACCGCGCGCCGAGCGTGGGCATCGACGACCAGCTCGCCGCCGCGCAGATGACGTTCCATCTGTGGGATCGGGGCCATCGCGATATCGCCTTCATTGCTCCGCCGCAGGGCCATGCCGCCGCCGCTCGCCGGCGCGACGGCTTCCTGCACGCCATGGCCGAACGCGGCGGCGCCGTGCCGCCGGGCTTCATGCAGGAAGGCGCTTTCACGACCGTTTCCGGCATCGAAGCGGGTCACGCCCTGCTCGCCCTGCCGACGCGCCCGACGGCGATCTTCGCGTCCAATGACGATATGGCGACGGGCGTGATGATCGCCGCCTATCAGGCCGGTATCGATCTGCCCGGCGATCTGTCTGTCGTCGGCTTCGACGATTCCCCGATCGCCCGCTCGCTGCACCCGTTGCTGACGACCGTGCGCCAACCCACCGCCGCCATGGCGGAAGCCGCCACGGACATGCTCATCCGCAGCGGACAGGCGCGCGCGGTCGCGCTCGACTTCGATCTTGTGATGCGCGGTTCCGTCGCCATCGGCCCCGCCGCGCGCTGACCACCCGCTTCACGCCAGGAGGGCCGGCTTCGACATCCCGAAACCGGCCCTCCCGCCCCCAATATCATGACCTGGCCCGATCGGCCGCTCAAAAGGCCTTGGTGAGCTGGAGCTGGAAGAACCGGCCCAGCGCATTATGCGTGAACAGGTCGATCGAGCTGTTGCCCGACATGCCCGACTGAACGATGGGCGGCGCCTTGTCGAACAGGTTGGTGATGGTGACACCGAGACGCACGCCGTTCATCACCGAATAGCGCTCCTCGCCGCGCGGGAAGCCGAGCGACAGGTTGAGATCGAACGTCGTCCACGCACCGACCCGCGAAATTGGCTGGATCGCCCCCAGGATCGTGATCGGCTTGTCATTGGTATAGGGGCCGACATAATTGCCCATCAGCGTGGCCGAGAACGGCCCGCGGATGAAGCCGATATTCCCCCGGCCGCGCCAGCTGATCGGATTGCCGATCGTATCGAGCACGTCGACCAGCGGCGCGCCGGCCACGGTGCGCTGGGTGTTGGTGAAGATCTTGCTCACGGACAGGTCGAAGGTGAACGTCCCCACGCTGGCATTGGCGACATAATGCGCCGTCATGTCGAGGCCGTCCTGCATCGTGTCGGCCGCGCTGATCGAGCGCCCGTCGACCACCACATTGATGTTGCAATAGTCGCGTGGGTTGAAGCCGAGATTGGCGGAGTAGAGAAAGCCCTTATACGGGTCCAGTGCCGGATCGAGCGTGCAGCCACTGGCCGTCACGTCGCTATTGTGGATCGGGATCACATAGGCGCCGTAGAGGTCCATGAGGTTGGTCGAGGCGAAGGGCCCGCCATCGCCGAAGAGGGCCAGTGGCACGCCCGATGTGCCCAGCTTGTTCTTGTAGCTGAGATTATAATAGGTTGCGGAAAGCCGCAGGCCGGGCACGGCAGTGGGCGTGAAGTCGGCGCCAATCTGCCAGTTGCGCCCCTTCTCGGGCTTCAGGTTGGGATTGTTGCCGAGATAGTTGAGGACATTGGCCATGCCGTTGGGCTGCACCGGGATGCCGGTCACGCCGGCGCCGGGCAGGCCAAACGAGCCGAAGCCCAGCGAGAAGACACCGCCATTGAGTTCCGGCAGGCCGGGCGCGCGGAAGGAGGTGCCCCATGAACCGCGCAGGCGCAGAGACTCATTCAGCTCCCAGGTGGCGCTGAGCTTGCCGTTGGTGGTCGATCCGAAGTCGGAATAATGATCGTAGCGCACGGCCCCGCTGACCGTCAGCGCCTGGACCAGCGGCACGCCCATCTCCGAGGAGACGACCGGCACATAGGTTTCAAGGAACGCGGCCCATTGCGTGCGCGTGGTGCGGGCGCGCGCGTCCGGCGTGGTGACCGGGCCGGGATCGGGCGGCCGGTTCGCGTCATTCTGGAGCTTCTGGATGCCGAAATAATATTCGCCGCCCACGGCCACCTTCAGCCGGCCGGCGGGCAGGTCGAACAGGCCGCCATCAACCTTGGCGACAATGTCATGGCTCCAGTTCTGTCCATATTGCGAGTTGGTGCCGAGGATATAGTCGAGCTGCGCCTGCGTGAACGGATCGGCCGAAAAAGGGTTCACGTGCATCGGGTCGCTCAACGGCAGATTGACCAGTTGCTGCAGCGCGTTGACAGCCGCATTGCCAGCCAGGTCCGTCGCCTCCAGGGTGATATAGTTGCCCAGATAGCAGACGCCGCAATTCTTATCCTGCCCATAGGTATAATAGGCCTCACCCCGCCAGTCGCCGAACAGCCCGGCCTTCACGCCGAAGGTGTTGTTGAAGCTTTCGTCGGGGTTTTGATTGCCGAAGCGCGGCGCCCCGGCGGGCATGCGCGCCAGCACGTTGAACTGCACGTCATACGGCATCGGCACGCCGAAGCCGGCACCGGGGAAAGGCTCGCGCACCACGTTGGGCAGGCTGAACAGATAATAGGGACTGTCCGGATTGATCGCGACGGTCGGGTTGGTATTCTGGTTGCCGCTGGCATAGCTGCGGGTGAACTGCTCGGTGCGCGTCCAGAAGAACTCGTCATAAAACTCCAGACTACCGACTTCCTGGCTGAGGAAGACAGCCGCCTGATAGCGCTTCTGCGAGCCGATATAATCCTCGAAATCCGAGCGGTCGGTCACATTGGCGTAGCTGGCGCATGTCGGTGTCACCGCGCCGACGCAGTTGGCGTTCACCTCCTGAAGATCGGCAAGGGACAGCAGCACGTCGCCGCCCGTCCGGTAGGGCAGCGCATAATAGGTATAGGCGCCGCCTTGCGGGAACGCCGGGTTGGTCAGGCCATTGGCTGTCGGAATGACGATATTGCCGTTGAGCGGCACGGTCGCGGCATTGCCGTTCACGCGATTGTCATTGCCGCCCCAGGGCCGCTGATCCTCGCGCAACCGGGGATTGCGGCCGCGCACATAGGGCATGCGATAACCATATTCGAACGTCGCGATGATGTTGCCACGCCCGAAATCCGGGTTCCAGCTCAGCCCAGCGGTCCCGCCCAGCGCATATTCGTCATTGCCATGCGCGCCGAATGTGTAGCGGCCATCCAGCTCGATCCCGCTGAAATCCTTGCGCAGCACATAGTTGATGACGCCGGCAATGGCGTCCGATCCATAGATGGCGGACGCGCCGTCCGCGATCACCTCGATACGCTCGATCGCCGCCATCGGCACCTGATTGGCCTCGGTGAACGCCCCGGCGGTGCCGTTGGGCGTGATGCGGTGGCCATCGACCAGGATCAGCGTCGCGCCCTGCCCCACGCCGCGGAAGTTGATCGCATTGCCACGCGTCGTATTACCGCCCGCGCCGGACTGGGCATTGCCGCTCGCCCCGTTGGCGGCCGGACTGAACGTGCCGGCCGCGTTCTGAACCTGCGGCAGCGTCTGCAGCACTTCAGACAGGCTCCCCTTGCCCATGCTGAGCAACTCGCTGCGACTGATCGAGATGGCCTGACTGCCGACCGCCTTCACGCCCGAAATATTCGTGCCGGTTACGACAATCTCCCGATTATCCGCCGTATCCTGCTCCGTGGCGTCCAACAGCGCGGCATCGCCCCGCTCCTGCGCCAGCGCGACGCCGGGCGTGATCGCAACCAGCGCCAGCAGGGCCATTGCCCCGGTGCTCGCCCCCGCGAGCCATTGATGATGGATTGTCCGCATTGTCCGATCCCCTCCTGTTTGGGGGACGTCTGCCATTCCGGCAGTGCGTGCCCCGGCCTTTCCCGTCATGCCGACGGTCGGTTCGATATGGACAGCGCTGTCAATCGACCATGTCAACGCTGTCTCAAGCAGGCCGCGTCATTCCGTCGCGGCCGGCCTCCGCCTCGAAACTCAGCGCGGCGGTGATGCTGCCGGGGCGGCGTCGATCACCGGCCCCAGCGGGTCCTTTTGCGGCTGCGCCTTGCCATTTTCGGCGAAATCCATGAGCCGGTCGCTCGCGCGATCGTAGCGCGGCCAGACGGGCAGCGCCGTGCCGTTGGGGTCACCGGCTTTCACGAAATTGGCCAGATAGGCACTCATCGCCTTGCCCATGCCGAGATCTTGCGGCGTGGTGGCGGCCTCATATTTCGTCGCAACGGTGTCGAAGAAGAATGGAATGTCCGTGGCATGTCCCGCCCCCGGCTTGCCGACGGACTGCGCCACATAGGAGAAGCGATAATGATAGGCCGGCACGCCCTGCGCGGCGATCACGCCGGCCAGCCGCCGGGCGCCCGCCACCATCGATCCGGTCGGCCCGCCAATATCGTCGCTGGTCGCGCCGATCATCATCGGCACATGTGCAAAATTGCCCGACGCATAGGCAGCGCCGGCATCCACCGCGAGCTTGCCGTCGGCAAAGGGGCTGGCGAAGGTCCGCTCGCCCGCACCCGGCGCGAACAGCGCCATCATGCTCAGGCCATCGGTGACCTGATCCGCACTCAGCGCCCGCAACTTGACCAGCGCCTGCGGATCGTCCGCCGCAATGCCCATCTTCCTGGCAAAGGCGAGGCCCACCTGCTCGACCTGCGCGAGACCGCCCGGCCCCATGCCCTCGCCATCGCCGCCGGACATGACAACCGCCTTGGTGAACAGCCCCTTCGTCATCGGGGACGTCACCAGCATATGCACCGACATGCCACCGGCCGATTCCCCCACGATGGTGACATCCTCGGGATCACCGCCAAAGGCCGCAATATTGCGCCGCACCCATTTCAGCGCCGCAAGCTGGTCCATATAGCCATAATTGCCGAGCAGCCCGCCATCCTCGTCGGCTCTGGTCAGCGCGGGATGTGCAAAGGTGCCAAAGCGGCCGACCCGATAGTTGAAACTCACCACCATGACGCCCTGCTTCGCCAGTTCCGCACCGGAATAGGTCGGTGGCGAGGAGCCGCCATTCACGAAACCGCCGCCATAGATCCAGACCATCACCGGCAGCGCCTTGCCCGCCGGTGCCGTGGCCGGTTTCCAGACGTTGAGGACCAGACAATCCTCGGCCGGCGCGGTGCCGAGCGGCGCGGCGTCACTGGGGAAGGGCACCTGCATGCAGTCATGACCATAATCGGTCGCCGCGCGCACGCCGGTCCATGGCGTCACCGGCTGCGGCGCCCGCCAGCGCAGGGGGCCGACAGGTGGCGCGGCAAACGGAATGCCTTTCCAGGAGAGCGCGCCGGCCTCCGCGCTGCCCGCGATAACACCGCTGTCGAGCGTCACCTGCATGGCCGCGGTCGATTGGGCAAAGGCACCGGCCGGCACCATGGTCGCGGTCGCGATGCCCAGGCACATGATGGCTCGCTTCATCGTCTTCCTCTCCCGCCTGTTATCGTGCGGCCCTGCGTTTCCCGCTTCGGCCTCGTCGCATTTCGTCGCCCGTCACTGACAACGTTGTCTTTGATGGTCATCAACCCGCTGCTTGTCAATTCAAAATGTCTGGGCCAGTCATGGGTTCTCTGCGGCGCGGGCAGATGATGTAAATCCGGCACAGGAGCGGCATTCAACATGGCAAGACGCGGGGGACGACCGACCATCATCGACGTGGCGCGTCGTGCCGGCGTCTCGTTCAAAACGGTCTCGCGCGTTCTCAACAACAACCCCCATGTGGGGCAGGAGCTGCGCGAGCGGGTCCGTCAGGCAGCGGCCGATCTCGATTATCGCGCCAATGTCGCGGCCCGCACGCTGGCCGGGCCGCGCACTTATACATTTGCGCTGCTGATCGCCATCCGCATGGTCGACCTGGCCAGCGAGGACGACTGGTATCTGCCCGCCTTCCTTTCGGATCTGCAATTCGCCGCCATGCTGGCCTGTCAGAAGGCGGGCTACCGCCTGACGATCGAGATTTGTGACGTGTCGGCCGGCGCCTTGCCGCCGCGTCTGCCCGCCGGCATCGCCGCGTCCGATATTGACGGCATCATCGTCGCCCCGCCCCTGTGCGACCATATCGAGATGGTCGAGGCGCTCGATCGCTCTGGCATTCCCTATGTGCTCATCGCGCCCGGCCTCGACAGCGAGACGGCGCCGTCCGTCGCGACCGACGAATATGGCGGCGCGGCGGCCATGACGCGCCATCTGCTTGCCCTTGGTCATCGCCGCATCGGCTTCATCAGCGGCCCGGACGGCCACCGTGCGGCGACCGCCCGCCTCAAGGCCTGTCGCGACGTGCTCGCCGCGTTTGACGAAACGCTCGCGCCCCTCGTCGAAGGTGGCGCCTTCAACGTCGCCTCAGGCCTTCGGGCGGCGGACGCCCTGCTCAGGCTGGCGGAGCCGCCCACCGCCATCTTCTGCGCCAATGACGATATGGCGGCGGGCGCCATCGCCGCCGCCATGCAGCGCGGCATCCGCGTGCCCGAGCAGCTTTCCATCGCCGGGTTCGACGATTCCGCCATTGCGCATATCACCTCGCCGGCGCTGACCACGGTGCGGCAATCCTTCGGCGCCATGGCCACGGCAGCGGTCAAGCTGCTGGCCGCGGCGGACAAGGCCGCGCCGGCCGCGCATATCATCCTGCCCTACAAGGTCATCGAGCGCGGCTCGACGGCCCGCTGGTCCGCCTGACCAGCTGACAGCGCCCCCCATTATCACAGGCAAGACCGCGCCGGATTTGACTGTCCGGCCACGGGCATGCCCGGCCGCGGCGCGGCCAGCGCAGTTTCACATTGACAAAATTTCGCCGGCAATGCCGTATGACAGCGCTGTCTCAACTCCTTATCGGACAGATGACGGCCTGCAATTTGTGAGAGACGCCAGCGTGAAACGATCAAATGCCCTCGCCTTCGCCCTGTTGACCGGCCTGCTCGCCGCCTCCGCCCCGGCATCACCGGACGACGCGCGCAAGCTCACCATCGATGGCGCGGCGTTTCGCGACCTGAATCGCAACGGCCGGCTCGACCCATATGAGGATTGGCGACTCTCGGCGGAGCAACGCGCCGATGATCTGGTCGGCCGCATGACGCTGGCGGAAAAGGCCGGGACGATGATGCATGGCACCCTGCCCGGTGCCGGCACGATGGGGGCCGGCCTGTCCGATCAGGGCTATGATCTCGATCAGGTGCGGGTGCTGATCGGCGAGCGCAACATCACCAGTTTCATCACTCGCCTCGCCATTGCGCCCGACCGACTGGCCGAGCAGAATAACGCCGTGCAAGCGCTGGCCGCGCAAGGCCGGCTCGGCATTCCGGTGACGATCAGCACCGATCCGCGCAATCATTTTGAATATGTACTCGGCGCATCGTCAGAGGCGAAAGGCTTCTCCCAATGGCCCGACATACTGGGCTTCGGCGCGCTGCGCGATCCGGCGATCACCCGCCGTTTCGCCGATATCGCCCGGCAGGAATATCGCGCCGTGGGCATTCACGAGGCGCTGTCACCGCAGGCCGATCTGGCCACCGAGCCGCGCTGGAGCCGCCTCGCCGGCACCTTCGGCGCCACCGCCGCGCTCGTCTCCCCGCTGGCCGGCGCCTATGTCGAGGGCTTTCAGCAGAGCACGGGCGGCGTCACGCGCGATGGCGTGCTGACCATCGTCAAGCATTGGGTGGGCTATGGCGCCCAGCCCGAGGGTTTTGACGGCCACAACTGGTATGGCCGCTACGCCGTGCTGGACGAAGCCACATTCGCCGAGCATGTCGCCGCCTTTCAGGGTGCGCTGGATGCCCATGTCGGCGGGGTGATGCCAGCCTACACCATCCTCAAGGGCCTGATGCTGGACGGCCAACTGACCGAGCAGGTGGCGCCGGGCTTCAGCAAGCAACTGCTCACCGGCCTGCTGCGTGGGCAGAAGGGTTATAGCGGCATCATCCTGTCGGACTGGGCGATCACCAATGATTGCACGCCCGGCTGCCGCGACCCGCAACAGCCGCAAGGCCCCGCTGATATCGCCATGCCGTGGGGCGTGGAGAATTTGCCGCAGGCCGAGCGCTTCGCCAAGGGCGTGGACGCGGGGATCGACCAGTTTGGCGGGGTGGACAAGCCCGAGATCATCGTCGCGGCGGTCCGTTCCGGACGGCTGAGCGAAGCGCGCGTCAATGAATCGGTGCGCCGGGTGATGATCGCCAAATTCCGTCAGGGGCTGTTCGACCAGCCCTTCGTCGATCCGGCGCAGGCCGCGCGCATCGTCGGCAATCCGGTCTTCCGCGCCGCGGCAGATGATGTCCAGCGCCGCGCCCAGATCCTGCTGGAGAATAACGGCGCGCTCCCGCTCAAGGCGGGAAGCCGCGTCTATCTGCATGGCCTCTCTCCGGCAGTGGCCCGCGCCCACGGTCTCCTTGTCGTGACCCGGCCCGAGGAGGCGGACGTCGCCCTGTTCCGGCTGACCGCCCCGAGCGAAATGCTTCACCCCAATCATTTCTTCGGCAGCCGGCAAAAGGAAGGCCGGCTCGATTTCCGCAACGCCGATCCGGATTATGAGGCGCTCAAGGCCGCCGCCGCCAAGGTGCCGGTCATCGCCTCCATCTATCTCGACCGGCCGGCGATCCTCGGCAATATCCGCGACAAGACCGCCGCCCTGCTCGGCAATTTCGGCGCCAGCGACGATGCGCTGCTCGACGTGATGCTTGGCAAGGCGCAGGCCGAGGGCCGCCTGCCCTTCGAGTTGCCCGCCTCCATGGCAGCGGTCGAGGCGCAGCGGCCGGACCGGCCGGATGACAGTGCGGCGCCGCTCTATCCCTTCGGCGCCGGGATCATCGCCCCCGCGCGGCGCTGAACGCGCCGGTTCAGGCCGTTTCAGCCACGGCAGTCACGCCCGCTCTGGCGGCACGCCAGGCCATCAGGCCGAACAGCGCGATGGCCAGGTAGCAGGCCAGTGGCACGTAGAAAGCCGTGAAGCGGCTTCCGCTCAGATCCGCGACCCGCGCAAACAGCAGCGGCACCACCGCGCCGCCCACAATGGCCAGACAGAGCAACCCGGAGGTGGCCGAGGCGCCGGCCCGCGAGCGCTCGATCGTCAGCGAGAAGATCACCGGGAACATGATCGAGTTGAACAGGCCCACCGAAATGGCGGCATAGCCCGCCACCGGCCCGGTCAGGCCACTCACGGCGAGGCAGAGCGCGGCCGCGGCCAGCGCGCAAACGCCCAGCATGGGCCCGGCCGGCAGCCGCAGGAGCAGCACCGTCCCCGCCAGCCGGCCGATCATGGCACCGCCCCAATAGAGGCTGACCATGGTCCCGGCCGTCACGGCGGAAACGGCCAGCACGTCATCCTGTTCGAGGAAATTGACCATGGCGGAGCCGATCGAGACTTCCGCCCCGACATACAGGAAAATCGCGAGCGCACCGAACAGCGCCCAGCGATCGGAAAAGGCGCCGCCAAGGGACGAGGGCGCGGAATTTTGCGGATTGGCGCCATCGATCAGCGCGCGTTTGCGCCAGATGAGCAGGGCCATCACCAGGATGACCGCCGCGATGAAGCCATAAGTGATGTCGATCCGGCTCAGCGAATAGGCGATCTTGGCCTCCGTCGCCTCGCCGCCGTCGAACAGACCGCCCTTGAGCAGCGTATGTGCAGCGAGATAAGGCCCGACCACCGTCCCGAGACTGTTGAACGTCTGACTCAGCACCAGCCGGAAGTGCGAGCGCTTGGGATCGCCCAGCGCCGCGGAGAGCGGATTGGCCGCGACCTGAAGCAGGGTAATCCCCGACGCGATGACAAACAGCGCCCCGAGCGCCACGCCATAGATGCGCAGCAGCGTGGCCAGCGGCATCAGCAGGCAGCCGAGCACCATGGTCGCCAGCGCCAGCACGATCGCGCGCGAGGAGCCCAGCCGCCCGAGCAATGCCGCAGCCGGCAGCGACACCACGCCATAAGCCATGAAGAACGCGAATTGCGTGAGGAAGCTCTCGGTGTCGCTGAGTGAGAATACCTGCTTCACCGTCGGGATCAGCACATCATTGACCGACGTGACCGCGCCCCAGATGAAGAACAGCACAGTCAGATACATGAACGCGCTGCCGGCGCGCTTTTGACTCGACGGGTCCCCGCTCTGCATCATCCCCTCCTCACCCCTTTTCTCTTGGCTTCGATGCCCGGCCGGCTGTCGCCCGACCAGGCCGTTTCCACGTATATGACAACGCTGTCTAAGACGAGAGAAAAACGCGCCTGCCGCCAACCCGCCGCCGCAGGGCGATGGATCGCGCTCCGGCCCGACCGCACTGTGGAGCGCCCTGATCAGCGTGCCGATGAAGCGGCCAGCCAGCGCCTCGGGAGGACAACCGTCAACCGTGCCTGCTCGATGCTGACGAGTTCCGGACGCAGCAGTCCGTGCGGTCATCCACGATGGTTGGCGGACGCTGTCGACGTCCGCCAACCGTTCCTTGTCCGGCCATTGCCGACAGGGGCCCGCAATGACAGTCCGGCGCCTCAATCGGTCGGGGGCTGGCAGGAGAAGCTGGCTGCGCTCTTGCTGTCGCCCCCGCGATATTGCGCATGGGCGGGGAATGGGCACAGCGGGCGGGACTCGGTGGATGGCGCGGGACGCTGCGCGGTAATGCTGCCAGGCGCCTTGCCTTCCTCGACCCAGTCGACAACGGCCGAGAGCATGTCGAACTGCTCGAAGGCATTGCCTCCGCCGCAATGGAGCATGCCGGGCACCATGTAGAAGCGGCTCGCATCCGTGAAGGCCGCGCCGTTGGCCTGGGCGGCGCGCTCGTAATAATCCCATGTCGCGAAGGGCGAGAACCAGAAGTCCGAGACGCCATGATAGAAGATCATCTTGCCGCCGCGATCGAGATAGGTGTTGAGGTTGGTCCAGTAATTGGTGTCGGTGAGGCGCTGGCCGGCATCGTTCCGGTTCTCACGGGCGCGCGCGTCGAGGTCGATATCCGTTGCGTCGCTGGGCGGACCGAAGGGGCCGGGGCCGCCCGTCGGCAGATAGCCCATCGGCGTCGCCACGATGCCGGTGTCGGCGGCCATCGGGGCATAGAGGGCATAGCCGGCCTTGTCCTTCGGTCCGGCAAGGCCGAGCTCCAGCGCACGAACCTGCCCGTCATTCAGGCAGCCATCGGTCTTGCCGGCCGAGCAGGCGAGTTTCCTGGCATCGAACCGGCATTGCGCGACATTCTCGATCATGCCGTCCTTGAGGCCATCCAGCCCGTCGCACTGGTCGAGAATGCCTTGCTGGATGGCCTTGCGGTTGGCGGCGGTGAGCACCTCGCTCATGATCGGCTTGCCGTCCGCGCCTTTGGGCGCGGCCTGATTGAACAGAATCTGGGTATATTCGACACCGAGATTGGAATCCGCGGTGCGCATGGCGGGCGCGCCGACGATGATCCCGTCGAACAATTCCGGGTAGCGCTGCGAGGCAAGCATCGCCTCGCGCCCGCCGGTCGAGCAGCCGGTCATATAGCTGTGGGCGGCGGGCCTGCCATAATAGGTGGCGGTAATCCGCTTGCCCAGCAACGTGACGGTCCTGACCGAAGCCTCGGCGAAATCGAGAAGCGCGCGCTGGTCGGCCATGAAGCTCGAATCGAACACCGCGCCCTTGTGGCCGCTATCATGACTGATGACGGCGAAACCGCGCGTGAGCGCCGGCTTCCCGCCAGACGCGACGGGGCCGATCGGCGCGCCGACACTGCCATTGAGGCCGCCGCCACCTTGCAGCAGGAAGCGCCCGTTCCAGTCATCCGGCAGCGCGATGGCGAAACCGATGCCATACTCCTTGCCGCCTGCCCCCTTGCGCTGGTTGATGATGCCCTCGACCCGGCAATGGGCAGGCAAGGCGACGGCAAGCGGCGGGCCGCCCGGTTGCGCCGTGCCGGCCGGCGTGACGCCGACATGCCTCACCGCCGTGATGGTGACGTCGCTGCCGACGCTCTGGCTGCCAAAGGCGGTGCAGCGCGCCTCGGCCTTCGCGTCATCCCCCCCGGCCGCCAGCGCGGGCGCGGCTGTGGTCAGCAGCATGAATGCAGCAAAATATCCCAAACGCATCGTCTCTCCTTCCAGTGATGAGCGCTCCTCGGGCAGAGCGAAGGCCAGAGGGGCGGCCCGGCCGAAACAGCGGCAAGGCAAGCGATCGTTCCGTCGCCTCCTGGACGCTCTTCGCATGAGGCAAGGCCGGCGACAATGTGGGATCGGGCTCGACACCCGGCGCGACTGTCGCCCGTCCGGCCCCGGCGAAACCGGCTCAGGCGGTCGCGCTGACCGCGATCCGGTCCAGCTCCGCCTTCACGGTCTCGGCAAGGGTCAGATCAGCCGCCGCAAGATTTTCTGCCAGATGGGCGAGGCTGGACGTGCCGGGGATCAGCAGAATATTCGGCGCGCGCGCCAGCAGCCACGCCAGGGCAAGTTGCATGGGCGAGGCATCGAGGCGCGCCGCCAGCGCCGTCAGGGCATCGGACTGGATGGGAGCAAAGCCGCCCAGCGGAAAGAAGGGCACATAGGCAATGTCCTGCGCGGCCAGACGGTCGATCAGCCTGTCATCGGCGCGGTGGATGAGATTATACTGATTCTGCACGCAGACCACGGGCGCGATCCCCTGCCCTTGCGCGATCTGCCGCTCCGTCACGTTGCTCAGGCCAAGGTGCCGGATCAGGCCCTGCTCGCGCAGCCTGGCCAGGGTCGCGAACTGCGCTTCGATGGAGCCCTCCGTCGGACCATGCCCGCCCCCCATGACCCGCAGGTTGACCACGTCGAGCACATCGCGGCCGAGGTTGCGCAGATTGTCGTGCACCGCCTGCGTCAAGTCGGCCGGGCTCTGCGCGGGCAACCAGGCGGCATCGCCTCCCCGTCGCGCGCCGACCTTGGTCACGATGACGAGGTCATCGGCATAGGGATGGAGCGCCTCGCAGATGATCTGGTTGGTAACATGCGGGCCATAGAAATCGCTGGTATCGATATGATTGACGCCAGCCGCCACAGCGGCCCGCAGCACCGCGATCGCCGCCTCGCGATCCTTGGGTGGACCGAACACGCCAGGTCCGGCGAGCTGCATCGCGCCAAAACCGATACGATTCACAATCGCGTCACCAAGCCGGACCGTGCCAGCTTTGCCAGGTCACTCATCACGCATCTCCCAGGATCAGGCATGCATCTTATGAACCATGCAGAGCCGGGCGATAAGCCGGAACGATCGAAACAAATGAATGAGGTCGCCACCAATGGCCCGGACATGCTCCAGGCCATTTTGACGAAACAGCCATCCAGCCCGCCTGAGGGGATGGCCTTCGCGACGTCTGCGCGGATGTCTGTGGGATTTTTTCCAACACCCCGACTTCGGAAAGTTAGGGAAGTTTGGTGGAGCCGAGGGGGATCGAACCCCTGACCTCTACACTGCCAGTGTAGCGCTCTCCCAGCTGAGCTACGGCCCCGAAAACTTACCGGGCGGAGGGTTCCGCCCGGTGCAGGGCGCTGCTCTTAGGTCAGCCCTCGCCCTGCTGCAAGTCCAATTTCAAACAATATGAAAAGAAGTTTTTCAGGCCTCGTCATCCTTGGGCTCGGCCGCCGCAACGCCGAGATCGTCGTCGCCGCCAAGGTCGACGTCATTGTCCGGCGAGCCCTCGGCATCATCGACGTCGATGTCGATATCCAGATCGTCATCAGCCGCCGCATCGGGCTCAGCCGCCGTCGTCTGCTTGGGCGCTTCCTCGAAAGGAATCGGCTGCTTGGATTTGAGCACGGGCTCCGGCGTCCAGACGTTCCCGCATTCGATGCAGGTCACCGGCTCGTCCTTGCCCAGGTCGTAGAAGCGCGTCGCGCATTTGGGGCAGGTCCGCTTCGTTCCCCATTCAGGCTTGACCATATGGCGCCTCAGTCCTTCCAGATGAATTGATAATCACGCGAGCAGGCTTGGCTGCCACGAAGTGCCGCGCGCCTTGCCATAGCATGCGGGCACTGTCAAAAGCCCTCGATATTTTTCTCCCGCGCAGCGCGCCAGACGCGGCCGCGCCATTGATCCGGAAACTGGAGCATATGACTGAACATGCGCGCAATATGCGCTTCGCACCCGGCGCCCCTCTGCGTGGCACCGTCACGGTGCCGGGCGACAAGAGCATTTCCCACCGCTCGCTGATGCTGTCGGCGCTGGCGGTTGGCGAAAGCCGGGTGTCCGGCCTGCTCGAAGGGGAGGACGTGCTGGCCACGGCCGCCGCCATGCGGGCGCTCGGCGCGCAGATCGCGCGCGGGGATGATGGCGTGTGGCGCATCCACGGGGTTGGCGTGGGCGCGCTCGCCCAGCCGGAAACCGCGCTGGAGATGGGCAATAGCGGCACCTCCGTGCGACTGCTGATGGGCCTGCTCGCCAGCCATGACCTCACCGCCACCTTCACCGGGGACGCCTCGCTTTCCGCCCGGCCGATGGGCCGCGTGACGCAGCCGCTCAGCCTGATGGGCGCGCAGTTCACGACCGCGCCCGGCGGCCGCCTGCCGCTCACCATGCGCGGCCTCGTCCCGGCGGTGCCGATCGAATATCGCCTGCCGGTCGCCTCCGCGCAGGTCAAATCGGCGATCCTGCTCGCCGCGCTCAACACACCTGGCACCACCCGCGTCATCGAGCCGGTGCCCACGCGCGACCATAGCGAACGGATGCTCAAGGGTTTCGGCGCGGCGCTCGACGTCGAGACGCTGCCGGATGGCACGCGGATCATTTCCGTCACCGGCGGCGCGGCGCTGAAGCCACAAGTGCTGGAGGTGCCGGGAGACCCTTCCTCGGCCGCCTTCCCCGTGGTGGCCGCGCTGATCACGCCGGGCTCGGACATCACCGTCACCAACGTCGGCATGAACCCGACTCGCGCCGGCCTGTTCGAGATGCTGCGGGCGATGGGGGCAGATCTCACCATCACCAACGAGCGCGTGGTGGGCGGCGAGCCCGTCGCCGATCTCGTCGCGCGGCACAGCCAGCTCACCGGCATCGATGTGCCGCCGGCGATCGTGCCCAGCATGATTGACGAGTTCCCGGTCTTCTTCGTTGCTGCCGCGCATGCAAAGGGCGTCACCCGCACCAGCGGCCTGGATGAACTGCGCGTCAAGGAATCCGACCGCCTCGCCCTGATGGCACGCGGCCTCGCGCGGATCGGCGCGCGGATCGAGGAGCAGCCGGACGGCCTTCTCATCACCGGCAATGACGGCGCGCCGCTGGGCGGTAGCGAACTGCAACCGACGATCGCCGCGCAGCTCGATCATCGCATCGCCATGAGCTTCGCCGTGGCCGGCCTGCACACGACGGGCGGCCTCATCATCGACGATATGAGCCCGGTCGCGACCAGCTTTCCGGGGTTTGCGACTCTGCTGGAGACCCTCCGGGGCGGGGCATGAACGCGACCGCAGACGGACGGTCGGAGAATCTTGACTTGGTTGACCGCGACTCCATAAATGGAGGCGGCTTGGCGGCCGTCGAGCCAACAAGGGAATAGCGCAATGTCACCGGAATATTGCTGCAATGCCTGCAATGGCCCGCTCGACAATTGGCTGACAATGCCAATTGATGCCAAGAAGAACACGCCGATGATCTATCGCTCCGTGTTGCGATGTCGCACCTGTAGCCTGGGCGTCCTCTCACCGATGCCGGACCCCGGCGCCATTCCTGAATTCTATCGACTTGGCAGTTACTATACGCATGATGATGGCGCGAGTCACATCCCGCCAATTGCGTCTGGCTTCGCGGACAAGTTGCTGACCAAAGCCGCCTGGATCTTCGACCGGGAACAATGCTTTCTTCCCGAAAAGGTGGCGGCGCGGCTCCCGGCCGGAGGCACTGTGTGCGACCTTGGCTGTGGAGACGCCAAATATCTTGCTCGCTTCAAGGCGCTGGGCTTTGCGGTGACCGGTGTCGATCCTGATCCGACAGCGCGCGCGCATGCCGCCAAAGCCGCGATCAACGTCGAAGTCGGCACCGCCGAGGCTATTCCGGCAGCCATCACCGAGAGGTCCTTCGACCTGGTCCTGATGACGCACTCCCTTGAGCATTGCCGCGATCCGAAGCTGGCCCTGCGCAATGCCTTGGCTCTCACCAGGCCTGGCGGCTTATGCTATGTGGAAGTGCCCAATTGCGCCTCGGAACATTTCCGCACCTTCACGATTGCTTCGGAAATGTTCGATGCCCCCCGCCATATCTATTTCTTCACGCCGGCATCCTTGCAACAAATCATGGAACAGGTTGGCTTCGTCCCTGTACAAAAAATGTATCAGGGCTATGTCCGCAACTTCGATCCAGGCTGGCGCGGTTGGGAAACAACGATCGCGGAGCGAGTCACTCAGGCAGAACCTACCATGCGCCCACGTCGGCACAGCTTTGGCGCGTCCGTCGCCCTGTTCATGCGCTCCTTCTGGCGCCGGCCGGAGCAGAAATATGATTCGATCGGCTTCCTGATGCAACGTCCCGCCAACTGAAGCACAGCCCAGATGATGATTATCGCCGTCGACGGCCCTGCCGCATCCGGCAAGGGCACCATCGCCAGCGCGCTGGCCGCGCATTATGGCTTGCCGCTGCTCGACACCGGGCTGCTCTATCGCGCCGTGGGGGTCATGGTCGCGCAGGCCGGTGGCGATCCGGACGATCCGGACGATGCGCTCGCCGGTTGCGCCTTCCCGGACAGCCTGCTCGCGGACCCGGCCTTGCGCTCGGCGGCGGCGGGGCCGCTCGCCAGCCGCGTCTCGCGTCACCCCCAAGTGCGCGCCGCCTTGCTGGACCGGCAGCGCGCCTTTGCTCGCCAGCCCGGTGGCGCAGTGCTCGACGGGCGCGACATCGGCACCGTCATCGTGCCCGATGCGGATGCCAAATTGTTCGTCACCGCCAGCCTGGAGGAGCGCGCACGGCGCCGTCATGCGGAGTTGGCCGATCTGCCGCTCGAAGCCGTCATGGCCGAAATCGCCGCTCGCGACGCGCGCGATAGCGGCCGTGCCGCCGCGCCGCTCCGGCAGGCGGATGACGCAGACTTGCTCGACACCAGTAATTTGGGTATAGGCGCGGCCGTTCAGCGCGCGATTGCGCTGGTGGATGCACGCTTGGAAGGCCGCCGATAAGCGGCCCTGCAAGGCGCTTCGCGCGGCGAGGCGCCCTTTTGCTTTTCCAAAAACGGGGTTCCGCTGGTATATATCGCGCACGGAATGTCCGCCGGGCATGCGGCCTTGCGGACGGTTTGGCCAAAGACCACCGGAGACAACCGGTTGGCCAGCAATGACTTGAAGGAACCTTATTCTATGGCCTCAACGGCATTCCCCACCCGCGACGATTTCGCGTCGCTTCTCAACGAATCACTTGGCGGCGCCGAGGGCGGCTTTGAAGGCCGCGTGGTCAAGGGCACCGTCACCGCAATCGAGAATGACCTCGCCGTCATCGACGTCGGTCTCAAGAGCGAAGGCCGTGTGCAGCTGCGTGAATTCGCCGCGCCGGGCCAGAAGGCCGATCTGAAGGTCGGTGACGAGGTCGAGGTGTTCGTCGACCGCGTCGAGAACAGCAATGGCGAGGCCATGCTGAGCCGCGACCGCGCCCGCCGCGAAGCCGCGTGGGACAAGCTGGAAGCCGAGTTCGCCGAGAACAGCCGTGTCGAGGGCGTCATCTTCGGCCGCGTCAAGGGCGGCTTCACCGTCGATCTCGACGGCGCCGTGGCCTTCCTGCCCGGCTCGCAGGTCGATATCCGCCCGGTGCGCGACGTCACCCCGCTGATGGACATTCCGCAGCCGTTCCAGATCCTCAAGATGGATCGTCGCCGTGGCAACATCGTCGTGTCGCGCCGCGCCATCCTGGAAGAGACCCGCGCCGAGCAGCGCAGCGGCCTCATCCAGACCCTGACGGAAGGCCAGATCATCGAGGGCGTCGTCAAGAACATCACCGATTATGGTGCGTTCGTTGACCTTGGCGGCATCGATGGCCTGCTCCACGTCACCGATCTCAGCTACAAGCGGATCAACCACCCGAGCGAGATGATCAACATCGGCGATACCGTCCGTGTCCAGATCATCCGCATCAACCGCGAGACGCAGCGCATCAGCCTCGGCATGAAGCAGCTTGAGAGCGATCCGTGGGAAGGCGCATCGGCCAAGTATCCGGTTGGCGCCAAGCTCACCGGCCGCGTGACGAACATCACCGAATATGGTGCGTTCGTGGAGCTGGAGCCGGGCATCGAAGGCCTGGTCCACGTCTCCGAGATGAGCTGGACCAAGAAGAACGTCCACCCCGGCAAGATCGTTTCGACGAGCCAGGAAGTGGAAGTTCTGGTGCTCGAGGTGGACGCCGAGAAGCGTCGCATCAGCCTCGGCCTCAAGCAGGCCCAGTCCAACCCGTGGGAAAACTTCGCCGAGCGTCACCCGGTGGGTTCGCAGGTCGAAGGCGAAGTCAAGAATGCGACCGAATTCGGTCTGTTCATTGGCCTCGACGGCGACGTGGACGGCATGGTCCACATGTCCGACATCGCCTGGGGCATCTCCGGCGAGGACGCGCTCAACCTGCACCGCAAGGGCGAGACGGTCACCGCCATCGTGCTTGACGTGGACGTCGAGAAGGAGCGCATCAGCCTCGGCATGAAGCAGCTCGAGAAGGGCGCACCGGCAGTCGGCGCAGGCCGTTCGACCGGCGGCGGCATCCAGAAGAACGAGACGGTCACCGTGACCGTGCTCGAGGTGCGCGACGGCGGCCTTGAAGTGCAGGCTGGCGACGATGGCGTCACCGGCTTCATCAAGCGCAGCGACCTTGGCCGCGACCGCGACGAGCAGCGTCCGGACCGCTTCCAGGTCGGCCAGAAGTTCGACGCACTGGTGATCGGTTTCGACCGCTCCAAGAAGCCGAACTTCTCGATCAAGGCGCTCCAGATCGCCGAAGAGAAGCAGGCCGTCGCGCAGTATGGCTCGTCCGACAGCGGCGCGTCGCTGGGCGACATCCTGAGCGAGGCGCTCAAGGGCAAGAACTGACGCCCGGCGCGACGTTCACAAGCGTAGCGCATGAAAGACAGGGAGCCCGCCGATCATCCATCGGCGGGCTCTTTTCATTTCCGGGTCATTTTGCTTGATTCTGCTTGCTTCGGGCTTCGTCTTCGGCAAGTCGCGATTATTACCAGTTTGCCGAGACTGCTCCTATAATGGCGCAGGCGCCAGGAGGCGTTCTTGGCCAAATAGGGGAAGATGCATCATGATTCGTTCGGAACTCGTGCAGAAGCTGGCGACACTCAACCCCGGCCTCACGCTTCAGGAAGTGGATCGGATTGTCGACATCGTGTTCGAGTCGATCGGCGCCCGCCTGGCGGAAGGCGGCCGTGTGGAACTGCGGGGCTTCGGCGCCTTCACCACGCGCGCACGGGCCGGCCGCACCGGCCGCAACCCCCGCACCGGCGCGGCGGTGACCGTCCCCTCCAAGCGCGTGCCGCATTTCAAGCCCGGCAAGGAAATGCGCCTGCGCCTCAACGCGGACGACTGAGCCGCGTTCCGGCGGGCGCAGCCTATCAGGCAAGGCGCTCGCTGCCCGCGTAAATCCGGCGCAGCAAGGCACTGGCAACATGCTCCATGCCGTGGCAAGGACGGCCCGGCCAGCGCGCCATGCGGACGTGGCGAAATCGGTAGACGCAGCAGACTTAAAATCTGCTTCTCAGCTGAGAGTGCGGGTTCAAGTCCCGCCGTCCGCACCATGGCCGGCCGATCGGCAACGCGCAGCGCCGGGCGCGCATTGGTTGTTGGCCCCTCCCCCAAGCCGGGCTAGGCTTGCGACATGAACGGTGCTGACAGGATGATTTGGCGGACCCCGGCAAACCGCTCGTTGCGGCGGCTGATCTTCACAGGCCTGCTGCTTGCCGCGGCCAGTTGCACCACTGGCCAGGATGACAGCCCGGTCAAGGTCGATCTCATCGGCATGAAGAGCGATCTGCTCGAACCGCTGCGGGCGAGCGATACGCCGGCAGGCAAGGCCACGCTCGGCGCGATCGCCCAGGGCCTGCTCAGCTTCGATGCGCGCGGCGAGGTGATGGACGCCCTTGCCGAGAGCTGGATCGTCGAGGCGGGCGGGCAGAGCTATATCTTCCGCCTCAAGCGCATCAGTTGGGCCGATGGGGACGAGCCGGTCAAGGCCGAGACCGTCGCTCGCCTGTTGCGCGAGCGGTTCCGGGCCAACCCGACCTGGCTCGCCGGCCTCAAGCCGCAAGTGCGCGCCATGACCGACCGGGTGATCGAGATCCGTCTGGACGCGGCTCTCCCCGCTTTCCTGCAACTGCTCGCGCAACCGCAATTCGCGATCATGGCCGGCAAGAAGGGCACCGGGCCCTATCGCGCCAAACTGGAGGGCAACCGGCTCGACCTGACGCCGGTGACCGGGCTGGGCAACGGCGCCTTGGAAAACACGCAGGAGGAACCGGCAACCGCCCGCCACCGCATCATGCAAGCCGATAGCGGCGCACGCGCGCTCGTGCGCTTTGCAGCCAGGCGGACCGATCTCGTGCTCGGCGGACGGTTCCAGCACTTGCTGCTCGTGCCCGCGGCCGGTTTCGCCATGACGGATTTGCGTATCGATCCGGTCTCCGGACTCTTCGGGCTCGCCATCACCAGCCGCTCACCCTTGCTGGCGGACGGCAATGTCCGCGACGCCCTTGCCCGCGTGATCGATCGCGCCGCGCTTGCCACCGCGCTGGGATTGCCGGGCTGGCAGACGCTCGATCACCCCCTGCCCGCCGCGCTCGAACTGGATCGCCCGCCGACCATGCCCGTCTGGGCCGAGAGTGACCGGGCAACGCGGGTGGCGATCGCCCGGCAAGCCGTCGAGCATTGGCGCAGCCGTCATGACGAGCCGCCGCCGCTGCGCGTGGCATTGCCGCAGGGAGCCGGCGCGACCTTGCTGTTCCGCCGCCTTACCCGTGATTTTGCCGAACTGGGCATCCGTATCACCCGGGTGGCGGCAGACGCGCCCGCCGATCTCGTCCTGATCGACGAGGTCGCCCCGTTCGACAGCGCGCTCTGGTATCTCAGCCGCCTCGATTGCGCGGCCGGGCTGCGCTGCGATGCGCGCGCGTCCGATCTGCTGGCAGCGGCGCGGGAGGCCGACACGGCGGCCGAGCAGGCGCGGTTGCTTGGCGAGGCCGAGCGGCTGATCGTGGGGTATAGCGCCTATATTCCGCTGGGGCAGCCCATCCGCTGGTCGCTCGCCAGCCGGCGCCTCACCGGCTTTGAGCCCTCGCCGCGCGGCGTTCATCCATTGAACAAGCTGATCCCCATCCCCAATTGAGGGTGAACCTTTTCAACCGGCCTTCCTGAAGGCCGCGCAGTCAGGATTGCCGCTTATGGTCAGATCAGCTCCTCAACTCGATGCGATGATGGCGCAGTTTGATGGCATAGCCGGCCTCGGCCGCGATGCCCGCGCCATCCGGCAGCGGATCGAGATGATGGAGCATCTGCTCGAACGGGCACTGGTCGTGCCGGGCACGCGCTTCCGCTTCGGCCTCGATGCGCTGCTCGGCATCGTGCCCGTGGTGGGCGATTTGCTGGCCGCCGCGATGGGCGCCTGGATCATCTGGGAAGCGCGCAACCTCGGCATGCCGCGCTGGCAACTGGTCCGCATGAGCGCGAATGTTGGCATTGATACCGCGATCGGGGCGATCCCGTTCATCGGCGATGCGTTCGATCTGATGTTTCGGTCCAACAGCAAGAATTTGCGGATCATCCGCAAGCATCTGGACCGGCACCACCCCGAGACGGCCATTATCGAGGGCTGACGCTCCGCCCTGGCCCCATGATCAGCCCGGCAGCGTGCGTTCCCGGCTAGGCCTGCGAGAAATCGAGCCCGATATCCGCCGCCGGGGCCGACTGGGTGAGCCGCCCGACGCTGATATAATCAACCCCCGTCCCGGCGATCGCCCGGATCGTCTCCAGCCGCACACCGCCGGAGGCTTCGGTGGGCACCCGCTTGCCGACCAGCGTCACCGCACCCCGCAATATTTCCGGTGGCATATTGTCGAGCAGCAGATGGGTGGCACCCGCCGCGATGGCCGGCTCGATCTGATCGATCCGATCGACCTCCACGATGATCCGCGCAATCCCGGCCGCCCGCGCCGCGCCCACCGCCTGTCCGATCGATCCGGCCACGGCAATGTGGTTGTCCTTGATCATCGCGGCGTCCCACAGCCCCATGCGGTGGTTCTGCGCGCCGCCCATGCGGGTGGCGTATTTCTCCAACAGGCGCAGGCCGGGGATCGTCTTGCGCGTATCCAGCAATGTCGCGCCCGTGCCGGCGATCCTGTCGACATAGGCACGGGTCATGGTGGCGATGCCGGTCAGATGCTGCACCGTGTTGAGCGCGGAGCGCTCGGCGGTCAGCATCGCGCGCGCGCGGCCGCGCAGGCGCATCAGCTCCGTGCGTGCGGGCACCTGCTCGCCCTCCCCCACCAGCAGCGTGATCTCCACATCGGGGTCGAGCGCCCGGAAGAATGCCTCGGCGATCGGCAGGCCCGCCACCGTCACGGCGTCGCGGCTGCCCATCACGCCGGAAAAGATCGCGGCCTCGGGAATGACGCTCTCGGAGGTGACGTCCCGTCCGCCCGCGCCCGGCGCGCCGTCCATATCCTCGGCCAGCGTCGCAGCGACGAAAGCGGCAAGGTCGAAGCCCGGCAATGCCGGTTCACCCGCGGCCGCGCGCATCTCGTCCATCGATCATATCCCCCGGTTGATGCCATGGCCGCACCGCCTCGGGCGGCGCGGCAGGATGGTCAGGCCCGTGCGCCCACGTCGCCCTTGCCGACCGTGCTGCTTGCCATCTCCAGCATGCGGTCGAGGCTCTTCTTGGCGGCCAGGCGCAGTTCCTCGTCCATCTCGATGCGCGGCTGCAGGTCGCGCAGGGCGAGATAGAGCTTCTCCACCGTGTTGAGCGCCATATAGGGGCAGATATTGCAGTTGCAGTTGCCGTCCGCGCCCGGCGCGCCGATGAACGTCTTGCCCGGCAGCGCCAGCTCCATCTGGTGGATGATGTGCGGCTCGGTGGCCACGATCAGCGTATCGCCGGGCATCGTGCCGGCAAAGGCCAGGATGCCGCTGGTCGAGCCGACATAATCGGCGTGGTCCAGAATATAGGCCGGGCATTCCGGGTGCGCGGCGACCGGCGCATCGGGATGCTGCGCCTTGAGCTTGAGCAGTTCCGTCTCGCTGAAGCTTTCATGGACGATGCACACGCCGGGCCAGAGCAGCATATCGCGGCCGGTCTTGCGCGCCAGATAGCCCCCCAGATGCTTGTCCGGACCGAAAATGATCTTCTGATCCTGCGGCAATTGCGACAGGATCGTCTCGGCGGAGGACGAGGTGACGATGATATCGGAGAGCGCCTTCACCTCGGCCGAGCAGTTGATGTAGCTCAGCGCCATATGGTCCGGATGCGCCTCGCGGAATGCCTTGAACTGGGCCGGCGGGCAGCTGTCTTCCAGACTGCACCCGGCGTCCATGTCCGGCAGCACCACGATTTTCTCGGGGCTCAGGATCTTGGCCGTCTCGGCCATGAAGCGCACGCCGCAAAAGGCGATCACGTCCGCATCCGTCTCCGCCGCCTTGCGGGACAGCTCCAGGGAATCCCCGACGAAATCCGCCAGATCCTGAATCTGCGGCTTCTGGTAATAATGCGCGAGGATGACAGCATTGCGCTCCTTGCGCAGCCGGTCGATCTCACCGAGCAAATCCAGCCCCGCCAAACTCCCGCCGATACCACCCCGTGCATCCATCATCGAATCCTCGTAACCAACGCTTGTGGGGGAAATGGGCCCGGACGCGTCCCGGATCAACCTCTAAGCGCCTTTCCGTCTCCCCGAAGCCCCGCTGGCCGGGCAATAGGGCCGCAAATCGCCTTTTGCCGTTGCAAATGGAGCGGTTTGCGGTGATGCCGCCGCCAAACCATCGACAGAGGATGACATTGTGAATCGCAAGAAGCTGGTCGGATTAATTGGCTTTGTGGCGCTGTGCGGCGCGGGCTACGCCATCGCGCAGACGAACGCTGGCGATCGATCGCAGGACGCCGCCTGGCACAACCAGCAGATGCTGGCGCTGGCGAAGCTCCAGTCGGCCGACGGCTGGCAGTCGATGGATGGCGGCCTGCGCTGGCGCCGGGTGAAGGGTGATGGCAGCGGCGCGCACCCCACGCTCGAGGATGTTGTGACGCTGCATTATGCCGGCACGCTGACCGACGGCACCGAGTTTGACAGCAGCTATACGCGCGGCCGGCCGGCGAGCTTTCCGCTCGGCAGCCTCATCCCCGCCTGGCAGATGGCCGTGCCGATGATGGGTATTGGCGACACGATCGAGATCGCCGTGCCATCCGACCTTGGCTATGGCCCGCGCGGCGGCGGCCCCATTCCGGGCGGCGCGACCTTGCTCTTCAAGATCGAGCTGCTCGGCATTCGCGGCCAGTAAGCGCCCCATCGCAGGGCGGGCGGGCCGATCGGATCAGCCCGCCCGACCGATCCGGACCGCCCGCCAGCATCATGATGCGCTCATACGCGCGCCCAGAGGCCCGCATTCTGCGTCACCAGCCCGCGCCCGGCCAGATGAATGAGGTGCGCCTCCACCGACCGGCCGGCCGCGCCGTGCAGGCGCGGGTCAAGGCCGGCATACATGGACTCGACCATCGCCGGGATCGGCGACGGGCCGTGCCGCTCGATGAAACGAATGATCTGGCCCTCGCGCATCTTGCGGTGGCCGAGCATGTGCCGCACGAAGCGCTGCGGCCGCTCGATCGGCTCGCCATGAGCGGGATAAAAGATCCGGTCCTCACGCGTGATCAGCCGCTCCAGCGAGGCCAGATAATCCCCCATGTCGCCATCGGGCGGCGAGACCACGCTGGTCGACCAGCCCATGACATGATCGCCGGAAAAGAGCGCCCGCTCCTCCGCCAGCGCGAAGCACAGATGGTTGGAGGTATGGCCCGGCGTCGCCACAGCCGCCAGCGCCCAGCCAGCGCCGCTCACCTGCTCGCCATCGCTCAAGACCCTGTCCGGCCGATAATCGGGATCGAAAGCGGCGTCGGCACGGGGGCCGTCATCCTCCAGCGTCAGCGGCGCGCAGCCGATGATCGGCGCGCCGGTCCGCTCCGCCAGTGGGCGGGCGGCGGGGCTGTGATCGCGATGCGTGTGCGTGCACAGGATCGCGCGCACCGGCCGATCGCCGATCGCCGCGACAAGCGCAACCAGGTGCCGCTCGTCCGCCGGGCCGGGGTCGATCACCGCCACGTCCGTCTCGCCCACCAGATAGCTCTGGGTGCCGCTATAGGTGAAGGGCGACGGATTGGGCGCCAGCACGCGGCACACCAGCGGCGAGAGGCGCATGACCATGCCGGTGACAGTCGAGCCCACGCCCGCCCCTGTGAAGGGCGTGCCGTTTTCGACAGATGTCACGCGGCTTCCGGCGGCGCCTTCGCCGCCCGTTGCGGCAGCAGGCCGGGCGCCGGTTTCAGCGGCGCGGCCGGGGCCGGCATCGGCCATGCTGCCCATGGCGCCCTCGTCAGGCTCAGCCCGCGCTGGAAGCCGCCTGCGGCGCGAGGAGCTGCTGGAGTTCGCCGGCCTCATACATTTCCATCATGATGTCGGACCCGCCGAGAAATTCGCCCTTCACATAGAGCTGCGGGATGGTCGGCCAGTCCGAGAAGCTCTTGATGCCCTGGCGGACCTCCTGGTCCTGCAACACATCGACGCTCTCATAAGCCACGCCGATCCGCTCCAGGATCGCCACTGCCCGGCTCGAAAAGCCACATTGCGGGAAGAGCGGCGTGCCCTTCATGAACAGGACCACCTCATTCTTGCTGACAAGGTCCTGAATGCGGGCGTGGGCAGTATCGGTCATCGTGGGTCTCCGGGAATGGAGTGCGGCACCCTGGCCGCACCCCGAAAAACGTCATCGCCTCATCAGTTGGGGACGGCGGTGGTCAGTTGCAAGGCGTGAAGCTCGCCGCCCATGCGCTCCCCGAGCGTGGCGTAAACCGCGCGTTGCTGGGCAAGCCGGCTCATGCCCCGAAAGCTCTCGGAGGTGACATGCGCCGCATAATGATCGCCATCGCCGGCCAGATCGGTGATCCGCACCTGCGCATCCGGAATGCCTGCGAGGATCAGGGCCTCGATATCGTCGGCAGCCATTGCCATGATGCTATTCCTGCATGAACTGGCGGCGGGCCTCGACGGCCTTTTCGCTCAGCGCGGCGCGGATCTGCTGCTCATCGGTGTCGACGCCGGCCGAGACGAGATCGCCCAGCACCTTGCGGATCACATCCTCATCGCCGGCTTCCTCGAAATCGGCCTGCACGACGGCCTTGGCATATGCCTCCGTCTCTTCCTTGGTCAGCCCCATCAGGCTGGCCGCCCACTCGCCCAGCAGGCGATTGCGCCGGGCTGCGATGCGGAAGGCCATCTCCTGATCTCTGGCATATTTCGTCTCGAACGCTTTTCCGCGATCGTCAAAGCTGGTCATGGCGATATGCCCTTTTCTCTCGGTCGATTGGCTGACTTACTTAGGCGCCGCGCGCTGCGATGGCAACGGAGCGCCGGTGAAAATCCGGGCTTTTCAGGCGGCCTGCGGTGCCAGCCACGGCCGCCGTTCGGCGTCCCCCTGCTCGAATGTGGCGATCGCCTTGTCCCGCGCCATCGTCAGGCCGATCTCGTCGAGCCCGCCAATCAGGCATGCCTTGCGGAACGGATCGATCTCGAAGGTGAAGCGATCCTGAAACGGTGTCGTCACCGTCTGATGCTCCAGATCGATATGGATCGGATCGGTGGCGGCGACCTCCAGCAGCCGGTCGACGGCCGCCTGCGGCAACACCACCGTCAAAATGCCGTTCTTGAA
Organism: Sphingobium sp.; assembly: GCA_035555575.1. Classification (GTDB taxonomy): domain Bacteria; phylum Pseudomonadota; class Alphaproteobacteria; order Sphingomonadales; family Sphingomonadaceae; genus Sphingobium. The sequence continues at coordinate 85,762 of DATMGL010000003.1, forward strand.
CGCGTTGCCCGAGAAAATATCCGAGAAGCTCGGCGCGATCACGGCCTTCACGCCCATATCGAGCAACGCCCATGCGGCATGCTCGCGGCTCGATCCGCAACCGAAATTGTCGCCCGCAATGATGATCGGCGCGCCGGCATAGCGCGGGTCCTCAAAAACATTGCCCGGCTCCTTGCGCAGCGCCTCGAAAGCGCCCTGGCCAAGCCCGGTCCGGCTGATCGTCTTCAGCCATTCCGCGGGAATGATGATATCGGTGTCGACATTCTTCATGCCGAACGGGTAGGCGCGCCCTTCGACGCGGGAAACGGGGTCCATCTCTATGCCTCCGGAAAAACAGGGCAGCCGCTCATATGGGCATGCTCGTGGCCGATGACGAGGGTCGCGTCAAGTTCCTCCCCCGACGCGGGACGCGGAACCGCTGCCGGCTTTCGTCAGCCCGACAGCGCGCGCGGTTGCCATATATCCTGCCGGACAAGGGACAGGCGAGACCGGCCCCCATGGCGCCGGCGCCGATCCGGAGCCTTCCATCCGATGAGACCGCTCGAAGTCGGCGGAAAGGTAGCGCGGTAGCCACAGTCGCGACATAGCGGGATGGACAGACGACATGCTCGCCAGCCCGCTCATCAGCCGCTGCAGCCCCGCCTGTCATCGACAACACAGGCCTCGCGCATCATCGACGCACCACGCCACGCGCGCTCATCCACCGTCGGCCTGCGCCCGTGACGGGATCGGTCAGCGGCTGGTCGGTGCGGCCTTGCTATCCTGCGCCTGCCCCAGCCCAACAGCCATGGCAGCGCTACCGATCGCGCCAAGCACCAGAATCCAGAAGATTTTCTTCATGCGGCCCCTTCAAGCTCGTTCATTCCCCATTAGGTCGCGAACGTCCGCAAGTCGACCCTTGATTGCAGCAGCGGCCGCCATCACCGGCGAGACGAGATGGGTGCGCGCACCCGGCCCCTGCCGGCCCATGAAGTTGCGGTTGCTGGTCGAGGCGCAGCGCTCGCCGCTCGGTACGCGGTCCGGGTTCATGCCCAGACACATGGAGCAGCCCGGCTCGCGCCACTCGAAGCCCGCCTCGATGAAGATACGGTCCAGCCCCTCGGCCTCGGCCTGGCGCTTGACCAGCCCGGAGCCCGGCACGACCAGCGCCTGCTTGATGCGGTCGGCAACGCGGCGCCCCTTGAGCACGGCGGCCGCCGCGCGCAGATCCTCGATGCGGCTGTTGGTGCAGCTGCCGATGAAGATATGCTCGACGGTCACATCCTCCATCCGCTGGCCCGCCGTCAGCCCCATATAGTCGAGCGACTTGGCGGCAGCGGCGCGCTTGGAGGCGTCCGCGAAGCTCTCCGGGTCCGGCACCATGTCCGTGATCGCGACAACGTCCTCGGGGCTCGTCCCCCAGGTCACGTTGGGCGCGATATCGGCCGCATCAAGGCGCAGAACCTTGTCGAACCGCGCGCCTTCGTCGGTCACCAGCGTCTTCCACCAGGCGAGCGCCGTTTCCCAGTCCGCGCCCTGTGGCGCCATGGGCCGGCCCTTGAGATAGGCGAATGTCTTCTCGTCCGGCGCGAACAGCCCGGAGCGCGCCCCGCCCTCGATCGCCATATTGGCGACCGTCAGCCGGCTCTCGATGCTCATGTCGCGGAAGGTCGACCCGCGATATTCGATGACATGGCCATTGCCGCCAGCGGTGCCGGTGCGGCCGATGATCGCCAGCACCACATCCTTGGCGGTGACGCCATAGCCCAGCGTGCCCTCCACCTCGACGGAGAAGGTCTTCGACGGCTTGAGCAGCAGCGTCTGCGTCGCCAGCACATGCTCCACCTCGCTGGTGCCGATGCCGAAGGCGAGCGCCCCCAGCGCACCATGCGCCGCCGTGTGGCTATCGCCGCAGACCAGCGTCGTGCCCGGCAGCGTGAAGCCCTGCTCCGGCCCGACAACATGGACGATGCCCTGCTCGGCGGCGACCGCATCGAAATATTTGATGCCGAATTCCGGCGCATTACGCTCCAGCGCGGCGAGTTGCTGCGCGCTCTGGGGGTTGGCGATCGGAATTCGCCGGCCCTGCGCATCGAGGCGCGGCGTGGTCGGCAGATTATGATCCGGCACCGCCAGCGTCAGGTCCGGGCGGCGCACCTTGCGCCCGGCGAGGCGCAGCCCCTCGAACGCCTGCGGACTCGTCACCTCATGCACGAGATGGCGGTCGATATAGACAAGGCAGGTGCCATCGTCGCGCGTCTCGACGACATGCGCGTCCCAGATTTTCTCGTAAAGTGTACGGGCTTTGGTCATGATCTCGTCGCACTAGCGCCGTGGCGCGGATGGGGAAAGCCTTATATTGGGCGCGTAAAGTCCGCTTCAATGCTGCGCGAGGCCCGCCAGTAATGAAAGGCCGCCCACAGATAGAAGATGGACATCGTCGCCATCGCCAGCCCCAGCGCAAGGCCGGGCGCGGTGCCGCCCGCCGCATAGCGATCGCTCATCACACCGAGCAGCAATGGCCCGAACCCGCCACCCACCAGCGTGTAGATCATCGAGGTGAATGCCGTGCCGGTCGCCCGCATCCGGGCGCCGAGCATATTCTGGAACGTGCCCTGCGTCGGCCCCAGATAGGTATATTGAAACAGTCCGCACAGCCCGACCAGCGCGATCAGCAGCGCCGGCTGGTCGCGGGTGATCGCAAAGGCATAGAGCGGCGCGGAAATGAGCAGCGTCACCGCCGGCATCAGCGCATAGCCGCGCCGGTTGCCGCGTGCGGCCAGCCGGTCCGCATACCAGCCCGAGCCCAGGATGCTGAGCGTGGACGGCAGGCTCGCCACCAGCCCGGCCACCAGCCCCGCCTCGACCAGCGTGAAACCGAAATGGCGGATGAGATAGGCGGCCAGAAAAGCGTTGAGCCCGAACCCCACCATGCTCGCAATGGTCGATCCCGCCAGCATGTGGCGCATTGTCGGCCATGAAAAATAACGGCCCAGCACCGCGCCGAGCGACGGAACGCTGCTCGTATCGCTCTGCGCATCATGCCGGCCCCGCCGCGGCTCCGCGACAAACAGCGTCAGCAGGATCGCCAGGATGACCCCCGGCACCGCCGCGACGAGCAGCGCCGCGCGCCAGCCATAGAGCTGGGCGATCAACGCCCCGCCGCTGGCCCCCAGAAACGCGCCGATGGGCGGCGCCAGATTGAGCGCGGACATCATCGTCGCGCGTTTTTCCGGCGGAAAATAATCGGATACGACCGAATAGGTGGATGGCAGGCCGACCGCCTCGCCCACGCCCACGCCGATGCGCGCCAGCAGCAATTGCACGAAATTATTCGCCAGGCCGCAGGCCGCCGTCGCGATGGACCAGAAGATGGTGCCGATCGAGATCAGCGTGAGCCGCCGCTTGCGCTCGGCAATGCGGGCGACGAACAACCCAAGCCCCACATTGAGCACCGCAAAGGCGAGCCCGTTGACAATGCCGATCTGCGCGTCGCTGAGCGAAAACTCCAGCTTCAGCGGCTCGACGAGCACGTTCATGATGATCCGGTCGACAAAACCGATGACGCTGATGGACGTCAGCAGCACCAGCGCCAGCCGGGGCCGCTCCTTGACGAAATTAAAGGCCATGCCCCTCCCCAATCCTTTTTATGGCCCCTTGTTGCCCGAGCCTCCGCCAAAGGCCAACGGGAAATGACGGCAGGCCGGTCAATTCGCCCCAAGGCGGTGGCCATGCGCGCGCCCGGTCAGGTGGCAGACGATCGTCCCATGCCGCCCGCCCCGGCAGGCTCCGGCGCATCGGGCCAGCCTGTCCGCCGGGGCAGCCGCCAGTTGAGGAAGATGGCGGGCAGGCGGATGAACATCAGTTCGCGGTGGATGCGCAGATCGGTCAGCCGCTCACGCCAGCGCGGCTGCGGACGGCGGTTGCGCGCCAGCCAGTCGCGATAGGGCATCCAATGGCTCGGCTCATCGCGCGCGATCACCCGGAAGATCGCGTTGAGCGCAGGGTCGGCCCGCACGGCGTTCGAGCGCAGCAAGATGCCGACCTGCCGCATGCCGCGCTGCTCGGTCAGCATGATGACCCGGCACAATCGCTCGAACAGCGCCGCGTCCGCCACCACCGCCTGCGTGTCGAGCTGTTCGATCGTCCGGCCAAAGGCGATGCGGACGAAATGATCGATATGGCCGCAGCTGCTATCGACCGCGAGCGGCATGTGCCCGGCTCGCTCGAAATAGCGCCGAAACATCGCATAATGCTTCTGCTCGTCGGCCCGGTGCTTCTCGACCGCCGCAATGAACGACGCATCATCCGGACAGCGGGCGCGGACGGCCTCCAGCACCCGGTCGAGGCTCGTATAGCCGCGATGCTCGTTATAAATATAGATGGAAGCCAGGACATCGCGGTAGCGATCCGCCAGCCGCCGGCGCAGCGACCGGCGTGGCGGGCCTCTCGACTCTGCTGGCCGGCCCTGCGTCATGCCGCCAATATAAGTGCCCCGTCCGGCAAGAACAGGGCAGCGGGCGCATGCATCCGCCGCGCCCGCCCGCCTGCGATCAGGCGGTCGCCAGCGCCACCTCATAAACAGCGGTGGTTTTGGAGGCGACCTCCTCCGCCGTCACGCCGGGCGCCAGCTCGATGAGACGGAAAGGCGAATCATGATCGACGCGCTGGAACACGCACAGGTCGGTCACGATCATGTCGACCACATTGCGGCCGGTGAGCGGCAGGGTGCATGCGGGGATGAATTTGGGGCCGCCATTCTTGGCGACATGCTCCATCACCACGATGATCTTCTTGACGCCGGCGACAAGGTCCATGGCGCCGCCCATGCCCTTGATCATCTTGCCGGGGATCATCCAGTTGGCGATATCGCCCTGCTCGCCCACTTCCATCGCGCCGAGCACGGCCAGGTCGATATGGCCACCCCGGATCATCGCGAAGCTGTCCGCGCTGGAAAAATAGGCCGAGTTGGGCGCTTCGCTGACCGTCTGCTTGCCGGCATTGATCAGATCGGCGTCGATCTCATCCTCATAGGGGAACGGACCGATCCCCAGCAGGCCGTTTTCCGACTGCAACGTCACCTCGACGCCGGCTGGCACATGGTTCGCCACCAGCGTCGGGATGCCGATCCCAAGGTTGACGTAGAAGCCGTCCTGCAGCTCGCGTGCAGCACGGGCGGCCATTTCATCGCGATTCCAGGTCATTATGCGGCCTCCCTTTCCCGGACGGTGCGGAACTCGATCTTCTTCTCATAGGGCGCGCCGAGGATCAGCCGGTTCACATAGATGCCGGGCAGGTGGATCGCGTCCGGGTCGAGGCTGCCGGTCGGCACCACTTCCTCCACCTCGGCGACACAGATCTTGCCGGCGGTCGCCATCGGATGGTTGAAATTGCGCGCGGTCTTGCGGAAGATCAGGTTGCCGCTTTCATCCGCCTTCCAGCCCTTGATGATCGAGACATCCGCGACGATGCCGCGCTCAAGAATATAGTCCTGCCCGTCGAAGACCTTCGTCTCCTTGCCCTCGGCCACCAATGTGCCCACGCCCGTCTTGGTATAGAAACCGGGAATGCCCGCGCCGCCGGCGCGGCAGCGCTCGGCCAGCGTGCCTTGCGGGCAGAATTCCACCTCCAGCTCGCCGGCGAGATATTGGCGCTCAAACTCCTTGTTCTCGCCGACATAGGAGCTGATCATCTTGCGGATCTGGCGTGTGCGCAGCAGCTTGCCCAGCCCTTCATTGTCGATGCCGGCATTATTGGAAGCGACGGTGAGGTCCTTGACGCCGGAGTCGCGGATCGCGTCGATCAACCGCTCGGGCACGCCGCAGAGGCCGAAGCCCCCGGCACAGATCATCATGCCATCGAAGAGTAAGCCGTCGAGCGCGGCGCGAGCATCGGGATAGAGCTTCTTCATGAACGACTCCCAGCACGGATCAGCAATGTTGGAGCCGGCCATAAGCCGCAGCCGCTGCCCGGTCAAACCCGCAGACTTGCCGACAGCAGCGGTCAAACAGCCCTTGTCGCCCGGCGCAAGAACGCGGGGACGCAGCACTTCCACTCACGCGCCTCGCACAGAAAACAAGCCACCCAGCATGGGGCTGGGTGGCTTGACCGGGCCCGCCACGCCATCAGCGCGCCGGCCCGAGTTAAAAGGAGATTGAGAAGCAGCCGTCAGAGCTTGTCGATCGTGCCCTTGACCGAGCCTTTCGCTTTCTGGGCCTTGCCCTTCAGCTCCTGCGCCGCGCCTTCGGCTTTCTTGGCGGGGTCGTTCATCACATCCCCTTGCACCTTCTTCATTTTGCCGACGGCTTCGTTGGCAAGACCTTTGGCCTTGTCGGTCAGTTCGCCCATATCTCTCTCCATCACAGGTTTCGGCCGAACCCGCCGGCCGGGTCATGAGAGAACGAACGGTCGCACCAGACGTTCCGCCCCTTGCGACGAGCCGAGCCGAGCCGAGCCGCCCGGGCGGATCAGATCAGGCCGGCCAGCGGGCTCGACGGATCGGCATACATGCGGCGGCCCATGCGGCCGGCGAGATAGGCCATGCGCCCACCCTCGACCGCCGCCTTCATCGCGCCCGCCATCAACACCGGGTCGCGCGCCTCGGCAATGGCAGTGTTCATCAGCACGCCGGTGCTGCCCAGCTCCATGGCGATCGCCGCGTCCGAGGCGGTGCCGACGCCGGCGTCGACAATCACCGGCAGCTTGGTGCCCTCGACGATCAGGCGGATCGTCACCCGGTTCTGGATGCCAAGGCCGGAGCCGATCGGCGCCCCCAGCGGCATGATCGCGACCGCGCCGACATCTTCCAGCCGCTTGGCGGCGATGGGATCGTCCACGCAATAGACCATCGGCTTGAAACCCTCTTTCGCGAGGATTTCCGTCGCGCGGATCGTCTCGACCATGTCCGGATAGAGAGTGCGCGCCTCGCCCAGCACTTCCAGCTTCACCAGCTCCCAGCCGCCAGCCTCGCGCGCCAGCCGCAGCGTGCGGATCGCGTCCTCGGCGGTAAAGCAGCCGGCGGTGTTGGGCAGATAGGTGATCTTTTTGGGATCGATAAAATCGGTCAGCATCGGCGCCTTGGGGTCGGTCACATTGACGCGCCGCACGGCCACTGTGACCATGTCCGCGCCCGATGCCGCGACCGCCGCGGCATTCTGGGCATAATCCTTATATTTGCCCGTCCCCACGATCAGCCGCGAGCGGAACGTCTGGCCCGCCACGCTCCAGCTATCGTCCGCCACCGCCGGGGTGCCATCGCCGCCGCCGACGAAATGGACGATCTCCAGTTCGTCGCCATCCTCCACTGTCACATTGGCGAGCAGGGCGCGCGGCACCACGTCCAGATTGCGCTCGACGGCCACCTTCTCGGGCGCCAGTCCCAATTCATTGGCAAGGTCGGCAATCGACAACCCCGCGCGCACGCGGCGATGTTCGCCATTCACATGGATGCCGATTGTCCCGTCCACGCTCATCGCCTGTCTGCACCTTTCGCTTTGAGAGAAGTCCCGCCCGCCATATAGGGATGGGATAAAGGCTCGCAACCAAAAGGACAGGATAGCCCATGGCGTCCACCAGGAAAATCTTCGTATTGAATGGCCCCAATCTCAACCTGCTCGGCACGCGCGAGCCGGAGATTTACGGCTTCGACACGCTCGACGACATTGCCGACCGCATGGAGGACGAGGCGCGCCGCGCCAATGTGGAAATCGACTTCCGCCAGTCGAACCATGAAGGGCATCTGATCGACTGGCTGCACGAGGCCAATGGCGAGGGCGCGCTGGCCGTCATCCTCAATGCCGGCGCCTTCACGCACACGTCGCTGGCGCTGCATGATGCGATCAAGGCCATCACCGTGCCGGTGATCGAGGTGCATATCTCCAATCCGGCCGCGCGCGAGAGCTTCCGCCATCACAGCTATGTGGGCATGGCCGCGCGCGGCTCCATCGCCGGTTTCGGGCCGCTCGGCTATATGCTGGCGCTGGAGGCCGCGCTCGAAATGGATTGATGTGCGGTGCAGCATAAGCACCGGCGATCAGGCCGGAAGCTGTTGCCTTATCGGCGGAACGGCAATAGGCCCGGCCGCAATTGCATGAAACCAGAACAAGATCTTCAAGGGACAATTTGATGGCCGACAAGACCAATAGCGCAGGCGCGATGCAGGTAGACCTCAAGCTGGTGCGCCAGCTCGCCGAGATGCTCGACGCGACCAACCTCACCGAAATCGAGGTGGAGGACGGCGACCGCAAGGTCCGCGTCGCGCGCACCCAGTCCGTGCAGGCCGCCAGCTATGCGCCGCCCGCGCCCGCCCCGGTCGCCGCGCCCGCACCCGTCGCGGTCGAAGCCGCGCCCGCGCCCAGGGATATGGCCGGCGCCATCAAGTCGCCCATGGTCGGCACCTGCTACCTCACGCCCGAGCCGGACGCGCCCGCCTTCGTCAAGGTCGGTGATGCCGTGAAGGCAGGCCAGACGCTGCTGATCATCGAAGCCATGAAAGTCATGAACCCGATCACCGCGCCGGCCGCCGGCACGGTCAAGGCGCTGCTGGTCGAGAATGGCCAGCCGGTCGAATATGACCAGCCCCTGATCGTCGTCGGTTAAGGGCGGCCTTCATCATGAGCATCGAGAAGCTGCTGATCGCCAACCGGGGCGAAATCGCCCTGCGCATCCACCGCGCCTGCCATGAAATGGGCATCAAGACCGTCGCCGTGCACAGCACGGCCGATGCCGACGCCATGCATGTGCGCCTCGCGGATGAGGCGATCTGCATCGGGCCCCCCGCGGCCAAGGACAGCTATCTCAACATTCCCGCGATCATCTCGGCGGCGGAAATCTCCGGCGCGGATGCGATCCACCCGGGCTATGGCTTCCTCTCCGAGAACGCCCAGTTCGCCGAGATTGTCGAGGCGCACGGGCTGATCTTCGTCGGCCCCAAGCCCGAGCATATCCGCATCATGGGCGACAAGGTGGAAGCCAAGCGCACCGCCGGCGCGCTCGGCCTGCCGCTGGTGCCGGGCACGGACGGCGCGATCGAGGACGTCGCCGCCGCCAAGGCGCGCGCGAGCGAGATCGGCTATCCCGTGCTCATCAAGGCCGCCTCGGGCGGCGGCGGGCGCGGCATGAAGGTGGTGCCGGACGAGAGCCAGTTCGAAACGCTAATGTCGCAGGCGCGCAGCGAGGCGAAGGCGGCGTTCGGCGACGACACCGTCTATATGGAGAAATATCTCGGCAATCCGCGCCATATCGAGTTTCAGATCGTCGGCGACGGCAATGGCAATGCCATCCATCTGGGCGAGCGCGACTGCTCGCTCCAGCGCCGCCACCAGAAGGTGCTGGAGGAGGCCCCCTCCCCCGTCATCTCCTCGGCCGAGCGTGAGCGGATGGGCGGCATCGTCTCCAAGGCGATGGCGGACATGGGTTATCGCGGCGCCGGCACCATCGAGTTCCTCTATGAGGATGGCGAATTCTACTTCATCGAGATGAACACCCGCATCCAGGTGGAGCATCCGGTGACCGAGATGATCACCGGCGTCGATCTGGTGCGCGAGCAGATCCGCATTGCCGAGGGCCGTCCGCTCTCCGTCACGCAGGATGAGCTGGTGTTCACCGGCCACGCCATCGAGTGCCGCATCAATGCCGAGGATCCACAGAGCTTCATGCCCTCGCCCGGCAAGGTCAGCATGTATCACGTCCCCGGCGGCATGCATGTCCGCGTCGATAGCGCGCTCTATCAGGGCTATCAGGTGCCGCCTTATTATGACAGCATGATCGGCAAGCTGATCGTCTATGGCCGCACCCGCGAGGGCTGCCTGATGCGCCTCAAGCGCGCGCTCGAGGAATATGTGATCGAGGGGATGAAGACCACCATCCCGCTGCACCAGAAGCTGATCGCCGATCCGGACGTGCAGAATGGCGACTATTCGATCAAGTGGCTGGAGGAATGGCTGGAGCGGCAGGCGAACTAGGCCTGCTGCCCGGCGCGGCTGGGGATGATCCATGAACGCAACGATCTGGCATAATCCGCGCTGCTCCAAATCGCGCGAGACGCTGGCGATCCTGCAAGGAACGCCCGGCGTCACGGTCACCGTGGTCGAGTATCTCAAGACCCCGCCGACCCGCGCGCAACTGGCCGCGCTCTACGCCCGCGCCGGCATGACGCCGCGCGACGGCCTGCGCAAAGGCGAGGACAGCGCCAAGACACTCAAGGATGCCAGCGACAAGGCCATTCTCGACGCCATGGTCGCCGACCCCATCCTGATCGAACGGCCGCTGGTCGAGACGGACAAAGGCGTCCGCCTCGGCCGCCCGCCGGAGAAGGTGCGCGACATTCTCTGAGCGGATCGCTCACATCACCGCCGGCTTGGCAGGAGCGGTCCCGGCATCTGCCCTGCTCCCCCAACCCGTTGCCCCACCCCTCCGGTCGGGAATCCGGCGCTGAGCAGGCCGGTCGCCAAACCAGCGGCAACGCCGGCTCGCCAAGGCGTCGTGGGATTGTTGCTCATCGACGCGCCGGACATACCCCCGCCCCGAAGCGCGTGCTCCGGCGCAGCCGGACACGACCGGCGATCATAGCCGGCCGCCCCGGATCAAACCAGTTGCGCGGGCACCACCGGCAATGACCGCACGCGCTTGCCCGTCGCCGCGAAGATGGCGTTGGCGATCGCCGGGATCACCGGCGGCAAGGCCGGCTCGCCAAGGCCGGTCGGCGGATTGTCGCTGAGCACGAACTCCACGACGATATCCCTGGGCGCAGCGTTGATCCGGGCCAGCGGAAAATCGTGGAAATTCGTGCGATTGGCGCTGCCATCGACAATCTGGACATTCTGCCCGACCAGCGTCTGGGCGATGCCGTCGATCACCGATCCCTGCGCCTGATGCAGCGCGTTGATCGGGTTGATGATCTGGCTGCCCACATCGCCCGCCACCCACACCTTGTCGACCTGCACGCCGCCGCCGCGGTTCACCGTCACATCGACCACCTCGGCGAAATAGCCCCGATGGCTGAAATAAAAGGCGAACCCGCGTCCCTTGCCATTGCCGCCGGACCGTCCCTGCCAGTTGGCCATGGCGCAGACCTTGTCGATCACCGCGCGCGCGCGGGCGGTGCTGAACTCCGCTGCCATCGGCCCTGCGCCGCTCTTGATCGTGCGCGGTTCGCCCAGCGTGCGCCGGAGGAACTCGGGCAGGTCCAGCTCCGCTGCCAGCGCCACTTCATCGAGAAAGCCCAGAAAAGCATAGGACAAGCCGTTGGACATCGGCGCGCGCAGGAAACCGGTCGGCACATTGCTGTCGAGATAGGTGGCGCCATAGGCCACATGCTCAAGCAGCTGCGCGGGAAACTCCGTGGCGTCCATCGTCGCGCCTTGCGATGGCTTGCCGTCCTTGCCGAGGCTCACGAAATGATCCTTGAGCGCGATCAGCTTGCCCTGTGCGTCCAGCCCGGCCTCGAAGCCGTGCCAGCCGGCCGGCCGGAAGAAATCATGCCGCAGATCGTCGGTCCGCGTATAGATGAGCTTCACCGGACGGCCCGGCAGCGCCTTCGCGATCTGCGCGACCATCACCATATAATCATTGCTCAGCCGCCGGCCAAAGCCGCCGCCGATCCGCGTCAGGTTGATGGTGATCGCGGCGGGCTCGATCCCCAGCGCCGCCGCCACCAGCGCTCGGCCGGGCTCGGGCAGCTGGGTCGGTGCCCATATCTCGATCTGGCCGTCCTTGAACAGCGCCGTGCAGTTTTGCGGCTCCAGCGTGCCATGGGCGAGGAACGGATAATGATAGCGCGCGCTCACCCGCTTCGCCGCGCCGGCCAGCGCCTTGTCCGCATCGCCGATCTTGGCGATCGATGCGTCCGGTCCTTTCGCAAAGGCCGCCGTCGCCCCCGCCTCGAAGCCCGCCGAGGAATATTGCCGCGCCGCTTCGTCCGCCCAGGCGATCTTCAGGTCCGCGCGCGCCTGATCGGCCACCCACCAGCTTTCCGCGACGATCGCCACGGCGTCATTCGCGCCCTTGGGATCATAGCCGCTGTTGATCGGCACCACCGCGAGAATGCCCGGTCGCGCCTTCACAGCGGCATCGTCGAGGCTGCGGATCGTGCCGCCATAGGCCGGGCAAATCTCCACCGCGGCATGGATGAGCCCCGGCTGCGCCACATCGATGCCGAACAGCGGCTTGCCCGCGACGATCGCCGGCGTATCAACCCCCGGCTTGGATCGGCCGATGATCGTGAAGGCCGCCGGGTCCTTGAGCGGCACTTTCGTCAGGTCCGGCGCGGCCTGCCGGGCAGCGTCGGCAGCCAGCTGGGCGTAGGTTGCCGTGCGCTTGCTCGCCGCATGCGTCACCTTGCCGCCGCCGGTCGTCAGCGTCGCCGCCTCGACATTCCAGCGCGCCGCCGCCGCCTGCACGAGCATCTGCCTAGCCCCCGCGCCGGTCTGACGCATCGGCAGCCAGTTCATCGGCGTCGCGAAGCTCCCGCCCGCCAGCTGCGCGCCATAGCGCTTGTCGTCGGCGATGGTCTGCTCGATATGAACCTGCGCCCAGTCGACATCCAGCTCCTCGGCGATCAGCATCGGCAGCATCGTCTTGATGCCCTGCCCGATCTCCGGATTCTTCGCGCCGATGGTCACGCTGTTATCCGCATTGATGCGGATGAAGGCATTCAGGACCGTCGCGGGCTGTCCCGCCGTGGCGGCAAAGGCCATGCGCGCATCGAAGCTCAGCACGAGGCCGCCGATCAGCGTCGCCTTGATGAGCGAGCGGCGATCCATGTCGAGGGTGTCGGTCATGCTTCCGTCCCCTCGGTGATGCCGGCCGCCTGCTTGATCGCAGCGCGAATCCGCAAATAGGTGGCGCAACGGCAGATGTTGCCGCTCATCGCCGCGTCGATCGCCTTGTCGTCCGGCCTGGGTGTGCTCGCGAGCAGCGCGGTGGCGGACATGATCTGGCCCGGCTGGCAGTAACCGCATTGCGGCACGTCCAGCGCGATCCACGCCTCGCTGATCTTCTGGCCCGCCGGCAGGGTGGCGACATACTCGATGGTGGTGATGGTTTTGCCCGCCGCCGCGCTGATCGGCGTGATGCAGGAACGCGTCGCCTTGCCGTCAATATGCACGGTGCAGGCGCCGCACAGTCCCATGCCGCAGCCGAACTTGGTGCCCGGCAGCGCCAGGTCCTCGCGCAGGACCCAGAGCAGCGGCTTTTGCGGATCGGCGTCCACGCGCCGCTCCTTCCCGTTGATCGACAGCGTCGTCGCCACGTCTTCTCTCCCAATCCCATCCGTGCCGGAATGAAACCAGCATGCCGAGCCAATTGGCTTGTTGTCAATGTCCATGGCGCTCCCGTAAACATGGCTGGCACTTTCGGACGCGAGAATGATAACGTCCCATATTCCGGCAGTTACAGGAGAGGATTTGGACGACATTGAAGAGATCGTCGCGGCCGCGCGGGGCTGGGCGGGGCAGCCCATGGCCCTGGCCACGGTCGTCGCGGCATCCGGCTCCGCCCCGCGCCAGCGCGGCGGGCATATGCTCGTGGCGGCAGACGGGCGCTTCGCCGGCTCCATCTCGGGCGGCTGCGTCGAATATGATGTATTCGCCCTGGCCGAACGGGTGATCGCGGGCGCACCGGCCAGCCTCGCCACCTATGGCACTGGCGATCCGGGCGCATGGACGCCGGACCTGCCCTGCGGCGGTGAGATTCGCGTGCTGGTCCAGCCTGTCTCGCCGGCCGGTTTCGCCCCCGCGCTGTTCGATGCGATTGCGACCGCGCGGGTGGCAGGCACCGCGCTCACCCTCTCGACGGACCTTGCCACCGGCCGCACCGTGGAAGGCGAATATGCAGGGCAGTTCATCAACCTCTACCAGCCGGCCCGTCGCCTGCTCATCGTCGGCGCCGTGCAGATCGCGCAGGCCCTCGCCGCCATCGCCCGGACGGTTGGTTTTGCCGTGACGATCAACGACCCGCGCGAGCGCTTCCTCCATGCCGATCGTTTTCCGGGCGCAACGCTCAGCGACCTCTGGCCGGACGAAGCCGTCGCCGCCTTTGCGCCCGGTGCGCAATCGGCGGTGGTGACGCTCAGCCATGATATCAAGATCGACGACCCCGCGCTCGCCGCCGCGCTCGCCGCGCCGACTGGCTATATCGGCGCGCTGGGCTCGCGGGCCAATCAGGGCCGGCGGCTGGAGCGGCTTGCGGCGCGCGGCTTCGGCCCGGCCGACCTCGCCCGGATCGATGGCCCCGCCGGCGTCCATATCGGCGGTCTCGGCCCGCAGGAGATTGCCCTCTCTATCGCGGCGGGCATGGTGGCGAGCCTGCGTGGCGCACGCTGAGCCGCTGGCTCTCGCCCTGCTCGGGGCTGGCTGCTCGGCCCGGTTCGGCCCTGCGGACAAGCTGATCGCGCCGCTCTGCGGCCGGCCGCTCCTCGCCTGGGCCGCGGCGGCCGGGTGGATGTTGCCCGCGGAGTGGCACCTGCTGGTGACGGGCGTGGACACCTCCCTTGCCGCCGCAGCGCCCGGTTATCGGCTGCTGGTCAACGCGGATGCCGATCAGGGCCTCTCGTCATCGCTGCGGGTCGCCGCGATGGAAGCCGGGCGGCTCGGCGCCGCCGCGCTGGTCGTCATGCTGGGCGACATGCCCTTCGTCCGGCCCGCCCATCTCCACCAGCTCGTCGCCGCCTTCGGCGTGGATGACAGCCGGCCGGTCTTTTCCCAGATGCAGCACGGCGCGCCTTGCCCGCCTGCCCTGTTCCCAGCCGCCTGCTTCGAGGCGCTCAAGACGCAGGCCGGCGACCGGGGCGCACGCGCGCTGGCCTTTGGCGCGCAACTGATCACCGCGCCGGACTGGACCCTCGTTGATATCGATACGCCGGAGGATGTCGCCCACGCCGCGACGACATGGGAAAGACAGCACGACAAGGGCTGACCACCAGGCGCCGGGCTTGCCAGCCGGTCGCGGCCGCCTATGATCCGCCGCAACGGATATAAACAACACAGGAGGATGCATTGACGACGATGGTGGCAACGGAGCGGATCGGCCGCGCGGATCTGGTGGGGCATATGGACGCGTTTCTGGCCGCGCTCACCAGCCGCGACGCCGGCAAGGCGGCGCTGGCCGCAAGCGTGCGCTACACCGAAAATGGCCAGGAACTGCCCGTTGGCGAAGGTGTCTGGGCGACCGCCGATCGGCTGGGCGGCTATCGCCATGATTTCGCGGACCGGCTCACCGGCAATATCGCGACCATCGCGACCATCGTCGAGGGCCGCCGCGACGCGATCCTCGTCGCCCGCCTCATGGTGGCCGATGGCCGCATCACCGAAATCGAAACGATCGTCGCGCGCGGCGACCTGACCGGCGGCGGCGTGTGGGCGGAAGGTGCGCAAAAGCTCAATGCCGCGGGGCAGGCGGACGCGCACTGGTCCGTGCCGATCCCCGAGGGGGAGCGGATGAGCCGCGATGACTTGCGCCGCGTCGCCAATATGTATTTCACCGCCATCGAGAAGAATGACGGCAAGGGCGATTATCCCTTCGCCGATGATTGCATCCGCATCGAGAATGGCTCGCGTACCACGGGCGTGCGCGAGGCCGCGCCGGGCGGCGAAGCGCCCCGCCCCGCCACGCCGGCACCGGGCGAAAAACGCTCGGGCGATTCGCCCTACACGCTCAATTTCATGGCGATGAGTGCCCGCGAGCAGCTGGAAACCGGGTTCTTCGCCTTTGTCGATCGCATCCGCCATCGCCGCTTCCCGATCATTGACGAGGAGCGGGGCGTGGTCTTCGCCTTCGGCTTCTTCGACCATAGCGGCACGGTGCGCGCCTACACGCTGGCCGATGGCCGCCCGATCCCGGCCTCGATCGATCGCCCCTTCACCTGGGAAATTGGCGAGGCGTTCAAGATCGAGAAGGGCCTGTTCACCCGCATCGAGGCCGTGATGAGCCCCTGCCCCTACGGCATGCCGCCAAACTGGCCGCTGCTCGACGGCGACATTCTCTAGGCGGAGGCGAGCGCGCGGGGCCGGCTGACGCGCCGACCCCGCCCGTCCCTCACGCCGCCGGGGCGATATGCCGGTTGGCGATCAGCACTCCGGCGAGGATCGCCACGGTCAGGCCCAGCAGCACGATGAAGAATGGCCATGTCTGATCGCCGGCAAGGCTGAGCAGCACCCCACCGACCAGGCCGATGACGACGCCGCCCGTGCGGCCGACCATCAGGCCCACCCCGATGCCGGTCGAGCGGATCGGCTCGGCGTAGCTCAGCGTCAGCAGTGAATAGCCCATCGCGATGACCGTGCTGGCGAAGATGCCGACCCCGGCAATGGCCAACATGACGATCCAGTAGGTCGCCTCACTGGGCGGCGTATCCGCGCCATGGAGTCGCAGGGCGAGGATGATGACGCTTATACCGGTTAGCACCCCGGCGATGAGCCCGACCCGGCGCGAACCGAAGCGGTGGACGAGAAACCCGGTGATGATCGCCGCCGTCACCGCCAGCAGATTGAAGGCGAAGCTTGCCTGCAAGGCCTGCTGGAGCGGAAAATGCGCCATGGTGAGGAAGGTCGGCGCCCAGTTGAGAAAGGCATAGGCGATGAACTGCGCGGAAAAGAACAGCATCCACCCGCCGATATTGAGCCGCAGATAACGCCGCGCGAGAATGGTGTCGCGCGGGCTGTCCTGCGTGGCCTGGGCCGCAGCGGAGGGGGCGGCGAACTCATGCTCGCCCATCTCCACACCGGCATGGCGGCGCAGCAGATCGGCCGCACGCCGCGTCTTGCCCCGGCTGGCGAGATACGCTGCCGACTCGGGCAGGCCGATTAGCACGATCATCGCGATAATCAGCGTCAGCGCGCCGCACAGGATGAAACAGCCCCGCCAGCCGAACGCGGGCAGCAGGCTTTGCAGCGCCAGCGAGCCAACCACAGCCCGCCCAGCGGCGTGCCCACCGAGAGGAAGGCGATCGCCTTGGCCTGTCCGCGGCGCGGCAGCCATTCGGTTACCAGCGCGATGGCGGCCGGCGTCGCCGCACCGAAGCCGAGGCCGCTGATGAAACGGATGACCGTCATCTCGATCACATTGCTGGCGAAGGCAGCCACCACCGTCGCGATGCCGAACAGGAACGTCGCCACGCAAAGCACGCGCTTGCGGCCGAACATATCCCCCAGCCTGCCGCCCGCGCCCGCGCCGATCGCCAGCCCGATCAGCGAGGCGCCCAGCGCCGGACCGAAACTGGCGCGCGACACCGCCCATTCCTCCAGCACCACCGGGGTCACCAGTCCGAGTAGCTGGATGTCCAGCCCGTCGATCATCAGGATGAGTTGGACCAGCGCCAGCACCCAGATCTGGCGCGCCGCAACCGGTCGCTCGTCAAGACGCGTCGTAATGCCTGCGGCCATCGAATGGCTTGCCATAGTCCTCCCCACGCACCCATTTTATCTCGCGGGCGCTCCCGGAGCGGCAATGTGGCAGCAGGATGCCGGGCTGGCTAGCCGCTAAGTGCGGCCATGGGCCGCGATCGTCGGCGCTAGATCTCGACCTGACTGCCCAGTTCGATCACCCTGTTGGTAGGCAGGCGGAAAAACTCCATCGCGCTTTCCGCGTTGCGCAGCATCCAGGCGAACAGCTTCTCGCGCCAGATCCGCATGCCCGGCCGGGATGAGGGCAGCAGCGTCTGCCGCGCGAGGAAGAAGCTGGTTTCCATCATCTTGAAGGTCTGGCCGCAGCCGGTCACCTGCGCGAGCGAGGCCGGCACATCCGCCTCCTCCATGAAGCCATAGCGCAGGATCAGGCGGAAGAAACCGCGCCCCAGATCCTCGATCTCATAGCGTTTGCCCGTCTCCACCACCGGCACATCGGCAATCTTGACGGTGAGCAGCACCACACGATCGTGCAGCACCTTGTTGTGCTTGAGATTGTGGAGCAGCGCATGGGGCACGCCATCGGGCGAGGAGGTCATGAACACCGCCGTGCCCGGCACCCGCACCGCGCTGTTGGAGGCCGAGGCGATGAACACCGGGATCGGCATGGCCGCCTCGCGCAGCCGGTCCATCATCAGCTTGCGCCCCTTGGCCCAGGTGGTGAGCAGGGTGAAGGCGATGAAGCCGATGAGCAGCGGGAACCAGCCGCCGTCCGGAACCTTGGTGAGGTTGGCGGCCAGATAGGCGCCGTCGATGATGTAGAAGACCGAGAGCAGCGGAATGGCGTAGATCGGCCGCCACTTCCACAGCTTGAAGATCACGACGGTGAGCAGCACATTGTCGATGAACATCGCGCCTGTCACCGCAATGCCATAGGCGGCGGTCAGGTTGGAGGAGGTCTGGAAGGTCAGCACCAGCAGGATGACCATGACCATCAGGCCCCAGTTGACGAGCGGAATATAGATCTGCCCTGCCGTGGTGGCATTGGTGTGGGCGATGCGCAGGCGCGGCATGAAGCCGAGCTGGATCGCCTGCTGCGTGACCGAGAACGCCCCGGTGATGACCGCTTGCGAGGCGATGATGGCCGCCAGCGTGGCGATGCCGACCAGCGGCAGGCGGAACCAGTCCGGCGCGAGATTGTAGAAGGGGCTCTCCAGCGCCGCCGCGCCGTCCCGCAACAGCAGCGCGCCCTGCCCCATATAGTTGAGGATCAGCGCCGGCAGCACGAACCACAGCCAGGAGAAGCCGATCGGCTTGCGGCCGAAATGCCCCATATCGGCATAGAGCGCCTCCGCGCCGGTCACTGCCAGCACCACGGCGCCAAGCGCCAGAAAGGCCTGCACCGGCGTGATCAGGAAGAAATTGATCGCATACCAGGGGTTGAACGCCAGCAAGATCTCCGGCGCCTGCACGATGCTGAGCACGCCGAGCACCGATATGGCGAAGAAATAGATCAGCATGATCGGGCCGAACAGCGCCGCCACCTTGTTCGTGCCGCCGCGCTGGATGGAGAAGAGGAAGATCAGGATCGCCAGTGCCAGCGGCACCACCAGCCGCTCGAATCCCGGATTGACGACCGCCAGCCCCTCCACCGCGCTGAGCACGGAGACGGCCGGCGTGATCATGCTGTCGCCATAGAAGAGCGCGGTCGCGAAAACCCCGAGCAGCACGATGCCGGTCGACCAGCGCTGGGAGGGCACCGAGCGGCTGATCAGCGCCAGCAGCGCCAGGCTGCCGCCCTCGCCCTTGTTGTCCGCGCGCATGATGATGGCGACATATTTGAATGTCACCACCAGCATCATCGACCAGAAGATGAGGCTGATCGCGCCCAATATATGGGGCTCGTCCAGCGTAAGCGTGTGGTGACCGGCAAATGCCTCGCGAAAGGCATAGATGGGACTGGTGCCGATATCGCCAAAGACGACGCCGATCGCGCCGACGGCAAGCTTGACTATGCCATCGGGTCGCTGGCCACCCGGCACGCCACCAGCAGGCGCTGGCACACCTGCCGCGTCACTGGCTGAACCTTCACCGGGCATCTGGGCCCGCCGGAACCGCTCTCATCAGCCGAACTTCCCCTGCTCGGGCCTGTGCCCGGACGCGCGGCGCACTAGCACTTCGCCCCCCATGGTGCAACGCACAATCACGGGACAATCCTGGCGGTTTACGGCGCCATTTCGGGTTGCGGACCACCATCACGTCTCCGGATCAACGCATTGAGCAGCGCAATGTTTCGAATCAATTCGCTGCGCAGCTCGGCATCCTCCGGCAGACTCACCGCAAGCTTCAGCCAGATCGCGCGCGCCGCCTCGAAATCGCCGGATTCCGCCAGTGCCAGACCGTAGAAATAAGATGGCGATATACCGCCGGGCTGGACCGCCAGCGCCTGCCGGAAGGCATAGTTGGCGGCCGGCGACATCATGCCGTTGCCATGCGCCATCAGCGCGTTGCCAAGACCGACCCACAGATGCGGATCGTCCGGATATTTGCGCAGCGCCGGGAGCAGGATGTTGGCGGCATCGCGCGTCTCGCCGCGGCTCGCATAGCTGTCCGACATCACCAGAAACGGCGTGGCGCGGCTGATCCGCTCGCCAATCTCGCGGCGTTTCTCGGCCAGCCGCTCGTCGAAGCGCACCTGCGCGGCGGCACCGGCCACCACCGGCTTGCCGGGCACCGCCGGGCTGCCCTGCCAGGCATAGCCGGCCAGGCCGAACAGCAGCGCGGCGGCGAGCGGCATGGCGTGGCGCAGCTTCAGCCGCGCGCCGAGCAACACGGCCGCGCCGGTAACCAGCGCCAGCACGAGCGCGATGATGATCCCGGTCATGACTGGTCCTTCCGGCGGTGGCGGATGCGGCGAAACGCCAGCGCCCCGCCCGCGCCAAGTAACAATATCGGCGCGCCCCACAGCGGCCAGAGGATCGGCTCGGCGGTGGGCTTATAGCTGATCCAGTCGCCATAACGCTCGATCAGCCAGCCGCGAATCGCCTCCGGCTCCTCACCGCGCGCGATCCGCTCACGAATTTCCGAGCGCATGTCCGAGGCCATGCTGGCATTGCTGTCGGCGATCGACTGGCTCTGGCAGGTCAGGCAGCGGATGGTATGCATCAGCGCCGTCGCCTTGGCCTCCAGCGCGGGATCATCAAGCTGGCGGTCGGCATAGGGCGCGGGCGGCAGCGCGGTTTGCGCCTGCACGGGTGCGGCCAGCGCCAGCAGCGGCGCGAGCGCCAGCAGGGACAGGGCTCGACTCAAGACTCGGCCTCCCGCAGCTTGGCCAGCAGCGTGTCGACATCCTGCGGGCCGACCGCGCCGATATGCTGATAGCGGATCACGCCCTTGCCATCGACGACGAAGGTCTCCGGCACGCCCGAGGAGCCGAGATAGAATTGCAGCGTCGAGCGGGCATCGAGCCCGATGCGCTGGAACGGATCGCCATGGCGGGCGAGGAACGCGTCGACATCGGCGCGGGCATCGCGAATCGCCACGCCGTCGATCCGCACGCCCTGCTGCGCCATCTGCGCCAGCACCGGCGCCTCGGCCGCGCACGGCACGCACCAGCTGGCGAAGATGTTGAGCAGCCGCGGCTTGCCGTCCGCCATCTCCTTGGTGGAGAGCGCGGGATTGGTGGACGAGGCGGCCGGCAGATCGATGCCGGGGATCTCCTTGCCGATCATCCGCGACTCGATCACCGTCTGCTGCTCACGATTGAGGCCGAGCGAGGCGATGCCGAGAAACACCAGATAGCCGGCCAGCGGTATCCACAGGATGAGCGAACGCTTCATGCCGGCACCGCGCCTTGCGGGGGCGCCCCGGCGGATACGGGCTCAGGCTCGGCCGCGCGCCCATGCTTGCGCTCGCGCCGCACCCGGCCGACCAGCGCCAGCAACCCGCCCAGCGCGATCATCCCGCCGCCATACCAGATGAAGGTCACGAACGGCTTCCACCAGATGCGCAGCTGCCAGCGGCCATCCTCCAGCGCGTCGCCGAGCACGAGATAGAGCTGGCCGCTCCAGCGCGTCATCTGCACCGATTCGGTCGTCGGCGTCGGCGGATCGCTGAAGAAGCGCGCCTGCGGCTTGGCGACACCGATCACGCGGCCATTGCGGCTGACCGTGAGGTTCGCCTGCATCGCCGTCCAGTTGGGCCCGGCAATCGGCATGACGCCATCGAAGGCCACCTTGTTGCCGGCAATCTCGAATGTATCGCCCGGCCGCGCCGCCGCCAGCTTCTCCTGCGAGAAGGCGCTTTCCGAGGCGATGCCCGCAATGCACACCGCGCAGCCCAGATGCGCAATCACCATGCCATAGGTAAACAGCGGCGTGCGGCGCAGGTTGCGCCCCCAGAGCGGCGCGACGCTGGCCACCGCCACGGCGGCCGCTACAACGAAGCCGGTCGTGGTCATCCAGCCGATCGGGTGCGGCGCCAAGGCCAGCACCGCGATCAGCGTCAGCGCGCCAGCGATCAGCGCGGGCGCAGTGCGGCGCAGCAGCGCGCGCGGATCATCGCGCCGCCAGCGCAGCAGCGGCCCCACCACCAGCGCGGCCATCAGCGCGAGCGCGAGCGGGCCGATGATCGCGTTGAAATAAGGCGGGCCAACGGAGACGCGCAGGCCGACCATCTCAGTCAGCAGCGGATAGAGCGTGCCGATCAGCACGAGGCCGAGGATCACGCAGAGCAGCAGATTGTTGAGCACCAGCATCGCTTCCCGGCTCACCGGCTCGAAGCGCGACCCCTCATTCACCGTGTGAACCCGCAGCGCGAACAGCGCGAGCGCCCCGCCAATATAGATGCCGAGCAGCGCCAGGATGAAGCTGCCGCGCGTCGGATCGACCGCGAAGGCGTGGACGCTGGTGAGGATCCCCGAGCGCACGAGGAAGGTGCCGATCATCGACATGGCGAAAGCAACCACTGACAGCATGATCGTCCATGCCCGCAGCGCGTCGCGCGTCGCCAGCACCGTGGCGCTGTGCAGCAGCGCGGTCGCCGCCAGCCATGGCATGAGCGAGGCGTTCTCGACCGGGTCCCAGAACCACCAGCCGCCCCAGCCCAGCTCATAATAGGCCCAGTAGCTGCCCGCCGTAATGCCGATGGTCAGCATGATCCACGCCGCCAGCACCCATGGCCGGATGGCGCGGGCGAAACGCGCGTTCACCTGCCGCGTCAGCAGCGCGCCGACCGCGAAGGAGAAAGCGACCGAAAGCCCGACATAGCCGAAATAAAGCGTCGGCGGATGGAAGGCGAGGCCGGGGTCCTGCAACAGCGGATTGAGCCCCTGCCCGTCCGCCGCCGCCGGCACGAGCCGCTTGAAGGGGTTGGAGGCAAGCAGCAGGAAGGCGTAAAAACCCAGGCTGATCGCCGCCTGCGCGCCCAGCGTGGCGATATGGGTGCGCCGGTCCAGCCCGCGCTCGAACAGCGCGACGGCCGCGCCGGCCATGCTCATCACCGCGATCCAGAGCAGCATCGAGCCTTCATGATTGCCCCACGCGCCGGCGAATTTATAGATGAACGGCTTCATCGAGTGGCTGTTCGCCGCGACGAGATAGACCGACATGTCCGATTGCAGGAACAGCAGGATAAGCAACGCCATGGCGAGGCCCGTGAGCACGCCCTGCGCCACCGCGACGGGGCGGATCAGCCGCTGCGCATCGGCATTGCCGCGCGCCACCGCCGTCCATGCGAGCAGCAATTGCAGCCCGGCCAGCGTCGCGGCCAGCCACAGGGCGGCAAGTCCGATTTCAGCAATCATGGATTGGCAGCTTCCACCTTGTGGCTCTGGGGATCATATTGAATGCCCTCCATCTCGCGCGGCATATAGCGCTCGTCATGCTTGGCGAGGATATTGGTGGCGCGAAACGTCCCGTCGGCATCGAAGCTGCCCTCGGCGATCGCGCCGGAGCCTTCCTTGAAGAGATCGGGCGTGATGCCGCTGAAGCTGGCGGGCACGGTGCCCTCGCCATCGGTCAGGTTGAAATGGATGGTGACGCCGTCCGCGGCGCGCTTGAGGCTGCCCACTTCCACCATCCCGCCAAGGCGCACGGCCTTGCCCGGCTCGATCTCGGCGGCCTTGGCCTCCACCGGCGTGTAGAAATAGGCCGCCTGGTCACGCAGCGCGGACATGGCGAGCAACACCCCGCCGATCAACGCCGCCAGCGCCAACAACACCAATATCAGGCGCTGATGCTTGCGCTTGGGGCCAAGCCGGCTCGATGCAACCGCAACCATGGTCTTCAATCCCGTCCCAATAATTGTTCCGCGCGCGTTTCCGCCCGCCGGGCAGCGCGCCATGCCCACAGGCTCGTCACCACGGTGGCGAGCGCCGTCAGGCCATAAGCGGCGATCACGAAAGGCCAGGGGTTCACGCCATCATCCTCGCGACATGCGGCGCAGGCGCGCCTCGATACGATTCTCGGCCAGCATCGCGCGCATCCGCAGCAGCACGATGGCCACGAACCAGAAGGTGAAGCCAAGCACGGTCAACCCCAGCGGCCAGAGCATCGAGCTGTCGATGCTGCTACTCGTCAGGGTGATGCTGCGCCCCTGATGCAGGCTGTTCCACCACACCACCGAATAATGAATGATCGGCAGGTTGAACGCGCCGACCAGCGCATAGATCGCCGTCACGCGACTCACCCCGCCCGCTTCGCCGCGATCGGCGCTGGCGCGGGCGAGCGCGATATAGCCCAGATAGAGGAAGAGCAGCAGCAGCATGGAGGTCATCCGCCCATCCCACTCCCACCATGTCCCCCAGGTCGGCCGGCCCCAGATCGAGCCGCTGGCCAGGCAGATGGCGGTGAACACCGCGCCCGGCACGGCCGTCGCCCGCCCCGCCACGGCGGCGAGCGGATGCCGCCAGACCAGCTGCGCGATGGCCGCGATGGTAAGCCCGCTCCACCCGCCCATGCCCAGCCAGGCGGCCGGCACATGGATGTAGAGGATGCGGAAGCTCTCGCCTTGCAGATAGTCCGCCGGGGCGAGGAACAGCCCCGCCCAGCAACCGGTGAGAATCAGCGCCACACCACCCCAGAAGAACCAGGCAGTGACGGGCACGGCGATCGACAGGAATCGGCGCGGGTTCGCGAGGGCGTGCATGCCGCCTCCTTTAGTGCGAGCGGCCCGGACATGCCAGCCCGATCATCCTTCCGGCCCGACACGGGGGGCGCATATGCATTTTTTATGACTATGGGGCGACAAAGCGCTTCGCGCCTCCTATATGCGCGGCAGATACGATGCGCATGGAGAGTTCCCGTTCCTTTGCCTGCCCTGAGTATAGCCCCATGCTGACCACCAATCCGTTTGACGATGACAAGCTGCGCGAAGAGTGCGGCGTTTTTGGCGTTCATGGCGCGGCGACAGCCTCCGCCATGGTGGCGCTCGGGCTGCACGCCCTGCAGCATCGCGGTCAGGAGGCCGCGGGCATCACCAGCTGGGACGGGAAGGATTTCCACTCCCACCGGGCGATGGGCCATGTCGCCGGCAATTTCGACAATGACGAGACGATCCGCCGCCTCTCCGGCAGCGCCGCCTGCGGGCATGTGCGCTACGCCACCGCCGGCGAGACCGCGCTGCGCAACGTCCAGCCGCTCTATGCGGACCTGTCATCCGGCGGCTTCGCCATCGCCCATAATGGCAACATCTCCAACGCGATGACCCTGCGCAAGCGGCTGGTGCGCGAGGGCGCGATCTTCCAGTCGACCAGCGACACGGAGGTGATCATCCACCTCCTCGCCAAGTCGCGCTACCGCACCCTGCTCGATCGGTTCATCGACGCGCTCAAGCAGGTCGAGGGCGCCTATTCGCTGATCTGCCTGACGCCGGAGGGCATGATCGCCTGCCGCGATCCGCTCGGCATCCGCCCGCTGGTGATGGGCCGGCTGGGCGATGCGGTGATCTTCGCCTCCGAGACGGTAGCGTTCGACGTGGTCGGCGCGGAATATATCCGCCCGGTCGATGCCGGCGAACTGATCGTGGTGACGCATGACGGCGAAATCCGTTCGCACCGCCCGTTCGGCGACACGCCGCGTCCGCGCCCGTGCATCTTCGAACATGTCTATTTCTCGCGCCCCGACTCGATCGTCGATGGCCACAGCGTCTATCAGGTGCGCAAGGAAATCGGCGCGCAGCTCGCCATCGAGGGCCCGGTCGATGCCGATCTGGTCATCCCCGTACCGGATAGCGGCGTGCCTGCCGCCATCGGCTTCGCGCAGCAATCCGGTATTCCTTTCGAGCTGGGCATCATCCGCTCGCATTATGTCGGTCGCACCTTCATCCAGCCGGGCGACAAGGTGCGCCATCTCGGCGTCAAGCTGAAGCATAATGCGAATCGCGCGCTGATCGCCGGCAAGAAGGTCGTGCTGGTCGATGATTCGATCGTGCGCGGCACCACCTCGCTCAAGATCGTGCAGATGATGCGCGATGCCGGCGCGAAGGAAGTGCATATGCGCATCGCCAGCCCGCCGACCCGCCACAGCTGCTTCTACGGCGTCGACACGCCCGAGCGCGCCAAGCTGCTCGCCCACAAGATGGACGTGGCGCAGATGTGCACCTTCATCCATGCCGACAGCCTTTCCTTCGTCTCGATCGAGGGCCTGTATCGGGCCATCGGCGAAACGGGCCGCAACGACGGCGCACCGCAATATTGCGACGCCTGCTTCACCGGCGATTACCCCACCACCCTCACCGATTTTGACGACAGCAGCGAGATCAACCAGCTCGAACTGCTCCACGAACGCGTCGTCTGACCTCGAACGGATAGCCATGAGCACGCAGCAAGCAGAGAGCCGGCCCCTCGCCGGGCGGATCGCCCTCGTAACCGGCGCCAGCCGCGGGATCGGCGCGGCCACGGCGCAGGCCCTCGCGGCCGATGGCGCGCATGTCGTTCTCACCGCCCGCTCGGCCACCGATCTGGAAGCGGTGGAGGATGCGATCCACGCCGCCGGCGGCAGCGCCACCATCGCCCCGCTCGACCTGATCGACGGCGAGAATATCGGCCGGTTGGCGCAAGCCCTCTCCGGTCGCTGGAGCGCGCTCGACATTCTCGTGCTCAACGCCGCCACGCTGGGGTCTCTGGCCGCTGTGCCGGCAATCGACAGCAAGGAATTCGCGCGTCAGTTCACGCTCAACGTTGCCGCGCAGCAAGCGCTGATCGCCGCGTTCGATCCGATGCTGCGCGCCAGCAAGGATGCGCGCGTGGTTGCGCTCACCAGCGGCGTCGCGGCCGCCAGCCCGCGTGCCTATTGGGGCGCCTACGGGGCGTCCAAGGCGGCGCTGGAAGTGCTTGTCGCGGCTTATGGGCAGGAAGTGCGCAACATCAGCGCCATTCGCACCCACATCGTGGAACCCGGCGCCACCCGCACCGCGATGCGCGCGCGCGCCTATCCCGGTGAAGACCCGGCCACGCTCAAGACGCCCGATGTCGTCGGCCGTGCCATCGCCGACCTCGTCGCCAGCGACGTCCCGGACGGCCACCTGCTGACGCTGCCGAAATAACCGAACAAGGCCGCATGCCTCCCGTGTAGACGGGAACAAGTGGCCGCGGCCGCGCGCACATCACAGGCTGACGTCGATGGCGTCGAGCGCCGCTTCAGCAAGCTCCACCGGCCAAGCTGATGCCCGGTCCGCCACGCCCGGCAACGCCTCCGTCCGGGCCCCTGCCTCCATGCCCCGCGTGCGCGGGTCGTTGAGACACGAACGGGCAATCCATGCTCTGAACAAATGGGCGAATTGTGCTCGACGCAACAGGGCTCTGCGCCCTCACAGCGCCTGAGCGCGCCCGGCCTGCCACCGCGCCGGATATTCCCGGCGCGACGGTCAACCGTGGGCTAGTCCTTCAAGCCTTCCCAGACGCCCTTGATCCGGCCGAAGAAGCCGCTGGATTCCGGGCACTCCTCCCCGGTTTCCGTCTCGCGGAACTCTTCCAGCAGTTCGCGCTGGCGGGCGCTGAGGCGGGTCGGGGTCTCGACCTCGATCTGGATGACCATATCGCCCTTGCCG
Source organism: Sphingobium sp. (assembly GCA_035555575.1). GTDB lineage: Bacteria > Pseudomonadota > Alphaproteobacteria > Sphingomonadales > Sphingomonadaceae > Sphingobium. Next base: position 113,127 of record DATMGL010000003.1, read on the forward strand.
CGGCCGTTGAGCACCGGCATGCCGGCGCCGCGCTGGCGCAGCTGCTTGCCGGACTGGATGCCGAAGGGGATGTGGATCTCATGGTTCGCGCCATCGAGCCCGGGCACGTTGATCGCCCCGCCCAGCGCCGCCAGCGTGAAGCTGATCGGCACGCGGCAGAACAGGTTCGCCCCTTCCCGCTCGAAGATGGCATGGCGCCGCACATGCAGGAAAATATAGAGATCGCCCGCCGGCGCGCCGCGCGGACCGGCCTCGCCCTGCCCGCTCAGGCGGATGCGCGTGCCTTCGTCGACACCGGGCGGCACCGTGACATCGAGCGCGCGCTCCTTGTCGACGCGGCCCTCGCCCCGGCAACTGCGGCATGGCGATTTGATGCGCTGCCCCGCGCCATGGCAGCCCGGACAGGTCCGCTCGATGACGAAGAAGCCCTGCTGCGCGCGCACCTTGCCATGGCCCGCGCAGGTCGTGCAGGTTTCCGCGCTGGTGCCCGGCTCCGCGCCGCTGCCATCGCAGCCCTCGCACGGCGCCGCGACATCGATGCGTACGGTCGTCTCGCGGCCGTGAAAGGCTTCTTCGAGGCTGATTTCCAGATCATAGCGCAGGTCGGCCCCGCGCTGCCGGGCCTGCTGGCGCTCGCCGCCGCCAAAGCCACCGCCGAAAATCGTGTCGAAAATATCGCTGAAATCGCTAAAGCCCGCGCCGCCATTGCCGCCGCCGCCATTCATGCGCTGCTGGAACGCCTCATGGCCGAAGCGATCATAGGCCGCGCGCTTTTGCGGGTCCTTGAGGCAATCATAGGCCTCGCTGACGGATTTGAACCGCGCCTCGCTATCGCCGCAGCCGGGGTTCTTGTCCGGATGATAGCGCATCGCCATCCGCCGATAAGCGGATTTGATGGCACCGGCGTCCGCCGTCCGCTCGACCTCGAGCAATTCATAATAATCGATCTGGCTACTCATGCCCCGCAGCGGCTCCCGCTTCGACCCCGGCCGCGCTCATGGCGCGACCGGGCCCGAAATTGTCGTTCTTAGGCCTTGTTGTCTTCGTCGACTTCGGAGAATTCCGCGTCGACCACGTCCTCGCTCCCCGCGTTTGCGGGTGCTTCCGCGTCGGGCGAAGCGGCCGCGGCCTGCTCCTTCTCGTAGATCGCCTGGCCCAGCTTCATCGAGACCTGCGCCAGCTCCTGCGTCTGGGTCTTCATCGCCTCGACGTCGCCGCCTTCAATGGCAGTCTTCGTCGCGGCAATCGCCGTCTCGATCTCGCCCTTGAGGGTCGCGTCCACCTTGTCGCCATGCTCGGCGATCTGGCGCTCGGTGGTGTGCACGAGGCTCTCGGCGTTGTTCTTGACCTCGGCGCCCTCGCGGCGCTTCTTGTCTTCCTCGGCGAAGCGCTCGGCATCGCGGACCATCTGCTCGATGTCATTGTCCGAGAGACCGCCCGATGCCTGGATCTTGATCTGCTGCTCCTTGCCGGTGCCCTTGTCCTTGGCCGAGACGTTGACGATGCCGTTGGCGTCGATGTCGAACGTCACCTCGATCTGCGGCACGCCGCGCGGGGCCGACGGGATGCCGACCAGATCGAACTGGCCGAGCATCTTGTTGTCCGCCGCCATCTCGCGCTCGCCTTGGAACACGCGGATCGTCACCGCCTGCTGATTATCCTCGGCAGTCGAATAGACCTGGCTCTTCTTGGCCGGGATCGTCGTGTTGCGGTCGATCATGCGGGTGAACACCCCGCCCAGCGTCTCGATGCCGAGCGACAGCGGCGTCACGTCGAGCAGCAACACATCCTTGACGTCGCCCTGCAGCACGCCCGCCTGGATGGCGGCGCCCATCGCGACGACTTCGTCCGGGTTCACGCCGGTGTGCGGCTCCTTGCCGAAGAAATCCTTCACGATTTCACGCACGCGCGGCATGCGGGTCATGCCGCCCACCAGCACCACGTCGTGGATTTCGCTGGCGGTCAGCCCGGCATCGCTCAGCGACTTCTTGCACGGGTCCAGCGTACGCTTGATCAGGTCCTCGACCAGCCGCTCCAGATCGGCGCGGGTGATCGTCTTGACCAGATGCTTGGGACCATTCTGGTCGGCGGTGATGAACGGCAGGTTCACTTCCGTCGTCTGCGCCGAGCTGAGCTCGATCTTGGCCTTCTCGGCTGCCTCGCGCAGGCGCTGGAGCGCCAGCTTGTCGCCGCGCAGGTCGATTCCCTCGGCCTTCTTGAACTCGTCGGCCAGATAGCTGACGATCTTGGAGTCGAAATCCTCGCCGCCCAGGAAGGTGTCGCCATTGGTCGACTTCACCTCGAACACGCCGTCGCCGATTTCGAGGATCGAAATATCGAACGTGCCGCCGCCAAGGTCATAGACGGCAATGGTCTTGCCGTCATTCTTCTCAAGACCATAGGCGAGCGCGGCCGCGGTCGGCTCGTTGATGATGCGCAGCACTTCCAGACCGGCGATCTGGCCGGCATCCTTGGTCGCCTGGCGCTGGGCGTCGTTGAAATAGGCCGGCACGGTGATGACCGCCTGCGTGACCGTCTCGCCAAGATAGGCCTCGGCGGTTTCCTTCATCTTCTGGAGGATGAAGGCGGAGATCTGCGAGGGGCTGTATTCCGCGCCGCCGGCTTTCACCCAGGCATCCCCATTCGCGCCCTTGGCGATCGAATAGGGGACCAGTTCCATGTCCTTCTTGGTCATCGGATCATCGAACCGGCGGCCGATGAGGCGCTTGACGGCATAGATGGTGCTATCGGGATTGGTGACCGCCTGACGCTTGGCCGGCTGGCCGATCAGCCGCTCGCCATCCTTGGCGAACGCCACGATGGACGGCGTCGTGCGCGCGCCTTCCGAATTTTCGATCACGCGCGGCTTGCCGCCATCCATGACGGACACGCAGCTATTGGTCGTGCCCAGATCGATACCGATAACCTTGGCCATAGTCGTCCTCTTCAACCCCTGGATAAATTCAGCTAGTCACACCGCCCGCCAGACGCATGACGCGCCACGGGAACGATGTTTCGCAGCCGGATATAAGACCGCTTTCGCTTGGCACAAGTCACTGCGCGGCCTAGAAAGTGCGTTAATCATTCGTTTTCGAGACAGGAGCCCCCCGATGCGCCAGACATTTTGGCTCGCCGCCCCCACCGCGATGCTGTTGATGATGACCGGATGCAGCGAACCGCGCCCCCTCAATGTCGATGGTGGCTATGTGCGGCTCAATGCCAATCCGGCCGCGCCCTCGGCGGGCTATTTCACCATTCATGGCGGCCCCGCCGCCGTCGTTCTGCGGGACGTCACCACCGATGCCGCCGTGCGGGTGGAAATGCATGAGAGCAAGACTCAGGATGGCGTGACATCGATGGCCGCGATCGACACGGTGGACGTGCCGGCTGGCGCCACCATCAAGTTCGAGCCGGGCGGCAAGCACCTCATGCTGTGGCAGATCAACCCGCAGGCCGTCGCCGCGGGCAAGATGACCTTCACCTTCATCTTCTCCAATGGCGACCGTATCCTCGCCGATGCCGTGATCGAGCAACCCGCAGGCGCCGCGCAGGACGAGCATAACGCCCATTAGCGCCGCCCGTCCGGATGACGGCAATCCGTTCGTGAAATTACCCGGCTCGCGTCTCGAACGGCGCGGGGCCACGACCTTCCGGAGGCGGCCCGCTCCGATCATCCCGGCCCGGCCGTTCCAGCGCCTGCTGGCCGGACCCTGCCGGTCAGACCCTGCTGCAATGCGGGTCAGCGCCGCCCCGCGGAGCGCCGATCAGGGAAAGAGCCCATAGACCGACTGGACCACTTCCCCGTCGGTGGTATCGATCAGCAGCGCATCCGGGCCATAGCGGACCCATTCATAGCCGACCGGCGGCAGGTCCAGCCCGAACAGCCAATAGTCGGAAAGGAGATAATCCGACCCCCAGAACAGGGGCGGCAGGATGTCGCCATAGCCATAGCGGCGATAGCTATAGCCCCGCGGCGGGTGATAGGGGCCGATGCCATAGCGGCGCGGCGCGTTGAAATTATGTCGGTAAGCATTGCGATCCATGCTGTGGGGCCGATTGGCCGTCTCCGGCGGGCGCGCCAGCGGCGTATAGCCTCGCGGCGCACGCATGGGCTCCGCCATGCCTTGATGGCCGACACCGGGCGCACCACCGCCCCCCGCGCCCTCATGGCGCTGGGCGACAGCGCTGCCGGCGGTCGCCGCCGCAACCAGCAGGAGCGCGGCACAGGCTGCATCATGTGAAATTCTTGTTCCTTTCAGCATCGGAAGATCCTTTCTCAAGCGGCAGATAATCAACCCTTTCGGATAACAGTTGCCGATTGACCCGAGCATGGCTGCTTGATGAAATCTCCGTAACAACAGCCTGCTGATGCCCGCCTGCAACACCGCGCCATCCCAATGCGCGAGCGCCGCACAAGAACGGCACTTTCGCGGTCACCTATGCTATTTTCCCCTGCTGGCTGACGGAGAGGCAGGGCGTTTACGGCCTGTTCCCGCGAGCCGCGACGGAAGGCACCGGCCGCATCCATCGCAGGCCCCCTTCCGCCCATATCTGATGATTGGGAGAAACGCCGATGTCTATGGGATTTGCCGGTCGCCCTATCTGGCTCGCCGGAACAAGCATGTTGCTTTATGCCGCCCCTGCCCTCGCGCAACAGACCCCGCAAGAGCCGCCTCCGCAGGCAGCGCCACCGCAGGCGGCCCCGCCCGCCACCAGCAACGATGCGGCCATTCCCGAGATCATCGTCACCGCGCAATATCGCGCACAGAATTTGCAGGATACGCCGCTCTCGATCACGGCGGTCAATTCTGAGATGCTCACCGCGCGCAGCCAGACCAATATCACGCAAGTGGCCAACCAGGCGCCCAATGTCACGCTCATCCCGGCCGGTGCGGTGTTCGGCCCGGCCATCGGCGCCTCGATCCGCGGTGTCGGCCAGTTTGATTTCAACCCGGCCTATGAGCCGGGCGTCGGCCTCTATATCGATGATGTCTATTATGCGACGCTCACCGGCGGCGTGTTCGATCTGCTCGATCTCGACCGCGTCGAGATTTTGCGCGGCCCGCAAGGCACGCTCACCGGCCGCAACTCGGAAGGCGGCGCGATCAAGCTCTTCTCCAAGCAGCCCGATGCCACGGATAGCGGGTTCGTCGAAGCCACCTATGGCAATCGCAACGAGATCGCGCTGCGCGGCAGCGCCAATTTCAAGATCACCGATACGCTGTTCGGCCGGATTTCGGGCGTCTACAAGCAGCAGGACGGCTATGTCGACCAGCTGGATTATGGCTGCGTCCACCCCGGCAATGCGGAAGGCATCCCGGCCTACCGCGCCTCGGGGGACTGCGTCGCCGGCCGCTTTGGGGAAACCTCCCATCAGGCGGTTCGCGGCCAGTTGCGCTGGAACCCCTCCGAACAGTTCGACATCACGATCGCCGGCGATTACAGCCATGAAGATCGCGCCAATGCCGGGGAAGTCCTCACCTTCTCACCCGACCCCAATTTCCTGTGCGGCCGGTTTTGCAACTATGCCGATTTCCGCAACGGCTCCTTCCAGGCGCAAAACCGCACCCGGTTCGAGGGCGGTGGCGCCTCCGCCAATGCGACCTATCATTTCAACGACAGCCTCGCGCTCACGTCGATCACTGCCTATCGCCGCTACGTCGCGACCTTCGGCACCGATGATGATTATACGCCGGACCCGGCCATCGCGGCGGAGGGCGATAATCGTCTGCGGCATCATTTCTTCAGCGAGGAACTGCGCCTGAACGGCAAGGTTGGTGAATTCGCCGAATTCACGCTGGGCGGCTATTATTCAAAGCAGAAGACGACCTATTATACCCGTCAGGATATCGGCTATATCGTGCCGGGCGCCTCGCTTCAGTTCATCGGCAACGATCCGGTCAAGGCCGACAGCAAGGCGGTGTTCGGCACGGTCATCGTCCACCCCACCGAGGCGCTGACTCTCACCGGCGGCCTGCGCTACACCAAGGAGTCGAAGGACTATACCTTCGTGCGCCGCAACTATGACGGCTCCACCCTGACCGGCCTTGGCGCGGCCTTCGGGCTCACCGCGCTCGATGGGCTAACCTCGCATTACTCGGGCGACCGGGTCGATTATCGCGCCTCGGTCGATTACCGGATTTCGCCCGCCGTCCTCGTTTACGCGACCGTCTCCACCGGCTTCAAGGGCGGCGGCGTCAGCGCCCGTCCATTCAATGCCGCGCAGGCCCTGAACGGCACCTTCAAGCCCGAGACTCTCACCAATTACGAGATCGGCATCAAGAACGACCTGTTCGATCGCCGGCTGCGGCTGAACCTCTCGGCCTTCATCAACGACTATAAGGACATCCAGCTGCCGCTGGCCTTCTGCAACGCCTTCGAGGACCCGCCCCTGCCACCCGACGTCGTGGACCCGAGTCCCTGCGGCGTGGTCACCAATGCAGGCAATGCGCGCTTCAAGGGCGTGGAGCTGGAGATCAGCGCGCGCCCGCTCCCCGGCCTGAGCATCGATGGATCGGCCAGCTACCTCCACAGCAAGTTCAAATCGCTCATTCCGGCGGTGGGCAGCAATGTGCTGCTGAGCGATCCGGCCACGACGGCACCCAAGTGGAAGTGGAGCTGGGGCATTCAGTATGAAGCGGACCTTGGCCATTCCGGCAGCATCACCCCGCGCTTCGACATGTCCTATAACGGCTCCATGTATGAAGGGCGCGCGATTGAAGGGCTCCAATATTTCCTGCCCGCCTATACATTGGCCAATGCCCGCCTGACCTGGCAGAATGAGGACAAGAATTTGTCGATCTCGGCGGAAGTCACCAACATGTTCGACAAATATTATTATAATTCCATTTTCAGCGCGGTCTATGCGTTCACGGGCACGGCCTATCAACAGGTCGGCAGGCCCCGCGAATATGCTCTGACGATCAACAAGAAGTTCTGATCCATTCGGGCGGCAGGGCAGGGTGGCCCGGGGACACCCCGCCCTGCCGTCAGGCAATGAAGACGGGAACATAATCCGTTCCAAATCCTTTTACGCGTGGCGGCCGGCATCCCCTGCCGACCGTGCGGGACATGCTGCGTATGACGGTATCTCGATGGTCTTACAGGGGCTTCGCAGCGCTCGGCATCCTCGTCCTTGTGCTGATCGCATGGGCCATCTTCCATCCAAAGGCGCCGCCGCCGGCCGCGCCACCGCCTGTCCCCGTGGCGGTCGCCACCGCGCGGGCGCAGGATGTCCCGGTCACCATCACGGCGCTGGGCGCGGCGCAGGCCTGGAACAGCGTTCTGGTGCGCACGCAGGTCGGCGGCAAGCTGCTCAGCGTGCCGTTTGTCGAGGGCACGGATGTGCAGGCCGGGCAATTGCTCGCCCGGATCGATCCGGCCCCCTATGCTGCCGCGCTGCTGCAGGCGCAGGGCGCGCTGGAGCGCGACCGGGCACTGCTGCGCGATGCCCGCCTCGACCTGACCCGCTATCAAACCCTCGCGGCGCAGGATTCGATCGCGCAGCAGCAAGTCTCCACGCAAGCCGCGCTCGTCCAGCAGGATGAGGGCATCGTCAGCATCGATGAAGGCGCCGTCGCCGCCGCCCGGCTCAACCTGCGCTGGACCCGCATCCTGTCGCCGATCACCGGCCGCACAGGCGTGCGGCTGGTCGATCCGGGCAATCTGGTGAGTCCGAGCGACACGACCGGCATCGCCATCGTCAACCAGATCGAGCCGATCGCGGTGACCTTCACCGTCCCGCAAGGCGATTTCCAGCGCCTCTCGGATCTCTCCGACCAGTTCCGCAAACCGCTCGTCACCGAGGCCTTCAGTCAGGACAGCCATGCCTCGCTGGGCACCGGCGCTCTGACCATCGCCGATAACAAGGTCGATCCCGCGTCCGGCACCGTGCAGCTCAAGGCGCGCTTCCCCAATACCGGGCGGCGCCTGTGGCCGGGCCAGTTCGTCAATGTCGTGCTCACGCTCGAAACACTGGCGCAGCAGGTGACGATCCCGGCCGGCGCGGTCAATCAGGGGCCGGCCGGCCCGTTTGCCTATGTCGTGATCGACGGCAAGGCCGTGGTGCGGCCGATCAGGCCGGGCGTGCGCCAGAGCGGCCTCGTCGTGATCGAGAGCGGCCTCAAGGCGGGCGATATCGTCGTGGTCGATGGCCAGATGACGCTGACCCCCGGCCTGCCCGTGCGCATCCACCGCGCGGCAGCGGCGTCCGGATCGGCGATGTGAGCCTGTCGAGCCCCTTCATCCGGCGCCCGGTCGCCACCTCGCTGGTGGCCATCGCGCTGCTGGTCATCGGCATCATCGCGTATGTCAACCTGCCCGTCGCCGCCTTGCCGCAAGTCGATTTCCCGACCTTGCAGGTCAACGCCAGCCTGCCCGGCGCCAGCCCGGAGACGATGGCCTCGAATGTGGCGACCCCGCTGGAACGGCAATTTTCCCTCATCGCCGGGGTCAGCCAGATGACCTCGGTCAGCGCGCTGGGCTCGACCAGCATCACCCTTCAGTTCGAGCTGTCGCGCAACATCGATGCCGCCGCGCAGGACGTCCAGTCAGCCATCAACGCCGCGAGCGGCCAGCTCCCCACCAACCTGCCCAGCACGCCCAGCTTCCGCAAGGTCAACCCGGCCGACGCGCCGGTGATGATCCTGTCGCTCAGCTCCGAGACGATTCCTCTCCCCCAGATCAGCGATTATGCCGACAATATCCTCGCCCAGCAGATGTCGCGGATCGACGGCGTCGGCCTCGTCAACATTGGCGGGCAGCAGAAGCCGGCCATGCGCATCCGGATCGATCCGCGCAAGGTCGCCGCGCTGGGCTTGCAGATCGACAGCATCCGCACGCAGATCGCCGACGCCACGGCCAATGCGCCCAAGGGTGCGATCACCGGTCCCAGCCAGAATCTGACCGTCTATGCCAACGACCAGATTCTCGATGCCGCGGTGTGGCAGCAGCTGATCATCGGCTATCATGATGGCGCCCCGGTGCGGGTCAAGGATGTGGGCGACGCCATTCAGAGCGTCGAGAATAACCAGATCGGCGCCTGGGCCTTTCCCGGCGCGGCCAATGCCGATCCCACCCTGAAGACCGGGCAGACCATCCTGCTCATCGTCTACAAGCAACCCGGCGCCAATGTCATCGATACGGTGGACCGGATCAATCAGGCCCTGCCCGGCCTGCAGGCGGATATTCCCCCGGCCATCCACATCCATATCCTTTCGGATCGCACCCAGACGATCCGCGCCTCGGTGCGCGATGTGCAGACCACCCTGCTCATCAGCATCGCGCTGGTCGTCGCGGTGATCTTCCTGTTCCTGCGCAATGTCCGCGCTACCCTGATCCCCAGCGCCGTCATCCCGCTGGCGCTACTCGGCACCGCAGCGGTCATGCTGGCGCTGGGCTTCAGCCTCGACAATCTCTCGCTGATGGCGCTCACCATCGCGGTGGGTTTCGTGGTCGATGATGCGATCGTCATGGTCGAGGTGATCTGGCAGCGCATCGAACGCGGCGAGGCGCCCTTTGCCGCCGCGCTCGCCGGGGCGGGGGAGATCAGCTTCACCATTCTGACCATCTCCACCTCGCTGATCGCGGTGTTCACGCCGTTGATGTTCATGGGCGGCGTGGTCGGCCGGCTGATGCGCGAGTTCGCCCTCACGCTGAGCGCGGCGGTCATCCTTTCGCTCCTGCTGTCCCTCAGCCTCACGCCGATGCTGTGCGGCCAGTTCCTGCGTACGCCGCCGCCGCCCTCCAACCGCTTCACCAAAGCGCTGGAGCGCGGTTTCAAGCATCTCGAAACCGGCTATGCCCGCGCGCTGGATGTCGTGCTGCGCCATATGCCCCTCACTCTCACCCTGTTCCTGATCACGATGGCCGCGACGATCCTGCTCTATGTCACCGTGCCCACCGGCTTCTTCCCCCAGCAGGATACCGGCTTCATCAACGGCGTGGTCGTCACCTCGCAGGATGCCTCTTTCGAGAAGATGACGCGCAAGCTGCACGACGTCGCCGCCGTGCTGCAACAGGATCACGGCATTGCGGCCTTCGGCATGTTCGTCGGCTCATCGGGCAGCAATCAGGCGAATGTCAGCATCGCCCTCAAGCCCAAGGATAGCGGCCGCACCGCGACGGTGGATCAGATTATCGGCCGGCTGCGCCCCAAACTGGCCGAACTGGTCGGCGTGCAGACCTTCCTTCAGGCCGCGCAGGATATCAATGTCGGCGGCCGCGCCGGTCGCGCGCAATATCAATATACGCTGTCGGATGCCAATCTGGACGAGCTGAACCTGTGGGCGCCCCGCCTGCTCACAGCCCTGCAGGCCATGCCTCAGCTCAAGGATGTCAGCTCCGACCAGCAGACGCAGGCCGGCGCGGTGGACATGACGATCGATCGCGATGCCGCCGCCCGGTTCGGCATTTCCCCCACCGATATCGATGCCGCCATCTACAATCTCATCGGCCAGCATCAGGTCGCGCAATATTTCACCCAGCTCAACAGTTACCACATCGTCGTGGAAGGCCCGCCCACGCTGCAGGCCACGCCCGAGCTGTTCAACACGGTGCGCCTGCTGTCGCCGATCACCGGCAAGACCGTGCCGCTCGCCCAGTTCGTGACGATCAACCCGTCAGCCACCAGCAATCTGACGATCAGCCACCAGAGCCAGTTTCCGGCCGCCACCCTGTCGTTCAATCTGGCTCCCGGCGTCTCGCTGGGCAAGGCGACGCAACGCGTCGAGGCCGCCCGCAAGAATCTGGGTGCGCCGCTTGCCCTCACCGGCGCTTTTCAGGGCACCGCGCAGGCTTTCGAGCAATCGCTCTCCTCCGAGCCCTTGCTGATCCTCGGCGCGCTGGCGGCGGTCTATGTCATCTTGGGCGTGCTCTATGAAAGCTACATCCATCCGCTCACCATCCTCTCGACCCTGCCCTCGGCCGGGCTCGGCGCGTTGCTCACCTTGCGGGCGACCGGGCAGGATCTGACCGTGATCGGCATCATCGCCATCATCCTGCTCATCGGCATCGTCAAGAAGAACGGCATCATGATCGTCGATGTCGCGCTGCGCCTCGAGCGCGATCATGGCCTCGCCGCGCAGGAGGCCGCCCGGCAGGCCTCGCACCAGCGCCTGCGCCCGATCCTGATGACCACCGCCTGCGCCGCGCTCGGCGGCGTGCCGATGATCCTGATGCAGGGCACCGGCTCGGAATTCCGTCAGCCGCTGGGCTGGGCCATCGTCGGCGGGCTCGTCGTCTCGCAGGCCCTCACCCTGTTCAGCACGCCGGTCGTCTACATCTATCTCGACCGGCTCACGCACCGCCGCCGCCCGGAAACGGACATGACCACCGCCGAACTCCCGCGATAGACGGAGGGACCGCCCGATGCTCGCTCAGGAATTGCCGACCCGGCGACGCTGGTTGAGTGCGGCCCGGCACAGGTTTATGATCCCGGCACCGCCGCAGCCGGCTGCTGCTGATCGCCAGCCAGGAGGCCACAAGGCCTGTCTCGTCTCGCACATCGAAAGGCCGTGTCATGAAACATTATAAGGTCGGCTATCTGGTCGGCAGCCTCGCGAGCGGTTCGATCAACCGCAAGCTAGCCGGCGCGCTCATCCGCCTCGCGCCGGAAAATCTCGATTTCACCGAAATATCGTTCCGCGACCTGCCGCTCTACAGCCCGGATTATGACGCCGATTATCCGCCGGCCGGGCGCGCCTTCAAGGATGCGCTCAGCGCCGTTGACGCGCTGCTGTTCGTCACACCGGAATATAATCGCTCGATTCCCGGCGGCCTGAAGAATGCGATCGACTGGGCGAGCCGGCCCTATGGCACCAACAGTTTCACGCACAAGCCGTCCGCCGTCATCGGCACCTCGCCCGGCGCGATCGGCACCGCGATCGCCCAACAGAGCCTGCGCAGCGTGCTGGGCTTTTGCAACGCGCCGCAGATGAACGCACCGGAAGCCTATATCCAGTTCACCCCCGGCCTCATCGATGACGAGGGCGATGTCACCGTCGGCTCGACCGAGGCGTTTCTGCGCAACTATATGGCCGAATTCCATGTCTTCATTGCGCGGGTGCTCGCGGCTTTGCCTAAGGACGCCTGACCCTCTCGTCAGGACAGTCTGCGGTGCATGCGCGCGGCCGGTCGCCGCCGCGGCTTGCTGAACAATCTGAGTATCACCCAGCCGCCCAGGAAAGGCAGCACGCAAAGGGCGATGGCGATGGGCATGATATATTCCGCGCGAATACCAAGGTCCGCAGCCCGCGCTCCGGCGAAATAGCCCGGTGCCAGCAGCGCCGGCACCCAGATCACCGCCGAGAGGATATTGGCGCCCTGAAACACCCCGCGCGGCATTTTCAGCACGCCGGCCACCACCGGGATGGTCGAGCGGATGGGCCCAAGAAACCGGCCGAGCAGGATGGAGACAAAGCCATAACGGCGGAAAAACAGCCGTGCGCGCGCAAACGCCAGCCGATGCGCGCGCAGCCAGCGATGCCGGTAGACCGCGCTGCCCATGGATTGGCCGAGCAGATAGGAAACCCAGTCCCCCAAGATCGCGCCTGTGATGGCGAAGATGAGCACCGGCGCCGGGTCCACGATCCCCGCTCCGATCAGCCCGCCAATCGCGATCATGCTGGCAATGGCCGGCACGAACAGCCCGATGATGACCAGCGACTCAAGAAACGCCAGCGCGCCCACAATGGGTCCGCTCCAGGCGCCATGTCGCACGATAAGGTCGAGCAGGAACTCCGACAGATCACGCATGGCCGCGAAGAACATCCTCCATAAACGTCAACACCCATCCCTAACCGCGCGCTGATGCACCACCGATGAACATGGCGCGCCCATCGCCCGAAATCCTACAGTCCTACAGCTCCCGGCCCCGCGGGTCGGTCCGGATACAGCACCGGACAGACCACGTCCACGCCCCGTTGGCAGGCAGCGGACCGCCGCGCCGCCAACCCCGATTCAATAGACCGGATTTGACCACATGCCCGATCTGCCGCCTCCTTCTTTTCCGGTTCGATAAGATTGTCCCTCAACGCCGATCCCGGCTAGACTGGCGCCATGAGCAGCCCGGCACCGCCGCCGCCGCCAGACCGGCGTGCTTATTGGGCCCGACTGATCGTCGTCGGCCTGCTGCTCCTCCTTGGCCTGTGGATCGCGAAGAATTTCATCGCCGCCCTCATCTGGGCGCTGGTTATCGCGATTGCGCTTGATCCGCTCTACCTGCGCCTGCGCGCCCGGTATCCGGGACGCGTACTGCTCCCCGCCCTCGTCACGGCCGCCGTCGCCCTCATCATCCTTGTGCCGCTGATCGCCGGGATCGCGCAGGCGGCGATCGAGGCGCGGCAAGTCGCCAGCTGGATCGCCGCCGCCAGAGCCAACGGCGTGCCACCCCCGGACTGGCTGGCCCATCTGCCCTTCGGCGCGCCCGCCCTCACCCAGTGGTGGCAGGCCCATCTTGCGAGCCCGCAGGCCGCGACGCTTCAGTTGCACAGCCTCACTGGTGGCGGCCTCATCGAGCATAGCCGGCTGATCGGCATCAACGTCCTGCATCGCGCCGTGATTTTCGTCTTCACCTTGCTCACCCTGTTTTTCCTGCTGCGGGATCGCGACGCCATCATCGCGCAGATCAGCCGCGCAGGTGATCGGCTGCTCGGGCCCACCGGCGAGCGCATCGGCCGGCAGGCGATCCGATCCGTGCGCGGGACGATCGACGGCCTGATCCTCGTCGGCATGGGCGAAGGCGCGGTCATGACGGTCGTCTACATCCTGCTCGGCACACCGCATCCGCTGCTGCTCGGCGTGCTGACCGCCGTGGCCGCCACGATCCCTTTCGGCGCGCTGGTCATGTTCGTGATCGCTGCCATATTGCTGCTCGGAGCAGGCGCGGTGATGCAGGCGATCACCGTCGTGGCCGTCGGGCTGGTCGTCGTCGGCGTGGCGGATCATTTCGTCCGGCCGGCCCTGATCGGCGGCGCCACGCGGTTACCGTTCCTCTGGGTGCTGATCGGCATATTGGGCGGCGCGGAAACGCTGGGCGTGCTCGGCCTGTTCGTCGGCCCGGCGATCATGGCGGTGCTGATCATGCTCTGGCGTGATTTTACGGGCGACCCCGCCCGGACACCGCCTGCGATCAGGTAACATAATGGTGCGGCGCAGCCTGTCCGGCCCCGGCCGGCGCGCCCTCTGTTCTGCGCGCCGTGACATGACGAAAAGGTAATCCCGGCGCCACCCCGGGAACGGCCGGTCCCGCTATACGTTCATCCACAAGCTGCAATGGCTCCGCCTCACGGTCGATCTCGCGACCGTTCTGGCGCGCATTTTCATGACAGAGGTCGCCATGGCATGACCGATCCCGCCGCGCCTCCGCCTCCCCCCGATCCGGATGACGGGACCGCCGATGTCCACAAGCCTGCCCATGCCCGTCGCAATGCCGGGCTGGCAGCCCTGCTGCTTCTGCTGATCGGCCTCGCGGCATGGTCTTTCACCCGCACACAAGGGCGGGCGGATCGCGGCAATCTTCGTCCCAAGACCACCGTCGGTCTCGCTCGCGCCGTGCGCAGCGACATGCCGGTGATGCTCAATGCCATCGGCACGGTCCAGCCGGTGACGACAGCCACGGTGCGCACCCAACTGGCCGGCGTCCTGTTCAGCCTCGACTTCAAGGAAGGGCAGATCGTCACCAAGGGCCAGTTGCTCGCCCGCATCGATCCCCGCCCTTACCAGCTCGCGCTATCTCAGGCGCGAGCCAATCTGGCGCGCGACCAGTCCCAGCTCGCGCTCGCAAACTTGGACCTGAAACGCTACCAGACCCTCTGGACGCAGGATTCGATCGCCCGCCAGCAGGTCGAAACGCAAGCCGCCACTGTCAAGCAGACGGAAGGCATTGTCGCGGCGGACCGCGCTGCCATCGGCACCGCCGCGCTCAATCTCGCTTATACCGCCATCACTGCGCCGGTCGCCGGCCGTATCGGTCTGCGGCAGGCGGATCTGGGCAATTACCTCACCCCAGCCGACGCCAACGGCCTCGCCGTCATCACCCAGACCGACCCGATCGACGTCACTTTCGCCCTGCCGCAAGAGCAACTCCCGCAGATTGTGGATGCAACGCAGCGCGGCGCGGGCCTGCCCGTCACCATCAAGGCGCAAAATGGCACCGCCGTGCTGGCGCAGGGCCACTTCCTCACCCTCGACAACCAGATCGACGCGACGAGCGGCACGGTGAAGGCCAAGGCGCGCTTCGCCAATCCCGGCAACGTCCTGTTCCCCAACCAGTTCGTCAACGTCTCGCTGCTGGCGACGACGCTGCGGCAAGCGGTGGTCGTGCCCGTGGCGGCCGTGCGCCATGGCCCGTCCGGCGATTTCGTCTTCGTGCTGCAGCCCGATCGCACGGTGAAATTGCAACTGGTCCGCTCAGGGCCATCGGACGGCATCCATACCGTCATGCTGTCCGGCGTCGCGGCCGGTGCCCAGATCGTCGTCGAGGGCGCGGACTCGCTGGATGACGGCGCCTCGGTCACATTGCCGGGCGATCCCGCCGAACCGGCAGGACGGGGTGGAAAGGGCCGCAGGCACGGGAACGCCGCCGGACGGCCCCGATGACCGACGGGCCGGACCCGACGGACAGCGCTCCACCCGAGACACCGGGCCCATCGCGCCTCTTCATCCTGCGCCCGGTCGCGACAACCCTGTTCATGCTCGCGATCCTGCTCGCCGGGCTGGTCGCCTATCGGGTGCTGCCGCTCTCCGCCCTGCCGGAGGTGGACTATCCAACCATTCAGGTGACCACCCTTTACCCCGGCGCCAGTCCCGACGTGATGGCCCTCACCGTCACCAGCCCGCTGGAGCGCCAGTTCGGGCAGATGGCGGGGCTGGCGCGCATGTCCTCCGCCTCCTCCGCCGGCGCCTCGGTCGTGACGCTGCAATTCCGCCTCGATCTCTCGCTCGACGTCGCCGAGCAGGAAGTGCAGGCGGCGATCAATGCGGCCGGCACGCTCCTGCCCTCGGATCTCCCCGCCCCGCCCATCTATGCCAAGGTGAACCCCGCCGACGCGCCGGTGATCAGCATCGGCATCACCTCACGCACCCGCACGCTGGCCGATGTCCAGGATCTGGTCGACCAGAGTCTGGCCGCCAAGATCGCGCAGATGTCCGGCGTCGGACTGGTCACCCTCTCCGGCGGGCAGCGTCCGGCCGTGCGAATCCAGGCCGATATACAGGCGCTCGCCGCGCGCGGCCTGTCGCTCGATGGTTTGCGGAGCAGCATCGCCACGGCCAATGTCAACGGCGCCAAGGGCAGTTTCGACGGTCCCACCAAATCATGGTCGATCGACGGCAACGACCAACTCGCCAGCCCCGACGATTATCGCAAGCTGATCCTCGCCTATGACGGCACCGGCCCGGTGCGGCTCGGCGATGTCGCGAGCATCATCGATTCCACGGAGAATGTCCGGCTCGGCGCGTGGATGAACCGCACGCCCGCGATCATCCTCGACGTCCAGCGCCAGCCCGGCGCCAATGTCATCCAGACGGTCGATGCGATCAAGGCCGCCCTCCCCACCCTTGAGGCGCAATTGCCCGCCGATGTGCATGTGACACTGCTCACCGACCGGACGGCGGGCATCCGCGCGTCTGTCTCCGACGTGCGCAACGAACTGGTCTTCGCCGTGCTGCTGGTCACGCTGGCGATGTTCCTGTTCCTCGGCAGCCTGCGCGCCACCTTCGTCGCCTGCATCGCCGTGCCGCTCTCGCTGATCGGCAGTTTCGCGGCGATGTACATGCTCGATTACAGCATCAACAACCTCACCCTCATGGCGCTGACCATCGCCTCGGGCTTCGTCGTCGATGACGCCATCGTCGTCATCGAGAATATCTCCCGCCATATCGAGAATGGCGAGACCCCGCTCGCCGCCGCGCTGAAAGGCGCCGGCGAGATCGGCTTCACCATCATCTCGCTGACCGTCAGCCTGATCGCCGTGCTGATCCCGCTGCTCTTCATGGGCGATGTGGTCGGCCGCCTGTTCCGCGAGTTCGCCGTGACGCTGGCCGTCACCATCCTGATCTCCGCCGTGGTGGCGCTGACCCTCGTGCCGATGCTCTCGGCGCGCTGGCTGCAACAGGAAGCCCCCAAGCGCGGCAGCATCGCCGATCGCTCGACCCGCTGGGTCACCTGGCTCACATCCCGCTACGCCGTGGCGCTCGACTGGGTGCTGGCCCGGCGCGGGCTGACGCTGCTCGTCTTCGCGGCAACGCTGGTGCTCACCGCCCTGCTCTTCATCGCCATTCCCAAGGGCCTGTTCCCGCAACAGGATACCGGCCAGTTGCAAGCCGTCGTCGTCGCCGGGCAGGATGTCTCCTTCGCGCGCATGGCCACGCTCCAGCAGACGGTCGCCGACATCGTCCTGCGCGATCCCGATGTCGCGAGCCTCAGCTCCAATATCGGCGTCGACGGCGTCAATCCCTCGCTCAATCAGGGCCGGATGCTGATCAACCTCAAGCCCAGCGGCGCGCGCGGCAGTCAGGCTGCGCTGATCCCGCGCCTCCAGCGCGCCGTCTCGCGACAAGCCGGGGTGGCGCTCTATCTCCAGCCGGTCGAGGATCTCACCATCGATTCTGGCACCGGGCCGACCGCCTATCGCTTCTCCCTGCAAGGCGCCGATCTGGACGCGGTCAACAATTATGCCGGCCAGCTCGTCCGCGCGCTGCGGCAGGAGCCCGCGCTGCGCAATGTCGGCTCCAACATTCTCGATCAGGGCGCCGCTGTCACGGTGAAGATCAACCGCGATACCGCCGCCCGCCTCGGTATCAGCGCCGCAGCGGTGGACAGCGCGCTCTACGATGCCTTTGGCCAGCGCATCGTCTCGACCATCTTCACCGCCTCCACCCAATATCGCGTCATCCTCGAAAGCCAGCCCGACATGCTGGCCAGTCCGGACGCCCTCGCCGACCTCTATATCCCGACCATGGCCGGCCCCTCCGTCCCGCTCGGCACGGTGGCGACCATCGAGACCGGCCGCGCGCCGCTGCTGGTCTCGCGCGTCGCCCAGTTCCCGGCCGCGACCATCGGCTTCGATCTCGCGCCCGGCACCGCGCTCAGTACGGCGGTCAAGGCCATCAACCGGGCCGAAGCCCGCATCGGCGTGCCCGCCGGCATCACCACGACCTTCCTCGGTGCGGCGGACGCGTTTCGCGCCTCCCTCACCAACGAACTCGCGCTGATCGTCGCGGCCATCGTCATCGTCTATATCGTGCTGGGCGTGCTCTATGAGAGCTTCATCCACCCGCTGACGATCCTCTCCACCCTGCCGGCGGCCGGCATCGGCGCGCTGCTGGCGCTGATGCTCACCGGCAATGATCTTGGCGTCATCGGCATCATCGGCATCGTCCTGCTCATCGGCATCGTGAAGAAGAACGCCATCATGATGATCGACTTCGCCCTGCACGCCCAGCGCAACGAGGGGAAAGACGCGGTGAGCGCCATTCGCGAGGCCGCTCTGTTGCGCTTCCGGCCGATCATGATGACCAGCTTTGCCGCGCTGTTCGCCGCGCTCCCGCTGATCTTCGGCTTCGGCATGGGCTCGGAGTTGCGTCAGCCGCTCGGCCTCTCGATCGCGGGTGGGCTCATCGTCAGTCAGGCGCTCACCTTGTTCACCACGCCGGTGATCTTCCTCGCCTTCGAAAATCTCGGCAACGGCCTTGCGCGGCGGCGCCGCCGCCCGGCCGACGAGGCCGAGCCGCCACCGGTGCCATCATGAACATCTCGGCGCCCTTCATCCGCCGGCCGATCGGCACGCTGCTGCTCACCATCGGCCTGATGCTGGCCGGCGTCGGCGCGTTCTTCGTCATCCCGGTGGCGCCGCTGCCGCAAGTGGACCTGCCGACAATCAGCGTCAGCGCCTCGCTCTCCGGCGCCAGTCCGGACACCATGGCGTCGAGCATCGCCTCCCCGCTGGAAAAGCGCCTCGGCACCATCGCCGGCATCACGCAGATGACATCGCAATCCGGTGTCGGCAGCACCCGCATCACCCTGCAATTCGATCTGGGGCGGGATATCAACGGCGCCGCGCGCGACGTGCAGGCAGCCATCAACGCCGCCCGCGCGGACCTGCCGGCGACGCTGCGGGCCAACCCCACCTACCGTCTCGTCAACCCCGCCGACGCGCCGATCATGATCCTCGCGCTCACCTCGGATACCCGCACCCCCGCGCAGATCTTCGATACCGTCTCCACCATCGTGCAGCAGCGCCTGCTTCAGGTTCAGGGCGTCGGCGATGTCGAACTGGGCGGCGCGGCGCTGCCCGCCGTGCGGGTCGATGTCGACCCCACCGCGCTGGCCCGCTTCGGCATCGCGCTGGAAGATGTGCGCAATGCGCTCAGTTCCGCCAGCGCCAACCGCCCACGCGGTGTTGTCGAAGGCAAGGGCCTCGCCTGGCAGATCTACAGCGACACGCCCGGCCGCCATGCCGCTGATTTCCGCAGCCTGCCCGTCGCCGCGCGCAATGGCGCCATCGTCCGGCTGGAGGATATCGCCAACGTCATTGACGGGCCGGAAGACGTCCGCACCATGGGCCTCTTCAACGGCACCCGCGCGATCAGCATCGTGCTCACCCGCCAGCCCGGCGCCAACATCATCGCGACGGTGGAATCGGTCAAAGCCCAGCTGCCCGGCCTCGCCGCGGCGATCCCGAGCGACATCAAGCTGCACATTGCCTCGGACCGCACCACGACGATCCGCGCCTCGCTGCACGAGGTCGAGATCACGCTGCTGATCGCCACCTTGCTGGTCGTCGCCGTGGTCAGCCTGTTCCTGCGCTCGCTGCGCGCCACCATCGTGCCGGCGGTCGCGGTGATCGCCTCGCTGCTCGGCACGGTGGGCATCATGTATCTGGCCGGCTTCTCGCTCAACAATCTCTCGCTCATGGCGCTCACCATCGCGACCGGCTTCGTGGTGGATGACGCCATCGTGGTGCTCGAAAATATCAAGCGCCATGTCGAGGCCGGTATCAGGCCGATGGCCGCCGCCCTGCTCGGCGCGCGCGAAGTCGGCTTTACCGTGCTGTCCATCTCGATCAGCCTGGTCGCGGTGTTCATCCCGCTGCTGTTCATGGGCGGCATTGTCGGGCGGCTGTTCCGCGAGTTTGCGGTCACCATGTCGGTCGCGGTGATGATCAGCCTCGTGCTGTCCCTCACCACCACGCCGATGCTCGCCGCCATTCTGCTCCGCCCCGAGGAGCACCCACAAAAGCTTTCCGCGATGGCGGAACGCACATTCGACCGGCTGAAGGCGACCTATGCCCGCAGCCTCGACTGGGCGCTGGCCAATCGCGGGGCGGTCCTCATCCTGCTGGCCGGCACCGTCGCGCTCAACCTCTTCCTGCTCGTCACCATCCCCAAGGGCTTCTTTCCCGAGCAGGATACCGGCTCGCTGCAAGGCGGCCTGCGCGCGGACCAGAGCATTTCCTTCACCGCGATGCAGGCCAAGCTGCAACAGATGGTCGGCATCCTGCGCACAGATCGCGCCGTCGCCAACATCGTCGCCTTCACCGGCGGAGCACGTGCGGGGGGCGGCTTCCTGTTCGTCATCCTCAAGCCGGAAAGCGAGCGCCCGAGCAGCCGCGCCGTCATCGCCCGCCTGCGCCCCAGGCTCGCCCGGCTGACCGGCGTGCGGGTGTTCCTCAACCCGGTGCAGGATGTCCAGATCGGCGGCCGCAGCGCCAACAGCACTTATCAATATACGCTCAAGGCCGATAACGGCGCCGTGCTCAAGGCGGCCGGCGCGAAACTGCTGGCCCTGCTCAAGCATGAGCCCGCCCTGACCGATCTCGATATCGACCAGCAGGACGGCGGCGCGGAGGTTTACGTCGATGTCGATCATGACACCGCCTCGCGGCTCGGCATCACCCCGCAGGCGGTCGACAATGCGCTCTATGATTCCTTCGGCCAGCGGCAAGTGGCCAACATCTATGCCGGGCTCAACCAATATCATGTGGTGATGGAGGTCGCCCCCCGCTTCAACGGATCGCCGCAGGCGCTGGACGCGGTCTATGTCCCCAGCGGGCAGGCCGCCCCCAGTCTCATCACCGGCTCGGCCCCGGTCTCCCGCACCGGCGCGGGGGCGGACACCTCCACCGGCAGCGCAGTCAATGTCAGCGCCGCCACTATGGTCCCGCTCTCCGCCATCGCCCACTGGCAGACCGGCTCGACCCCGGCCGTCGTCAACCATCAGGATGCCCAGCCCGCCGCCACCATCTCGTTCAATCTCGCCAATGGGTTCACGCTGAGCGACGCGGCCCGGCGCATCGCCGCCGTGCAGGCCTCCGCCAATCTCCCCGCCACCGTGCATGGCAGTTTCGCCGGCACCGCGCAGGTCTTCCAGCAATCGCTCGCCTCCACCCCGCTGCTGATCCTCGCCGCGCTGGTCGCCATCTATATCGTGCTCGGCATCCTGTATGAGAGCGCCATCCACCCACTGACCGTGCTCTCCACCATCCCATCAGCCGGCATCGGCGCGGTCATCGCGCTCATGCTGACCGGATCGCAATTCGATATCATCGGCCTGATCGGCCTCATCCTGCTGATCGGCATCGTCAAGAAAAACGCCATCCTCATCATCGACTTCGCGCTGGAGGCGGAGCGCAACCACGGCCTCTCGCCGGTCGCGGCCATTCGCGAGGCCTCGCTGCAACGCTTCCGCCCCATCCTGATGACCTCCTGCGCCGCCGCGCTGGGCGCGCTCCCTCTCGCCATCGGCTTTGGCGAGGGGGCGGAACTGCGCCGGCCGCTCGGCATCGCCATCGTCGGCGGCCTCATCGCCAGCCAGTTCCTGACCCTGTTGACCACGCCGGTCGTCTTCCTCGCCCTCGACCGCTTCCGCCACCGCGCGCGCCGCCCGGCCGCCCAAGGCCCTCTGCCCCCGCTCCGCCCGGAGACCGCATGATGACACGCCACCCCCTGGTCACCGCCGCCATCATCCCCGCCCTGCTGCTGGCCGGCTGCAATTTCGCGCCCGCCTATCGCACGCCGGTGAGCGTCGCCATTCCACCCAGCTTCAAGGAAGCGCCGGGCTGGAAAATCGCGACGCCCTCCGATGCCGTGGCGCGCGGCGAATGGTGGCGGCTGTTCAACGATGACACCCTCAACGATCTGGAACGCAGGGTTCTCGTCTCCAACCAGAATCTGGCCAGCGCGAAGGCCGCCTATGACCAGGCCCGCGCGCTGGTCCGCGAGGAGCGCGCTGCCCTGTTTCCCGTCGTGTCGTTGCAGGGTCAGGGCAATCGATCCGGCAGTTTCGGCAACAGCGCGGCAACAATCGGGACCAGCGGCACCAGCGGCAGCCTTGTCTCGCTGGGCATCGGGGCGACATGGGAGCCCGATCTGTGGGGCGCGATCGGCAATGCCGTCTCCCAGAACAAGGCGCTGGCGCAGGCGAGCGCGGGCGATCTCATCAACGCCACGCTCTCCGCACAGGGCGAACTGGCGCTCGATTATGTGCAACTGCGCGGGATCGAAGCCCAGAAGCTCGCGCTCGATCAGACGGTGGCCGATTACACCCGCGCGCTGACCATCACCGTCAACATGTATAATGCCGGCGTATCTGCCCGCTCGGATGTGCTGCAGGCAGAGGTCGCCCTGCGCAACGCCAAGGCGGATGCCGCCGATCTCATCCGCCAGCGCGCCATTCTCGAACATGCCATCGCCGTGCTCGTCGGCGAAAGCGCCTCCACCTTCAGCCTGCCAGCCGGGAAATGGAACCGCGTGGTGCCGGAGGTCCCCGCTATCCTGCCCTCCACCCTGCTCGAACGCCGTCCCGATGTCGCCGCGGCCGAGCGTCGGGTAGCGGCCGCCAATGCCGGCATCGGTATTCAGAAAGCGGCCTTCTTCCCGACCATCTCGCTTTCCGGACAGGCCGGCTCGACCGCGACGAGCGTGGCCGGCCTGTTCGATGCGGCCAGCACCGTCTGGTCGCTGGGCCTCACCGGCCTGCTGACGCTACTCGATTTCGGCGCCCGGTCCGCGCGCGTCGATCAGGCGCGCGCCGGCTATGAGCAAGCCGTCGCCACTTACCGCCAGACCGTGCTGACCGCATTCCAGCAAGTCGAGGATCAACTGGCCGCCACGGACATCCTGCGCACCGTCTCGGACGAGCGCGCCGCCGCCGCCGTCGCCGCCGATCGCGCCGAGGTCATCGCCCGCAATCAATATGTCGCCGGGCAGGTCGGCTATGCCGCCGTCATCGTCGCCCAGACCACCGCTCTTGCCGCACGCACAAGCGACATTCAGGCCGTCACCAACCGCCAGACGGCGGCCATCTCGCTCGTTCAGGCCATTGGTGGCCACTGGTCGACGCCGCTGGCCCTGCCATCCGGACCATGATCGGCCGCGCTCAATTCCGGGAACCGTTCGACCCTGGTTGCGTAACTATAGTTCGGATGCCCTTCGTGCTCTTTTGAAAGTCCTGCATGGCCCAAGACAGCGACACCCCGGAGCAGCCGACCAAGCGCCTTGGCCGGCGCGGGCGTATCATCCTGATCGTCCTTGCCGTGGCGGTGCTCCTTGGCGGTGCCCTCTGGTTCGCCTATCAGGAAACGCGCGGCAAATATTATCAGGCCACCAATGACGCGCAGATCCGCGCCGACATGGTAACAGTCGCCCCGCGCATTGCCGGCTATGTCTCGCAATTGATGGTCCGGGATAATCAGGACGTCACCGCCGGCCAGCCGCTGCTGCGCATCGATGCGCGGGATTACCAGGCGCGGCAGGCACAGGCCGATGCCCAGATCGCCATCGCCCTGGCTGCGGCCGACAATGTCCGCGCCTCGATCCGCGAGCAACGCGCCGCGATCGACCAGACCGGCGCCCAGTTGAGCGAGGCCCGCGCCAAGGCCGCTTATGACGCCGCGCAAGTCACTCGTTACGCGCCGCTGGTCGAAACCGGCGCGGAAAAGCGCGAACAGTTGGCCCAGTTGCGCTCGGCCGCCGCCCAGTCCGCCGCGCAGGTCCGCGCGCAGGAGGCCGCGCTGGCGGTTCAGCAACGCCGCGTGGGCACGCTGGAAAGCCAGATCAAACAGTCCGATGCGCAGGCTGACAGCGCCCGCGCCCAGCGGAGCGCGGCAACGGTGGATGTCGACGCCACCCTCATCCGCGCGTCAAGTAACGGACGCATCGGTGATCGCACCGTGACAGCCGGCCAGTTCGTCCAGCCGGGCATGCGCCTGATGTCGATCGTGCCGCTCGATCAGCTTTATATCATCGCCAATTTCAAGGAGACCCAGCTCGACCTGATCCGTCCCGGCCAGCCCGCGACCATCTCTGTCGATGCGCTCGGCGGCACCAAGCTGCGCGGGCGGGTGGCGAGCATCATGCCCGGCACCGGCGCGCAATTCTCCCTGCTCCCGCCGGAGAACGCGACCGGCAACTTCACCAAGATCGTCCAGCGCGTGCCGGTGCGCATCGCGATCCTGGCTTCGGCCGAGGCCCGCAAGCTGCTCGTTCCGGGCCTGTCGGTGACGGTCACCGTCGATACCATCTCGGCGAAGGATTCGGCCAAGCGCCTCAAGCACGCGCAACGCCCCGTCGGCATCAGGGGCGGCTGACATGGCCGGTGCCATCGCCAGCGATGGACCACCAATCGACGCGGGCGGCGGCGGCGGCAGCGGCAGCAGCAGCACCGGTGCCACCGCCCCGCGCGCCAGTCTGGCGGACTGGCTCGCCGTGGCCGCCGGCACGATCGGCGCGCTGATGGCAACGCTGGATATCTCGATCGTCAATTCCTCCCTGCCCACCATTCAGGGCGAGATCGGCGCGACCGGTACGGAAGGCAACTGGATCGCGACCGCCTTTCTCGTGGCCGAGATCGTGATCATTCCCATGGCGGCCTGGTTCCAGCGCTTGCTGGGCATGCGTACCTTCCTGCTGATTTCGGCGAGCCTGTTCACCGGCTTCTCCGTCATGTGCGGCCTGTCCGACAGTCTCAACATGATGATCATCGGGCGCGTCGGTCAGGGCTTCACCGGCGGCGCGCTGATCCCGACCGCACAGACCATCATCGCCACCCGCCTGCCGCGTGATCAGCAACCGGTCGGCATCGCCATGTTCGGCGTCACCGCCATCATGGGGCCGGTGATCGGACCGCTGGTCGGCGGCTGGCTGACCGAAAATGTCAGCTGGCACTACGCCTTTTTCATCAACCTGCCGATTGGCGCCCTGCTGATCATCCTGCTGCTCATCGGCCTTCCGCACGAGCGCAGCAACATGGACGAGTTGCGCGAGGCGGACTGGCTCGGCGTGGCGGGTCTGGCGCTGGGTCTGGGCGGTCTGACCGTCATGCTGGAAGACGGCCAGCGCGAGCAATGGTTCGCCTCATCGCTGATCTGGTGGATGGCGATCACCGCCGTCATCGGCTTTGCCTTGCTGCTCATGGGCCAGCGCACGGCCAGGCGGCCGGTGATCAAGCTCTCGCTGCTGCTGGACCGGCAGTTCGGTTCGGTCGCCCTGATGGCGGTCGTACTCGGCGTCGTCCTCTACGGCACGGCCTATGTCATCCCGCAATTCCTCGCCGCCATCGCCGATTATAATGCTCTCCAATCGGGCGAGATCGTTCTCCTCGCGGGCATCCCCAGCCTGGTCATGATGGCGATGGTGCCGATCCTGCTGCGCACCATCGATATCCGCCTTGCAGTCGCGGCGGGGCTCGCCATCATGGGCGCCTCGGCGCTGATCGACGCGCACCTCACCATCGATTCGGTCGGCGGCGATTTCGTCCATTCGCAGTTGCTGCGCGGTATCGGGCAGATCCTCGGCATGCTGTTTCTCAGTCAGGCGGCGATCCAGTCAGTACCGGCCAAGGATGCCGGCGACGCCTCGGGGCTCTTCAACGCCATGCGCAACCTGGGCGGTAGTCTGGCGCTCGCCGGCATCGCCATCGTGCAGGATCAGCGCCTGTGGTTCCACTCGCGGCGGCTGGAGGAAAGCCTCAACGCCAATTCGCTGGCGGTGCAGGAACGCGTCGCCGACCTGACCCAATTGCTGGGCACCGAGCCGACCGCGCTGCGCCTGCTCGCCCGGCAGATAGAAGGGCAAGCGCTGGTAATGACCTATAACGACATCTTCCTCCTGATGGGGATCGGCACCTTGCTCATCCTACCGCTGGTGCTGTTCCTGCGGCCGCTGCCCAAGACCATGTCCGCCGGAGCCATGCACTGATGCGCCCCTATGCCACTCTCCCGGCCCTCGCGCTGCTGGCGGCCTGCACGGTCGGCCCCGATTATCGCACCCCGCCCGCCACGGCGGCCGATGCGGTGGCGCGCGGCACCTTTGTGCGCGCGCAGGATCCCGCGCTGAGCTCGACGCCCGGCCTTGCCCACTGGTGGGAAAGCCTCGCCGACCCCACGCTCACCGGGCTGGTGCGCGATGCCCTTGCCCATAATCCGGATGTCGATGTCGCGCAGGCCCGCATCCGCGAGGCCATGGCCCAACTGCGTGCCCGTCAGGCCGATCAGGCACCGAGCGTCAGCGCGAGCGGAACCTATGTGCGAGGGCAGATCTCCGGTCTGGGCGGCCTTACCGGCGGCAGCGATAGCGACAGTGGCGGAAACAGCAGCGCCACCTCCTCGCTCGAACTTTATAATCTCGGCCTCAACGCCTCGTGGGAGATTGATCTGTTCGGCGGCAACCGGCGTCAGCTGGAGCAAAGCCGCGCCACGCTCGGCGCACGCCATGCCGATCTGGCCGACGTGCAGGTGAGCCTCTCCGCGCAGGTCGTGCAGGCCTATGTCAATTTGCGCGACGTGCAGGCCCGCGCAGCCCTCAACGCCCGCTCGATCGCGCTGCAAGAGCAGGCGCTTGGCCTCATGCGCCAGCGTTTCGATCGCGGCGCGGCCTCGGCGCTGGATCTCGAGCGGCTCCGCGCGCAGCTGGAGAGCACCCGCGCGCAAGCCCAGCCCCTTCAGGGCGATATCGACGCCTATCGCGATCAGCTCGCCCTGCTGACCGGTCGCTCGCCCGGCACGCTGGACGCCGGACTGGCAAGCCCCATGGCGATTCCACTTCCCCCCGCGCAGGTTGCGATTGGCGATCCTGCTGCCCTCATCGCCCACCGGCCGGATATCCGGGCCGCCGAACGCACTCTGGCAGCCAGCACCGCGGCCATCGGCGTGAGCGAAGCGCGGCGCTTCCCGCGCCTCAACTTCCTCGGCCTGCTCGGACTGGGCGGCTCCTCGCCGGGCGATGCCTTCGATATCGATAATCTGACCGCCATCGCCGCGCCGATGCTCAGCTGGTCCTTCCTCGATTTCGGCCGTGGCGTGGCGGCGGTTCACCAGTCCGAGGCACAGCGCGATCAGGCAGAGGCGCAATATCGCAAGGCCGTGCTCGCCGCCCTTCAGGACGCCGAAACGTCGCTGTCGCGCTTCGGCCATGCGCGCCTGCAACTGGCCAGCCTCGCACGCGCCGAACAATCCGCCGCGCGCTCGGCCGCGCTCAATGATCAGCGGGTCACCGCCGGCACCAGCGCGCTGATCGATCAGCTGGACGTCGAGCGCCAGCGCCTCAACGCCGCCATGGCCTTGAGCGAGGGCACCGCGGCCCTCACCAACAGCTATGTCGCCGTCCAGAAGAGCCTCGGCCTGGGCTGGACGGACGCGCCCGCCTCTTGATGCTCAGCCGGAGAGCGACGCTGTAGTCAGCCCCCGTCGACACAGCGCCCGACGATGGCGCGAGCGGGGCGCCGTCACTTGCCTTGTCCGCTGGCTGGCCGAGCCCTCACTGCCCTGCCAGGCCGATTTCCTGCGCGGCTCTGGTCAACTGGCTCGTGATCGCCGCATCCCCCACAAAGGTCTGCGATGCTGTGCGATAGGCGGCGGCGGCGCCACTCTTGTCGCCCAGCACCATCCGGGCGCGCATCAGGCGCATCCAGCCCTCGGCATCGGCGGGATTGGCCGCCAGTTTCGCGGCCAGCCCGTCGACCATGGAACGGATCATCGCCTTTCGATCATCGGGGCTGAGCTGGGCCGCTGCCGCGATATCGGCCTGGTCCGGCCCGGGCGCGCGCGGCGCGATCGCCGGGAGCCGCGCGGACACATCGATGCCGGCTTTGGCCGCGCTCTGCGCAATCGTGTCGCGCAGATGCGGCACCCATGGCGCATCGGCCGGAGACTCGGCCAGCAGTGCGATCCACTCGTCAATCGCGCCTTTCGCGTTGCCTTGCTGATCCTTCAGCACCGCAAGGAAATAGCGCGCGCGGGCGTCGCTCGGGTCCATGGCGCGGGCGGTTTCAAACGCGCTGCGGGCTTCCGGCGTCACCACGCCCTCGGCTGCCTGCACCAGCGATTCGCCCATGGCGGAGGCGTAATCGGGAACATTCGGGTCTATTGAACGGGCTTTTCCATAGGCCTGTGCCGAGTCCGCAAAACGCCGGAGTTGGAAATAGGACCAGCCCAACATGCGCCAGCCCTCGGCGTCGTCCGGCTGCGCGGCGAGGCGTTGTTCGAGGCTGCGCACCATGGCTTCCGCATCACCGGCGGGATGCTCGCCGGGCTGCGCCGCCGCCTGCATGGCCGGGCTGGCGGCGCCCTGCCCGGGCGCGCCGCGCAGGGCATAGATGGTGGATGCCCCCAGCGCGATGGCCCCGGCGACGACAAAGGCGATCCCCATGCGCGTGGCGCCGCCGAAGGGAGACAGGCCGGGATCGGCAGCATGGCCTTCCGCCAGCATCCGGCGTTTGATTTCGACCCGCAGTTGCTCGGCGGTCTCGTCCGGGATGGCACCGGCCTGTTGCTGCGCGGCGACATCATTCAGCTGATCGCGCAGCACGGCCAGGCCGCTCGCCTCGGGCCGGGCCTCGTGGCGGCGCACCAATGCGATGGTGATCGCGACGGCAACCAGCGCGACAAGAAAGGTCAATATGGCCCAGAGAATCAATGACTTTCCTCCTTCAGGAGCGCGGCGAGGCGGGCCTCATCGGCGGCCTCCAGCGGCGGCGATGCCGCCGCCGGCCGACGACGTCGCAGATAGACAAGGACGAAGCCACCACCGAGCAACAGGACGATGAACGGCCCGCCCCACAGCGCGATGGTCGCCAGCTCGAAGGGCGGCTTGAGCAGCACATAATGGCCATAGCGCGCGACCAGAAAGGCGATGGCCTGCGCATCGCTCTCGCCCGACTGCAACCGCTCGCGCACGATGATGCGCAAGTCGCGGGCGAGCGGGGCATCGGAATCGTCGATCGACTGATTCTGGCAGACGACGCAGCGCAATTGCCGGCTGATCGCGCGGGCCCGTGCCTCCAGCGCCGGGTCCTGCAACTGTTCGTCCGGCAGCACGGCGGCGGCCGGCGCGGCGGCGACCAGCAGGGCGAGGAGCAGGCGTTTGGCGTGCTTCATCCCTCGGCCCTCAAGGTCTGGAGCAGCGGTTGCAGGATGTCGCGCCAGTCGTCGGGACTGATCGGGCCGATATGCTTGTACCGCACCCGCCCAGCCCGATCGATCACGAAGGTCTCCGGCACCCCGGTCACGCCCAGATCGATGCCGACGCGGCCGCTCTCGTCATTGGCCGCGGCCAGATAGGGATCGCCGCTGGTGCGCAGCCATTGCGCGCCATCGGCCGGCTTGTCCTTCCAGTCGAGGCCGTAGATCGGCACGCCCTGCGCGCGCAACTGCATCAGCACCGGATGCTCGACCCGGCAGGCGGTGCACCAGGAGGCGAACACGTTCATCAGCCGGGGCTCGCCGGTGAAATCATGACTGCCGAAGCCCGGCGCGTCCTCATACACGCCCGGCAGCGCGAATTGCGGCAGCGGGCGGTCGATCAGCATCGAGGGGATTTTCGACGGGTCCCGCCGGAGCCCGATAGCGAGCGCGATGAGCACCACCACGAGGATGAGGACGGGCGAGAGGAAGAGCAGGCGCTTCATGTCGTGACGGCCTCCATGGGTGCAGGCGCAGGCATATCCGTGCCCCGGCGCAGGCCGAGGCGGAAGCGCCGGTCCGCGAGGGAGGCGACACCGCCGGCAGCCATCAACAGCGCGCCGAACCAGATCCAGCCGACCAGTGGATGACGATAGAGCCGCACCACGCGACCGCCGGGCTGAGGCTCGCCGATCACGAGATAATCATTGCCCGCGATGCTCGAGCGGATCGCCGCTTCCGTCGTCTGGCTCTGGCGCACCGGGAAGAAACGGCGCTCGGCCACCAGGTCGTCGATGCGGCGGCCGCGCTTGAGATGGAAGACGCCTTCTTCCGCGATATAGTTGGGGCCCTGCACCTCGCGCACTTCGATCAACGTGATGGCGGCCCCGGCAAAATCGATCGACTGGCCGGTCTGCATCATGAGAATGCGGGAGGTTTCCCATGATGCCATTGCGGTGACGCCCGCGACGCTCACACCCAGCCCGGCATGAGCGAGCACCATGCCATAGACGGCGAGCGGCGTGGTGCGCGCGGCCTGCCACCACGGCGTTTTCGCAGCCTTGCCGATCCGCCAGCGATGAGCGAGGATCATCAGCGCCCCGAGGATCAGCCACGCCGCGAGCGCCAGACCGAGGCTGGTCAGCACCAGCTTGTAGCCAGCGACGAGCAACGCCGCGATCAGGACCAGCAGCGCCGCGGCAGCCGGCAGGCGGACACGGCGCCAAAGCGTGCGCAACCTGTCCTGCCGCCAGTTCAGCACCGGGCCGAAGGGGACCAGCACCAGCAATAGCGCGAAGATCGGCGCGAAGGTGAGATTGTAGAAGGGCGGCCCGACCGAGATTTTCTCTTCGCTCAGCGTCTCGATGATGACCGGGTAGAAAGTGCCCAGCGCCACGGTGACGGTCGCCACCATCAGCAGCAGATTGTTGATCGTGAGGCTTGCTTCCCGGCTGACCGCGCCGAACAGCGCGCCGCTGCGCATTGCCGGGGCCCGCCACGCGAACAGCGCCAGCGCGACGCCGGTGGAGGCCGCGATGAGGATCAGGATGTAGACGCCCCGCGTCGCATCCACCGCAAAGGCGTGGACGCTGGTCAGGATGCCCGAGCGGACGAGGAAGGTGCCGAGCAGGCTGAAGGAGAAGGTGAGGATGGCGAGCAGGATCGTCCAGCTGACCAGCGCGCCGCGCCGCTCCAGCACCAGCGCGGAGTGCAGCAGCGCGGTGCCGAGCAGCCATGGCATGAGCGAGGCATTCTCGACCGGGTCCCAGAACCACCAGCCGCCCCAGCCCAGCTCATAATAGGCCCAGAAACTGCCGAGCGCGATGCCGAGCGTGAGGCAGACCCACGCGGCGAGCACCCATGGCCGCACCCAACGCGCCCAGGCGGCATCCACCCGCCCCTCGATCAGCGCCGCCATCGCGAAGGCGAAGGCGACGGAGAAACCGACATAGCCGAGGTAAAGCAAGGGCGGATGGAAGATGAGGCCGGGGTCCTGCAACAGCGGGTTCAGCTCCGCGCCATCGCGCGGCGCGGGGTTCAGCCGGCGGAACGGGCTGGACGTGAACAGCGAGAAAGCGAGGAACGCCGCGCCGATCAGCCCCTGCACGCCGAGCACGCGGGCCTGCAAGGTGCGGCGCAGATTATTCCCGAACAGCGCGACCGCCGCGCCGAACAGGGCGAGGATCAACACCCAGAGCAGCATCGAGCCTTCATGATTGCCCCATGTCGCCGCGATCCGGTAGCCGAGCGGCTGGGTGCTATGGGCATGGTCGGCCACCAGCGCGACGGACAGATCGAGCCGCGCGAAGCAGACCATCAGCGCGGCGAAGGCCATGCTCACCATCAGCGCCTGCAACACCGCCGCGACACGGCCGGCCGCCATCAGCGCCACATCCCCCCGCGCGGCGCCGACCAGCGGCAGCACCGCCTGCGCCAGCGCCAGCATGAAGGCCAGCACGAGTGTGAACAGACCGATTTCGGCAACCATGCCAGATGTTCCCCGAGGCCGCCTTGAATGATGGCCTGTCGTTACGGTTCCTTAGCCACATCGCATCATAGGTTGCAATCAATCGCGCAGTGACAAATAGAGCATTTGCCGGAGCGGGACGGTGGGGGAAACGTCATTTATCAGATAGCTATCGTGGGCTCCGGCCCAGCGGGCCTCAGTGCCGCCGCACGCGCCGCGGCGCGCGGGCTGACGCATATCCTGCTCGAAAAGACCGACCACCTTTCCGACACCATCTATAAATATCAGCGCGGCAAACAGGTGATGGCGACCCCCAGCCAGCTCGTCCTGCGCAGCGATGTGCGCTTTGAGGCCGGCAAGCGCGAAACGATCCTGCAAGGCTGGGCGGAGGATGCCGGCGCGGCGGGCATCCATGTGCGCTATCAGGCCGAGGTGGCGCGGGTCAGCGGCGAGGCTGGCGCCTATGTCCTCACCCTGTCCTCCGGCGAGACGGTCGAGGCGGCCAATATCGTGCTGGCGATCGGCACGCAGGGCAATCCCAATCTGATGCGCTGCGAGGGCGCCGCCCTGCCCCATGTCCAGTATCAGCTCGACGATCCGGGCGCCTATCTCGACGAGCATATCGTCGTGATCGGCGGCGGGGACGCGGGCATCGAGAATGCGCTGGGCCTCGCGCAGGACCCGGAGCAGCGCAACACCGTCTCCATCCTCAACCGCTCGGCCGATTTCGCGCGCGCCAAGGATGCCAATGTGAAGGCGCTGATGCAGGCGCGCGACGATGGGCGGATCACCATCCTGTGCGAAACCAGCCCGACGCTGGTCGAGCCGGGTTTCCTCACCGTCGAGACGCGCGACGGCCCGGCCCGGCTGCCGTGCGACCGGGTGATCGCCCGCATGGGATCAGCCGCGCCGCGCAAGTTCGTCGAGAGCTGCGGCATCGCTTTTTCCAGCGAGGATCGCGAGGCGTTTCCGCAATTGTCTCCCAGCTTCGAGACGACCGCGCCGGGCATCTATGTGATCGGCGCGCTGGCGGGTTATCCGCTGATCAAGCACTGCATGAATCAGGGCTATGATGTCATCGAGTTCATCGCCGGCAATCATGATCTGAAACCGGCCGACGAGCCGATCCTCGAGGCGAAGTTCGCCGCGTTGCCGGGCGAGCGAACAGTGGCGCAGTGGCTCGATTTTCTGCGCACGCAGGTCGATATCCTGCGCGATCTCTCGCCGCTGCAAATGCGCGAGTTCATGCTCGATTCCGATGTGCGGCCCTATCGCGCCGGCGATGTGATCTTCGAGCGCAATGCGCCGGGATCATCGCTGTTCGCGATCGCGTCCGGCTCGGTCGCCGTTGAGGTCAGCCCGACCGATCCCGGCATCATCGTGCCGATTGCGACGGGCTCGATCTTTGGCGAGGTCGGCCTCATCTCCGGACGGCGGCGCGGCTCGACCGTGCGCGCGGCCGAGCCGGCGATCCTCGTGGAAATCTCGCGCAATGCCGCGCTCAAGCTGATGGCCTCGGTGCCCAGCGCCAAGCGGGAGATCAACCGCATCACCACGCAGCGGCTGCTGCTCCAGATCTTCCGCTCCGGCCTCTCGGCGGCCGATCTTGCCGAGGTGCTGGAAACCGCTGAAACGCGGACCATCCGTGCCGGCGAGGTGGTCGTCACCGAGGGCGAGGAAGGCCGCGACATGTTCGCGATCCGCTCGGGCAGCATGGTGGTCGAGAAGCAGATTGGCGGCAAGACGGTGTTCATGCGCTATCTGCCGGCCGGCTCCTGGTTCGGCGAAATGGCGTTGCTTGGCGAGGGGCGCAGGCAAGCCACGGTGCGCGCGGCGATCAAGTCCGATGTGGTGCGACTGGACGGGGCAGCGTTTGGCCGCCTGCTCGCGCGCAAGCCCGATCTGGCCGCCAGGGCCCGCGCCGAGATGCAGGAGCGCCAAGCGCTCAACGACTTCATCGAGGAAAAGAAGGACGGCTTCGGCGACGCGGTCGACCTCTACAGCTCCATCGCCAATTTCCTCGTCAGCAATGGCGCGGGCGAAGCGACCGACGTGCTGCTGATCGACGAGAAACTCTGCGTTGGCTGCGACAATTGCGAAAAGGCCTGCGCGGACAGTCATGACGGCCTCTCCCGGCTCGATCGCGAGGCCGGGCGCACTTATGCCAATGTCCATCTGCCGACATCCTGCCGGCACTGCGAGCATCCGCACTGCATGGCCGATTGCCCGCCCAACGCCATCCATCGCGGCGCGGATGGCGAGGTGTTCATCGACGATAGCTGCATCGGCTGCGGCAATTGCGAGCGCAACTGCCCCTATGGCGTGATCCGGCTGGAGAAAACCCCGCCGCAGAAGCCCGGCCTGTTCAGCTGGATGCTGTTCGGCAAGGGCCCCGGCCCCGGCGAGGCGGACAAGGGCTGGCGCAACGCGCACGAAAAGCCCGGCGGCGAAGGCGCGAAAAAAGCGATCAAATGCGACATGTGCGCGGGCCAGTCCGGCGGCCCGGCCTGTGTGCGCGCCTGCCCCACCGGCGCGGCGCTGCGCCTCTCGCCCGAGGATTTCCTCGCCGTGTCGTCCCGCATCGGGAGCAAGGCGTCATGACGATGCAGGGCGGCTCCGGGCTGCATGAGAGCTTCCTGCGTCATAAACGCTTTCGCTGGCTCAAGGTGGCGCTGGCGCTCTCAATCGCGGCGATCATCGCTTATGGGGCGATCGATATCGAGCCGCGCCCCAATGGCGGGAGCTGGTATGGCTATACGCTCGGCACGATCAGCACCTTGCTCATCCTGTGGCTGACCGCGCTCGGCATCCGCAAACGCGCGATCACGCGGGGCGCATATTCGCTCAAGGCGTGGACGTCGGCACATGTCTATCTGGGCCTCTCGCTCATCGTCCTCGCCACGTTGCACACCGGGTTCCAGCTGGGCTGGAACGTCCATTCGCTGGCCTATGGGCTGATGATGCTCGTGATCGCCTCGGGCATTTTCGGCGTCATTGCCTATGTCCGCCTGCCGCAAGCGATGAGCGCCAATCGCGGCGAGGTCACCCAGCCGCAGATGCTCATCAACATCCGCGCGCTGGACCGGCAGATCCACGACGCCGCCCAAGCGCTGGACCATGTCCATAGCGAGATCGCCCGCCTATCGCTGGAGAATAGTCCGCTGGGCGGCAGTCTGGTCGGGCGGCTCAAGGGCGATCGCCGGCCGTGCGGCAACAGCGCCGCGCGGCAGGCGCTGCTGGCCGAGCGCAAACGGGCGGGCGATCCCGCGCTGGCGCCGTTGCTGGCCCTGCTCGACCGCAAGGCCGATGCACTGGCGCAGGCGCGCCGGCACGGGCGCTTCAAGGCGCTGCTGGAAATCTGGCTCTATGTGCATGTCCCCCTCACCTTCGCGCTGCTCGCGGCCCTGACCGCGCACATCGTCAGCGTCTTCTTTTACTGGTGAGGCCATCATGACCTTCCTGCTTCGGACCATCACCCATCGCGCCGGCGGCGGCGAAATCGTGCGCGAAGCCCGGCTCGAGACCAATGATCTGCGCATCGGTCGCGGCAATGATTGCGACGTGCAGGTGCCGGACCTCGCCGTGATGCTGCACCATGCCCGCCTGCACCGGGGGGCTGATGGCTCGCTGGAGATCGAGGCGCTGGCCAGCGCCGGGGTGGCGGTAGACGGTGCGATCGTCTCGCGGCGGCGGCTCGATCCGGCGCGTCCCGCCCGCATCATGCTGGGCGCCCATGCGCTCACCGTCGGGCCCGAACAGGATGGCGCCATCCCCCTGACGCTGGAGCGCGTCGCGGCCCTTTCCGACGCCGCAGACGTGAAGGACGAAGCGCGCGTCTTTTCGCTCGCCGGCACGCGGCTGGGCAAGCGCCCGCTGGCATGGACGATGGCGCTGCTGGTGCTCGGGCTGTTTCTGGTCTGGCCGGTCTCCGCCTATCTGATGCACGAAGCTCCGCCGGCACCCCGGAGCACAGACGCGCCGGCCGCCAGATCGGTCTGGCAGGCGGATGCCGCATGGTCGACCGGGCCGCTCTCCAGCGCGCATGCCAGCCTCCAGAATGATTGCGCGGCCTGTCATGAACAGGCGTTCGTCTCCGTGCGGGACGAGACCTGCCAGAGCTGCCACACCGAAGTGCATGCGCATGCCGAGATGGATCGGCTGCGGATCGCCGGGGCGCATGAGGGTCTGAAGGGACAGGCCCGCGCGTTCCTCGCCAGCAGCTTCAACCTGCCGGAAGGGCGCTGCGCGTCCTGCCATAGCGAGCATGAGGGCCCCAAAGGCGCCGCCGCGTCCAAGCCGTCCATCTGCGCGGATTGTCATAGTGGCCTGTCGACGAAACTGGAGGACACGCCCTTGCTGGATGCCGGCGATTTCGGCCGGGACCATCCCGAGTTTCGCCCCGCCATCGTGACCACGCCATCCTTTGATGAGCCGACCCGCCAGCGCATCTCCCTCAGCGACCAGCCGCGCGAGAATTCCGGGCTGAAATTCCCGCACAAGCTCCATCTGTCGAGCGGCAATGCGGTGGCGCGCATGGCGCAGGCGCTCGGCAAGAACGCAGGCTATGGCGCGCCGCTGGATTGCGCCAACTGCCATCGCCCCGAGGCCGGTGGCGCGCGCTTCGCCCCGATCGAAATGGAACAGGACTGCGGCTCCTGCCACTCGCTGGCCTTTTCCCGCGCCGATGGCGTGGTGCGCACGCTGCGGCACGGCAAGCCCGAACAGGCGGCGCTGGAACTGCGCGATTTTCTGAATTTGCGCGGTCCAGCCGGCGCGACCCGCCGCGTGCCGGGCGACAGCTTCCTCCTCGGCCGGGATCGCCATCAGGCCGCCTTTGCCGGCAGTGTCGATGATCGGGTGCGCGCGATCTTCAAGCCGGGCGGGGTCTGTTTCGATTGCCATGTCATCACGCCGCCGGCCAAGGCCGGGGCGCTGGCCGCGACGATCCAGCCGGTCAGCCTGACGCGCCGCTATATGGAGCGGGGCTGGTTCAGCCATAACGACCACCAGACCAAGGTGACCCCATGCGCGACCTGCCATCTGGCGAAAGACTCAAGCGATGCGCGCGACGTGCTGCTCCCCGGCATCGCGGTCTGCCGGGATTGCCACACCGGCTCGCACCCGCAGAAGGTCAAGGTGGCCAGTGATTGCGCGAGTTGCCACAGCTATCATGATGGCTCGCCGCTCCCCTCCCAGCGCACCGCCGCGCGCGGTGGGCAGGCACTGCCCCCGATCTCGAAATGGACCCGTTGAATGGCTGAATTGCTGATCGCCCAGATCACCGATCTTCATCTCGGTTTCGAGCCCGGGGCGGATGAACCCAATCGCCAGCGGCTCGATGCCGTCATCGACACGCTGCTGGCGATGCCACGCGCGCCGGACGTGATGCTGGCGACCGGGGACCTGACCGAACATGGCACGCCGGAGGCTTATGCCGCGCTGCGCAGCGCGCTGGAGCGCTGCCCATGGCCGGTGTGGCTGATCCCGGGCAATCATGATCAGCGCGGGGCCTTGCGCGCCGCCTTTCCGGAGATGCCGGTGCGGGACGGCTTCATGCACTATGCGCTCGACGCCGGGCCGCTACGGATCATCATGCTCGATACGCTGGAAGAGGGGCGCCATGGCGGCAGCTTCTGCGAGGCGCGCGCGGCATGGCTGGCGGGGGAACTGGCGGCGCATCCCGATCGACCGACGCTGGTTGCGCTCCATCACCCGCCGATCGAAACCGGGATCGGCTGGATGAGCGCCGACCCCGCCGAGCCATGGGTGGAACGGCTCACGGCGGTGATCGCGCAACACCCGCAGATATTGCGCGTGATCGCCGGGCATGTGCATCGCCCGATCGTGGCGGACTGGGGCGAGACATCGGTGTGGATCAGCCCGTCGACCGCGCCGCAGGTCGCGCTCGATCTGCGCGTGGCGACCGGCGCGCCGGACGGCCGGGCGATGATCATCGCCGAGCCGCCGGGCTTCTCGCTGCATCTGTGGAATGGCCGCGCGCTGATCAGCCATGCCGGCATGGCGGATGGCGGCCCGGTGCTGGCGCGCTATACCGAAGCGATGCAGCCCGTGGTTCAGGGCATGCTGGACGAGCGGGCCGGCCCCCAGTCGTCCATCGATCCTTTGTCCGGCACCTTGTAGACCAGTCCCTTGCTGTTGAGGAACAGCCGCTCCATCTCGGGGCGGGTGAAGGGCCGCGAGCCGAGGCGCCCGAACACGGCGATCTGGCCGCCATCCTCATCCACCGCCCGATCGCGATCCAGCCCCTTGGAGAGCGCCAGCGCCGGCGATGGCGTGCGCCGCCATGCGATCAGCTCGGGCTTGGGCGCGGGCGAGAAGCCATAGAAATTGGGCTGGCTCGCCGGGCTGGTGAGTTGCACCACCTTCATGCCGTTGCGGCCATCGGCGACATAGGCGAACAGCGAGGCATTGGTGGAGCCGACGATCACGTCCTGCGCATCGTTCAGCGCGCCGTCGAAGGTGACGCGCTGGTAGAGGACCGGCTTTTCCGGGTTCTTCACGTCGACGATCACCAGCCCCTCGCTCCGGGCGGCGACATAGGCATAGGTGCGCGCGACATAGACGCGGCGCGCATCCTTGAGCGCGACCTGCGCGCCGGGGATGGCGACCGGGTTGCCGGGCCGGGTGATGTCGAGAATGCGCAGGCCCTCGCCATCCGTCACGAACAGATAGCGGAACTGCACGGCGCTGCCGCGCATATCGCGCAGCGGCATGGTGGCGGTGACGCGGGGGTTGAGCGGATCATCGAGATCGACCACGACCAGTCCGGCATCGGCCGCGATATAGGCGTGATGGCCGGCCAGCGTGACATGGCGCGCGCCTTTCAGCACATTGCCGGGGTTCCAGGTGAGCGCGCGCTTGAGGAAATTGTTGCGCGGCTCGCCATCGGCCAGCGTGTTGACGTCGATGAGGATCAGGCCTTCCTCGGCATCGGTGACGACGGCGTAATTATAGATCGGGTGGAACGCCTGCTCCTGATTGGCCGCGCGCATGGCGGCAGTGTTGCGGGCCGGCGCGATCGGCTGGTTGGTCGGCAGCGCGATGCAGGTGGCGTTGCGCGAGGCGACATGGGTGTTGTGGCCCAGCGGCGAGAACGGGCCCTTCACGATCCGATCCGAGACGCCCTTGTTGCCGGCGCTGGCCACGTCATAGGCGCGCATGCCGCCTTTGCCCTCTGCCACGAACAGATATTCGCCGCGCAGTTGCAGGCAGCGCACCGCACCCCTGGTCCCCTGCCCGACATTGCGGATGTCCTCGATCGGCTGCGTCTCCCCGCTGCCCTTGCGATCGAAGATCTTGCCGCGCGTCCAGTTGATCAACTCGCGGCCGTTCTTCTCGACATGCGCCTTGAAATAATCGGGATAGGCATAGCGGTGCAGATAGGAACCGAACACGGCCTGCGGCTCGCTCCACTCGGTGACGCGCACGGCTTCGAGGCCGGATTCGAGGCCGGTCCAGGCGTAAAGCCCGACGAAGTTCACGAAGTTGGTCCCCTGCAGCATCAGCTGGGCCATGATCGCGTTGTTGTCGTTGTTCGCCGAGACGTGGCAATCATCGCAGGTCTTGGTCTCGGTCTTGCGCACCGTATGCGGGAAATGCGGCGCGAAGGCCTGACTGGAAAAACCGATCGCGGAAATGGGCGGCTGCTGGAAATAGATCAGTTCGCGATTGGTGTTGGTCGAGGACAGCACAAGCGCCGAGGATGAGCGCACCGGGGCGACGATATTGCCCTTGGTCGTCTGATGCCGGCCGAGCTGGAACATGTCGTCGCGCGCGACCTGTGGGTTGTAGGTCGCGTAATTGCGGGTCTCGCCGCCCTCATATTTGTGGACGTCGGTCTTCCAGTTGGATTCGATGGGCAGGTGGCACCCGCCGCAGGAGGTCGTCCATGACAGATGGCAGGTGTAGCAGGCCATCTCGTCATCCTTGTGCGCCCGCTCGCTGGCCGGCACGCCAAGGCCGAACTTGTAGTCGCCCGTCTCGGCGCCCTGCTTCGCCATCAGCTTGGAGCGCGCGGCGACAGGGTTGAATGTGGGGCTGGCCGGATCGACCGCCTCGCGCACCAGCGAGACGTCCCACTCCAGCTTGGGGTCGACGATCGAGCGCTGGATCAGCACGCGGCGCCCGGCCCGCTCGGTCCATTCGAACCGGCGCTGGCCATCGCCATTGCGCAGCAAGGTGAGGTCCGTGCCGCTCGGCGAGGCCGCCGGGCCGGAGGTTCGCAAGGTTGGGTATGCGTCGGACGAGCCGTGGCAATCCTTGCAGCCAATCTCCACCGCATTGGCCACTTCACCATAGATGAGGCCATTGCCATGGCTGTCCTGCGCGAAGTGGCAATCCGCGCATTGCATGCCCTTCTCGGCATGAATGTCCATCATATGCACGCTCTTGCCCGGATTGACGCCGGGCTGGACGAACTTGCCCTCGCCCTGCCTGCGCCATTTTTCGGGATCGTCATTGGCCACGCGCTGGCCGTCCGCGTCGAGCAGATTGCCTTCGCGGTCGCGCTTCAGGACGGCGCGGAAGTTCCAGCCATGGCCGTGATAATCGGCGAACTGCGTGTCCTTCATCGCCGGGTTGAGATCATAGACGTTGCGCAGAAAATCGACGTCCGACCATTTTCCGCGTGGCGATGCGCCCTCGGGATTGCGCATCAGCGTCTCATGCTGCTCGGCAGCGGTGGGGTATTTCTGCTTTTCCGGCCACATGTTCGGGGCATCGGCCTCATAGTCCCACATGGTATAGCCAAGGTAGCTGTTCATGAACATGTTGGGCTGGTGCATGTGGCAGTTCATGCACTGCGAGGTGGGGATTGCGCGCGTAAAACTGTGGCGGACCGGGTGGCCGCTTTCCGCCTTGTCGATCGTCGGATCGACGCTCGCGCTCTGGCCATCGCGGCCATATTGCGACCAGCTCAGGCTGTGGCGCGGCTCGCGGTCATTGGCATAGACGACATGGCAGGACGCGCAGCCCGACGAGCGATAATCGCCCGGCTGGTCATTGGTGCCCATGAACCATGTGAAGGGATCATTGAGCCGCGTCTTGTGGATATTGAGCAGCGGCACGGCAACGCGCAGGCCGGTGCCCGGTCCGCGGTTCGACTGGCGGATATCGGGGCGCCCCGGTTCCTCGAGACGCTGGAACAGGCCGGTGGCATTGGGCAGGCCGACTTCGGCAAACTGCGTGCCGACATTGCGCCCACCGCGCTCGAATACGCGGAAGATGTCGCCCGGCGGGGTCACATGCCAGGTCGGCGGCGGCAGCAGTTCCGGCAAGGCGCCGCGCGCGATCTGCTCCAGCGTGAGGATGCCCGGCATGGCACCCGGCGAGACGATCTTCGCCGGCTCGCCGAGCACCGTATAGGCCTCGCCGATGATGTAGTTTTTGAAGGGGAGGATGCCGTTATTATAGCTCGCGCCGCCATAGAACATCGCGCCGGTCGCCATCAGCGAGCGCTCGGCTCTTTCGATCAGCTCGATATGGCAGGCGCCGCAGGCCTGCCGCGCAACGCGATAATCGGACGGATTGACGAAGCGGATAAACTCGGGTGCCTCGCGGTTGAGCAAGGTGTAGCTGCGCGCGGGATTGGCGCTGCTGGGATAATCCCAGCTCGCCGGATAGCGCGGCTGCACATGCGCCTTGTCGCGCAGCGCGGCATAGCCCGCATCCGTCTTCGGCAAGGCGGGCTGGCCGAAGATACTCGCATCGCCGCCATGGCAATCGGTGCAGCCAATCACCACGGCGGGCGATTCGTGCATGGTCATGGCATCGGTCGCGGTGTGGCAGGATTGGCAGCCCGCGCTCTTGGCCTGCGCCTGCGCGAGGCTTTGCGACTTGGGAGCCGGCGGCGTGACGCTGTAGACGATGCTCTGCGGCTTCTCGGCCTCCGATGCACGCAGGCCGCTGCCGAGGCCGATGGCCATCAGCAGCCCCCCCAACGGCAGCA
The DNA here is from genome assembly GCA_035555575.1 of Sphingobium sp. Classification (GTDB taxonomy): domain Bacteria; phylum Pseudomonadota; class Alphaproteobacteria; order Sphingomonadales; family Sphingomonadaceae; genus Sphingobium. The sequence continues at coordinate 154,957 of DATMGL010000003.1, forward strand.
TGGTCTTGATCAGGTGGCGCAAGGTCATGGGTGCCGCACTTCAGAAGGTGAGAGTGGAGTTGAACAGGAACGAATAGAAACGCCGGTCACGCTGGCTGGCGACGAACAGATCGCGAAAGCCGCTGCCCGGCACCAGCATCGCGGCGGAAGCCCGCACGACGATATTCTGCGTCATCTTCGGCCGCCAGATCGTCGCGATGGAGAGATCCGTGCCGATGTCCGTGGGGATCGAGCCCTCGCTGCGCAGCGCCTGCAAGGTCGCGGTGCTGGCGAACCACAGATGGTTGACGTTGCCGCTCACCCGCAGCGTCGGCGTCAGGTCGAAATCCGCGCCGACACCGAGCAGGACGGTGCCGGGATTGTTGAAGTTCGACTGCCCCTCTTCCTTCGACGAACGCAGGCTGTTGAGGATGCCGTTGCGGCCGTTGATCGCCACGGCGCGGCCACCGCCGGCAAAGGGGATCGACTGGCGCACCCAGTAGCTGGTGTCCGCCCCGGCGAAGAGCGGGTTTTCAAAGATCGCGTCGAAGCCGGTCTCGACATTGTCATACGGGTCGCGATCGCCGCTGGCATAGAGGCCGGAGAGGCGCACACGCACCCAGTCCATATCGATCGAGGGCTCGGCGGCGGCAAAAAAGGCGCGAATTTTGGCGGGCTCGCCGGTGAAGACGCTGTTGCGGTCCTCGCCCAGCGCGCCATAGAATGAAGCGGTGAGATTGAGGCGGCCGATGCGGCCATCGGCATTATAGCCCAGATAGACCACATCATAATCGCGCGGGCGCAGATTGCCGATGAGGCCGGGGCGGACCGGAAAGCCATTATCGTCGATATGGACGTCATGGCCCTCGCGGTTGCGGTTCCAGATGGCGGTGATCTGGCTGGTCAGGCCCGGCACCGGCAAATCCTGCCGATAGAGATTGGCGAGGATCACGAAATCGTCGCGTAGGCTCTGGGTGACGTCGTTCAGGCCGGAATTGGTGTCCTTCTCCACCCGCCAGAAGGCCGCGAGATTATACTGGAAACGGTTATTATCGCGATTGCCAAACAGGCGGATGCCGAGCTGATTATCCTGGAACAGGAAGCCGCGAAAATCGCTGGAGAAAGGCTGGATGCCGATCCGCATGGAATCGAAATCATAGCGATCCGACACGTTGCGGAAGTGATAATCGAGAAAGGCTTCCTGCACGCCGACAAAGCCATCGGTGCGCCGCGTGCCCTTGGTGGGCTCGACATAGAGGATGCGCCGCTCGTTGACGCTGACGCGGTTGATGTTCGCCGCCAATGACAGGCGGATTTCATATTCCGGCGGCTTGTAGGCGGTCGATCCCTTGATGAGGGCGACGCCGGCGATGAAGGTCTGCGCGGCGACGAGGCTGTTGCTGCGCCCGAAGACATCGAGGCTGCCGGGGTTCTGCGTGGTCTGGATGCCGACCGGCGTGGGGAAGGAGCGCGGCTCGATCACCGTGTCCGAAATGCCGGTGACGACGAGGAACAGATCGTCATGGCCCTTGAGCGGGCGATCGCCCTTGAGCGTATTCTGGTTGTAAGGGTCGAACCAGCGTTCCTTGACGCCGATATTCTCGACCAGCCGCCAGCGATCGGGCACCGGGATCTGGTCGACCGGGAAAGCCTCGGGCGGCGGGGCGCGGACGGCGCCTTCATTCTCCTGCTGGACGGGCGGCGGCAACTCACGGGTCGGGCCCGGGCGGCGGCGCGTGATCGCCTCGACATCGGCATCGACAGCGACCGGCGGGCTCATCGCGAGCAGCAAGGCGATGGCGGCCGTCATTTGCCACCGCAGGGGGATTGGTCGGCCGCGCCGAGGAACGGTGCGAACGGGCAGCCGACATAGCGCAGGCGTACCGCGGCCCCCTCGCTCGCCACGACGATCTGGTCCGAGCGCATGGCGGACGGTGCGTTGGCGATACCGCCTACCCGCGCTGCCGCGCCGTGCACGCCGAGAAAGGCCGCCATATCGTCCTGATCGATGCCGTCGCCGGAGACGCCGACCGCACCGACCAAAGTCGTGCCGCGATAGATGGGGACCGAGCCGGGGAAGATTTGCAGGCCATTGGCCAGACGGTTGGCCGGGCCGGCCTTGGGGAGCGACGTGCAGGTGGGGGCTACGTCCGGCGCGGCGCCGCCGCTGGCGAGATAGCCCAGATGGGTGACCAGATCGCCGGCGATGAGATTGGTCTGGAGGCCGGTCGCGAACGGACTGTAGCGGTCTATTGAAACGGACAATGGCCCGGGCCCGCGCGTCACCTCGCCATCCGGGAAATGCGGCCGGGCCAGATTGCCGATCGCGCGGGCGGTGAACGCGGTATTGCCGGTAAGTGCATGGGATGAAAGGAGGAAATCCCGCATCTTCGCAACGACATCGCGCACTTCGGGTTCGGCTGCGCCGGCAAGGTCGGCGGCGACCAGCCGGTTGGAGAAGAGCGCGGCGGTGCGCGCCTTTTGCACCGAGACGTCGATGCCGAACAGCGGCGCATCGACGCCGCGCACAAGGCCGAGCACGACGCCGCGCGTATCGACCAGGCTGATCGACATTTGCGCGCGGCTGTCCAGCGGCTTGCGGATCTGGCCGCGCGCGCGCGCCATCACCGCGAAGGCTTCCTCCAGGATCGCGCGGGCTTCCACCTGCGACAGGGCCGTGCCGACATCCGCCGCATCGCTGCCGGCGCGGATCGGGAAGCGGTTTGCGCCGGTGCCGTCGCTCAGCACATAAGCCTGCGCGGGGGCCTGCGCGGGCGAAAATTCGGCCGGTGTGGCGGCGCGGATGCCGCTGGCCTCGCTGCCATAGGCCTGCCCGAATAGGATCGCGGTGCCGTCATAATAGCCGGCGACGGCGGTGAGCGCGCCGGCAAGGGCGGAGAGCGGCCGCGCCTCGGCGGGGCGGGTTTTCAGATCGGCCGGCTTGCCATCGACATAGCGCAGGGTCGTGCCGTCAATGGCGATGCGGTCGGCGCGGATGGCATCGGGCGCGGCGAAGCCGGTCACGCCGGCCAGGGCGATAAGTTCCTCATCATCCGTGTCGACGTTGCTGACATCATCGTCAAAGCCATAGTCGCCATCGGCCATCACGCCGATGCCGCCGACCACTACGCCATTCTTGTAGATGGGCAGCCCGCCCGGATCGGCCGAGAGGCCGAGCGGCGATCTTTTGGGGCCGATCGACCCCGCCTCGAAACGCGCCATGATGTCCGAGCAGGGCAGCGAACTGAGCTGCACGCCGAAGAGCGGCCCGCTTTCCAGCCCGGCCGTGAACGGGCTTGGCGGGAAATGCTGCTGGATGATCATGCTGGCGGTGCGGCTGGAAAAGGCATTGCCCGATGAGGAGAGATAGGCCCCGGTCAGCGCCTTGGCGATGGCGGCGGCGGTGGCGGGCACCTCCGCCCCTTGCAGGCCGATATTGCCGGACTTGCCCGGCCGGATCGTCGCGGTAGCGCGCGCGCCGGACATGCTGAAGACGGCCAGCACATTGCCGACCCGGTCCGTCACGGCGATGACGGCGGGGAGCGAGCGGGCGCGCGCCTCTTCCGCCGCCTGCGCGACGATGGTGCGCACCTCGTCACTGGTCAGCGCGAGTTGCTCGGGCGGGGTATAAAGCGGCGGAGACGGAACCGGCGGTTCGCCCGGCGGGACGATGGTGACGGGCGGTTCCCCCGACGCCGCGCCGCCGCCATCGCCGCACGAGGTAAGCGCCGAGGCCGCCAGCAGCGCGCACGCCCAGAGCCGGACCGGACGGGCCATCATTGCAGCGCGCCGATCGCGCGGTCGAGCTGCGCCAGCGTCTGCCGGAAGGCCTCGGGCTGCCATTGATTGGCATCGCGCACGAGGCTGTAGGCCCTGTCGATCCGGGGGCGCAGCGTGGTCATCGCCCTGCCGTCGAGCTGGCCGGTGGCGACCAGCGCATTGAGCAGCGAATCAACCGCCATCACCGCCTGCGCACCGCCCTGATAATCGGTGTAGCGGCGGGCTGCCGGGCCGTTCAGCACGTCCCCGAGGATGGCGAAGCTCTGCGCGCGGGTGAACGGTTTGAGGGCGAACAGCGTGGCGAGCGCATCGGCCTGCCCCGCCAGTTGCGTGGCGGCCTGCGCGGCGGCATTGCGATCACGCATGAAGGCGGCATGGAACGCGCGCGACGCCCGCTCGAAGGCGGCTGCCTCGGCAGGGGCGGCGACACGGGCCGCGGCCGCCAGCATCAACATGCTCTCATCGTTGAAGGCGGGGAAGCCCGAGGCGATTGGCCGCCCCTCATTGACGCGGTTGCTGGCCTTGAAGCCGGGATCGTCGCTGAACTGGCGGTGGCAGGTGCGGCAATCGAAGAAGGTGAATTCCGGAAACGCGCCATCCTGCCCGCGATCGGCCCGTGCATAGAGGCGCAGCGCGCGCTCGACCGCCATCGCCTGCCCCACTGCCCACAGGTTGACGGCGCTGCCGGCACTCTTGCGGGCGCGATAATCGGCATCCTCGTCATGATGCTGCTGGAGGGTGGTGAAGAGATCCAGCTCGAAGGAGAGGCGCGGATGGCCCGCCGCCATCATCCGGTGCGTGACGAAGCGATCGCCATTGCCGCCCAGATGGCAATCGAGACACAAGGCGGCGCGGGCGCGCGGCTGATCGAGCGGGCGCATACCGGCGCTGACATTGGCGGCATGGGTCGCGCCGACGGCGGCGTGACTGGCGAGCCAGTCGCTTGCGGCACCGTGGCAGGTCTCGCAGCCCACCCCGTCGGAAAGCTGGAAGCGCGGCCCGCGCTGCACGGCGGTATCGGCATGGCAGGCGAGGCAGGCGGGCGCATCCTGCGCGGGGCCGAGGCCAAGGCGCGCAGCGATGGCGGCGGAGCGCGGCTGCCTGAGCACCTGCCAGGCGCGGGAATGCGCGCCGGACGGGCTGGAGGCCTCCTGCCAGCTGAGCAATTCATTCTGGCGGACGACCGGGCCGTCGGCTTCCTGCCGGCCGTGGCAGGTGGAGCCCGCACAGGAGGCCACGCCCTGAGTCACGCCCTGATGCACGCCCTGCGCCGTCGCACGGGTGCCGGCGGTCGGCCCCGCAAGGGCGAGAATGAGGACGACCAGCCCCAGCCCGCCCAGCAAGAGGGGCTGGACCCATGACTGGATCTGTTTCCCGCGTGACTGCACCTGTGCCCCCTTCGCACCCCTGTTAAACTAGGCGGGTAAGCGGCGGAGCCAGAAGAGTAAAGTCCGTATAAATTCGCCGGCCGTTTCACACTTTATCAACCGTAAAATGCGATCTACAGCCGCATGGCCGTTCTCATTCCGCGACAGGAATATAACGGCGCGGGTCGCTGCGCGCATTGGCGACAAGGGAATGATGGGGGCTAGATGAAGTTTCGTTCGGCGGGCTATGCCGCAGCATTGCTGGCGGCGTGCAGCCCCTTTGCCGTGACCCGCGCCAATGCCCAGAGCATGACGGGTGGCAAGGTTGTTGCCGGCGCGGCGCAGATCGCGACCGGGCAGCAGGGCCAGACATCCGTCACCCAGTCCACGACGAAGGCCGTCATCGAGTGGCAGGACTTCTCCGTAGCGCAAGGCGACCTGCTCCGCTTCGTCCAGCCGGACAGCAAATCCATCACCCTCAACCGCGTGACGGGCGACAGACCATCGCGGATCGACGGGACGATCGAGGCCAATGGGCAGGTGTGGCTGCTCAATGCCAATGGCGTGATGATCGGCAATCAGGGCCGGGTTTCCGCCGCCGGCTTCCTCACCTCCAGCCGCAGCCTGTCCGACGAGGCCTTCCTCGCCGGTCGCTATGATTTCATCCAGACCGGCGCCGCGGATGGCGCGATCGTCAATAACGGCACGATCATCACCAGCGGCGGCTATGCCGTGCTGGCCGGCGGGCAGGTGGCGAACAGCGGGCTGATCGAGGCCAGCCTCGGCCAGATCGCGATGGGCGCGGGCAGGAATTTCACGCTCGACCTGGTCGGCGACAAGCTGCTGAGCTTCGCGGTCACCACGCCGCTCGATGTGATGCCGGCCCATGGCGCGGCTCTCGACAACAGCGGCACCCTGCGCGCCAATGGCGGCCGCGTGCTGCTCACCGCGCGGGCGGCGGCCGATGTGGTCGACAATGTGATCAACACCGCCGGCCTCGTGCAGGCGCAGTCCGCCCGCTTCGTCCATGGCGAGATCGTGCTGGATGGCGGCCCGGCGGGCACGGTGCGCGTCGATGGCATGCTGGACGTCAGCGGCACGCAGGCGGGCCAGACCGGCGGCACGGCGGCGGTGCTGGGCGATACGATCATTCTGGGCGACACCGCCCGGATCCATGCGCAGGGCACGAGCGGCGGCGGGCACATCTTCGTCGGCGGCGGCTGGCAGGGCGAGACGCTTTATGGCCGCCCGAGCGCAGTGCGCGTGGCGGCGGCGGCCGGCGCGGTGCTGGACGCCAGCGCGCTCGACAGCGGCCATGGCGGCACGGTGGTGCTGTGGTCGGACGTCAATGATGCCGCATCCCGGACCTTTGCGCTGGGTAGCTTCTACGCGCGGGGCGGCGCCAATGGCGGCGATGGCGGGCGGATCGAAACATCCGGCCATTATCTCTCGACCGATGGCGCGCGCGGCTCGGCGGCGGCGGCGCGCGGGAAGAGCGGCCTCTGGCTGTTCGACCCCGTCACCATCGAAATCACCACGATGGACTATGCGCCGGGCGGCGGCTTCGTCGACGGAGACAACGGGCAAATCTGGGAGCCGAACGGGAGCGCCTCCTATATCCGCCCCGACGCCATCGAAGAATTGCTCAATGCCGGCACCAACGTCACCATCACCACCGCCGGCGGCTCCGATACCAGTCAGGGCGACATCTATGTCGGGGCGGCGATCACCAAGAGCAGCGGCGGCGACGCGACGCTGTCCATGATCGCGGACGGGTCGCTTTATCTCTCGAACCCCATCACCTCCACATCCGGCCTGAACCTCATTCTGGAGACCAGGGCGAACGGGATGTTCATCATGTCCGACATCGCCGTCGATGGCGATGTGACCATGCGCGCCAGAAGCGGCTATGAGTGGATAGCGGGACAGCCCTTTGAAACCGCCTTCATGATGGAAGCCGGCAGCATCAGCGCGCGCAACATCTCGATCACCAGCCCGGGTGTCGACATCTATGCGCCGCTGATGGCGAGCCAGAGCATCACCATCCAGCCCTTTTCGAGCGCGCAGCCCATCTATGTGGGCCGGCCATCGGATATGCCGGGCAACTTCACGATCGATACCGACGCCTTTACCCGGCTGCACGCGCCCACCGTCACCATTGGCCGGGCCGATGGCGCAAACCCGCTCTGGCTCAACCTCGATCTCGACGATCCCTATCTGCCGGACGCCTATCCGGGCGACCAGACGGTCATCATGCGCGCCGGCGGCCAGGGCGGGGCCGTCCATTTCGGCGGGCGATACGATCTGGACGGGGGCGATATCCTGCGCCTGATCGCCGGTTCCGACATTTTTCTCGAAGAGGATCTGGCGATCAATCTGGCCGGGCGGCTCGATCTGCTGTCCGGTGAGCGGGTGACCAATCTGGCCGGCTCGTCCGCCTTGCCGACGGTGGGGAATGGCCGCTGGTTCATCAGCGCGGCCAGCCCGGACGATGTCTCATTCGGCGGGCTGGTCAGCGGCCAGCGCGCGCTCTGGGGCACCGGTTTCGCCGACTCCGCGGCGACAGCCGACAGTGCGAGCGGCAATCGCTATGCCTTCGCCTACGCCCCCACCATCGTCATCACGGCCGCTGATCGCGAAAAGGTCGCCGGCGAAAGCCTCAGCTTCTCCCCGGCGGACTATACGCTCGAGGGGCTGGTGGATGCGGCCGGCTATGGCCATGTCTTCGAGCAGGATGCGCCCGGTGCCGGGCCGCTGCTCGTCTCCGCCGGCGCGGTGCCCTCGGCCGTTGCCGGCACCTATATGATCACTGTCGACAGCAGCCAGTTGCCCGCCGGCTATGCGGTGGAATTTGGCGGCGCCTCGCTGGTGGTGACGCCGGCCGGTGTGCCGCCGGTCGACCCGCCCGATCCGCCAGCGGCCATGCCGGTCCCCCGGCCCGGCGCGATCATCGCCGGGGTGACGAGCGGCCTCCCGGCCATTCCCGCGATCCCGCCCCTGCCCGCGCCGGTGTCGCCGCCCATCGCCACCGCCCCGGCGGCCGCGCCGCCACCCGCCACCGCCGGGGCGGCGGCCAGCCCCACGCAGGAGCGGGAGCAGCTCAGCTTCCTGATCTCGCCGCAAGACCCGCTCAACCCGATCCCCTCTTCGCCGGTCTCGGGCCAGCAGCCGCCCACGCCGCGCGACTATGCCGATGGCGACGACCCTTTCCTGCTGGCGGCGGACAATCATGACGGGGACGCCCCGGCGCAGAATGCCGAGCGGCAAAATGGCTCGATGGCCCCTGTCGCGCCGGGTGTCGCCGTGGATATCTCCGGCATGCCGCTATCGCCGGAAATACCGGGCATTGAAGGCCGTTTTTCCGGCACTGGAGACAGCTCGAAGTGGTAATGCGCCTTCCCCTCCTGCTCGCCGCCCTGACCAGCGCCGCAGCGGCCGCCCCCATCGCCCCCGCGCCGCAGGTGCCGCTTGGCGCCGCGATCACCGGTGAAAGCTGCGACCTGCGCCTGCGCGACGATGTCGCCCCGGCCACCGGCATGCCGGCCGATCAGCTGATCTATTGCGATGGCGTGCTGGCGGGCAGCCTCTCCTACACGCCGCTCACCGTCCCGCAGGACCCGGCGGCCGGCGATGCCAAAGCGCTGATCGCCACCGCGTTCGACGCCAGCCGGCCATGGGCCAGCCTGCGTCAGGCGCTCGATTGCGAAACGCCGGCCTGGCTGGAGGACGGCACGACGCCGATCCGCCTGATCGCCTGCCACCGCACCAGCGGCAACTGGCCCAGCCTGGTGCTCGCCGCGCCGGATGGCCATGCGCTGGCCATCGCCGAGGGGCCCGCCGCGCTCTACCCGGTGCTGCGCCGGGCCTTGAAAGCGCCGCTCGCCACAAGCCCGACCGCCCGGCAGGTGCAGCAATTCTGGCAGCAGCCCGTCGAGATCGCCAGCACGACACAGGTCGCGCAGCTGCAGACCGTGCTGCGGCAGGCGCGCACGGCCGCCAGCCTTGGCCATTTTGACGACGCGGAGGATCTGTTCCGCACGGCGCTGGGTTTGCAGGCCGGCGAAGGCCGCGCCGATGATATGGCGATGGCCGATACGGTGCTCGATCTGGCGCTCAACGTCAGCAATCAGGGCCGCGATGCCGAGGCGGCGGCGCTGTTCCGCCGCGCCGAGCTGGTGATCCAGACATCCGCCGCGCTCGGCGATCAGGCGCGGCTGGCAACCTATCGCGGCTATGAAGCGGCCAATCTGGGCAAGGTCGATGCGGCGCTGCGCTTCGCCCAGACCGCCGTCTCCGCATGGCGCACGCTGGCGCAGGGGCCGACCCTCTCGCCCGGCGGCAAATCGGCAGCGGAAGCCGAGCTGGCGATGGCGCTCAACCTGCAGGGGCGCATGCTGCTGCGGCAAGGCGATCTGGTGAGCGCCTATGCCAGCGCCGGGGAAGCGCTGCTGATCCTCGACCGCGTGGCCGGCGAGCCGCGCTGGTGGAAATCCGACGTGCTGATGACGATGGGCGATGTCAGCGTCGCGCAAGGGAGTCTCTCGGCGGCGGAGACCTATTTCCGCAACGCCCTGCTCCAGCGCCAGCAGGTGTTTGGCGAAGGCACCGGCACGCTGCGCGCGCGCGCCGCACTGGGCCGGGCTTATCAGAGCGAGGGCATGAACGAGGCGGCCATTGTTGCCTATCGCGAGGCCTTTGCCATTGCCCGGCAGATCCCGCGCGGCAGCATCCCGTTCAGCAATCAGGATTTGATGCCGTTTGCGGCGGCGATCGTCGATCATGCCGGCACGCTGAGGGATGAGGGCGCGCGGCAGGGCCTGTATGCCGAGCTGTTCGATGCGTTCCAGTTCATCCGCTCGCCGGTGATCGAGCGCACGATCAGCCAGACCTCCGCCCGCCTCTCCGCCGGCAACCCGCAAGCCGCCGCGATGATCCGCGACGTGCAGGACAAGGAGCGCGCGCTCGGCCTCACCCGCATCCGGCTGGCCTATGAACAATCGCTGCCGGGGCAGGATCGCAGTGGCCGGGTCGAAAGCCGCCTCGCCAATGAGGTGGTGGCGCAGGCCGCCGGGGTGCAGGCGACACGCGCGGGACTGCAAACGCGCTTCCCCGCCTTCGCCACGCTGATCGACCCGCAGCCGCTCGCGCTGGACCGGCTGCGCCAGACGCTGGGTCCCAAGGAGGCGGTCGTCTCCTTCCTCGTCGGGCGGGACAGCAGCTTCGTGCAGGTCGTGCGCCGCGAGGGCACGGTGATCGGCGCCTCTCCGCTGGGGGAAGAGGCGCTGCACGCCGCGGTCGACACGCTGCGCCGGGCGCTGGAGATTGAGGGAAGCTCGGTCAACGATCTCGATCTGGCGCAAGCCCATGCGCTGTATCGCGACCTGTTCGGCGCGGTCGAGCCGGCGATGGCGGGCGTCGACCACCTCGTCATCGTGCCATCCGGCCCGCTGGCCAGCCTGCCTTTCTCGCTGCTCGTCACCAGCGCGCCGCAGGGCAAGGATTATCGCAAGGCCGACTGGCTGGTGAAGAAAGCCAGCGTCACCCATGCGCCGTCGCTGGCGTCTTTCGTGACGCTGCGGGCGGCGCAGCCGGCCAAACGGCCCGAGCGGCCGCTGCTGGCATTTGGCAACCCGCTGCTGGGCAGCCCGGTGCGCCAGCCGTTGCAGGCCAAGGCGCTGTTCCAGCTGAGCACCGGCTGCCGGCAGGATGCGCCGATGGCCGCCGCGACGCTGCGCGGCCTGCCATCGCTGCCCGATACCGACGCGGAGATGCGCGCGGTGGCGCGGGCGCTCAACGCCTCGCCCGCCAGCATCCGCACCGGAGAGGCGGCGAACGAAGCGGCGCTCAACGGCGAGGCGCTCGATCAATATCGGGTGCTCTATTTCGCCACCCACGGCCTGCTGCCCGGCGAGCTGCGCTGCCAGACCGAGCCGGCGCTGGTGCTCACGCCCCCGGCCGAGACGGCGTCCGCGCGGGCGTTTGACGGCTTGCTGGAGGCGAGCGAGATTGCCGGGCTATCACTCAATGCCGATCTCGTCGTGCTCTCCGCCTGCAACACGGCGGCGGGCGACCAGCTGGGCGGCGAGGCGATGGCGGGGCTCTCGCAGGCGTTTTTCCATGCCGGGGCGCGCAACATGCTGATCACCCACTGGCAAGTGCCTTCGGCCGCCACGACGCGGCTGATGACCGGCGTGTTCGATCATCTGGCGGATGGCGGCGGCATCAACGCCGCCGATGCCCTGCGCGCCGCGCAGCTGGCGCTGATCGATGACCCGAAGACCGCGCACCCCTTCTTCTGGGGCGCGTTCGTGCTGATGGGCGATGGCGGTGTCGCCACGCAGCTGGCGGGAGAAACGCTGTGAAGCGCGCCCTCCGCATCGCCGCGCTCGCCGCTGCGCTGGGCTGCGCGGCTGCCCTGCCGGCCGCGCAGTTGGTGGTGATCGACGCGCGCGGCGGCACGCACAAACCCGGCGCCTCGATCGACAGCGCACGGCCGATCAGCCTGAAGACCGGCGAACGGCTCTCGCTGATCGCGCCGGATGGCCGCAATGTCGTGCTGCGCGGGCCCTTTAACGGCCTGCCCCTCACCCGCGCCGGCGAGGCCCGCAGCGCCCGCGATGCGCTGGGCGCGCTGATCGCCACGCGCAACGCCCGCTCAAGCAGCATCGGCGCGGTGCGCGGCGGCGCGGATGCCGCCGCCCTGCCCGACCCCTGGCTGATCGACATCAGCCGGCCCGGCGCGCGCTGTCTGCGCGAAGGGGAGATGCCGGTCTGGTGGCGGCCCAGTCCGGTGGGTCAGCAGCCCTTCGTGGTGCAGCCGGTCGACCGCTCATGGCGCGCGGATTTTGTGTGGCAGGACGGGCAGGACCGGATGCGCGCGCCGCGCCTCTCGAAGCTGGACGGGGTCAGCCTGTTCATCATCCGCACCGGCGATCAGGATAATGCCATCGGCATCAACATGATCCCGAAGGGCGATTTCGATGATCTCGTGCTGGCATCATGGATGCTGGAGAAGGGCTGCATCCAGCAGGCCGACGCCTTCCTCCTGCGCCTGCAAGCAGCGGTGGAATGATCCTGCGGCGCCCCAAGCGCATTGCCACGGGTCTGGGCGTCGTGCTGTTTGCCGCCGCGCTGGCACTGGTGGCGTGCCGCTATTTCTCGATTCTCGCGGGGATGGAGAATATCGCGGCCGATATCCGCATTGCCGCGCTCCAGCCAGCCGCGCCGCAATCTGACGACGTCGTCATCCTCGCGCTGGATGAGGCGACGCTGGCGCAATTCCCCTACCGCTCGCCGGTGGACCGCGCTTTCCTGGCCGAGCTGTTGCGCGTGCTGGAGGCCAAGGGCGCGAAGGTCATCGGCCTCGACGTCATCCTCGATCAGCCGACCGAGGACGCCAAGGACGCCGCGCTGGCCCGCACCATCCGTGACCTGAAGACGCCGCTGTTCGTCAGCTATACCGCCACGCCATCGGCGGTGAACGAGGAACAGCTGGACTATCTCAACGCCTTCGTGCCCGCCGCGCTGCGGGCGGAAGCGAACATGCTCTCGGACCCGTTTGACGGCGCGGTGCGCTGGATCAATCCGGGGGGTGACACGGCGGAGCGACCGCGCGGCTTCGTCTTCAAGGCGCTGGCGCTGGCGGGCCATCCGGCGCCGCCGCGCGCGGCCGAAATTGCCTGGCACAGCCATCCCGACCCCGACACCGCCGCCTTTGCCAGCTATCCGGCGGCCACCGCAAAACTGCTGCCCGATGCGTGGATCCGGGACAAGATCGTGCTGATCGGCGCGGTGCTCTCACTGACCGATCGCCACCGCACGCCGCTGGCGATCATCGATGATGGCGAGCGCGGGATGATGCCCGGCGTGCTCATTCAGGCGCATGGCATCGCGCAATATCTGGAAGGGCGGCAAGCGCCGCGCCTGCCCGCGCACTGGAACGCCGTGATCGCGCTGCTGGCGGCGGGCGGCGGGCTGCTGGTCAGCCTGTTCAAGCGCGGGCTGCTGTTTCACCTCACCATCGGCCTGTGGTGTCTGGCGGGCTATTGGGCCGTGGCGTTTCTGGGCTATTCCCACGGGCTGCCGCTGTTGCCGGTGGTCCTGCCCTCGCTGGCGTTCCTGTTCTCGCTGTGGATGATGGACCTGCTGATCGGCCGCGCCGAGCGCCGGCAGCGCGAATATGTGCAGGGTGCCTTCTCGCGCTATGTCTCGCCCGCCGTGGTCGACCAGCTGGTCAATGATCCGGCCGCCATGGCGATCTCCGGCACGCGGCGGGAGGCGACCTTCATCTTCACCGATATTGCCGGCTTCACCACCCTCTCCGAGCAGCTCAGCTCCGAAGCGCTGGCCGATACGCTCAACGCCTATCTCGACGGCGCCTGCGCCATCATCCTGCGGCATGAGGGCACGATCGACAAGTTCATCGGCGATGCGATCATGGCGATCTTCAACGCGCCGATTCCCCAGCCCGACCATGCCGCGCGGGCCGTGCGCTGCGCGCTGGAGCTGGACGCCTATGCCGAAGCCTTCCGGCAAGCGCGCAATGACGAGGGCATCCCGATCGGCGTGACCCGCATCGGCATCCACACCGGCTCTGCCACCATCGGCAATTTCGGCTCCTCCTCGCGCATGGATTTCACCGCGCTGGGCGACACGGTGAACATCGCCGCGCGCACCGAGGGGGTGAACAAATATTTCGGCACGCGCATCTGCTGCACGGACGATGTCGTGCGGCTGTGCCCCGATCTCGCGTTCCGCCCGATCGGCGACATCATCCTCAAGGGCAAGCTCCAGTCCGTGACGCTGTGGACGCCCATGGCGGCCGATGCCGACCCGGCCTTCATCGCCGACTATGCCGCCGCCTTCGCGCTGCTGCGGGCCGAAAGCCCCGAGGCCGCGCCGCGCCTGCGCGCGCTGGGCGAGCGCTGTCCGGACGATCCGATTATCGCATTCCACCTCAATCGCATCGCCAGCGGGCATTTGTCCGCGCGCGTGACCATGGAAGACAAGTAATGACCGACCGCACCGTCATGCAGGCCAGCCTGTGGGCGCTCGCCCTGCCCCTCACTGTCGCGGCGGCCGGGCCAGCGGGCGCACAGGCCGTGCCCCGCCTGCCCAGTGAAGTCGATATCTCCCGCGAGCGCGTGCCGCTCGATGTGCCCCCGCGCTCCGATTTTGAGCTGCGCATCCAGACGCCGGAAAAATCCGCCGTGCCGCGCTCGGTCGACGAGCTGCAATTCTCGATCCGCGCGATCACGGTGGAGGGCGCGGCCCATTATCCGGCGGCCGAGGTGGATGCCTTTTTCACGCCGCTGGTCGGCCGCACAATCACGCTGGAAGAGCTGCGGGACGCCGCCGCGCACCTGGAAGCGCGCTACCGGGAGGATGGCTTCTTCCTCACCCGCGTGTTCGTGCCGCCGCAGCAGGTGAAAGACGGCACGCTGATCGTCCGCGTGGTCGAGGGCCATGTCAGCACCGTCACCATCGATGCGCCGGATGCGGCCACCCGCCGCCGGCTGGATGCCGTGTTGCAGCCGCTCGTCGGCCGCACGCCCGTCCGCCTCGCCGATGTCGAGGGGCGGCTGCTGACCATCAACGACATGCCCGGCATCAACGCCATGAGCGTGCTGCGCCCCGGCGACGCGCTGGGCGGCACGGACCTGATGCTCACCTCGCGCACAAGGCCGAACGCCTATCAGTTCAGCATCAACAATGCGGCATCGCGCGAACTGGGGCCATGGACCTATGGCGCCAATGCGACGATCAACCGCCCGCTTGGCCGCATCGGCGCGCTGGATGCCGCCCTCTCCGTGGCGGGCGATCTGCGCGAATTATGGTCCGGCAGCCTCCGCTATGCCGAGCCGATCAGCGCCAGCGGCCTGACCGCCAGCATCGGCGCGCTCGCCGGCGTCGCCCGGCCGGGCGGCCGCATCCGGCAGCTTGATGTGCTGAGCCATGTCCGCTCCTTCTCCGCGCGGCTGCGCTATCCGCTGCTGCGCGGCCGGGCAATGTCGCTGTTCCTAGACGCTGGGTTGGCGCTCAACAGCAGCAAGACGGACGCGCTGGGCCAGCGCATCATCGCCGACCGGCAGACCGTGGCCGAGGCAACCTTGATCTGGCAGCAAAATGGCTGGGGCGATGGCGTCACCACCGCGTCGGCCAGTGTGTTTCAGGGCATCGACGCCTTTGGCGCAACGGCGCGCGGGTCACCGCTCGCCTCGGTCGCGAATTTCGATCCCGGCTTCACCAGACTGAGCTGGCTCGTCCAGCGATCCCAGCGCCTGCCGGATCGGTTCAGCGCCTATGGCGTCTTTCAGGGCCAGTATACGCGCGACACCCTGCTCTCCGGCGAGATGGTCACCTTTGGCGGCCCCGGCATCGGCCGGGCCTATGATCCCTCGCTGATCGCGGGGGATCGCGGCATCGGCGGGCTGATCGAATTGCGCTACGATCTTGCCACCGCGTTCGGCCCGACGCTCGATCATGTGCAGCTCTACGGCTTTGGCGACGCGGCGCGGGCGACGAGCCTGGCCAATGGCGCCCTGCCCAAATCGGTCGAGCGCCTCTCCTCGCTCGGTGTCGGCGTGCGCTTCGATCTGCTTGAGCGGTTGCGCGTCGACGCCTATCTCGCCGACGCGCGCATCGCGGTGCCGGGCATGAGCCAGCGCGATCCCCGACTGGTCATCAATATCGCGCTCAACCTTTAGGCGCGGCCGCTGCGCCATGATAGATTAGGCCACACGCGGCGGGCCATGACGATCGCCCCTGGAGTTTCAACCGATGAATTTTGACGACCAGTTGCAGCGCTATTTCGGCACGACCGCGTTGGCGTCGATCACGCCGGATGTCCTGATGGGCGGCATTGAACGCATGCAGGTCGATTTTGGCCTGGAGAAGGACCGCGGGCGGCGCTTCGCCTTATGGTCGGTCATGCACATGCTGGGCTGTGCGCCAGCACTGGACGTCGCCTTCAAGGACGCCAGAGACAGAGACGCCGCGCGCGACTTCATGGCCATGATCGACCGGGCCGGCTCCGATTGAAGACGGGGCGGCCCATGACGATGAGGCGTTACCCCCACGGCTGGCCTGTAGAAGAACGCATTGCGCTACCATCCGAACAATAGAACCGATCCAACAATAGACGCACTGCACAAACGAGGCTCTAAACTATATTGCGACGGCCATTTACAGCATCTTTGCACGGTTAGCAGATCGTCTTGACCTGTCCATACTCGGTTGGCGCATCACGCCAGCGCCGGCCATTTCGGATCACGAAGATGATCCCGCTGACGATCCGCCGATCGTCGACATGCACACCGAGCGACAATGGAAAAATATGCCTCGATCCGCCGCACCGGCGCCTCCGATAGCCAGATCAGACCTCTCATGGCAGCGCCTCGTTGCGCTGCCGTTGAATCTAGTAATCCGCGTCCACGCAAGAAATTTAACAGGTCCTCAGCCTAGGTCGCAAAGCAAAGCGTCCTCACTTCCATCTTGGCGATTTTGCGGGCATCCTGCTGGCCGATGGCTATGGCTACACCGCGCTCGCCCGGTGGCGCCAGCAGATCTCGCTCGCTTTCTGCTGGACGCATATGCGCCGCAAGTTCTATGTGCTCGCCGACAGTTCGCCGGTCGCGACTGACGTGTGGCGTCGTATCGCCTTGCTCTATGGTGTCGAGGATGAGGTACGCGGTTCACCAGCCGAGCAGCGCTGTGCCGCGCGGGCCGCACGCAGCCGCGTCATCATCGACGAGCTTCACCATTACCTTGCCACCCGGGGCCACGGGTCAGCGCCAAGAGCAAACTCGGCAAGGCGGTCCGTTACCCACCCGTTGGGATGGACTGTTCCGTTCCATCGAAGACGGCCGTATCGACCTCGCTTCCAACACCGTCCAACGCAGCAGCAGCCCGCTAGACCCGGTTCAAATAGCCGTACAGGCAGATCTTGAGCATCGTCGCCGGGTGATAGGCCGGGCGGCCCGTCTCGGCAGGCGTCATCCCGGCAAACCCCAGTTCCTTCA
Organism: Sphingobium sp.; assembly: GCA_035555575.1. Taxonomy (GTDB): domain Bacteria; phylum Pseudomonadota; class Alphaproteobacteria; order Sphingomonadales; family Sphingomonadaceae; genus Sphingobium. Next base: position 172,103 of record DATMGL010000003.1, read on the forward strand.
AATCCAGCGCGTCAATGAACGCCTCAACGGCTCGGACCGGGTTATCCTCCGATACATAATCATCAAGCGATGCTGGCAGCAGAAAGCCCTGGCGGCGACCTGCGCCTTCGACGAAACAAGTAGATAACTGAGACGCTCGCCAAGTTTGCCAACGGTCATCCCGCCAACAACGTCGTACCCTCATGCCATGGACCACTATGGCCTGAAAGCACCAGTTACGTTAGATTCTGCGCCGGCTTCGGATAAATTCAATCAACCAATTCGGGGGGCCGAACGATCTCTACAGGCAACCGAACCGGGTCCAATATGTTTGTACGCCGCAGATCGCGTCGCTTTTCCTCATCCTCAAACCTCGTCGCACAATGCATGGTGCAACGATTGTCCCAGATCACCAGATCGCCCTCCCGCCAGGCATGCGTGAAGGTAAATTGGGGCTGCGTAGCGAATTCGATCAGTTCCTTGATCATGGCGCGGGCTTGCGCGGTTTCTATCCCATCCACCTCCCGGATATGGCTCGCAATATATAATGCCTTGCGCCCTGATCCTTGATGCAGATGCACCAGCGGGTGACTTGCATATGGCTCACGATCCCTGATCTCGTCTTCGGTTACCGGATAGCCAGCCGTCATGCGTGAATACCAGATCGAATGCTCCGCGATCAAACCTTCCAGCTTCGCCTTCATCTCTTGTGGCAGGGCTTCATAGGCACTGCGCGTATCGGCAAAGTTAGTATCCCCCTGCCCTTCCGGAATCTCATGCGCCAGTAACAGAGAATATGCGGACCGGTTTGCAATGAAGCTATGGTCGGTATGCCACTGCTCGTTTCCGCGTCGCCCAATTTGCGCGATCGGCGAGCGCAGTATCTCATTATCAGGACCTAGATTCCCGGCTTCGAACAGTTCAGGCGCCAAGGGCCTTTGGACTCGCCCATGGGTCTTGGGTTGCACATAGACCTCTCCCAGTTGGTGGCTAAACGCAATATGCGTCTCGTCATTCAGACGAGTGTCATGAAAGACGCACACGCCGTAGATTTCTATCGCCGAGATGATCGCATCCCGCATTGCCTGCGTGAGTGGCCGACGCAGATCGACGCCGCTAAGCTCCGCCCCGAAATTCTTCGTGATCCGCCTGGCTGCAAGCTCCATGTCAAACTCCTTCTCCCAGAACACCTACTGACCGGGCCTCTCCGCCCGCCGCTGACCCAATTGCGCATTGACCGGCAGCTATCCCACAGACAGAACTTCTGTCAACTACTTATTGACCTAACTATTTATTGCACATAAGGCGTTCCTCACGAAAGGGGAGACATGACCGATGGTGGACGCGCTGACGCTGGACGATTTCGAAACCCATGCTCGCCGCATTCTTCCGGCCAGCCTCTACGCATTTGTTACCGCCGGCTCTGGAAACGGGCGATCTAAAGATAAAAATCATTATGATTTCTTAATGATAGACCTTTTTACCCGTGTTCTTCGTGACGTTTCCGATCGATCGTGCGAGGTCGAATTTCTTGACTGCCGCTTCGCCGCGCCAATCGGAATCGCTCCCATGGGCATGGCCGGCGCCATGCGGTTCGAGGGCGATCTCGCATTGGCGCGCGCTGCACATAGTAGTAAGATTCCCTTTATATTGAGCGGCGCCGCATTTGAACCGCTCGAAGAGGTCGCCGCCCAGGCGCCCGGAAGCTGGTTCCAGGCCTATCTGTCCGGAAACCCCGCAGTTGATGCCGCCATGGTTGAGCGCATCAAACAGGCCGGATACAAAACGCTCGTGATCACGGTGGATACCCCGGTGCCCCCTAGCCGGGAGGCAAGCATGCGCGCAGGCGGGCTAGGCGTACCGGTCCGCCCCACCGCGCGACTGGTTGCCGACACCTTCACACACCCGCGCTGGGCCGCTGACACTTTGGCACGAACATTGATACGCAAGGGCATACCACGGCTCGCAAATATGGGGCCGACTGGCGGGCCGCGTATCAGCGCCCCCCCGGCGAAGAGACCCCGCTCTGCGAGGGAAACGCTGACTTGGGATCATATTCTCAAGCTGCGCAATCAATGGCAGGGCAAGCTCATCGTGAAAGGCATTCTGGCACCGCAGGACGCCATCGAAGCTCGCAAGACAGGCGTTGACGCACTGATCGTTTCCAATCATGGCGGACGACAACTCGACGGCACCATTTCACCCATTGCCGCGCTGCCAGCCGTGAGAGCTGCGATCGGAGACCTTCCACTCATCATGGACGGCGGAATTCGGCGTGGCGACGATATTGTGAAAGCGCTCGCAACAGGAGCGGACATGGTCCTTATTGGACGGCCATTTCTTTATGCGCTGGCCGCCTATGGCCAGCCCGGCGTCACGCGCGCAATAGATCTGATCATAGCGGAACTGTTGCGTGCTATGGCGCTGATGGGCTGCAATCATGTCAGCGACCTGACGCCGACCTGCCTGGCTCCCTCATCTAGTATTTGGGGGCCGACATGATGCACAACGCTCACCTTGCCTGCCCGCGCAGGGCATCTCACTATGAAAAAAGCCAATCGTTCGTCATCACGAAAGGGGACGTAGCATAATGGCGTCGTGTACCCGAAAAAAGCGCGATATCCTTTTATCGGCACTGCTCGAAGCGCTTCCGATTGAACGAGAGGAGATCAGCCGCGAAGAACCACCAGGCTACTTCGACCTGTTCGAAATAAATTCGCAAGAAGATATCGAATTCCTTGCCGGCCGCTGGCTTTCCATCGTCATGCGTAAATGGCGCAAGACGCTCGATGACCAGTTGCGTGCTGCAGGATACAGCTTTTCACGCTGGGAAACGCTCTTTTACCTTTCGACCTTCAAGTCCGAAGGGACTCTCACCAGTCTTGCCGAAAGATTGGGCGTAGTAGGCCCCACCCTTGTCGGAATGCTCAACACCTTGCAACGTGAAGGGCTGATCGCACGCAAGCGCGACAGTCAGGATCGCCGCTCTCGGCTTATCACGCTGACGCCCGCAGGCGAGCAAGCCATGCTCAAAATGCGCGACCTGACCGTTCGACTTCGTTCCGATTTTTTGCAGGGAGTCAGCATTTCCGAAATGAAAATCATCATCGGCGCCCTGCGGATCGTTGACAATAATCTGCGCCAACTCAACACCATCCCCGATTCCGAATGAATGCACCTGGCCGCCCCGCGCAACGCCGGCATTCGGCGCTCATACCCTCCTACCCCGCCTGCCCCGAACGCGCGATGAGATGCCCCAATATGATCAGCAACCCGGCCACGATTAGCGGGATAACCGCCATCAGGACGAACAATTGCTGCGTCGTAAGGGCGAGAGACAGGGCAAAACCACCCAGCAATGGCGCGAGAATACCGCCAAACCGCCCCATACCGAAGGCCCAGCCCACACCGGTGGAACGGATTTTGGGCGGGTATATCTGCGCACAGACCGCATTGATGCCGGACTGACCCGCAGATCTGGCATAGCCCCAGCCGAGGAAAGCCATGACCGAGGCAAAGCTACCGAAAGTCGCCCACCCCATGAGCACGATCGCCAGCGCCTCTACGACGTAGATCATGACGAGCACGCCTATGCTCTTGAAGCGATCCATCAGCCAACCGATGGTCAGCGAGCCACCCAGCCCCGACACAAAAGTCAGAAGTGACATAGACGCGTAATCCTCAAGAGATACGCCTTCAAGTTCATAAAAAAAAGTAGCCAGCCATGAAGCAAATAATGCAATTCCGGCAAGCGCAACAAAATATGTCACCCACAGGACAGCCGTTACTGCCGCCATATCCCCCATAAACACATCCGTAAGACGATATTTTCCTTGATCGTCCAACTTGTTTGAAATGACATATTCGGTATCGGCATCAATCCTGATCGTCGGATCGATCCTTGTCAGCGTCTTGATAATGGTTTGATCAGCGGGATTACGCCTTATCCTGAATTGTATCGACTCATTTACATAATAGCAAAATAGGGGGATCAGTAGTAACGGAGCGATCCCACCGATCCAGAAAGCACTTTGCCAGCCATGACTTTTCAATAACCAGATAACGATCAACGAGGCTACCGCCCCCCCGGCGCTATAACCGGTAAAAGCAATCGTGACGAACGACGCACGTTGTCGGACCGGCGCTAATTCAGTGAGAAGTGCTGCGCAATTCGGAATGACAGCGGCCAGAAAGATACCGGCGAGGCAACGCAGGATAGCAAGTTGGGTCACGGTCTGCGCCCAGACCGTAACAGTGGTCAGAACGCCAAATGCAAGCATTGACCACATCAACATCGTCTTGCGGCCAAAACGGTCTGCCAGTGGACTGATCAAGAAAGCACCTAGTGTAAGGCCGACCTGCTGCAAGGCAAAAACGAACGCCATACTCTTGACCGGCACACCGAAATCTTCCGCCACGGCGGGAGCTATCTTGCCGAGCATATATATATCCAGCCCATCGACCAGCATGATAGCCGAGCAAATCGAAACAAGATAAATGTGGATTGACGAAAGTTTTCCCCTGTCAATCGTTTCCTGGACATTGATTCTGGCCATTGGCATTTCTCTCCTGTTCCGAATGGCTTCGCCGCTCGGTGTTTTTTATCGGTCGATGACCATGCCCCTTTTTGACAAGCCGTCGGTGATGACAGATTTTGACTGTCGCTGTCGCCCGTTTGCAGCCCCGTTCCTGCATAGGCCACTACCACAACGAACTTCTCCGAATGCCGCCGGCACCGTGATTAATGCGATTAGAAGTTAAAACGCACACCAAGCTTATAGCTTCGACCAATGACATCGTAGAGCACGTTGTTAGTTGGACCGAAACTTCCCGGCACGTCATTTGGTGGATCATTATCGAACAAATTGTTGATAACGCCAAACAGCTGCACCTTGCGCCCATTACGATCAAGTAGGTTATATTGCATGTTCAGCGACACATAGGTCTCTGCCGCGATTTCATTATCACTGATGCTTCCGGCCCCTAAAGGAGAATAACCGGATTGATGCGGACCAATTGCAGTCGCGTCAAATACACCCTTTGAAATATAGCGTATCTGTACAGTTCCAGCGAATGTCTGGTTACTCCATGTCAGATAGGCGTTACCGGCAAAGGTGGGCAGTCCAGAAGGCTGACTGACGGGAGCGCCGTTCATGCCGGCGCGATTCACCATGACCCCTGTCGAGTCAATCGTGATCATATCCAGCAAATAGGTTCCCAAGGCACGAAGCGAAATCTGCCCGGTACCAACAGGCACAGAATAGCTTGTCTCGACGTCGAGTCCCCGCACCTTTAGCGAGTTCAGGTTGAGATCGGGGTTGCTGACACTCAGCAGCAGCTCAGCGGGATCACGGTTCACATATTCGCACAACGCGGTATTGCCGCTCTCGCATCGATTGAGCACAACTTGTCCACCAAGCTTGTCGATCGCTCCATCCAGCTTGATGTCATAATAATCAACAGACAGCCTGAATCTGCTTGCCGGCGACAAAACCGCCCCCACAGTGAAAGTATTGGCAATTTCTGGACGGAGGTTTGGATTACCACTCAAGCGGACGGTCCGCAGTTCGTTAGCACCGGTGCGCGGATCGATCAGTGCCTGGAAACTGGTCGTGACGGGGCTGTTGAGTTCGAAGAAATTTGGCGCGCGAATGTCACGCGAGCGTGTCAGGCGCAGGCGTAGCAGGTCGGTGACTTCCCAGACGCCACCGATCTTCCAACTCGTCACGGACCCACTGGTAGAATAGTCGGTCAGACGCACCGCACCGTTAAGAGACAGGGCCTTCGCGAGTGGCACATCGACCAGCAGCGGCGCTGCGAATTCGCCATACACCTCCTTAATCCTGATCGTGGGACCGCTAATCGCAGCGCCCGGGCTCGTAAAAAGGCGCAACGCGGCGGAAAGAGGGTCGTTCGTGCCGTTGGCACCCTCGGTTCGATACTCCGCGCCGAAGGCAACACCAAGCCCCCCCCCGGGAAGTTGCGCCAATTCACCCTGAATGTTGGCTGCCGCCACATGCTGGGTGAGTTGCGTCTCCTGCCACGAATTCCCATAGGCATAGCCCACAGCTTCCTGCGAGAAATTATTCTGGCCAAAAAGATTGAGCGGCTGGCAACCTTGAAGATAGGGATGATCCGGATTGGTCAATGTGCCCCGACAGACAATGTTACCATTTTTCGCACCCGTCCGGAATTCACCTTCATCAACGGCGTCGACAGCGTTCATGAAGTTACTAGAAAACGTTGACCCGTTGCCTGAAATCTGGGTGTGCTCCCCCGTCATGCCATAGTTTGTTCGGCCGAACTGATAATAGGCATCCCAACTCCAATTGGCCGCGAGCGCTCCGCTCAGGCCCGCCGCGATCCGGTATGTCTCGCGCTCGACCCGGCCGCGCTGGGGGCCGATGTCTGTTTGAGTCCGACCAAAGTTGAAGGACGAAATGCCAGCGCTATCCATACGCTCACCCACCGTCGCAGGCAGGAAGGCGTTATCACGCGCGATGACGATATTGCCGTTGTTGCGGCCTTGTGAGCCGATTGTCCGCGCGATGACCTTGCCGTAGGATCCCTCGACAAATGCCCTGAGTGTGGAGAAGTGATAATCCACATGCGCCAACAAAGAGTAACGCTTGGTGGGTGCCGATAGCGGGAAGTTGATGTAATTTCCATTCAGACCATCGGCACCACCTCCGCCTTGTGTAATTCCGCCATTGGAATAGGCGGGCGGCGTTGCGAAGTAGGTCCCGTAATCATGCTGGAACGTCGTGCCATCGTCGCGAAACTCCATCCCACGCAATGGCCCGCTGGTGATGAGTCCACCAAAGGAGGCCATCGCCTGAGTCGAGTTCTTGACGATAACACGCCGCGCCTCGCCATTGACTTGCGGACTGGGGTTTGACGCGATGCTATAGCTTTCCGCGCACCACGCCCTGGTATAACAGTCACCGGTTCCGTCATTTTGCGCATATTCGCCGCCAATGATGAAGTGTCCGGCACCCCCAGAAAAGGGACTTCCCGCTGAAAGAGTGACAAAGGTTTCCGTAGCGTCGCCCGCCTCCGATATGCCGTTCTGGACACTGCCGCGCACACCCGTAAAGCTGGTGTCGAGAAGCAGGTTGACGACACCGGCCACCGCATCCGATCCATAGGCCGCCGATGCACCGCCCGTCACCACCTCCGTACGCTTGATCAGCGCAGAGGGAATCATGTTCAGGTCAACCGTGCCCGAGGGCGCGAAGCCGCCGCCCGCGACAGTGCTGGCAACGAAGCGCCGTCCGTCAACAAGCACAAGCGTACGCTGCGCGCCCAGACCACGCAGATCGACGAGGTTAGCGCCCGCATTGGCAATGAAAATCGCTGTGGTGGCCGGCGTGCTTTGGGGCCGGAAAGCCGGCAGCGTATTCAGCAGATCAGCTACATTGGTGACACCTTCGCGCTGCAAATCCTCCCTGCCAACCACTGTTACAGGCGTCGGAGCCGAATAGCCAAATGTGCTGAGCCGCGATCCGGTCACGACGATTTCGGCAGACTCACCAACGTCTGCAGCGACACCAACATCGCTCTGCGCACCTGCAGGGACCGCCGACAACGCCAGCACCGCCGCCAATGCGCGAATGCCCCCCGTCGATCCGACGGACATCAACACCTTGTGAGTCTTCATGCGAACTCCTCCCCCTAGACAGCCATTTGGGCCTTTAATTAGATATCTACATTAGTTTTTTCAATTGAAACGTCAATGCCCTAATCGCGGCCAGCCACAGAAGCCGAGACCAAGAGGAGATGGCATACAAACATTCTATTTTATCTTATATATTTATCTATATTTTTCAGAATGTTATTTAAACCTTCTGAAATAACATTTCGCCAAGACGCACCCGAGACCTGCGCAAACCCGCAAACCACGCCATCCCCTGAAAATATTTGAATTGGAAAATTAATTTATATATCTATGTATAATCCAACTTCATTATGTGAAAAATTAGCCAGAAACGAAACTTTCAGGGGATAAATCCATGTCGCCAACGCCATCTGTCGCAAAAACGCGGACAATCGACGTTCACACGCATAACTTCACACCACGTTGGATAGACTCCCTACGCAATAATCCAGACGAGAACACCCAGATCATAGCTACCCATCCGCATGACGTGATCGATTACCGTGGGGCGGCGATCGTTCGCCTAGCCCCCGAAATGACCGATTTCGACCTGCGCATTCAGGCGATGGACGATAATGGCATCGACATCGCCGTGATCAGCCTGACCAGCCCACATGTGTTCTGGGGCAGCCGTGAGGCCAGCATTCAAGCGGCGCGCGAAATTAACGATGATTTTGCCGCCGCCAGAAAAGGATACGGCGACCGGATTCAATGGATGGCTTCGCTCCCCTGGCAATACCCCGATGCTGCCATCACAGAACTGCATCGCGCAGTAGACAATGGAGCGGCCGGCATTTGCCTGCTGACCAATATCCTGGGAACACCGCTGACCGACGAGCATTTCCGGCCCATCTGGCAAGCCATAGAAAAATCTGGCCTTCCAGCCTTCGTGCACCCTACTCCGCCGTTCATCGACGTCTCGGCAATGGGCATGGCGGAATTCGGGCTTGCAAATACCATTGGCTTCACCGCCGATACCAGTCTGTGTTTCGCGCGGATGATCCTAACCGGTTTCCTTGACCGGTTTGCCGACCTGAAGCTCATCGCCAGCCATGGCGGCGGCACCTTGCCTTATTTGATCGCCCGGCTCGACCAGATGTGGGCCCGGGGCAAGTCTAAACAGCTGATTGACAATCCACCGAGCACGTACCTGCGGCGCTTCTATTACGATGCGATTGTTTATGATCAGAAGACCCTAAACTTTCTAGTTGAATCAGTGGGCAGCGAACGAATTCTCTATGGATCGGACTACCCCTTCTTGATTCAGGACATGCCGGGCGTGAAAGCACGAGTGGAAGCATTGCCCGAAATGCAGTCACGGATGATTCTCAACGACAATGCAGCCAACCTGTTCAAGCTCTGATTCGCCTGATTTTTTGGAAAAGATCCAGGTCGACAACAACTAGCGAGCACAGCTTCAAGAGAAAATTCTGAAGATAGAAAGCGGTTCACAATGGAAAATGATCAAACGCGCCCATCTGGCGCTCCAGCAACTGAGAAGCATCTCCGGATCGCGTTGGCAGCCCTCTACCGCCTATGCGCGAAGTTCGACATGACCGATCTTATCTACACGCACATTACTGCGCGTGTGCCGGGAGAGGATGAGCATTTTCTGATCAATAATTTCGGCGTGATGTTCGAAAAAATGCGCGCTTCCAATCTCGTCAAGATCGATCATGAGGGCAACGTCATCAGCGGAGCACACACACACACGGAGGCAAGAATCAACGTTGCAGGCTTCAACATTCATTCTGCAGTGCATATGAGCAGGCCGGATTTGAACTGTGTCATCCATACGCATACCCCGGCAGGCATCGCCGTCGCCGCTCAGCGCGATGGTCTGCTGCCGATTTCCCAGCACTCCATGATGTTCTATAACGCCATCAGCTATCACCCATATGAGAGCTTTGCCGGTAGGCTGGAGGAGCGCGAACGGATTCAAGCGGACCTTGGCAATAACAATGTCATGGTCCTGCGTAATCACGGCATGTTAATTGGCGGGCGCTCGATTGGGGAGGCGTTTTTCTTGGCACATCATCTTGAGCGCGCCTGCCAGGCGCAGGTACTAGCGCTTGGGGGTGGTACCCCTCTCAACATGCCACCACCCGAAATCGCCGAAATGACCCAGCGCCGTATTGCGCAGATGCCGGCCGAGCAGATCGACATCTTCTGGCGCTCCTGCCTCACGCTGGTCGCGGATGAAGAAGAGGATTATCGGCTTTGAAGGGCTCAACCAAGAGCGAACACGCGGCAATGAACAAACTTCTTCTGGTTGCGCCGGGGTCTTCCAAATTTGCCGAGCGGCTGACGAACCTGCCTCCCGGAACAGAACTCGCGGTAGCGGATACAGCGGCTGAAGCCCTCGGCTACGCCGCCGACGCATCCGTTCTAATCGGCCTGCCCCGCAGCATCACGCAGGAACTGATCGATGCGATGCCAAACCTCGAATGGTTGCAGCTCATGACATCCGGGGCCGATCTGATCGCCAGGCTCCGTCTGCCCGAACATGTTGTGATCAGCACTGCACGGGGCATTCACGGCCCTCAAATCGCAGAGCTGGTATTCTTTTATATGTTGAGCCTTCTACGAGACACGCGTGGTGTTCTGGCTCGGCAGAGGGCGAAGTGCTGGCAAGCGACTCCGCAATTGCTACTTTTTGGCTCTCACATCGTTATCGTCGGCGTCGGGTCGATTAGTGAAGCACTCGCTCAACGCTGCTCCAGCTTTGGTATGCATGTCACGGGCGTCAGTTCCTCCCGCATTCAGGCCCCCGGCTTCGAAGAGCTTCGTCCTATGACCAGCCTGCATGACACTGTTCGCACAGCCGATTTCGTCGTGATTCTGACACCTTATTGCCCTGCAACGCACCGCCTTATCGACGACACTCTCCTCACGAGCATGCCTAATCACGCCATTCTCATCAATGTCGCGCGTGGCCCGGTCGTCGACGAAGCCGCGCTAATCGATGCTCTGGAGCACGGAACCATCGGGGGTGCCGGACTAGACGTATTCGAGCACGAACCGCTGCCGGCGGGTAACCCCTTGTGGTATATGAATAATGTCATCATCACGCCACATATCGGCGGATTTAGCAACAAGCTGCCTGAACAATTCGCTCCCCTCTTCCGTGAGAATATCGTGCGCTGGTTTGCTACGCCGCGCCGACCATTGCGCAACCAGATCAGGTTGACGGGCTGCGATAAGCAAAAGACCACATTCAAATATGATTGAGACAAAAGGCGATCCTGGCGAGTGCCCCAGCGCCCTCCAAATGTTCGGCATCGCCGCAGCCGTCATCTTCTGGCTCAGATTAGTGAGTCCTGAGCCTAGTTGTTTGATCCCATGGTTTGATGGTGCGATCCTTTCGCTGGAATGGAAGGAAGCATTATGGGCCAGGTACGCCACGGGAGCGCCACGACCACGCACGCTGTCCGAGCAGCAATACAGCGATCGCAAGCTTCGCTCTCGGCGTTGAACCGGGAACTGGGGATTAACCCGAAGACGGTAGCCAAGTGGCGCAAGAGAACGACGGTCGAGGATCTGAAGACCGGACCGAAGGCCCCTCATTCCACCACGCTGACCGAAGCGGAGGAGGCGATGGTCGTTGCATTCCGGCGGCATACATTGTTGCCGCTGGACGACTGTCTCTATGCCCTGCAACCCTCGATCCCGCATCTGACACGCTCAGCGCTGCATCGCTGCCTGCAGCGGCATGGCATCTCACGCTTGCCCGACATCGAGGGCGCCAAGCCCAAACGGCAGCGCTTTAGGCGATATCCTATCGGCTTCTTTCACGTGGACATTGCCGAGGTGAAAACTGCCGAAGGGAAGCTTTACCTGTTCGTCAGCATCGACCGCACGAGCAAGTTCGCGGTCACCCAGCTGGTCGAAAAAGCCGACAGGCGAACGGCCTGGGAGTTCCTGGAGCGCCTGCTCGAAGCTGTGCCCTATCGGATCCATACGATCCTCACCGACAATGGCATCCAGTTCGCCGAGCAGCCGCGAAATCGCAACACCGCCTTCTCCCGCCAGGTGCGCTTCGACATGATCTGTGAGGGCAACGACATCGAGCATCGGCTCACCAAGCCGAACCATCCCTGGACCAACGGGCAGGTCGAGCGGATGAACCGCACGATCAAAGATGCAACGGTCAAACGCTTCCACTACGAAAGCCATGACCAATTACGGACACACCTTGCCGACTTTATGGCGGCCTACAACTTCGCTAGCCGCCTCAAGACGCTCGGTGGCCTCACACCCTACGAATACATCATCAAAATCTGGACCTCAGAGCCAGAACGGTTCATCGTTAATCCGATCCACCAGATGCCGGGACTGAACACCTAGTCACATGAATCCGAAGTTCGGTTCATTGTTTTTTGGCAGAAGCGTTTAACGGATGCGACGATTTCGTCGGCGGATTTGATCCATTGGAGGCGAGGAACTCGCTTGCCCGGTGGCGTTTGTAGCACTTGCCGATCACGGCGCCGGTGGCGATATCCAGCGCCGCGAACAGACAGGTCGTGCCACTGTGGACATAGATATGGGTGCGCCGTTCGGACACGCCCGGTGCCATGGGCAGAACCGGTTGCTCGCGATCCAGCGCCTGGATCTGGCTCTTTTCGTCCATGCACAGCACGACCGCCCGGTTCGGCGGCGACATGTAAAGGCCGACAATGTCCTGAACCTTGTCGACGACCAGCGGATCGGTTGACAGCTTAAACGTCTCCGACCGGTGCGGTTGCAGGCCAAACGCGCCCCAGATCCCACGGCCAGATCCGACGGAGGTGGTGTGCGACAGTCCGCTCTCGGCCGCCATGGAGCGGATCGACCAATGCGTGGCGTCCTTCGGGGTGACGTTCAGCGTGCGCTCGATCACTTGAGCTACTTGCGCGTCAGATACTGTTCGTAGCCGACCCGCGCGATATTCGTCACTCAGCCCTTCAATGCCATCCTGCGCGAACCGCCGCCGCCATTTGCTAACCATATGCTCATGCACACCAAGGCGTGCGGCGACTTCCTCGCGCTGCAATCCCTCCGCACAGAGCAAAACCATCCGGCATCGATCCGACAGAGAACGCGGTGCCTTGCGCCGCCGAACCTGAGCCTCGAGAAAGATCCGCTCCTCCCCGTTCAGAACAACCAAATCCGCCTGTCTGCCTGCCCTCGCGCTCATCCTTGCCCAGCAGGCAAAGACATATACAATGGTGCCTACTTCAGCTCCAGATGACTAGGTTGTGTGGACTCTTAGGATTCCCATTTTCGGCAAAGTCTGATTCAAGGCTGTCTTTTGGAGGCGGCGTTGGGCGTGATGGATCGATTGGTGCTGAGCGATGCAGCTTGGGAGCGGATGGCTCCGTTGATCATCGGC
>DATMGL010000004.1:0-9183 GCA_035555575.1 Sphingobium sp.
TCTCGTCGAATGCTGCTTCAGCAAACTCAAGCAGTTCCGCCGCGTCGCCACCCGCTTCGAGAAAACCGCGCGAAACTACCTCGCCATCGTCACACTCGCCGCAACCGTCCTATGGCTCAGATAAGTGTCCACACCACCTAGGGGTTGGCGGCGCGTTTCTTTTCGTGCTCGCTGATCATATCGTCGACGCTCTTGTCAAACTCTTGCCGTTCGAGGGTGGCCTCGCGGCGGCGCTCATCCTGCAAGATGCGCGGGTCGATCTGATCAAGAGCGCTTGCCACCAAGTCCCGATCATCCGACGTCTCGCCATGCACGCCGTCCGGAGAGGAATCCGGGCGCGTCTCACGATAGATTTTCAACAAGCGGGCCACCCGGCGCTTCTCGTCCGGGCTGAGGATTTTGCGAGGCTTGCGATCGGCGAGACTGTCATCGTCAAGGGTCGAGACCGCATTGTCGGCGGCAAGGGCCGTTGCGTTCGCTATCCCGTTGGCTTGCTCAACGGGCACTTCACCGCAGCCGGCTGTCATAACGCAGAGCGCGAGGATCACCCTCGCCCGTTGATTCAAACTCATCGCCGACAACTACTGGCCGTTCGCTCTGGAGGCAAGCTGCGCGCGCTAGCGACGGCCCGGTCGATGACGTCCGCCGCAGTGATGTCGCCAAGGTTCGGACTATCGAAGCGCGTTGCGAGCAGCCCAGAGGGGAGCGGCTCGATCTCGGCGCACCAGAGCCACTCAGCCTCGAGCGCCAGCTCAGCCCCACCAGTTCAGCCCCGCCGATGCCGGAGAACATTGAAGCTGCACGCACCCCGCTCACCCCGCCCTCCCGGAAGGCGTGGGGTGGCGCGTACGGGGTTTGTCGAACAGGGCGAGAGAATCGCCGTTTGTTCGCGTGATGCTCGGCAATGCAGGGAGGAACGGCATCGCGCCGAAAACCATTAAACCGCTGGAGTATCCGGGGGGTTAATGGTGGGCGCGGCAAGGATTGAACTTGCGACCCCACCCGTGTGAAGGGTGTGCTCTACCACTGAGCTACGCGCCCGGCGACATGTCGCGGGAGGGAGCGCTTTGGCGAGAGACGCCTCGCCTGTCAAGCCGCTCCGGCATTCAAAACGCTGTTTCAGCCATGCCATCGGTCGATCCGGGGACAAAGCGCTGAAAAAACGGACCGGGGCCGATCTATGACCGGCCCCGACCATCCATATATCGATCAGAAGATGCGAACGGCAACCTCGGCCGGTGCCGCCAGATACTCTTCCAGCTCAGCATCGAGCTTGAGCATGGTCAGCGATGCGCCGGCCATTTCAAGCGAGGTGCAATAATCGCCGACATAGTTGCGCACGACGGTGAAGCCAGCCTGCTCGCAACGCTCATGCGCGCGGGCATACATGACATACAGCTCGCTGATCGGCGTGCCGCCAAGGCCGTTGATCATCAGCGCAACGCGGTCGCCGGACTTGTAGGGAATGTCCTGCGACACCGCCTCGAACAGCTCGTCGGTGATCGCATCGGCCGAGGTGACCTTGTCGCGGCGACGGCCCGGCTCGCCGTGAATGCCCACGCCGACTTCCATCTCGTCATCGCCCAGCTCGAAGATGGTGGTGCCCTTGGCCGGCGGAATGCAGCTGGTCAGCGCCACGCCCATCGAGCGGACATTGTTGTTCACCTTCTCGGCAACCGCCAGAATCTCGTCCAGGCTCTTGCCCTGCTCGGCAGCCGCGCCGCAGGCCTTCATGACGAAGAAGTTGCCGGCCACACCGCGACGGCCGACGGTGTAAAGGCTGTCCTTCACCGCGACGTCGTCGTTGATGATGAACGACTTGACCTTGATGTCCTCGGCTTCGGCCAGTTCCACGGCCGTTTCCCAGGCCATGCGATCGCCTTGATAATTGTTGATCAGCACGAGCACGCCGGCGTCCGAGGCGAGCGCCTTGATCGTCTCATAGCAGGCATCGACCGGCGGCGCGGCAAACACCGCGCCCTGGCAGGCACCGTCGAGCATGCCCGGGCCAACGGCCATGACGTGCGCGGGCTCATGGCCCGAACCGGAGCCCTGAATCACCGAAACCTTGTTGGCGACCGGACGATCCTTGCGCTTGATCATCTGGAACTCGGGCACGTAATCGAGCAGATCCGGGTTGGCCAGTGCGACGCCCTTCATGAACTCGGGCACGAAATTGGCAGGATCGTTGACGAACTTTTTCATTGGGTATTCCTCCCCCTCGGGTTCAGGCAGATTTATGGAGCAGTTCAGCGACAGTCGGCGTGCGCTCCACGCCGAATTCCGTGCACCAGTCCTGCAGGATCATGGCGATAGCCACGATGCCCGGGTCCGGCGTGCCGGCGCTGCGCTCGCCAACCTGCGACGCCCGGCCGCGATGGGCGACGAACGAGCGGGTCGCGTCGATCGCGGCCTCGGCAGCGGCCGCCGCATCATTGAGCGCGGCACCATGATCGGGCGCGTCGTTCGCGGCATGGGTCTTGAGCACTTCATGCACCGGGATCAGCGCGTCGAGCAGGGTCTTGTCCCCCAGCTTGGCGCCGCCACGGGCCATGATGCCATCAACGGCGGCACCGAGCATGTCGGCAACCTCGGCGAGCGTGACACTCTCCTTGCCCTTGCTGACGGCGGCGGCCTTCATGAAGCCGGTGCCCCAGATCGGGCCCGAGCTGCCGCCGACATGCTTGCTGACCAGCATGCTGATCTTGAGCAGCAGCGCGCCGATCGCGCTCTTGTCGAGCGTCGGCAGATCCGCATCGATGACGCGGAAACCCGTGGCGAGCGAGGTGCCGAAGTCACCGTCGCCAGCCAGACCATCGAGGTCCGAGAAATAATGTTCATTCTTGAGCACGGTCGTGGCGGTCGTCTTCACCGCGCGCTCAACATCCCCAACATTGATGTCAGCCATTAAAAATCCTCCCAATAGCGTCGTTGACGCAGCGCTCAGGCGACATGGGCGGAGGCAAGCTCCGCCAGATCGGCCAGGCGCACATTCACATTCGGCTCGTCCCCAAGCTCGGGCACGACCTTGACGGATTCCGTGAAATCCTCGTCCATCGTATAGGTGCTCGTGGTGACCAGCGTCGGCAGCCCCGCGCCCACCGCGGCGAGCAGGCCGTTGCGGCTGTCCTCGATCACGATGCACTGGTTGACCGGCAGACCGAGCGCCTGCTTGGCCAGCTCGTAGATCTCCGGGTCCGGCTTCTTCTTCTTCACCACGTCGCCGGCATAGACGAACGAAAACGCCGCCTTGCGCTCCGGCCCGAGCAGGTCGAGCACCGCGTCGATGAACTTCGGGTTGGAGGTCGTGCACACGCCCAGCTTGACGCCGGCGGCCATCGCCTCATCGACGATGCGCGCAATGCCCGGCCGCAGCGGCAGGCCACCCTCGGCGACGAGGCCGGCGGTGATCTCCGTCTTCTTCTTGTGCAGCGCGAGGATCAGCTCGTCCTTCGCGGCATCCGTGTCCGCGCTGGCCGGCCAACCAAATTCGTCAAAATAGGCGCGCATGCGCTCCTTGCCGCCGGCCACCAGCAGCAGCTTGGCATAGAGCGTCACGTCCCACTCGGCATCGATGCCGAAATGCTTGAACGCGCGATTGAAGCCAACGCGATGACCATCACGCTCGGTATCCACGAGCACGCCGTCACAATCGAAAATAATTGCTTTCAACACTGTGCGTCTTTCCTCAAGCGGCCTTGGAGAGCGAATTGAGGAAGGCCGTGCCACGATCCTTGCCGCCGAACTTCTCGATGAAGCCGTGGAACATCGCCTTGCACGCCTGATACTGGGCGTCCATCACCCGCAGCGGCTCGAAATCCTTGGGATTGGCCTTGTGATAATCCACGAAGCTCTCGACGAAGACATGCTTGAGGTTGGTCGAGATATTGACCTTGGCAGTGCCCAGCGCGATCGCCTTGGCGAAGGTCTCGTCGGACAGGCCCGTGCCGCCATGCAGCGCCATCGGCGTCTTGGTCAGCTGGTTGATCCGCCCGATCCGCTCGAAATCGACATTCGGCTCGCCGTGATAATAGCCATGGGCAGTGCCGACGGCGCAGGCGAAGGCGGAGAGATCGAGCGCATCGCAGAAGCGCTTGGCGTCTTCCGGATCGGTCAGGACCGAATCCTCTTCCGCCACATGCATGTCATCCTCGACACCCATAATCTGGCCCAGCTCGGCTTCCATGCCGACGCCATATTTCTCGGCAATCTCGCGCACCTTGAGGGATTCGGCGAGGTTCTTCTCGAAGCTATATTCCGACGCGTCGATCATGATCGAGGTCCAGCCCGCCCGCGCGCACTCCTCGATCATCGCAATATCCTTGCAGTGATCGAGATGCAGCACGACCGGCACCGGCGAATCCTCGGCCACGGTGCGCACCCAGCTCACAATTTCCTTGTGGCTGTAATATTGGATCGTCTTGCTCGACGTCTGACAGATGACCGGGGCATTCAGCTCCTCCGCCGCCTTCACCATCGCCTTGGTGGTGTTATAATCGACCAGGTTGAACGCGGCCACGGCATAGCCGTTATCCATCGCGTCGCGAAGCAGCGGCTTCATGTTGACCAACGGCATCGCAGAAATCTCCTTCATTGCACCAGCACGCCGCAGGCGCGCTCGAATCACTCATCAATCGCATGCACCTAGATAGCATGCGTCCTTATGTCATGACCGAATTTCAGCCGCCGCCCCAAACAGGCGTCTCGCCGAGACGGGGCGAACCTACTCGACGCTGGATGACAATGTCCAGTGCCCGCCTGCGCGGTCTTCCGGCCCGTCTCCGCAAACCGCTCCCGGAGCGACCGCTTGCGTCCCTCTTCTCGCCAACCCATATGGCCGAACATGGACGCATCCAATCAAAACAGCATGCCGGTCTGGCATGGCACCACCATCCTCTCCGTTCGCGCCGCGGGCAAGGTCGTCGTCATTGGCGATGGCCAGGTCTCGATGGGGCAGACGGTCATGAAACCCAATGCGCGCAAGGTCCGCCGCCTGCATGATGGCAGCGTGATCGGCGGCTTTGCCGGGGCGACGGCCGATGCCTTCACCCTGTTCGAGCGGCTGGAAGGCAAGCTGGAGCGCCATGGCGGCCAGCTGATGCGCGCCGCCGTCGAGCTGGCCAAGGACTGGCGGACGGACAAATATCTGCGCAATCTGGAAGCGATGATGATCGTCGCGGACAAGGAAACGACGCTGATCCTCACCGGCAATGGCGATGTGCTGGAGCCGCTGCACGGCATCGCCGCGATCGGCTCGGGCGGCAATTACGCCCTCTCGGCCGCCCGCGCGCTCATGGATTATGAGAAGGACGCCGAGACGCTGGCCCGCAAGGCGATGGCGATCGCCGCCGACATCTGCGTCTACACCAATGACAATGTGACGATCGAGACGCTGGACAGCCTGACCTGACCACCCTGCCGCCCGCATTGCCTCCCCTTTTTCCCTGATGGACGATCCCAAGATCATGAACGACAATCTCACCCCCAAGGCGATCGTCGCCGCCCTCGATGCGCACATCATCGGCCAGGCCGAGGCCAAGCGCGCCGTCGCTGTCGCCCTGCGCAATCGCTGGCGCCGGCAGCAGCTCGCCCCCGATCTGCGCGACGAGGTGACGCCGAAGAACATCCTGATGATCGGCCCCACGGGCTGCGGCAAGACCGAGATCAGCCGCCGCCTCGCGCGGCTGGCCGACGCGCCGTTCATCAAGGTGGAGGCGACCAAGTTCACCGAGGTCGGCTATGTCGGCCGCGACGTGGAGCAGATCGTGCGCGATCTGGTCGAGGAAGCGGTGCGACTGGAGCGTGAGCGCCGGCGCGAGGCGGTGCGCGGCGCCGCCTCCGAATCCGCGATGAACCGGCTGCTCGACGCACTCACCGGCAAGGAAGCGAGCGAGGCGACCCGCCTCTCGTTCCGCCAGCGCATCGAGACGAACCAGATGAACGATGTCGAGGTGGAGATCGAGGTCGCGGACAGCCCGGGCCCGGCGATGGATATCCCCGGCATGGGCGGGCAGATCGGGATGATCAACCTCTCCGACATGATGTCCAAGGCGCTTGGCCAGCAGCAGAAGAAGCGCCGCAAGATGCGCGTAGCCGAGGCGTGGGACAAGCTGGTCGAGGAAGAGCAGGACAAGCGCCTCGATCAGGATGATGTCGCCCGCGTGGCCATCCACTCCGCCGAGCAGAACGGCATCGTCTTCCTCGACGAGATCGACAAGATCGCGGTCAGCGACGTGCGCGGCGGCTCGGTGAGCCGCGAGGGCGTGCAGCGCGACCTGCTGCCGCTGATCGAGGGCACCACCGTCGCCACCAAATATGGCCCGCTCAAGACCGACCATATCCTGTTCATCGCCAGCGGCGCCTTCCACATCGCCAAGCCGAGCGACCTGCTGCCCGAATTGCAGGGCCGCCTGCCGATCCGCGTCGAGCTGAAGGGGCTGACGGAGGAGGATTTCGTCGCCATCCTGTCCGACACCAAGGCCTCGTTGCCCGAGCAATATGCGGCCTTGCTCGCCACGGAGGGCGTGACGATCACGCTGGAGCCGGACGGCATCCGCGCGATCGCCCGCATCGCCGCCAGCGTGAACGAGCAGGTCGAGAATATCGGCGCGCGCCGGCTCCAGACGGTCATGGAGAAATTGCTGGAGGATGTGAGCTACGAGGCGGACGGCCGCGCCGGCGAGACGATCCGCATCGATGCCGCCTATGTCGACCGCCAGCTCGCCGGCATCGCCAAGGATACCGACCTCAGCAAATATATCCTCTAGCAGCGGCCTCGCCAGCAAGGAGCACGGGCATGAGTCATGAGACGCTTTTGGTGGAACAGCGCGACGCCGTCACGCTGGTCACGCTCAATCGCCCGCAGGCGCTCAATGCCCTCAACAATCAGGTGCTGGCCGACCTGATCGCCTCGATGGCCGCCTATGACGCCGATGAGAGCCAGCGCTGCCTCGTTCTCACCGGCAGCGAGAAGGCCTTTGCCGCCGGGGCGGACATCAAGGAGATGGCGGACAAATCGACGGCGGACATGTTCCGCGCCGACCTCCACGCCGAATGGACGAGCCGGGTGGCCGCGACACGCAAGCCGTGGATCGCCGCTGTCGCCGGCTTCGCGCTGGGCGGCGGCTGCGAGCTGGCGATGATGGCGGATTTCATCATTGCCGCCGAAACCGCGCGCTTCGGCCAGCCGGAGATCAAGCTGGGCGTGGTGCCCGGCATGGGCGGATCGCAGCGCCTCACCCGCGCCATCGGCAAGGCGAAAGCGATGGAGATGTGCCTCACCGGCCGGATGATGGACGCTGACGAGGCGGAGCGCGCCGGCCTTGTCGCGCGCGTGGTGCCGGCCGACCGGCTGATCGATGAGGCACTGACCACCGCGCAGGCGATCGCCGCCATGCCGCCGCTGGCCACCATCGCCGCCAAGGAACTGGTGGGCCTCGCGGCCGAGACGCCCCTTGCGCAAGGGCTGGTCGCCGAGCGCCGCCTGTTCCAGCTGCTCGCCGCCACGCAGGACAAGGCGGAAGGCATGGCCGCCTTCATCGAGAAGCGCCCGCCCGTCTGGAAAGGCCGCTGACGGAGCCGGGTCAGGGCTCCACCGATCAAAGCAGGCGAGGCGAGCCGCCCCCGGCCAGGGCGGATCGTCACTCCGCCCTGACGGCCTGCAAATGGCGGCTTTCCGCCCGTCCGGTGCTCACGGGCCGTTCGCACGCGGCGCGCCGGGTCACGAACATTCACCCTATTCGGCACGTCATCGTCTGAATGACGATCCGCCCTAGATCTCCGTCCTGAACGGCGTAAAGTCGGTGCCTTCATCATAGACGTCCAGCCCCTCGCCGCGCTTGAAGAGGTTGACGAAGAAATAGGTGACCGGGGTCAGGCAAATCTCCCAGCCCACCTTGAGCGCCCAGTTGGTCGCCATCACGGTCAGCACCTGCCCGGTCGTCCAGATGCCGGAGAAGGCCAGCGGATAGAAGAGCAGGCTGTCCACCCCCTGCCCGACCACCGTCGAGCCGATCGTGCGCGTCCACAGATATTTGCCGCGCGTGAGGATTTTCATCCTGGCCAGCACATAGCTGTTGGTCAGCTCCCCCGCCCAGAAGGCGACGATCGAGGCGAAGACGATGCGCGGCACCTGCCCGAACACCGTCTCATAGGCCCCCTGCCCGTCCCAGTCCGCTGCCGGCGGCAGCGCGACGACGACCCAGCTCATGAGCGCCATGAACAGCATCGCGCCGAAGCCGACCCAGATGCACCGGCGCGCCCGCGCATAGCCATATACCTCGGTCAGCACGTCACCGATCACATAGCCGAGCGGAAAGAACAGGATGCCGGCGCCGAACGTATAGCCCCCGACCGTCGATAGCTTGGCCGCGCCGATCACGTTGGACAGCAGCAGGATGGCGACGAAGGCGGCCATCACGAAATCATAGTAGCGCAAGGTTCGCCCTTGCAGCGCGCGCGCCTCAATATGGACGGGACGAGCAGCGGATGCGTCCACGGACGCGGTGATCGGATCGGCAGCCATGCCCCCTTCTATGCGCCCCGCGCGGGCGTGCAAGCATGGCGGAGAAACCGGCTTTCCGTTTGCGCCCCAAATGCTCTAAGGCACCTGCCAAGCGCCCGTAGCTCAGCCGGATAGAGCATTCGCCTTCTAAGCGAACGGTCGCAGGTTCGAATCCTGCCGGGCGCGCCATTTCAGAACAGAACTATGAACGCCGAGCGCCGCCGTTTCTACGCTAGAAGCGGCGACCAGCGTTCGCAGCAGTTCCGACTTCGATCCCATGATGCGAACCTCGTCGTCGGCGACCTCGACGCGCTGCGCCAGCGCGCGCAGATGGTCGCGGCGGTAGCCGCCATTTTCCAGCCGGATGCGCTGGCGGGCCATGCTGGCGAAGGTCTTGAGCATGTCGGGACTGACGCCCTGATTGCCTGAACTGTCGAGCGCGAGCTGCGTGCGCTCCGCGTCGGCGGCGGCTTGATCCCGCAATGCCTTGAGGCTCACCATGCGTTCCTTCGCCATGGCGTCGTCCTTGTCCACCATGCCGGCTTCGATGGCATCAAAGAGACGGCCGAGCCGCTGGTCGGCTTCCGTGATTCGCCTGTGAAGCTCGGCAAGATGCTCGCGGCGGCGCTCGGCCCGCTCCTGCCGCCGGTCGATGACGCTGGCGAGGACAGTTTCCAGTC
>DATMGL010000005.1:0-139508 GCA_035555575.1 Sphingobium sp.
GGGGGGGGGGGGGGGGGGGGGGGGGGGCGGGGAGCGGCATCCAGTGGGTGGGCTCGCTCGACATGAGCCCATGCCGTTCGCCCGGCACGATGAAGTATGCGCTCAAGTCCCATGCGCGGCCGTTGAACGATCCGCTTGTCTGGAAGATGCTATCAATCTTCATGGACGATCTATCCCGCTCGTGGCCGAGGCGCCCCCGAGTCCATCTCGTGGCGCCGTCTCGATCGGCTGCCACGCCTCTGCCAGTGCCTGGAGGGTTAGGTCGGTCATGCTGATGGCACTGGCAGCGATCCCGCTCACCGCCATCATGGCCGCCTCGCTGTGGATCGTGCACCTCTACCCCAAGAACCACTACGCCTTCTGGCTGGGGCAGTCGGCCGCCGCGCTAATCGCGCTCGATCTGGTCGGCCTGTCCGCCATCCTTGGTAGGCGGACCTTCCGCATCCGCGTGGGCAACAAGGAGCTGGATATGACCGGCGAGGATGCCGAGCGGGTGCTTTCAACGGGAGACGTGGCATGACGATCATCCGTCTGCTCATGGCCAACCGCTGGACGCAGGTCCTCGCGCTCGTCATCGCCGGGGTCGCGCTGGTGTTCCTGCTGGACCGATGCGCCGCACGGATCATGTCATCCGTCAAGGAAACCCGCCGAACCGAGCAGCAGGCCAGCGATCTGAAAGCCACCATCAACCAAGTGGAGAAAGCCAATGCCGCTGCTGACAAGGTCCGCCGTGATGGCGGCGCTGCTCGTGATGACTGCCTGCTCGACAACCGAGCGCCCGAGAACTGCTGACAGCGCCTGCGTGGCTCTGAAAACGCTGACCTATGCCGGCGCTAAAGCTGGGCAGGAAAATGCCGACGACCCCGGCAACCGATATGACACGAAAATCACGGTTGACTGGATCGCCGAGCATAACGCCCGCTGGCGAGCGCTGTGCCCTAGCTGAGGATGTGGCTATATCCTTATTGAATCCGTTTCTGCCGGCAGCTTAATCGTCGATTTCCGCAACGAGACCAATCTCGACAACCTGTGAGATGGTCGCTCAAGCAACCACCAGAATGCCGCCGCGCCCGTAATTGAAACCAGGAGGATCACAATAAGAGCTGCCATATCGGCCGCCACTCCGCTCCCCAATATACGGTGAACGATAAAGCTGGCCGCACCCGTCAGCGGATTATGAAAGAGGTAGAGGCTGTATGAAATGGTGCCGAGCCATTGCAGCTTTGTTGCGCTCCATGGCAACCATGACATGCCGGACAGCCACAGGAGCGCAGCAGCTGCTGCGCTAAATGCCATGAACGATCCACCAAACAGAAACATTGTAACACCGAGCAATATTGCAGGTAATCGCGCACGGCTTATTTCCAGAGCTTTATAGCTCATGACCCCAATAAAGAACGCAGCCCATAGGTTAACAAACAGGCCGGTAGGCGCACCATCGAGTAAGTGGACCGCCCCAGCCATTGCGAGGGCAAACATACTTATCCAAACAACGCGCCCGGCGCGCTTACCACGGCCAGCTAATGTTAGGATGCCAACAAAGAACGCATAGAATTGCACTTCATATGCAAGCGTCCAGTATACGGTATTGATTGTGTCCAGCCCAAGGATCTGCTGGAGATAGAAAATATGAGCTACAATTGTGCCTGTGGTAGGCGCAGAAAATGTTTCGTTTTTCGCTTGTGCCGCGATGAATGCCATAATCACCACAAATGCGATGGACGCCCAAAAAGGAGGATCAAGGCGCAAGGACCTACGCAAAATAAAACGACCATAAGTGGCACCAGTCGGCTCAACGCCCCGGATGCTATGTGTGATTACGAAGCCACTTAACGCAAAGAAGATCGGGACGCCGAAATGGCCGGCACGGAAAACGATATCCGAAATGAATGATGGGAGGGCGCCTGTAAGGGAGGCCAAATGCCCCCCCTCTTCTGCATGAAATAACACAACCCAAAGCGCCGCCAGACCACGCAGAGATTGCACTAGTGGAAAATGGGTATCATGTGTCAAAGAGACCTTCTGCATGCCCCCAACTAGCGGATTAGCGCCCTGACTTCCAGCCATTCTCCGCGACCAACGTATAGAATTACACCCATTACACTGCCGTCTTGTCACCTCACAACAGCCTTAACGCGCGCCACCGTTTTGGGCGCAGGCTTTGCAGCGGCATTTCTGGAATCGTTCAAATAGAATAGGTCCCGCAGCCTCATCTCCCCTGCGTCGGCTGCGCTGGTTCACTAGCCATGGGATAGCCTTTCTAGGGTGGTGCGGGCGGCCCTGAATGCGCCCCGTATTTCGGGTAGACTCCGTGGACGATCCCGATGCCTCCACGCTCAAAGCAGCGCATGCGCTCCTCCGCCAAAACCAAGCACCGCTTCGCCGCCTCAAGGTCAGCGGAGAGTTGGCGGGTGCTTTCGATGCGGTGGCGGGCGATGACGTTCCACAGTTCCTGCCACACAGGATCACTAACTGCACAGTCGGCTGCGATGATGTCAGACACTACTCGATTTTCTTCGCCTGTCACGGGCAGTAGATCTGGGGTGCTCATGATGCCATCCATCCAACAAATACTATCAGTGCCAGCATGCTGAACGCTCCGAGCCAAAAGCCATCTCTGAAATCGCTTGGGTCATATCCTCGCTGGATGCCGAGTTCGAGCCCGCCGACGCCGGCGCACAGGCTGAGGATGTTCCGGGAACGTAGAGCCACGTCACCCCGCCCTCCCGGAAGGCGTGGGGGTGGAAAGGTTTGCCAAATGAAAGCCGCAGAAATCAGCAGATATGACTACTCAACTCGGGGAGCCACATTCTTTCAGCCTCGGGCTGAAGCCGGCTCTGGCTCCGGCCTCCTGCACCATACCACATACATCGCTCCCAAACGCCCCGTGGGGCATCATGCGCAAGCATGGACGTCACGCCCCGCGCCAAGCAGCCTGGCCGCCCCCACCGTCCCCCGTCGCGCCCGCCGCCGCGCACACAGGGCGCCCTGCCCACGCCTGAGCGCAAAAACATGGCGCGAGACTGCCCCCGCGGCGCAATCAATGGTAAATTGCGGTTCCTGCCCGCTCCGAACATGTTAAGGATTGGCCATGCCCGGTTCCGACAACCAGATGAATCCGTCCCAAAACGGAGCAGATCGGCACGCAGCCGGGCAAGCGCGATCGCCGAGCGGGCCGAGCGCCGACTGGCTGGCGAAATTGCGGGAATCCGATCCGGGCTGGGATGAGCCCGCCTTTGCCGCCAATGCCACCGCCAGACCATATGACGCGGCCTCTATTTCGGAGCAGACCATGGGCACTCCCCACGCCATCACCCCTTTCATGCCCGAACCAGAGGCCGATCCGTTCGTCGCCGATGCAGAGATCGCCGCCGCCACCGACACTCCCTCGCGGCCGCGCGCCATCGCGCTCGCCGGTCTCGGCCTCGCCGCGATCCTCTGGCTGGGCGCCATCGTCTGGACGCTGATCGATCCGGCCGCGGGCGTGCGTCTTGCGCCGGTGCTGCTTGCCATCGCCAGCTGGTCGGTGCCGCTCGTGCTGCTCGCCGCGCTGGCCATGCTGCTGCTGCTCGGCGGCCGGCGGGAAGCCGCCGCCGCGCAAGCGCAGGCCACGCATGCGCAAGCCCTCGCCGGTCACGCCACGCAGGCCGCCGCGCGTCTTGGCGATGTGCAGGCGCAGTTTCTGACGCAGACTCGCAGCGTCTCGGCCACCGCCGATCAGTCGGCCGCCGCCATTCTCGATGCGATGCGGACGATGCAGGGCCAGTCCGCCCGGCTCGATCAGGGCACCACCACCGCCATCGCCACGCTGACCACGCTGGATACGCGCATCGCCGCCATGACCGACGCGCTGCCGCGCCTTGAAGACCGGCTGGCGACGCTGGGCGAGACGCTGTCGCGCCTGGGCGGCGAACTGGGCCAGCGCCATGACGCGCTCGATCAGCAATTGCAGGCCACCGCCCTCGTCACCGAGGAAGCGCGTGCGCAGCTGGTCGATGCCGGCACCCAGCTTGCCGGACAGCTTGCCAACCTGAAGAACGGCGCACAGCAGGCCGGCGAGGAACTGGCCGGCCTGTCCGAACTCTCCTCCGCACGCGTCGATCTCACGCTCGAGCGGATGCAATCGGTCATGTCCATGGTCGGCCAGCATATCGAGGCTCAGGGCCAGGCCCTCGATCAACTGGTCGCGTCGAGCCGCGCCGGCATCGAGAGCACCGCCACTCAGGCGCTCGATCACTATGCCGGCCATTGCCGCAAGGTGGAGAGCCTGCTGACCGCGCTCGACTCGCGCCTCACCGAGCAGGCCGACAAGAGCGGCACATGGCTGAATGAGACGGCCACCGGCGTTGGCGCCCTGGCCGATCAGTTCGACACGCTCGAACGCTCCGCCCTCGCCCGCGCCGCCGCGCTGTCCGCCAGCATGTCGCAGCTCTCCGATGAAACCGGCCGGCTCACCGCAATGCTGGGTGAAGGCCATGTCGGGGCCGATGGCCTCATCCAGCGCGCCGAATCGCTGCTGGTCGCGCTCGATTCCGGCATCCGCGAGCTGGACGAAAGCGTCCCCAATGCGCTTGGGCGAGTGGAGACGCGGCTCGATACGCTGCAGGAGCGCATCAGGTCGACCGCGCCGGGTATCGAAGCGGTCGAGGCGGTGGCCGCCGGCGTCGTCAGCCAGCTGCATGAGTCCGATCAGCTTGCCCGCTCGCACGCCACCTTGATGACCGAGGCAGCGGACCAATCGCAAGCCGCGCTGGCCGCCCAGACGGCGCAGGTCGCCGCGCTGGCCGCCGCCGTCGCCACGGCGAACGAGGATATGGCCCGGCTTGGCGACACTGCCGGCCCCCGGATGATCGAGGCGCTCCTGCGTGTGCGCGAGACGGCCGATGCCGCCGCCACGCGCGCCCGCAGCGCCATTGGCGAGGCGATCCCGGAGGCGGCGAAAGCCCTCGCCACCGCCAGCGGACAAGCCATGGAGCAGGCGGTCAGCCAATCGGTCGCCGCGCAGATCGAACGGCTCTCGCTGGTCGCGGACGATGCGGTAAAGGCCGCCCACCACGCCACGGACGAACTCACCCGCCGGATGGAGAGCCTCGCCGCCGCCAGCAAGGCGCTGGAAGATACGCTGGCCGAGAAGGACGCGCAGGTCGATGGGCAGGGCCGCGAACAAATGGCCCAGCGCTCGGCGCATCTCATCGCCGCCCTCAACGAACATGCCATCGATGTCGGCAAATGGCTCGATCGCGATGTGACGGATGCGGAATGGGCTGCCTATCTCAAGGGCGAGCAAGGTCTGTTCGCGCGCCGCGCGCTCAAGCTGGCGACCGGCGCGGAAGCCAAGCAGATCAATCTCATCTACACCAGCGACACCGATTTCCGCGAGAATGTGAACCGCTACGTCCATGATTTCGAGGCGCTGCTGCGCACCGTTCTGGCGACGCGGGAAGGCAGCATGATCGCGCTGACCATGGTCTCATCGGATATCGGCAAGCTCTATGTCGCGCTCGCGCAGGCGATCGACCGGCTGCGGCCGCAGGCCTAGAGGGCGCTCGCTCCCCGAACGGGAGCCGCGCCCTCCTGCGCCTGTCCTTATTGAGAGAGGTCGACCGGCGGGTTGTAGAGGCCCTTGAACGTGTCGGCGTCGATCCAGCCATTCACATAATTGGCGTAGAACAGCAGGAACAGCACCGCCGCCACCAGCGACGTCGCGCCAAAGGTGCGCAGTGGCCTGAACTCGTGCGGGGCGCTCTCGGCCTGCCCCGGCACCAGCTCCTTGCCGGCTTCCTCCGCGGTCTTGACGCCGAATGGCAGCACCAGAAACAGGCTGAGGAACCACAGCAGAAAATAGATTGCGAGGATCGTCGTCCAGCGCATGGCGTAAAGGCCTTTCCTTAAAGCGCTCCCGATGCTGGTCGAGACATCCGCCGCCTCGGGAAACGCATCAAATCAAAAACCGGAGCGGCCGAGCCAATCTTATCGGGTCGGCCGCCTGATCAATCAATCTCGACGATCGCCACATCCACGATCGGCTTCTTGCCGGTCCAGTCGGCAGCGACGCGCCGCACCGCGAGGCGGATCGCCTCACGCAGCTTCTCGGTATCGCCGCGCCGGCCGGTCGCCTTTTGAACCACCTTGCCGAGCGCCGCAACCGCATCGGCCAGAAAGCGCTCGCGCTCATCCTCGACCGGCACGCCGCGAATGCGGATATCCGGCATGCCCGTCAGCCTGCCGCGCCCGTCAATCGCCACGCCCACGCTGATATGGCCATTGACCATCAGCTTGCGCCGGTCGTTCATCGTCAGCCCATCGGCGGGCAGGATGACATTGCCATCCAGCACGAGCCGGCCATGATGCACCTCGGTCAGCTTCCTGGGGCCATTGGGCGCAAGGCGGATCACATCGCCATTGGTCTGCACGATCTGCCGCGGAATGCCATGTTCGGCGCCCAGACGCGCCTGCTCGGCCATATGGCGCAATTCGCCATGCACCGGCAGCAGGATGTCCGGACGGATCCAGTCATACATGGCCAGCAGTTCCGGCCGCCCCGGATGCCCGGAGACATGGACATGCGCCTGGCTCTCGGTGATCATTTTGACATTCTTCGCCGCCAGCGCATTCTGCACGCGGCCGATCGCCATCTCATTGCCCGGAATCTTGCGGGTGGAGAAGATGACCGTATCCCCGCCATCCAGCTTGATCGAGTGCTGATCGAAGGCGACGCGCGCCAGCGCCGCGCGCGGCTCGCCCTGCCCGCCGGTCGCGATGATCATCGCCTCGTGCGGCGGCACGGCCATGATGGCATCAAAATCCAGCAGCGGCGGGAAATTCTTCAGATAGCCGCAGCTTTGCGCCACGCCGATGATCCGGTCCAGCGAGCGCCCGGCCACGCACAGCTTGCGCCCGGTCCGCTGTGCCACCTCGCCCAGCGTCTGGAGCCGCGCGGCATTGCTGGCGAAGGTCGTCACCAGCACGCGCCCGGTGGCGGCCGAGATCGTCTCCATCAGGCCATCCTTGACCGATTCTTCCGATCCGCTGGCTTCCTTGTTGAATACATTGGTGCTGTCACACACCAGCGCCAGCACCCCGCTGTCGCCAATCGCGGTCAGTTCCGCCGGCGTGGCCGGCACGCCGATCTGCGGTGCATCGTCCAGCTTCCAGTCGCCGGTATGGAAAATCCGGCCGAACGGCGTCTCGATCACCACCGCATTGCCTTCGGGAATCGAGTGGGCCAGCGGCTTGTAGGTGAAACCGAACGGCCCGAGCTGGAAGGGCTCGTCAATCTCGATGATGTTCAGCGTCACCGCCTTGGTGACGCCTTCCTCGGCCAGCTTGCCCTTGATGAGCCCGGCGGTGAACGGCGTCGCATAGAGCGGCACGCCCAGATCCTGCGCCAGCAGCGGCAGCGCGCCGATATGATCCTCATGGCCATGCGTCAGCACGATGCCGAGCAGATCCTCGCGCCGTTCCTCGATGAAGGCGATATCCGGCATCACCAGGTCCACGCCCGGACAGGCCGGGTCGGAGAAGCTGACGCCCAGGTCCACCATCACCCATTTGCCGCGGCAGCCATAAAGGTTGAGATTCATCCCAATCTCGCCCGACCCGCCAAGGGCCAGGAAAAGCAGTTCTTCACCAGGTTTCATGCCGTGTTACGGCTCCGTTGATAGAGGATCACGAGGCCATTAATCGTCAAATCAGGCACGATGGCATCGAACAGGTCGGTTTTCTCGTCGAACAGGAGGGCAAGGCCTCCGGTCGCAATCACTTTGGCGGGGCGGCCAATCTCCCGGCGCATGCGCGTGACGAGGCCTTCGATCATCGCCACATAGCCCCAGAAGACGCCGATCAGCATCTGGTCTTCCGTCGTGCGACCGATCACCTCGCTGGTCAAGGGCGCTGCGATGGCGATGCGCGGCAATCGCGCGGCCGCGCTCACCAGCGCCTCGAGCGAGAGGTTGAGGCCGGGCGCGATGATGCCGCCCTTATAGGCGCCGTTAAAGTCGATATGGTCGAACGTCGTCGCCGTGCCGAAATCGATGACGATGAGGTCGCCGGCAAATTCGGCATGGGCGGCGATGGCGTTGGCCGCGCGGTCCGCGCCCACCGTCTCGGGCGATGGCACATCCAGATCGAGCGACCATGCCAGCGCGCCCTGCCCGGCCACAAGCGGCTCCACGCCGATATATTTGCGGGCCAGCACCTGCAGATTATGCAGCGCGCGCGGCACCACGGTGGAAATGACGACGGCGCTCACATCCGCCATCGCCAGCCCTTCCAGCACCAGCAGTTGGTTGATCCACACGGCATATTCATCGCCCGTGCGGCGCGCGTCGGTCGCCATGCGCCAGCGCGCGCGGATCGCGCCGCTTTCGCCGCCCATGGTCAGGTCGACCAGCGCGAAGACGATATTGGTATTGCCGGCATCGATGACGAGAAGCATGGCGGCGGTCCTGTCAGGCAAGGGGCGGCGCGGTCAAGGGAGCATGCCCACATCGCCGCTGTGAATGAGATGTTGCGTGCCGTCCTCCAGCCCGAGGATCAAGGCACCATCGCCGCCGAGCCCCAGAAAACGGCCATGGCGTGGCTGGTCGGCGCCGGCGGAGACCCGCAGCGGCGTCCCCACCGGATGCGCACGCGCCAGCCATGCGGCGATGATCGCGGCCTGCCCCTGCGTCCGCCAGCCATCGAGCCAGTGATCGACCGCCGGCACCAGCGCCGCCAGCACGGCGGCGGCATCGATGGCCTCGCCGCCCGGCAAGTCCGCCAGCGCGATCGTCTCGCGATCCGGCAGCGCTGGCGCGGCGGCGACATTGATGCCGATCCCGGCGATCACGGCATCCCCTTCCCGCTCCAGCAGCATGCCGGCGAGCTTGGCGTGGCCGACCATCACGTCATTGGGCCATTTGAGCTGGAAGGTCGCCTCCGGCATCAACCCCGCCAGCGCGGACTGCACCGCTACGCCCAGCAGCAGCCCCAACCCGGTCACCACCGGATCGCCGGGCCGCAAGCGGATCAGCGTGGAGGCATGGAGATTGCCCGCCGGGCTGTGCCAGTCCCGGCCGAGGCGGCCGCGCCCGGCGGTCTGTCGCCCGGCGCGTAGCCATTGTCCCTCGGCCAGACCATCTCTGGCCAGCGCCCGCAGATCGGCATTGGTCGAGCCGGTCTCCGCGACGAGGCGGATCCGCTCGCTCAGAACAAGGATGCCGCCGCCGCCGCGCTGGCCTCGCCCAGCAGCGGGTTGAAGAGATAACCGACAACGACCACCGCCGCGCAAACCGTGATGATCCCGTAGTCAAACGCATTGCGTTCGGTCGAGAACTGGCCGGTCGGCGTATCCAGATAGATCGTCTTGATGACCTTGAGATAATAGAAGGCGCTGATCACCGAGGCCGCGATGCCGACCACGGCCAGCGGCGCAAGCCCCGCCGCCACCGCCGCATCGAACACGAGGAACTTGGCCCAGAAGCCGAACAGCGGCGGAATGCCGGCAAGGCTGAACAGGAAGATGCCGAACGCCGCGGCCAGACCCGGCCGGGTCTGCGACAGGCCGGCAAGGCTGGCGATGCTCTCCACCTGATTGCCTTCACTGTCGCGCATCTGCAGCACGCAGATGAAGCTGCCCAGCGTCATCACCACATAGATGAGCAGATAGCTCAGCACCGATGCCACGCCGTCCGCCGTGCCGGCGGCAAGGCCGATCAGCGCGAAGCCGACATTGTTGATCGAGGAATAAGCGAGCAGCCGCTTGATATTATCCTGCGTGATCGCCGCCACCGCGCCCAGCACGATCGAGGCCAGCGCGAGGAAGATCACGATCTGCTGCCAGCTGCTCATGCCCGGCCCCATCGCGACGATCGCCATCCGCACGGTCAGCGCGAAGGCCGCGACCTTGGGCGCGGTCGCAAAGAAGGCGGTGACCGGCGTCGGCGCGCCTTCATAGACGTCCGGCGTCCACATATGGAACGGCACGGCGCTGATCTTGAAGGCAAGGCCGGCCAGGATGAAGACGAGCCCGAAAGTCTGCCCCATGCTGATCCCGTCGGACAGCGCGGTGGCGACCCCGGCAAAGCTGGTCGTGCCGGAGAAGCCGTACAGCAGCGACATGCCATAGAGCAGGATGCCGCTCGCCAGCGAGCTGAGCACGAAATATTTCAGGCCCGATTCCGCCGAGCGCAGATCCCGCCGCGTGAAGCTGGCGAGCACATAGGAGGAGAGATTGGTCAGCTCCAGCCCGACATAGAGGGTGATGAAGTCGACAGCGGAGACCATCATGCTCATGCCGACGCAGGAGAGCAGAATGAGCACGGCATATTCCGCGCGCAAGCCACCATCCTTCGCAAAGAAGCGCGGTGCCACGATGATGCACGCCGCCGCCGCGGTGTAGATGACCGCCTTGGCGAAGGTCGAGAAGGCATCGGCGCGGTAAAGACCGCCGAAAATCTCGCCGCCAGCATGCACCGCCGGCAGCGTCAGGGCGAGCCCCGTCACCGCCAGCGCGGCGACGGCCAGCCAGCCCACAAGGCCCGCGGCCCGGTCACCGACGAAGGCGGCAACCATCAGCAGCGCGAGCGCCGCGACGGACAGAATAATCTCGGGCAGGACCGAGGCAAAGACGCCAAGGCTTTCCATCAATGCGACTCCCCGCCAAGTTCGGCGTGCGAAACTGTCTTGTCAGTGCGGTCCATGGCGATTTTGGCATCGCCGGCAGGCCGCGCGGCTTCCGTCCGGGCCACCAGCGCGGCGATATCGCCCCGCATCGGCGCGAGGAAGCTCTCGGGATAAACGCCCATCCAGAGCACCACCGCCGCAAGCGGCACCATCAGCGCCAGTTCACGCGGCGAAAGGTCGGTCATCGCCTTCACGTCGTCCTTCACCAGATCGCCGAACACGACGCGCCGATAGAGGTAGAGCATGTAGCCCGCGCCCATGATGATGCCGGTGGTGCAGACCAGCGCCACGATGCTGGAGATCTGATAGACCCCCATCAGCGCGAGCAATTCGCCCACGAAGTTGCTGGTGCCCGGCAGGCCGATCGACGCCATGGTGAACAGCAGGAACAACAGCGCATAGCGCGGCATGTTGATCGCGAGGCCGCCATAACGGTCAATCTCGCGCGTGTGCAGCCGGTCGTAGATGATGCCCACGCACATGAACAGCGCGCCGGAGACAAGGCCGTGGCCGAGCATCACCATCATCGCGCCTTCCAGCCCCTGCTGGTTGAACGCGAACAGGCCGACCGTCACGATCGCCATATGCGCGACGGACGAATAGGCGATCAGCTTCTTCATGTCCTTCTGCACCAGGGCGACAAGGCTGGTGTAGACCACCGCCACCATCGACAGGGCGAAGATCAACCAGGCGAAATCGGCCGAGGCATAAGGGAACATCGGCAGCGAGAAGCGGATGAAGCCATAGCCACCCATCTTCAGCAGCACGCCGGCCAGAATGACCGAGCCGGCCGTCGGCGCCTGCACGTGGGCATCGGGCAACCAGGTGTGCACCGGCCACATCGGCATCTTCACCGCGAAGCTGGCGAAGAAGCCGAGCCACAGCCATTTCTGCACGTCGACGTCGAAATCATAGTTCATCAGCACCGGGATGCTGGTGGTGCCCGCGTCGCGGATCATCCACAGCATCGCGATCAGCATCAGCACCGATCCGAGCAGCGTGTAGAGGAAGAATTTATAGCTCGCATAGACGCGCTCGGCGCCGCCCCAGATGCCGATGATGAGATACATCGGGATGAGGCCGGCCTCGAAGAACACATAGAAGAGAATGAGATCCTGCGCCGCGAAGACGCCGATCATCAGCACCTCCATGAACAGGAAGGCCGCCATATATTCGCCGACCCGCTTCTGCACGGACTCCCAGCTCACCCCGATGCAGATCAGCATGAGGAAGACGGTGAGCATGATCAGCATCAGCGCGATGCCATCGATGCCCAGCGCCCAGGAGAAACGGCCGAACAGGCCCTGCTGCAGCTCGACAAACTGCCACATCGGCGCATCGACACTCTGGTCGAACGTCACCCAGAGCAGGATGCCGAGCAGCAGGTTCGCCAGGGTCGCGCCCAGCGCGATCCAGCGGGCGGACTGCGCGGAGACGAACAGGCACGCGATGGCGCCCGCCATGGGAACGGCGAGCATCAGCGAGAGGATGGGAAAGTCGAGCTGGTTCATTTCGGCATGATCGCCCAGGTTGCGGCTGCGGCGAGCCCGATGAGCATCACCAGCGCATAGGAATAGACATAGCCCGACTGGAGGGCCCGCGTGACCCGACCACCGGCGGCGACGGCAACCGCCGAGCCATTGGGGCCGAAGCGATCGATGATGCCTTCATCGCCGCCCTTCCAGAAGAGCCTGCCCAGCCAGAAGGCCGGCCGGATGAAGATGCGCTCATACAGCTCGTCAAAATACCATTTGTTGAGCAGGAAGAGATACAGCAGGCGGAACTGCGTCGTGAAACGCGCCGGCCAGTCGGTGTAGCGCATATAGGCCGCCCATGCGATCGCCAGGCCGAGCAGCATGGCGATGGCGGGCGAGAGCTTCACGAGCGTCGGCACATGATGCGCCGCTTCCATGAGCGCTTCATTGAAGAACAGCGTGCTCGCCGCCCAGAAATGCGCGCCCTGCTCGGGACCGACGAAGCTGTTGGCAAAGGCATAGCCGCCCACCACCGCGCCGAAACCCAGCACGACAAGCGGAACAAGCATCACCCACGGGCTTTCATGCGGCTGATAGCCCGCCGTCCCGTCGCTCACCGCGCCATGGCCATGGGCGTCGTGACCAGCTGCGTCGTGGCCATGCGCGCCATGCCCATGCGCATCATGCGTCGCATGCTGGATATGCTCGCTCTGCTCCCAGCGCGGCTTGCCCCAGAAGGTGAGGAACATCAGCCGCCAGCTGTAGAAGCTGGTCAGCAGCGCCGCGAACACGCCGACATAGAAGGCCATAGCGCCATGGCCACCGGCGGCATAGGCGCTCTCCAGGATCGCATCCTTGGAGAAGAAGCCGGCAAAGCCGATCTCGGTGAAGGGAATGCCCACGCCGGTGATTGCCAGCGTGCCGACCATCATCGTCCAGAAGGTGATCGGGATCTTCTTCCGCAGCCCGCCATAATAGCGCATGTCCTGCTCATGATGCATGGCGTGGATGACCGCGCCGGCGCCGAGGAACAGCAGCGCCTTGAAGAAGGCATGGGTCAGCAGGTGGAACATCGCCGCGCCATAGGCGCCGACACCGGCCGCGAAGAACATATAGCCCAGCTGCGAACAGGTCGAATAGGCGATCACGCGCTTGATGTCGGTCTGGCAGGTGCCGACCGTGGCGGCGAACAGGCAGGTCGCCGCGCCGACAACCGTCACCACCGTCATCGCAACCGCGCTGGTTTCAAACAGCGGCGAGAGGCGGCAGACCATGAACACGCCGGCCGTCACCATGGTGGCGGCGTGGATCAGCGCGGAGACCGGGGTCGGGCCTTCCATCGCGTCCGGCAACCAGGTGTGCAGGCCGAGCTGGGCGGATTTGCCCATCGCGCCGACGAACAGCAGCAGGCACAGCACTGTCATCGTGTCGAACCGGCCGCCGAAGAAGCCGATGGTCGATCCGGCCATCGCCGGTGCCGCCGCCAGAATCTCCGGAATATGGACCGTGCCGAACACCAGATAGACGCCGAAAATGCCGACCATGAAGGCCAGGTCACCCACCCGGTTGACCACGAACGCCTTGATCGCCGCTGCATTAGCACTCGGCTTCTTGAACCAGAAGCCGATCAGCAGATAGGAGGCCAGCCCCACCCCTTCCCAGCCAAAGAACAGCTGGATGAGGTTGTTGGCCGTCACCAGCATCAGCATGGCGAAGGTGAACAGCGAGAGATAGGCGAAGAAGCGCGGCTGATCCGGGTCCTCGTCCATATAGCCCCAGCTATAGAGATGGACGAGCGCCGAGACGCTGTTGACCACCACGAGCATCGTCGCGGTGAGCGTATCGACCCGCAGCGACCAGCTGGAATCGAAGGTTCCCGAACGGACCCAGGTGAACATCTCTTCCACATAGGGCTCGGTCGAGCCCGTCAGGAAGCTGATGAAAATGGGCCATGACAGCGCGCAGGAGAGAAACAGCGCACCGGTCGTGATGACCTTGGCCGGCACATTGCCGATGGCGCGGTTGCCCAGCCCTGCGATGATCGCGGCCAGCAACGGGCCGAAGACGATGATGGAGATCATGATGCCGTGCTCAGCCCTTCATCCGGTTGATGTCGTCGACGGCGATGGTGCCGCGCGCACGGAAATAAATGACGAGAATGGCGAGGCCGACCGCGGCCTCACCGGCCGCGACGGTCAGCACGAACATCGCAAAGACCTGCCCGACCAGATCGCCCAGATAGGCGCTGAAGGCCACCAGATTGATATTCACCGCCAGCAGGATCAGCTCGATCGCCATCAGGATGACGATGATGTTCTTGCGGTTGATGAAAATCCCCAGCACGCCGAGCACGAACAGGATCGCTGCAACGACGAGATAATGTGCGAGACCGATCATGGCTCCACCCCCTCAAGATCCACACCCTGCCCGACGGGCTGATTGATGTTGCGGATCGCGTCCTGCGGACGGCGGCGGTTCTGCCGGTCCACATTTTGCGAGCGCACATTGCCGCGGGTGCGGTGCGTCAGCACGATCGCGCCGATCATCGCCACGAGCAGGACAAGTCCCGCCGCCTCGAACAGGAAGATATAGCGCGTATAGAGCAGCCCGCCGATCGCCTCGATATTGGGCACGGCGTCCGGCATCGGCGCGATCCGCTGGGCAAGGTTCAGCGCGCCGGCCTTCCATGCGCCCACGCCGAGCACCAGCTCGACCAGCAGGATCAGTGCCACCGCACTGCCCAGCGGGAAGTAACTCACAAATCCCGCTCGAAACTGCGCGAAATCGATGTTAAGCATCATCACGACGAACAGGAACAACACCGCGACAGCACCGACATAGACGATGACAAGCAGCATCGCGATAAACTCGGCGCCGAGCAGCAGCATCAGCCCCGCCCCGTTGAAAAAGGCGAGAATGAGCCACAGCACACTGTGAACCGGATTGCGCGCGAGGATCACCATAGTGGCGGATGCCAGCATGATGGTCGCGAACAGATAAAAGGCGAAAGCTTGAACGGTCATCGTCCCCTCATGTTCCTGCCGGGCGCCTTAGCGATAGGGCGCATCGGCGGCAAGGTTTGCCGCGATCGCCCGCTCCCATTTGTCGCCATTGGCGAGCAGTTTCGCCTTGTCATAGATAAGTTCTTCGCGCGTCTCCGTCGCGAATTCGAAATTCGGGCCTTCCACGATCGCGTCGACCGGGCAGGCTTCCTGGCAGAAGCCGCAATAGATGCACTTCACCATGTCGATATCGTAGCGTGTCGTGCGCCGCGAGCC
The DNA here is from genome assembly GCA_035555575.1 of Sphingobium sp. Lineage (GTDB taxonomy): Bacteria > Pseudomonadota > Alphaproteobacteria > Sphingomonadales > Sphingomonadaceae > Sphingobium. Next base: position 15,419 of record DATMGL010000005.1, read on the forward strand.
ATCGTCGCGCGGCTGCGCCTCGATGGTGATCGCCTGCGCCGGGCACACCGCCTCGCACAGCTTGCACGCGATGCAACGCTCTTCGCCGTTTGGATAGCGACGCAGCGCATGCTCGCCCCGGAACCGCGGCGAAATCGGGTTCTTCTCATAGGGATAGTTGATCGTCGCCTTGGGCTTGAAGAAATACTTCAAGGTCAGCCAGTGCGCGCCGATGAATTCCCAGAGCGTGAAAGATTTGAGGAAATGGATCATGCGCCGCCTCCATAACGGGTGAGCATGAGGAACCCGGAGACCAGGAACACGAAGATCAGCGAAAGCGGCAGGAAAATCTTCCAGCCAAGCCGCATGAGCTGGTCATAGCGGTAGCGGGGCACGGTGGCCTTCACCCAGCTGAACACGAAGAAGAAGAACAGGATCTTGGCGAACAGCCAGAGGATGCCCGGCACATAATAGAGCGGCGCCCAGTCGAGCGGCGGCAGGTAGCCGCCCCAGAACAGGATGGCGTTCAGCGTGCACATCAGCAGCACGTTGGCATATTCGCCCAGCCAGAAGAGCGCGAAGCTCATCGACGAATATTCGGTCTGATAGCCCGCCACCAGCTCGGACTCCGCCTCGGTCAGGTCGAATGGCGTGCGCGCCGTCTCGGCCATCGAGGTGATCAGGAACACGATCGACATCGGGAACAGCAGCAGGTTGAAACCATGGCCGTTCAGCAGGCCATAATAGCCCTTCTGCGTCTCAATGATCGTCGAGAGATTGAAGCTGCCGGACCACAGCACCACGCTGATCAGCACGAACCCCATCGAGACTTCATAGGAGATCATCTGCGCCGAGGCGCGCATCGCCGAGAAGAAGGGATATTTCGAGTTGGACGCCCAGCCCGCGATGATGACGCCATAAACGCCCAGCGAGCTAATCGCGAGAATGTAGAGCAGGCCGACATTGATGTCCGCCAGCACCAGCCCCGCGCTGAACGGAATGACCGCCCAGGCCATCAGCGCCACCGTGAAGGTGATCACCGGCGCCAGCAGGAACAGGCCCTTGTTGGCCGCGCTCGGGATGATCGTCTCTTGCAGGAAGACCTTGAGGCCGTCCGCGAACGACTGGAGCAGGCCGAGCGGGCCGACCACGTTGGGCCCCCGGCGCAGCGCCATCGCCGCCCAGATCTTGCGGTCCGTATAGATGATCATCGCCACGGCCAGCAGCAGCGGCAGCGCGATGACGAGAATATAGATGAGATGCGCCACGAACCAGCCAAAGCCGGTGCCGAGATAGGACTGGATGAAGGCGGTCATTCCGCAGCCTCCGCGAAATCTTCGCCATGGAGCAGCTCGGCCGAGCAGCGCTGCATCGTCGGGCTGGCCCGGCAAATGGCGTTGGTGAGATAGAAATCCTTGATCGGCAGCGCGATCGCACCCTTTTTGGGCTTGGCCGCGAGCTTGGGCGCCTGCCAGCCATAATCGGCCAGCCCTTCAACGCCCAGCGCCGGCACCGCCGCGATCATCGCGCTACGCAGGGCCGCGAAACTGTCGAAAGGCAGCGTCGCGCCCAGCACATCGGAGAGCGCGCGCAGGATCGTCCAGTCCTCGCGCGCATCGCCCGGCGCGAACACGGCCTTGTCGCCGCGCTGCACGCGCCCTTCCGTGTTCACATAGGTGCCAGCCTTCTCGGTATAGGCCGCGCCCGGCAGGATCACGTCGGCGGCATGCGCGCCCTTGTCGCCATGATGGCCGACATAGACCTTGAAGCTGCCCGCGAACTTGTCGAACGGCACATCGTCCGCGCCCATCAGGAACAGCACACGCGGTGCGGCGTCGGCAATCGCATGGACGCCGCCCTTGGTCGCGAACCCCAGCATCAGCCCGCCCATGCGCGCCGCCGCCATATGCACCACGTTGAAGCCGTTCCAGCCCTCACGGACCAGCCCCAGCGTGTCCACCGCAGCCAGCGCCGCGCCGTGCAGGCCGGCCACCGCCAGCGCGCCGCCGCCCATGATCAGCGCCGGACGCTGCGCCGCGCCGAAGGCGTCGAGCACGTCCTTGGGCAGATCGGCCAGCAGCGCGGCATCATCGCCCAGCCACGTCACCTTGTAGGTGAGGTCGACCTCCGGGCCGATCGCGAACACCTTGGCGCCCGCCTTGATCGCCTTGCGGATGCGCGTGTTGATGAGCGGCGCTTCCCAGCGCAGGTTGGTGCCCACCAGCAGGATCGCGTCCGCCGTCTCGATGCCCGCAAGCGTCGAGTTGAAATTCACCGCCGAGAGGCTGGACACGTCATAGTCGAGGCCCGTCTGCCGGCCCTCCAGCATGGTGCCGCCCAGCGCATGCACCAACTCGCGCGCGGCGAACATCGTCTCGCAATCGAGTTGATCGCCGGCAATCGCCGCCACCGAGCCATTCGCGCCCTTGGCCGCGCTGGCGATCGCCGCAAACGCCTCGTCCCAGCTCGCCGCGACCAGCTTGCCATCCTTGCGGATGAACGGCTTGTCGAGCCGCTTGCGGATGAGCCCGTCGACCGCATGGCGGGTCTTGTCGCTCGCCCACTCCTCGTTCACATCGTCGTTCACGCGGGGCAGCGCGCGCAGCACCTGACGGCCCCGGCTGTCGAGGCGGATGTTGGTGCCGACCGCGTCCATCACGTCGATCGCCAGCGTCTTGGTCAGCTCCCACGGCCGCGCTTCAAACGCATAGGGCCGCGAGGTCAGCGCGCCCACCGGGCACAGGTCGACGACATTGCCGGAGAGCTCGCTCTTGGCGGCATGCTCCAGATAGGTAGTGATCTGCATGTCCTCGCCGCGATAGATCGCGCCGATTTCCGGCACGCCGGCTACTTCCTCGGCAAAGCGCACGCAGCGGGTGCACTGGATGCAGCGGGTCATCACCGTCTTGACGACGGGGCCCATATATTTCTCGGTCACGGCGCGCTTATTCTCATGGAAGCGGCTGTCGCCCCGCCCATAAGCCACGGCCTGATCCTGCAAGTCGCACTCGCCGCCCTGATCGCAGATCGGGCAATCGAGCGGATGGTTGATGAGGAGAAACTCCATCACCCCCTCGCGGGCCATCTTCACCATCGCGCTGTCGGTGCGGATGTCCTGCCCGTCCGCCGCCGGCAGCGCGCAGCTCGCCTGCGGCTTGGGCGGCCCCGGCTTCACCTCGACCAGACACATGCGGCAGTTGCCGGCAATGGACAGCCGCTCATGATAGCAGAAGCGCGGGATTTCCTTGCCCGCCAGCTCGCACGCCTGCAGCACGGTCGCGCCGGCAGGAACCTCAATTTCAATACCGTCTACGGTCACTTTAGGCATATTAGCGCGAAGCCTCCGCCGAAATCGATTGTCCGGCCTCAACCTCGCGATAAAGCGCTTCGGCGAGAATGGCGGATAGCACCGATTTGTTGAATGTCACGTTGGCACCGGCCGGAAAGCATGGTCCGAGCTGCGGCTGCAACGTTGTGAGCGCGGCTTTCTCCGTCTGGCTTGCCGGTGGCGCCAGCACGAATGCACGGACGCTGGAAGCATCTGCTCGGGCAACGCAGTCCGCAAAATCCATCAGAATAAGGTAACGAATCGCGTCCGGTGATGTCTTGTCATCTAGATAGCCGGTATAATCGACCGGCTCATCGGGGAACCTGAGCGCACTGGCCGCGAAATTCTGCGCATAAACGGACCGAAAGATCGCCCCTCGCAGAAGCTCATAGGGCATCCTGAGATTAGCGTTCCAAAGACACTCCGATGTCGCAAGGTCGTTGACGATCTTGCCCGACTCCGCGCTTCGGAACGTCGCTGCCAGATAGCGCTGCGTCTGCTTCTTGTCCGTGCGCACAATACAATCGGCGAACTGACTAACAGTCATGCGTGCCTTATCGGCATCAGACATCGACACATTATCGGGCACCTTCGCAGGCGCGGGCCGACCGATCCGCGTCCCGGTAGGCGCATAGATGTTCCCCTGAGCCAACGCCGGCATCGCCAGAACCATTGCCCCAATGACCGCAGGGCCAACGAGAGCGAGTCTCATTCAGCCGCCTCCATCATAGGAGCGTCCCCACGTTTGACCGCGATGCGGCGCTCGATTTCCGGCCGGAAATGCCGGATCAGACCCTGGATCGGCCAGGCCGCCGCGTCGCCGAGCGCGCAGATGGTGTGGCCTTCGACCTGCTTGGTGACCTGGAGGAGCATGTCGATCTCCTCCACTTCGGCGTCGCCCCGCACGAGCCGTTCCATGACGCGCCACATCCAGCCCGTGCCTTCGCGGCACGGCGTGCACTGGCCGCAGCTCTCATGCTTGTAGAAATAGGAAAGCCGCGCGATCGCCCGCACGATGTCGGTCGACTTGTCCATCACGATCACGCCGGCCGTGCCCAGGCCCGAGCCCACCGCACGCAGGCCGTCGAAATCCATCGGCGCGTCCATGATCTCCGCCGCCGGCACCAGCGGCACCGAGGAGCCGCCCGGGATCACCGCCAGCAGGTTGTCCCACCCGCCGCGAATGCCGCCGCAATGGCGCTCGATCAGCTCGCGGAACGGGATCGACATGCTTTCCTCGACCACGCAGGGCCGGTTCACATGGCCGCTGATCTGGAAGAGCTTGGTGCCCTTGTTGTTCTCGCGTCCGAAACCGGCGAACCACGCCGCCCCGCGCCGCAGGATCGTCGGCGCAACCGCGATGCTCTCGACATTGTTGACCGTGGTCGGGCAGCCATACAGCCCCGCGCCGGCCGGGAATGGCGGCTTGAGGCGCGGCTGGCCCTTCTTGCCTTCCAGGCTCTCGATCATCGCGGTTTCTTCGCCGCAAATATAGGCGCCCGCGCCGCGATGGACGAACACGTCGAAATCATAGCCCGACTTGCAGGCATTCTTGCCGATCAGCCCGGCCGCATAGGCCTCGTTGATCGCGGCCTCCAGCACCTTGGCTTCCTGGATATATTCGCCGCGAATATAGATATACGCCGCCCGCGCCCGCATCGCGAAGCCGGCGACCAGCGCGCCTTCGATCAGCTTGTGCGGATCATGGCGGATGATCTCGCGGTCCTTGCACGAGCCCGGCTCGGACTCGTCGGCATTGATGACGAGGAAGCTCGGTCGCCCGTCGCGGCTTTCCTTGGGCATGAAGCTCCACTTCATGCCGGTCGGGAAGCCGGCGCCGCCACGGCCGCGCAGGCCGGAGGCCTTCATCGTGTCGATGATCTGGTCCTGGCCCAGTTCGAGCAGCTTCTTGGTCTCATCCCAGTCGCCGCGCTTGCGCGCCGCGTCCAGGTTCCACGGCTGATAGCCATAGAGGTTGGTGAAGATGCGGTCCTTGTCCGCAAGCGGGCCGACGAACGCCGGCGGCGCGGATGGCGTGGTCGCGTCGGCCATTACCATTCCCCCCGATAATCATGATTTTCGGTCATCATCGCCGCCAGATTGGTCGGTTCGCCGACCGGCTCGACGGTGTGCCGCCCCGGCTCCTGCGTGCCGGTCTTGGGCTGACGGCCCGCCGCCAGCTCATCGAGGATATAGTCGAGCCGCTCGGCCGTCAGATCCTCATAATTATCATCATTGATCTGCACCACCGCGCCGGAGGCGCAATTGCCGATGCACTCGATCTCGCTGAGCGTGAACAGCCCGTCGGCCGTCGTCGCGCGCTTCTTCATGCCGCGCTTGTAGCAGGTCTCGAGCAGATCGTCGGAGCCGCGCAGCATGCACGGCGTGGTGCCGCACACCTGCACATGGAAGCGCCCCACCGGCACCATGTTGAACATGCCGAAGAAGGTCACGACCTCGTAAACCCGCATATAGGGCATATCGAGCTGCTGCGCGACATATTCGATCACCGGCACGGGCAGCCAGCCCTGCGTGTTCGTCTGCTCGCCAACCTGCCGCTGGGCAAGATCGAGCAGGCCGAGCACGGCGCTGGCCTGCCGGCCTTCGGGATAATGCGAGATCAGCTCTTTCGCGCGCGCCATATTGGCCGACGTGAAGGCGAAATCGCCCCACTGCGCGCGGACAGCCGCTTCGTCAGGAATCTGGGGTGCGTCAGCCATTTATCGAATGAACTCCACGCGCGACACCTTGTCGCCCTCGAATGAATAGATTGCCAGCACCTCGAACTGCTCGCCATCCGGCGCGCGCGAGACGGCCTCGTGCAGCATCACGGTCGAGCCGAGGCACTTGCTGTCCAGGATCGTGACCCGGTTCTGCGGATATTGCGCGAACATCGCCGCCAGCCCCGCACGAACGCCTTCGCCGCCCTCGCGCAGCACCGCGCCGCGATAGCCGGCCTCGCAGGCATCCGGCGTCATCAGCGCGACATAGGCATCGGCGTCCTGCCGGTTATAGCGCGCGATCATCTCCTGCGCGATGGCGATGCGCTCGGCCGCCGTCACCGGTCGGACTCCCCGAACACGATGTCCATGGCGCTCAGCACCGCCGTGATATCGGCGAGCATATGGCCCTTCATCAGAAAGTCCGTCGCCTGCAGATGGCTGAACGCGGTCGGGCGGATCTTGCAGCGATAGGGCTTGTTGGAGCCGTCGCTCACCAGATAGACGCCGAACTCGCCCTTGGGGCTCTCCGTCCCGACATAGACTTCGCCGGCGGGCACATGGAAGCCCTCCGTGTAGAGCTTGAAGTGGTGGATGAGCGCTTCCATCGACTGCTTCATCTCGCCGCGCTTGGGCGGCACGACCTTGCGATCGAGCGAGGCCACCGGCCCCTCCGGCATCTCGTTGAGGCACTGCTTCATGATCCGCGCGGACTGGCGGACCTCCTCCACGCGCACCATGAACCGGTCATAGCAGTCATAGCGAGTGCCCACGGGCACGTCGAATTCCATGCGGTCATACACATCATAGGGCTGCGACTTGCGCAGATCCCAGGCGATGCCCGAGGCCCGGAGCATCGGCCCCGAGAAGCCCCATTTCAGCGCATCTTCCTTCGAGCAGATCGCGATATCGACGTTGCGCTGCTTGAAGATGCGGTTGTCCGCCACCAGGCTGATCGCATCCTCGAACAGGCGCGGCAGGCGCGTGTCGAGCCAGTCGGCCATGTCGGTCAGCAGCTTGAGCGGCACATCCTGATGCACGCCGCCCGGCCGGAAATAGGCACTGTGCATGCGCGCGCCGGAGGCCCGCTCGAAGAAGTTGAGGCAATCCTCGCGCAGCTCGAACACCCACAGGTTGGGCGTCATCGCGCCCACGTCCATCATGTGCGCGCCCAGGTTGAGCATATGGTTGCAGATGCGCGTCAGCTCCGCGAACAGCACGCGCAGATACTGCCCCCGCAGCGGCACCTCAAGGTTCAGCAGCTTCTCGATCGCGAGCACATAGCTATGCTCCTGCGCCAGCGGCGAGCAGTAATCGAGCCGATCGAAATAGGGCAGCGCCTGCAGATAGGTCTTATATTCGATCAGCTTCTCGGTGCCGCGGTGCAGCAGGCCGATATGCGGATCGCACCGCTCGACGATCTCGCCCTCCAGTTCCATGACGAGGCGCAGCACGCCGTGCGCCGCAGGGTGCTGCGGGCCGAAGTTGATCGTGTAATTCTGGATCGTGACATCACCCGGCGCGGGATCGGCCGCGTCGGTCAGATGGTCCAGCTTTTCGAGATAATCGGACATCAGGCATCACCCTCGGTCGACTTGGGCTTGCGCGCCCGGACGGCCTTCGGCTTGGCCGGCGCGGCAGCACTGGCGGGCTTCACCGCTTCAGCCTCGGCCTTCTTCGCCCGGCTCGGTTTGGCGGCCTCCTTGTTGGCCGGCTCGCCGGCGCCGGTATCGGCCGCCTTCTGCGTCACCTTGGGGGTGGGCGCAGGCGCGGCAGGCGGCGTGGGCGCACCCGGTGCCACCTTCTCATCGCCGGGCAGCACATATTGCGCGCCTTCCCACGGACTCATGAAATCGAAGCTGCGGAAATCCTGCGCGAGCCGCACGGGCTCGTATACCACGCGCTTCTGCTCCTCGGAATAGCGCAGCTCGACATAGCCGGTCAGCGGAAAATCCTTGCGGAACGGATGCCCGCGGAAGCCATAATCGGTGAGGATGCGCCGCAGGTCGGCATTGCCCGCGAAGAGCACACCATACATGTCGAACACCTCGCGCTCCAGCCAGCCGGCCACCGGCCACAGATGGGTGACGGTCGGCACCGGGTGGTCCTCATCGGTCTGCACCTTCACGCGCAGGCGATGATTCTTCGTGACGCTCAGCAGATGGTAGCAGACCTCGAACCGCTCGGCCCGCTCGGGATAATCCACCCCGGCAATTTCCATCAGCTGCTGATAGGCCAGCCGATCCCGCAATGCCTCCATCGCACCGGCCAGCGCCTCGCGCGTCACCGTCACGGACAGTTCGCCATAGGCATCGACAATTTCGACCACATCGCGCCCGAGCAAATCCCGGATGACATCGGCCAACCCGTCGATCTGTGCGATCCGGGGCGCGCTGTGCAACACTGCGTCGTTCATCTCTCGACCGTCCCGATCCGGCGGATTTTCCGCTGCAACTGCATCACGCCATAGAGCAGCGCCTCCGCGGTCGGCGGGCAGCCCGGCACATAGATGTCGACCGGCACGATCCGGTCGCAGCCGCGCACGACGCTGTAGCTATAATGATAATAGCCACCGCCATTGGCGCAGGAGCCCATCGAAATCACATATTTCGGCTCGCTCATCTGGTCATAGACCTTGCGCAGCGCCGGGGCCATCTTGTTGCACAGCGTGCCGGCGACGATCATCACGTCGCTCTGGCGCGGCGATGCCCGCGGCGCGGCGCCGAAGCGCTCCATGTCATAGCGCGGCATGTTCACATGGATCATCTCGACCGCGCAGCAGGCGAGGCCGAAGGTCATCCACCAGAGCGAGCCGGTGCGCGCCCACTGGAACAATTCCTCCGTCGAGGTGACAAGAAAGCCCTTATCGCCAACCTCACCGGTCAGCGCCGAGAAAAACTCAGGGTCGGGCTGGGTTCCGGCCGCCGGCGCGCCAAGCACGCCGGGGCGCTCAAGCTCTACTCCCAATCGAGGGCTCCCTTCTTCCAGGCATAGGCCAGGCCGAGCACAAGCTCGCCGATGAACACCATCATGGTGCCCCAGCCCAGCCAGCCAATCTCACCAAGGCTGACCGACCATGGAAACAGGAAGGCCGCCTCCAGATCGAAAATGATGAACAAAATCGCCACGAGATAGAAGCGCACGTCAAACTGGCTGCGCGTACCCTCAAAGGCGGGGAAGCCGCACTCATACTCGCTCAGCTTCTCGGCGTCCGGCTTGTGCGTGCCCGTCAGCCGGCCGACAGCCATCGGCAGAAACAGGAACGCGCAGGACAGCGCCAGCGCCACCGCCAGGAACAGCAGGATCGGCAAATATTCCGACAGATCAGCCAATTTTCGTCCTCAAGGATCGCTAACTCGTGTCGGCGGGCTTTAGGACTGCGGCCCCCACGAAGCAACCCTTGGCGCGGTGAGAATGAATCGCAACAGGGCATGCGCCGCCGACAACTCCCGCACCCCTGGCCGTCCGTGAAATTGCGACGAGTCGTTTGCCGCACCCCCTTTTCCACCCGATTCCACTCTTGCAAATGCCTCGCAACAGCGCTACTTGGGCCGTCATGTTAGTCTGCATCTGCAACGCCATATCGGAAGATGAGCTGCGCAACATTGCGCGTCAGGGCATCAGCGATCCGGAAAAGGCCTATGCCGCCCTTGGCAAGCGTCCCAATTGTGGGACCTGCCTCGACCATGCCGATGATATCCTGTTCGCCGAGCAGCGGCGCCAGACCAGCACCCACCCACCCGTCACCCGGCAGCCCCCCGCTTTCGCCAGCGCCTGAGCGCGGCCCCGCACGACTGCCTTGCTGCGCATGCATCGCAGCCGCGCGCACTGTATGCGCGATTGAGAGCCATTCTCCCTCGAAACTGCGAGACGTTCGCGCGTGAATAGTCAGTCCGGATGGGCTATAGTCTGCCGGTGTTTCAATTCATGCGGAGTATGTGCCATGAAGGGTGACGACAAGGTCATCGAGTTTCTTAATATTGCCCTCAAGAATGAATTGACGGCAATTAACCAGTATTTCCTGCACTACCGCATTCTTCATCACTGGGGCATCGCCCGGCTGGCCAAGTTTGAGTATGAAGAGTCCATCGATGAGATGAAGCATGCGGACAAGCTCGCCGAGCGAATCCTGTTTCTCGATGGCCTGCCCAATTTCCAGCTGCTGGGCCGCTTGCGCATCGGCCAGACGGTCGAGGAGATCCTCAAGGCCGATCTGGAACTGGAAATGGAGGCGCTGCCCCCGCTGCGCGATGCGATCGCCTATTGTGAGTCGATCCGCGACTATGTCAGCCGCGACCTCTTCCAGCAGATCCTCGACAGCGAGGAAGAGCATGTCGACACGCTGGAGACCCAGTTCGAGATGATCGAGCGCATGGGCCTGCAAAATTACGTCCAGCTCAACAGCGAGCCCGTCGAGGGCTGAGCGAAGGCGGGGCTCCGGCCCCGCCCGATCCTCGCCATCCGCGAGATCAGGCGTCAGCGTGGCAAGAGCCCGCGCCCCTTGTCCCGGTCGGCCCGCGGCCCTGCCGCGCCGGCAAGGCGAACGACATCGGGGCATGCCAGCGCTGTGCCGACATGCCCCGATCTGTTGCTATCCAACCGAAAATTCCCAACCGAAATTTCAGCGCATTCGACCTGACCGCTGATGGCCATTGCCTCGGACAAGGCGGCCGCAACCAGTCCGTCCCTTTGCGCCCGGCGCCATGACGCGCCAGCGCCGGCAATCAGCGCAGCGCGCCGGCTACCAGCTTGTGCAGTCGACTGTGGATCACGTCGTTGCCGGCCAGCACCTCGCGCCGCTCGACCGGCTCATTGCCGCCCCGGAAATCGGTGACGAAACCGCCGGCCTCGCGCACCAGCAAAATGCCGGCCTGCACGTCCCAGGGCTGGAGCCCGCTTTCCCAGAAGCCGTCATAGCGGCCCGACGCCACCCAGGCGAGATCGAGCGACGCCGCGCCAAAGCGGCGAATCCCCGCCACGGACGGCGCCACCGCGCCGAAAATCCGGCTCCACTGCCCCATGTCGCCATGACCGAGGAAGGGAATGCCCGTCGCAATCACCGCCTCGCCCAGGTCGCGCCGCGCGGACACGCGCAGCCGCTGGTCATGCCGCCACGCCCCGCGCGACTTCTCGGCCCAATAGCTCTCATCGGTGATCGGCTGATAGACGAGCCCAGTCGTCACCTCGCCCCAGCCCTTGCCGTCGCGCCGAGGCTCCTGCACCGCGATGGAGATCGCGAAATGCGGGATGCCGTGGAGGAAGTTGGTGGTGCCATCGAGCGGATCGATCACCCAGCGCGGCTTGTCCGGATCGCCGGCAATCTCGCCGCCTTCCTCCAGCAGAAAGCCCCAGTCCGGCCGGGCCTTCTGCAGCTCGGTGACGAGCGTCTGCTCGGCCTTCCTGTCGGCGACGGAGACGAAGTCCGCCGGCCCCTTGCGGCTGACCTGGAGATGCTGAACCTCGCCGAAATCGCGGCGCAGCTGCGGCGCCACCTTGCGAGCGGCACGCTCGACCACGGTGAGCAGACCTGAATGGGATACCATAAGTTTTTCTCCTCTTCCGCGCGGAAGAGTCCTAGCAAAAGGGTTTATTTCTTCGCCGGCGCCTGTCCGGGCCGAACGCCGCACACGGCCGCCATGGCGCTGATCACATGGTTATGGTCCGCCTTGTCCAGCTTCCGGTCGGTCAGCAGCTTGTCGGTGTTCGTGCTGATCTGGCTGAACGTGTTGGCATAGATGCAGGCGAACAGCGCCGATTTCACCACTTCGGGGATCTTGTCCGATTGCAAGGCGCTCAGAAACACCCGGAAGTTGCTCGCCGCCCGGTCAATCTCCGCCTTGCTCGGCACGGCGGCCGGCGGCGTGGATTTCGCCTGCGCCAGCGCGCTCGCCGGGATCGCCCCGGCCAGCGCGCAAGCGAGCAGGATGGACAGGCGTGCCATCACTCGGCGCGCTTCACATAGGCCCGCTCATACACATCGACGATGATGCGCGTGCCGGATGTGATGTGCGGCGGCACCATGACGCGCACGCCATTATCGAGGATCGCGGGCTTGTAACTGGCCGAGGCGGTCTGCCCCTTCACCACCGCGTCCGCCTCGACCACGGTCGCCTCGACCGTTTCGGGCAGCTGCACGCTGATCGGCCGCTCGTCATACATTTCGAGCAGCACCATCATGCCATCCTGCAGGAAAGCCGTGGCATCGCCCACCAGATCGGCGGGCAGATTGATCTGGTCGTACGTCTCCGTATCCATGAAGACGAGCATGTCGCCCTCGGCATAGAGATACTGGAAGTCCTTCGTATCCAGCCGGATACGCTCGACAGTCTCGGCCGAACGGAAGCGCACGTTATTCTTGCGTCCGTCGATCAAGTTCTTGAGTTCGACCTGCATATAGGCCCCGCCCTTGCCGGGCTGGGTGTGCTGAATCTTGACGGCCCGCCAGAGGCCGCCTTCATACTCGATATTATTGCCGGGACGAATGTCCACGCCGCTGATCTTCATGGGTCGCGCCTGTCTGTCTCGATATGGTGGAAAGAGCCGGACAGGGCCTCTAGCATATTGACCGAAATCGGCAAGCGTTCCGCATCTCGGCCAGCCGGCGCCGCCACGCAGAATCCCCTTGCCCCCGCCTGCCGATGCAGCGATGCTCGGCCCTGCAACCGACCGGAGGGAGAGACAGGTGCCCCGCACAGCGCAGGAAGAGGCCAATGCCCAGCTGATATCAGACCTGTTCGACAAGGTTCTCATCCCGATGGACAAGACGCTGGTCGATGACTTCATCGCCGAGGATTATCTCCAGCACAGCTCGCTGGCTGAGCCGGGTCGCGAGGCGCTCAAGCGCTGGCTCGATGTCGTCCGCAAGGAGACGCCGCAGGCCACGCAGACGGTCTACCGCATTCTCACGCAGGATGACCATGTCACCAGCCATCAGCATGTGGTGCGCTGGCCGGGCGATCCCGGCTTCGCGGTGATGGACATTTTCCGCATCGCGGACGGCAAGGTCGTCGAGCATTGGGACGTGGTGCAGGAAATTGCGGCCAATCCGGTCAATCCCAACTCGATGTTCAAGAACGGCGCCTGAGACCTTCCACCGGATGTGACCGCCCCCCTGGCGCCCGGCGCCCGCCGCCAGCGACACGCATCGACACGGCGCCCCGCCCGCCCCAGCGCGGATAGCGGAGCGCCACGCCAGGCCTCAGCCCAACACGCGCTTGAATGCCGCCACCCCCGCGCCGGGGCCGTCCGGATGCCCCCAGACCGCGCTGCTCACCGCCAGAAAATCCGCGCCCGCCGCCACCAGCGCGCCGCCATTGTCGGCCGTGATCCCGCCAATCGCCACGCAAGGCAGCTCGAACACGGAGGACCACCAGCTTAGCAGCACCGGCTCGGCATGATGGACCGTCTCCTTGGTCGTCGTCGGAAAAAACGCGCCGAACGCGACATAATCCGCTCCGGCCTCGCCCGCTTCCATGGCGAGATGGCGGCTGTCATTGCAGGTCACGCCAATCTGCGCTTCAGCTCCCAGGATGGTGCGCGCCTCGCGCGGATCGCCATCGCCCTGCCCCAGATGCACGCCATCAGCCCCCAGCCTTTTGGCCAGCGCGATGCTGTCATTGATGATGAAGGCGATTTCCCGCTCCGCGCACAGGCGCTGCAACGGCTCGGCCAGACGGGCAATCTCATCCTCCGCCACGTCCTTGAGCCGCAACTGGAACGCCGCCACCGGCCCGCCATCAAAGGCGGCGGTCAGCGCATCGATAAATGTCGCCTCGATGCGCGGCGGCGAGATCAGGTAAAGCTGGCACGGTGGCTGTCGGTCATCCCGCTGGAGCCGCGCCGCAAAATCAGGGTCGAGCGAAAGCGCATCGTCATCATCATGTGTCATGGCAACCCCATAGGCCACTGCGCGCCGCGACAAAAGCGCCACGATGCCCGCGCCGGCGGCAAAGCGCATAACCGACCACCGGCCACCGCCCGCGCAGGTCCATCACGCCATGGGAGCGGTCATTCGCGCCCGCTGGGTTCGCGCTCCTTCCGGCGTTGCGGCAAGTTTGGTTCAAGCGAATAGTCCGGCGCCCCGCGCCAGATGAACAACTGCCAGAAATAGCTGCGCCAGGGCCAGGCCAACGCGGCGTTGGCAATGATCGTGAACGCGCCAAACGACCATTCAACCACCCCCCGGTCGAGCACGAAGTTCCAGTAAACGATGACGATGTTCAGGGGCACGATCGCGACAATCGTCAATGGCATCGCGCGGTTCAACAGCATGGTGACGCCCGTAACGACCTCGATGGCCTTGACCCAGTCGAACAAGCCGCTGGCCAGCATCGCTTTTGTGAACGCAATGGCTGCCGGCTCGTTACCCATCGGCTGGAGCCACGGCCACAGGAAATGCCATAGTCCGGAGAACAGGAACCAGGCGCCAAGCAACACACGAAAGACATGATAAACGGTTCGCAAGCGTTTTTCCTCCCGGTGGAGGCCGCAACGGCGGCGTTATGCCGTTAGCCGTTCTCGCGCTGCTCCGCCCGGAAGACTATGCGAGCTTGCGGGAGGAAATCCAAGACCGCTTGGCCTGAAGCATCCGTCAGGCCGTGCGGCGGGCTCGAACGCAGACGGGCAGCAATCCCCCCGCCCGCCCCGTCGGACGGCAACCCCAAGGCATCCCGCAACCGGGACAATCATTAAACGCAGGCATGAGCCGGCCCGGCGAAACAGCGCCGTGCATCCCTCCTCATCCGCGCCATGCTGGCGGCGGCCGACCGCGCAATGGGGGCGGCCGCCAGCGGCAGGATCAGGGCGCGACCTTATGCGTCGAAGCGGCGTAAATCTCGTCAATCGCCCCGGCCAGTTCGGCATTGAACTGCGCATCGTCCATCCCGTGGCGCAGCCCCTCCAGCAGCGCCCGGCTGAAGCTTGCGATCATCCCGCGATTGCGCGCCAGTTCCCGGCATGCCTCCGTCCGCGAATAGCCGCCCGAGAGCGCCACCACGCGCAGCACGCGCGGATGGTCGACCAGCGGATCGAACAAGCCCGCCTGCTTGGGCAGACTGATCTTGAGCATCACCTTGTCGTCGCCCGGCATGGCATCGAGCGCCGTCACCAGCTCGTCCAGCAGCATCTGGTCCGCCTGCGCCCGCTCGTCGCTCTTGATGTTCACTTCCGGCTCAAGGATCGGCATCAACCCGGCCTCCAGCACCTGCCGCCCGACCGCGACCTGCTGCGCCACAATCGCCGCGATCCCGGCCCGGTCGGCGCGCTGCACCACCGAGCGTTCCTTGGTGCCATAGATGCCCAGCCCCTTCGCCCGCTTCAGCAGCGCATCGAGGTCCGGCATCGGCTTCATCAGCTGGACGCCGTCCGCTTCATCCTCCAGCCCCTTGTCGATCTTGAGGAATGGCACCACGCCGCGCTCGATCAGCACGTCGGGCACCGGCCTGTCCGCGATCGCGCCGTCCATCGTGCGCTCGAACAGGATCGCGCCGAGCAACTTGTCACCCGTAAAGGCCGGCGATGTGATGATCCGCGTCCGCATCGCATGGATGAGCGCGAACATCTCCCCGTCATTCGCATAGGCCGCAGCGTCGATACCGTAGCCCGCCAGCGCCTTGGGCGTCGAGCCGCCGCTCTGGTCCAGCGCCGCGATGAAACCCTGACCTGACGCCATTCGCGCCGTCATCTCAGACGTCTGCATGGAATTCCTTTCACAATGAACAACAGACCCGTCGCCTGCCGCACAAAACCCCGGAATTTAGCCCGATACAGTCTTAAACCATGCCCCCGCCCTTAAAGCAAGTTGGGCTCCTATAGTCATCAGAGTGAAACAACGCCCATCAAAGCTTCACATCATCATTAGATGACTTTATCCACATCCATGGAATATTGCATAATGCCGCCCGGATCAGTCCAGGAACACGCGGGCGACGCGCGTGTTCATCAGCCACGCGGCCTCCGCCGCGCGCCCTGCCGCGCCCGAACCCTCATTCAATAGACCGGATTCATCTGCTTTGGGAACGCCCGACCGGCGAACCGGCCGGTCCGTCAGATCAGCCGGACGCCCCAGCGCCCGCCGGCTCAGGCCGTCATCAGCGCCGCGACGCCGGGGAGCTCCCTGCCTTCCATCCATTCCAGGAAGGCCCCGCCGGCGGTCGACACGAAGGAGAAGTCCCCCGCCACCCCGGCATGGTTGAGCGCGGCCACCGTATCGCCACCGCCCGCGACGGAGACCAGCGATCCCTCGGCCGTCAGCGCCGCCGCCGTCCGGGCCAGCGCCACCGTCGCCCTGTCGAACGGCGCCAGCTCGAACGCGCCGAGCGGTCCGTTCCACACCAGCGTCCGGCAGGTCTTGAGCACGTCCGCCAGCGCCTCGACGGCCGCCGGGCCGACATCGAGGATCATCTCGTCCGCCGCGACCTCATTGACGTTGCACAACCGGTAAGATGGCGGATTGGCCGCGAATTCCTTGGCCACCGCGACGTCATAAGGCAGGTGGATGGTGCAGCCCGCCGCCTCGGCCTTGTCGAAAATCCCTTCGGCGACCGGCACCAGCTCATGCTCGCACAGCGACTTGCCGACAGCAATGCCGCGTGCGGCGAGAAAGGTGTTGGCCATGCCGCCGCCGATGATGAGATGATCGACCCTGGCCACGAGATTTTCGAGCACCGCCAGCTTGGTCGAGACCTTGGCGCCGCCCACGACAGCGGCGACCGGCTGTTGCGGATGACCAAGCGCGGCCGCCAGCGCATCCAGTTCCCGCTCCATCGCCCGGCCGGCAAAGGATGGCAGCCGCCTGGCAATGCCATCGGTCGAGGCATGGGCGCGATGCGCGGCCGAGAAAGCATCGTTCACATAATAATCCGCCAGCGCCGCCATGGCATCGGCCAGCGCCGGATCGTTCTTCTCTTCGCCGGGGTGGAAGCGCGTATTCTCCAGGAGCGCGATATCGCCGCCGCGCATCACGGCAATGCCCGCCGCGGCGGCTTCACCCTGACAATCCGGGATGAACTGCAAATCCCGGCCGAGCAGCAGCGAGAAGGTCCGCGTCATCAGCGAGAGCGACATGTCCGGCGACTTGCGCCCCTTCGGCCGCCCGAAATGCGAGAGGATGAGCACCTTGGCGCCCCGGTCCGCCAGCTCCAGGATGGTCGGCAGCGCCGCGCGCAGCCGCGTATCGTCGGTGATGGCCCCGGCCTGCATCGGCACGTTCAGGTCCTCACGGACCAGCACCGTCTTGCCGGCGATGTCGCCCATATCATCGAGCGTCCTGAAGGCTTTGGTCACCGCGGTCATCCTTTACATCGTCCGGTTCGGGCGTGCGTCCGGGCCGGACACCGCGCATCCACGCGGC
Organism: Sphingobium sp.; assembly: GCA_035555575.1. Classification (GTDB taxonomy): domain Bacteria; phylum Pseudomonadota; class Alphaproteobacteria; order Sphingomonadales; family Sphingomonadaceae; genus Sphingobium. The sequence continues at coordinate 32,796 of DATMGL010000005.1, forward strand.
GCCGGCCCGGCAGCAATCAGATCAGGCTGGCGATCACCTTGCTGGTGTCGACCATGCGGTTCGAGAAGCCCCACTCATTGTCATACCAGGAGAGCACGCGCACCAACTTGCCGTCCAGCACCGCCGTCTCAAGGCTGTCGACCGACGAGGAATGGGGATTGCCCATGAAGTCGATCGAGACGAGCGGCTCGGTGACATATTCGAGCACGCCCTTGAGCGGGCCACTCTCCGCCGCCGCCTTGAGCGCCGCGTTCACTTCCTCGACACTCGTGTCGCGCGCGGGCGTGAAGGTGAGGTCGACCACCGAGACGTCCGGCGTCGGCACGCGGATGGACGAGCCATCCAGCTTCCCCTTCAGCTCCGGCAGCACCTCGGCGACGGCCCGCGCCGCGCCGGTCGTGGTCGGGATCATCGACATCGCCGCCGCGCGCGCCCGGCGCATGTCCGGGTGGATCTGGTCGAGGATGCGCTGATCGTTGGTGTAGGCATGCACCGTGGTCATCAGGCCGCGCTCGATGCCGATGGCATCGTTCAGCACCTTGGCGAGCGGGGCGAGGCAGTTGGTGGTGCAGCTCGCATTGGAGACGACCACATCATCCTTGGTCAGCAGGTCGTGATTGACGCCGAAGACGATCGTCTTGTCGACATTCTTGGCCGGCGCCGAGATGAGCACGCGCTTGGCGCCCGCTTGCAGATGCTTGCTGGCATTCGCCTTGTCCGCGAAGAAGCCGGTGCACTCCAGCGCCAGATCCACGCCCAGCTTCGCGTGCGGCAGATTGGCCGGGTCACGCTCGGCAGTCACATGGATGCGCTTGCCGTTGACGATCAGGTCATCGCCATCCACCGACACGTCGCCGCGGAAGGGCCCATGCACGCTGTCGCGCTTGAAGAGCAGCGCATTGGACTTCGCATCGCCCAGATCGTTGATCGCGACCAGTTCGAGATCGTGATCCGTGCGCTCCAGCAGCGCGCGCGCAACGAGCCGGCCGATGCGTCCGAACCCGTTGATTGCTACCTTGGTTACCATGGTCGAAACTCCTTGCTGACGTCAGTTCAGGGCCGCGACGATGCGGGTCGCGATCGCCTCTGCGTCCAATCCGAAATGCTCGTAGAGAACCGGGGCCGGCGCCGACAAACCGAAGCTGTCGATGCCGATGTTGATGCCCTCGGGTCCCGTGAGCGCTTCCCAACCGAAGGTCGTGCCGGCCTCGATGGAAACCTTGAGCGCATCAGCAGGCAGCACGGCGGCGCGATAGCCGGCATCCTGCGCGCGGAAGCGCGACATGCTGGGCATGGAGACCACATTGGCCGCAATGCCCTTGGCGGCGAGCAATTCCGCCGTCTTGACCGCAATCTCCACTTCCGAGCCGGTGCCGATCAGCACCACGCGGGGCGCCTTGCCAGCATCGACCAGCGTGTAGCCGCCACGGGCGGAGCGGTTCTCCGCCCCGTCGCTGCGCAGCTGGGGGAGGTTCTGCCGGCTGAGCGCCAGCACGGACGGCGTGCCCTCATTCTCCAGCGCGAGCTGCCAGCATTCGGCCGTCTCGATCGTGTCGGCCGGACGGAAGACCTCCAGATTGGGGATCATCCGCAGCGACATGACATGCTCGATCGGCTGGTGCGTCGGGCCATCCTCGCCCAGACCGATGCTGTCATGCGTCATCACATAGACGACGCGGATCTGCTGGATCGCCGACATGCGGATCGCATTGCGGCAATAGTCGGAGAAGACGAGGAACGTGCCGCCATAGGGGATGACGCCGCCATGCAGCGCCATGCCGTTCATCGCCGCCGACATGCCGAACTCGCGAATGCCATAATAGGCATAGCGGCCGGAATAATCATCGCGGCTGAAGGCGACCGTCTGGTCCTTCGACTTGGTGTTGTTCGAGCCGGTGAGGTCGGCCGAACCGCCGAACATCTCGGGCAGCTGGACGTTGATGGCGTCGAGCGTCATCTCGCTCGCCTTGCGCGTCGCCACCTTCTGCGGGCTTGCGAGCAGGCCATCGATATAAGGCTTGATCGAATAGCTGGCGGGCAGCTTGCCACTCATCCGGCGCTCGAATTCCGCCTTGTCGGCGCTGCTGGCAAGGCGTGCATTCCAATCGGCATGTGCCTGCTTGCTGCCCTTGCCAATCTCCAGCCATGCCGCGCGGACATCGTCCGGCAGCGTGAACGGCGGCAGATCCCAACCCAGCTTGATGCGGGCAGCGGCCACTTCGTCCGCACCGAGCGCGGCGCCGTGCACCTTGTTGGTGCCCGCCATATTGGGTGCGCCTTCGCCGATCGTGGTAGCGCAGGCGATGAGCGACGGGCGCGGATCGGCAATCGCCTCATCCAGCGCGCGGCGGATATCCGCGAAATCATGGCCGTTGCAGCTCACCACATGCCAGCCGGTCGCGGCATAGCGCGCCTTCACATCCTCGCTGGAGGAGAGGTTCACCGCGCCGTCGATGGTGATCTTGTTGTCATCCCACAGCACCTTGAGCTTGCCGAGGCCGAGATGCCCGGCAAGGCCGATCGCTTCATGGTTGATACCTTCCATCAGGCAGCCATCGCCCGCAATCACCCAGGTGCGGTGATCGACCAGCGCATCGCCGAAGGTTGCGTTGAGGTGCCGCTCGGCCATCGCCATGCCGACCGCCATCGCCAGCCCCTGCCCCAACGGGCCAGTGGTGGCCTCCACGCCGGCAATCTCGAAATTCTCCGGGTGGCCGGCGCAGGGCGAGCCCATCTGGCGGAAATTGGCAATGTCCGCCATCGTCGGCTTGTCGTAGCCGGTCAGGTGCAGCAGCGCATAGATCAGCATCGAGCCATGGCCAGCGGAGAGCACGAAGCGATCGCGGTCCGCCCATTTCGGCGCAGCCGGATCGAACTTCAGATAATCGCTGAACAGCACGGTGGCGACATCGGCCATGCCCATCGGCATGCCGGGGTGGCCGCTATTGGCCGCCTGCACGGCATCCATCGCCAGCACGCGGATGGTGTCGGCAAGACGCTTCTCGGAGACTGACATGGGCAAGCGCCCCTTTCCTGTTTATCGGCCCTGAGGCGCAAAATGTGGCGATCGGCGATCAGGCCTGACCGCTGAACGGGTTGACTGACAAGGCAAAGAATGAACCGAGTCGTTTCGGGCTCTCCATTGTCGCTTCGCGCCGCAAGCGTCAACCTGTGCGCCCCGGAAGATCAACCGTCCGCATCGTTCATGCAGCGCAGGACAAGGGCGCAACTGGCTTTTGCAATCAGGCGGGAGCATGTTAAGGGATCGATCATGGCAAGCGATGCGATAATGCAGGCAGTTGGGCGGCTGGAGCGTGCGGTAGCGCGCGCGGAAACGCTGGCAAAGCAGGTAACTGAAGAGCATGCCCGCGCTATCGAGGCGCAATTATCCGGCGACGCGACGCCCGATGTGGCCGGTGGCGCGGTTGATATCGACCCGTTTTCGCGGGACAAGGCGATCGCCGCGCTCAAGTCGCTCGATGCGCTGATTGGCGACCTCCAGAAGGCCCGGAGCGAAGCCTGACATGGCGGAAGTGAAGATCATGGTCGGCGGTCGCCAATATACGGTCTCATGCCGCGATGGCGATGAGGACCGGCTGCGACACCTCGCCGGCGTCATGTCCGACAAGGTCACGCAGGTGAAGGCCGGCACGCAGAACCTCACCGAAGTGCGGCAATTATTATTTGCCGGCCTGCTTCTTGCCGATGCGCTCTCCGAAAAGGCCGCCCCCGTGCCGAAAGCCGCCACGCCACCGCCGCCTGTTGATGAGAGCGAGACCCTCACCGCCCTGTCCCGCCTCGCCGAACGGATCGAGGCACTGGGCGACAGCCTTGCGGCGCAGCTGCCAAACGCATAGATAGGGGGAGACGGGTACTGCCCGGTGCGCGCTTTAGCGAACATCCCTGAGGCGATAAGCACATCCACGGGGGCTGTCCCTGGCCGGACTCCGGTCCGTGCTACACGGTCCCCACCTGACGTTGAGGCGTCAGAGGATCTTCCAGCAAACGGCCATGGCGGTCCCGTCACCCTGCCAAGGCAATAACAAGAGCGATCCCTGCGCCATGACCCAGGCCCTATGACCCAAGCGCCGCCCGATCGTGACCAGCTCCGCGCGACATTGCGCGCCCGCCGCAAGGCCTTCGTCGCCGCATTGCCGCCATCCGTGCGCATTCTCGCCTTCCGCGTCCTGCCCTCGCCTGTCATGGCGCTGCTCGACCCTGGCGCACGGATCGCGCTCTATCGCCCGGTCGGCAGCGAGGCGCCGACGAACGCCATCGCACAGAATCTGGCCGATCTCGGCTTCCCGCTTTGCCTGCCGCGCCTCGGCGGCGATCCACAGAACCCCCATTTCATGGATTTTGCTGCGTGGATGCCGGACGACAAGCTGGTGCCCGGCCCCAGCCGCATTCCGCAGCCAGACTTTTCGGCGGACGCCGTCACCCCCGATGTCGCCTTCGTGCCGCTTGTCGGCTTCGACGCCGCGCTCAATCGCCTCGGGCAAGGCGCAGGCCATTATGACCGCGCGCTGGAGACCCTGCCCGACACACTCAAGATCGGCCTCGCCTGGTCAGTGCAGCAGGTGGACCACATCACCGCGGAAGTCTGGGACGTGCCACTGGACGTGATCGTGACCGAGCAACGCATTTTCGCGCGGGAGGCGCAGTAATGGAATATCGCCCGTCCTGGCGCAAACCGGTCGGCATGTTCGCGATTCTCGCGATCATCGCCTTCTGGGCCGTCATCGTTGCCAGCTTCTCCACGATCATCGCCACCTGGCCGCGCGTGCTGCAACTGATCACCTATGTCGTCGCGGGAATCATCTGGATATTCCCGACCCGCCCTCTGCTTCAATGGATGGAAACCGGCCGCTGGCGACCCTGAGGTCAGGCAAAAAACAGGCATGAAGGAACCTGCAGGGGGAGACCGGATGGTCACCCCAGATCTTGCCTGAATTTTTATCCGACTGCCCTGTTCGGGCGGAAAAGCGGTCAGCGCCAATTCCCAGATTTCTCTGGAAAATGGCGCGAGTGACGGGGCTCGAACCCGCGACCTCCGGCGTGACAGGCCGGCGCTCTAACCAACTGAGCTACACCCGCTTGGTGTGTGCCGGGCAGTTAGAAGAGGGGACTCCTCCTGTCAACACCCCTCGATCAACTCTCGTCATAATCGTCGGGCGGAGCATGCAAACTTCTGGTCAATGTGCCCGCTTCGAACAGGAAACCCGCGATATCCGGCTTGCCGGCAGCTGCGAGCACGGTCTGGATGATGATGAGCAGCGGCACCGCCAGCAACGCACCCGCCGTGCCCCAGACCCATGTCCAGAAGCTCAGCGACACGAGAATCAGCAACGGATTCATTTTCAGCCGTTCGCCGAGCACCAAAGGCGTCACGATATTGGCTTCGATGAGGTGGAGTATGATCATGATCAGCGCCGGCAACAGCGCCGGCCCGACCGTGGTGAAGCTCATCAACCCGCCAAGGCCAAGCAAGATGGCAGCCACGATCGGCCCGAAATAGGGAATGAAATTGAGCAGCGCGACGAAGCCGCCCCACATGAACGGCGTGGGCATGCCAACCAGGCCGAGCAGCAGCGCGACAATGAGGCCCAGCATCAGGTTGATGAAGGTGATCGTCAACACATAGCGCGATGTCGCATCGACGACATTCTGGATGACGCGCGCAATGGTGAGCGCTCCGGTGAAGCTCCCCCGGCCGCGAATCGTCCGCCTCCGCAGCCGCGTCCACCCGCTCAGGAAGAAGAACATCACCAGCAGTCCGAAAATGACGTTGATGACCACGCTGGGCGCGGATGTCGCCAGCATCTGGAGCAGCGAGCCGGCCCGGCCGAAATCCCCCACCTCCGACCCGAGGCTCTGGGTTTCGGTGACCATCCGCAACAGCCCGTCGATAAAGCCCTGCGCCTGCGTATAAAGATCGATGATCGGCGCGAGCGTCGCCTTGATGCGGCTCATCCGGTCCGGCAACTGAGTGATCCAGTCCGTCGCCGGCACCACAATCAGCACCAGCGCGGTGTTGGCGACAAACAGAAACGAGCCGAGCGCAAGCAGCGCTGCGATGGGCGAGGGAATGTGTCGTCGCTCCAGCCATTCGAGCAACGGCACGAGGCAGACGGCGATGACGAGCGCGGCTGTGAGCGGCAGGAAGAACTCCGCCCCCGCCCGCAGCGCGAACGGCAAGGCGAGCAACAGTCCCAGCCCGCTGAACAGTGCAATGGAGGCAACGAGCCGATTGCGCTCCCATGAGCCGCGCCGCGCCGCACGTCGGCGTGCGCGGGCATCCGCCGGTGCCCGTCCGGGCCGGCTGGTCAGATCCTGCTCGTCAATGCCCCGAAGCGGCATGCTCCCTCCCCGTCACGGCGCACTCTCACACGGCGACCGGCGCGGCGATATGCGCCTGCGGATGATAATCCTCTACCACGAAATCCTCGATCCGGTGATCGAAGAGACTGGCCGGCCGCCGCACGATCCGCAACTTGGGCACACCTGCTGGCGCGCGCGCCAGCTGCTCTTCCACCAGTGCAGCGTGATTGAGGTAGAGGTGAACATCCCCACCATTCCAGACGACTTCACCCGGCGCGAGATCGCATTGCAACGCCAACATCCGCGTGAGCAGTGCAAGCCCGAAAATATTGAAGGCAAAGCCCAGCCCCAGATCACAGCTGCGCTGGAACAACAGCCCGTTGAGTCGCCCGTCCGCGACATGAAACTGATAGGTCATATGACATGGCGGCAGTGCCATGGCGTCCAGCATGTCCACATTCCAGCCGGTAAACAACAGCCGCCGGGAGCCGGGATTGGTGCGGATCGCCTCCACCAGCCCCGCTATCTGATTATGCCCCTGCCCGCGCGGTGCCCGGCGCCAGAGCCCCTCCCCCATGTCGGGCGCGGGCTCGTAGCGCGGCCAGTCGACCCATTGCCGACCATAAACCGGTCCCAGATCGCCCCATTCCCGCGCAAAATCATCATCCTCAAGGATACGCCGCTCAAAAGCGTCCATCGCAATCGCCTCGCCCGTCTCGCGCCGATAGCGATCAAGCGGCCAGTCACTCCAGATATGCACGCCCTGCGCCACGAGCGGACGGATATTGGTCTCGCCGGAGAGGAACCAGATCATCTCGCGCGCCGCGACCTTCCAGAAGACGCGCTTGGTCGTCAGCAGTGGCACTGCATCATCTGCGAGCGAGAAACGCATGCTCGCCCCGAGGATCGAGCGGGTGCCCACCCCGGTACGGTCCACTCGCTCGCTGCCATTCGCCCAGACATGACGGACAAGATCGAGATATTGCTGCTCATAATGCGGCGCGCCATCGATGGCGGATGGTGAAGCGGGCATCACGGCATCGCCGGGTGCGGGGTTTGACTGAGCGGAGCTAGGCATGGCCAGGTCTTAACGCGCCGAGAGTCCGAGCACCAGCAACAAGAGGCGCGCTCATCGGAAGACCCTGGCGGCGGTTGGTCGCGTCAATCTCGTCCATTTCGGAGGTGAATTCAGCGCGAAACGCGCATTTGGGAGACGGGAATTGAAATGGATCGAACTCCAGCTGTTTAGTTAATGATTTCAGGTCAAATTCTGCTCATGGCCATGTCAATCGCCTTGCCGCTGTTGTCGTCCATGGTGAACGACATCGTCGCGGATGACGCAGGCGGACAGACCGGCAGGATCGAACTTGGCGCCCTCGACCTCTATGACGCGCACGGCCTGTTCATCGATCGAATCGCGCTCGCTGGCGACCGGCAAGAGATCGTCATCGACCTGCGCCATCTCGTGCCCCGATTGCTCGCATATCCATGTGCCTGCATCATCCTGCGCCATCGGCATCCCTCCGGGCTCGCAACGCCGAGTCACTCAGACATCGCCACGACCCGCATATTTGCAGACCTCCTCCGCCTCATCGGCATCCATCTACACGATCACCTCATCGAAGGGGCCGGACAAGCATTCAGCTTCCGCGCGGAGGGGCTTATCTGACCCGCGCCAAAATTCACGATGCCCGCTTGCCAGCGTCGAATCCCCTCACTATAGGGCGGCTCCTGTCTTGCCGGCACAGCGATGTGTCGGCCCCGGTCGGGGAATAGCTCAGCCTGGTAGAGCACTGTCTTCGGGAGGCAGGGGCCGGAGGTTCGAATCCTCTTTCCCCGACCATTTATTCTTTTACCTTTGTTTTCAGCTAGTTAACTGACCCTTCGGGGAAACTGTGTGCCAAGATTGTGTGCCAGTTTCGGGTGCCAAATGCGCCCCGTCGGTAAACTGTCAGGCAATCAGCCGGGGCCCGCTCGCCCTCTCCTCTCGCCATAACGGACCCGACGGTGCCCTCAAATGCACCGCCGGTTGCCCTGTAAGTTCCCCCGAAAGGCAAAAGCAGGGCGGGACGAGGGCGAGCAGTAAGTGACGCGCGGGCATCAGCGGGCTGCGCAGTAGCGCTTCACCGTGGCTTGAGAGATACCGAAGCGCTCGGCCGTCTGTGCAATCGACGCGCCGTTATCCTTGCGCCATGCGACCACGGAGGCAGCATCAGCGGCGAAGGGCCGGCCGAGGCTTTCCTTGCCCCGATGTGTCCTGCCGGTTTCCGCAAGTGACCTACGGGCCGCCTGCCGTCCGGCTTCGGTGCGCTCGGCAATCCTGCGGCGCTCCATCTCGGCCACCTGCGCCAGCACGGCGAGGATGAGTTCCCCGACGCCCCGGCCGATAGGGCCGATGCCGTGAACATCCACTGTTACGCCAGCGTCAAGGAGACGGCGCACGGTGGCTTGCACGTCGAGCGCGTCACGCCCGAGGCGGTCCACTGCATAGACATGGACGATGTCCCCGCTGCGCACCGCGTTCAGCATAGCGGCGAAGCCGGGACGGTCGGCGGCCATCACACCGCCGCTCACGCCCTCGTCGGTGAACTCCTGATCGAAGGCCCCTCCCATGGCGGCACGCTGCGCCTCAATGGACTGATCGGTGGTCGAGACGCGATAGTAGGCAAGGCGGTGTGTCATGCTCTAGCTCACAAGATAGGGTTGCCGTTGCACTGGCTCATATCGGTAGCTCATTGAACCTGTCAAGCTATGTTATGCGCTAGGCGTTCTACTTATCACTTGTGACCCATTCGCTCAATTCGTCTCGCTGGTGGAACCATTCATCGCCTCATCGCCCTTTAGACTCGTCTCGACTCATGGGGCCTTGGCGGGCCACCTGCCGTTGCCCAAGAGGGCGCCTCCAGTTCAACAGGAGGATTACAGGAATGAACGACACGGCAGTGCAGGTCACGATTGATGAGGACGCCGAGTGGGAAGCCTTCCGCGCGCAGTCCCGTGCGCTGGCGGCGCAGCGTCTGGCTTCGCTGGAAGCGTTCCTAAGCCGGTGCCGCAGGAATAATAACAGGGGGGCGTAGCTAGCCGATCAGGGGGCGGGGCTTTTCGGCCCCACCCTCTCGCGCCAATGTATCCCGCCGGGCGTTCAAGAGGGCCTGCTGGTGCCCGGCGGGAATGAAATCCGACAGAAGCCACCCCCACAGGGGGGCGGTGCGCGGGGTCGCCTAGCGTGTCCCGCTTCGGATTTTCGTGGTAAAACTAACGGCCCCTATTGGAGCCGTGACGGTGCCATAAGGCCCTCTGCGATATTATCCTCTGAGGACAACCTGCGGGCCGTGCTGCGGTCGACATACCCCTCCGCCATGTAATCCTTGAAGGACTCGTTGGCGCGGCGGTCTGCTCGATATTGCGGGTTCCGCTGCTCGTAGATTTCACGCGCAGGTTCGTTGAACTCGCCAATGACCTTGCCGACCTCTTCTTGCTTACGCTTCTTCGTGGTGAGCTGCTGGAACCAAGGGTCGTCTAGGAGTTCGGCCAATGCCTCCCGCATCGTCTGCCCCTCGGCGTTCTGTGCCTCATGGCCTCGGATATGCCGAAGCTCGTTCAGCTCCTCGCCAGTCAGCTTGAACTTGCGCGGGTCTCGCCGTTCAATGGTGTTCAGGTTGATGCCGAGGTCTGCCAGACGGGCCCGAACGTCGTCCGTCTTGGACTTGTCGAACCCTGTGGCCATGCCAAGCGTGCGAGAGGGGATCACGTCGCCCAAGGCGTCCACCCGTGCGGGCAGATACATTGAACCACCGGGAGCGCTGCGCAAGAGGTTGTCAATGAAGCCGACGGCCTCGACGCTCTCGCCCCGGTATGTCTCCGTGAGTTGCTTGTTGGTGCCCGCGAAGGGGACCAGTGCGCCCACGCCCTTCTGGATCATCTTCAACCATGCGTCCCCGAGCTGGCCGGGGTCATCAGACGTGGCGTGACGGAGAAGGTCTTTCAGGCTCATCATGAACGACTTCTCTAGGAACACGTCACGGAACCCGAGGAAGGCCGTCTGCATGGCCTGCTGGACCGCTTCCTCATGCTCGTAGGTCGTGCCGTGCTCCATGTAGGCGTTGGCCGCCTGCCCGATCATCCCGCCAAAGGCGAGAGTAAGGGCGAACGGGTCGAGCCGTCCAATCTCCACAGAGAAACCGCCGGGGAACTCAACGTGGCTCGGCGGGGCCCCGCGTAGGTTCTCGCTGCTCTTCCATGGTCCGTTGGTCACCTTGTAGGCTCCAGCGGCTGCTGCCATGGCCCCGAGGCCCATCACGAACCCACCGACCTCCATCTGCGCCCGTGCAATCTCCGCTTCGGGACCGCCCTTGGCCAGAATGTCCTGCATCTCCTTCGTCTTGCGACCCCATGGGGCATAGAGCGTAGTGCCGGCTTCAAAGATGCGGATCGGGGTGGCTCGGTAGGGCATGAAGGTGCCCCGGATGAGACCGCCGCCCAAGACGTTATCGAGCCAGCCAGCGGCTTTCTCGGCTGCACGGCCGGCTCCCGTCTGGGGACCATCAAGGAACATGATCTTGGCAGCTTCGGTTTCAACCGACTGCTCGCGCTCAAGGAGGAACCGAAGGTCGTCCCCGAGTTCGCCCTTGGTCATGAGCTGCTGCTCAACCTTGTTCAGGATTTCCGCAGGGGGCATCTCTGCCAGCTCCTGCGCACGCCGTGAGGCCCATTTACCCATATCGTCGGGCGGGATGCCCAGCTCGATAGCTTCGCGGACCGCGTGACGGGCCGAGAGTGCATAGGTCTCCTTGAGCTTCACGAAGGACCGGCCCCAATCGTCCACCGCGCCAATAGCAATCTTAATCGTTCCGAGGGCGGCTTCGTGGTAGGTATTTGTGGCGATAGCCCCGACCTTGCGGGAGTGGTATGCCAGTGTCCCGAAGGCGCCGCCATTGGCGAGACGCTCCGCGTTCCGGGCATTGAAGGCGTCCGGGTTCTGGACGTTGGCGTATCCGCCGACCTCCTGCTCCCTGATCTCCGGCGGGCGGTAGCCCTTGGCGACCATGCCGCGCTTCTTGCCGAGCGCCCATTCGCGCACCGTGCCGGGGCCGTAACCGACGCCAGCGATACGCTCGACGGACTCGAAGGTCTCCCACTGGAGGCGCTTAAAGGCGTTCTGCATGCCAACCTTGTGGGCCTGCCAATAGACAGCCCGCGCCGCATCCCGCTCGAACCGCATCGCCAGCGCCTCGTTGGCCATACCAAGCCGGCTGTAGCCGTTGGCGGCCCATGTGCGGGCAAGGTCGTTGCGGAAGAAGTCATGAGCGACAGCGCCCAGCGCGTTCCATGCCGGGGTTGCCGTGACGGACATCAGACCGGACTTGATGGAGGCCCCGATGGTGTTCGCGAAGGGCCCGAGGGTGCTCTTGACGGCCTCCCATTGTTTGAACGCGGCGGCCTCCTCCTTGTTCGTGAGGATTGCCTCGATCTTGGGAAGATCGTCGAGGGTGCGCATACGGCTAACCAGCGCGGTCAAGTCGGTGTCCGACAGTTCGTTGAGGGCAGCGTCAACACGCGCGCGGATGCTCTTGGCGTCGGTGATCTCGATCACGTCGTCCTTGATCTCGGCAGAGATGAGGCGACCCTTGTGGCTCATGTCGCCCAGCGCACGCCCAGCCCATCCCATGATGGCACGCCCCTTCGCGGCGAGGCGAAGCGCGGTGACCAGCTCATCGGTCAGTTCTGTGCGGGCCTCTTTGTTGCCGCCCATCACGTTGACGAGCAGCCGGTCTTTGGCTCGAATGAATTGGAGCGAGGCAATCATAAGCGCGTGTTGGCCTACCCGCGTGTCCGAGACGGCCTCCCGTGCCCGTAGCAAGGATGCGTCAACGTCCTGCTCTGTCAGCGCTGCGCCGTATTTCCGCGCCATGTCCCCATCGGCCTGCTTGACCGTCCGGGAGAGTTCGCCGGCCTTGGCAACGATACCGCTGGAGGCTTCCTCCAGATTGACGATCGCGCGGATGATCTCGTCCTCGTCCACCCCTGCGGCCTTCATGTCGATGCCGAGCAGTGATTGGTAATGGACACTATCAGCAAGGTTGCCGCTGCCTTCTGCGTCTGCCAACTCACGGGCCAGCTTCGTGGCCTGCTCTGGGGTGAGCTTGGCGAGGCGGTCATAGATTGATTGCCGGGCGGCCTCGGCGTTCCCAAGGAGTTCCTTGCTGGTCACCAGCGCGCCCGGCGTAAGCTCGTCTGCGCTCTTGCCGGTGAGGTCGTTAAGGAATGTCTGCGGGGCCTTCGGCGCGTTCGCGGCAGGCGTCTGCGCTGCACTGGCACGCACCGCCGGGCTCGGAAGGGGACCGGCCTTGTCGGGCAGTCCGTCTTTCTTGAATATGATGTCCAGCTTCGGAGTCTTGCCCTGCTGGAAGATTGCCGCAACGCGGCGTGTGCCGCTCTGCATCAGGGGAACGACGGTGGCCCCTAGGAGCATGCCGCCGCCGGCACCAACAGCGGCCCCGAAGGTTGCGCCCGTCAGGCGGGATTTCAACTCGCTGCCCCATGAGCCATCCTCGGAACCCTCTGCGGAGCCGGCCCCGTAGAGACCGCCTTCCACTGCGCCGATCATGGCCATGTTGCCGATCATCCCCGCGCTTGCCGCGTGGCGAGCGCTGGCCGTGGTAGCGGCCTTTCCGGCCACCTGCGATGCCTTATAGGCCCGTCCGCCCCAGCCGATAATGGGGACCAGCCCGCCGACCAGCTGGCCAGCGATGAAAGAGCCCCCATGCTTCGCGTCGATTTCCTTGAGGAACTCGCGGTTCAGCTGGAGGTTCTCTTCGTAGCTTTTGCCGTTTCCGCCGGCCCATGTCGGGAGTGACGAGTTGGCTCGGGCCGAGAGTTCGTCAAGGAACCCAAAGGTGATGGTATCCTCGACGCCATAGATGAAGGCTCCCGCGCGGCCGACCTTTGAAGCCTCCGCGCGGGCCAGTGTTTTAACGCGCTCGTGAGATACCCCGCCCCGCACATACGGGGAATGCTCGGGGGCCGCGACGGGCGCAGTATTCTTCCGGGGACTGCCGATCAGGTCGGCAATCTCATCGTCCATAGTGAGGGGCATGGGTTTCCTGTTTGATTATTGAATGACGGGTGGTTGATTGATCCGACGCCAGCGCGCGAAGATCGGCCTGGCCTCTTCCACCGCTTCGGCGCGGGCCTTTGCAGCGGGAACGCCGTCAATGATTTTGCGGAGCATCTTGGCCTCGACTGTGCCGATTTCCTTCTTGAGGCCGGCATGGGCTTTCGCTCCACGTGAACCCCTAAGGGGAACCTGCTGGACCATCGCCTCAACAGCGCTGGAGAGAAGCTCTGTAGCTGCGCGGGTCTCATCGGAGCCCTTGCGGAGCTGCTCGACGCGGCCAATGTCGCGCATGACGGCGCCGATGACGTGGTCACGCACCTGCCCGTTGGCTTCGGTCGTGGCGTAGGTCATCAGCCGGTCCATGATTTGGCCGGGCGTAGAGGTGCCGGTGGTCAATTCACGGTAGAAGCCGGCGGTGACTGAAAGCGCCTCGTCCTCATCGGCCTTGGCCTGCATGCGCTCATATTGCGCAACATTGCGGTCCTCGCGGCGTATTGCCTCGTCCCTGCGGGACTGCTGGAGGTTCAGGAGCGAAGCGGCGCGCTGCGGGCTGATTGTCCGGTCGGCAGATGCTTGGACGATTTCCGTCTCGGAGAGAGGCTCGCCCTGCTCATAGACGCGCATCAGATAGCTGCCATAAACCTCGTCCTGCGCCTCTTCCTGCTGGCGGTTGAACTCGACGCGGGCCTTGTTGGCGTATGCTGCGCGGCCCTCATAGACTGCCGCCACCTCCTCCGGGCGCAGGGCCCAGATGCCTTCTAGCTTGCCGACTTGTCGGTTGCCCGGATCGGCCTTGGCCGCCTCGACAGGGTCGAGCGGTTTGTCGCCCATCGCGTAGTCGGGTCGGGGAGTGACGCCACCGGGGCCACCCTCGGAGCCCTTGAAGAACTTGGCGGCCATTGCTGCGCGGCCATCGCGGGTCTTGCCGTCCGACCGCTCATAGAACTGATCGAAGGCGCGGGCAGCTTCCTCCGGGGTCTTGGCGTTCAGGATGCGGTCGCGGTTCTTGGCCGACATGCCGGCCTGCGTTGGATTGTCCAACTCCCATTTCACGAAGTGGGCTTGCTGCTCGACCGTCGCGTCCTTCGGGTGCGTGCCGATGACCTTGAGGAAGTTATCGACGCGGCTAGCGCGCCACTGGAAATGACCGAAGGCCGTCCCGTTGTCCCCGACACGCCCGCTGCGGAAAGCGCTCTCATAATGGACGTTGCCAAGGATGCCGGCGATCACAGGTTCGGACAGGCCGTGCTGGCGGAAGGCCCGTGCATACTGCCCGGCCACGCCGGTGGCGGTGACCGTGCCGGATGGACCTTCGGACGGCGCAGGGGAACCGGCGGTGCCCGGACGAGCCATGGCGGTGGCGGCAACTCCATCGCCCACAATGTCGGCGAGCTGGTCCCATAGACGTTGCCCGCCCACGGGGTCGCCGGTCTGGAGGCGGCGGTTGGCTTCGTTGGAGACAACCTGAAAGACGATTTTGCGGAGCCTCTCGCGGGGCACAGTCGGGGGCACTGCGCTCAATGCCTCGGTAAGGTCGAGCGGGCGGCCGTCCCGTGTCTGGCCGGTGAGGATGCCGACGAAGTTCATCTCGCCCTCGGCGTTGATCTTCTCCTCGACGGCCTGCAATGCGGCGGTCACGTTGCGGACGCGGGTGCTGCCCATCTCGTTCGCCAGCCATAGCTTGGCGGACGGGCTCATATCCTCTCGAAGTTCGCCGGTCTCCGGGTCGATTGCGAAGCTCCGATAATAGCCTTCGGTATAGTCCCGGACTTCCTTCTCTCGTTCGGCAACGGTGGGCTGTGTTTGGTTCTCGATAATCTCGGCAAGGCCCCGCTGGTAGTCGGCTAGGCCGTCAAACCATTCACGGCGGATGCGCCCCTCAGACAGGGCTTCGCCATAGGCGCGGCTCTTGGCCTCCTTCTCCTCGTCCACGATCCCGACGACAGCGTCGGCTGCGCCCTGCGCGGCGTTCGCGTGTTCCTGCTGGTCGTGGCGCTGTGCGGCGTAGTTTTGGAAGTCACCGGCGGCGCTCTGCGTCATGTTGAGCGCGCGCATAAGATCGCTTGCGCCGCTATCCCCGCGACGGGCTTGGCGCATGTCTGCCGGGCGTTCCGTCCGAGGCGCTTCGGGGCCCCGGCGGTGTGAGGTGAAGCCGCTGCGCCGGTGCAGCTTGCTTTCCGACTGCTTAATGCGGGCGATGGTTTGGCTTAGGTCGAGAGAGTTGTTGGCCATGTTTGACCTTTCATTCTGGCGGTAAGGGGCCCGGTGGTGGCCCATGACGGGGCCCAATCCCCGAAGCTGTCCTCGAAGGGGTCGAACTCGGGCTCGATGTCCTCGTCTTCCGGCTCGCCTAGGTTCAGGTGGGGTTTGCGAGGCCCGGCAGTGCGGGCAAGGTTGTGCATCGCAGCCAATCGTTCGCTGCCCGTCGTGTCCTGCTCAAACAGATGGATGAACTCGGCGGCGTCCGCATGTGACTCGCAGGTCCGTGCGACACGGCGGACGGCTTCGGTCTCTATGCAGCGGGTGGCAAACTCGGTGATGGAGTAGTAGCCGCTTCCGTCTTTATGCCGGAGCTTGTGGAGACCGTCCGGGTTCTGGCGGGCGGCGTGAAGGGCACGGCGGGACCGTCCGGTGAGCATGGCGGACATTAAGTCTGAGCGAATGTCCTGCCGGAGTTCCGAACTGCTACCAGTGGCGGCGCCCTGCTTTGCCTTCTCGGCCCGGCGGCGCACTTGGTCGGCATTGATGCAGGTTCGGCAGACGTTCGAGCGGTAGCCGTTGCGCACGGCATAGTCTGACATTGGGCTGGAGCCGCCACACTTGATGCAGACGCGCTGCTCGGCTGTCGGCGTCATCGGTCAAACCGAGCGGTGATTTCCTCGACCTTGCCCACGTCGATAGTCCCGTCGTTCATGCAGGAACGGGGAACGGGCCGCACGGCGTGGAGCGAGCAGTTGGCGGAAGAGCAGGCGGCGACCTGTTCGCGCCAGCTGCCCCGCGCCATCGGGTCATAGATACAGGTTCTGCACTTGTCGTTGATGGCAGACCGGAGGGAGGGTTTGGACAGGAAGTGTCTCCTACTGCGCCCGGCAGTGGACCGGCGGGCGTGTGTTCGGGTGAATGAAGGTGGCAGGTTGTGGAGCAAGAGCCTCCGGGGTGGTCCGGCTGGTGACCAGCGGGGCGACCGGAGGCTCTGCTCCTATCTGGTTAGCCCCGTCCGATCCCCGGCTTGAACTCGCCAAGGGGGCGGTAGGACTTGCGGGGCACGTGGGGCGCGGCAGGCGGTGCCGGGGGCGCTGCTGGTGCCGGAGCCGGTGTTTTCGGTGTGGGCGTTGATGTCACAACCCCACCGTGCGGCGGGACCAGCGGTTCGCCTTTATCGACCCGAACAATGCCGGTCGGAAGCGTGGTCCGGGTCTCGCGGTTGCGCTCGGCATAGCCCGCGCCAGTGGCCTCGTAGGGGTTGCTCGCGGGCACCCTGCGCTTGGGGATGCCGTTACGGGCCCGAGGCTGGAAGCCGTAGAATCCCTTCACCAGCCAAGCCCGCCCTTGAGCATCTTGGCGCGCTGTGCGGCGGCGGCGTTAAGGCGGTCCTCGCGTGCCATATGGACTGCACGGCGGCGGATTTCCTTATGATCGGCAAGCATCGTGCGCATCTCATGAGCGGCCACCGCGTCGGCGCGGTTGGCTTCGCTGATCTCGCGCTCACCTTCGATGCCCGCAATCAGGCCCATCTGGTGACCGAGAGTTGCCCGGCGGGCTTCCCATTCCTTGCGGCGCTGGCCTGTCAGGCGGTGAATGGGGACGGGAATGGGAGCGCCTTTCTCGTCAAACTGTGTCTCGTATCCGACCACCTCCGCAAGTTCGGCATCGACCCGGTCCAGCTCTGCCTTGATATCACGGACCTTACTGGCCTGCTCTAGCATGACGCGCTGGGTATGGGTGGCACCTTCGCCCGCACCGGCATTGATGAGAAAGTCCCTCTTACGGTCCATCAGGTAGCTGTGGATCGCTCCCTTGATGGCCTCGGGGCTATTGCTCCCGGCCCGCTGGCGGATGATATCCTGCTGATCCGGCGGGAAGGCCGAAAGCGTCGGTTCGGACAGGTTGAGGTCGCCGATGACCTGAACATTTGAAGGAACGTCGGCAATCCCATCGAAGTTATTGTAGGCGTCCATCTCGGCCTGTGTCGGCTCGTATTCGCCAGCGGCGTTGAGTTCGTCGGCAGTGGTATCCGTAGGCATTTCGTGATCTTTCGTTGGTGTTGAGAATGAGCCCTAGGAGGCTCGGCAGGATCGGCCCCGACCGCCGCTTGAGCGAGAACGAGTTGGTCGGGACCGAATTTCGGGAATGTGGGCGGCGGCCCCGTCTCTCCTGCCTAGCGAGAAGCAAGGCCGCCGCGTGCCGCGCTCGACCCGAAGGGAGCGCTGCGCTCAACGCTCGCGTCCGGGGGCGACCCGAAGCGGTGGTTGACTGTGAAAATGGATGATGAGGCAGGACCGGAGCGAGCCAGAAAAAGGCTTCCTGCTCCTATGGTGCTGACTATATCAAAAGTGGCAGAAATGCGTGGTTCGGGACCGGTGGGCCATCCCGCACATCAGCCCCGGCGGTGGCCCGCATGTCTTCGTTCAGGAGGTAGCCGCCGGTCTTGCGGATGGACGGGAGGACGTCGTGACGGACCCAGCGGTCGAAGAGCTTGGCCTCGGGCTTGTTGCTGCGGGCGATGAGCTTGTAGAGCCCCGGCTCGGAGATGAAGGTCATGACCGACCCTCTGCTATCCCCCCAAACGGATTGGTTGGAGCCGTCACGGCGCACCACCCGCTTCTCATCTGCGGCGAGCTTTTGAGTGTGGCGTGTGAAGGAGCCGTCCACTCCGGCCTTGAGAGCGAGGATGCGGCAGGCGTCAGCCGTAGCGAACCACGGCTCTCCTTCGATCACCATATGGCGCAGCTGCTGGTCGTTGAAGGTTCACCGACTGTTGCCCGAAGGTATCGACCTCCTCCACGCCCCTCGTCCAATCTCCCGGCAAGAGGTCGGGATGGTCTGGAGGAGTGATGAACCCTCGGGCGACCTTCAAGACACTGTAGGTCAACCTTCTGTGACACCTAATGTTACACCTACAGTATCCCCCACCCCAAGGGTGCGGATTAATCGAAACGTGGCGTAATTGCTGGTCTTCCAGCGCGGCCACCCGGCACGTCCAGAATGTGCCTGGGTGATGACCGGCGGTGGCCTGCTGCATACCCGGTGGAGACGCCTTCTGGCCGCTTCTACGACCCGTGCAGGGACATTTGGGGTCTCGGTGGGGGTTCGGTGCGGATCGCATAGCGAGGGCGACTTTCGGTGCTGAATGGGGCCTTCTCGTGTCTTGGTGGGAAGCATGTTTAGATTAATGAGTAATAAACCAAGATGGCCAACGTTATACTTTGAGTCGTGCCTTAAGACTCCGTCAACCATAACTGGACACGGGCGGACGCGATGTCATCTGACAGGCATAGTAATGAATAGCTGGGAGGCGCGATGGCGCATCGCGACAGCTTTCTTGGATAGGGGGCATCCCGGCTATGCGGCTCTTGTGATCGCCTTGATGACCATAGGCGCAGCAGTCCCCCTCCTTTTGCTGGTTCTGATGGTTCGGCTGTGGGCTTAGGAGCCGCAAACATTTCCGCAGCTCTCGCGCCTATTGAGCACGAGGGATGGGGCGGGGGCCGGGCAATCGACGCTCGGGGTCTGCACGGGTGGCTGGAGGTGAAAGAGAGCTTCGCCAAATGGCTCCAGTATCGCGTGAAGCATTATGGCTTTGTTGAAGGGGAGGACTTTCAGGGAAAATTCCCCAAAACCCCAACGAAGGGTCGACCCCGCAAGGACTACCTCCTGACCCTCGACATGGCCAAGGAGCTGTCCATGATCGAGCGCACCGATAAGGGCCGGGCGGCACGGCGGTTGCGGCTGAACAGCTTGTTAAGCACCTCGATACTCCTTCGGGAACTTCAGGCGACAGATGGTTTCGGCTATGATGGTCAGGGCTTCGTCCCGGCCCTCGCGCTCGATGAGGGAGACCATCTCCGTGCGGATGGCGGCGACCCGCTCGTCCAGCTTTGCGTTGAAGGCGTCAGCCTTACGGACTAGCTCGTCATGGGACGGCGGCTCAGGGCAGAGCTTCTCGGCAGCCGCTTGCGCCTCCTCCCCCGTCAGGCCAAACAGACCAGCCATCTTGTCGAGCATCTCCTGCGCAACACCGGCTTCGTTCTCGTTCGGGCTGTTAGCCATGGCGGCGAGCTTGTGGATGCGCTCGGCGTCATCGTGGGTGAGCGTGGGGGTGGTGGAGGGCTTTGCGTCGGCCATGGCCTCAAGCGCTGCTTTGACCCCCACGTTAGGATCAAAAGCGCAACCCGTTTCGTTTCTGGCAAGGCGCATGTAATTTTGCGCCATGCGGACGGTGAACGTCAGGTTCGCCTCGCACCACGCTTGGAACTCGCCATGCGCGAGCCCCTTTTTCACCTCCAGCAACTCCTTCCCGGCCTCAATGGCCCAGAGGAGCATCGAGCGGCCCGCAGCGACGGACTTGGAGTGCGCAGCGTTGATGCGGTGTGCGCGGTAGGCCCTGCCCGCTTATCTCAGCCGTAGAATGTCAATCAGGGCGGTGAAGGTCGCTCAGGTGCCTGCGGGGCGCGGAGGGTGACTTTCGGGTTGATTAGGGGCCTACTGGTGCATCGGGTCCGTAGCGATCTCTTCAGGGGACGACATGGCTTCTCGGCGGGCGATGGCTGTTTTCACATCAGCCCTTGTTATAGCTCCTCACAGCCAGCGAAGGCGCGGGCGATATCGCCCTTTCTTGTCGAGGCGCACAACCGCTCGTGGCGCTGGTCCGCTGCGACCTTCTCCTCGCAAACATAATTCTTGCTATTCCGAGCATCAATTTTGATCGTGAAACCGTTGCGGTCAACAAATTCATAGCCGAGCAGGGTGCCGGTGAAAGGGCGGCGCAGCGCGCTGGCCTCATACGTAGTGCTGCTGTCGTCGCAATAGAACAGCTCGGCCTTTTGTGAACAGCCGTGCGCCAGTAGCGGCAATAAGATCAGGAAAAGTCTCTTCATTTTCTGCTCCTAGGTGCATGCCCGAGTAGCGGACAGCGTGCGCGCGGTCACCGCTCTTTCCGCCAATACGCCTCCGGCACCGGCAGGCCCGGATAGTCGATCAGCGCGACCACCTTGGCCTTGCTCTCCAGTTCGGCCTGCCCGCCATAGACGCCGAACGTAAAGCCGGCTTTGGCGTGCCCGACGATCTGCGCGACCTCCTGCTCTGGCACGCGCTGGCGCTCCAACTGCCCCACGAAGTTCTTTCGGAAACTGTGGAACGTCTTCGTCCTCTCGCGGTAGCCCTTCGCAGCCTTGAAGCGGGAGAACTCCTTGCCCGCGTCACCGCCGGGCTTATTGCCGGGCCCCTCGGGTTTCCACTCGGGCCATAAGCGGTCCGTCGGTGCACCCTTGGCCTTTTCGATCAGCCACCATAGCGCCCGATGGACAGGCACGTCCCGGTTGCCAGCTTGGGTCTTGGCGTTCGTTACACGGATGAACGAGACCGGCTCCCTGTGAATGTCCGCGACGGTGAGCGAGGCAATCTCATCCAGCCGCATCCCGGTATATAGAGCGACCAGCATCAGCTCGGTCAGGTCTGCCCGTTTGGGAGGAGGCGAAAACAGCTCCCGCAACTCGTCATCCGACCATGCTACATAGCCCTTGGCGTTCACGCCCGGCCGGAGCGCCCGGTGGTGACCGTCGAACGGGTTCTCCCCGTCACAATGCCCGCGCCGCCGTGCCCAGCCCCAGAACGTCTTGAGTGTCCCCAAGTGGCGATTAACGGTGGCGTCAGCGAGGCCCTTGGGGCGATGGCCATAGGCCTTCTGCAACTCCGCCCACGTCATGTCCTTGGCCCCCGGCTTCCGTGCCCAATTCGGGTCTAGCTGGCGCAGGGCGTCAACGAAGTGCGCGGCATCGGGATCACGGACCCCCCGGATGGGCTTCTTGCCGTAGAAGCGCCCGAACAGGTCGAACGTGGCAAGCATCTGCTGCTCGGTGTTGGTGACCTTGCGGCCGTGCGTGGCCCGCCATGTGGTCATGTAGTCGTCCGCGAGTTCCCGGAAGGATGGCTCCAATGATTTCCGACGGGGCACCGGCAGACCCTGAAGGGATGACTTGGCGTCCTGTAGAGCAGCCAACCGGGCCTCGACGGGCTCCGGCAGATCGTCCTTCCCTTCATACTTCTCCGCAATCTTCTCGATCTCGTGCCCGATCCCGGCCGCGACGGTGTCGCCACCCAGACCCTGAACCTCGAACTCTCCGGCTTCCGCCTGTGCTCGCAGGTCATGGTAGAGTTGCCGCAACTGTGCCGGGGGCAGGCCAGCTAATGGTGAGGGTGCCGGGCTGGCGGGACTGGTGAGCCACTGGAGGCGCAAGCTGGCCTCCCACGCTTCGGCCTGCGCTTGGGCCGCCTTGCTGTCCGTGGTGGAGAGCTTGAGATAGAGGAACTGCTTGCCGCCATAGGCCGGCTCCAGCGCCTTCGGGATGCGGACCTTGGCCTGTAAATGGTGGCCCCGTTTGCGAATGAAAACCACTGATCCAGCCCCTCTGTGTGCCAAGATTGTGTGCCACTTTTGTGGGCCATACCCCGCAGAAATGCAAGGGTTCTAGGTTTTCTGCGGGCTAGAAAGGTGCCTGTCTCCGTCTCCTCTTTCCCCGACCATTTTCTTTCCCAGCCTTGGGAACAACGACGTCCGGCTGAATGCTCAGCCGGCTACCTCACGCTCACATGCGGGTGAAGCGCCAGCGATCAGCGTCGCTCTCATCGGCATCAAAGCGATAGCCGTCACTATCAAAACCGCACATCGCCTCCACATCGATGATGTGATGTTCGCACAGCCAGCGCGCCATCATGCCACGCGCTCGCTTGGCGTTGAAACTGATGAAACGTGGGCCATTGGGACCCGGCTCCCGGAATTCGACCTCGATGACGCGAACGCCCGTCAATTTGCCCGCAACCGCTGCGAAATATTCCTGACTGGCGAGATTGAGCACGACACCCGATCCCTCCTCCTCGACCTGTGTCAGCAGCAACTGGGCGATACGCTCGCCCCACCAGTCGGTTAGCCGCTTGTGGCGTGGTGCCCAGCGCGTTCCCATTTCCAGTCGATACGGCCGGATCGCATCGAGCGGGCGTAACAGGCCATATAGCCCCGACAGCATCCGCACATGATTTTGTGCGAACGCAATGCCTGCCTCGTCCAGCGAATATGCCTCGAAGCCCGTGTAGACATCGCCAGCAAAGGCAAACAATGCCGACCGCTCGGGCAGATTGGCAAAATCGCGAAAACGCTCCGCATTGAGTTTGGCAAGACGCGGCGAGATATGCATCAGCTCCGCGAGCCGCTTTTGCGAAAGATTGGCGGCCGATCTGGCCAGATTGCACGCTTCTTCGGCGAAATATGGTGTTGTGGGAGTAAGCGGCGGCAGCGCGCGCTCAAAGTCGAGCGTCTTGGCGGGGGACAATAGAGCAATCATGCCCGCCTCCGTAGCGACGGCGAACTGCTGCGTCAAAACGTCCTCCTCCCTCTCCCAGTCCGAATGCGCCACGCCCTCAAGCTCAAACCCGGCAACAGTCGGGCCGTAAATGATCGCCATATCGCCAAACCGAACCACGTCTGTCTTGACGCAGATGCTTTCGATGGATGGCATCCTGCTATTGGTCGCATGAGCCATGGGTGGCCAAGGCCGATCACCCTCACCTCACCGGCTCGGGTCGCCGCGATTGCCGGTCGATGGTGCGAGCGCTATGCTCCACCGCAACTGGAGACTGATTATGACCGAACCCCTGACCGGTGGCGTCCATCATCTCGGCCTGGCCGTGCCCGACCTCGATGCAGCGCAACAGTTCTTCACCGATGCCCTTGGCTGGACGCTGGTGGGTGGCGATCCTGCCTATCCCGCGACCTTCGTTACGGACGGACGCCTCATGCTCACGCTGTGGCGCATCGCCGATCCGTCGCATGCGACCGGCTTCGATCGCAAAACCAATGTCGGCCTTCATCATCTGGCACTTGCGGTGGCTGATGATGCATCCCTGATGACCGTCTTTGAGCGATTGCGCCATTATCCGGGCGTCGAAATCGAGATTGACCCAGGCTTCATCCGTGGCAATGCCGGCGCCCGCCATTTCTTCTGCACCATGCCCGGTGGTGTGCGGGTCGAATTTGCCACGCCCTTCACTTGAGAGACGGATATCATCAGCAACCAGACGCCTTCTGACCGGCTGGCCAGCGGCCCGGCATGACGACCTTCGAGCAATTGCTGGAAGAGGTCCGTCACTGCCGTCGCTGTGCGGACGATCTGCCCCTCGGTCCGCGGCCAATCTTCCAGATGGCGCCATCCGCGCGGATTTTGATCACAAGTCAGGCACCGGGGACCAAAGCTCATATCTCCGGCCTGCCCTTTTCCGATCCGTCCGGCGACCGCCTGCGTGCCTGGCTGGGAGTGACCGAGGAAGAATTTTATGATCCGGGCAAGATAGCGATCCTGCCGATGGGTCTATGCTATCCCGGTCGGGCAAAAAATGGCGGTGATGCGCCACCGCGCCCCGAATGCGCCCCGCTATGGCGCGCCCGGTTGCTGGAGCGGCTGCCCGCCGTGGACCTGACATTACTGGTGGGGATCTATGCCCAGAACCATGTGCTGGGGCCCGGCACGATGACCGACCGGGTCCAGAATTTCCGCGCCTATCTGCCAGACTATTTCCCGTTGCCGCATCCCTCGTGGCGATCGCGACACTGGGCGACGACACATCCCTGGTTCGAGACCGATGTGCTGCCGGAGCTACAAGCGCTGGTTCGTCGGATTTTGGCTCGCCCGTCCTGAGACCGCACCGCCGGTTGCTGTGCCCGACCTGATCGAACACCGTCGCCCAACGGGCATCGCGCGGGCCGGGCACAACGGCCTCATCCAAATGCCATCGTGCAGGCGCCACGATAAAGTCGTCGTGGTGACGATATCATCGTGCCACGCGCAGCAACAATTTTGAGGATGGTGAGCCGGGCGGGGTTCGAACCCGCGACCTCGCGATTAAAAGTCGTGTGCTCTACCGACTGAGCTACCGGCCCTTCCAAGCGGAGCGCATAGCGGCAGATAGTTGGCACGGCAAGCCGGAAGGGAGCCGAAGGATTTTATCCCGGCATTTCGGGCAGAGATTGCCCCGTCCCGCTTCTCGTCAGGCCAGGCACGTCTCTGAAAAAGCATCGATTAACTGCCCACGTCGCAGGCCTGAGTGGCCGTCAACGCGGCAATCAGATACGAATCATACGGGATTCGCGACACGGCCCGCCCAACCTCTGCGTCATTGTGCTCCCGCAGCGGATAGCCAGCGCTTCAATCGCTGGCGCAACGCCGGACTGTGCAGGCAAGCGCCGCCGGCCAGGCCGATGAGCGCGCCCACCACCGTATCGGCGAGCCGGGCCGTGATCAGGCCGGAGCTATTCGCCAGCCCGAGTGTCGAGGCTTCGGCCAGCAGGATAGCCACTGGCGTGATGAAAATGGCAGCAAAGGCATAATGCCGCACGATCGCCGTCTCGATCAGGAAGGTGAGCAACGTGACGGTGATGGCGACCGCCCACGGATCAGCGGCATAACGCACCAGCAGCCATGTAAGGCCAAGGCCGATCATGGTGCCGACAATGCGCTGGATCTTCCGGTTCCAGACCGCCCGCAGATTGACCCCCTGGATGACCGCGAGACAGCTCACCGGCGCCCAATAGGGTTTCTCGATGCCAAGAAACTGCGCGGCCCCCAGCGACAAGGCAACGAACAGACCGATGATGAGCGCCTCGATCAGCACGCTGTCGAGCAGGTCGGTCGGCCGCCGCAGCACAGGCACAGGCGCGCGGAACCGCAATATGTGCAAACTGTAGACGAAGCCAATCAGGACCGCCCCCATGGTGCCGAGCGTGAACAGGCCCAGCTTGGCCGCAACGCCTGCAAGGTCGCCCGGCGTATAAGCGCCGATCGTCGTCGCCATGACGAAGAAGAGCGGACCGGGCGGCCCGACGCGATAATAACGGCAGGCCATCGTCACGAGCACGGCGACCAGCGCGATGACCGGCAGGCGGGCCTCGGGCACGAGGTGAGTGAGTTGCCCCAGCGCGTAACATGCCGTCATCCCGAATGCGGCCGCCATCAGCGTAACCATCCGATGATCGAGCCGGGTCCGCGGAATATAGATCATTGTCATGGCGCCGATGGACGCCAGCGCCGCCTCACGCAGTTCGCCCAGCCAGGCGCCGATGACCATTGGCAAGCCAACCGCCATGGCAACCGCAAAAGGCAGCTCCCATGGCCGATCACTCCGCTTGACGGTGATCAGGTCGCGCAGCTCGCGCCGGACGATCGCGCGAAGGGAGCCGAGACGAGGCGACTGGGGCATAGGCTCGGACATCGCCTCCTGCCTAGCCGTGCCGGGGCGAGAGGTCTACCGCCGCATTGCAGTCAGCCGGCGTCAGCATGCAGATCGGCCGGTCGATGGCCACCTTACTCCCCGCAAGCCCGGCGCATGTCGTGGCGAACCCGCCTGCCTTCTCCCGTCCGGCCAAAACCACCGCTTCCCTTGCGGCCGCTCGCGAAGCACGGCTAGCGTGCGGCTAGCGGGAAGCGGCGCTGGCCTTCAGATAAGCGGCGATATCGTCAATATCCCGATCACTCAGTTCGGCCTTGCGAAACATCGGCATGGCCCCCACGCCCTGACGGACGAAGAGACGCAGGATATCGGCATTGAGGTCGGTGCGCTTCTCCAGCTCGGGCGGTTGCTCGCCCTGATATTTGAGCACCAGCGCCGCGGTGCCGGGCAACCGGGGGGAGCCGTCGTCTCCGGGGCCGGCCCCGTGACAGGGCGCGCATTGATGCACGAACACCCCATGGCCGCGCGCGACCGCATCGCCGGTTCCCGTCGCCTGCCCGGCTGCCGACACGGCGCCCGTTGCGGCGAACAGGAGGCCGATGCCGACAAGACCTGCGATCAGGCCACCATGAAAGCCAGAGCTCATGATTTACGGAACCTTTTTGGCCAGATGCCGCCCCGTCCGGGCGCGATGATGCCGTCCGGATCGATCCCGTCCTTCAGCATCTCATGGAAGCGGCGCAGGGCGTGATTGTTGAAACTGTAAGTATCGGACACCGCATCCTGATAGATTGGCGCGGCACGGTAATCGCCCCAGCCATGCTCGGCGGCGACCGCGACGGCCTTGTGCATCGCCCGGTCGACCATGGCGTTATGAGCCGGATCGCTACGCCGGATCGGCGGCGCGAACACCATCTGGAAGGCATGGCTGTGCCAGTGAAGCGGCGCGGTCGTTGCATTGAAATAGCTCGGCAATGTGTCGAACTCACGCAGCGCGTCACACATCACCCGCTGCATCTCGAACACCGCCTCCCCCGTGCGCGGCAAGACGGGGAAGAAGCCGAGATGCCCATCATCCCGCACGATCTTCCACATCCCCAGACTGGGCACCCCCAGCGCCCCATGGCGGCGGATGCTGGTGCGATAGGGCTGGGTCATATTCTCCATCTGCGTGGCCGTTGCAGGTAGCGCAAAGGCATCCCCGTCAATCGCCCGGGCACCGGGGATCGCGGAGAGAATACGCTCCTTCGCATAGGCCCAGTTGGCCGCAGTGGTCGCCTCGGGGCCGAAAAATTGCAGGTCCACCTGCCAGCTCGGCAAGCCGGCGGCGCTGGCGGCGGCGTCCATATCACCATCGCTCGGCCCGCCCGCCCGGGTGGCGAGCGCGGCGAAATCGGGCTTGGCCATCAGCGCCTGTAACGGGCTGGCATAGATGATCTCGCCGCACAGCATGGAGTCGTTGAGATAATTGCAGATCTCGACCAGCCTCACCAAATCCCGCCGCCGCGGCACGGTGACGAGCCCGGTGCGGTAATGGTCCGGCCGTGGATACAGCCGGAAACCCATCTTGGTCACGATGCCGAAATTGCCCTGCGCGAACAGGCCGCTGGGATCCGGCCCGAAGCCATATTGATACTCCTGCCAGCTTTTCGAGCCGGGCAGCGCGCCCATGCCGGTGCGCATCAACGCGCCATCGGGCAGCACCACCTCCATGCCGCAGCTCGCGCCGAAATGGTCCCGGAATGCCGCCATGGTATAGCCGATGCCGCGCTCCAGCGAGTTACCGATCGGGCTGCCCCAGCCGGGATCAGGGCAATCAATCATCAGCTTGAGGCCCTTTTCCTCGATCGCGCGATAGAGATCGAAATAGGAAACGCCCGGCTCGACCAGCGCAAAGGCACGCGCCTCATCCAGTTCCAGCACTTTATTGAGGCGCTTGAGGTCAAGCACGATGCTGCCGGTGACATTGGGCGACGGGCCGCCATATCCGAAATTCTTGCCGGTCGAGATGGGGAAGAGCGGAATGCGATATCGGGCCGCAATCCGGACGATGGCCTGCACTTGCACGACATCGGCCGGGGCCAGCGCGGCGGATGCCCTGCGCTCCTGCGCAGTGTCCCACACCGGCGAAAAACTGTCGCGATAGGGGCCGAGATCATCCTCGCTGCTAAAGACCCACTCGGCGCCGATCGCCTGACGGAACTCGATCAGGACCTTGGCGAAATCGGCAGCGGAGAGATCGGGGGGCAGGATCGCCATGTGTCAGGATACCATCGCAGGATGAACGGGCGCGATCGCCCAGTGGATAAGAGCGGGCCGGCTCGCGCTGCGCGGCGCGACCTCCTGCCGGTGGACGACCCGGCGGCCGCGGTCCCAGGCGAAAT
Organism: Sphingobium sp.; assembly: GCA_035555575.1. Lineage (GTDB taxonomy): Bacteria > Pseudomonadota > Alphaproteobacteria > Sphingomonadales > Sphingomonadaceae > Sphingobium. The sequence continues at coordinate 61,053 of DATMGL010000005.1, forward strand.
GTTCGAGAATGAACAGCACATCCTCGCCGGTCACGCCTTCCAGCGCGAAGCCCGGCTTGCGCCATGCCGGATCGAGTGTCTCAACCCACAGCCGTGTCACATCGCCATCGGTGACGAGTCGGGGCAGATCACGCAGCAGGCCGGCCAGCGAGACATCGAACCGCCGATCAACGACCAGCGCCTGCGGTTGCGCGGGGGCGATCATCGCGCGCGCGGGAAAGGACATGAGCAGCGGTGCGGCCGCGCCCATTTTGAGCATGTCACGCCGATCAATCATCTGCCCCTCCCCGCTCCCCACGAGCGCCGTCAAGATGAACGGTTCGTCCATAAACGATCATGTCCAGATCGCGGTCAATAGCAACGCCCGCCGCATCCCGACGGTCGAATTACACACTCGTGTAAAATCGACAAAGCGAGTGGTCAAGGCGAAAGAGCGGCTTTCTCGAGGCGTGGCGGCGCTGCTAGATAGCGCCATGAACGAAAACCTCCATGGCGCGCACTCCCCCTCGCAAACACGCGACCGGCTGCTCCATGCGGCCGAGATTCTCGTTGTGCGCGATGGTATGGTCACGCTGAGCGTGCGCCGCATCGCGGCTGAAGCGGACGTCAATTCCGCGCTCATCCGCTATTATTTCGGCGACACGGACGGGCTTCTGCGCGAGCTGGCGCATCGCAACGCCGTGCTGATCGGCACCGCGCGGACCCGCCTGCTGGACGAACTCGACAAACAGCCTGCCCCGGATCTGGCCGCGAGCATTGATGCGCTCGTGCTCCCGCTCTGGGCCCCGGCGGCCATGTCCAACCGGCACCGCGCCATCATCGTGCTGGACGAGATTTTCGCGCGGGCCGATGCATCGCTTCACAAGGCGATCTGGGCCGAATTCGCGCAGGGCGTGCAACGCGTCACGCAGGCGCTGGCACAAGCGCTCCAGACGAGCGACATGACCGCGCTCGCCTGGCGCATTCGGTTTGTCACCGCCGCCGCGCTCGATATCCCGCCACGCGCGCCGCGCTCGGGCGAGGCGCTCAGCAGCCCCTACCGCCCCGAAACCACCGAGGAAGAGCGCCTCGCCCAGTTCCGATTATTTGCCCGGCAGGCCCTGAGCGCTCTGTAAGAGGCGCCTCAATTGGTGATATGGGCGTGCAGCACGGTGTAGGGCGGCTGGAAATAGTCCAGCACCTCACCCGCTGCCCGGCCCACGCGGCTACGGCTGTTCTTGAAGAAAAGCTCGCGCAGGTTGACGCCGACCCCGACGAAGATCCGGCGTTTGGGTTCGATACCCGCCGCGCGGTCCTCATTGGTGAAATCCTTGCCATAATAACCGGCGTGCAGCTCCAGGTAACGCAACGCCCCCTTCTCAAGGGCCTTGAAACCAGCAAATTTAAGCGCAAAGAAATAGCGCTGCTGCTGGAAATGGCGCTTGCCCTCCACCGTGATAATGTCCGAATTCGGTTCGATCATCAGCCGATAGTCGAGCTTCTTGTCCAGCCCCGGCACCGTATTGCGGAGCAAGGAAAAGCCGGAACCGAGCGTATTGAACGCCACATCTTCCCACGACCAGCCGGCGCTACGCTCAATACTGTCCCAGAACTCCGTGTATAGCATCGTCGCCGAACCCAGGGCCGCAGCGGTGAGCGCAATGCCCGGTGCATCGCCCGTCTTGTATTTCAGGCGGCTATAGATCAGGTCGGAAATGACATAGGCGCTATAGGCATGGGCCAGCTTGTCCATGCCGAGATTTCTCGTCGATTTGCCGAACCAGCCTTCCTTGTGAAAATGCGGGGCCGTGGCGTCTTCGAACAATTTGGGCCCGTTGATCGCCGTATAATAGGCCACGATCGCGCCCATCTCCCATTTGACCGCGCCAAGCTGACGCCCAAAGCCCCGGAATTGGGCGGGATCGGGCCGATCGTCGCCAGCAGGGGCGATCATCCTGTCCGGTGGCCCATAGCCGAGGGATGTCGCCGCCGGCCCCTCAGCCCTATCGCCGATCGGTGGTTCGACCTGTGCCTGTGTCTGCGCCTGTCCCTCCGCTTGGGGAGCCGACAGATCCGCCGGCGCATCCTCAAGTCGAAAATCAGTGATCGCACTCGTCTCGGTCGCCTCGGCCTGTTCCGCCAACGCCGGCTGCGGCATCGCGCCAGCCATGACGACACCGGTTGCAAACCAGCAAATCGAGCGACGAGCCATGATAGATATCAGGACAGGAAGTGGTGCCTTTATCAACTCGGCAGGATCTTTCGCTGAACGATCAGAATGAAACAATAAGACTTTAGGATACTGAAACAAAGTTGCCCACTCCTGCAAGAGTGTGACTTTCCCCTGCGCCAATCAACTCATCGCCGTTATGGCTCACCTCAACCCGTTCCACTTTTGCGACGGATTGATGACACTCCGCATCTCCCCAATTTTCATGCCATGAATGAGGGCGCGCAACTGCCATCCCTTGGCAGGAATGCACTCCCATTGAAGGATCAGCGGCGCCAAATTCATGACCATGCTCCATTCCAGACGTCCGGGCCCATGGGCTGCCAGCGATCCTGTCCCACTGGACCGGGCCGCGTTGCCGCGTATTGGCGTCATCAGCAATCTGCGCAGCCATCGTCATGGCGGCGTGCTGCATCGGTCATTTGATCCACCGCGGGCTGTCACCATTCGCCACGCTCCGGAAAACCGCGAAGCGCTGGATCTGGCAATGCGTGATTTCGTGCGGGAAGCTGTCGACCTCATCGTGATCGACGGCGGCGACGGGACCGTGCGCGAGGTCATGAGCGCCGCTCAACGGGCCTATAAGGGCCACCCGCCGCGCCTCGCTGTCTTGCCCGCGGGCAAGACCAACGCGCTCGCCATGGACCTTGGCATCCCCGACAGTTGGTCGCTTACGGACATCGTCGCAGCCCATCGTGCCGATCGCGTCGCGTGGCGCAGCCCCATCCATATTCGCTGGGGCCACGGCCGGCATCCCGAGCAGCTTGGTTTCATCTTCGGCTTCGGTGCTTATGTGCGCGCGACCATGCTCGCGCAGCGCGTGCATCGCCGAGGCGGGTTCAACAGCTTGGCTGTGCTCCTCACCTTGGGCTGGGCGCTACTACGGACGGTGCTGGGTGGATCGCGCAGCCCGTGGACGCGCGGCGACACCATCCGCACCTCGCGCGACAATGTCGATATTGTCAGCGAGAATATCTACCTCATCTTCGGTTCCTCCCTGCACCGCATGCCGCTCGGTCTGCGCCCTTTCGGCCAACCGCGCGATGGTCTTAAGTTTCTCGCCATGAAGGCCCCGCCGCGCCATTTGCTGCGCTCCCTGCCGCGATTGCTCTGGAGCGATCAGTCGGCCCGGCTGGAGCAGGACGGTTTTGTCCGCCGCGATGTGGAGCAGGTCACTCTCTCGATCCGCAAGAGCTTCATCCTCGATGGCGAACGCTTTCCCGGCGGCAACCTCACCATCGCGCGCGGCGCTCCCATCGCCTTCCTGGTGCCATGAGTGACCTTGCAGCGCTGGTGGCTCGAGAACTCCAGCGCCCTGTCACCGCCGATATTGCCACCTTGGCCACGCAGTTGCGACAGCAACTGGGCGGCGCGGCCGTGCTGTTCTACGGATCAGCCTTGCGCACCGCCAACCTCGACGGTGTGCTGGACTTTTACGTGCTGCGCGACGAGGCGGAGCGCACCGGGCCGCCCTGGGCCTTCCTCTGGCCCCATGTGAGCTATCATGAATGCGAGATTGGCGGCCGGATCATCCGCGCCAAGGTCGCGACCATGGGGATCGGAACATTTGCGGCAGCGGCAACCGGCCATAGCCTGGATACGACCATATGGACCCGTTTCGCCCAACCCGCCCGCCTGCTCGTGCCCGTCTCGACCAGGGTCGCGCAGGCTATTGCCGATGCGGTCTGCGCCTGCGTGCGCACCGCCGCGCGGTTCGCCGGTGCGCTCGGCCCGGACTCCGGCAGCGCGGACGACTATTGGCTGGCCCTGTTCGCCCATACCTATCGCGCGGAATTGCGGATCGAGTCGCATGATCGGGGCCGCTCCGTCCTGAGCGGCGACCCGGCCTATTATCGCGACGCACTCCGGCTGGCATGGCGCGATATCGGCCTGATCGGCGACGCCGACACCGCCCGCCTGCATCCGACAATGGATGCTGCGCCGCGCCGTCTGTGGCAACGGGCCTGGCGGCGGCGGGCCATCGCGGCAAAACCGCTCAACGCCTTGCGCCTTCTCCGCGCCGCCCGCACCTTTGATGGCGCGGCGCGCTATGCGCTCTGGAAGATCGAGCGGCACAGCGGCATTGCCATCGCCCTCACGCCATGGCGCGAACGCCATCCGATCCTCGCCGCGCCCGGCATATTATTCCATCTCTGGCGCGTGGGGGGGCGATGAACCGCACGGTCCTGATCCTCGCCGGCAGCCGGCCGGAGGGCGACCCGCTCGCCGCGCATGAGGGGCTCCCTGCAAAGGCGCTTATCCCACTGCACGGCCCACCGATGCTGGCACGGGTTGTCGCGGCGGTGCGCGCGGCCGGTGAGAATGCAATCATGGTCTCCGCCTCGCAACCGACGGTCACGGCGCTCGCCTGCTCGCTCGGTTGCGCGGTCGCACCGGCGCGCGATGGTCCGAGCGAGAGCGCGGCCGAAGCCTTCCGCCAATGCGGTGCCCCCATGCTGCTGACCACAGCCGATCATGCCCTGCTCGATCCGCAATGGGTGCGGCATCTCATCGCATCGCATCCGCCCGGTGCGGACATCAGCGTTCTGCTCGCCCGGCGCGAGACGATCGAGCAGGCAGCCCCGGGCACGCGGCGAACCTATCTGCGCTTTGCCGATGGCCAATGGTCGGGCTGCAATCTCTTCTACCTCGCAACCCCCGCCGCCGGCGCAGCGCTGGATTTCTGGCGACAGGTCGAGCGTGACCGCAAGCGGCCATGGCGCATCGCCGCGCGTCTCGGACCGGGACTGTTATGGCGCTACTGGCTTGGCCGTCTCACCGTGCACGACGCGATCGTCCGGCTCGGTCAGCGCGCGGGTCTCCGCGCAGCCGTCGTCGAGAGCCCCTTCGGCCTTGCCGCGATCGACGTCGACAGCCCGGCCGATCTGGCGCTGGTGCGCACGCTCATTGCGCGCCGTGAAGCGGCGCATAGCGCGCCAGCGCAATCCCCAGAAACAGCGCCGCCAGCCCCGCGCCCAGCAGCACGCTGACGCTCGCCCCCCATGCGCCAAACAGCGGGAGCAGCAGCGCCATGGCAGCAAACTGGATCGCCACCGCACCGCCACGCGCGAGGATGATCGCCCCCGCCCGCCGCACGCTGAGCAGGATCGGCTCGAATGCCGCCGCCGCCAGCTCCACGCAGCCCGCCCCGGCCAGCCAAAGCAGCAGCACATAACCGTCCCCGAAGGCGCTGCCACCAATCAGCGTGAGCAGCGAACGACCGGCCATCACCACGACCAGCATCACCACTGCCGCCCCCGCGAAACTCCCCAGCGCCATCCGCCCGACCAACCGCCAAAACCCCTCGCGCGACACCCGGTGGATCGAGCGCACAATTTCCGGGAAGGCCGCGCGCATCACCAATGTTGAAATTTTGGACAGGGCATTGGCCATCTGCATCGCAAGGCGGAACGCCCCTGCCGCCGCCGGCCCATCGAAACCGCCGACCAAGAGCAAAGGCACCTGCCGGGCGGCAAGGCCAAGGCTCGACTGGAGATTGGTGCTCCACATGAAGCGCCATATGCCGACATTCTGCACCAGCGCATCCCGCCAGCTGAATGGCTGTCGGCGCAGCGCCGCGCGATCGGCCGTGCGCAGGGCCAGCAGCCAGCAGACCACGGCCGTGAGCAGCTCTGCCAGCGCATAAGCGAGCAGAAACCCCTGAATGGTCGGCCAGAATATCAGCGCCGCAAGCGACCCAAGCAGTCGGCCGACCGGTTGCACACTATCGGCCAGTGCCGCGCTGTCATAGCGATCGCGGAGGCGCAGCAACCCTGTCGGCGTCGAGCGCAAGGCCAGCAACTGGACGGCGGCATAACCAAACGCATAGGGCCGCACATCATCACTCAGGCCGAACGCACCGCCCCACAGCGCAAACAGCAGGGCGACCCCGGCCATACCGAGCGCAGCGCTGGCCAGTTCCATGCGGATCGCCGCCTGAACGAGCCGGACCATGGCCGAGCGATCGCCCCGTGCTTCATGCTCCAGACCATATTGGACGATGATCTTCCAGGTCTCGAAACTGACGAGGACCGCCAGCATCTGCGCAGCGCTGGTGATGAGTGCGAACCGCCCGAAATCCGCTATCCCCAATGTGCGGGTGATAATGCCGATATAGATGAGAGACAGCGCCGCCATCAACCCGTTACTTGCCAGCAGCCAGCCAAGATTGCCGGCCAGGGCCTGCCACCAGCGGCGCGGAACCGGCGAGGCCGGCGCGCGCCCGCTCATGAGTCGGCCAGCGCCATGATGGCCGCAGCCGCCCGCTCGGATGCGGTGCGCGCGGGATCATGCGAGATGGTGTCGGCCAGCAGGCTTTCCTGTCGCCCGCGATACATGGGCAAGCGCTCGGCAAAGGCCGGCAGAAGATCGGCCAGCGCCCCGGCGGACGTGACGACATCGCCAGCCTCCCATGCCGGATAGCACCCCTCGCGCGAGCGCCGGTCCTGCGAAAATCTGTCGATGAAAAAAGCCGGGCGCGGCCGGATCAGAAACTCGTAAATCTGGCTCGACACATCACCAATATAGGCATCCGCCGAGAGGGTGTAGCTCATGTCCACCAGCCGCTCGCTGCCGGTGTCGACAAGGATATTGGGGGCCTCGCGCCACGTCGGCAGAATATCCGGTCGCCGCCGCATGGTCCGATATTCCGGCGACACATGCCATTTTTTGCGAAACAGCATGATGTGCGGCGCAAAAATCAGGTTGAAGGCTCGCCCGGCGCCGTGCGCAAACCAGTCGAGCAACGTCGGCCCTTCATCATACCAACTCGACAGGAAGGGATCGAAATGCGGATTGTAGAGGAAGACGGGACGATCATTATCGAACCATCGCCGCGTCCGCGCGCGCGCCACGCTGTCGAATTTGGGATAGCCCACCACGCATAATTGTTCCGGGGTGGCGACACCGCGCGCGACCAGTTCCCGCGCGGTCTTCTCCCCCGCGACCAGCATCCGGTCGAAACCGGCCTTGGCGGCATGGAAGGTCACCGCCCGATCCCCTGCGCCGTGCGGCACATGGACAAACCGCGTGCGCGCCTCCCCTGGCGCCTGCTTGCTCTGCAATCGCAGGCAGGTCCGCTCCGTGCTCACCAAGATATCGCAATCCAGCAGGGCGCGCGCATGATAGTCGAGGGTCGCCAGCCGCCGTGCCGGGGCAATCCGGTTGGGCAAGCGCAACACCCGGTCCAGCCACGGCGGCAGGCTGATATCCAGCCATGTGACGCCGGCCGCCCCGTCCTCGCCAAGCAACGCTTCAAGATGGCGGCGAATGGCGGGAAGCCCCGTCGCGCAGATGATCTCCACCTCCGGCCCCATCACCTGCAAGGCGCGCACCACCCCGCCCAAATGGGCGATCTGATGCGGCGCATCATGGTTGAACAGGAAAAGGATGCGGCCCATGTTCATTGAATTGCGATTGCCTATGCCGGCGCCTGTTGCAAGCGTCGCCTGCGGCGCGAACACGCCAGCATCGTTCCGGGCAAGGCGACATCCCGCGCGGTTGCCGTGTCGAAGGTGCCCGGTCGAAAACGACGATCCTGCGCAATATCGCATTCAAGATCAGCACAGCGGAGCAGGAGAGACAGCCGTGGAGGCCGGATATCGCCCGCCGCTCTCCAACGGCGGGGCGGCCGCCTGCGTGCCTAACCCGATACAAGACGCAGATCGTCCACGCGTCCTTGACCCAGCGCTGCCTCAGCCGAATGTAAAGCTGAACGCCTGAACGCCGGGATCAAGAAATTCGATCGCGAAGAGATGCTCCTCACCGGCCTTTGCAAGACGCACGAGTTGATAGAGCCGCTCGCCGTCTACCACTCCATTGCCCGCCGCGTCGACATCCACGCCCGCATTCGCACCCGGCGCCTTGCCATCGATCGTCACGCGGAAGCGGATCGGTTTCCCATCCTTTCCGGTGCCGAGAACCAGATGCAGGTCACGGGCACGGAAGCGATAGAGTATCCGTCCCCCCGCCGCCGCCAGCACGGCATCTTCGCGGCCCACCGTCCACGTCCCGGCAAGGCCCCACTGGTTCAGTTCAGCGGGGCTGGCCGTGTAGGTCGCCGCCGCGTCGCGCACCGTCGCGGGCTGCGAAACGGAACGGTCACTCCGGGCATAACCGATATAGGTTTCCGGCGAACGCCCCTTGGCACCGGCGGCCGCCTCCACCCCCACGGCGTTCACCTCCACCATGCCATCGAAGGTCCGGCCCGGCTTCGCTTCGGCCAGCAGGCGCTGGATCACCCGTTCAGAACCGGCATAGTCGCCTTCGCCGAAATGATGATGGCGAATGCGCCCTTCCGCATCGATGAAGTAATGCGCTGGCCAGTATTTATTCTGGAAGGCGCGCCAGATGCGGTAATCATTATCGATTGCCACCGGATAATTGATGCCCAGACTGGCCGCCGCCTTGCGAACATTGGCAACATCTTTCTCAAAGGCGAATTCCGGTGTGTGGACGCCGATGACGACCAGCCCGTCCGGCCCATATTTCTCCGCCCAGGCCCGCACATAGGGCAGCGCGCGGATGCAGTTGATGCAGCTATAGGTCCAGAAATCAACCAGCACGACCTTGCCTTTGAGCCCTTCGCGCGTGAGTGGCGGGCTGTTGAGCCAGGCCACCGCGCCATCGAGCGGCGGCATCGGCCCTTCATCGGCCAGCGTCGCATTCTCGTCGCCGCCCTGCTGCTGCGCCGGGCTGTTGATGCCAAAGCGCTGCATCAGGCCCTCTTCCACCCGCGTCGTGCCAGCGAGCGAGACCCGGGAGAGAAAGCCCGTATCCACCCCCAGCGCAATCAGCACGACAGCAACGAGCACCGCCGCACCGACCGCGCGCCGCACCCACTCGCCAACACCGAGCGACTTCTTCATCATCCGGAACAGCCGGCCACCGACCAGCAGCGCCAGCGCAAGCGAGGTCGCCGCGCCCAGTGCATAGGCCATCAGCAGCAGGCTCGTGCCCACGCTCGCCCCCTGCAGGGCAGCGCCGGTGAGCACCAGCCCAAGGATCGGCCCTGCACAAGGCGCCCAGAGCAGCCCTGTCGCGATACCGAGCAACAAGGATGCGCCGATGTTGGAGCCTTCGGTATCGGCCTGCGCGGACAGGCGCGATCCCCAGCCGACCAGCGGCCGGGTGAGCCGATCGGCCAGCCCGGGCAACAACAACGCAAGACCGAACAGCGCCAGCAGCACCAGTGCCGCAATCCGCCCATATTGATTGGCCTGCACCGCCCAGCCGCCGCCCACCGCAGCGAGAGTCGCCACCACCATGAACATCAGCGCCATGCCGACCAGCATCGGCAGCCCGTTGGTGAGGAAGGGCCGGCCGGCCCGCGCAAAAACGAAGGGCAGAACCGGCAGGATGCACGGGCTGATAATCGTAAGAACGCCGCCAAGATAAGCAAGGATATAGAGGATCATGCATGCAACTCCCTGCCTTGACTGACCGCTCTTCCGGCCCGCTGCCCCGCCGTCCGGCGCCTGCGCCACCTGATCGCAGCCCCCGGCGGCCCAACAGCCGATCCCGCCGGCATGGCCGGGGCCCGGTTGCTTTCCATGGGCCGGACAACGCCTGAGCCTGACAAAACGGCCGCCTGACTTCCTTCCTATGACCGATCAGCCGTGATTGTTCAACGCGCGGCTTTGCGAGAAAACCCGTCCCTGACCAAGGCCCGCCGCAGGGCAGAACGATGTCCTCTCAATCGCTCAAGCGGCAAATCATCGTTAATATGGAAACATTGTCGGCAAACTGAAACCGGCAGTCATGGCCGGCCGAATCGGGGCCTCTGGCGCCCCGATGGTCAGATCGCACATGGCGCCCCACGGGCCTCCCGCGCATCAAGCCCGGTGACCGCCGCCTCGGCGGCAATCCCAACCATTTGATATTAAATGATTTATGCAGACGCCTGACAGCCGTCGCGATCCCGGCGGTCAAATGTTAACAAGGTTTACGTCTGATTAAGTATAATCTATTCAAGGGCATGTCGGAGTAAATTCCGGCGCATAACAGGAGTCGTCAATGGTTAATGATCAGGTCCTCGTTGAGGAACTCAACGAGCAGGAAATCGAAGCAGTTGCTGGTGGTCGCAAGAACACCGAAGGCCTTACCGGCCCCCGCGGCTGATTGAATTGCCGGGCGGGAGCAAGCGTTTCGCTGCAGTCCTGCCCGGCTCCCTAATGACGGCTTATATCACCGTGAAATATGCCGGATGATATAAGCTCGAGCGCAGCTTTGGCGGCGCGTCGCCGGATAGTTCACATAGCCTTGATGCTAGAACCAGGCATCGGCAGCGGCGGGTATCCCCGCGGACAATCATTCTTGCCCCCCTCTATGCCGGTCAAAAGTCATCACCGGTCACATGTCCGCAAATTAGCGGTAGCCCTTGCGCCTTATACCGACCTAGAAGTCCTCGCGGGGGCGTAGGGCATGCAACTTTTCAGACAACAGGCGATCGATCATCAGCACCGTCTCTATGGTGAGGTTCTGCTTGTAAAACCGCTGCGCTGGTCAATCATTCTCGCGCTATTTATCGTCCTTTTTGCCACCGTTGCGGTCTTTCTCGCAGGGGGCCGCCACAGTGAGACGATCACGGCCAGCGGCACCAGCCTGTCGGCCGAGCGCGTGGCCTTGACCGTTCCCGCATCGGCGCTGGCCAGCATCACCGTGGGGCAACCCGTCCGCCTTCTTCAGGCCGCCGCCTCCGGGCGAGGCAGCGATATTTTCCACGCCGTGATCGAACATATTCCTCCCGCGCCGTCGCCCAACGCGCCGGTCACTGCCCGATTGATCCGGCAAACGCGCCAGCCAGCCTCGCTCCTTACGCCCGGCGCCGCGATCGATGCCCGGATCGTCCTTGCGTCCCGGCCGTTGCTGCAATGGATGATCAGCCCGCACGCCGGTGAAGCGGCGCCATGAGCCTCCTGCCCGCCAATCTCTCAGGCCGGAAACGGATCAGCCCGATCCGGCAGACGGAAGCCGCCGAATGCGGCCTTGCCGCCCTTGCCATGGTGGCCAACTGGCACGGGCATGATGTCGACCTCAACTCATTGCGGCTGCGTTTCGGCGTCAGCGCGCGCGGCATCGGCCTGCGCCAACTCATGCAGACGGCGGACGCGATGCATCTGGTCGCGCGCCCGCTCAAGCTCGACCTTGATGGCCTGCAGATGCTCCATCTTCCCGCCATCCTGCACTGGGACCTCAATCATTTCGTGGTGCTGGAGCGGGTCGATCGCGGCCGCGCCTATATTGTCGATCCGGCTGGCAGCGCGCGCTGGTATCCATTTGACGAGCTCGGTCGCCACTTCAGCGGGGTCGCGCTCGAGTTGCGCCCCTCGCATGATTTCCAGCCGGTCCAGGGCAAAAGGCGGCTGCGGTTTCGTGACCTGTGGAGCGGCATGACCGGCTTTCGCCGCGCGCTGATCCAGACCATCCTGCTCAGCGTCATCATGCAGGTCTATGTGCTGGCGACCCCTTATTATCTGCGCACGGCCGTGGATGGCGTCCTGCCAGCCTTTGACGAGGGCCTGCTCATCACCCTGGCGGCCGGCTTTGCGGCGCTGGCGCTGATCGGCGCGGGTGCAACATTGCTGCGCAAATTCGTGCTGCTCTCCTCAGGCGCGGCACTGTCCTTCGGCATCACCTCCAACCTGGCCCGGCGCCTCTTCCGCCTGCCCATCACATGGTTCGAGAAACGTAAGGTGGGCGATGTGCTCACCAAATTTCTGTCGGTGCTGCCGATCCAGCGATTCCTCATCGAAAGCGCCCCGCTGGCCCTGATCGATGGCATGCTCTCGCTCCTCACGCTGGCCATGATGCTGATCACCGCGCCGCAACTGGCCATCGTCACCTTGCTTGGCCTGCTTGCTTATTGCGCCATCCGCCTCGTCTTGCTGCGCACGGAGAAGCAGCGCGAGCAGGAATATGTGAAAGCGCTCGGTCACGAACAGGGTGCATTGATCGAGACGCTGCGCGGCATCGTCACATTGCGCCTCGCCGGCCGGGAAGCGATGCGTCACAGCTATTGGCAGAACAAGCTGACGGACGCGCTCGGCGCGCGCTATCTGCACGAAAAGACAATCGCCTGGCACGAGGCCGCGAAGGTTCTCATTCCCGCTGTCGAGTTGGTGATCGTTATTTATCTGGCGGTGCGCGGGGCCATGGTCGGTGCGCTCAGCCTGGGCACCTTCTTTGCCTATCTCGCCTATCGCCAGCAGTTCGTGCAGGCGGGCCAGTCCTTGCTCGACGAGGGCGTAAAACTGCGCCTGCTCGACCTGCATCTGGAACAATTGGCGGATATCGCGCAAAGCGAGGAGGATAGCGGGTTCGACGAACCGCTGACCCAGCCGCAGTTTGACGGACGGATCGAGCTGCGCAACGTCCATTTCGCCTACGGCCCTCATGATCCGCCGGTGCTGAAGGGGGTCGATCTCACCATCGAGCCGGGTGATTATATCGCGCTTACCGGTCCCTCCGGCGGCGGCAAGACCACGCTCGCCAAGCTCATCCTCGGCCTCATGGACCCCACGCAAGGTGAGATACTGGTCGATGACGCTCCCCTGCCCGCGTTCGGCCGGCGCGCGTTCCGTGATCATGTCGCCGCGGTGTTGCAGGACGATGTCCTTTATGCCGGCTCGATCGCAGACAATGTCGCCTCGTTCGAGGAGGTCGATATGGCGCGCCTCGACGAGTGCCTGCAGGCCGCCGCCATTCTCGACGACGTCATGGCGATGCCGATGCGGCACGAAACCCTGGTGGGCGACATGGGCTCCACGCTTTCGGGCGGGCAGCGCCAGCGCATTCTCCTGGCCCGCGCGCTTTATCGCCAGCCCCGGCTCCTGCTGCTCGATGAAGGCACCGCCCATCTCGATCTGGCCCATGAGGCACTGGTCAACGCGGCCGTCAATCGTCTGGGTATCACCCGCATCATCATCGCCCACCGGCCGGAGACGATCGCGGCGGCGCAGCGCATCGTGCGGTTGGAGGATGGCCTTCTGACCGCCCCATAACGGCACATATCGGCGTTGACAAAGGTGATGAATCACCAGTTAGCGCCATTTTTCCGGAGCTTGGCCGGCTGTCGACTTGCCTCGACTGCCCCTTTAATTTCCGCCACTTGGGAAGAAGTTGTTCATAGTTTCCTGCCATTCTCGTCATCGGCGAATTGTGCCACATTGAGAATGGACCATGTTTCGATTGCGTCTCCTCGCGAGCTTCACCAAGTCGGCTCGCAGCATCGTGCTTGTCACGGCCTGCCTGATCGGCCTGGCCGCATCGATCATGCATGGCGGCAGGGATATCGACAATCGCACGCGCGATCTGCGCTATGACTATTTCCACAAGCAACCGAGCGGCCAGCTCGTGCTGGTCGCCATCGACACCCCCAGCATCAAGGCCCTTGGCTCCTGGCCATTCCAGCGCGGGCGGCACGGCGCGCTGGTCGACAGGCTCGACGAGGCGGGCGCGCGACGCATCGCCTTCAATCTCATTTTCGATCAGCCTGCCGTTACCCCGGCGCAAGATCACCGGTTCGCCGCCTCGCTCGCCCGTGCCAAGGCCGATGTCTATCTTGCGGCGTTTCTGGAAAATGCGTCGAACGGTGGCGAGATGCATCAGGAACTCCCGACGGCCGCCTTGCTTCCTTATGTCACGCCGGTTTCCATCTGGGTGAATAATGATTTCGATCAGTTTTTGCGGCGTGTGGCGCTCAATACGCAGGTCATGGGCCGGATGCTTCCGGCCATGGCTCAGGTTCTGGCCGGCACGGATTTCAAGGATGATGGCAAGATCCTCATTGACTGGGCCTACTCGCCCTACGACCTGCAGACCATCTCCTATGCCGATGTGCTCGCGGGGAAGTTTCCGAGAGGCTTCTTCAAGGGCAAGACCGTGCTCGTCGGTTTCGACGCTTTCGGTTCGGAACAATTTTCCGTGCCGCCCAATAACCGGATTATCGGCATGCACGTGCAGGCGATCGCCGCCGAAACGCTGCGTGCAGGACGCCCCGTCGCGCTGGGGGATAGTCCCGGCCTGCTGTTCGGCCTGCTGATCATCGGCGCAAGCCTGTGCCTACCCACCAGGTGGCGCATAGCGATGCCCCTGGTCGGTCTGGCTATTCTTGTTCCGCTTCAGATCGCCGTTGAACATCTGACCGTATTTCGGATCGACATCGGCTCGGCAATGCTCATGCTCGCCGCAGCTCTGCTCGCCCAACTCATGCTCGCCACCGGTCAGGCCATGCTCGACCGGATCACCAAATCCGCCGAGGCCGGGCTTCCCAATCTGGCCGCCATGAATTTGCAGGAGCGCGAACCGGCCATCACGGTGGTCGTCTGCCTGCGTAATTATGTCGAGACCACGGCACTGCTCGGGTTCGCGGCGCAGGGCACTTTGCTCAACAAGATCCGCGATCGCCTGATCCTCGCAGCCGGCCATGATCGCATCTACCAGATCGACAATCACAGCTTTGCCTGGCGCAGCGCGGAAGAGACGCCGGAGATGGTCGCCAGTCTGGAAGGGCTCGAGGCTTTGTTCGCGCCGGGCATTCAGGTCGACAATCTCACGGTCGACATCACCCTTAACGCCGGTTTCTGCGAAAACACCGCGCTGCCGGTGCAGGAAGCGCTGCCCAAGGCCGTGATGGCCGCGACCAACGCCATCAACCGGGGCATCCTCTGGGAGCGCTATGAAACCGACGAGGAGGAGATGTTCTGGAAGCTCTCGATCCTCAACGAATTTGATCTGGCGCTGCGGCGCGGCGATGTGTGGGTCGCCTATCAGCCCAAGCTCGATCTGCATACGCAGACCATCCACGGAGCCGAGGCGCTGATCCGCTGGACGCACCCGGAACGCGGCTTCATCCGCCCCGATCGCTTCGTGCGCGCAATCGAGGACGCTGGCCGCATCGAGAAACTGACGCTCTATGTCCTGCAACGCGCCATCGCCGATTTTGCGCCGATCGGCTTCAACATCGCAGTCAATCTATCGATGCGCATGCTCGGCAACAACCGGCTGGAAGCGCCGCTGCGGCGGCTGCTGGAGGCGTATGACATGCCCGCCGAGCGGCTGACGCTGGAGATCACCGAGTCGGCGACCATGGCAGACGAAAGCGGCCTGGCGGAGCTGGAAGCCCTGCGGCGGCTGGGCGTGCATATCTCGATCGATGATTATGGCACCGGCCAGTCGACGCTGTCCTACCTCAAGCGCCTGCCCGCCTCGGAGTTGAAGATCGACCAGAGCTTTGTCCGCCAGGTCCTCACGAGCCGCAGCGATGCGGTGCTCATCAACTCCACCATCAAACTGGCGCACGAGCTGGATATGCGCGTCGTCGCCGAAGGTGTGGAAGACCAGCCCGTGCTGGATGCGCTTGCCCGGATGGAATGCGATATCATTCAGGGCTATCATATCGGCCGGCCCGTTGCCTTTGCCGAATTTATTCAGCGCTACCATAAGCGCGGCGCGCGCGACGCTGCCTGAACGCCGCGCGCTCCGGATCAGCGCATCCGGCCCCGCCGCACGAGATTCACGAGCGCCAGCAGCACGATGGCGCCAAGCAGCGAAACAATGATCGAGGCGAATGAGATAACCCCGGAGGTGATTGGCGGCGTGCCCAGTAATGGCGACAGGATCAGCCCCGCCAGAACCGCGCCCACGATGCCGACGACGATGTTAAGAAATATGCCCTGCTGGGCATCCGTGCGCATGATGAGGCTGGCAAGCCAGCCGACAATGCCGCCGACGATCAACAATATAATGAGATTCATCGCCTATCTCCTTAACTATGGAGATGAAATGGCTGGATCGGCCGTTGGTTCCGTCAACGCCCTCCCTTTTACACCGCCCGCACGACCCGTTCCAGATCTGTAAACCCATAAGGTTTTTTGAGCACGGGCGCAGAACTCCATGCGCCGACCAGCGGCAGTTCTTCGCTCAGTCCGGTGGCAAAAATGACCGGTATGTTCAGCGCCGCCAGCCGCTCGGCCACCGGCAGGCTATTCTCCTTGCCAAGATTGACGTCGAGAATGCCAAGGTCGAATGTTTCCGTCTCGATCAGCGCCAGCGCTTCCGCGACGCTGGACGCCATCCGCACGCCGCCCACCGGCATTTCCAGCAGCAATGCTTCGGTATTCATGGCAATGATCGGGCTATCCTCGACCAGCAGGACGAGGGACGGAAGAGACGACGCCGCAGGCCGTTCGGGCGTTTCGGAAGGCATAGGCTGCCTTTGCCATGTCACTGCGGCCAGGTCTATGCCCGACAGCGCCGGGCAAGCATGCATCGCCGTGCATCAGGGTGGCCGCCGGATCGCCTCGCCGGGCCCGCCCGACCGCCCTCCAGCGGCGCGCGGGCGTCGGTCAGCTATGCACGACCTTGTCGAGTTCAGCCAACAGGTCGGTATGCGCAACCGACTGCGCAGAGGAGCGAACGAAATTGCGCGATTGCTCGCCCAGCATCTCCTCCAGACTGCGCCGTGCCCGTGCCACCCGGCTCTTCATCGTGCCAACCGCGCAGCAGGCGATATCCGCTGCTTCCTCATAGCTGAACCCGCCAGCACCGACGAGCAGCAGCGCCTCGCGCCGCTCGGGCGAGAGCTGCATCATCGCATTGCGCAGATCGCCCATGTGGAGGCCGTCTTCCTGGCTGGCTGGCTGGCTGAGCAGCCGCTCTGCGGCATCGGGGTCGTAATCGCCGCGAAACCGGTTGCGACGCGCCTCGCTCAGATAGACATTGCGCAGGATCACGAAAGTCCAGCTGCGGATACTCGTGCCCGGCTGGAAGGAATCCCGCGCTGCCCATGCCTTGAGCAGGGTTTCCTGCACCAGATCGTCCGCATAATCCGGGCGACCGCACAGGCCGCGAGCAAAAGCGCGCAAATGCGGCGCCACGCCGGTAAGCTCCAGCCGAAAGTCGAATGGCTTGCCGCCGCTGCTGTTGTTACCGGCTGCCACTATCGTCATCCAGCTGTTTCAGAAGCGTGAGGAAATCGTCGGGCAACTGCTCATCGACGACGTCCTCATACATACGCCGCAGACCCTCGGCCCATACAGGCCGAGTTCGCGGCACATGCCCTTTGCCTCTGGCGGATGTCGATTCCGGTTTTCTGGACATGATGCCATTAAAGCCACCGGGCACAGAATTGTCGAGATAAGATTCCACTACGTCACGCAAAGCCTTAACCATGAGGGATAGCCAGGAAGCTGTTCAAATTGCAGCTCTGTCCTATATTGAGACATTCTTCATATCCGCGACTTGCGCCGAACGCTGCCTTCGCCCTGCGTCTTCTCCTGATATAAGAGCATCTGGAGGAGGAACGAATTGGGCGACGATGAGTTCCAAAGCATGGGGATCAGAAGGCGGGCAATGATATCCTGGAATTTTGGAGAACGGTCGAAGGGGCGATTTGATCGTTTATTGCGCGATTATCCGCGGGCTACGCCCATTGGCGTCTTTCTGTTTGCTCTCCTGCTTGTCGGTATCAGCGCCTGGTCGGTCGAGCTGGCCGGCGCCCGCACACGGCAGGCCGCCGCCGCCGTTCAGGCTGGCGAGATCGCCTCGGCGATCGAGCGGCAGGCCGCTGCGAATAATGCGTATTTTCAGGCAACCAGTGCGCTCTTCGTCGGGGCCGAGACAGTCTCTCCCGATTTTTTCCACCAATTTGTCGAACAGTTGCGCCTCAGCTACGACCTGACCGGCGTGGTCGCGCTGGGCTGGTCCGAAGCCCTGCCACGCGATCGCATAGCCGACCTAACCCGGCGCATGGTCGGTCAAGGCCATCCCGACTTCCGGCTCCACCCGGATCGGCCCCGTGCCACCGGACCGGTCGACGTCATAACAATGGTCGAGCCGCGCACGCCGCGCAACCTGACCCTGATCGGGTTCGACATGCGCAGCGAAACGCACCGCGCGCAGGCGATGGACCGCGCCCGCAAGACCAACCGCGTCGCCGCCAGCGATCCGCTTACACTCGTCGTGGACCAAGGCGCCTCCAGCGAGCCCGGCTTCGTCGTCTATGTGCCCGTCACCTCCCTGAGCGGCGTGCCTACCTTCCGGGGTTTCGTCTATGGCGCCATTCGAACGTCGGACTTCATCCGCTCGGCGATCAAGGCGCGCTTTCTGACTGCGGGACGGATCGATATTTTCGAATCCACCGGCCCGACCCAGGTGAGAATATTCTCGTCAGGCAGCGACCAGCCGCGGCTAGGCATGCCCGTCGAACAAAATCTGGCCGTGTTCGATCAGCAATGGCTGCTGCGCTATTACCCCCCCGGCCGCCACGTCTTCTATCCGCTGACGCTGGTCGTGCTGATTGGCGGGGCGTCCTTCTCGCTGCTGTTGCTCGCTTATATATTGCTGGTCCAGCGGCGGAATGATGATCTCCACAGTCTCATCGCCGCCCAGGCCGAGCGCGAGGCCGAGCGCGCCGCCTTCGTCCGCGAACTGAACCACCGGGTGAAGAATACACTCGCCAACGTCACCTCGATCATCTCGCTGACCCGGCGCAACGCGGTCGATATCGAAAATTACACCAATGATTTGCTGGAGCGGGTGCGCGCGCTGGCGGCAAGCCATTCGCTGCTTGATGGTGCACAATGGGGGCCGACCGATCTACGGACCCTCATCGAGGCGCAGCTCGGGTCCCATAGCAGCCTTGGCCAGCGCATTCATATCAACGGGCCGAATGTGCTGATCTCGCCCAATGATGCGCTGACCGTCGGCCTGATGCTGCACGAATTGCTGACCAACGCCGTTCGCTATGGCGCGCTGTCCGCCCCGGAAGGGGAACTGCATATCAGCTGGCAGATCGACAGTCCCGATCTCGTATCGGTGGTCTGGGAAGAGCGCAACGGGCCGCCGGTCACCCCGCCGGAGCGGCGCGGCTTCGGGCTCAACCTCATCGAACGCGCCCTCGCTCACGAGCTGGACAAGCCAATCACGGTCGAGTTTCCACCCAGCGGTCTGCGCTGTCGCTTCACTATTTCGCTGCGCAAGCCCCGCCCGTTCCGCCTGCGCCGCTGATCAACGCAGCGGTGCTGTCGATCCGAAGAACGTCACCTGCCCGATGGTCGCGCGGACGAAATCATCGCTGAACGGCTTGGTGATGAGGAAGGTCGGCTCAGGCCGTTCGCCGGTCAGCAGCCGCTCGGGAAAAGCGGTGATGAAGACCACCGGCACCGAAAAGCGCTCCAAAATCTCGTTGACCGCGTCGATGCCCGAGCTGCCGTCAGCCAGCTGAATATCCGCCAGCACCAGCCGGGGGCGATGCGCGTCGAACAGGGCGATCGCCTGGCTATGTGTGGCGGCGATCCCCACCACATTGTGCCCGAGTGATCGCACGATATCCTCGATCTGCAGGGCAATGAGCGGCTCATCCTCGATGATGAGCACATCCGAGCGACTGCCCGCGTCGATATCCGCCATGGCGCTATCGATTAACGGCTGCACCTCCTCTTCGCCGCAATCGAGAATCTCCGCGATATCAGCGGTGGAAAAATTCTCGATCGCCCCGAGCAGCAGCGCCTGCCGGGCCAGCGGCGTGACCAGTTCGAGCCGGCTCGCGACAGCGGCTGTCTCACTCGAGGCGCCCTCTCCGATCGCCAGCTCCGGGCCGGTCGATTGATATATTCTGGTGAAGGCGGCGAACAGCCCCACGCGGGAATGGGCGATATGTTCGCGCAGCGCGTCATCCGCCAGCGCGGCCTCCAGCAACTCCCTGACAAATCCGTCGCCCAGCGCCTGCGATCCCGTGAGGATGCGGGCGTAACGGCGGAGATAGGGAAGCTGTGCCGCAATCTGATCCGAAAGAGCCATGGTCAACCAATCTCCCTTTTTAGCAGCTGAATGTAGAACCCGTCGGCCTGTGGTCACAATGAAATTATTTTCGGGCTGTTCGGAACCTTTGCCACCAACCGGCATTCCCGTTCCGAGGCTGACATTCATCTGCCCCCGAAATGTCAGTCAAAACTGGCCGGTTTCCGTCCCTCCTCACCCCCCCAAGAAACGGGAACCGGCCACATTCTCTCGGAAATGCGACCTTTCCCGTCTGGCTCGGCCGGTCGGGAACGCTTTTGAGTCCAGGCCGTTTTTTTCAGACATATCCTGTCCTTTGATGGAGAACGCCCATGCGTCGTGCCAAAGTCCTGTCTGCTCTTCCCCAAGGTCGCGAAGCGATCGACGGCCTGCGCGGCAAGGTCGTGCAGCTTGGCGAAGCGGCCCTGCCGCGCGTCGCCTCGGCAGCGGAAAATGCGGGCGGCGCCGTTTCCAAATTCGCGCTGTCCTCATCCCGACAGGTTGCGCGAACCTTGCGCGAACATCGGCCCGGCCGCGCAAGCCGTCTGGCGAGCCTACTGCCGCTCTCGCCGATCATGCGCAGGGGTTTGCGGCTGGCCGCGCGCAACCCGGCGATTATCGCCGTCGCCGGGGTGGGGCTCGCGATCGTCGGCATCGCCGCATGGCGCCGTCAGCACGCCAATGCCGCACTTGACAGGGCGACAGAGGAACCAGGAGCGGCCAGCGAACAGGCGGACGAACAACCGAATATGAGGGAACTTTAAGCAGTGCCGGTCATTTAAGGGCAGTGATCTGGGATCATCGGGCTATTTCGATGCTGCTGGCCCGATGGTGCCAGATCCACAAACCTCTGCCGGAACGCATGAGCGAGCAGCATGGCCAGCGCCTTTCGTTGCCGCAACGCCTCCGCTGCTGAACCGCGCCAGCGCCAGCGCCAGACTATCCCATACCCTCCAATCACCGCTAACAGGCGGCTGGCCGTCATACCGGCAGCGCTTCACCGATAGCGACAGCGGCAGCGGACGATCAGGCGCAGCAAGCACCTATGCCCTTTCCTTGAGCAAGCGGCGCAGATCAGTTCGCCAGATCCGTCCGCTTGCCGCCTTCCTCTGATCCGGCCTCCACCATCCGCCACTCCGTGTGCGCCACCGTCAACGCTTGCGCGCGACCACGCTCATCTGGCATGCCCACGCCATGATAGCGCCCACCACCCGCAAGCGCCTGCCCCGTCGCCTTGCGCCGTTCGCCGCCTTGCCGCTGCTGCTGGCCATGGTCGCCGGCTGCGCCGGTAATCCGCCAGTCCGCGCGGGCATTGCCGGTGAACCGCTGCCGATGGGCAGTGCCATTACCCTGATCGGCGCTCCGGCCGATGAAGTTCCGCTTGCCGCCAAGGTCCGGCAAGCGGTCACGGACGCCCTTGCCGAACGGGGCCACCGCATCACGGACAATGCCCCCGCCCAATTGGACATCGGCCTGACGGACCGCCCGGCCAGGACGGGCCTTGCGATCATTGAGGGTGAAGAACTATCCCCCGCCAAACGCCGTCGCCTGCTGCAACGCTGCGATCTGCGCACACACCGCCTTGTCCTGACCCATTATGGCGCGGGATCGGCCGTGCCCATTACGCGCGCCTGGGCCGATATCCATCAGTGCAGGGGCAAGCTTGATGGCAGCATCGCACGTCTCGTCCGGGAGGCCGTGACCGCGCTTGCCGATGGGACCGGCGAGTCCGCATCCGCGACCAGCTTGGCCGCCGGCGAAGCCCCGTTCAGCTATCTTCAGGCGCCGCCAGCGGCACAGTGATCGTGAAGGTCGGCCCGCGCTCCGGGTCATAGTGGTAGCTGGCGGTCCCGCCATGCCGCATCGCCGTGGCCTGAACAAAGGCCAGCCCAAGGCCAATACTCTCTCCCCCGCCAACGTCCCGCCCTTCGGCATATAGCGCGAAGGGCCGGTCCACACGGCCCGGTGGCATCCGCGGACCCGGACCGATCACAATCAGCCGCGCCCTATCGTGTCCGCTCCCGTCGGCATCGTCGATCATCACCGTCACATCCACGCGCGCGCCCTCGGGTGCGAACTTGACCGCATTGTCGAGCAGATTGACCGTGGCGCGCAGCAGCATCGCATGGTCACCCATCACCCATGTCTCGCCGTCGTCGCCATGCGGTGCAATCGTGATCGCCCGCGCCTGCGCCTTGGGCCAGACCATATCGATCGCCTCTCGCACGACATCGGGCAGGTCGACCGGCTCCAGCGTGATCGGCCGCCGGCGCGCGCGCGCCAGTTGCACGAAATCATCGGCAAGACGCAGGCCGTGGCGGGCATGGGTGTGGATGCGTTCGGTCAGCACCGGTGCCGTCGGCCCTTCCTCCCCTTCCATCGAGCGCGCTTCGAGCAGGGTGAGGATGGCCGCATGGGGCGAGCGCAGATCATGGCTCAGAAACTGGAGCACTTCCTCGCGTTCGTCCGTCGCCCGTTGCAGGTCGGTCATGTCCGCCAACCGCACGATACGCCCGCCACCGGAGAGCGGCGCCTCGGTCATCACCAGCGTAGGCCCCCCGGGCCGGCTGATCCGGTCGCCATCGCAATCCGCGCCGTCCCGGACCCGCGCGATAAAATCGGCGAATGGCTGCGCGTCGACATCGCGGCCGAAGAGGCGATGCGCCGTGCCATTGGCGAGCACGATGCGATCATCGGCCGCGACAACCAGCGTCGCGTCCGGCAAGCGCTCGACAATATCGGCCGTGAACCGCCGTAAACCGCGTAACTGACTGATGATATCCTGCAACTGCGTCGCCTCGACCGCGACGGTATCGGCCATCGGTTCGCGCGGGATGAGCCGGGCGATCATTCCCGGATCTGCCTGCAGCGCCGCGGCCTGCTGCCCCATGAACATGCTCACTGCCGCCAGCCGCCGCCAGCCCCACAGGGCGTAGACCAGCACGGCCCCCAGCAGCGCAGCGCCGGGTGGAAACCACAGATGCGCCAGTGGAACCAGCGACAGGCTGATCATCACGATCACCGCCGGCGCGATGATCGCAAGCCGCAGATTGGCGGCCGGCCGCAGCCGCAAAAACGCCAGCAGCATCAGCCAGGTCGGCAGCAGCGAGAGGAGCACAAGCCAGCCCATGGACGGCCGCGCGATCCGATCGCCACCGAGCAGTGCATTGAGCAGATTGGCCTGAATCCGCACCCCCGGCATCAGATGACCGGCCGAGCCCGGCACCGCGAAACGATCGCCCATGCCTCCCCCCGTCGCGCCGACGAGAATAATCCGGCCGCGGAGCAGCGCGGCCGGCACTTCGCCGTTCAGCACATTGACGAACGAAACGCGGCGGAAGCCGTCCCCCCGCGCAAAGGGCAGCAGGAAAGGCGCATCCTCTACCCAGCGAGCCTGTGGATCGACCTGCCGGGCCATTTGCGCCACCATTTGCGGTACGAGCCGGCCATCAAGACGAATTGAGGCATCCGCCCGGCGCACGGTGCCATCGTCATCCAGCATCACTTCCGCCACGCCAATCCCGCGCGCCGCACCGGCAATCACCGGCACCGGCGGGATCAGCCCGGCGTCGGCCTCCTGTGTCCGGTCCCGCTGCACGAAGCCTGGCAGATAGACGTTGCCAGCGCGGCGCATCGCTGCTGCCAGCGCGACGTCATCCGCGCTCGGCTCAAGCAGCAGCACATCATAACCAATGGCGAGCGGTTCGGCCGGCGTCAGCCTGTCGAGCAGCCGGCGATGGACATCGCGCGACCATGGCCAGCGGCCAATCGCATGCAGGCTGGCATCGTCTATCTCGATCAGGAGAATGCGCTCGTCCGGCGCGGGCGCGGCCCAGCCGGCCGCCATGTCATAGAGGCGATTGTCGACCGCCCGCGTCCAGCCCCCGGCCGCCGCGAACCCCACCAGCATAGTCGCGAGCAGCAGGACGAACAGCCATTCCAGCGCAAGGCGACGATAGAGCAAGCGTCAGTGCCCCGGCGCGACGATGAGCTTCTCGAAAGGCAGCCATTTCTCGATCATCTCGCCATCCGAATATTGCCGCAGGCCAACGCGCCAATGATAGGTGCCCGGCTTCAGATCGCGCATTTCCAGCCCTTCCTCGCCCAGACCGCCTTCATCGACGATCGGGAGCGCGGCCGGATCATCGCCGGCCATCTGGAACCGATAGGCCCGGCGCCCTTCGCCAGCCCCGCTCCAGCGGAAGCGCATCAGCGCGAGATCACCCTGTGCGGATGCCTCGAGCGTGGCGAGGCTGCGCTTCATCGCATAGCTTTGATATAGGCCCTCCAGGCCAGTGGCGGATATAGCCGTTGCACGCACGAACCAGTTGCCATTGGGAATATCCGTGAAGCGGGCCATTGGCTCGGTCACCATTTGCTCGGCCATCATGTCCACAAAGCCGGCATCCGCGCCGATCTGCACATGATAGGCCTGCGCCGTCGGCACCGGCGCCAATGCCAGCGTGACCGCATCCTCGGTCTGCACCTTGCCCGGCTCGATGAGGGCCACCGGCGGCAACAGCGCCTCGCTGGCAACCGTGCCATCCGTCGCCACATAAGCGCCAAACCCGCCGGTGATTTGCGTGCCCGCATCCCCGCGCCGACCGCCTGCCGTGCCCACAGCGACAGCACCGACCAGCACTTCCGTGCTCGATCGCTCCTCGGCATAGCCAACCCGGAACCGGGTGCCGCGCACGGCCGAGACAGCGCGCGGTGTGCGCACCCGTAGATCGCCCTTGCCGGGATTGATCGGCGTTGCCTCGGTTTCCACCTTGCCGGCGGCAACCTCCAGATCATAATCGACCGCGTCGATGAGCGGAATCCGGCGCAACTGGCGGACGACCAGTGCACTGCGCGTCGGCAACGTGGTGCGCGATCCATTGGGCAGCGCAATGGTGAGGAACCCGTTCTCGCCCGTCTCCAGCCGCGTGCCGATAGCGATCGGCATGCCGACACGCACCGGCAGATCACGCGCTTCCACCTGCACGCGCACGGTTCCCCGCGCCGCGATCAGCCGGGCGGCGAGCGGCTCGATGCGCACCAGCCGCATCGGAACCGTGATCACCCGGCCAATGGGGATGCGATAGGGATCGGCAATGTGGTTGAGCCGCTGGACCGCGCGATAATCCTCCAGCCGCACGAAATAGCGCTCGGCCAGATCATAGAGCGTATCGCCCTTGCGAATCGTATAGCGCACATGGTCGGCCGGGCCTTCGAGCGCGGGGCGTCCGCCTTGCGCCAGCGCCGGAGCGCCCGCCGCCAGTCCGAGCAGGGCAATCGCCACCCATCGTCCCGGCACCCGCGTCATCAGAAGCTTTCGAGCCGGTAGCCATAGCCGAACACGGTCTGGAGCCGATAGCCATTGTCCGACCGCAATTGCAGCTTGGCACGAATGCGCGAGACATGCATGTCCAGCGTGCGTGTCGACAATTCGGCAACCGATTTCCACACCGTCTCCATCAAATAGCGCCGTGACAGCGGCTTGTGCGGGTTGGCGAAGAACAATCTGGCAAGCGCAAACTCCTTGGACGTCACCGCGATCGGCTCGCCGTTCAACGTAACCGTTTCGTCGAGCCGGTCAAAGACATAGGGGCCATATGTTTCCAGCCGTTCATCCGCCTGCACGGTGCCGCTGGCCCGCCGGCCCACTGCCTCCACCCGCGCGGCGATAACATTGGCGGACTCCGGCTTCACGATGAAATCGTCCGCGCCGGCGTTGAGCGCGGCGGCGATATCATCCTTGTCCGAGCGGCTGGTGAGCATGATGATCGGCGGCGGCGGGCTCAGATTGGCCTGCGCCCAGGCGATGATCTCCATGCCCGACAGGTCCGGCATGTTCCAGTCGAGGATCAGCAGGTCGAACGTATCCCGCTGAAGCGCCAGCGGCATGTCGCGGCTGCGCTGGAACGTAACGCACAGATGTCCCTGCTGCGCAAGCACACGCGCCACGAACTCCAGCGACGTTTCATCATCATCCACCACCGCGATACGCATTCTGCTTCCCCATCCGGTTAATTCCCGCCAGCTTCTAGGCGGGAAACCCTGGAGCGTCATGCTGACGCCATGATCGTTACAAGCTTTTACACGAACGTGGAAGCAGCAGCCCGCCGCGCCTGCCCCCGGCGATGGCGCACGCACCAGCCGCCATAGAGCAGGATCACGCCGTAGCAGAGCGCCGGCAGCGCCAGCGCGACCGAGAGGCTGCCGCTCAGATCGGCCAGCGTGCCGGTCAGCGGCGGAATGACCGCGCCGCCGACAATCGCGACGCAGATGAGGCCGGAACCATCGGCGGCCCGTTCGCCCAGCCCCTCGCTGGCCAGACTGAAGATGGTGGGAAACATGATCGCGTTCATCAGCCCCACAGCCAGCAGCGCATAGCCCGATACCGCGCCATGGCTGAGTGCGGACAGGGCAAGCAGGCCGATCGCGCCGCATGCCACGCTGGCAAGCACCTTGCCCGGCTCGATCACCCGCAGCACCGCCGAGCCGATGAAGCGGCCGACCAGTGCGCCGCCCCAATAGAGCGGGATCAGCTTGCCCGCCGATTGCTCCGCGAGGCCCAGCACGTCCGCCTGCATCAGGTAGCTCACGATCAGCGAGCCGATCGCCACTTCCGCGCCGACATAAAGGAAGATGCTCGCAGCGCCGAAGCCGAAGCGCGGACGTTTGAGCAGGTCGACACTGCGCAGGATCGATCCGCTGCCATGGGTTTCGTTCGGCAGCCGGTTGCGGTGGAACCAGACCATCAGCGCCACCAGCGCCAATATGACGGCCAGACCGAGATAGGCATGCACCACCACCCGCGTCTCCTGCACGCGATAGGCTTCCAGCGCAGGCCCGGACAGGTCGTGGACGGAGACGGCCGCGAGACTGCCAAGGATCAGCACCGAGCCGACATAGGGGAAGATCGTCGTGCCCAGCGAGTTGAACCCCTGTGCAAAGGTGAGCCGACTGGGCGCTGTGCGGGGCGGGCCAAGCAGCGAAATAAGCGGATTGGCGACGACCTGCACGATCGTGATGCCACTCGCCAGCACGAACAGGGCGAGCAGGAACACGCCGAAGCGCGCGCTCTGGGAGGCCGGGATGAACAGCAGGCACCCCGCCATCATGGTGACAAGCCCCACTGCCGCACCGCGCATATAGCCGATCCGCTTGACCAGCGCGGCGCCGGGAATCGAGACGATGAGATAGGCAGCGAAAAAGGCGGACTGAACCAGCATCGCCTGGAAATAGTTGAGCGTGAACAGTTCCTTGAGCTTGGGAATGATCACGTCATTGAGGCTGGTGATTCCCCCGAAGACGAAGAAAAGCGCAAATACGAACAACCGCAATTCGGGCACGTCGACATGACCGGACGGGCTGCCGGTGCCTGTCTGGCCGATGGCCGGGGCTTCCCCGCTCCCGTCATTGTTCGCTGGACTGAACGCCATGCCCCTCTCCTCGCTCGTGTCCCGGTCGAGCCGCGATACCCAGCTCCTCGCGGAAGTGACACGGGTGGTCGCACAGGACCGCCCTCGGCGCAAGCAGGCGAGCCATGATCCGGGGTCCGCCGGAATTCGGGCCAGTCATCCGGCCCGCAACGAAAACGCCGGAGCGATCGTCTCGCTCCGGCGCCTGCCCCCGTTTCACGATGGATCGACCCGAGCGGATGCGATCCTAATGGTAGATGCCGAGCGTGAAACCGATGATCCGGCCGCACAGGACGATGAGCGCCCAGAAAATCAGTGACCCCAGACCGGCCAGCTTCGCCGCTGTCGGGATGACGGCAACGCTCCCATCCCACTCGGCAACGGTCTTCCAGGTGACAAAATGAAAGAACGCCATGTTGAGACCCGCGAGCGCCAGCAACCCCATTTTGAACAGAAAATAGGGATTGATCATATAGCTCGTCGCCTTGCTGACGAAGAGCAGCAGCCCGGTGATGACGGCACAGGCGAACGCGATCCACGTCAGCGGCAGCGTGTCGCGCGCAATCGCGGTCACCAGCCGATTGCGCGAGGTCAGGCCGAGCAGTCGCAGGTCCATGATGATGATGGCACCGACCACACTCACGATCGCGATGACATGCAGCGTTTCGATCGTCGGGAACATCCATTCCGAACTGGCGATGGCCGAGCTGAATGCGGAGCCTTCAAGGCTCTCCCAAAAAGAATTCAGGATCATGATATTCCTCTCAAACCGGCGCGTAGGCGATCCAGCGCCCACCCGTGATGACAACACACCAAAGGACGATCAACGCGACAGCCCCGGTCCGGATCGCGGCATGGCCGTCCGCCGAGACCTCCCAGTTATCCACCCTGGCGCGCACCGCCGACTGGAACCACAAGCTGACCGCGATGGTGACCAGCAGCGCGCCCATCTTCATCCAGAAGATCGGATTGACCATATTGCGCACCGGTTCGCTGATGATCAGCACGGTGCCACTTGCCACCAGTGCCAGCAGACCACCCCAGATCCATGGCTGATACCGCGCAAAGCGGTCGGTCATGCTCTGGTCCATGCCGCTCAGGCCGAGAATGCGCAGGTTGAGCAGCAGGGTCGATCCGAATAGCACGGCGATAGCAAGGATATGCAGTGCCTGAAAAACCGGAATCGCGAAGAAGTTGGATTGTAGCCAGATGCAGAATGGCTGATCGGATATCCAGAGTGAAAATTCGACGACGGACGTGGTGCGCAACCAGTCCGTCATCTCAAATAACCAGTCCCCTATTGATGCCATGATGGCGAAGCTCCTCTACCTTTACCCTGGAATGTGTGGACCGATGGACGCCCCATCATGGTTGTTGAGGGGGGCGGGCAGCCCGAGACGGATAATCCGTGCACCGGTGCGGCATCGCGCACCCGATCAGCCGTCGTGCCAACGCTCTTGCGCGTGCACGGGCTGGCGGTCCGGCATCGCCGGCCGGTGCGGACGGCGCGGTCGTCCAGCGCAGCGGCGGGCGATCTACAACGATCATGGGGTCGATTGACATTCAGGCATGATGGTCATGCCGGTCTTGAGCCGCCTTGATTTGAATCAAACGGGTTCCGCGCATCACCGGGCGCGACAGGAACGGAGCATCATAACCGGACAGCGCGAAGCGCGGGGGCTATCACTTCACTGGCGCACAACCCGCGCCAGCATCATTGGTCATGCCGCTATCGCCGGCTCTTCTGGCAGCCCTGCGTCACCATCATGGCCGGCAGCAATAATCTGCCCGGCGCCAAAACAATTCAGCGGGCCAGGAGAAGAACTCTGCCTGACCCGCTGAATTTCACTGACCTATCCGTGCCACGGCGTCGCCGCGATCACTGCGCCTTTGCGGCCAGGGCAGCCTGCGCCGCCGCCAGACGAGCGATGGGCACGCGGTATGGCGAGGCGCTGACATAATCGAGGCCGGCCTGCTCACAAAAGGCGATGCTGGCCGGATCGCCGCCATGTTCGCCGCAAATGCCCAGCTTGATGCCGGGCCGCGTCGCCCTGCCCCGCTGC
This sequence comes from Sphingobium sp., assembly GCA_035555575.1. Taxonomy (GTDB): domain Bacteria; phylum Pseudomonadota; class Alphaproteobacteria; order Sphingomonadales; family Sphingomonadaceae; genus Sphingobium. The sequence goes on from DATMGL010000005.1 coordinate 90,512, forward strand.
ACGGCAATCTCGATCAGCTCGCCAACACCCTCAATGTCCAGGCTCACGAACGGATCGCGCGCGAAAATGCCCTTGTCGACATATTGGGTGAGGAACCGCCCGGCATCGTCGCGGCTGACCCCAAGCGTCGTCTGCGTGAGATCATTGGTGCCGAACGAGAAAAACTCGCCGACTTCCGCAATCTCCCCCGCCTTGAGCGCCGCGCGCGGCAGCTCGATCATGGTGCCGACCAGATAGGCGATCTCCGTCCCGCGCTCGGCGAACACTGCCTGCGCCGCCTGATCGACGACGTCCTTCATCAGCTCCAGCTCGCGTCTGGTAGCGACCAGCGGGATCATGACCTCCGGAATCGGCGCTTCACCGCTTGCCTTGGCCACATCCAGCGCCGCCTCGAAGATCGCGCGGGCCTGCATCTCATATATCTCGGGATAGGTGATGCCGAGACGGCAACCACGATGGCCGAGCATCGGGTTGAATTCATGCAACTCCGCCGCGCGGCGCTTGAGCAGGTCGACCGACACGCCGGCCGCCTCCGCCACTTCGGCAAACTCGCCATCCCCATGCGGCAGGAACTCGTGCAGCGGTGGATCAAGCAGGCGGATGGTGACGGGCAGCCCGGCCATCTCCATGAACAACGCCGTGAAGTCGGCGCGCTGGGCAGGCAGCAACTTGGCCAGCGCAGCCCGCCGTTCCGCCTCGCTGTCCGCCAGAATCATCTGGCGCACGGCGGTGATCCGCTCGGCATCGAAGAACATATGCTCGGTGCGGCACAGGCCCACCCCTTCCGCGCCGAACTCGCGCGCGGTCTTGCAGTCCTGCGGCGTTTCGGCATTGGCGCGCACCTTGAGGCGACGCACCTTGTCCGCCCACACCATCAGCGTGCCGAAATCGCCGGCCAGCTCCGGCTGCACAGTGGGCACTTCACCCACCATGACTTCGCCGCTCGCGCCATCGATGGTGATGATATCGCCTTCATTCAGCGTGCGGCCGCCGACCCGCATCGTCCGCGTCGCCGCGTCGATGGCGAGCGTGCCCGCGCCGGAGACGCAGGGCCGCCCCATGCCACGCGCCACCACCGCCGCGTGGGAGGTCATGCCGCCGCGCGCGGTCAATATGCCGCGCGCCGCGTGCATGCCGTGAATATCCTCCGGGCTAGTCTCGATCCGCACCAGGATCACCGCCTCGCCCAGCTCATTGAGCCGCTCGGCGCTCTCGGCGTCGAACACGATCTGACCGGAGGCAGCCCCCGGCGAGGCGGGCAGCCCCTTGGTCAGCACATCACGCTGCGCCTTGGGGTCGAGCGTCGGGTGGAGCAGCTGGTCAAGCGCGTTGGGGTCGACACGGGCGACCGCCTCCTGCTCGCTGATCAGCCCTTCCTGCGCCATATCGACCGCGATCTTGAGCGCGGCCTTGGCCGTGCGCTTGCCCGAGCGGGTCTGGAGCATCCAGAGCTTGCCCTGCTGCACGGTGAACTCGATATCCTGCATGTCGCGATAATGCGTTTCGAGGATCTGGAACACCTGCGCCAGCTCGGCATAGGTTTCCGGCAGTGCCTCTTCCATGCTGAGCGGCCTGGCCCCGGCCCGCTCGCGCGCGGCCTTGGTCAGATATTGCGGCGTGCGGATGCCGGCGACGACATCCTCGCCCTGCGCATTGATGAGATATTCGCCATAATAAGCGTTCTCGCCCGTCGCCGGGTCGCGGGTGAACGCCACGCCCGTGGCCGAGGTCTCGCCCATATTGCCGAACACCATGGCCTGCACATTGACGGCCGTGCCCCAGTCACCGGGAATGCTGTTGAGCCGCCGGTAGACCTTGGCGCGCTCGGCCTGCCAGCTGCCGAACACCGCGCCGATCGCGCCCCACAACTGCTCATGCACATCCTGCGGGAAGGGCTTGCCCCACTCCGCCGCGACGATGCGCTTATATTCACCGACCAGCGCCTGCCAGTCTTCGGCGGTCAGCTCGGTATCGAGAGAGGCACCCTTGTCCTCCTTGGCGATTTCGAGGGCTTCCTCGAACTTGCCATGGTCCAGCTCCAGCACGACGTCCGAATACATCTGGATGAAGCGGCGATAGCTGTCCCACGCGAACCGGGCATCGCCGGAGACCGCAGCGAGGCCGGCAACCGTCTCGTCATTGAGGCCGAGGTTGAGCACCGTGTCCATCATGCCCGGCATGGAGACGCGCGCGCCCGAGCGCACGGAGACCAGCAGCGGATCGGCGGTATTGCCAAAGGTCTTCCCCGTCACTGCCTCGATATGGGCGATGCCGGCCGCGACTTCCTGCCGCACGCTGTCCGGATAGGTCTGCCCCTCCGCATAATAGCGAGTGCACATCTCGGTGGTGATCGTAAAACCGGGGGGCACCGGCAGGCCAATGGCCGCCATGCCATCCAGATTGGCGCCCTTGCCGCCAAGGAGGTTCTTGTCCCCCTTGCCACCATCATCCACACCACCGCCGAAACGATAGACATATTTCGTCATGACCGTTGCCACTTGCGCTCCTTCCGCTCGCGCGACCGAACATATTATCGACAGGCCTGGGCGCCCCTTATCGTTATCGCCGCCCTAACCTTCGATCTTCGAAAAATCTGCAACTTTGTGCACCGCAGCACGAATATGGGTCAACAGATTTAACCGTGCATCCCGCTTCGCAGGATCGGCATCATTGACCGTTACCGCGTCAAAAAAGGCATCGATCGGCCCGCGTAACGTGGCCAGCGCTGCCATGGCACCCTCGAAATCCTCGGCATCGACAGCAGCCGCAGCCCGCGGCGCGGCAGAGTCGAGCGCCGCGATGAGGGCCGCTTCCGCAGGCTCAGGCGTATAAGCGAGCGGCAGTGCATCATGCACGCGGATCGCATCGGCAATCGTCGGATCGGTCAGCGCGGCACCCGGATTTTCCTCGCCCGCTTCACTGGAAATCTTGCCGGTCTGTGGCCGCTCCTTCTTGAGGATATTGGCCGCGCGCTTGTAACCCGCAAGCAGATTGGTTCCATCTTCCGTTGCGATGAAGTGCTGCAACGCCTTCACGCGAGCGAGCAGGCGGACGAGATCATCCTCACCGCCCAGCGCGAAGACCGCGTCGATGAGGTCGTGGCGCACCCCGGCCTCGCGCTGCTGGACTTTGAGGCGGTCAGCGAAAAAGTCGAGGAGCCCGCTTTCATAGAGAAAAAGCCGATTAAATGTCTCTTTTAATTCAAGGTGATACCAGCCCATCGTCTCGGGCAGCGTGTCCTGCCAACGCTCGTCAATCAATTTCGAAACACGCTCATATCGAGTCATGTCTGAAGCCATTTCCGCTTGATACACTAGATGGCCAAGTTCCGAACGCAGGGTGTTGGTCATAATGAGGCTTATTACCCCAAGCGCCGCTCGACGGAGAGCGAAGGGATCCTTTGATCCAGTCGGCTTTATCCCTGCCGAAAAAAAACTAGCAATTGTATCCAGCTTGTCCGCCAGCGATACCGCCACGGTGACCGGCGCGGTCGGGACGTCATCGCCCTGCCCGACCGGCTTGTAATGATCGCGGATGGCATCCGCCACCACATCGGGCAGTCCTTCCGCGCGGGCATAATAGCCGCCCATCAGGCCCTGCAACTCGGGGAACTCGCCAACCATCTCGGTGACGAGATCGGCCTTGGCGAGGCGCGCGGCCTGCTCGGCCAGCGCCGGGTCGGCGCCCTTGACGATGCCTTCCGTGGCCAGCCAGCGCGCCAGCTTCGCGACCCGCTCGACCTTGTCCGCAACGGTGCCCAGCTTCTCGTGGAAGGTGATCCGCGCCAGCTTGTCGGCATGCACCGCGAGCGGCGTCTTCTTGTCCTGCTCCCAGAAGAAGCGGGCATCGGACAGGCGCGCGGCGAGCACCTTCCCATTGCCCGCGACAATCGCCTTGCCGCCGTCCGTCGCGTCGATATTCGCGGTGCAGATGAAGGCATTGGCGAGCGCGCCGGCCTTGTCGCGCAGCACGAAATATTTCTGGTTGATGCGCAGGGTAAGCTGGATGACCTCCGGCGGCACCTCCAGGAAGGCCGGATCGAACCGGCCGAACAGCGACACCGGCCATTCGGTCAGCCCGGCATTCTCCGCGACAAGGCCTACGTCCGGGATCAGCTCCAGCCCGGCATCGCGCGCCAGCGCCTCGGCGCGGCTGGCGATGATCGCCTTGCGCTCCGCCTGATCGACGATGACAAAGGCATCCTTGAGCTGCGCCGCATAGGTGGCCGCCCGCTCGATCGCGATCTCGCCGGATGCGTGGAAGCGATGGCCCATTGTCGCCCGCCCCGCCGCAACGCCCTCGATGGCGACAGGCACGACATCATCGCCCAACAGCGCAATGATACCCTGCAACGGCCGCACCCAGCGCAGGCTCTCGGTCGACTGGCTGGCCTTGCCCCAGCGCATCGACTTGGGCCACGGGAAAGCGCGGATGATCGCCGGGATGGCCTCGGCCAGCACATCGGCAGTCGCGCGGCCGGGCTTTTCCACCAGCGCGAACCACAGGCCGCCGCGATCCTCAAGCTGATCCTGCGTCAGGCCGGTCTTGCGCAGGAACCCTTCCAGCGCCTGGGGAGGCGCTGATGTGCGCGGGCCTTTAAACTCCTCGCTGACGGCCTGTGTCGCCAGCGGCAGATCATGGGCGATCAGCGCGAGCCGACGCGGCGTCACATAGCTGGTCAGCCGCGCGGCTTTCAGCCCCGCTTCGGCCAGCGTCTCGGTGAACAGCCGCGTGAGATCCTCGCTCGCTCTGGCCTGCATGCGCGCCGGGATTTCCTCGCAGCGCAGTTCGAGGAGAAAATCCGCGCTCATGCCGCCCACCCGTTATGCGTCATCCACGCCTCGCAGCTGCCCTTGGCCAGATCGCGCACGCGGGCCATGTAGCTGGCCCGCTCCTGCACGCTGATGACGCCGCGCGCCTGGAGGAGATTGAAGATATGGCTCGCCTCGATCGCCTGCTCATAGGCCGCGAGCGGCACGCCGGCGGCGATGCTCGCCTGCCCCTCGGCCTCGGCATCCTTGAACCAGCGGAACAGCTTGTCGGTGTCGGCCACCTCGAAATTCCATTTGGAGAGCTGGCGCTCATTTTCGAGGAACACATCGCCATAAGTCACCGCCGGGCGGTCCCCCACCGCATCGTTGAAGGCGAGATCATACACGCTGTCCTTGCCCTGAATATACATGGCAAGGCGCTCCAGCCCATAGGTCAGCTCACCGGTCACCGGCTTGCAGTCATAGCCGCCCATCTGCTGGAAATAGGTGAACTGGGTGACTTCCATGCCATCGCACCAGACCTCCCAGCCCAGCCCCCATGCGCCCAGCGTCGGGCTTTCCCAGTCATCCTCGACAAAGCGGATGTCATGCACCAGCGGATCGATGCCGATCGCCGCGAGGCTGCCGAGATACAGCGCCTGCAAGTCCGGCGGGCTCGGCTTCATGATCACCTGATATTGGTAATAATGCTGGAGCCGGTTGGGATTCTCGCCATAGCGCCCGTCCGTCGGCCGGCGCGAGGGCTGCACATAGGCGCAATTCCACGGGTCCGGCCCAAGGCTGCGCAATGTCGTCGCCGGATGAAACGTGCCCGCGCCGACACGCATGTCGAACGGCTGGAGGATCACGCAACCCTGCGCGGCCCAATAATCATGCAATTTCAGGATGAGTTGCTGAAAGCTCAGCGGTGTCGATGCGTTATCCTGCATGTCCCAGCCATTCCAGTGGATCATTTGGCCCGTCGATGTCATGCCCCGGCGAACGGCCGCGCTTTGGCGCATGGGGGGAGCGCGGTCAAGTTGCGCCCCGTCGGGACTTGCACCGGACCGCCAAGTCCGCAATGCAGGTCAACGCCGCAAAATGGGGGTGGGAATGAAATGATAAGCTGCAAATCCTTGATTTCAGGCCTTGCACTGGCGTTTACCCCTGTCGCCCCGGCCCTCGCCGCGCCGGCTGCCGAGGCCGTCCTCAGCCAGCCTGTCGAGCAAGACGCGCCGCCCGCCCCGGCCTTCATCCAGGCTCACCCTGCCTTGTGGGTGATCAGGAATGCGGACACCACAATCTATCTGTTCGGCACCATCCATCTGCTCCGGCAGGAGATTCTCTGGTTCGACGGCCCGGTGCGCCGCGCCTTCGACACCGCGCAGGAGGTGGTGCTGGAAGTCACGGATGACGGCGGCAACGAGACGCAGGCCCTCCTCACCGCCCGCGGCATGAACCCCGACGCTCCGACGCTGTCCAGCCAGTTGCCGAAGGAACAGGGCGAGAAACTGCTGGCCGCAATGGCCGATAATGGCGCGCCGGCGATTCTGTTCGACCGCGTGAAACCATGGCTGGCGGCCATGACCCTCCCCGTTCTGGTGATCGAGAAGCTTGGTTATAGCGCTGCCAGCGGCGTGGACCGCGCGATCAAGGCTGAAGCCCTGGCCGCCGGCAAGACACTGGTGGGGCTGGAAACGACGGCGGAACAGCTCGGCTTTTTCGACGCCCTGCCACATGACCTGCAACTCGCGCTGCTCAGCCAGACCATCGACGAACTGCCCGTGCTTCCCCAAATCATCGCGCAAATGATGGCGGCATGGAGCGCGGGTGAGCCGGATCGCCTCGCCGCGCTCATGAACGAGTCGATCGATAGCAATAGCGGCCTGCGCAAACTGCTGCTGACCGATCGCAACGCGCGCTGGGCCGACTGGATCGCCGACCGGCTCGAGCGGCCGGGCACGGTCTTTCTCGCCGTCGGCGCGGGGCATCTGGCGGGGGATGACAGCGTCCAGCAAATGCTCCGGCAGCGCGGCATCGAAACGACGCGGGTTCCGCAGGACTGAACCAGGATGGCCGATCCGCGCTCCACCCGGCGCCAGCGGGTCTGGCGCGCCCGCTTCCTCCTCGCCTTGCTGGCGCTGCTGACGACCATGGCCGCGCTCGGCTGGTGGATCGGCTATCGCGCCGCCGATACCGCGGTGACCGCACGGCCCGCATTGTGGCGTATCTCGCAAGGCACGCGCGAAGCCTATCTGTTTGGCACCATCCATGCCGTGCCGCGCAATGCGCGCTGGTTGTCGCCCGCCATCGCGCGCGCGGTTGAGCGAAGCGATCTGCTGCTGCTTGAAGTCACCAATCTCGAGAGCGAGCGGCGGACTCGCGCCATTTTCGAGCAGCTCGGCCGCTCACCCGGCCTGCCGGCCATCAGCGCCCGCCTCGACACGGCCGATGCCGCCCGGTTTGCCGCGCTGGAACGGCAATATCCGGGCGAACTGCGCCATCTGGCCCGCTATGAGAGCTGGGCCGCGGCGCTGCTCATCAATGCCGCGGCCTCATCCAGCCTCGCCCTGTCCGCCGACAATGCCGGCGAGGCCGTGCTGAGTGCGCGGTTCACCCAAGCCGGCAAGCCCGTCGAGGGATTGGAAGCGATCGCGGGCCAGCTCGGCCTGTTCGACACCCTGCCACAGTCCGACCAGCAGCGCCTTCTTACGCAGGCGGTGCGAGAAGCCGGTGACGCATCCGATCTTTATCACGCCCTCTACACGGCCTGGGCGAGCGGCGACGTCGCCAGTCTCCAGCGGCAATTTCTGGAGCCGTTCGCGCGCGCGCCCAATTTGTGGCACGTCCTTGTCGACGCGCGTAATCGGCGCTGGAGCACGCTGATAGACCAGCGGCTGCGCGCCCGGCCCGGCGTGATCTTCATCGCTGTCGGCGCCGGGCATCTGATCGGCGCGCAAAGCGTGCAGGCCCGGCTGGCCACCTTGGGCTGGCGGATCGAACGGCTGCAATAAGCCCGCGGGCCGCCGCCCGGCGCTGGACGTGGCAGCAGACCATTTCGGCAGGTTTGGTTTGGCATCACCGCTGAACCGGCGCATAGTCCGGCATGCAAGGGGGCGATTTGCGAGGCCTCCATGACGACGTCCGATCATGATCTCCTCCCCGACGCCGCCTCGCACGATGGCGACGGGCTGAACGCGGCGCTGGTCCGCGATGCGGCAGTGCCGATCATCGCCCTTGACCGGCAGGGCGCCGTGCTGCGGTGCAACGAGGCAGCCGCGCATTTTTGCGGCTATGCCATGGGCCACATCGCCGGCCGTCCGCTGGATCAGATCATTCCCGACAGCCATCGCCCGGCGCTGGCGCGCAAGCTCGCCGCCATTTGGGACGGTGGGCCATCCGGCCGGTTCCATGGCTTTTTCATGACCGCGACAGGCAAGACGGTTGCTGCCTCCATGACCGCCTCGCCAGCCCGCGATGAGAGCGGCACGGTCATCGCCGCATCGCTGATCATCCACACCCGCGACTCACATCCCGATAACGGGACAGTTGCGGACGACCAGAAAGACCTCCGGCACAAAGGAAGCCGGCCGATCCTGGTGATGGACGATGAGGCGCTGATGGGCCTGGGCCTCGTCACCATGCTGGAAAATGCCGGCTTTGCGGCGATGGGCCCTGCGCGCAACCTCGCCTCGGCCACCGCGCTTCTCGATCGCCAGCCATGTGCGCTTGCCATTCTGGACACGCATCTGCGCGGGGAATCCTCAGCGCCAATCGCGCGCCGCCTGAGAGCGGACGGTATTCCATTTCTGGTGACCTCGGCTTGCCCGGTCCGTGGCCGGGCGCCCGTCTTCGATGGCGCGCCGAGTCTGCCAAGGCCGTGGCGCACCAGCCGGCTGGTTGCCGCCGTGCATGAGGCGCTTGGCTGAGCCGCCGCCTCAGATCTCACGCAGCCGGCGGAGCCTAACGCTGCGGCCCCGGCCTGTCAGGGGGCACGGCCGACCGCGCACGCCACGGCGCAGGATGATCCCGCCATGCGCTATAGGTCAGTCGACCTTGCGCGTGTCGTGTTGCGCCTGCTCCGCTTCGCTGATGAGATGGTCCTTGATCGCCTCACCCTTGTTCCGCAGGGCATCTGCCCTGGCCTTCGCCTCTTCAGCGGCGTCATGAGGCGCATTTCTGGCAACCGCTTCGACCAGATCGGCTTGCGCCTCATAGGATTTATCGACCGCCTTTGCGTCTCGCTTGGCCTCGCTGGTGCCGACGCTGTCGCAGCCAGCCATGACCACGCACAGCGACAGGACCAATCCGCTTGCGAATATTTTTTTCATTATCTGCTCCTTCAGCCTATCGGTGAGCCAGCAAAGACGTGGTGATACAGCCCCGCCTCCACAGGTGGGAACGCACGACCGGGATTTTCTTTCCGGCCGCGCCGCCCTTGCATCCGCGCCTGTTTCCCGCTAAGCGCGCCGCTCTTCCGTCATGGTCATCCCTGGAGGCGTGGCGGAACGAACGTCAATCTGCTTTCTGGAGACACGCACATGAGCGATACGCTTACGCTGTCGGCCGAGGCACGCGATCGGGCAGGCAAGGGAGCCTCCCGCGCTCTCCGCCGTGAGAACCGCGTTCCCGCCGTCATTTATGGCAACAATGAAGAGCCGCAGATGGTTCATGTTGAGGAGAAGATTCTCAACAAGCTGCTCGGCACCGGCTTTTTCTTCAACTCGGTGGTCATGCTCGAAGTGGGCGGCAAGAAGATCCGCACGCTTCCCAAGGACGTGGCCTTCCACCCCGTCACCGAGCGGCCGCTGCACGCCGATTTCCTGCGTGTCTCCGCAGGCGCCAAGCTGGCCGTCAACGTGCCGGTGCGGTTCATCAACGAAGAGCTGTCCCCCGGCCTCAAGCGCGGCGGCGTGCTCAACATCGTGCGTCACGAGCTTGAAATGATCTGCGATGCCGCGCGCATCCCGGATGAGATCATCGTCGACGTGACCGGCTTCGACGTGGGCGAGGCTGTTCACTTCAGCCACATCACGCTGCCCGATGGCACGGAATCGGCCATTACCGATCGCGATTTCACCATCGCCACCATCGTCGCACCGTCCGCGCTCAAGTCGAGCGAAGGCGATACGGGCAAGGAAGAAGAAGGCGAAGCGGAAGCTTAATCCGTTTCGCGCAGGCAGGAGCGCATCGTGCAGCTATGGGTTGGCCTCGGCAATCCCGAACCGCAATATGCGCTCCACCGCCACAATGTCGGTTTCATGGCGCTCGACGTCATGGCCGAGGATCATGGCTTTTCCCCATGGAAAAGGCAGTTTCAGGGTCTTACGAGCGAAGGCCGCTTGGGATCTGACAAGATCCTGCTGCTCAAGCCCCTCACCTTCATGAACCATAGCGGCCGCGCCATCCGCGCCGCGCTGGATTTCTACAAGCTGCAACCGCAAGACGTGACGGTGTTTCACGATGAGCTGGACCTCGCCCCGATGCGGGTGAAGGTGAAGCGTGGCGGCGGCACCGCCGGCCATAATGGCCTGCGCTCGACAGACGCTCATATCGGCCAGGATTTTCGCCGCGTGCGGATCGGCATCGGCCATCCCGGCCACAAGGATCGCGTCACAAGCTATGTGCTCGGCAACTACAGCAAGGCCGAGATGACGCCGCTGGCCTATATGCTGGGCGCCATGTCCGCCGAGGCGGCCTGGCTCGCGCAGGGCGACGACGCCCGGTTCATGAACGAGATCGCGCTGCGCCTCGCAGATTGAAATGCTGCCGCCACCGGCCGGCCCGCTCGTTCACCGTTGCGTCAACTGCGCCCGCCAACCTGCCAATATGCCCTCGGGAACATTGGCGCGCGCGATCGCGTTCTTCCCGTTGCGCAGCCGCGCCCGGTCCCGCTCGGGCGGCTCGACCCGGCGAACGCGGACAGCCGCGACGCCCTGCGTGCGCACGCCGAGCAACGCCGCCGCCCCCTTTGACAGGTCGATGATCCGTCCGCCCGCGAACGGCCCGCGATCATTGATCCGCACGAGAATGGTGCGCCCGGTATCCAGCGCCGTCACCTCGACATAGGTGGGCAACGGCAGCGTGCGGTGGGCCGCGCTGATCCCGTTGGGCCGGAAGCGCTCGCCATTGGCCGTCATATTGCCGGATTCATGGCCGTACCAGCTTGCATAGCCCAGTTCCTCATAGGCCCGGTTTTCCGCCGGAACATAGGTCGCACCGCGCACGGTATAGGGCTTGCCGATCCGCACCGGCGTATCGCTGACCGGCCGATAGCTGGTCGTCGCGCAGCCCGCCACCAGCGGCAATCCAGCCAGAATGAGGCCTCGAAGCGCGCATCGCAGCGAGACCGGAAAAGCAGGGAATACAAGCATGGACAGCTATCTAACCGACTGAAAGGGATAGGGGAAGCCATGGCGCCTCGTCAGCAAGAACGGCATTTTTCCCGACTGACGCCATCACGCTCCGTCACACGGTCGTCATTCTCGCGTCATCCAGCGGACATCGCCGCGCAATGCCTGTGACATGTGTCGCTGCGAAGAGGCGGCGCTCAGAGGGACGGGAGCTTCCGCCCCCCGTCTCTCGGCTCAGCAAAGGGGAATTTCATGTCACATCTGACCGACGCGGCGCGCGCGCCTTATCGTAACGCCGTCGCCGATTTCGACACCACAGATAGTCTCGAAGCGATTGTTTCCGCCAATCCATCCCGGCGCAGCATCCTCAAGAACGGCCTGCTCGGCCTGTCCATCCTGCCCGTGGCGGCCATGCTCGGGGCTTGCGACGATGATGGCGATGGACTCGTGACCATTCCCACGCCAACGCCGTCGCCCAGCCCGACCCCCAGCCCCACGCCCACGCCGACGGCGAGCTATGCGATCAACTTCACGCCTGTCTCCGCCAACCAGAACGACACCGTTACCGTGCCCTCGGGCTACAAGGTCGACGTGCTGCTGAAGGCTGGTGATGCGATCGAGAGCGGCGCGACCGGTTATGCCGGCAGCTTTCCCACGCCCGCGCAGGCCGAGAAGTGGACCGGTGGCAATCATGACGGCATGGAATATTTCGAGCTGTCGGGCACGGATGCCAACAAGGGCGGTCTCCTCGCCATCAATTTCGAGCTGCCCGATTTCAACATCCTCATGCCCGGCGAATATGACGCCGCCACCGCCACCGCCGACCAGAAGGCACTCGCACTTTCCGCCGTGGGCATTGGCGTGGTCGAGATCGGCGTCGATGCGGCGGGCAAATGGGGGGTCAAATCCGACTCGCGCTATAACAAGCGCTACACCGGCAACTCCAGCTATCGCGCGGGCGGCCCCGCCGCCGGCCTGCTGTCCGGCACGATCAAGGGTATGCTCAACAATTGCTCGAGCGGCCGCACGCCATGGGGCACCTATCTCACCTGCGAAGAGACGATGGACAATTATCTCGATCCCACCCAGCCTTCCACCAACTATGGCTGGGTGATCGAGATCGATCCTTTCCAGGAGCTGGCGCAGCCCACCAAGCGCACTGCGATGGGCCGCTTCAACCATGAGAATGTCGCGCATATGACGAACAGCGACCGCCGCGTCGCCTTCTATATGGGCGATGACAATACCCCCGGCTGCATCTATAAATTCGTGCCGGACCGGGCCTATAGCGACACCAATCGCGCCGCCAATACCGACCTGCTCGATTATGGCACCCTCTATGTCGCGCGCTTCAATGCCAATGGCACGGGCGAATGGCGCGCGCTGTCACAGGGCAAGAACGGCCTCACTGCGACCGCCTCGGACCCCGGCAATGTCAGCCAGAGCACGACGCCACCCGCGCCCGCCACGGTCAGCTTCAACAGCCAGGCCGACGTGCTGATCCGCTGCCAGTCCGCCGCGCGCGTGGCCGGCGGCACGATCATGGACCGGCCCGAGTGGATCACGGTCGCCCCGGACAACAGCGCGATTTTCGTCACGCTCACCAACAATAGCGGCCGTCGCGTGACCGATGCAGCCAATCCGCGCGCAACCAATCTTCACGGCCACATCCTCAAGTTCCGCGAGAGCGGGGATTCGCCACTGGCGACGAGCTTCACCTGGGAGCTGTTCCTGCTCGCCGGCGATCCGTCCCTTACCTCGGGCGGCGACAATCTGACCGGCGACATCAAGGGCGACACCTTCTCCAGCCCGGATGGTATCCGTATCGATCCGCAAGGCCGCCTCTGGGTGCAGACCGACCACAGCGTTCCGGGTAGTTCGGGCGTTGCCGGCACGAGCATCGATCAGGCTTTCGGCCATAATGCGATGTTCCACGTCGATCAGACCACGAAGCAGTCCAAGCGCTTCCTCGTCGGGCCGGAGGGCTGCGAGATTACCGGCCTGGCCTATACGCCGGACCTCAAGACCTTCTTCGTCAACATCCAGCATCCCACGGGCAACTGGCCGATCGCGGGGGAGGAGCCGCGTTCCTCCACCATCGTCATCACCCGCACGGATGCGCAGCCGATCGGCAACTGATCGGTTCCTTGCCCGACCTTGCATGACGAAGGCCTCCCCCTGCAAATGGGGGGAGGCCTTTCCTCGTTTGACGGTTCGGGCTGGCGCAGATTGCGCCAAGCGCCTATCGGGGCAGCTTTCCCAATATCATCGAACGAGTTGAGCATCATGGGTTTCAAATGCGGGATCGTCGGCCTGCCCAATGTCGGCAAATCCACTCTCTTCAACGCGCTGACGGAAACGCAGGCGGCGCAGGCGGCCAATTATCCCTTCTGCACGATCGAGCCCAATGTTGGCCAGGTCGCGGTGCCCGATCCGCGACTGGACAAGCTGGCGGCGATTGCCGGCAGCCAGAAGACCATCCCCACCCAACTTGCCTTCGTCGATATTGCCGGGCTGGTGCGCGGCGCCTCCAAGGGCGAAGGGCTCGGCAACCAGTTTCTCGGCAATATCCGGGAAGTGGACGCGGTCGTGCACGTGCTACGCTGCTTCGTCGATGACGACGTCCAGCATGTCGACAATCGCGTCGACCCCATTGCCGACGCCGAGACGGTCGAGACCGAACTGATGCTGGCGGACCTTGAAAGCCTCGAAAAGCGCGTGCCGGCCTTCCAGAAAAAGGCCGCCAGCGGCGACAAGGAGAGCAAGATCGCCGCCGCCATCCTCGGCCGCGCGCTCGACCTGCTGCGCGAGGGCAAGCCCGCCCGCCTCGTCGAGCCGCATGACGAGGAAGAAGCACGCATCTTCAATCAGGCACAGCTGCTCACCGCCAAGCCGGTGCTCTATGTATGCAATGTCGAGGAAGACAGCGCCGCGGACGGCAATGAATTCAGCGCCCGCGTGTTCGAGAAGGCGAAGGCCGAGGGCGCGCAGGCGGTCATCGTCTCGGCCGCGATCGAGGCCGATCTGGGCGGCATGGACGATGCCGAGCGCAGCGAATTTCTCGAGAGCATGGGCCTGCACGAAACCGGCCTCACCCGCGTCATCCGCGCCGGCTATGAGCTGCTGCACCTCATCACCTTCTTCACCGTCGGCCCCAAGGAAGCGCGGGCCTGGACGGTGCATCGCGGCGCCTCAGCGCCGGAAGCGGCCGGCGAAATCCACAGCGATTTCCAGAAAGGCTTCATCCGCGCCGAGACCATCGCCTATGATGATTTCATCGCGCTGGGCGGCGAATCCCGCGCCCGCGAGGCCGGCAAGCTGCGCGCGGAAGGCAAGGCCTATGTGGTGCAGGATGGCGACGTGATGCACTTCCTGCACAATTAAATCGGGAGATGCGCGGTATGGCGAGCTATTATTGGGAAGATCTGGAGATCGGCTTTACCGACAGTTTCGGGCCGATCCCGGTCGATCGCGAGGAGCTTCTCACCTTCGCCCGCCGCTATGATCCCCAGCCCTTCCACCTCTCCGACGAGGCTGCCGCGCAGACCCATTTCGGCCAGCTCGCGGCGAGCGGCTGGCAGACCTGCGCGCTGATGATGGGCGCGATGGTGGAGCGCTGGCAGCAGGTGCCGGGCTGGCAGGAGCAATCGCTGGGCGCCATGGGGATCGATGAACTGCGCTGGCGCCATCCCGTCTTTCCGGGCGACGTGCTGCGCGGCACCAACGAGCTGATCGAGAAGATCGCATCGCGCTCACGCCCGCAGATGGGCATCATCAAGTGGCGCACGAAGCTGTTCAATCAGGACGAGAAAGAAGTGCTGAGCCTCATCTCCATCGTCATGCAGAAGCGCCGCCCCCCGGCTTCCGCCGATTGAGGCCGGCGCTATGGCAAGAGTTGCAGGCCGGGATAGCGCTCGAGCCAGCGCCGGGAGACCACCCGCATCTGGAATATCGGCCGCTTGTCCGTTGCGAATGAAGGTGTCGGCCTGAGCCGTAGCGCAAAGAGATCATCGACACCGAACGGTGCGTTGATGTCTATCGCCCCATCGGGCCGCAGGCGGGCGGCAATGGCCGTCGCCGTTTCAGGCCAGTGGCGCATGGCGTCGGCGACGGACTGATAGGGGGCATCGCCATTGCGCAGGTGCATGCGCGCCTGATTCCTTGCCGACCAGTCCAGATGTGGCATCCGCGACCGAAGCTGCCCCTCGATAGCGCGCTCGGCCGCTTCATGAGCCGTCAATGGGTCGAACCAGATGACATCGACATCGCCTGCCGGCGGACGGGGCCCATGCCCGTGCAACTGATCCCACACGGCATCGCGCACGAAGCCGGCTCCGATCCAGCCATCAGGGAGCATCAACGCGGCGACTGCCTGCAATGCCGCCAGCCTGAGCGGGTCGCGAGACAAGAGTGCCGCCAGCGTTGCGAACCGGCTCACCCTGCCCCCCTCAATGCCGGCCGAACAGCTTCTCGATATCACCATGGGCCAGCTTGATCCAGGTCGGCCGCCCGTGGTTGCACTGGCCGGAATGCGGCGTCACTTCCATCTCGCGCAGCAGCGCGTTCATCTCCGCCACGGCCAGCACGCGCCCGGCGCGCACCGAGCCATGGCAGGCCATGGTGGCGGCGATCAGGTCGATCCGCGCCTTGAGCGAAGTGGCATCACCCAGCGCGGCGAGGTCATCGGCGAGGTCGCGCACCAGGCCCGGCACATCGGCGAGGCCAAGCATCGCCGGTGCCGCGCGGACGAGGATAGCCGCCGGGCCGAAGCGCTCGACCTCCAGCCCCAGCTCGGCCAGTTCGGGGATCCGTCCCTCGATACGGTCGCAGGCCGGCTCGTCCAACTCCACCACTTCCGGGAGCAGCAGCGCCTGCCGCGCCACGCTGCCATCGGCGAGTGCCTTGCGCATCCGCTCCAGCACGAGCCGCTCATGCGCGGCATGCTGGTCGACCAACACCAGCCCGTCCTCCGCCTCGGCCACGATATAGGTGCGCGCCACCTGCCCGCGCGCCGTGCCAAGCGGGAACTCACGCTCAGCGGGCACGGTCTCGCGCGCCATCACCTCGTCGCGGGCGGAAGGTGCAAAGCCGGAAAAGCGCGCCTGCCGATCCGCGAACAGCGGCGCCCCGCCATACGCTCCACCCGATGATGGCGACCCCCAGCCGCCCTGCGGCGCGAAGACGGGCACCGGCTCGGCGCCGGGCATCTCGCGCTGCCACAGCTCGGTCGAGCTGGCGTCGGGCCGGTTGGCGACGCGCATCCCCGCCGCATCCAGCGCGCGGCGCAGACCGCTCACGATCATCCCGCGCATGAAAGCGGGATCGCGAAAGCGCACTTCGGTCTTGGCCGGATGGACATTCACATCGACATCCTCCAGCGGCACGGTGAGGAACAGCGCCAGCACGGGATGGCGATCGCGCGCGACGAAATCGGCATAGGCGCCGCGCACCGCGCCGACCAGCAGCCGGTCCTTCACCGGGCGGCCATTGACCAGCAGATATTGATGATCGGCACTGCCGCGATGGAAGGTCGGCAGCGAGGCGACCCCGCTCAGCGACACACCCTCCCGCTCCAGCGACACGATCACATGATTATCCGCCAGCTCGCGGTCGATCAGCTGGGCAACGCGGTCCTCGCGATCCTGACCGGCGGGGACGGAGAGCACGCGCCGCCCGTCATGCTCCAGCACGAAGCCGACATCGGCCCGCGCCATGGCGAGACGACGGACGATATCGAGGCAGGCCGCATATTCGGCGCGCGGACTGCGCAGGAATTTGCGGCGGGCGGGCACGCGGTCGAACAGCCCCTCCACCTCGACGCGCGTGCCCAACGGCATGGCGCACGGCTCGGCCGCCTCCGCCACGCCATTGTCGCAGCGGATGCGCCAGCCATCGCCGCCCTGTTGCCGGCTCGCCAACGTAAAGCGCGAGACGCTGGCGATGGAGGGCAACGCCTCACCGCGGAACCCAAGCGTGCGCACCCGCTCGATCGCTTCGTCCGGCAATTTGGAGGTCGCGTGGCGCTCCAGCGCGAGCGGCATCTGGTCGCGCGCGATGCCGTGACCGTCATCGGTGACGACGATCCCGTCCAGCCCGCCGCCGCGCAGCGTCACCGCCAGCGAGCGCGCCCCGGCATCCAGCGCGTTTTCCAGCAGTTCCTTCAGCGCGCTGGCGGGTCTTTCAACCACTTCGCCGGCTGCGATTCGATTCACCAGTGTCTCGGGGAGGCGACGTATTGACATAAAGAGGGGACTAGACCAAGCGAACGCCCTGCGCGAGCCATGGCGAGATATTTCAGCGCGAGATATTTTCGTGCATGGTCATCGACATGCGGGGGCACCATCCCATAAGGATACACATCTCGTCGCTGCCAAGAACAGGACCGTCCATGGCGTTTTTCTCAAACTGGTTCAAGTTTACCTCTCGCGACATGGCGATTGACCTCGGGACGGCCAACACAGTCGTCTATGTGCGCGGTCACGGCATCGTCCTGAATGAGCCGTCCGTGGTGGCGGTCGAGACGCTCAATGGCGTCAAACGGG
Organism: Sphingobium sp.; assembly: GCA_035555575.1. Taxonomy (GTDB): domain Bacteria; phylum Pseudomonadota; class Alphaproteobacteria; order Sphingomonadales; family Sphingomonadaceae; genus Sphingobium. Next base: position 108,158 of record DATMGL010000005.1, read on the forward strand.
TCAAGGCCGTCGGCGTCGACGCCAAGCTGATGATGGGCAAGACCCCCGATTCGATCGAGGCGATCCGGCCGCTGCGCGATGGCGTCATCGCGGACATCGACATTGCCGAGCAGATGATCAAATGGTTCATCAGCAAGGTGCATGGCCATCGCCGCTTCCCGCGCTTTCCGGAAATCGTGATCTGCGTGCCGTCGGGCTCGACCAGCGTCGAGCGCCGCGCCATTCGCGATGCCGCCAGCAATGCCGGCGCGAGCCAGGTGTTCCTGATCGAGGAGCCGATGGCTGCCGCGATCGGCGCCGACATGCCAGTGACCGAGCCAATCGGCTCGATGGTCGTCGACATTGGCGGCGGCACCACGGAAGTCGCCGTGCTCTCGCTGCGCGGCCTCGCCTACACCACCTCGGTGCGCGTGGGCGGCGACAAGATGGACGAAGCGATCGTCTCCTATGTCCGCCGTCACCATAATCTGCTGATCGGCGAAGCGACCGCCGAGCGGATCAAGAAGGAATATGGCATCGCCCAGAAGCCGGCCGATGGCGTGGGCGAGACCATCCACATCAAGGGCCGCGACCTCGTCAACGGCGTGCCCAAGGAGATTGCGATCAATCAGGGCCAGATCGCCGAGGCGCTGGCCGAGCCGATCGGCACCATCGTCGAAGGCGTGCGCATCGCGCTCGAAAACACCGCGCCGGAACTGGCCGCCGACATCGTCGACCAGGGCATCGTGCTCACCGGTGGCGGCGCGCTGCTCAAGGGGCTGGACGAGGAACTGCGCGACGAGACCGGCCTGCCTGTCACCGTCGCGGACGATCCGCTGACCTGCGTGGCGATTGGAACGGGGCGCGCGATGGAGGACCCGGTCTTCCGCGGCGTGCTCCAGACTGCCTGAGCGGCGCTGAACGATGGCGCCACAGAGCAAACGGCGCCCCGGTTATGACCGTAAAGCGCAATATGGGCTGTTCGCCAGCTATGTGATCGCCATTGGCGGCGCGCTGATCGGGCTGGTGCTGCTGGCGATCTCGATTCTCGATCCGCCGGGCTTTTCCGCGCTGCGCTCCGCCGGCGCGGAGATCGCCCGGCCGGTTGCCTCCAACCTGCGCAAGCTGGTGGTGGGGGTCGGCAATCTCGACGAGGCGGTGGCCGCCTATATCAACGCCGGCTCCCAGAATGCCGCGCTGCGCCGGCAGGTCGATGCCAATCGCACCCGCCTGATCGAGGCGGAAGCCATCCGGCAGGAAAATGTCCACCTCAAGCGTCTGCTGCGGCTGACGGAAACCGAAATCGGCATTGCCGCGGCCGGCCACCTGATTTCCTCGGCGAGCAGCAGCACGGCGCGGGTGGCGCGGCTCGATGTCGGCCATGCGCAGGGCGTGAAGCCCGGCATGCCGGTGCGCGCACCCGAGGGACTCGTCGGCCGGATCATCCGCTCCGGCCCCAACACGGCCGATGTGCTGCTGCTCATCGACGAGGGCAATATCGTGCCGGTGCGGCGGACCAGTGACAATATTCCCGGCATCAGCTCCGGCCGGGGCGATGGCACGATCGAGATTCGCGCACTCAATACCGAGCGCAACCCGTTCAAGCCGGGCGATGTGGTGGTCACATCCGGCATTGGCGGTCTCTACCGCCCCAACATCCCGGTCGGCGTGGTGGCACGGCTGGAGAATGACAACGCCATCGCCATCCCCTTCGCCAATCCCTCGCGGGTCGAGCTGGTCGTGGTGCAAACGCCCTTCCGCCCGGTCGAGGCCGCGCGCGAATCAGCCGCGCAGGCAGCCAGCGCGGACGACCGATGAACAGTCGCCGCTACGCCACGCGGATCGCCCGCCCGCGCAGCGCGCTGCATATCCGGGGAACGCCGATCATCTCGGTGCTGCTTGGCTCGATGATTGTCGCGCTGGTTCCGGTCGTCGCGCAAGCGCCGCTGCTGCCTCCCTTCGGCCTGATGATCTTCCTCGGCTGGCGCGTGCTTCGGCCCGACATCTGGCCGCTCTGGGCCGGCGCGCCGCTCGGCCTGTTCGACGATGTGATGAGCGGCCAGCCGATCGGCAGCGCCATCTTCCTGTGGACGGCGATCCTGCTTCTGCTCGACGTCGAGAATCAGCGGCACGTCTGGCGGGATTATTGGCATGGCTGGTTCACCGCCACGCTCGCGCTCGGCCTGGCGCTCACCGGCGGCTGGTTCTTCGTCCATATTGGCGGGCATGGCGGTTCGCTGGTTCAGATTCTCCCGCAACTTGCCTATAGCGTCGGGCTCTTCCCTCTCATCGTGCGACTCTGTGCCGCACTGGACCGGTGGCGCCTGCCGTGATCTCCTTCCGCAAGAAAATCGTTACGCCCGCTAGCCAGTCGTTCACTTTCTCCCGCCGCGCCTTTTTCGTGAGCGGTGCGCAATATGCCGTAGGCGGCCTGCTCGTCGCGCGGATGGGCTGGATCGCCATTGCCGAGAATGAGAAATATCAGCTGCTCTCGGAGAGCAATCGCGTCAACCTTACCATCACGCCACCCCGGCGCGGCTGGATTGTCGATCGCAAGGGCCTGCCGCTCGCTTCGAACCGCACCAATTTCCGGGTGGATATCATTCCGGATCGCCTGCAGAATCGCGACTATGTCCTCACCGAGCTGACGCGGGTGCTCACCCTCGATCCCAACCGGGTCGACCGCATCAATGAGGATCTCGACAAGGCCGCCGGTTTTCTTCCCGTGCAGGTCGCCGACGATCTGACCTATGAGCAATATGCCGCCATCTCCGTGCGGCAGAATGAATTGCCTGGTGTTGCCCCGGCGCAGGGCTTTGCGCGCTATTATCCCGCCGGGCCATCGGTCGGCCATCTTATCGGCTATGTCGGCGCGGCCTCCGCGGAGGATTATCAGAAGACCAAGGACCCGCTGCTGATCACGCCCGGCTTCAAGCTCGGCAAGCAGGGTCTTGAAAAATCGCTGGACTCCATCCTCACCGGAAAACCCGGCGCCCGCCGTGTCGAGGTGACCGCGCGCGGCAAGGTCGTGCGTGATCTCGCCACTCGGCCGGATACGCCCGGGCGATCCGTCAAGCTCACCGTCGATGCCGGCTTGCAGGATTTTGCCGGCCGTCGCCTCGGCACGCAAAGCGGCTCGGTGGTCGTCATGGATTGCCAGACCGGCGACATATTGACCTCCGCCTCCATGCCCAGTTTCGATCCCAACAGCTTCTCGGACGGCATTTCCCATCTCGAATGGCAGATGCTCTCCGAGGATGACCGGGTGCCGCTGCGCAACAAGCCGCTGACCGCGCTGTATCCGCCCGGCTCCACCGTCAAGCCGATGGTCGCCCTCGCCTTTCTGGAAGCCGGCCTCGATCCGGAGGAAGCCACCACCTGCTCGGGCGCGCTGCGGGTCGGCAACACCTTGTTCCACTGCTGGTCGCGCCGGGGCCATGGCCGCGTCAACATGCACCGGGCGATCGCGCAGAGCTGCGATATTTATTTCTATCACTTCGCCCAGAAGATCGGGATGGACGCGATTGCCGCCATGGCGCGCCGCCTTGGCATGGGCCAGAGCTTCGACCTGCCCTTCCCCAACCAGAGCTATGGCACCGTGCCCGACCCGGCCTGGAAGAAGAAGAAATACAAGCAGAACTGGCAGCCCTACGACACCGTCAATGCCACCATCGGGCAAGGCTATATGCTGCTTAACCCGACACAGCTATGCGTCATGTCGGCCCGGCTGGCGATGGGCACGGAGCTGGTCCCCCACTTCATCGCGGACGGCAAGCGCCATCAGGGCGCGCCGCTGGGCGTGCCGCTCGACCATCTCACCGTCATCCGCAACGCCATGAAGGATGTGGTGAATGGCGGCGGCACCGGCGGCGCGGCGCGCATGTCCCTGCCGGGCGTGCTGATGGCAGGCAAAACCGGCACGGCGCAGGTCCGTCGCATCACCATGGCCGAGCGGCGTGGCGGCGTGCGCAGCAACGCCTCGCTGCCCTTCAAGCTGCGCGACCATGCGCTGTTTCTGGGCTTTGCCCCGCATGACAATCCGCGCTACGCCATTTCCTGCATCATCGAGCATGGCGGCCATATTAATCGGGTGCAGGATGCGCCGATGATCGCAGCCGATTGCATGACCTTTCTCTACGAACCGGCCAAGGCGCTGGAAAAACTGGACGGCATCGAGAAAAGCTGGGGCGGCCCGCCGCGCGAGCGCCTCGAACGGCAGCTTAACGAACTGCGCATCGCCAAGGGCCTGGCCGCCGTCGCCATGCCGCCGCCACCGGCGGCCGACAATGCCGCCAATGTCGCCGCACCAGCCGACGATCCCCTGGCCGCCGATCCTGATGAAACCCGCGAGCAAGGCCTCGATCTCCCCACCGAACAGGACCGGCCCGCCCATCCTCCGCCACCCACCCCGCCGACGGGAGGATCGCGATGAGCCATGGTGTCGTTCCGGACGGCATCGCGCGTATGCCATGGCGGCTCTATGTCCTGCTGATCGTCATCGCCAGCTTCGGCGGCGTCGTGCTCTACAGCGCGGCTGGCGGCCACGTCATGCCCTGGGCGGGCATCCAGCTCGCGCGCTTCGGCATCTTCCTCGTCATGGCGGAAGTGATTGCGCGCCTGCCCTTCTCCATGATCCGGTTGAGCGCGTTGCCGATCTATGCCGCAATCCTCATCTCACTCGTCCTTGTCGAGTTGATCGGCGGCATCGCCGGCGGCAGCCAGCGGTGGATCAATCTGGGCTTCATGCAACTCCAGCCCTCGGAATTCATGAAGGTCGCCATCGTGCTTGCAGTGGCGCGCTTCTATGCGCTGCTGCCGGCTGCCTATACCCGCTCCTTTACCGCCATCTGGCCTGCGCTCGGGCTCATCGGCCTGCCGGTGATGCTGGTGCTCGTCCAGCCCGATCTGGGTACGGCGAGCATGATCGGCCTTGGCGGCGTGACCATCATGTTTCTGGCCGGGTTGCCACTGCGCCTGTTCGTGGGTTCGGCGCTGGCCGGCATGGCCATCATCCCGATCGCATTCAGTTTCCTGCACGAATATCAGCAGAAGCGCGTGCTGATCTTCATGGATCCGGAAAGCGATCCGCTCGGCGCGGGCTATCATATCAGCCAGTCCAAGATCGCGATCGGCTCGGGCGGCCTGTTCGGCAAGGGGTTCCTCAACGGCACGCAAAGCCATCTCGATTATCTGCCGGAGGGACACACCGATTTCGTGTTCGCTACCATGGCGGAAGAATGGGGTCTGGCTGGCGGCGTCGGCCTCCTCGTGGCGCTGTTCCTGCTGCTGCGCTGGGGCATGCGCGTGGCGCGGCAGACCGAGGACCGCTTCGCCCGTCTCGTTGCCGCCGGCCTTACCACCACCATCTTCTTCTACATCGCGATCAACCTCATGATGGTGATGGGGCTGGCGCCGGTCGTCGGCATCCCCTTGCCCTTCATGTCCTATGGCGGATCCTCGATGCTGACCGTGATGCTCTGCATCGGCATCATCCTCAATATCGATCGCAACCGCGAAGCGCTGGGCGATCGCTGGCGCTGAGGCGCGCGCCGGTCTTTTCAATCGCGGCCTGACGGTTGAAAAATCAGCGAACATTCCAATGGAGATGACGGTCGCTGCGCCAATGTTCGCCCGCAATCTCTGCCCACCACACTCTCCTTGCAGAGAATTTTCCTATTTTTGCGCAAAGCAGCATTTTTCCGTTGGCAAGGTGAGACCCTCATGCTAACCGGCCGACCTCCAGACGGAACAGCCCCTCGGCGCTGATCCATCACCGGAATGGACGCATAGCTCAGTTGGTAGAGCAGCTGACTCTTAATCAGCGGGTCCTAGGTTCGAGCCCTAGTGCGTCCACCACTTTTCCTAGCAATTACAGCTTCTTGCCCCGTCAGGGGTAGGTCTTACACCACGCGAAGGTCGTCGTGTAAGAGCAGTGTAAGAGTGCGCCGCATGAGCCGTATCTGAATGCCCGCGGTCCTAACGGACGACTGTCGGTGGGGGTACGTGTCATCTTTCAGCAGTTAGCGGTGAAGCGGCAACTGGAAATCTGCGCGCGAAAAAATTCAACCTCACCCGATGCCTTGCACTCAGCGGGCAAGAACAGGACACCCCCCTTTCATCGGAACTTGTGTCGATGTAGAAAGCCCCACGGGGGGACGAGCTTGTGTCAATCGAATCGCGTCGAAGAGAGTTCCACAGCCATGTCTGGAACCATTCCGTTGACCCATTTCAGCTGCAGTTCGACGATAGGCGACCGCTGAACGAACGTGAGATAGATGGTCTAGAAAAAATTGCTAAGGCGGCACTGCTTGAGACCGATGCGACCAAGGCTTGCGCAACAATTCAGCGAGAGCTGAAACTTCATGCAGAGCTTTTCGCCGCCACGCTTCAGGTTGTCGGCCTCACTCGCAACAAAATTCTTCAGGACCTGAAGGCTGCCGCGCGAAGCGCGCCGGTGGTTCAGACCATACCTACCAATTATGCACGCTTGCCGTTCACAGCGGCGTGGACCGCAGCAGGCCCCTACCTCCTACGGCGTCTCCAACAAGTTTTTCGTCCGTTGGTCGCTGAGTTTGATGATGAGGCCTTTGGCAGGTCCGTCGAAGCTCTGAACCAAGCAACTTGGCCAGGATACATACGGCAAGAGCGTGCAAAACGCAGCGGTCACGAGGCTGAAGGGCGTATGGCCCAGTTGCTTTTAGCGACTAAGTTTCCATTCGAGCCCGAAGAAAAGGCGGACAACCCGCTTTGCCGCGACGCACAGATTGGGGGTATATCGTTCGATTTAGTCGTCCCAAGCGTCAAAGCTCCTGCGCTGGTGTTTAAGGCGACAGTTCACACCTCGAACATCGGCCAGTACGGCGAGTCGAAGGATCACCTAGAAGTCGATGAAGCGAAGCGATGGTTGGACGGGGCTTATAGCCAGAAGTCGCGGCCGAAGCTCGTTGCTCTTATCGATGGCGTAGGGTTCGAGAGCAATCGAGCTGGACTGGATGGGGTTCTGGAAAAGGCAGACGAATTCTGTCAATTTCGCACTATTTGGAAAATAGTGGCAATGGCCTCCACCGCCCTAGAGCGTCCCGTGAAAATATTCCTACCCCAAGCAGAACTAGATTACTTCGCAGACTTTATCAAAGAACACTCGAAGTCAGCTGAATATGAAGTATACGACCCTGCTGTGCTGACCCGGTATCCGCCCGAAGATATCGTAGTTGCTGGCGATGCGACCATCGTCGCCTCCTAACCCGGATCCTCCTGCATCATCAGCAGATCAAGGGGACCAAGCGGGACTTCGTCCTTACCAAAGTGCGCCTTTCGCGAACGCCCGTTCATGCCAGTTGTTGCGGATGAGCTATGAATCAAATCTATGTCGCGCCAATCTGGGACCTGCCAACTTTCGTTGATCCGCGCTTCGATCAGTGGCTCGAAGTCTGAATTTACCTCATATCCGGTGCCTTGACGACCCATTACGCGAGCGACCTTTAGCGTTGTTCCAGACCCAAGAAATGGGTCCAGCACTTTTTCACCGAGATCAGTATATGCCTCAAGGAAGAACGCGACCAGTTCTTCTGGATACGCAGCAACGTGATAATTCATCTTCTTCACGTTCGGCGGGCGATACGCAGGGATACGGAGGATATTCCCCAAGCATCTGCCTCGCGGATTTTTCTTATGAGCGCGAGGGTCCGCACTGATATATTTCTGTGGGACGCGCGGCTTTGTGAATTTGTAGTCGCTTCGTCCATCCTTGGTGAATACTAAAATATATTCAAATTTGTTATCGAGCAATCGTTCCATATACGCATTAGGTTGAGGAAGAGCGTTGGGAATATACCACAAGTTTACGTCCCAAAGGCGCCACCCTTTCATCCGTGCAACGATGTCGAATGCTATCGGCAGGAATCTCTTTTGATGCCGTCGAGAGTTCACATTTATGATGAGAACTCCGCTTTCCGATGCAACCCTATAGCACTCGTTCCACACCTCGTTCATTTCATCGAGATACTCATCGTATGACGAATGCCCAATTTCCTCTTCGCTATTGCCATAGTCTTTTAGATTCCAGTACGGCGGACTCGTCATGATGAACGGGACCGTGCCATCTTCAATTTCAGTCATATTTTTAGACGAACCAAAAATCACTTTCTGACCCGCAAAAATTTTATGCTCATTCATCTAAGGTCCGGCTTTCTGATACGTTCACATAGCTACGGCGCTAGTAGCCCCAAATCGGGGCAACCGGCAACGGCGTATGCTCCGGTCCGTACATGGTCGCCATAGCGGCGTCAGGTCGTGCGAGGTAGTGCCCCCACACGCCCTCATAGCTCCACGAGGGTAGCGCGGCGACAGTGACGATCATGCCACCACCGTCCAGCACCCGGTTCTCAATGCCGAGCAGGATTTTCACCTCGACCCATGCGCCGAATGAGCCGACAGATTGTGAAAGGCAACGGGACTTACACCACTCTTACCCGTCAATGCGAGAGCCCCCCTTAATTGAAGAATTTCAATTCCATCCGTACATGGAGCCTCAAATTGGACGTTAGATGCCGGTCCATAGCAGCACCTCACACCCGGAGGCGCAGGGTGCTGGCAGCGTCAGGCGGGAGAAGAATCCGTCCCCGCTGCTGGCCCCGATGTTGATGGCGGGGGTCGGTGGCCTTGACCCCGGCGCGGCGAGCAAGATGAACCCCCGCGCTATCTCGAACTCTGCCATGTCCCGTCCGATTCCCATGCTCGCAGGGCAGCGACGACCTCAATCATATCCCGCCGGTCCAGCGCCCCGCTTTCGATGCCCGGCAGCACCTGGCGCTCAACCCATGCGTCAAACGAGCCAAACAGGAGCGTGAACGGGGACGGCCTCGGCTTCTCCGCTTCCTCTATCCGTTTGATGCGGCGTTGAAGGGCGCGGATGCCTGCCATTGTGGTTATCGCAGTCCAAGATGGTAGCGAAGGTCAAAGGGCATGTCCGGCGCACCGGGGCGAACCGATGGCACGGGCATTGGCGCGGAGGCTGACTCAGACTCGGCGGTGACCACAGGTGCAGGCGCGGGAGCAGCGTCAGCGCGCAATCCCGCCAGCATGGCTTTGACGACCGGCGCGACGTTCTGGAGGTGTTCAAGCTCCAGCCGCGCCAGCGTTGCATCAATCGCAATTTGCTCGCGCATGGTAGCGAAGTGACGGGGTGCCAGCATGGCGCGAATCTCCGCCTCCTGCTCGCATTCAATACGGCGGCGCTCCGCCAGCGAAATATCAGCTTTCATATGTCACCTTCAGTTGACGCAGAATGTCGTAGGCGTCGGCGCGGACCTGCCAGTCGTCGCAGTCCCGCATGACCTCGCACATGCTGCTGACTACGATGTGGCGCAGTTCCCCGCGCTGCTGATCGTCCATGCCAGCGATGGCGTCACGGTAGAAAGTCCAGCGCTCGGTGCGGAAAATGTCGTTGTGGTTGAGCGGCACGACATAGATCGGGCGCGCCATCTGGTCCGCGATACCCACAGCCCAGTCCAAGCATTCCTGATAGTGCGTGATGGGCAGGTGGCGCAGCTTGCGCGCCGCTACCGTTCCGGGCGTGTCGCCCTCACCGAACAAGATCACCTCGACCATTACGTCATCCGGTTCCGGTGCCTCCGTGATGACCTTGTTCCGCTTCGTGGCTATCGTCGTCATCGGGGTCCCCCTACGATGGGATTTTCAGCTTGCCGGGTCGCTCTCGGCCTTTTTGCAAACGACGCATATTTTGCTGTTTGCACGCTCACCCTTGCTTCTCCTCAAGTGCGGCAATCCGCGCCTCAAGCTCCTCGCTGGCGCGCACATCGGCGAGCGATTTGATACTGTCGATGATGAGCCTGCCGACATCGGGCGCGACTGCACCGGCAGCGACCGCATCCAGCACCTGGGCGACCTGATCGCTGATCGGTGCGGCGGCATCGAACTCGAAGTTCACCTTCTCGGTCTGCGCCTTGATGCTGGGCAGGCACTTGGCGAGAACGATACTGGCCGCGTTCGTATCGCCCTCAAGGGCGCGACCGACCAGCACCGCAACGATATTGCGCATCTCGTCGAGCATCTGTTGCGTGGCCAGCAAGCGCCGGTCCGGTCGCCCCGGTGGACGCCCGCGAGGGTTGCCGCTGACCCCGTTGCCATCGGCATCACGCCATGCAGGGTTGCCCGGACCACGCGGTTCGGAAGGGATAGGTGGCGGGATGGGCTTCCAGTCCGTTCCCCAAGGAGGTGCAATCTGTTCAGTCATCGGATGCCTCGGATTGTTTAGAACAAGGATCAGACGACGAACGACTGTTCAGCCGCCGCCTTTGCTGCACGAAGTTTCTGCACTTTTGCTTGCTTCGCCCCGACCGCCTTTTCCATCTCACCCCAGAGCAGGCCGCCACGCTCGCCAATCAGTTCAAGACCCGCCTTGGCCGCTCGCAGTTGCTTGGCAGCGCGGGGATTGGACTTTTCGTGGTGCAGCCGGAGCAGCATGTTCTGAATTTCGGGGGTGATGCCGGATAGGTAGGGAACGCCACCCAGCACCGCGCCCACCGTGCGTTCATCGCCAGCCTCAATCGCCTTCTGGATGAACCCGATGCGCGAGCCTTCCGGCAGTGAGTGGACATACGCCCTAATCTCGCCCGCCATCGCACCGACGCCCGCCCCCGCAATTGGCTGGGACAGGTCGCGCTCAAGCCCTTCAATCACGCGGTTCAGGTTCGCGGTGGCGCTGTCGAACCGCTTGGCAAGCTGTGTGGTCAGCTTGTCCGCGAAGTTCTGCGTTTCAATGAGGGCAGCGGCTTCGTTCCATGCCGGGTTCCGCTTCGACGCGGCACTGGCGTCATGGACGCGCCCGACCGCGATATACGCCTCGTTAAATGCGGAAACAGTCCCGGCAAGGATGCCTGAGGTATCGTCGTCGTATTCTGCAATCGCCTGCACGGTCTCAGGATGGAAGGACGGGGTGACGCGGGTGTCGATATTATCGGACATGATGGGCTACACTTTCAGATGAAAGATACAATGCCCTTACACGTTAGCTATTCGCGCTGTGGTTCCGCAATATGTTTGCAAAAATAACAAATAGTTCCATAGTTAACGATTTCTTGGAACGCCTTACTGCACATTTGAGGCGCGGCGATTTGTGCGTGATGACCACGCTGACGCGGTGCGCTATGCGCCCTGTTTCATCCTCAGGGGGTAATACTGGCCTGACCGACGACGCTTCTTGCCGAACAGCGACCCCATCATCTTACCCCAAGCGGTTTCGGTTGCCAGCTCCTCTTTTGCCAGCCGCTTGTCAGATCGGTTCGCACCATATTTCCGGGCGTGGCGCAGGTAGCTTTCGTAGAGCAGTGCGGCGCGGGTCCATTCGCGCGGCTCCGCAGCCGTTTCGGTGCAGCGGCGAACCCAATCATCAAATGCATCGCTGCGCAGCACGGCGCTATATTCAGCCACCTTCCTGCGAGCAACCTTGAGCTTCTTAAGGTTCGCCGTGTCGGGCTTCTTCGGTTTGAGCCGTTCAGAAGGCTCGCCCCACGGCGGCAGTGCGGTTTGAGCCGTTTCCGTGATTGCTTCCATCGCCGCCCGAAAGTCCGGGTCCGCCATGCGCCCCTCATATTCGGCCAAGCGCTGCTCGTATGCTGCACGAGTTGCGGCGTCGATGCCATCCCAGCAAGGTTCTTCCGGTTTCTTCGGACGCGGGTTCAAGGCCAGCGAGCCGGGCTTCGGCTTGGCACGCGGGGGCAAGAAGAATTCGGGATCTTTGTCGCTCATGACGCGATGTATGGTGTGTATAGTTTAACGAGGCGTTTCGCCCCCTAAGAACTATGCACGCCATACATCATTGTCCCTGTATGACCACGCTGGCATCGGCAGCGCAACAAACTGACAATTATCCGCCCCGATTAAGCGAACTGAATTGCCTTTTGGTGGTGCGCTGCCCCTAAGGGGTATAGCTTGCAGCGCAGCTAACGCGCTGCTGCGCACCCCTGTCCCCTTGGGGCGCACCGCGCAGCAAAGCGCACCAACAGCGCACCAAAACACCAAACTAGTTCGGTCGGTCGATTGGACGCAGGAATGTCCGTGCGCCACCCCTGCCTGTGGTCACTGCCTCACTGACGAGCCGCCCGTCCGTCATCAGCCGTTCAATGGCACTGCGCAGCGCCTGACGCGGCATCAGTTTCAGTTCCGCCAACGTCCTACCCGTGTGCTTGTTGCCCTTCAGAAACTCCTCCCTCAAGAACTGGTCAACCTTGTCGGCGTATTGGCGGGTGATCGCTCCCGCGCCTTCGGTCGGGTCAACGGCGGCAATACGCTCGAACCCATAGCCCCTCCGCTTGATGTAAATGTCCGGCTGTGGTGGGCACCATGTCATCTTCGGACGCGCCAGCACGAAACCGCTGTCATCGGGGCCAAGACTATCGCCGGTCGCCTGCGTCCACTCTGCCGGGTTGAGGCGCTGTAGCACATGCACCATGCGGGCACCGTCAGCGAGCGCGCTCCCGCCGCGTCCGCTATACTGGTCGGTCGTCTTGTCGCGGGCGTTCGCCTTGCCGGTGTGGTGAACATAAAGGACGGTGCATTGCACGGTGTTGACGATCCGCCGTGCTGCATCAATCATGGCCTGCTCGGCATCGTTGATACGGCTTTCACCCACCCCGAATGACACCATCGGGTCAATGATGAGCAGCGACGGACAGAGAAACCCCACCTCAACGATCAGCCTGTCCAGCACCTTGCTGGGCATCACCACGTCCTTCTCAACCGTGGTCAGCTTGATTCCTTTGCCTGAAACGTCAGTGATGATGACGCTCTCGCGCACCTCCTGCACCTGCTCATCGGTCAGGCCAAGTTGGTGGCACATGAATCGGAGACGAGCGACCAGCGTTTCGCGGCTGTCCTCTGCTGTCAGGATGACGACCGGACCAGCGCTGCGAACCTCGTAACCGAACAGGTCAAGCCCCAAAGCAATGCAGATGGCTTGGAACAGGAGCAGCGTGGTCTTACCCGTGCCGCCGGGAGCGATGAACACACCCACATCCACATAGAACCACTGGTCAACGATGGCGGGCTTCCTGCCCCGTGCGCTGTGCCATTCGTCACGCGAAATAGGACCGTCCAGCTTGAGCGGGTTCACTTTCTCCGAACGGCGCTCCATCTCATCGAAGAAGGCAGCGGCCACCTTGACGATAGCCCCCTCCTGAGTGCGCTCGGTGTGGTCCGCATGGCCTGATGGCATATCGCCCCAGAAAAACCCTTGCTTGGCCTGTTCAGGGTCAACCGATGGTGCAGCGAAGAATGCATCAACGGCCTCGCGCTCATTATCATCAGACATGACGCGCCTCCCGCCGGGTCGGGCTAGGAGGGGATTCTGCCGAAATGCTATCTACGCCCAAGAAATTTTTACGCGAAGCAAAGTATTTCGCAAAAAGTTCGGGGCATGTGGATGTTTGCGACCTTCGGTCGCTTTCGGTTACAATGGGGCTGTTCACGTTGATACTCCGGGCGGTGGGGGTGGCTCCCCGCCGCCATTTCATGATTGCGGTTGTCATGCGTTGCCGGGGTGGCTGACGGTCGCGGCGCTGGTGCTGGCAAAGGTGCGAGCTGCCTTCCACGCCTCGATCTCTGCGGGGTCGTAAACGACGCCAGAACGCGAGGAATCGCCCAGCTTGATAAAGCGCGGCCCCTTGCCTTGGCATCGCCAGATTTTCAGGGTGACGGGGGAGATGCCAAGCGCCGCCGCAGCGTCTGCGCTATTGAGGAGTGTGGTCACAATATCGGCTCCATCCGCTGTAACCAAGCGTCAGGGTGAACGCTCCACCATGGAGCCGATAGGATTACTGGACTGTCCTTAGTATCGGGGCAGTGCAGCGCTAACAGTATATGTAAGTATGCAGGAAAATGCATGATAATCTGCATGCGTCCAGCAAATAATTACTTGCTGCGCCTAGCTGCACATTGATGTAGGGTGTGTATGGTTTGAAGGTCCGCCAAGGCGCGTAGAACTATACACACTATGCATCGAAGCTGGGGGCGCAAATCGGCAAAGACCGGCCGACAGATTTTTGATCTTCAAACCGATCAGGGGGTGATTTGGAGCGGCCGGCCTATCGACCGATTTGTTCGAGTTGCGCGATTTTTGGGTGGCTGGGCCGACCTTCGCTGTAAGGCGGCGTGGGGCGCGATCGCCGTGCTGCCGCCCCTTGCCCGGCGACGCGCTGGTGCCGCCCCTGCTACCCCGGCGCACGGTGCCCAGCGCGAGCATCACGCGGTGCGATGCAGCGGCACCACATTCTTCGCCGCAGCTACCGCCGCCTGCTGCTCGATCCAGTCCCCAATTTGCTGGGTTTCCGGGTGGAGCCAAGTCAGGTTGGTGAGATCGAGGTAATTGGTGGCGGTCACGTCCTCTTTGCTGGGCTTGTGTCCGATCAGCATGTCTGTGCGGAACTTCTCAATCCGGCATTCCTGCTGCGAAATGACGCTGAACGTGCGACGCATGTCGTGGAGCGAAAGGTGCAAACCGGCCACCTTGCTCACGCTCTGCATCGGACCTCGCGCATCCATGATCCTTCCCTGTCGTCCCCAGCTTGGAAAAACGAACGGACTTTCGGTCCCGTCTGCCAGCTTGAGGCGCGGGCGCGACTTGAGCAAAGCGACGGCCTGCGACGACAGCGGAAGCCAAATCGGCTTTCCGCGTTTTCGCTCGGTGAGATGCCAGCGGCTTTCGCTCGGCTTGTGGTCATCGATAATCACGCGGTCCCACGTGAGGGTCGCGCCCTCATCCCGACGCGCTCCGGTCAGCAGAAGAAAGATAGTGAGGTCGATGCCAGCGAGCGCATCCCGGTTCTTCGGGGCCTCGCGCATCTCCATCAGCTTGTTCCACACTTTGCCCACTTTGCCCATCTCGATATAGCGATCCGAGCGATCACCCGTCGGTGCCCAGTGATGCTTGAGCGCACCAACGGGGTTGTGCGCGATCAGCGGCTCACCGTCAGGGCGGCGATACTCGTCCATCGCGAAGTTGATGAGGATGCGCAGCGTGACGAACGCCGCATTGGCGCTGGCGGGCGCACCCTTCTTCCCTTCCAGCCCGTTTTCAACAATTTCCCGGTGGCGCTCTTGCACCATATCGCGGGTGATGCTGGTGATGGGCTTGTCCTTCCACGCGGCAAACACCTTCTCAACGTGCCGCTTGTATTCCGCTGCCGTGCTAGGCTTCAGTTTGCCGGGGCGCGACGTATACGCCTCCATCACGGCACCGAGCGAAACGCGCATTGCCTCGTCTTGCCGCTTCACGTCGCGCGGGTCGATTCCGTCCTCGAACTGGTGCTTGTATTGCTCCGCACGACGGCGAGCGTCATCCACGGTCCAGGCACCGTAGCTGCCAATCGTGATCCGCGCCTCCTTGGCCTGGCCCGCAATCGTGCCTTGCACGATGAAGCTGGCAGCGCCCGACGCGGTGACACGCAAGCCGAAGCCCTTAGTCTCGGTATCGACGTAGATGATGGTTCCGGCACCGGGTTTACGCACCCGGTCGATATTCGTCTTTGTTAGCTTCATTTTTGGCATGGCGAGCCTCGTGCAAGACCAGTGTAAGAGCACAGCGCATACTTACGCTAACTTGCACATACCGTCCACGGGCTAAAACGCGTTTAATATCAAGATACTTATATACCTTCGCATACCCGTGCAAACCTACGCATACGCCGTATGCTTCAAACTCTTAATCAGCGGGTCCTTGGTTCGAGCCCAAGTGCGTCCACCATTTTTCAATGACTTAGATGTGAATTGCGACCTGCGCCTTCCGGCGGGGCACCAATAGGGCATCAGCCTGCCCATACTGACAGCGATCATGAGCGGCAGCACTTTTTGTATTTTTTGCCGCTGCCGCAAGGACAAGGCGAATTAACGCCGATCTTCCCCGCTGCTCTTGCACTGGCCAGCCTAGCTCGCCTCAATCTCTGACCTTCTACGTGTGCGAGCACGACGCTGGCTGGCGCGACACCCGAAAGGCTGACGTGCTGCCAGTGGACTTCTCGCAGTACGGAATCCGCATCGTATTCCAGTTCGATTAGAAATCGGCATTCTTCGCCATTCGCAGCGACCAATGACCTGACATATTCAAGCGCCTTGTTTGCATCTCGCGGCACGGCCGGAGAGGACGTGCAAACTGAAAACGGCTACTCACCGGAGAACATGAGCGGGCGCTGTCGGCCAAGGCGTATGTTGCCCTCTAGCTGATTTTCGATCCCATCCGCTACGGAAGCACGGAGTTCGCCGCCCGCGTCGAGAAGAAAACTTGCAGCTTGAGAGCGCCCCAATTTGTCTGACCGAGCCAGCACCTCGACAATCTCCGCAATTCGGTCTGGCATCTCCTGACGGGGCAGAATCGGTGTCTCGCCATACGCGATGCTGGCATAAAACTCGTCGACCGGGGTCCGAAACCCGTTAAAATTCACCTTGTCCTTGGGTGCAAATTCCGACGCAAACTGCGCGTAATTGTTCTGCGCCAGATAGAGACCGAAATGGTCCACCTCGTCATTGAGGTCGACCCGCTCATTTTGCGCTGCCAACATTCGTTGCTCGACAAAGTGAAGGAAGGTCAGCGGGTTGTTGAACAGGTCCGCGTAAACTCGCAAATCGTCAATTGACAGTGACCAAACTGGCCGCGCACCGACGTTGATCCCCACAGACTTGAGGTGTTGCGCCCGTGCTGCCAGCTCGGTGAACGCATCCAAGGTGATAGCGACGACTGTGACATGCCGAAAATCCGCGCGGCGAATGCGCACGACCTCGACGCGGTCATTGTTTGAAATCGCAACCTCTTCTGCGCTTTCGAGATAATCGAGAAATCGCGCGCCCTGCTTTGCGGGCGCTTCGAGCAATCCCTTCAATGATGATAAATGGGCTTCAAGGTCGGTGGCCGGTGATGTGTAGGTGAATGCGCCTGCCTTGACCTCAATGACAAAGAGATGGTCATCATAGATTATGAGGCCGTCGCATTCATGCCATTGCGGTTTTCCCGCGCCTGATTTCCAGAGATAGTTGACCGCATCGAACCTTCGCATTCCCGGTAACAGCTTGGCGAAATAGGTGAATGGCAGCTCTTCCGTCACAGCCTTCTGACGAGAATTCCATGTCTCTCGATAGGATGGCTCCAATCGGCAAACGATCCGCTGTAATGCGCGGTAGATGTTGTCGAACAGGCTCCACATGTCGAAACAGAGCGCACGACCATCCAATCGGATAAAAGGGCGCAGCATCGTCGGCCAGATACGCAGGGGCCAACCAGAAAATTTACCGGGCGCTAAGAAGCTCTCTTCTTCGCCGGGGTTCCAGGTCAGTTCATTAATCAGGGCGGCTGGCAGACTGGTGATCTTTGCAATGTCGAACAGGTCAACGCCAACCACCTCCCCCATCACGGAGTCTCGTCGCGCCGCAAGATCGGGATCGTCCCACAATTTCTCTCGGAGTGCCTCGATGGTGTCGATTCCCGGCAGTTCCGCAAGCTTCTCCATGCGCTCCACGCTGTCGATTTGGAGCTGCTTCATAGCAAGCATCGCTTCACCCGCGCCGCTCGTCAGCTTTATGAGGATCTTGTCAAATTCGGCGACGAGGGTCGGAGCATCGATTCCAAACAGGCGTCCAAAAACGTCCGAGTGCGGTGCCAGCAGGTCGGCCAACGCAATTCGCTCGTGGGGTTGATACCGTTCGCCGCGCACATGCATCCACATGCCTTCGGCGCGGAAGCGAAACTCTTCGAGCGCCATGTCCAGATTGGGATCGGCTGTCTTGCGGGTTGCTGTCAGGCAAGTTTGGTAATTTATGGTGATTTGCTCAAACAAGCGGCGAATGTCCGATTGGAGCGTTTCCCAGTCCTCGTCGGTAAGTTCGTTCGCTTGGCTTGCAGCAGGCGGAACTGCTGCAACCATGCTCTGAACATAGTCGATCATACGAAGTGCGCCCGCTTCCTCCACATCCGCGCTTCCTGCGGTGATCGCAAGCGCGGCGAACTCCCACCAGCCACGATGCAACAACCGATCAGCGGGCAGACGGGCAATCTGATCGACAATGCGCGCAACGATCGCGTCAATTTCCGCGACAACTTGGGGAAACCGCTCGACCATGTGTGCTTGCATTGCTTGATGTTGTGATTCGGTCAGGCGAGAGCGCATCACCATCGTCTTGCCAAACCGCGCCATTTCTACTGGTCCGGACGCGAAATAATCGTCCGGCTTTGGCCCCGTGACGCCACTTTTCCTACGTTTGCCCATCGTGCCTAACGCCGCCCCCCTACCGCAAAACCTATCGAGTGGTGTGCCCCATTTGTTCTTGAATTGGAATATCGTTAGGGAGGGAGGGTGTGGGTTCTTTTCAAAGCCCATCGCTTGTGTGAGGAAGCGATATGTTCGAGGTATCCGGCGAAGAAATACAACGGCTTGATGACGTCCAATTGCGCACGCTAGTCGCTCGCTTGGCAATCGCTGAACTAAACGCAAAGGCGCTTTCCGTTTCGGGTGTAACCGCAGGTGGCGATCAGAACGCAGCCGATGGCGGTCTTGATGTTCGCGTTGAACTTCTGGGCAGCGCCTACACCGGAGATTTCATTCCTCGCACTCCATTAGGCTTTCAGGTCAAGAAGCCTGACATGGGGCCTGCGGCTATTGCAGGTGAGATGAAACCAAATGGCGTTCTGAGAAGTGTTCTAGGTGATCTGGCCGACGAAGGTGGGGCCTACGTCATTGTAAGCTCGCAAGGCTCTGTGGCCGATAAACCGCTTCAGAACCGGCGCAAGGCTATGACAAATGCCTTTTTAGGGCACGCCTCCGCGCACAAGGTGCATACCGACTTCTATGATCGCGAGCGCCTCGCGCTTTGGGTCAATCAATACCCCGGCGTTGCGGCATGGGTCCGGGCACGCATTGGACGCCCCCTCTCTGGCTGGCAGTCGCTAGGAGACTGGTCGGGCATCCGCGTTGGCGGGGATGGCAAATACATAGCCGACGACGCGGCCTGTTTGGTTGATGCTCGCTCCAAGGAGCAAACCGTCCTACCCATTATAGAGGGTATTAACTGCATAAGGGGCGCCTTGGCTCAGCCGGGACAATGTGTGCGGCTAATCGGTATGTCCGGTCTCGGCAAAACGAGGCTGGTTCAGGCTTTGTTTGAAAGCGAGGTCGGAACGGACGCCTTGGACCCCTCACTTGCTGTCTATACCGATTATTCCGAAACCCCGGAGCCTACCGCGAAGCAGTTGGCTCTCAATTTGGTTGAGACGGGCCAGCGGGTCATCCTTGTAGTCGATAATTGCAACCCGCAAACCCACTCTGATCTGGCGAAAATCTGCGGCAGCAGCAAAAGCAAACTTAGCCTTGTCACGGTCGAATATGATGTTCGTGATGACGAACCAGAACGCACAGAGGTTTTCAGGCTGCAAGCCGCTTCGGAGGGCATGATCGGCGAGTGGTTGAAAGCAAATTTCGACCACGTATCTCAAGTCGATCGCGACCGCATAGCCGAGTTCAGCGGCGGCAATTTTCGTGTGGCTGGCGTCCTGGCTGATACCTTGAAAAAAGGCGACACCCTTGGAAATCTGAAAGATCGCGAGCTTTTCTCCCGAATTTTCCAACAGCGTAATGACCATAGCGACGACTTGCTCAGCGCAGCAGAAGCCCTCGCCTTGGTTTACTCATTCGACGGAACAGACACGTCCGCGTCTGGCGAGCTTGCAATGCTGGCTCCTATTGCCGGGATAAACGCTACAAAGCTTTATGCTTTTGCCGCTGAGTTAAAGCGGCGCTCTGTCGTTCAATCGCGTGGCCGATGGAGGGCACTGCTACCCCATGCGATTGCCAACCGATTGGCGGCACAAGCATTAGAGCGAATACCCGCTGACGAATTGGATCGGCTCTGCGCCAGCGTACCCCCTCGGATGCAAAAGTCTCTAACCCGGAGACTCGGTTATTTGCACGACAACGATCAAGCCAAACAGGCTATCGCGCGGTGGCTTCGCGCAGATGGCCCGCTAGGCAATCTTTTCGTCGGGGATGACCAATCTCTCCAACTCCTTCGTAATATCGCGCCAGTCGCCCCGGAGGCCGTTCTGCGGCGTATGGAGGAAGAGGTCGCAGGCCCGGATGGAATCGCGATACTCAACCCAAAATCGTCTTCACGTTGGCAGTTGACTATGATCCTCAAGTCGCTGGCCTACGATACCGAGTTGTTTGATCGAGCGGCGATATTGCAAGGCAAATTCGTGGCTGCGGAGGCACCGAAGGAAAATCACAACACGGCCCGTGGATCGTTCGAGGAACTGTTCCACCTCCATCTTTCCGGCACCCAAGCGCCTCCCGATCAGCGGAGAAAATTGATCCGCAGCCTTTACGCCAGCGGCGACGCCGGCTCCGTCCGGTGCGGCCATCTTGCGATGCGCGCCCTGCTACAGTCCGGGCACTTTTCTTCGTCATCGAACTTCGATTTCGGAGCGCGTCCTAGAGATTTCGGCTGGCATCCTCCAACCTATGGCGACATTTGGAATTGGTACAGTGATGGCATCAATCTCGCTGTCGAGCTGAGCGCAGATGTCGAGAAACGGCCAGAGATCAGGCGCATTGTTTCCGCCGGGTTACGAGGCGTCCTACGCATCGAGGCTTGTCTTGAAGCCGTAGAGACTGCCGTCACGGAATTTCTTAAAGACGGTGAATGGATCGACGGTTGGCTTGCCGTTCGTGGCGCTATTCAATTCGACGGCAAAGGTTGGAAGCCCGAGGTGAAGAGCCGGGTTCTGGCCATAGAGGAACAACTGCGTCCATCCGATCCGCTCAATCTTGCAAAAGCTTATGTTTTGGAGGGCAGAGGGTCAGGCTTTGACCTTCTTGATGGGGACGACCACGGGGACGGCGAAAGGGATTATGCTGCCGCCTACGAACGCCTAGCGCAGAAAGCCGAAGCCATCGGAAGGGACTTTGGCGGTCAGAAGGACTTGCTGATCCCGTTCCTGTCCGAAGCCCTTCAATCCAATCATGCACCCCGCGCTTTCTCATTTGGGGTGGGGCTGGCTCAATCCGCCGTGCCATTTGCGGAGACATGGCAAACGCTTCGCACCGCGCTGCTCGCGCTTCCTATTGAACAGCGCAATTCCACGATCCTCGGTGGATTTTTGCATAAGCTTAATCGGATTGACGCCGCACTTGGATCATCCATCCTCAATGCGCTGCTCAACGATCACGATATGGCTTCCCAGTTCGTATATCTCCAGGCTCAAGCGGAGATGAACGACGAGGCTATTACCCGGTTGAGAAAAGCGATCTCATCTGGCCATATCAAGGCTCACAACTTCTATTCTTTGGCATCCGGTGTCATCGGCCCCGCTCCACAAGATGCGCTTGCTGGGATGCTGGACGATCTTTGCGGGTTGGAAGGAGGCACCCCAACTGCGCTCGAAATCTTCCACATGGCCACCTACTGCCTCAAGACGGACGGCCGAGAAGTGGAAGGCGTTCTACTGGACGTTGGGCACCGACTCCTGCTCCGCACAGATTACAAAAACACGCAAGACGTAAGGGAATACCGAGTCCAGCAGACCATCAAGGAATGCTATTCCGGCCCCGGCGGAGAGGCTGGGGCGCGTGAACTTTGTCAGTTGCTAAAAGCTAAAATCGTAACTCGCGAGGTATATGCTTTCGAACTCGATCATGCGTTCGACGCCCTTTTCGAAGTGCAACCGATAGTCGCGTTGGACGAATTTATATTGGGATCGGAAGCGGACGACGACGACCCGATCTACGGAAGTATCGGCCTCAGCAGGCAATCTCCGCTGGAAAAGGTCGATCCCGCCGTTCTCTGGTTATGGGCCGATCAAGCCCCTACGGTGCGATACCCTCTTGTAAGCCGCTGCCTGAACGTCTTTGCCACAAAGGACTTTGATGACGACAACGGCTTATCCCCGCTGTTTTTGGAGGGGCTAGAAAGGGCACCGGATCGCGCTGCGTTCCTGGAAAGTAACACAAACCGAATGCACCCAAACGGCTGGTCTGGAAATCTTTCCGTAATTTTGGATCGCCGCCGTGAATATCTCAGCACGATAGCTAAACACTCGGACAAGGCCGTTCGAGAGTGGGTTGCAGAGCAAGCCGCCAATCTCAAGGCATGGGCAGAGCACGAGCGCGAGCGAGAGGCGGAACGCGAAGAGAGTTTCGAATAGGCGAAAGCGCCTTTTAGGCGTTTTTGCGTTTCCGCCATCGATTGAACCATCGCGTCCAGCTCTGGTTCGGTGGCCAATCTTCGCCGTCCCGCTTGATCCTGACAACCTCCAACCGATTGAAGCCGGTACGGACCCCTTCGACCGTCACCGGGCGATCGAGATATCTGGATAGGCGTCTACTCGGTTCAAGTTCCCATTCCCCGCCTTCGTGGACGGCAATGAAGAATCGCCAGCCCGGTCGCCGTTCGATGATGCCTCGCACCGTGTGAATCGTGCCTAGCGGCATTGGTCAGTTTGGCGATGCATAGCCACCTCTCGTTGTAGTCTATCGGTGACATCGATAAGAAAGTGGCGGCGGTCTAGCAAAGCGAAATGTCACCGATTGTCTGTAGACTGATTGACTACATCGCGGTCCATGTGGCGGCGATGGATATTCGGGAACGTCTTGCGAAGAATCTGCGCCTGCTCCGGCAGGAAAAAGGTTGGTCGCAGGAAGTCTGCGCGGACGAGGCGGGATTGCACCGAACCTATATCAGCGACCTCGAGCGCGGCGCGCGCAACCCAACGATTACAGTGGTGGACAAGCTCGCCACCGCGTTGGGCGTGACGCCGGGGCGACTGCTCGATTAGCTGTATAGCCGGGCTGCACAGCCGGGGTTTCGCCTGATCTTAGCCAGACTATTTCGTATAATGGCCAGCATCAGCGACACAGAGAGGCCATCATGGGCGGCATTAACTCCGGCCGGCAGCGCAGCGTTCATCGCGGGGCCGTGGAGCAGTTTCCCGCCATCGACCTGCGCATTTTGCGGCGCGCTGGGCTGCTTCGGCCCGGTGAATGCACGTATGACACGTTGCGCTGGCAAAATCAGGCTCCAGAGGCACTCAGCGTGCGAATTTTCATCGATCTGAGCGATATCGGCGACGCATCGATGCGCATCGTCGGCGCTGTGGGCACTGGAACCATCAATCAGCGCGTCGCGATCGAATGCGTGCCCTGCCCCTATGGTGGCGTCCGCTGTTATTTCCTCTGCCCGGTCGATGGCGTTCGCTGCCAACAGCTATTCCTCGCCGATGGTCAGTTTGCCTCGCGGAAGGCCCACAGGCTCACTTACGCCAGCCAGAGCGAGGATGACCTGTCTCGCATCCGGCGCAAGGCCCACAGGCTGCGTAGGCAGGTAGAAGGCGATGGGCACCATCCACGTGTCCGTGGGCGCAACCGCTGGCGCAAGATGCAGCAGCTAAGGGCGGCGGAGTTCGACGCCCGGACGCTCTATCTCGATCGTCTACGCGGATTGGTCGAGAACATCCTTTAGGAGCGCTGTTTTCGGAAAGCAGGGGCCAGAGGTTCATGCCGTTGAACGCCCCGGCCCAGCCTTTTTCGGGTCTAGTTCCCACAGGCGTCCCGACATAACCGCACAGCGGCGCCGTGACACGCAACACTGCGATCCACGCCCACAGGACGGCCTAATTCATTATCAGCGGGTCCTGACCGATTTCCGCCATTCTAGCGGCACTGACTTCGCCCGAAATCAGCGTCGAACATGCCGAAAATCGCAGAACTCCGGGCATTATAGGTGCTCGGCGCCAGTGGGACCCCAGTGGGTCCTCGGCACGGAATCTGGCTACGTCCGGCGCTGCCGTTCGCGCCTTAGCAGCTCCTCCTTGCGCAGCCGTTGTTTGGTGCGCATCCGCCGAAACTCCGGGCACTGCCGGAACACGCCTTCAACGTGGGAAGGCGAAGCTCCCCAGTCGCGGATCAACTCCTTTCGGAATTGGAGCATCTGCTCAAGCTGCTCGTCAAGGCTGGCGTTGCGCCACTCGATCCAGCACGCCCCTCCTTCGCAGTCGAACAGACGCGAGCGCGTATCGCCGTACCGAAACAGAGCAACGCGACCGGGTTCCATACCCATGTCGCTTTTGCCTAACTGGCGCGGCTGAAAGGCGATCACAACATCTGCGATCGGCGGGTTAGCTCGGGAGAGATTTATTCGCATGGCGTTACACTACCTCCTGAACATTTAGAGAGATTACTGATTCTTCTAGGAATTTTCCTGACGGCTCCTAGCCGCCTGCCTTAGATGGTCTGTCGTCAACCGAAGGAGATGACGACATGACCATACCCGAAGACCACGATCACCTTGTCCACCATGCCCGCCTGCTCTTTCCGGGCGCTGTGGTCGCGGTGACCTACACCGAGGATGAAATCATCCACCTCGACATCGACGGCACCCGCTTCACCTTCGAAATCGGCAGCGACGATGACGAGTATGTCTTCCACAGCGCGGGCCGGTCCTTCGTGATCCCGCTGATGGACGATGCCTGAAATCTCCGCCGCACCCTCCAACTCTGACCGCAAGGACCGACCTCATGGCCGTCGATAAAACCAAGACCATCACTCTCACCGACCTGTGCGGCGAACTGAAAATCAAGCCGCGCGAAGCCCGCATGATGCTGCGCCTCGCCGTCTCCAAGAAGCTGGAATATCCCGCTTTGGCCGACGCGCATGTTCCAAGGCAGCCGTGGCAGTGGCCCGCCGGGTCCAAGGCACTCGCAGAGGCCAAGAAGGCGCTGGCGACGCCGATCGACTGACATTCGCCGAGCACTTGAACAGTTGAGGACGTATAATTGACGTAGCGCGGAAACGCATCGATCGCGATTATACGCCCCCGGCTGTTCAACTGTTCACCTTCAGCCGTAACCCGATGAAGCAGCGAGTGCGCACCCCGCCCTTGTGGGCCTTTGTGAGCTGGCGCTGATAGCCCCTCGCACTCAGTTGCCGCCCGAAATAGCTCGCATCCACCTCCGGCATGTTCCGCGACCTCAGGAAGCGATTGTAGCTGTCACACAGGGCCGAGGACGGCGTGACCGCCGCCTCCGACCGGCGCGTCTTCTCGCGAAGCCAGACGCCCATGACATCCTGCTCCTCGAAATACTCGTCGGTTGCGCGCCTGACCGATGTGGGCGGATTGAGACCCTGCTTCCGCCACTCGCGCGCGCCGTCGAGCATCCATGCGAGGATCGCTTCATGCTCATCGCGCAAGCGAGCCTCAAGGTCGGGATCAGGCCGTTTCGGCACATAGTCCAGTTCGAGGAGATGGATGCGCCGCCGCATCGCTGGACCGACCGATTTGAGCTTGGGCAGGTGGTTGGTCGCGATCCAGATTTTGTAAGTCGGCCGGTAGGTGAACGGGTTCTTATACAAGAACCGCGCTGTCACCGAGTCGCCCGCCACCGCGCGTTTCATGGTCGCCTCGTTCCAACTTCCGCCTTGGTCGGTTTCGCTGGATGTCACCATCCGCGCGCCTGCGATAAAGGCCATAGCCGTTTCATGGGTGCGGCCCTTGCCTTCCACAAAAGTGTCCGGGGTCGCTTCCCGATGATAGCTGCCCATGATCGTCGCCAGTGTGTTGACCAGCACCCCTTTTCCGTTCCCGCCTGGACCATAAATCACCAGCAGGGCGTGTTCGGACACGCTCCCGGTAAGGCTATAGCCCGCCCAGCGTTGAAGAAACCGGACGAGTTCCATATCTCCTTGGCAGATTTGCTTGAGGAACCTGATCCAGCGTTTAGGAACCGTGCCGGTGTCAGGATCGACCGAAGTCCGATTGACGACGTAGACTCCGGGTTTCGGGTTTATGGGCCTGTGCTTGCGGAGAGAGTAAACACCCGTCTTCGTGCCGACCAGCAGCGGGTCGCCATCGATCTCGTTCACGGAGAGATGCAATGCCGGATCTCGCTTGGCGAACCCCTTGACGTTGCGCGTGACGTTGAGGGAACCCTTCCATTTGGGTTCAATGTCTTCACGGCCGTCCAGCAGGTTGCGGATCAGATCATCGACCCGAAGCGCGGTATCGAAGTTCCATGTCTTCCCGTCCTTTACGATCCACTCGTCACGCTCAGGCACGTAGCGGACGATCCTGCCACATTCCTCCCGGAACAGGTGCGCGGCCTCGCTTTCGGATTTGACCGGCTCGCTCATCGCCCCTCCTCCCGCGAGGCCGCGAGGTCGGCAATGTAGGCGTCAATTTCGGCGGCCATCCATGCGATCGAATTGGTCGAAAGACGGACGCGTTTGGGAAATTTCCCGGCGGCCTCAAGACGGGCGATCGTCAAGTCTGAAATCTTGATGCCGCACATGCGCAGGTCACGGCGGCCATAGAGAAGTGGGTTTTTCATGCTGTGGCTCCAAATTTGTGGAGCTCGCCTGTTATGCAGCTATCCAATGCCGGTCACAGGACGTTTATTCGGGAGAAACTTCCCTTGACAGAACCCTGTCGCCGATATGGCCGAGTATGTCATCCAGCACCCGGCCGACTTCTTTTTCCCCCGGCTCACAGGCATGGGCTTCGCTGTATTCGAGCTGGATTTGCGTGATTAGTGCCGCGCGGCGACGCGGTGGCGGCGCGTCAAGTGCCGCCTTCCACGCAATGCTGGCGACATCATCCCACTTGTAGGTGATTTCTTTTCGAGGGGTGCCGTTGCCTATAGACGCGATCAACTCGTCGAGCATATCACGAGCTACGTAGATGACAGCCCAATCGTTCGGCGCCCAGCGAAACAGTGACCTGACGACATCAATATCAAAAAATGGTTTCGACAAGCGATCTGGCCCCAGAACGGTATAGGCCCCTTCATCATCTTGTCCGAACGCCCGTAACCTTCCTCCGATCAACCAATGCTTCAATCGCATTCGCGCAGAATCAGCCCGATCCCATGCGGCAACATTCGTAGCGACAGACCGATCGGTCGCGAGTTGCTGCACGTCGATTGCAGATACGCCAATGCGGCGCACTGCATCGGTCAATGTCAGATAGTTGCCAAACGACATGGGCATCAGTGCTCCCTCGCTTATCGCGGTCGCTTGATCTCGATCGAACACCCGAGTGTCGCCAAGACGGTGAGCGCCCGTCCAAGTTGAGCCGTCGGCTTACCTCTCTCAAGTTCGACGAGGAAGCGCACACCTACGCCGCTCGCTGCGGCAAGCTCGACCTGACGCAAGCCTTGGGCTTTGCGCTCTTCCCGGATGATCCGTCCTACCGCAACACTATCGAGCTTTGTCACATTTTTCCCGATCGGGATTATTTTCGGCTGCGACCGTGACCTCCTCGGCAGCCTCTAGGACCACCCTAGTTTCTGTCATTTCGGGACCTGTGCTTCGGACAGCGAGGCAGCAATGTCGGAGATCGAGCGAGACAGGATCATTGGATTGTCGGTTGATGGCAGGAACATTTTGCGCCGCCAGAACTGAGCTGCTTCCTCGTCTACTGCGTTCACGATAAGTGCGCGACCGCCGATCAGCGTTGCTGCGTCGATGCAACGCTGCAAAGCATGCTTTAGCAATCCCGAGCCAATTCCGCGCCCGGTCCAATTGATATCGGTTGCCAGCTGCCCCAGCAGCAAACATGGTACCGGATCAGGCGGCTGGCCGGTGCGTATCGAACGCGGCATTGAACTCAGCACGACGGCTGTAGGGGCGAGCCCGTAATAGCCAATCACGCGCCCGGCATCATGGGTAACCATGACGGCCGTAAAGCCCCGTTTGTGGTTGGAAAACGCCCTGCGCTTCAACCAGTTGTCGAGTGGCGGCTTGCCGCATGTGAACTGCGACAGATCATGCCCGTCATTCAACGGCTCAGGCGCGGAGAACGCCAAGGCTAACCTGCCCTATTGGTCGGCGGGCGTTTCCCACGGCGCGGGACGCCTCAGTAACTCGACCAAAGCGGGAACAGGCTTGGCTGGCGCATCAAGCATCGCGACGAAGGCCTCGAAAGCTTCAGGGCTAACACGGAGCAGATTGGTGTCCATGATGGCTTCTTCCGCAGCCCGGACTGCCGCATCGCGCATAAATTCCGTCCGCGAACGCCCTTGCAATTGGGCTGCACGGTCAATGATCGCCAAATCCGTGTTAGGCAGGCGCATCGAGAGCGGATGATCCTTTCGTTGGGCGGCGCGGGGCATTGTCATTCTCCAATCAAGCAGGATATAACGCATTGTATCGCGTTTTACAATACAAGATTATTCGTGATGACTAAATTCCGCCAGCCGTGCGCCCCACTTGTCCATCGCAGCGCAGCGTTCGGCGTCGTAGCCATAGCGGTTATAGACAGCCGCAACGCCGCTGATCGTCCCGCTGACATGGTTCAGCACCTTTTCGATGACGTAGGGCGCAACCCCAGCTCTCGCCATCCCCGACGCCGCCGTGCGCCGAAGATCATGCATGTGCCAATCCGAGGTCTCGGAGTGCTTGTGCAGCCACCGCAGCGCCTTACTGAACCCGCTCACAGGTGACCGTCGCGTGGTCGTGAACACATAGTCGCAATCGACGAATTGCGGCACCTCGTCCAGCAATGACACCGCGAAGTCGCTCAGGTGGACGACATGCGGTTTGCCGTTCTTGGCGCGCTCGGCAGGGATCACCCAAGTCCGCGCCTCAAGGTCCAGCTCACTCCAACGCATATTCGCCAGTTCACCGCGCCGCTGGGCGGTTGCGAGCAACAGCGGGACGAATTGCCGAAAGGGATAGGCATCCAACCGCGCCGCATTCAGCACGCGGCGGATTTCACCATCGTCAAGAACCCGATCCCGCGACAATTCCCTTGTGGGCGCCTTGAGGCCCGCGATCGGTGTTGCATCGATGATCCCGCGTTCGAGACACCAATTGAACAGCTTGCGGATCGTCGCAAGGATACGATTGGCCTGATAGCTCGCACCGCGCTCCAGTGCCGCATCCATGATTTCCAACACGTCGTGCCGCTTGATCTGGCGAATGTCCCGTTGTCCGTGGACTACGACGAACTCGCGATTGAGGATGCGCTCAGTCTCGCGCCAGTTGCGGTTGCGCGGTTTCGCATATTGGCGGATGAACGCCGCGCAGATTGCTTCAACCTGCATATCGTGCTGGCGACGACGGCGCGAAGGATCAATGCCCTCCTCCACTTGGCGCAATGCCTCGATCGCTTTTTCACGCGCTTTGACAAGGCTGACGACCGGATAACGACCGAGACCGTAACGACGTTGCTTCGTCCCGTAGCGATAGCGAAGTGCGAACGACCTCAATCCGCTTTCGAAGACGCGAACGGTCAGACCCGGACAATGCATGTCATGGACGTCATAGACCCCCTTGCGAGGTTTCAGAGCTTGAATTGTCTTGTCGGTTAGCGCCTTACGCACACTGTCATCCTTTCGATGACAGCTCAAAAATCACAGTATTCCGCTAATCTCAAAGGATTTTCCGTTCTTGACGAGGCTTGCATGGGAAAGGTGCAGCCTGCTTCGAATTGGCGAATTGATCGTCGCTCGATCTGGCAGGAATGTTCCTGACATGCCCGATCCAATGCGATATGCAGGATATGACCGGGGGGTGATTCAGACCGAATCTCCCTCCCATGCGCCGCACCAGATGCCGCACGACATTTTCCAGAAAATCGATCTCAATAAACTACGTGTCTTCCGCGTTGGGCACATATGGGTACCAGACGCCTGAATTTGGGTGCCAGAGAGTGAAGAAGAGTGAAGCGATCCGCCGAACGCGAGACCCGCTGATTTTAATGATTTGTGGTCCGCTTTGACGAGTTTTGACGAGCTATAACAAGAGCTTAAGCCACGCTCTTAATCAGCGGGTCCTTGGTTCGAGCCCAAGTGCGTCCACAAAAATATCCAATGAAATCAATCGCTTATGATGATAGCGCAAAGGCGCGATTTCGTCACCTTTCGGTTTGCGCTACACAATTTGGGTGACGTGCAGTTCTCCCAGATGTGAGCCTTGTCTGGAAAACGACGGCAAGAAGCCGACGGCGATTAGCCTCAGCCGCTTTTCCCGAATCATTCCACGACTGGTTTCGCCGCCTTACCGGACATTTAGGGGGCCTTACCACGCTGTCAGAACCTGCCCTACGTTCATTGAGCGCCTCTAACCTCAAGTGACTAAAAGACTAATGGGCGCTTTGGGTTGAGCTTCAAAGAAGGTGGTCCTTCTGGGCAGGCAGCTGTCGATTGCCCTGCCTTGGCATCGGCTCCTGCGCGCTACCATCTTGACGGAAGCAGCGGCACCGCTAGCGATCACCGCTGATGCCGAGCTATTTCTTCCCATGTCTGGCGCTAGCGGCTGGCGATTTGCCACCGATCGTAGAGACTGCGCAGGCAGCGCTGCGCCGACGCGAATGGAAAACCACCACTTTCGATTTTGCGACGCTTGGTGCCTCGCACAAGCTGCAATTCTCGTGGCATCTGCTCGACGTATTTCTCAACGCCTGTCACCTCGAAATCGAAATCAGGGAGGTGCCGGACTTCGCGCAAGCGCAGCAGCGCGTCCGCATCTTGCAGGTGATGCTATACCAGTGGGTGTCGCCGTTCATCATGCCGGTCGGCATGACGCATACGCTGCGCGACTATAGTGGACTCAACTATCGCGATTCCGCGACGATGCGCACCAAGCTGCCGGCCGAACTCCAGAGCGGCTTCGTGTCGGCGGACGGGAAGATCGAGGGCTGGCTGCATGAACCGACCTTTCAGTCGATCACGGTCGGAGCAGAGCGAACGGTTTCGGCGCAGGCGTTCACCGACGCGGTGGCGGCAGCCGAGCGTTGGACGGTTCTGGAAGCGGCGCATCCGCCGCTCAAGGCCGCGCGGCTCGCCTTGCAGACGGCGCCCGCCATTCCGGATCTGTCCTCTTCGCTGCTGCATATCTGGCAGGGCATTGAAGCGCTGTTCCCCAACGTCTCAACCGAAGTGTCATTCCGGCTCGGTTTGCTGGTGAGCCAGCTTTGCGTGCCGGTGAGGAGCGACCGCCTCACAACCTACGAGGAGGCGAAGCGCAGTTATGGGCGTCGCTCGCGAGCGGTCCATGGCAACGGCGGCAAGCTCGACCATCGTGATTGGGTCGACGCTTGGAATCTCCTGATACTATGCCTGTCCGCCTGCCTCGCGCGCGAAGTATTGCCGAGCGAGGACGTGCTAACACGCGAACTGCTTGGCTGAAAATGCCAGCGCAATACGCCGACATTGCAGCCGTTCGCTGCCCCGCCCTGGTCGCCAAAACCTGATGGGGTGGACGCCCCCCGACGGCATCTATGTGCCAAAGTGGAGGTGTTGAAACACCACTGAAGGAGGCGTCCGTGTCACAGGTTGCCACAATCGGTCTGGATATCGCCAAGAACGTTTTCCACGCGCATGGCG
>DATMGL010000006.1:0-30296 GCA_035555575.1 Sphingobium sp.
ATCAACTACCGCACGTTCAAGCCCGAGCGTGACGGCCTGTTCTGCGCGCGCATCTTTGGCCCGATCAAGGATTATGAGTGCCTGTGCGGCAAGTATAAGCGCATGAAGTACAAGGGCATCGTGTGCGAGAAGTGCGGCGTGGAGGTCACCGTCTCCAAGGTACGCCGCGAGCGCATGGGCCATATCGAGCTGGCCGCGCCGGTTGCGCACATCTGGTTCCTCAAGTCCCTGCCAAGCCGCATCGGCCTGCTCCTCGACATGCAGCTCAAGCAGCTTGAGCGCGTGCTCTATTTCGAGAGCTACATCGTCATCGAACCGGGCCTCACCCCGCTGGAGCGCTATCAGCTGCTCAACGAGGATGAACTGCTCGACGCGCAGGACGAATATGGCGAGGACGCCTTCACCGCCGGCATCGGCGCCGAGGCGGTCCGGCATATGCTGATCAACCTTGATCTGGAAGGCGAGCGGACGGCGCTGCTGGAAGAGCTGGCGGTCACCAAGTCCGTGCTCAAGCCCAAGAAGATCATCAAGCGGCTCAAGGTCGTCGAGAGCTTCATCGATTCCGGCAACCGCCCGGAGTGGATGATCCTTGAGGTCGTGCCGGTCATCCCGCCGGAGCTGCGCCCGCTGGTGCCGCTGGATGGCGGCCGTTTCGCGACGTCCGATCTCAACGATCTCTATCGCCGCGTCATCAACCGCAACAACCGCCTCAAGCGCCTGATGGAGCTGCGCGCGCCGGACATCATCGTGCGCAACGAGAAGCGCATGCTCCAGGAAGCCGTCGACGCGCTGTTCGACAATGGCCGCCGCGGCCGCGTCATCACCGGCGCCAACAAGCGTCCATTGAAGTCGCTGTCCGACATGCTCAAGGGCAAGCAGGGCCGCTTCCGCCAGAACCTGCTCGGCAAGCGCGTCGACTATTCGGGCCGTTCGGTCATCGTGACCGGCCCGGAACTCAAGTTGCACCAGTGCGGCCTGCCCAAGAAGATGGCGCTCGAGCTGTTCAAGCCGTTCATCTACGCCCGCCTCGACGCCAAGGGTCTCTCCATGACCCTCAAGCAGGCCAAGAAGTGGGTCGAGAAGGAGCGCAAGGAAGTCTGGGACATCCTCGACGAGGTGATCCGCGAGCATCCGGTGCTGCTGAACCGCGCGCCGACGCTTCACCGCCTCGGCATCCAGGCGTTCGAGCCCGTGCTGATCGAGGGCAAGGCGATCCAGCTTCACCCGCTGGTCTGCTCGGCCTTCAACGCCGACTTCGACGGCGACCAGATGGCCGTCCACGTGCCGCTGAGCCTTGAGGCGCAGCTGGAAGCGCGCGTGCTGATGATGTCGACCAACAACATCCTCTCGCCCGCCAACGGCAAGCCGATCATCGTCCCCTCGCAGGACATGGTGCTGGGTATCTATTACCTCTCCATGGAGCGCAGTGGCGAGCCGGGCGAAGGCGCCATCCTGTCGGACATGACCGAGGTGCATCAGGCGCTGTTCGTCAAGGCCGTGACTCTCCACTCGAAGATCATCACGCGCGTACCGCAGACCGACGAGCAGGGTAACACCTACATGAAGCGCGTCGAGACCACGGCGGGCCGCATGCTGATCGGCGAATGCCTGCCCAAGAGCCACAAGGTGCCCTTCGACATCGTCAACCGCCTGCTCACCAAGAAGGATGTCGGCGACGTCATCGACGAGGTGTATCGTCACACCGGCCAGAAGGACACGGTGCTGTTTGCCGACGCCATCATGGCGCTGGGCTTCCGCCACGCGTTCCAGGCCGGCATCAGCTTCGGCAAGGATGATATGATCATCCCGGACGCCAAGGTGCCGCTGGTCGATGAGACCAAGGCGCTGGTGGCTGACTATGAGCAGCAATATCAGGACGGCCTGATCACCCAGCAGGAAAAGTACAACAAGGTGATCGACGCCTGGAGCCGTTGCGGCGATCAGGTGGCATCCGCGATGATGGACGAAATTCGCGCCGAGCCGCGCGATGAGGACACCGGCCGTCTCAAGCCGATCAACTCGATCTACATGATGAGCCACTCGGGTGCGCGTGGTTCGCCAGCGCAGATGAAGCAGCTGGCCGGCATGCGCGGCCTGATGGCCAAGCCCTCGGGCGAGATCATCGAGACGCCGATCATCTCGAACTTCAAGGAAGGCCTGACCGTCCTTGAATATTTCAACTCCACCCACGGCGCCCGCAAGGGTCTGGCCGACACCGCGCTCAAGACGGCGAACTCGGGTTACCTGACCCGCCGTCTGGTCGACGTCAGCCAGGATTGCGTCATCGTCGAGCAGGATTGCGGCACCGAAAAGGCGCTGGAGATGAAGGCCATCGTCCAGGGCGGCAACGTCATCGCCTCGCTCGGCGAGCGCGTGCTGGGCCGCACCACGGCCGAGGACGTGATCGACAGCAAGGATGGCTCCATCCTGGTGGCGAAGGGCGAACTGCTGGATGAAACGATGGTCGCCAGCATCGAGGCCATCGGCGTCCAGAGCGTCAAGATCCGCTCGCCGCTTGTCTGCGCCTCCAAGATGGGCGTGTGCGCCACCTGCTACGGGCGTGACCTTGCCCGCGGCACACCGGTCAACATGGGCGAAGCCGTCGGCGTCATCGCGGCGCAGTCGATCGGTGAGCCGGGCACCCAGCTCACCATGCGGACGTTCCACATCGGTGGCGCGGCGCAGCTCAACGAGCAGTCGAACCTCGAGGCCGTCAGCGACGGCACGCTGGAGCTGCGCGACATGCCGACCATTCAGGACAAGCATGGCCGCAATCTCTCGCTTGCCCGGAATGGCGAGCTGGCGATCATCGACAATGAGGGCCGCGAGCGGGCGGTTCATCGCCTGCCTTATGGCGCCGCCATCCTCTTTGCGGATGGGGCCACGGTGAAGCAGGGCGACCGGATTGCCGAGTGGGATCCGTACACCATGCCGGTCATCACGGAGAAGCCGGGCATCGTGAAATATGTCGACCTGATCGACGGCAAGACGCTCACCGAGCAGGCGGACGAAGCAACGGGTATTTCCCAGCGCGTCGTCACCGAGCATCGCGGCGCCTCGCGTGCCAAGGAAGATCTGCGTCCGCGCCTCACCCTGCTCGATGACGAGAGCGGTGAAGCGGGTCGCTATCTGCTGGCGGTCGGCGCCACGCTGTCCATCGAGGATGGTCAGCAGGTGCAGGCCGGTGACGTGCTGGCCCGTGTCTCGCGGGAGGCTGCCAAGACCCGCGACATCACCGGTGGTCTGCCGCGCGTTGCGGAATTGTTCGAGGCGCGCAAGCCGAAGGACAATGCGATCATCGCCAAGGTCTCGGGCCGCGTGCAGTTCCTCAAGGATTACAAGGCCAAGCGCAAGATCGCGATCCTCCCCGAGGATGGCGGCGAGCCGGTCGAGTATCTGATCTCCAAGAGCAAGGTCATCGACATTCAGGAAGGCGACTTCGTGAAGCGCGGTGACAATCTGATCGGTGGTTCGCCTGATCCGCACGACATTCTGGAAGTGCTCGGCATCGAGCCGCTCGCTGAATATCTCGTCAGCGAAATCCAGGAAGTCTATCGTCTGCAAGGCGTGAAGATCAACGACAAGCACATCGAGACGATCGTGCGCCAGATGCTGCAGAAGGTGGAAATCACCAATGGCGGCGACACGACCCTGCTCGCCGGCGAGCAGGTGGACCGCGAGGAAATGGACGAGATCAACGCGAAGTTGACGCCCAAGCAGATGCGCGCAGAAGGCAAGCCCGTGCTGCTCGGCATCACCAAGGCCAGCCTGCAAACGCGCAGCTTCATCTCGGCCGCCTCCTTCCAGGAGACCACGCGCGTCCTCACCGAGGCCGCCGTTCAGGGCAAGAAGGACGAGCTGATCGGCCTCAAGGAAAACGTGATCGTCGGGCGTTTGATCCCGGCCGGCACCGGCTCCGCGATGAACCGTCTGCGCGTCACCGCCAACAGCCGCGACGCGGCGTTGCGCGCTGCCATGCGAGCCGCCAGCCCGACGCACATCGTCGCGCCGCAAACGGCCGCCGAGGAGCATGCGGCGGAACTGCGCGAAGGCCCCGAGGCCGCGATTGGAGACGATCCGCTCGGTGCCGTGCAGGGTGAGGACTTCACCACGGAAGATCTGGGCTAAGGCCCAGCCTCCGGGCGACACACATGAAAAACCCGCCGGGAGCGATCCCGGCGGGTTTTATTATATCATCATGCGTTCAGCGAGCCGGACCGGGCAGCCCTGCGTGGCCAGTGCCCGGCCCCTGCCCCGTCATGCTGCTGCGATAATCGGCCCGAACTTGGCCGCGCTCAGGCTGGCGCCGCCTACAAGGGCTCCATCGACATTGTCGGTGTGGAGGATGTCGGCGGCGTTATCGCCGGAGACCGAGCCGCCATAGAGAATGCGCATGCGGTTGCCGGCATCCTCGCCCAGCGCCCTGACGAGCGCGCCACGCAAGGCTGCATGCATCGCGGCGATCTGCGCCGGGGTAGCGACCTTGCCGGTGCCGATCGCCCAGACCGGTTCGTAGGCGATCGTCAGCCAGGCCGGGTCCGCTCCCTCAGGCAGTGAGGCGAGCAGCTGCTCGACCACCCAGCCATGGGCCACTTCGTCGCCCTGCTCGCGCGTGTCGAGCGTCTCGCCGATGCACAGGATCACGGCGAGGCCATGGGCATGTGCACGGATCGCCTTGGCCGCCACGTCGGCATTGCTCTCATGCTGATAGGCGCGCCGCTCGCTGTGGCCGACCAATGTGCCGCCGGCGCCGGCTTCCACCAGCATCGCCGCGGAAACATTCCCG
The DNA here is from genome assembly GCA_035555575.1 of Sphingobium sp. Classification (GTDB taxonomy): domain Bacteria; phylum Pseudomonadota; class Alphaproteobacteria; order Sphingomonadales; family Sphingomonadaceae; genus Sphingobium. Next base: position 4,787 of record DATMGL010000006.1, read on the forward strand.
GTATAGGCCCCTGCTTCTTCCTGATGGCAATCCTGCGCGCCGATCAACACCGCGCCGGCCAGCGGCGCGGCGGCCGCGATCAGGGTGGCGGGCACATAAAGCGCCACATCGACATCGCTGCGGCCAGCGGTCAGTTGGGCTATGGCCGTGATTTCCCCGAGCTGGGCCTGGAGGCCATTCATCTTCCAGTTGCCTGCGATGAGCTTGCGCCGAGCGGTCATGATGCGAGAAATTCCTTTATCAGTTGTCGGCCTTGCGCCGGATAGGAGCGCGATGGACGGGCGCCGCCGCTTTGTCCAGACCCGCCCGGGAGCCCGTCGCCATGCGTCCCGCACTCTCTGGGCCATTGCGGAGTGAGAACACACATCCTAAAGCGTCGACCAGCTTTATGGTCCGATCGCTGGTGGTGACAACAATATGTATTTTTTCAGGCTCCTCCTCGGCTCCAAGGTCGGCGGTTATATCGCCATTGGCGTGCTTATGCTGATCGCTGTGGCTTTCGTGCTTGCGGACATGTCGGGAGGATCGAGCAATCTCACCTTCTCGCTGCCCGGCAGCGGGAGCGGCGAGATTGCCAAGGTGGGCGGCAAGAGCATTGCCGCGACGGACCTGCAAAACCGCACCCAGACCATCTTCGAGCGGGCCCGCGAGGAAAATACCGAGCTGACCATGGACCAGTTTCTGGCCGAGGGGATCTTGCCGCAGATCGCCGATGACATGATCGCGACGCAGGCGCTCATCGCCTATGGCGAGAAGCACGGCATGCGCATCAGCAAGTCACTGGTCGACGCGCAGATCGCCAGCAACGCCGCGTTCGTGGATGCCACCGGCAATTTCAGCGAAACGGTGTTCCGCCAGTTGCTCGCCCAGCGCCGCATCACGGAAAAGGACTTCCGTAACGACATCACGGCGCAGATCATCCAGCAGCAGATGCTGGCTCCCGTCAGCGCCGGCACCCGCGCGCCCGCCAGCATGGTGCCGCCCTATGCGGCCATGCTGATCGAAGAGCGCAAGGGCGAGATGTTCGCGGTGCCGTCAGCCACTTTCGCGCCCAAGGAAACGCCGAGCGACACCGAGCTGCAGGCATATTACACCAGCCACCCAGCGCAATTCTCCATTCCGGAGCGCCGCAAGCTGCGTTATGCGCTGGTCAATCTCGCTCAGTTCGAAGCGGCTGCCAACCCTACCGACGCGGAGCTGGCACAAGCCTATAAGGACAAGGCGAGCCAGTATCAGGCGCGGCAGGTGCGGGATGTCAGCCAGCTGATCCTCGCAACCGAGGCCGCCGCCAAGGACGCCGCGGCCAAGGCCCGGAGCGGTCAGTCGCTCACCGATCTGGCACGCACTCTCGGTCTCTCGGCCATGCGCCTCACCGATCAGCAGCAGGACAAGCTCGCCAGCCAGACCAGTGCGGAGATTGCCAAGGCTGCCTTCGCCGCGCCCAAGGGCACCGTGCTTGGCCCTTACCGCACCGCGCTGGGCTGGGCCGTGCTGCATGTGGACGATGCGCGCGAAGTTGCCGGCAAGACGCTGGAACAGGCCAAAGCCGAGCTGGAGCCGGGCGTTCGCGCCGCCAAGGCGAAGCTGCTGTTCAGCGAATATCTGAACGACATCGACAATAAGCTGGGCGAAGGCACCGCCTTTGCCGAGCTGGCCAAGGAGCGCCATCTCACGCTCGTCGAAACGCCGCTGCTCACGCAGGATGGCAAGGCGCTGGACGACCCGGCCTATCAGCCAAATGCCGCCGTGAGCGCCATTTTGAAGCCCGGCTTCTCCATGACGCTGGATGACGACCCGCAAATCGTTCCGGTCAAGGCCGATGAGGAAGCCGCCATTCTCGCCGTCAGCGACGTGGTGCCGGCTGGTCCTCCGCCGTTCGCTGACATCAAGGAGGCCGTGCAGCTTGCATGGGGCCTGTCGAAGGGGGCGGACAAGGCTCGTCAGGTCGCCACCCAGCTCGCCGCCGAGCTGGGGCGTGGCGCCGAGCCGGGGCCCGTTCTCGCGAAGCTCGGCATCGCCCAGACGCCGCGCCAGTCGCTCCAGTCACGTCGCACGGACCTTGGCAATGGCGGTCAGGTGCCGCCGCCGCTCGAAGCCCTGTTCACGCTCGACAAGGGTGCCACGCGGATGCTCCCGCTGGAGAACAACCAGGGCTTCGTCGTCGTCCGGCTTGATGCCGTGACCGCGCAGGACCCCCTCGCGGTGCCGCAGTTGCTCCGATCGACTCAGGCCGGTCTTGGCAATGTTCTGGGCGGTGAATATGCCCGCCAGTTCATGGTCTCGATCCAGAAGGAGCTGGGCGTGAAGCGCAATGACGCTGCGATCGCCGCGGTCGAGAAAGCCTTGCTCGAAGCCAACGGCAGCGGCGGACAATAATCTTGAGCACCCTGCCGGACAGCATCGCCGCCGCGCGCACCACCCTCGCCCAAGGGCAGTCCGCGCTGGTCTGGCAGCGATTGATCGCCGACACCGAAACGCCGGTTTCAGCAGCCCTCAAGCTGATCGAGCCGCAGCGGGGCGATTTCATCCTCGAATCGGTCGAGGGCGGTGCCGCGCGCGGGCGTTACAGCCTGATCGGCCTCGCGCCTGATCTGGTCTTCCGCGCCACCGGCCGCTCCTGCGAAATCAACCGTAACTGGCGGACCGACCGGGCGGCCTTCGCCCCGCTCGATACCGATCCGCTGACCGCCCTGCGCGCGCTGGTCGCGGAATGCCGGGCGGAGGTGGACCCTGCCCTGCCGAGCGCGCTTGCCTGTCTGGTCGGCTATTTTGCCTATGAGACGATCGGCCTCGTCGAGACGCTGCCGCGCCCGGCCAGCAATGGCCTCGACACGCCGGACATGCTCTTCGTTCGCCCGACCGTGGTGCTGGTGTTCGATCGGCTGGCGGATGCGCTCTACATCGTCGCGCCGGTCTGGGCGGGCGATACGGGCGATATCGACAAGGCGCTGGACGCCGCGCGCGACCGGATCGAGGAAAGCGCCGCCATCCTCGCCCGTCCGTTCGCCCCGCCCCCCGCGACGGATATCGACCTTGCCGAGATTGCCGCAACGTCGGTGGTACCCCCTGCCCGCTATGAGGCGATGGTGCGCAAGGCGAAGGACTATATCGTCGCCGGGGATATTTTTCAGGTCGTGCTGGCGCAGCGTTTCACCACGCCCTTCACGCTGCCGCCGATCGATCTTTATCGGGCGCTGCGGCGGATCAATCCCTCGCCCTTCCTCTATCATCTTGACCTGCCCGGCTTCGCCCTGACCGGCTCCAGCCCGGAAATCCTCGTGCGCGTGCGCGATGGCGAGGTGACGATCCGTCCGATCGCGGGCACCCGCCCGCGCGGCAAGACCGCAAGCGAAGATGCCGCCAATCGCGCCTCGCTGCTCGCCGACCCCAAGGAGCGCTCCGAGCATCTCATGCTGCTCGACCTGGGCCGCAACGACGTCGGCCGCGTGGCAAGCCCCGGCACGGTGACCGTAACGGACAGCTACACGGTCGAGTTTTACAGCCATGTGATGCACATCGTCTCCAATGTGGTCGGCCAACTCGACCAGAAGCATGATCCGCTCGATGCCCTTTTCGCGGGCTTCCCCGCCGGCACCGTTTCAGGCGCGCCCAAGGTGCGCGCCTGCGAGATCATCGCCGAACTGGAGACGGAGACGCGCGGCCCCTATGCGGGCGGCGTTGGCTATTTCTCGCCCAATGGCAATATGGACAGTTGCATCGTCCTGCGCACCGCGCTGGTGAAGGACGGTGTCATGCATGTGCAGGCCGGCGCCGGCATCGTGGCGGATTCAGAGCCCGCCTATGAGCAACGCGAATGCGAGGCGAAATCCGGCGCGCTGTTTGCCGCCGCACGGGAAGCTGTCACGATCGCGCGCGAGAGCGGCTTCGGGCAATAGGGCAGCGGCCGCGAACGCCCCGCGCAGCGCATGTCCGCAACCGGAGCCTAAACGGGAACTGATGCCCGCCGGACCGGTCTGTCTTCCAACCCTGCAACGGCTCTGATAGGCATGGCCGGGCGCTTTACGGAGCAGATATGCACGCCCACAGCCATTCCGCCCATGGTCACGGCTCCCATGACGGGCATGACCATGCACATGCCCCGGCGGATTTCGGCCGGGCATTCGTCATCGCCATCATTCTCAACAGCGCATTCGTGGTCATTGAGGGCGCATATGGGCTGATCTCCGGATCGATGGCGCTGGTCGCCGATGCCGGGCACAACCTCTCGGACGTGCTCGGGCTTCTGATCGCGTGGGGCGCAACCCTGCTCGCGAAGAAAGGACCAAACGAGCGCTTCACCTATGGCTTCAAAAGCTCCTCGATTCTCGCCGCCCTGCTCAACGCCGCGCTGTTGCTGGTTGCGGTCGGCGCGATCGGGCTGGAGACCATCCAGCGCCTGTTCAATCCCGAGCCGGTAAGCAGCGGCGCCATGATCATCGTCGCCTCGGTCGGTATCCTCATCAACGGCTTCACCGCCTGGCTGTTCATGCGCGGCCGCAAGAGCGATCTCAATATCCGCGGCGCCTATCTGCACATGGTGGCCGATGCGCTGGTCTCGGTCGGCGTCGTGGTCGCCGGCGTGCTGATCGGCCTCACCGGTCTGTTCTGGATCGATCCGCTGACCAGCCTCATCATCATCATTGTCATCGCGGTCGGCACATGGGGGTTGCTCACGGAATCGGTGAAGATGAGCCTGCTCGCCGTGCCTTCCGGGCTCGACGGCGGCCAGGTCAATGCCTGGCTACGCGATCAGGCCGGGGTTGCGGATGTGCATCATCTTCACATCTGGTCGCTGAGCACCACGCAGACAGCGCTCACCGCTCATCTTCACATGCCGGGCGGCCATCCGGGCGATGATTTCCTCCAGACAATCGGCGCGGAGCTGGAGAAACGGTTCTTCATCGACCACGCAACGCTCCAGATTGAAGTCGATAGCGATCCGGCCTGCGCGCCCTGCGATTGAGCGCGAAGCCCCGGCAGCCTCAATCCTTGGGAATGAAAGCCCCGAGCGCGCGGTCCTTCACCACCGCACCGGCGCGGAAAACGATGCCGTTCATCGTGATATAGACACCCGGCGGAGCCATCTGCGCGGTCGCGAAAGCCATGCCGAGGTTGAAGCTGGCATCGCTCTCGGCAAAACGTGCGGGCCCAAGCGCGCCCACCAGCACGATCGTCTTGCCCGGCACGTCCGCCAGCGCTTGCGCCGTGGCAACCATGGTATCCGTGCCATGGGTGATGACGATACGGGACGCGCCGGCCGCCCGGACGCGCGCATGGATCAGCGCCCGGTCGCTATCGGTCAACTCCAGACTGTCCTTGCGCAGCAATTCCACGATCTCGAACGGCTGCGTCACCCGCGCCCGGTGCAGCAAGCCGGCGACCATCGATTCGCCGATCTGATATTCGCTGAGCGCATCGAAATAATGTTTGTCGATCGTGCCACCCGTGGTCAGCACCACGATCGGGTCGGTCTGGCTGGTCATCAGCCTCCTATAGCGCACCGGGGGAGCGATGTCGCAACTTGCGCACCGCCGCGCTGCCGCCTAGATGCCGATCATGATCCTCGTCATCGACAATTATGACAGCTTCACCTGGAACCTCGTCCATTATCTGATGGAGCTGGGCGCGCAGGTCGAAGTCGTGCGCAACGACGCCCTCTCGGCGGGCCAGGCGCTCTCCTCCGGGGCACAGGCCTTCCTGCTCTCGCCCGGTCCCTGCACGCCCAATGAGGCCGGCATCAGCCTGGATCTCGTCGCGGCCTGCGCGGATGCCGGCAAGCCCCTGCTTGGCGTCTGCCTCGGCCATCAGGCCATTGGCCAGTCGTTCGGCGGCAAGGTGGTGCGCGGCGGGCTGATGCACGGCAAGACATCGCCCGTCACGCATGACGGCACCGGCCTGTTTGCAGGCCTGCCCTCCCCTTTCACCGCCACGCGCTACCACTCCCTGATTGTCGAGGATGTGCCGGCAGACCTCATCGTCAACGCCACCAGCGAGGATGGTTCGGTGATGGGCTTTCGCCACGCCAGCCTGCCGATTCACAGCGTCCAGTTCCATCCCGAGAGCATCGCCACGGAACATGGCCACGCCATGCTGGCCAACTTCATGCGACTGGCCGGCCTCAAGGTGACGCAGCCGGCCTGACCAACCGGCCGACAGAAGGGGGATATCATGACGACCGAGCGCAAGGCGCCTGAATGCTGGTTGACGGACATGGACGGCGTGCTGGTCCATGAGGATAATGCCTTGCCCGGTGCAGCGGAGTTCATTGCCCGGCTGGTCGAGAAGGACCGCCCCTTTCTCGTCCTCACCAACAACAGCATCTTCACCCCGCGCGATCTGGCTGCGCGCCTCGCCCGCTCTGGCCTCAACGTGCCCGAGAAGGCCATCTGGACCTCGGCGCTGGCGACGGCCGACTTCCTCCATTCGCAAAAGCCCAATGGCTCGGCTTTCGTGATCGGCGAGGCGGGGCTCACCACCGCGCTCTATGAAGTCGGCTACACGCTGACCGATCATGATGCCGATTATGTCGTGCTCGGCGAGACGCGCACCCATAGTTTCGAGACGATCACCAAGGCCATCCGCCTGATCGGCAATGGCGCGCGCTTCATCGCGACCAATCCGGACGTGACCTCGCCCTCGCCGGAGGGTCCGCTGCCCGCCACCGGCTCCGTCGCCGCGATGATCGCCACGGCAACCGGGGCCAAGCCCTATTTCGTCGGCAAACCCAACCCGATGATGTTCCGCAGCGCCATGAACCGCATCGAGGCGCGCTCGGAAAGCACAGTGATGATCGGTGACCGCATGGACACCGATGTGGTCGCGGGTATCGAGGCGGGCCTGGACACCATCCTCGTGCTCACCGGCTCGACCAAGGCCGAGCAGGTCGCCCGCTTTCCCTATCGCCCGAGCCGGGTGCTGAACTCCATCGCCGATGTGGTGGCGCTGATCTGAGCGGCGGCAACTAGGCTTTGGGAACGCGCGCGCCCTGATAGCCTGCTGCGCGACGATGCCTTCACGGCGATGATCGAGGGACAACCGGCAATATCCTGCGGCCCCAGGCATGAAGGCCTTCGTGCGCGACGGGCCCATCAGCGCCTGGGCCGGCCTGACCGGCTGGTTCTTGCCGGAGGCCGGGTCAGAGCCCCTGTCCGTCCGCCCGCTGGCCGAGAGCCGTTCCGGCCGCGTTCAGAGCAACCCGCCCACCATCTTCGTCCTAACAAGACCCGACCTCCCTGTCCCGCAGACGAAATGCTCGACTTTCCGCCCCGCCTCCCTCTATGGCCTGCTCCTATGCGCACCCTGCCCGACCCCGCCCTGCCCCTGACCGAAACGGATGCTGCCGACGCCTTCGCCGCGATCCTCGACGGCACGGTGAGCGATGAAGCGATCGCCGCCTTTCTCATCGCCATGTCCGAGCGCGGGGAAACGGCCACCGAGATCGCCGCCGCCGCACGCGAAATGCGCGCGCGGCTCATCCCCATCGCCGCGCCGGCCGGCGCCATCGACGTGTGCGGCACCGGGGGCGATGGTCATCACACGCTCAACGTCTCGACCGCCGTCAGCCTTGTCGTCGCGGCATGCGGCGTGCCGGTCGCCAAACATGGCAATCGCGCCGCCTCCTCCAAGGCCGGCGCGGCCGATACATTGGAGGCGCTGGGCCTCGATCTCGATCGTGCGGCCGCAACCGCCGAGCGCTGCCTTGCCGATCTCGGCATCTGCTTCCTCTTCGCCCAGAAGCATCACCCCTCGCTCGGCCGCCTCGGCCCGTTGCGCCGAGCAATCGGCCGGCGCACCATCTTCAACCTGATGGGCCCGCTCGCCAATCCGGCCGGCGTGACCCGCCAGCTTATCGGCATCGCGCGGCCGGCCTATGTGCCCATCTATGCCGAGGCGCTCGCCAGTCTCGGCACCCAGCGCGCGATGGTCATCTCCGGCGATGAAGGGCTGGACGAACTCTCCCTTGCCGGCGGCAATGATGTGGCGGACGTGCAGGCCGACGGCATTGTCGCCATGCGCTGCATTTCGGCCACCGATGCCGGCCTTGCCACCCACCCGCTCGACGCCATCCGGGGTGGCGACCCGGCCTATAATGCGGCGGCCCTGCGCGGGCTCCTTGCCGGCGAGCCTGGCGCCTACCGTGATGCCGTTCTTTTCAACGCAGCAGCGGCCCTTGTCGTCGCCGGCGTGGCGACCGATCTGCGCGATGGCGCGGAGGAAGCCGCCGAAACCATCGACAAGGGACTTGCCAAGACGCTGCTCGACTGCTGGATCGCTTACCGATGAACAAGCTCGATGAAATCTGCGCCACCAAGCGCGACGAAGTGGCCGCCCGCAAGGCAGCCACCAGCCTTGCCGATCTCCAGACGCGCGCTGCCGCCCAGACGCCGCCGCGTGGTTTCCGCCGCGCCCTCGATCACGCGGCTGCCACAGGCTTTGGCCTCATCGCCGAGGTGAAGAAGGCCAGCCCGTCCAAAGGCCTGATCCGCGCCGATTTCGATCCGGCCGCCCACGCCCGCGCTTATGAGGCCGGTGGCGCAGCCTGTCTCTCCGTGCTGACCGACGCCCCTTATTTTCAGGGCCATGAGGATTATCTGATCGCCGCGCGCGCCGCTGTCTCCCTGCCGGTGCTGCGCAAGGATTTTATCGTCGACCCGTGGCAAGTGCTGGAAAGTCGCGCCATCGGCGCCGATGCGGTGCTCATCATCGTCTCCGCGCTCTCTGATGCCCAGATGGCGGAGATCGAAGAGGTCGCGATTGGCCTCGGCATGGACGCGCTGGTCGAGGTGCATGATGCCAGCGAACTGGAGCGCGCCCTGGCGCTCAAGTCCCGGCTGATCGGTGTGAACAACCGTAACCTCAAGGACTTCACGGTCGATTTTGCCCGCACCTATGAGCTTGTTGGTGACGCGCCGGAAGGCTGCACCTTCGTCGCGGAAAGCGGCCTGACCGCTCGCGCCGATCTCGATGCCATGGCCGCCCATGGCGTGCGCTGTTTCCTCGTCGGCGAATCACTGATGCGCCAGGCCGATGTCGAAGCGGCGACGCGCGCGCTGATCGGACGATGAGCGGGCTCTCCCACATCGATGAAGCCGGGGCCGCGCGCATGGTCGACGTCTCGGCCAAGGCGGACACCACGCGCACCGCCACCGCCACCGGCCGCATCGCCATAAACGAGGACACCCAGGCGGCCATCGCGCAGGGAAGCGCGGCCAAGGGCGATGTGTTCGCCGCCGCACGCATCGCCGGCATCATGGCAGCCAAGCGGACGAGCGAGATCATCCCGCTCTGTCATCCGCTGCCGCTGACCGGCATCACGCTGGACCTGGCGCTTGACGAGAGCGGTGCCATCGCCACCGCCACCGTGCGCACCAGCGGCAAGACCGGCGTGGAGATGGAAGCGCTCACCGCTGTATCCGCCGCCTTGCTGACCCTTTATGACATGCTCAAGGCGGTCGACAAGCATATGACGATCAACGATATTCATGTCACATCCAAAGCTGGCGGAAAATCCGGCGACTGGACCGCATGAGCCATGGACCGCGTCCGGACCCGACCTGCTGATCCCGGTCCGAACCGTCGGATCCGCTGGCCCTATGCCCCGCAGACGCAGCGCATCCCGGATATAATCGCCGCCGCGTGGCTCGGCCGGCATAGCGCAAACCGCCCGATCGACAGCGCTTCCGGCCGCCGGAGCCGGAAGCGCCCGGCGGCGAGCCCCCGACGTCTCGCTCGAATTGCTCCAACGCGCCGCCTCTCAGCCGTGCGGCAGAACGCGCCCAACGTCGAGCGCCCGGATGTGGATGCCGGCCCGAGGCACCGCCAGAGACGCCTCGTCCATCCTGCCCCGTCATCGGGCGCTCATGTCGCCAACCCGGCATATTGCCGGTCTGCCCGCGTGGTGATTATATGAGCCTCCTCCCCGTCGCCGAGGCTCAGGCCCGCCTGCTCGCGCTCGCAACGCCGCTGGCGCCGCAATCCGTGCCCCTCATCGACGCTGCCCGGCACTATCTCTCCGAACCACTGCTCGCGCGTCGTGACCAGCCATGGGCCGATCTCTCAGCCATGGACGGCTACGCCATCCGCCATGCCGACATGCCCGGCCCGTGGCGCCTTGCCGGAGAAATGGCGGCCGGTGCCGCCCTGCCGGCCGAGCGGCTTGCGCCCGGCACCGCCATGCGCATCTTTACCGGTGCGCCCATGCCGCCCGGCGCGGACAGCGTCGTGCTGCAGGAAGATATCACCGCACAAGACGACCTCATCCGCCTGACCGGCGATGGGCCGGGCACAGCGGGCCGGCATGTGCGACCCCGCGCCAGCGACTTTGCCGCCGGGAGCGAATTGATGGCCGGGGGGTCTTATCTCACCCCGCCCCGCCTCGCCCTGGCTGCGCTCGCCGGCCATGCCAGCCTCCCGGTGCACAGCCGCCCGCGCGTCGCCCTGCTCTCGACAGGGGATGAACTCGTTCCCCCCGGCGCACCCTGCCCGCCCGGCAAGCTGCCGGCCTCCAACGCCGTCATGCTGCGCGCCATGCTGGAGAACGCCGGGGCGACCGTGATCCGCAGCGATATCGTGCCGGATGACCTGTCCCAGCTCGTCGCCACACTTCGCGCCTGCGCCGGTGCGGATATCATCGTCAGCACCGGCGGCGCCTCGGTGGGCGATCATGATCTGGTGCGACCCGCGCTTGAAGCCGCCGGCGGCAACATCGATTTCTGGCGGATTGCCATGCGTCCGGGCAAACCACTCATCGTCGGCCGGCTGGGCAGCGCGACCTTCCTCGGACTGCCGGGCAATCCCGTGTCCGCCATGGTGACCGCGGCGCTGTTCCTGCTCCCGCTGGCGCGCCGTCTCGCCGGTTCCACCCACCCCCTGCCTCGTTCGCAGGCCGTCCGGCTTGGCACCGCCATGCCCGCGGTTGGCGGCCGGACAAACTTCATCCGCGCGACGCTGGTCGATGGCGTCATCACACCGGTCGACTTTCAGGATAGCGCCGCGATGCAGGCCGCCGCCGCCGCCAACGCCCTTCTCATCCGCCCGGCCAACACGCCCGCTGCGCAGGCTGGCGAGATGGCACAGTCGCTGGATTGGGCGAGCCTCGGGCTGGCAGGTTAGATCGCTTTCGCTGGCGCTTGAGAACGGGCTCATAACGCCTTCTGATTCTACAAACGACGATCAGGCACATTGCCTGCGCGCGCCCACCAAATCCATAACCCGCCCGATTTCCTCCTTTTTTCCGGGTAAATTGGCCCAAACTTGCCCCTCCCTGCTCATTTCGCACGAATTCAACGAAAGCAACGCGACAGGTCGTTGACAAGCCGCGCGCCGCCAGCTAGTCGCGCCCACCTACCCAGCAGGCAAACAACCTGCCCGTGCCCAGATGGCGGAATTGGTAGACGCACCAGCTTCAGGTGCTGGCGATCGCAAGGTCGTGGAGGTTCGAGTCCTCTTCTGGGCACCAGAAACGCTCCCGGTATAGTCCGGGAGCGTCCAGCAAGAGGCTGGTTTTACAGCATAATTCGACTGAGAATCGCCGACTGACCGTCCGGCGATATCCACCGGAATCCGGCTGCAACACCAACATTTGTTGGCGTTATTGTTGGTGGTGGATCGACCCGGCTTTGCTGGGAACCCTATGATGCTGACTCACATCAAGATCACCTCCACCAAGCCCGCCGAGAAGGCCTTCAACCTGTCCGACGGCCACGGCCTGTTTCTCACGATCCAGCCTAACGGCTCGAAGCTCTGGAAGCTGAGCTTTCGCTATCTCGGCAAGCAGAAAACCCTGCATCTCGGTCTCTGGCCAGATGTCAGTCTTGCCGATGCAAGAGGCCAACGTGACGCGGCGCGCCGCCTGCTTGCCTCAGGCCTCGATCCCACGGTCGAGAAAAAGCGGGCGCGCGCGGCGGCCAAGGTCGCCGCCGCGAACACTTTCAAGGATGTCGCGGAGGAATGGGTTCAGAAGTGCGAGCGAGAAGGTCGCGCCGAAATCACGCTTAGCAAGATCCGATGGCTGCTTGGCATGGCCTATCCGATGATCGGCAGCCTGCCGATCGCGGACGTGACGCCACACGAGGTGCTGTCCGTGCTGCGCAAGGTCGAATCGAACGGACGATACGAAAGCGCCCGCCGTATGCGGAGCGTCCTAAGCCGGGTATTCCGTTACGGCGTCGCGACCGTACGCTGCCAGAAGGACGTTGCCGCCGATCTTCGCGGCGCCATCGCCACGCCTCGGGTCAAGCATCTGGCCGCCATCACTAACCCAATCCAGGTCGGCGCGCTCCTCCGGGCGATCGATGGTCATGGTGGTCAGGTGGTGACGCTGATGGCGCTCAAGCTGTCGCCGCACCTGTTCGTCCGACCTGGCGAGTTGAGGCAAGCGCAATGGAACGAGTTCGATTTCGACAAGGCTGTCTGGTATCTGCCGGCCGACCGGATGAAGATGCGCCGACCGCACCGTGTTCCACTCTCGCGCCAAGTGCTGGAACTGATCGAGGAACTGCGGGACCACACGGGCCACCGTGACTATCTGTTTCCGTGCATGGGCAAACCGAAACGGCCGATGTCCGAGAACACCGTCAATCAGGCGCTGCGCCGGCTCGGCTACACCCAGCAGGAAATGACCGCGCATGGCTTCCGCGCGATGGCGGCAACGCTGCTCAATGAAATGGGCATCTGGAATCCCGATGCGATCGAGAAGCAGCTCGCCCATCTCGATGCCAGCGCCGTGCGGCGTGCCTACACCCGCGGCGAATATTGGGATGAACGCGTCCGGATGATGCAGCACTGGTCGGATCATCTCGACGAGCTGCGTGACGCGGGTCAAGTCCTGCGGCCAGACTTCTCCGCGAGCCGTAGCGCCGGCTAACTCGATACGACCGCGGGGCGTGATCGACTTCACGCCCCGCAATAGTTCTTCGAAGGGCCACTCAGCGCCGTGTCGGCGGCAGATAAGGGTCTATTTCCGTGGTGTCCTCGCCGAGAAGCGCCAGCACGCTACGATATTTGACCAGCATTGCCCGACCGACTTTCACCGTCTCGATATCGCCGGACTGGATCAGCTCGTAGATGCGCGAGCGGCTGAGGCTAGTGATCCGCGCGGCCGTCGCCACCCGCACGGTTATAGGCGCCAAACGGCGGTCCCTGGCAGGAGGTTCACTCATTTCGCAACCCTCCCGGCTGCGGTCCGCGCCTGATTGAACGCGCGATCGCTATCGAGGAAGGCCGTCAACATGGCGGGGATTAAATCGGCAATTGGCTCCTCGACACCGTATGTGGCAGCATAGATTGAGGCGTAGGCTTGCAGCGATGACTGCAAGTCGGGCGTGATCGTGATCGTCAGCTTCACCGGCGTTCGGTCGGGGAGCTTGCCCAGTTTCAATTCCGCCATATCAGTCTCCGATCCTGCGCCACGGCGCCAGCACCAAATCCCGCGTCACCAGCACACGAACGGGCGCGCCCGGGCGGATCGTGATCGTCGGTTGGATGTCCAGATTGCGTTGGGTGATCTGATCACCGACCCGCGCGACGTTCGACTGCCCGGATTGCCGAATCGCCTGGACAAGATCGCTCTCGCCGGTGATCGTCAGTTCCGATCCCACGCTCAGTATCGTTGCGAGGCCGACACCCTTGAGCAATTGCCAGCTATGGAAATCGACCTTGTCCGCCAGGCCGGCATAGCCTGACGGATCGGTCGCCGGCATATTGTCGAGCCGGACCGAACTGCCATCGGGCAAGATCAGCCGCTGCCAGATGACAAGCGCACGGCTCTGTCCGAATGCCACCACGCTGTCATAGTGTCCGAGCAGCCGCGCGCCCTGAGGCACGAGCAGAATGTCGCCCGTCACCGTGTCGAACACATTCTGGGTGACCTGCGCGGTGACCATGCCTGGCAAATCGGAGTTAAGGCCGGTGATCAGGCTCGCCGCGATCACGCTCCCTGCGAGAAGGCTGTTCGGCGACACCGGCGTTACCAGCCCACCTGCGTTGAGATCGCCACCCTGATCGCGCGCAGCGACGAATTGCTCCTTGCGGGGCAGTGACGACGGAGCAGCTACCTCGACGGACGGGGTCGGAGTTGACCCGGTCGGCGCTGCGATCACTGTGCCCCCGCCCGATGAGACCTGCGCAAGCAGCGCGGATTCGCGAGCGGCCTTCAGTTCGGCCAGACGCTGCTGACGAGCGGCCTCCGCCGGATCGACCGACGACGATGCCACCTGGGCATCGGCCTTCTGCTGGGCGCGAAGGATCGGACGCCCGAGATCGCCGGGCAACGGCGGGCCGAGCTTCGGCGTGTCGCCATAGCTTGTCGGCAAGCCCGACAATGCATCGGATGCCGGCTTCGCCATGGGCTGCGACAGCTCGCTCTCCTGCGCAACCTGCCGGAACACCTGCGGCTTGAGCGCCATCCAGGCGATGCCCAGCAGGCTAACGGACCCGAGGGCGGCGGCGCCAATGATCGCTCCTCGCTTGAACCGGATCGCGCGCGCCGGTCGCGATCGAATGCTGAAGGTCTCCGGATCGACCTTCGGCGAAGCGGCGGGGCCCACCGGCTCGGCAGCAGCTGGCTCGCTCATGCGCCCCTCCGTCCACGTGGCGCGATGCGATCGATGCGCACGACTTGCTGCTTCTTGAGCCCGAGGCGGAGTTCGGCGGCCTCGAAAATGCGGTCGACAACATAATAGCGCTCGCGCAGCCGGTAGTTGACGAGCACTGCCTTCCCCTGCCCGTCGACCAGGAACAGCGGCGGCGCCTCGCTCGCGGATAGTGACGCCGGAAACTCGATATAGGTCTTCGCGCCATCGTCGAACGCGCGGAGCGGTCGCCATGCCGGCTTGTCGCCGCTGATCGCGTAATTGAAATGCAGCTGCTCGATGGCGAGACCCGCGGCAACGGGCGCGGCCGCTTGCGCCGCCTCGGCCTTGCGGCGCAGCGCCAGCAATTCTTCCTGCGGATAGGTCCAGCGGATCGAGGACAAAGCGGTGCCAGACGTGCTGACCAGCCGCACATGATAGACGCGCCGATCGGTGGTGATGACGAGGTTCGTAAGCAGGCCGGCCGAGAAGGGCTTTACCAGCACATGGGTCTGCCTGGTCTCCCCTGATCCGCTGGTGGTGTCGCCAATCGCCCAGCGCGCGGTATCGCCGCTGGCGACGGCCACCAATGCCTCGCCGGGCTGCAGCGCGATGTCGGTGACGAGGCCGGGCGCGGCATAGACCTGAAAGATCGTCCCCTCGCTCCAGGCGTAGACCTGGGCGCCACTGACGAACCCGCTGGCGATGGGTTCCACGGTCGCGCTGCGCGTCGCCACGGCGACCTGTTCGATCGTGGATCGCGCGGGAGCAGTCTGAGCGATCGCAGGGAAAGCGGCGGCTGCGAGGATCGCAAACGCCGGCAGGAAGGCGAACTTCATAAGATGATCTCCTGGCTGTTGATCGGTTGGGGATCGAGCGGCGAGCCATGCGGAACGTTCGCAGGCGGTGGCGCCGCCGGTCGGGCGGCGGGTGGTGCGGTATCGAACTCGCGGCTCCAGTCGATCGCGTCGACATAGATGCCGAGCGGGTTCTTGCGCAGGACCTCAGCGGAGGCCGGCGGCCGTGTCACCGTTGTCAGGATCGCGGTCCAGCGGCTCGTGCCTGTCTGGTTGCCGCGCTCAAAGGCCGTTTCGGTCCACTTCACCTGGAACGACGTGTCGGACGCGCGGACGATACTCGTTACCTGCACCGACACCGTGCGCTCGCCGACCTTGGCGAAGGGCGATGCACTCCGTGCATAGTCGCCCAAAAACTGTGCGCCCCGCTTGGTGGCGAAATCATAGGCTTCGAGCCAGTCGCGCCGCATCAGCACGGGATCGAGCGAGACCGAGCGCACATTGGTGATGAAGTGCGAGAGGTGCCAGGCGATCTGCGGATCGGTCAGCTCGAACCCGATCTCGGCCGGGCGGACCGCCTGCGCTTCGCCGAACCGATCGACCTCGACCACATAGGGCGTCACGCGGCTTTGCATCGACTGCCAGGCGAGCCCGGCCGACGTGCCGGCGGTGAGCGCCAGGCAGCCGAACGCCATCAGCCGCCAGTTTCGCGCTTGGACACGCGCCGAACCGATGCGCTCGTCCCAGAGCTGGCCGGCCCGCTGATAGGGCGTTTCGGGGAGTGGCGTGCGGCCGTAACGCTGCACATTGCGCTTGAAGACCATGGCTTAGTCGTTCCTTTCCTTGATGTCGGGGGTTGCAGAGCCGCCGCCGCGATCGCCTTGGCTGAGCGCATGGACCGCGAGCTGATGGCGGTGGCGACTGGCCTGTTCGGTACGAAGCGAGCGCGCCCATGCTGGCGCCCCGGTCTCCCCGCCGCCCGATGCGGGCGACGGAGAGTTTTGTTGGACCGCGTTCCAAGCGGCCTGCCTGCCGCTGGATGCCGCCTCGCCGAGACCGAACGCGCTGCTGGCGCGGGCGCGGGCAGCATTGCTGGCTGCTTGCGCCATCCCGGCGAGCCCAGCGCCGACCGACGGGCTGGCGGCGGTTTCCTTGCCGAGTGCGTAGGCGGTTGACGCAGCCGACCCCATGGCGGTGCCGGAACGGATCGCGCCAAGCGCCCCACCGCCCAGTGCACGGGTACCACCAACCGCGGCACTGCCCGCCAGCATCGTGATGCCGGCCACGCCCACGGTGGTGCCGAGAGCCGCACCGACGCCAAGTTGGGGTGCACCGGAGACGAGGCCGGATGCGATCGCCGGACCGAAGATGCCGAGCCCGAACAGAGCCAGGCTGGCGAGCACGAGGCTCATCGCTTGCCCGATGTCCGGCTCGGCGCCGGCCAGCGCGTCGGTAAACTCGGTGAAGAAGTTCGAGCCGATGCCGACGATGACCGCGAGCACCATCACCTTGATGCCGGAGCTCACGACATTGCCAAGCACCCGCTCGGCCAAGAAGCTGGTCCGATTCCACAGCGCGAAGGGCACGAGGATGAACCCGGCAAGGCTGGTCAGCTTGAACTCGAGGATGCAGACGAACATCTGCACGGCGAGGATGAAGAAAGCGACGATCACCAGCGCCCAGGCGAACAGCAGCACCATGATCGTCAGGAAGTTATCGAAAAAGGTCGTAAAGCCGACCATCTCGCTCGCCTGTTCGAGCAGCAGCCAAGCGGCCGAAAAGCCGGTGCCCGCGAGCCGTCCGGGCTTTAGCAGATCGTCAGCCGACAATGTGCCGCCGCCTGCCGTCAGGCCCGTCTGCGCAAAGGAACGGAAGATGATGTCGGCGAACGTCGAGAAGCTGTTCAGGATGAAGGCGAACGCGCCGATGTAGAGGATCTTGCGCAGGAAGCGGCCGATGACATTGTCCTCGCCGCCCATCGCCCAGAAGAGCCCGGCAAGCGTGATATCGATGCCGATCAGCACCGAGGTCAGGAAACCGACGTCGGGCCCGAGCAGGCCAAAGCCGCTGTCGATATAAGTGATGAACGCCTGCAAAAAGCGGTCGATGACATTGAGGTCGTTCACGATCGTGGCTTCCTGCAGGGGTGAAAGGGATGTCGCGGGACGCGGCGTGGGGGGAGCGGCCGCCACGCCCCGCGACGGCGACGACGGGAGAGGAAACCATCGCCGCAGACCGGATCGGGCATGAACCCGAGGGGGCTAGTCGGGCGTGTAGGCCGATCCGGAGCCGAGGAACTTCCTGGTGGCGGCCCGCGCTTCGGCCACCTGGGTCGCGCGGCGCGACTGCTCGACGGCTTCGCTGCGGAACTGCGCGGCCATCAGATGCTGGAGCTGGAACTGCTGCTTGGCCGTCAGCGCCAGCAACTGGTTGGTGGCCTGCTGCGCCTGAAGCGAGCCTTCGGCGCCTTGGCTCTTCGCCACGATCTGCGCCAGCACTTGGGTATCGTCGCGAACATTCTCGACCACCTGGGCCTGGACCGTCATCGTCTGCCGGAACGCATCCATGCTGGCATCGAGCCGGCTGCGCGCATTGCGGACACGATCGTCGCTGCGGAGCGCCGCCGAGAAATCGTCGGGGAACAGCCGGGTGAACTTGTCGTCGAGCTCATCGACCTTGAAATCGATCGCCTGCGCCCGCCCCATCAGCCGGTCGATCTCGGCCAGCTTCTGCTTCAGGGCGTCAAGCTGCGGGAAGTCGACACTGCTTAGATTTTTCCCCATGTTGATCAGCATCTGCGCCTCGTTCTGGAGTTGCTGGATCTGCTGGTTGACGCTCTGCAGGGTGCGTGCGGCGGTCAGGATATTCTGGGCATAGTTGCTCGGGTCGAAGACGATGCCACCGAACTGCGCCTGCGCCGGTGTCGCGGTCGTCATCAAACCCATGGCCAGCGCGCCGCAGGTGCCAAGCGCGAGCGCGGCGGCGATCACATGTTTGCGAGTGGGAGTACTCATCAGTTGTCTCCTTCTTGGGGGGCTTGGGGATCGGCGAGAGCGGTGAAATCGGCGGCAAGGTCAGCTGCCCAGGCGAGATCAGCGGCGCGCAGGAAGGCCGGCGCGAACCCATCGTGGCCATGCTCGGCAAGGATCGTATTGATCCGGGTCTGGGATGCGGGATCGGACGCGCCGCACAGCGCCAGCGCGACGGGGCCGAGCCCCAGTTCGAACAAGCGGTTGCCGCGCGCGGACTGCAGATAATAATGCCGCTTGGGCGTCGCTCGCGCGATCAGCTCGATCTGACGATCGTTGAGACCGAAGCGGGTGTAGAGGTCATGGCCCTGCGGTTCGATCGCCCGATCGTTGGGCAGCAGGATGCGCTGCGGACAGCTCTCGATGATCGCCGGCGCGATCGGCGATCGGGCGATATCGGCCAAGCTCTGGGTCGCGAACAGCACCGCAACATTCTTCTTGCGCAGCACTTTGAGCCATTCGCGGATGCGCGCGGCGAACAGCGGATGATCGAGGAAGATCCAGGCTTCGTCGAGGATCAGCAAGGTCGGCCGCCCGTCGAACCGCTCTTCCAGGCGATGGAAGAGATAGGTCAGCACTGGGGCGACGGCGCCGCCCTGCCCCATCAGCGCCTCGGTCTCGAAACACTGGACATCGGCGAGCGTGAGTTGCTGGTCGGCGGCATCGAGCAGCCGGCCATGCGGCCCTTCCAGCGTATAGGGCTGCAGCGCCAGGCGCAGGGCATTGGACTGGAGTAGCAGCGCCAGCCCAGTCATTGTCCGCTCTTCGCGGGGCGCGGACGCCAGGCTGCCAAGCGCGGTCCAGATCGCATCCTTCACGTCCGGCGTGACCGGGACATTCTCAGCGCCAAGCAACGCCGCGATCCAGTCGGCGGCCCAACTGCGCTGCCCGGCATCGTCGATGTCGGCGAGCGGTTGAAACGCCAGCGCGTTGCTGGCCGGGTCGGTCGAGCCGAGCGCATGATGGGCGCCGCCCATCGCCAGCACCGCGGCGCGCGCCGAATTGCCCTTGTCGAAGATGTAGACCTGCGCGCCGGCATAGCGCCGGAACTGCAGCGCCATGAGGCTGAGCAGGACCAACTTGCCAGCACCGGTAGGCCCAACCACCAGCATATGACCGACATCGCCGACATGGGTGGAGAAGCGGAACGGCGTCGAGCCGGCGGTCTTGGCGATCAGCAGCGGCGGGCAGTCTGTCTGAGTGATTTTGGCGAGATGGGCATTGCGCACCGGCCCAGCCCAGACTGACGAGAGCGGCATGAGATGCGCGAGGTTCAGCGTGTGGACCAGCGGCTGCCGGACATTGGCATAGACATGCCCCGGGAGCGATGAGAGCCAGGCCTCGACCGCGTTCACCCCTTCGCGCACGCAGGTGAAGCCAAGCCCGTTGACGATCCGCTCGACCGCCCGGACCTTGTCGTCGACCGCCTCGCGGTTCGGATCGGTGACGGTGATCGTGGTCGTCAGATAGCCGAAGGCGACATGATCGCCGCCGAGCGCCTGGAGCGCGAGATCGGCGTCGACGACCTTGTTGTCGGCATCGCTGTCGAGCAGTTGCGCCGGCTGGTTATACATGACCTCGCGCAGCATCGCGGTGATCGACTTGCGCTTGTTGAACCACTGTCGTCGCAGCGAGGTCAGCGTCCTGGTCGCCAGGGTCTTGTCGAGCGCGATGAAGCGCGTGACCCAGCGATAGCCAAAATCCTGATGGTTGAGTGCATCGAGAATACCGGGACGGCTGAGATTCGGGAAACCGAGGATGGTCAGCGTGCGGACATGGAGTTGGCCGAGGCGCGGCTCCAGGCCACCGACCAGCGGCGTGTCGGCGAGCAGGCCGTCGAGATACATCGGCGTTTCCGGCGCCCGCACGGGGTGGCGCCGATCGGAGATGGCGCCGTGCAGGAAGGTCAGCGTCTCGCCGTCGTCCAGCGCGCGAACGTCAGCCATGAAGCCGGACAACAGGTCGAGCACCCGATCAGTCTCGGCGACGAAGCTGGCAAGCGCACCGTGCCAGTCCCGGCCTTTCTCCGCATCGGGCCGGTCGACCAGCGAGCGTCCGGCCCGGTCGCTGGTGTCGGCTGGTGGCAGCCAGGTCAGGGTCAGGTGATAGCGGCTCTCGAAATGCGTGCCTTCGGCTTCGAAAGCCGCCCGGCGTTCGCGATCAACGAGCCAGCTCGCCGCGTCGGGGAAGGCGCTGTCGGGATAGGCGCTCGCCTCGCGTCGCTCGGCATCAAAGAACAAGGCCCATCCGCTGCCGAAGCGCTTGAGAACATTGTTCGCCCGCGCGCAGGCCGAGACCAGCTCCGCCTCGGTCGCGGATTCAAGGTCGGGGCCGCGGAAGGCCAGCACCGCCATGAAGCTGCCGTCCTTGTTCAGGACCACGCCGGGCGCGACCAGCGCGGCCCAGGGCAGATGGTCAGCCAGGCGCTCGGCCCTATCGCGATACTCCCGCAAGCTCAGCATGCGAAATATCCCTTCTGGCGGATGTGGCGGAGCAGGACGGGCGTGAAGCTTGGATCACGCCGCGCGGCCATCACCGCCACGCTGTGTCCGACCGCCCAGAGGAGGACGCCGGCCAGCCATTGCTGGAGCCCGAGCCCCACGGCAGCGGCGAGCGTCCCATTGACGATCGCCAGCGCCGCCGAGCAGTAATGGGCTGCCGAGCGAGCCGTGGATCGGCACCTCGAACCCCTCGATGTGCTGGGCGTTGTAGCCATTTGGTCCGATCATGAGATCAGCGCTCCGCCGCCGAAGCTGAAGAAGGAGAGAAAGAAGCTCGAAGCGGCAAACGCGATCGAGAGGCCGAACACGATCTGGATCAGCCGGCGGAAGCCGCCAGCCGTCTCACCGAACGCCAGGGTCAGGCCGGTGACGATGATGATGATCACCGCGACGATCTTGGCGACCGGTCCCTGGACCGATTCCAGGACCTGCTGCAGCGGTTCTTCCCACGGCATGCCGGAACCGGCGGCTTGGACCTGCGTGGCGACGGTGATCGCGAGCGCGATGGCGGTGGCCGCGATCAGCGGTCGTCCGGTGAGCGAACGAACATATTGGGCACGGGACATGGGTCAGGTCTCCTGGGGATTGAGGGTTGGGAGGTCGGCGAGACGATAGGCACCCGTGTCGGGGTCGAGCCCCGAGACACGGGCAACCGTGGACACGCGTCGATCGATGCCGCGCCCGGCGATGAACACGACGATGTCGATGGCTTCGGCAATCAGCTGGCGGGGAACGGTGATGACCGTCTCCTGCACAAGCTGTTCGATCCGGTAGAGCGCCGCGAGCGCGCTGTTGGCATGCACGGTCGCAATCCCACCAGGATGCCCGGTGTTCCAGGCCTTGAGCATGTCGAGGGCTTCGGGGCCGCGCACCTCGCCGACGACGATCCGGTCGGGCCGCAGACGCATGGTCGAGCGCACCAGCTCGGTCATCGACACGTGCGGCGGCCGGGTGCGCAGCGCGACCGTATCGGGCAGCGGGCATTGCAACTCGCGCGTGTCCTCGATCAGGATGACACGGCTGTCGACCCAGGCCATTTCGGCGAGCAGCGCATTGGCGAGCGTGGTCTTGCCCGAGCTGGTGCCGCCCGCAACCAGGATGTTGTACCGCTGGGTGACCGCGGCGCGGAGCGTGTCGGCGGTCTTCTCCGACATGAGCCCATCGGCGATATAGTCGTCGAGCGTGTGGAGCCGCTGGGCGGGCTTGCGGATCGAGAAGCAGGGCGCCGCCGACACGGGCGGCAGGACGCCTTCGAAGCGCTCGCCAGCACGGCCTTCGATATGCGGCGGCAGTTCGGCGGAGATAATTGGATGCTCGGCATGGACCTCGGCGTGGGCATGGGATGCTACCAGCCGGATGATCCGTTCGACCTGATCGGGCGCAAGCTTCACCTCGGTATCAACCCTGCCCTCACCGAGCCGATCGAGGCGGAGCGCGCCGTCGGGGTTCACCATGATCTCAATGACCAGGGGATCGCGCATGGCGGCGGCGATGTCAGAGCCCAAGGCCGTGATCAGCATGCGGCGCTTACGTTCGGCCGCGGTCGCAGCGGGGCGCTCGGTCGAGATGCCCGCGGTCATTGGTCCTCCTCCGGCGAAGAGGAGAGCGTGCGCCGGCTGGCGGCGACGTGGCGGCCCACCTGGGCGACGAAGGCTTCGAAGCGTTTGGCGGCCAGCGCACGTCCGGCATGATCATTCGCGGCGAGCGGCGCCTGGATCGCGAGCTCGAAGCGGACGAACAGCGCCAGCGTCTCCTGGACGACATGCCCGTCGCGCTCGATCCGGCCGATTGCGCTGGTCAGGCGATCGAGCCGAAGTGCGAAGCGGTCTTCGAGTTCAGATGCGCCGCGCCGATTGAGCCACGCGGTGACCGCGTCGGTCAGGATCGCGGACTTGGATGCACCAGGCTTGGCGGCGAGCGCCTCCAGCCGATCGCTCAATGGCTTGGGCAGGAAGAGCTGATGACGGACCTTCTCGACCATGGTCAGAAATCCAGCTCGAGATCGCCGGGGCGCGCCAAGCCCGCATCGATGCCATAGACGGCGCGCGCGGTGCCGAGCGCGCGGGCCTGATCCATGGCGCGCTTGTCGGTGGCGGCATCACTGTCGTCGTCGCCGAGGCCGAGCGGGTTGTCAGGGGTCAGGTCGACGGGTGTGGCCGGTTCGATCTCAGGCGCAGGGTGCCGCACCTGCTCCAGCCCGCCAGAACTATCCCCATCGGGGTCGCCATCAGGCTCCTCCAGCCGGGCATCGACCGCGCGGACCGCTCCGTCCCAATCGTCGGGACGCGCAGGCGGCAGGTCGGGATAGGCGCCTTCGCCGAGCGCCGGCGCCGGCAGAATGCGCCCGCTGAAGGTCCGATCCTCATAGTAGCGCAGCTTGCTGGCGCG
Organism: Sphingobium sp.; assembly: GCA_035555575.1. Taxonomy (GTDB): domain Bacteria; phylum Pseudomonadota; class Alphaproteobacteria; order Sphingomonadales; family Sphingomonadaceae; genus Sphingobium. Next base: position 28,072 of record DATMGL010000006.1, read on the forward strand.
GACCGGCGGATGCCCGGCGACAAGGATCAGCTCGTCGGTCGGCGGCAGTTGCATGACCTCGCCGGGCGTCAGCAGCGCGCGGGCGGTCTCCTGGCGGCTGACCATGACATGGGCGAGCCAGGGCGCGAGCCGGTGGCCGGCATAGTTGCGCATGGCGCGCTGTTCGGTCGCGGTACCCAGCGCATCGGAAATGCGCTTCGCCGTGCGCTCGTCATTGGTCGCAAAGGCAACACGGACATGGCAATTGTCCAGGATCGCGTTGTGATCGCCATAGCCCTTCTCGATCTGATTGAGGCTCTGCGCGATCAGGAAGGCGCGCACGCCATAGCCGGCGAGAAACGCCAGGCTGGTTTCGAAGAAGTCCAACCGGCCGAGCGCCGGAAACTCATCGAGCATCATCAGCAGCCGGTGGCGACCGGGCTGGTTCTCCGCGTGCAGCTTTTCGGTGAGGCGCCGGCCGATCTGGTTGAGCACGAGGCGGACCAGCGGCTTGGTGCGGCTGATGTCGGAGGGCGGCACAACCAGATAGAGGGAGACTGGATGCGCGCCTTCGACGAGATCAACGATCCGCCAATCGGAGGCGGCGGTGACGGCCGCCACGGTCGGGTCGCGATAGAGACCGAGGAACGACATGGTGGTCGACAGCACGCCCGAACGCTCATTCTCGCTCTTGTTCAGAACCTCGCGCGCGGCCGAGGCAACGACCGGATGCACCACGGGCGCGTCGGGCGTGCCGAGATGGTTGGTCGCCATCATGCGCTTTAATGTCGCGACGAACGGGCGTTGCGGATCGGACAGGAAGGTCGCAACCCGGGCGAGCGTCTTCTCTTCCTCGGCATAGAGGATGTGGAGAATCGCGCCGACCAGCAGCGAATGGCTGGTCTTCTCCCAATGGTTGCGCCGTTCGAGCGCGCCTTCGGGATCGACGAGAATGTCGGCGATGTTCTGGACGTCGCGCACTTCGTCGGCGCCGCGCCGCACTTCCAGCAATGGATTGTAGCGCGCCGAGCGGGCATCCGTGGGATTGAACAGCAGGCAGTGCGAAAAGCGCGCGCGCCAGCCGGCGGTCAGCTGCCAATTCTCGCCCTTGATATCATGGATGACGGCCGAGCCCGTCCAGCCAAGCAAGGTCGGCACGACAAGCCCAACGCCCTTGCCAGACCGGGTCGGCGCGAAGGCCATGACATGCTCGGGGCCGTCGTGGCGGAGATAGCTTGGTCCATGCCGCCCAAGGAACAAGCCATGGTCGGCGAAGAGCCCGGCGGCGGCCATGTCGCGGCTCGCCGCCCAGCGGGCCGAGCCATAGGTGGTGATGTTGCGCTGCTGCCGCGCGCGCCACAGCGAGCCGAAGATCGCGGCACAGCATCCGAGCATGCCGCTCGCCGCCGCGATCGCGCCCGCTTCGTCGAACACAATCGGCGCATAGGCGTCGAAGTGATACCACCAGAGGAAGAGCGACCACGGCAAGTAGATCGGCACACCGCCGATCACGAACCAGGGTGCGCCGAGTTCGGGCTGGTAAGCGAGCGCGGCGGCTGCCCATTGCGTCGCGAACCAGACGCCCAGGAGGACGATCAGGGCGACGACGAGCATCTGGCCGATAAGGAGTTTGGTGGGTGTCATGCGGGCCTCCGCCCGCGCGACTCATATGGTGGCGGGCTTGGCCAAAGACTCCCCTAATTTGTGTCCAGAGATCAGGATCTCGCTGGGGACGGCGCGTACCTCTGCGGGGACTCCAGGTTCTCCGGCCGGCGCGACCTGATAAGGTGCGCGCATGAAACGGCACCCGATGAATCGGAGAGAGAACCGCCTCCATGAAGAAATTGGAGAAGCGGCCTTCGGATTCGGGGCAGACATTTTCCGCAAGGTGCGGATCGCGGATGTCGTCGACATCGACCAACTGTCGCGCAGAGAGCTACGCACCTAGGGTCTGGATGTGCTCGTCTCGTACGCCTTTGTCGGACGAACCGGAAAGTCTTCTTTCAGGAGCGCCGATCAGGATAGCAGACGTTCCAGACGGCGAGGCAGCGTGTCAGCTTCGCGCCCTAATGTCGGTCATCCAGGCGACGAATAGGCTATTCCTGAAACCTGATGGGGTGGACGCCCCCCGACGGCATCTATGTGCCAAAGTGGAGGTGTTGAAACACCACTGAAGGAGGCGTCCGTGTCACAGGTTGCCACAATCGGTCTGGATATCGCCAAGAACGTTTTCCACGCGCATGGCG
>DATMGL010000007.1:0-125211 GCA_035555575.1 Sphingobium sp.
ACTTCGTCGCCGCCTACAACTTCGCTCGTCGCCTCAAAACCCTCCATGGTCTCACGCCCTATGAAGCGATCTGCAAAGCATGGACAGATCAGCCAAAGCGATTCATATCAAATCCGCACCATCAATCACCGGGACCAAACATTCTGCCGGTCCCGCAGATCGGCACGCGAAGCGATGGTCGATGCGCACTGATCGCGCGCGGATCGGCAGGGGGAGGCAGCGTCGGACCGGCGCTGCTTCTCCCCCTTTTTTGAGCCGGGAAGGTCGGGAGGAAGGGGAAAAAGGAAAACAAGATAAAGGCAGTGTCTCGCGACCCTGCTTAAGTGATTATCTGCACATCGCTTTTTCACGAGACATTGCGCGTGACGCGCGAGACAGTCGATTGAGGAATGGCGGATTTTCACGGGTTTCGGCGCCAGATCGCGAGACTCTGCCCTCGTGGGGCCGTCACTATGTCGGATGAAGACGACTTCACGCCAAAGCTCGGTCGCACCAAGGGCAGGAGTGGCGGGCGGGTAGTCCGCTATGGTGGCCGTATCCTCGCTGCCGCCCGTCTCGCCGGCACCGCCATCGGCGTGCGCAACCGCCGCTTCGACGGCAGTCGGATCGGACGCGGCGCCAGCATCGGCCGGCTGCTCTCCAGTCGCGATCGCTTCGCCGGCCTTCGCTCGCGCCGGGCAATCGTCAAGACCAGGCTCGTCCGATTGGGCGGCAAGGGCCAGGCCGGTGCCCGCGCGCATCTGCGCTACATCCAGCGCGACGGCGTAACCCGCGAGGGTGCGCCAGGCGAACTCTACGGCCCCGAGACCGACCAAGCCGATGGCAAGGCGTTCCTCGATCGCAGCACCGGTGACCGGCATCAGTTCCGCTTCATCGTCTCGGCCGAGGATGGCTCGGAATATCCTGACCTTAAACCCTATGTCCGCCGGCTAATGGCGCAGGCCGAGCAGGATCTCGGTACCAAGCTCGACTGGGTCGCGGTCGACCATTTCAACACCGACCAGCCGCATACCCATATCATGCTGCGCGGCGTCGACGATCAGGGTCAGAATCTCGTCATCGCCCGAGAATATATCGCCCATGGTTTTCGCGAGCGCGCCGCCGAGCTGGCGACCCTGGACCTTGGGCCGCGCACCGACCAGGAAATCGAGGCGCGGCTGCGCCATGACGTCGAGCAGGAACGGCTGACCGCAATCGACCGCCGGCTGCTGCGCCGGATGGACGACGATCGCATCGTTACGGCCGCGAGCAACGATCCATTCCAGCAGTCGGTCGCGGCCGGCCGGTTGCGCAAGCTCGGCGAGCTGGGGCTCGCGCGGGACCAGGGCGGCGGTCGCTGGCAGCTTGCTGATGGGCTGGACGATACGCTCCGCCGTCTCGGCGAGCGCGGCGACATCATCCGTACCATGCAGCGAGAGCTGACCGCCCGGAAACTGGAGCGGGCCGGCGTCGATCGCGTGATCGTCACAGAGCTGGCCCAGCCCATTGTCGGTCGCGTCATCCATCGCGGCCTTTCCGACGAGCATCGCGACCGGCATTATCTGATGCTCGACGGCATCGACGGCCGCGTCCACTATCTCGACATTGGTCTCGGCGACGCGACCGAACCGATGTTCGAGGGCATGATCGTTCGTGCCAGCGCCAGGATGTTCGGGATCAGGCCGGCTGACGAAATCGTTGATGCCGTCGCGCGCGCCAACGGCGGGCGCTATTCGATTGACGCCCATCTGCGCCACGATCCAACGGCAACCCAGGGGCTCGCCGAGGCCCATGTCCGGCGCCTCGAAGCGATGCGCAAGGCCGGCGCTGGCGTCGAACGCCAGGTGGATGGCAGCTGGGCGATCGCCGACGATCATCTGACGAAGGCGGCTGCCTACGAAGCGCGGCTGCAGCGGGACCGGCCGGTGGCGATCGAGCGGCTGGCGAGCGCGCCGCTGGAGACGCTCGCAACGATGGAGGCATCGACCTGGCTCGATCGTGAGGCGATCGGCGGCGAACTGCCGCTGCGCGACATAGGATTTGGGCGGCAGGTCCGGTCGGCGCTCCAGATGCGCCAGCAATGGTTGGTCAAGCACGACATGGCCGACACCGACGAGGCTGGCCGTGTCCGTGTCCGTGTCCGCGTCGGCGCGCTTCAGCTCCTCGCTCGACGCGAACTTGGCGCGGCGGGGGAGGCTCTGGGTGATGAGCTCGGCAAGCGCTTTGTGCTGGCCAAGAATGGTGACCGGATCGAGGGCATCATCGCGCGCCGTGTCGATCTTGAGAGCGGATCGTTCGCGGTGGTCGAGCAGAGTCGCGAGTTCAGCCTCGTGCCGTGGCGACCGATGCTCGAACGCCAGATAGGGAAGGTTGGGTCTGGCGTCATGCGCACCGATGGGATTAGCTGGCGGTTCGGGCGAGGGCGGACCGGGCCGGAGATCAGTTGACGCCATTAGCGGGAGGGGCGGGCGAATGTGAGTGAAAGCGGACCCCTGTTCGGGTCGCAGCGACGCCAATCGAAGGGGCGTTACAGATATACGTCATTGACGCATACGTCCGTGGCACATATATGCCTCAAGCATGGCCAACTTGCAGACCGTGGTAGAGTTGCCCGAGTTTCTGCGGCGGGCCAAGGCGATCATGTCCGATGAGGATCGTTCTGCGCTAGTGGATTACATCGCCGCCAACCCCGAGGCGGGTATCTCGTTGGGCGGCGGCCTTCGCAAGGTCCGCGTCGCTCGCGCGGGCGGTGGCAAAAGCGGCGGCTACCGGACCATCTACGTGTTCGGCGGTGTGCATATACCGATCTTCCTCGTCACTATGTTCGCCAAGAACGAAAAGGATAATCTGACCAAGGCTGAGCAGGCGGAATTGATCGCCATGAGCAAAGCCTTGCTTGCACGTTACGGAGACCAGATATGAGCGCCTATGACAGCATCAAGCAGGGTTTGAGCGAAGCGCTGGCCTTTGCGGAAGGTAAGGAAGCCGGAGCGCGCATTCATCAGGTGGAAGTGCCCACCGTCGATGTGGCCGCGATCCGTGCCAGCACTGGTCTTTCGCAAGGCGCGTTCGCGCGCAGCATTGGCGTTGCCAAGGGCACGTTGCTCAACTGGGAACATGGCCGTCGACGTCCCACCGGACCAGCGCAGGTGCTCCTTGCTATGATCGCCAAAAAGCCTTCGCTGGTGAGAGAGTTGCTGCACTAATCATCCCATCCGCCGACATAGCGATCGTGCTCAGCGTCAAGCGCGCATATCAAAACTTGCCGTACATTCAGGAACGGCCGGGCGACTTGGAAGGCGGGAAGGGGGACATTCCCGCCGATCGAATGTGACATGTTGAACGGCGTCTGTGGACGCCCCTAAAGAAGCAAGCGGAAAATGGGGTCTGGTACGTAGTCAGGTGCTCTCGTCTGTCCGGCCTCTGATGCAGCCTATGGCTGCGGGCCAGTATGGGAGTTCGCGGACCGGATCCACATCGGCTTTGCGCGCTTGGGTAGCGCTTCGCCGTTCTCTGGTTTTCCGGTCCCGTCTAACCGACTGTTGTGCCATACCCTCCTTCGACCGCCTACGTCTCCGACGACCTCTGGCCTTCCGTCGCAGCCTTATGCTGCAACGGCGACCGGAGCTTTGTAATCCTCTTGCTTGGTCATCAGCGCCCAGGCGATGCGCGCCATCTTATTGGCGAGCGCCACCGAGACCAGCATCCGGGGCTTGCGCGCCAGCATCCCTTCCAGCCATGAGCCTGCCGGTGCGCCATGTATTGTAGCCTGCCTCACAACCGCGCTGCCGCCGATGATGAGAAGCCGCCTGATTGTTCGCTCGCCCATTTTCGAGATGCGGCCGAGCTTCTGCTTGCCTCCTGTCGAGTGTTGGAGCGGGGCGAGCCCCAACCATGCAGCAAAGTCGCGGCCCTTGCTGAACGTGGCGGCGTGAGGCGCCAACGCTACGATCGCGGTAGCAGCGATTGGCCCGATGCCAGGGATCGTCATCAGCCGTCGCGCAACCTCATCTTCGCGCGCGCGGCGTGCGATTTCCTTGTCCAAGGCGGCGATCCGGTCGTCGAGCTCGGCCAGCATGTCGGTCATGATCCGGAACATGGCGCGTGTTGCCTCTGGCAATGACGAGGCCATTTCATCCTCATCGAGCAAGTCCGCCAACATCGCCACTTGGGCTTTGCCCCGCGGCGCTACCCAACCATACTCCGCGAGATGACCTCGCAGAGCATTGACCAACTGCGTGCGTTGCCGAACCAGCAGGTCGCGCGTTCGAAAGACCATGCCAGCAGCCTGTTGCTCCTCTGTCTTTATCGCAACGAAGCGCATGCCCGGTCGCCGCGCGGCCTCGCAAATCGCCTCTGCATCGACTGCATCGTTCTTGTGTCGCTTCACGAACGGTTTGACATAGGCTGGCGGGACGAGGCGCACCTCATGGCCAAGACGCGTCAACTCGCGCGCCCAGTGATGTGCACCGCCGCATGCCTCCATTGCGACGAGGCAGGCTGGTTGAGCGGCGAAGAAGTCGAGCAGCTTGCCCCGGCTCAGTTTTCGGCTGAAGATCGCCTCGCCGCGTTCATCGGCACCATGCGCGTGAAACGAACTCTTGGCGATATCCAACCCGATCGTGATAACCTTTGACACGGACGCCTCCTTCAAGTGGTGATCAACACCGCCACTTTGGCACATGGATGCCGTCGGGGGGCGTCCACCCCATCAGCTTTTGACACAAGTTGCCATTCACCCAACGCGAAACCGCATGGCAGCAATGCGCTCGAAGTCGGTTGTTCGATACTAGTGGCTTGCATGCTAAAAGCAGACATTGCCAGAACGAAACGCAAGCAAGGGCTCGCGGGCAAAAATGCCAACAGGATACGGCGCGGATCGGACGTCGTGGTTGAGATTAGTGGGCCCCTGGTGAATCTCTATCGCCGCCCCGGATCCAAATCTTGTTGATGATCGCGGCTCGGTCCCTCAATGTGGGCAAAGCGCCTTTGGGGAGCGCGGGGGAGGAAAATGGTAGCGATCCGCGAGGTGCAAATTCGGAATTTCCGCGGGATATCCTATCTCAAATGGTGGCCGAGGCATGGTCTGAACTGCCTCATAGGGCCAGGAGACGCCGGAAAGTCGACCATCCTCGACGCGATCGAGCTAACGCTCGGAGCAAGGCAATCCTTCACCTTCTCGGATGCCGATTTCCATCGCTGCAACATCGGCGAATTCATTGTCATCGACGTCACGCTTGGCGCGCTGTCCGACGAGCTGAAGAATCTGGAAGCCTATGGCCATTTTCTTCGCGGCTGGAATCCGGTCGACGGGGCTATGGAAGATGAGCCCGCATCTCACCTCGAGACGGTGCTGACGCTGCGCCTAGTCGTTCGCGACGATCTCGAGCCGCAATGGCTGCTGTATTCCCAAGGGACTGGCGCCGAAGGGCGCGAGCGAAATCTCCAGTGGAAACATCGTCAGCTGGTTGCGCCTGTGCGGCTTGGCACGGTTGCCGCTCACCATATGGCGCTTGGCCCGCGTTCCATCCTTGGGAAGTTGTCGGCGGACGCCACGCAGGCGGCGGCCGCGCTCGCAGGCGCGTCGAGACAGGCGCGGCAGGCCTTCGCCGATCGAGGCTGCGAAGGCGTAGAGCCGATCCTGGAGGCTTCCAAGCGTATCGCGGACACTATGGGGATCCGGGTCGATGAAGTCAGAGCGCTTCTCGATGTCAGGGGCGTCACCCTGTCAGGTGGGGCAATCGCGCTGCATGACGAGGACCATGTCCCGATGAAGAGCCTGGGATCCGGTTCGCTGCGGCTGCTCGTCGCCGGACTGCAGAAAGAAGTTGGTCGTTCGTCCATCTTCATCATCGACGAAGTCGAGTTCGGCCTCGAGCCGTACCGCATTGTGCGCCTTCTGGATTCCCTCGGCGCGAAGACCGATGACGGGGGCCAGCAGGTCTTCATGACGACGCATTCGCCGATCGTCCTGCGGGAACTCGCCGCGCCCCAATTGTTCGCGGTCCGCACAGAGCGGAAGACAACGCCGGCAACAACCTTCAACGATCTGATCATATCGCCCGAAGCCAAGGTCACAACGAACGTCGTTTGCCCCCTTGGCACGAGTGAGCAGGCTCAGAAAACGTTGCGGGCCTGCGCGGAGGCGTTTCTCGCACCGAACGTCATCGTTTGTGAAGGCAAGACGGAAATCGGCCTGGTGCGTGGGCTGGACCTTTGGCTTCAGGACAGCGGCCACACGAGCCTTCTCGCGCGCGGATGTCATTGGGCCGATGGTGCGGGCTCGTCGATGATCGAGCGGGCACAGCTGTTTGCGTTGATGGGAGACCGCACTGCGCTCTTTATGGATTCCGACGTACTCTATACTCCGGAAACCTATGCGGCCCTGGCGCAAGCCGGGGTCGATGTCATTCGCTGGCAGGACGGATTTTCTACCGAGGCGGCCATTTTTGCCGCGGCGCCCGCGACGAAGATTTCCGATTTGCTCCAGATCGCAGTCGACTGGCGTGGCGAGGATGCGGTGGATGCGAAGATCCAGAAGCTTAGCGGCAATCGCTACACGTTGGATTGTTGCCGCACTGCTTTCGCCGAAGATATGCGCGCCATGCTCGGTCAATGTGCTGGCGAAGGAAAATGGTTCAAGGACATCGAGCCTGCGGAGCGGGTATCGAGAGGCGTTTTTGCGCAGGCCTGGTTGTACACCGGCGCCGCCTACACCGTCCCGGTCACCAGATTGATGCAGTGGGCTGGAGCTTGGGCCGTTCCCGCGGCGCCGATCGCGGCAGGGATGGCTGCCGGCTAGTGGCGGACGTTTCGCTGATCCTCGCGTCGCGTCGCGGCCATGTGGTCGCGCCTGCCGGCTGCGGCAAAACCGAATTGATTGCACGCTCGGTGGCCTCCCCCACTGAGAAGCCGACGCTTATACTCACCCACACGACCGCCGGGGTCGCAGCCCTCCGCCAACGGCTGAAGCGCGACGGAGTGGCGGCCAGCCATTATCGGCTCAATACGATCGCAGGCTGGGCGCTCGGGTTGATATCGATGTTCCCCACTCGGGCCGGATTCCGGCAGGACCCGCTCGCGGCGCCGAACTATTCCCAGGTTCAGGCGGCGATCGGACGATTGTGCCAGTCGGGTCATATTATGAGGGAATTGCAAGCGACTTACGGGCGCCTGCTGGTCGATGAGTATCAGGATTGTTCAGTCACGCAGCATTCCATTGTGTCCGGCGTTGCCAATGCCATCCCCACCGTCATCTTCGGCGACCCGATGCAGGCGATTTTCGGCTTCGGAGGAGACCCTCTTGCTGACTGGCATTCCGAGGTCGTTGCAGCCTTCCCCGAGATCGGTCGGCTGACAACCCCTTGGCGCTGGTCGAACGCTGGCGCGGACGATCTGGGGCAATGGCTGCTCGGTGCCCGAGAGGCGCTGTCGAAAGGCTTGTCGATCGACCTTCGATCATGCCCGAACCGGATATTCTGGCACCCGATCGGAGCCGACACCAATGCGACGATCACCGAACAGGTCCGAGTCCAGTTCGACATCTCGCGCAATAGCCCGAACGAGAGCATCCTTATCGTGGGCGATCCTATTCGAGCAGGATCGCGGCACGATTATGCAAGCCGCGCAGCCGGCGTAAGCGTCGTCGAACCCGTGGACTTTCGGGATATTGTGAACGCCGCCGAGAATATGGATGGCCTCGGCGGCAACGCGCTGTTGCAAGCCTGCATCACGTTCCTGATCCAGGTCATGACGAATGTGTATGGTGATCGGCTGCAACAAAGAATTCAGTCGATCCAGGCCGATCGAAATCGGACGCCGCCGACACCGCAGGAGTGCGCCGCCATCGCGCTGTTCAATCAAGGAGGCTATCCACAGGCGATCGAATTTCTGAAGAGCATGGCTTCGGATCGCGAGCGCCGGATCTATAGGCACAGCGCGTTCAACATCATGATTGAGGCACTGACGATTGCTTCAGGAGGAAGCACCGATCTCCGCTCTGCAATCGCTCTGCTTCGCGAACGGAATCGGCAGGCGGGACGTATCGTGCCTTCCAAGGCGGTCGGTTCAACCCTGCTTCTGAAGGGCCTTGAGGCGCAACATGTCGTCATACTCGACGCAGATCAGCCAGGGTCGGCAATGTCCCGGCAGCATCTCTATGTCGCTTTGACGCGCGGCGCCCGATCGATTCACATTTTTTCGCGCCGCCCTACATTGCCTGCATAGACAGGCATTGAAGAGGCGGGCCGGCGGACGTTTGACGTCGGCTTCTGACAGGAGCTGCCATTCAAACCCCGACCAACGAACGACTGGCTCTGGTCGCGACCCGTCCGGCCGCTGCTGCACGGTTGAGCGACTGATCGACGGTTCGCCTCGACCCGTGCGAAGCAGCTTGCGCGTCCACATTCTTCCACTATATTGAGACACATGAGCAAGCCCATGACCCTCAATGTTCGCATCGGCGGCGCGCTGGGCGATTTCGTCGCCACCAATGTCGGCGACCAAGGTGCCTATGAGAATGTCAGCGAATATGTCCGCGACCTGATCCGCCGCGACAAGGAGCGAACCGAAGCCGAGCAGTTCAATCGGCTTAAGGCCGAGCTGACCCGGGCCTTCGCCGCGCCCCAATCCAACTATGCGCCGCTCGATGCGGACGCGGTGATCGCACGCAACCATCGGGGCTGATATGACCGGCTTCACGGTCTCGGCGATTGCCGGGCAACGCCTCGACGAGATCTACGTCTATACCCGCGACATCTGGGGCGAAACTCAGGCGGAAACCTATGTGCGGGAGCTTTTCGGGTGCTTCGACCGTATCATGCGCCGCGATCAGTTCTGGCGCGCGGTGCCGGCCGAGTTCGGTGTGGATGGCTTTTACTGCCGGCACGCGCATCATTACATCTATTGGTGCCAGTTTGCCGATGGCACGGTCGGCATCGTGACGATCCTGCACGAGCGGATGCACCAGATGGATCGCTTTCGCGAAGACCGCGCGCCCTGACCAACCACTCCGGTCGATACGGCTATTGACTGGACCGCATACGAACTGGGAGCGATCGACGACGCGAAATCGCTTCAGACACGGCTGTCACACCCAAGGACCGTCCCAGAGTGCGCGAATGTGAACAGTCGAGCCCAGTAACCGGTCTTAGGATCGATCGAAGTTTTGCTGAATGGCCTGCATTGGCCGAGAACAACTCCCAGCTTTCTCCTTTCAGGCCGATAATCGTTCTTCAGGCGGCCACTCAGGCCATTGGAGAACGATCATGGAGAGGTCTGAAACCGAACCCACCGCCACCAAGCGTCAAGTCTGGAATGCCGACAGAACCGTCGGCGCGAAGCGCGCATTAAAACCAAAGCAGATATGGGAGATTCGATTTTACCTCAATCAGCGCCGCCGTTTGCGAGATCGAGCACTGTTCGACCTAGCAATCGACAGCAAGCTCCGGGGTTGTGACCTCGTTCAGATGAAAATCGGTGACCTTGTCAGCGGCGGGCAGATTCGAACGCGGGCGATTGTGATGCAGCAGAAAACAGGACGCCCTGTCCAGTTCGAGCTGCTCCCAGATGCTCGAACCAGCCTGCTGGCATGGCTCGAGCGACGGGGAGGAACTGTCGGCGATTACGTCTTTCCCAGCCGCGTCGATCACAATGGGCATCTCAGCACCCGCCAGTATGCGCGGCTTGTCGATGAATGGGTGACAGGAGTCGGTCTGATGCGAAGCGAGTATGGCACGCACTCACTTCGCCGAACGAAGGCCTCGATCATCTACCGGGCGACCGGTAACCTGCGTGCCGTCCAGATTCTGCTCGGCCATAGCAAAATCGAGAACACGGTGCGCTATCTCGGGATTGACGTTGAAGATGCGCTGGCCCTCGCCGAAAACACCGAAATCTGAATTTGCGGCTCCTCGTTCCTTGGCGAGGAGCCTCCACCCCCGTCTTTGGGACTATCCTGCCGTCCAAGTGCGTGGTCGCGTACGACGGGTCTCGGAGCAACCGGACGGTCCTTTCCAGCGCAAAAGGGCGATCCATTCATGACGCTGGGGGCACCTAAGATAACTCTGGCGAGGGCACCTTGTGCCGAATGTTCTGACGCCGCGCGTCTTACGCGTCGTGGATCCACCTTGCCGTTACAATCCGTGCGTGCGCGAGTGCCATGCTGATGGTCGTAGGGGACGAATGCTCCACAATGACACCAGGTTCGAAGCGAAGATGTTCGGCAAACAATATCGCGTTTGCGGGTGACAGCAATGCCGTGAAGGAACGAGAGTGTGGCACTCTCATGAGATGATCCGGGCGCAGGAAGCTACCGGGTTCGATCAAGACACGTCCCGGCGCATGGCCATGTCCCGTCCAGACAGCCAGGTCGATCACGTCGAACTCCGGTGACGCAAAGCTTGTCGCGTCGGCTACGCTCGGCAGCGCCATCGTCGCCCCAAGCGCTACGCCGGTGAGGAGCATGGATCGGCGGTCGATCATGGCTGCTTCTGGGGTTTTGGTTGTGCCGAGATCCATTCAGCGAGTTGCTTCAGCTCTGCATCGGATATCTCGCTGGCGTGGAAAGGGGGCATCCCCGGTGCGCCCTGCCGCGCGAAGATAGCGATGACCTCCGGACGCAATCCCGTGCCACGCAGTTCCGGCGCACCGGCCGCTCCGCCATGACAATAGCCGCAGCTCGATTGCCAGAAATGCTCGGGGCCATCCCATGTCTGGCGCGTTTCCTTGGCATTGGTGCCGGGAATGCACGAGGCGATCCCTGCTGTGATGAATGTCACGACCATGGCCGCTCTGCTCTTCATATACGTATTCCCGACTTGCCGGGCGCGATGATGCCATGGGGATCGAGCGCGCGTTTGAGGCGACGGTTAACCTCCAGATTGGGAGTGCCAAACGTCCTGGCGACCTGATCCATATAGCCGATTGGGGTGCGATACATGCCAAACCCGGCCGCACCCAATCGGTCGATCAGTTCACGATAACAGGCCTGTGCTCGTGCCATCTGGCCGGAGTCGTTCCGATCATAGAGCAGAGGCATGACATTCAATGCGGACCGCTCACCAAAGGCCGTTCCAACCATGAAGTCGATCCCGTATTTGTCCATCACCTCTCGGCTGATCTCAAACTGACGCTGCATGTCGGCTCCGCGCATCGGCGCAACGGGACCGCACCAGGCGAGCCCGCCGCCGCCGATCCAGTTGAAAAGCGCGAAGGATTTGAGGGTCAGTTCATTGACCTGCTGCTCGTCCTTTGCGTCTGGGATCAGGGCTGCTCCGCTATCCTCCAGCCGCCTCTTGACCTCCTGCCAGTCGCTTTCCACGCGATCCGGGCGACCATAGAGGGTGAATACATAATTCCAGGCCCCCAGGCCGGCCTTCTTCATTTCGGCGATTGGCAGGTCGATCGGGATGGATCGGCCGGTGTCGGCAAACACCTCCGCCCGCCGCTTGATCGCTGCCAGGAAAATGGTGGCATTTCCCATGACGCCTTCATTGGGAATAGTGCCATCAAGGCGCAATCCGCGCACGGCATCGGTCAGCCGGACGATGTCGCTATCATCAGACCAATGCGCGATGATCGTTTTATGGGATGCCGGCGCGGGCATCAGCCAGATGCCCATCTTGGTGACGATACCGAAGTTGGACTGGGTAAAAATGCCGTCCAGCGTCGGGCCATAGCCATAGCGGTAGGCCTGCCAGCTGCCGGTGCCGGCAATCCCGCCCATGCCGGTGCGGAAAAGCGTGCCATCCGCCAGCAACACTTCATAGCCGCAGCTATGCGCGAAATGGTCGCCATAGGGCGTTACGCCATGGCCCCGTTCCAGCGTGTTCCCCATCGGCGAAACAATGGGACCGGGCCCGGGGAAATCGATCCAGAAATCATGCCCGCTCTGCTTGATGAAATCCTGAAGCTGCTGATAGGTCACGCCCGGCTCGACCACGACCGTGCCCAGGTTCGGGTCGAAATCGGTGATCCGGTTCATCCGCCGCATATCGAGAACGACAGTGCCGCGATCAGCGACGGTCGATGCGCCATAGCCGATATTGCGGCCGGTCGAGGTCGGCCAGAGCGGTATGCGGGCTTCCTGTGCAGCGGCGACCACGGCCCGCACTTCGTCGATCGATTGCGGGCAGACGGCCGCCGACGGCATGTGCACATCCGCTCCGAACGGAATGGCATCGCGGCCATAGGGTTCGACATCCTGTCCGGACGTCTTGACCCAGTCATTGCCGACCGCCGCGACACAGGCGTTCAAAAAAGCGTCAAAGACGCGCGGAGAGACGTTGGAAGGGCGTATGTTGTTCAAAGCCACGCTGTGAACTCCCGGGACCATGTATAGGCGAATTGGTGATCAGGCATGGGGCTGCATATCTCCGGCCTCTGTAACGCCTGATGGAAGCAGGTTATGACGCCACCGCGTGAATGCGGCACTGAGCGCGCGCGTGATGTCGGTCAGGGCAGTTTTTGATATACCCGCGTCAGGCGCAAAATATTCGAAGCCATGAAAGCCGCCGGGCAGGACGTGCAACTCGGTCGAGACGCCGCCTGACATCAGCCGCCGCGCATAGTCCAGGCAGGCTTCGGTAAACAGATCGAGATCACCGATACTGATATAGGCGGGTGGCAAATTCGCCAGGTCCTGGACACGATTTGGCACGGCCTCCGCCGGCACGGCAGCGGTGCCTGATTTTTGCCCGAGCAGCGAATCCCAGCCATAGCGGTCACATTCGCGGGTCCAGACATATTCGCCCGCGTAGCGATTATCGGGATGTCGATCATCGAGCATCGGGCTGAGCAGCAATTGAAACAATATGGCAGGCCCAGCCTTGCTGCGCGCATGCAGCGCCAGTCGCGCAGCATGACCGCCGCCGGCACTAGCCCCGCCGATTGCGATCCGTGCTGTATCAATACCGAGCGTTCGCGCATTGGCGTGGGTCCAGCAAAGCTGAGCGTAGAGGTCTTCGACCGGAGCAGGCCATCGGGCCTCGGGTGCGAGCCGGTAGCTGGGTAAGATCACCACACATTGGCATGCTCTGGCGATGCTGCTCGCCCAGCTTTGCACGCTTTGGGGGCTTCCCAGAACATAGCCGCCGCCATGAATGAAAAACAGGCATGGCGCATTCTCAGCGAGCTTATCCGGCGTCAGCACGAGCAATTGACGGTCTGGCGCGCCAGCAGGGCCGGGCACGATCCTTTCCATCAGGGCAACACCTGCTGCCAGCGCGATATCGGCGGTGAGCGGGATCGCACGTGCCGCCTCTATCGTGTCATCACTCAACTTCTGTGGTGGAAATGATTCCGCAGTCACGAGCAGTTCGGGGTCCAGGAGGTGTCGACTGATCGAGGGCATAAAAGTCTCCCGGACGATGCACTGCAGGTCCATTCATGGGCGGTTTCGTGCGGCTGTGGAGGGCGCCGTTCGCCTGCCGCAGCCGCACGGCGATGATCAGAAGCTGCGTTTCACAGAGACCGACCATTCCCGCGGCCGTCCGAGCGCAGCGGTCGCCACGCCATAGGTTGGGTTGTAGCTGGTGCCTGCATAGTAGAATTTATCGAACAGGTTGGTCACCGCCGCGCTGATCGACCAGTTGCGATCGGCGCTTTCATAGGTCAGCCGGGCGTTGAACAGGCTGCGCGCGCCGACCAGATCAAGCGGCGTATTGACCGCATTATAGTAGAAGCTCGACTGATAGGACCAATCGAGGCGCGGGGTCAGCGTGCCGGCCGAACCAAGGCTGGCGGTGTATTGGATACCCGAGGATGCCTGCCATTCATTGTTGAATGGCGCCTTCATATCGAGCGTGACACCGGTGGCCGGGTTCACATTGGTATATTTGAAGTCAAGATAACCAACCGCACCGTCGATCGTCAGACCCGGAACGGGCGTGATGGTATATTCCAGCTCCACGCCCTTCACGTGCGCGTCGCCGGCATTGGCGATCGCCGCGCAGGGGAAGGGGTCTGCAAGGGCGGGGCAAGCCTGCAACTGCAACTGCATATTATTATATTCATTGTAGAAAGCCGCGCCGTTGATCCGGATCTTGCGATCCAGCAGATCGGATTTGAAGCCGACTTCATAGGTGGTCAGCGTCTCCGGGCTGAACGGCACGATCTGGCTGGCGAAATAGGGCCGGGGATTGACGCCGCCGCCCTTATAGCCGGTGGAGACCTGCGCATAGGTCATCAGCGCGTCGCTCCAGCGATAATTGAGGCCGAGCCGGTAATCGAGGCGATCGCCCTTATAGGTTCCCTCCTCGCCGTCGAGGCCGAGCAGCAAGGTGTTCAGGGGGAGGAGTGCTGGCGAGATGGGCGATCCGTCCGGGTTACGGCGACCGAATGTATAGGTCTTCTTGTCATCCGTGTAGCGCACGCCGGCGATGATGTTCAGGTCCGGCAGCGGATGGAACTCGACATGGGCAAAGACAGATTTGCTGATGTTGGAGACAGGATCGTCGGTCAGGAAGTCGAAGGCGACGTTGGGAATCTGTCCGCGCCCGGTCAGCAGATCCTTGCCGTGATAATAATAGCCGCCAACCGTGAAGTCGGCCATCTCGCCAACCTTGCCGCTCAGTCGCAGCTCCTGAGTGAACTGCTCATGGTCGTAAGTGAACTGCTGGAGCAGGATGGCCAGTGGCGAGCCATCCAGATCGATACCGGTGGTGCCATGGGCATTGCGATAGGCGGTGATCGACTTCAGGCTGAGCGCTTCGCTCAACTGATAGTCGATGGTGCCGGACAGGCCCCAGTTCCGGATCTTGCTTTGCGGGCTGGTCGAGAAACCGCCGGGCGCAACCTGAAGATTGGGGAAGGCGTCGAAGGGTGGGACGGGCGGCAGGCCGGAGGTGTAATTGCCGCCGCTCGCATAGGTGGCATAGGAAGTGTAGCTTTCCGGCCCGGTGATGAAACGGCTGTCAAAGGGCACGCCACCCGCCGGATTGCCCGCGTCATAGCTGCGCACGCCCGGATTATCGGCATAGACCAGCTTGGTGGCGACCTGCTCGGAGTTGTTCTGCGAGACGTCGCCAATCACGTTGATTTCAAGGGGCGAGCCGGCAGGCGCATAGCGCACCGCAAGGCGCAGCGCTTTCACGTCGATGCCGCCCTCGGTGCCGATCTTGCAATCATTGCCGCCACCGGTCGCGGGCAGGCCGCCGGCCGGATTGACGCAGCCATAATCGAGCAGCTGCATATAGCCGTCCGTATGCTTGGAGACGCCGGACACGCGCATGAACAGATCATCGGTGATCGGAATATTGGCGCTGGCGCGCAGGTCTATCCGGTTGAATCGGCCATAGGTGCCTTCGACGAAGCCGCCGGCCGTGTCATTGGGCTTGGCAGAGAACAATTTCACCGCGCCGCCGAGCGAGTTTTTACCCGCGAGCGTGCCTTGCGGCCCGCGCAGCAGTTCGACGCGATCGAGGTCAGTCAGGTCGAGGACGGCGCCATAAGTGGTGCCATAATAGACATCATCGATGTAGATGCCGACACCGGGTTCGAGCGCGAAACTCGAATCCCCCTGCCCGATGCCGCGCACGAAGGCGGCGATCGAATTGCCGTAGAGGCCGGTCGCGCTCGACAGATTCACGTTCGGCACGCTCTTGCCAAGGTCGGTGATGCTTGTCTGGCTGCGCGCTTCAAGCATGTCAGAAGAAACGGCGGTAATCGCCAACGGCGTGTCCTGCACGCGCTGCCCGCGAAACTGAGCTGTCACCACAATATCGGCGATCTCTGTCGGTGCGGATGCGGAAGGCGTGTCCTGGCTGCTCTGCGCCATGGCCAAAGTGCCGGTGAGCGCCCATGCCAGCGCCATCACGCTTGCCGTAGCCTGAGCAAGCCCCATCAGTTTTGATTGATCACGATATTTCACATTTCTCTCCCACTTTATTGTCTGGTTACCTGTGCGCTGTCTGCCAACCGGGCTCGAATATGGTTTCGGCGTCGCCCGCTGTTTCGCGCTGCTATGCCGCTCGCAGTTGCGCCTTTCGCGCCTCGGCCAGCTGTCGGATTGATTTGGGTTTGCGCCCGGTGAGTGTCTCGACGTCGTCGGAAATCACGGCCATATAGCCTTCGCGCACGGCGCGTTCGACGGACACCATGTCATCGCTGGACCATGGAACAGCGCCGACGCTCTGATCAGCCACGGCCTCGCGCGGAATGCCCAGACTGTCGAAGAAGGCGTACATTTCCTCGTCTTCAACCGGCACATAGTCGATCGGTCTTCCGGTAACGTCCGCGATGATGGCGGCGATTTCGCGGAAGGACAGTAGCTCGGGGCCGCTGATTTCGTAGATGGTGTTGCGATGGCCCGGCGTGCTCAACACCGCCACGGCGCTAGCGACACAATCCTCGCGCCAGACCTGTGCCATTTGCCCTTCCTGGGCGGAGGCGATCCAGCGGCCCCGTTGCAGGGCCAGCGGCGCCATCGCCTCGATGACCGCCTCGGTATATTGGCTGTTGCGCAGGATGGTCCAGTCCAGCGGCGCTTCCGCCAACATTGCCTCCGTAGCGCGATGGTCCACAACCGCGAGCGAGGGATTGGCGCCATCCTTGCCTGCATAGGATGTATAGACGACATGACCGACACCCGCGGCCACCGCAGCCTCGATTGCATTGCGATGCTGGGGGATGCGCCTGCCAACTTCCATGGCGCTGATCAGCAGCATCTTCTCCCCGCCGGCAAAGGCACTGACCAGCGATGCGTAATCGTTGAAATCGCCGCGTCGGATGCTCGCGCCCTGATCGGCCAGGTCTTGCATCTTCGCCGGATCGCGGGTGACAAGGATCAACTCACTTGCCGGCATCCGTTCGAGCAGTCCCTGCACAGTTGCGCGGCCGAAATTTCCCGATGCCCCGATTATGATGATCGCCATAAACCTCTCCTGTTATCCCCTTGCTTGCCTCACGTTCTCGAAGGCCCGTCGAGGAGAATGGATTTGAGTTCGGTGTAGCTGGTGATCCCCTCGATCCCGCCTTCGCGGCCGATGCCGGAATGCTTGAAGCCGCCGAACGGGAGAAAGGGATCGAACCGGAAGATATTATGCGTCACGGTCCCGGTCCGCATGGCGCGTGCGACCCGATAGGCAGCGTCGCGATCATTGGTGAAGACCGCGCCGTAGAGGCCGAAATCGGATGCATTGGCCGCGTTGATGGCGTCGGCTTCGTTCGCGACAGGGAGGACGGAAAGGACAGGGCCGAAAATCTCCTCGCGTGCAATGCGCATGGAACGGTCCACGTCGGCAAATAAGGTCGGCTCGACATAATAGCCGCGCGCAAGGTGCAGGGGACGGCCGCCACCGAAGACGAGGCGCGCGCCCTCGGCGCTGCCGGCGGCGACATAGTCCAGCACCCGGTCGCGCTGTCGCTCCAGCGCCAGTGGTCCGAGCTGGGTTTCGGGATCGAACGGATCGCCGACGCGGACGTTGGCCATCTCGGCTGCGATGGCCTCCACCAGCGCGTCATGCCGGTGTTGCGATACGATGACGCGCGACAAAGTGGCGCAGACCTGTCCAGCTGACATGATGATCGTGGCGGTCAGCATCTTCGCGGCAACGCCGAGATCATAGTCATCGAGCACGATGGCCGCCGATTTGCCGCCCAACTCCAGCGTGCAGCGCGCGAGGCGCTCGCCGCATACGCTGGCGACGCGCTTGCCCGCCACGGTGGAGCCGGTAAGGCTCACCTTGTCGACCCCCGGATTGCGCACCAGATGGTCCGCCGCGTCGCGGTGGCTGGCGACGAGGTTGAGGACACCGGCGGGGAGGCCGATCGCCTCGGCAGCCTCGGCAATGATATAGGCCTCGATCGGCGTTTCCGGCGCGGGCTTCATGATGACCGTGCAGCCCGCGAGCAGTGCGCCGGCGACCTTGCTGATCATGATGCCGAACGGATTGTTCCAGGGAGCGATCGTGACCGCGACGCCGACCGGTTCGCGCACGATCATGGCCTCGCCGCGCCCATCGGCGGGAATGCGCTTTTCCACAAATGGATAGGTCGCGGCCTGATCGATGGTGAATTGCAGCGTCGCCATGCCGCCGCCGATCACGAAGGGTGCGACGGTTGCCAGCGCACCAATCTGATCGATCCAGGCACGAACCAGTTCCGGCACGCGCACTTCGAGTGCGGCGTGCAGCTTGCGCAGCCACTCGGCGCGTTCGCCGGGTTCCATCCGCGGCCATGGACCTTCGTCAAACGCCCGCCGGGCGGCCACAACGGCGGCGTCCATATCGGCCTCGGTCGCTTCGGCGACGGTGGCGATGACTTGCTCGCTATGCGCGGACATCACCTCGATCCGCCCGCCCTTGGCAGGTGCAATCCATGCGCCGTCGATGAACAGGCGGTCGGGATGTGACAGCTGGATGGGGACGGCAGGGGCTAGGCTGGCCATATAGGCTCCGTGAGAAAATGGTTCATCAGGCCGCACACTTCCGGACGAGAGTTGGGCTCGCCGGCGCAAGGCTTTGGCCCAACATCATGTCGGAGAGCTTCTCCCCGATCATGACGGCTGGCGCGGCGGTATTGCCGCTGACGATGCGAGGCATGATGGAGGTGTCGGCAATGTGCAGGCCTTCGATACCGTGAACCTTGAGTCTGGCATCGACGACGGATGAGGTTGGATCCAGTCCCATGGCGCAGCTACCTACCGGATGCATGCCGACCTGAATGGTATCGCGGATAACTGCATCTATTTCCTCGTCCGACTGGAGGGCCGCCCCGGGGAAAACCTCCCCGGCGATCATGTCCGAGAGCGGTGCGGTGGCGAAGAAGCTGCGGATGAAACGCAGCATGTCTCGCGCCGCCTGTCGGTCTGTCGGATGGCACAGTAGCCCCAGCCGGATGCGGGGCGGATCGCGAGGATCTGCCGAGCGCAGCGTCACGCTGCCGCGCCCTTCCGGCCGCATCTGCATCGCAGCGGCGGTAAACTGATTGCCGGCGCTTAGCCGCCAGCCGGGGAACCACGGGCGCGACATGAAGGAAACATGGCTCACCTGAAACTGCGTGTCCGGCCAGTCCGATCCTTTCAGCAAACGAAGATACGCCTGAACCGACAGCGGCGCGCTGCCGATCGGTCCGCCGCCGGTCAGCCCCCAGCGCAGCGCATGGAGCGCCAGCCGATCGAGCCGTAGCATGGCTTCAAACCCTAGAGGCCTGGACGCCGCAAAGCCTGCCGCAACAAGGGGATGATCCTGCAGGTTGGCGCCGACTGCCGGCAGATCAGCCACCACGGCAATGCCATGACTGCGCAAATGATCGGCCGGGCCGAGGCCGGACAGCATCATGATCTGTGGCGAGTTGAATGCCCCGGCCGAGACGATGATCTCCTGCCCATAGGCCTGAACCTTCCGCCCCCGGTGCGTATAGTCGACACCGACTGCGCGGGTCCCCTTGAGGATCATCCGATTGACCAATGCGCCTGTCTGGATGGTGAGATTGGGACGTTCGCTGATGGGGGCGAGATAGGCAGTCGCGCTGCTGTCGCGCCGGCCATTGCGGCAGTTGAAGTCGGGCATGCCGAAGCCTTCCTGGCTCGGTCCGTGAAAATCATCCAGCTCTTCGTAGCCTAGATTGCGGGCAGCCTCGATCATCGTTGGATAGATGACCGGCGCCTTGGGATTGCGCGCCACGCTCCAGGGGCCGGCGCTACCGTGAAAGGGCGTTTCGCCGCGCCAGTTGGTTTCTGCCCGGCGGAAATAGGGCAGAATTTCGTCGAAGCTCCAGCCTTCAAGGCCCATCGCTGCCCAGCCATCATAATCGCCGCGATTGCCGCGCGAATACATCTGGCCGTTGATCGAGGATGTCCCGCCCAGCAGTTTGCCGCGTGGTTGATCGAAGCTGCGGTGGCCGGTTTCTGCCTCGGGCTCGGCTGTGTAGCCCCAGCCGAAGCGCTTGTTCTCCGCCGCAAGATGCCACGCGATCGGCGCGCGAATGAGCGGGTGGCGATCAAGTCCCCCGGCCTCCAGCAACAATACTTTGCGCGCCGGGTCCGCAGACAGCCGGTTGGCCAGCACGCAGCCTGCCGATCCCGCCCCGATTATGATGACGTCATAGGTCATCCTTCCTCTCCCTCACGCAGCCTTTGGCTGACTCACTGAGCTGAGTTTAAGAGCGCCTGGAACTTGCCGGGAAGTAAGCGCGGGGTTACCAAGCCCTAAGGGATTGCTTAGGGGTAATGAGGATGATCACCTTTCGGCAGCTCGAAATATTTGCGGCAATTGTCCGCTACGGCAGCTTCCGTCGTGGCGCGGAGCAACTGGGCATTTCTCCCGAAGCTGTCAGCGCCAACATTCGAGTGCTGGAGCGCCAGCTGGGTTATCCGCTTTTCGAAAGGCATGTGGGCGGGCCGGCGACACTGACTGGACCGGGCGAGCGGGCTCATCAGTTTGCGTCGAATATTCTCGACGACCTGGGATATCTCTACGATGCGTCGGATCGCGCCGCGCCGCGCAAGATCGTTATCGGCGCACATCCTTATATCATGCGCTACCTGCAGAGCGGTATTGACGCTTTTCGCGAGGCGCATCCAGACGTCGTGATCGAGTTGGACATCGACAGCAGCGCGTCGCTCGGTTTTCCTGAACGGGCCGAGCGCCGCATGGTGGATCTGGGTTATTATTTCGCTTTCGACGGGGGAGATGATGTGTTTCCCTCCTTCACCATGCCGGTCTGTCGGGAACCGCTCGAAATTTTCGTCGCGGGCGATCATCCTTTGGCGGCGAAGGTGCAGGTCAGTATTGCCGACCTTGCCGCCTTGCCCATCATCCATCTCTCCTATCGGACATCGTTGCGGCCGTTGATCGATCGGGCGCTCGCCACCTATGGTCTGGGCGGCGCGCGCATCGGCGTGGAGACGGATGACTACGGCCATATTCTGACCAGTGTCAGGCGAGGGGAGGGCTATGCCTGCATGTTTGCATCAGCTCGGGACGAACTGAACGAAGCGGGTGCGATCACGAGTCTCCCGATGCAACGGCCATTGCCAAGTTTGCAGGTCCGGCGGGCCTCGCGAAGCTTGCAACGCGGCGCCCTCGTCACCGAACTGGAAGCCTTATTGCGCGCGACCTTTGCCGGGCAAGGGCCGAACTGATGTTCGGGTCAGCCCTGGACTGCGGGGCTGTTCGTATCCGTTTGAGCGATCAGGGCCTGTACGTCGCGAAGGATCGGGTCATGAGATGTCGCGCGTCGACCCGCGACGCGAAGCTGGAGTGGGGGCAGTGGGGTTTGCAGAGCGATGCGTGTCAGGCCGAAGGATGATCTGACCTCATCTTCCGAAGCGCGGAACATGCAGATGAAGCCCTGATTACGAACGACGCTGTGCAAGAGCAGGCCAAAATCGTCGCTTTCCACAATGGGCGGGCTGCCGCTGGCGCCGATCGCGGAGAGGGCGCGGTCGATCAGCCCGCGCAGCGGTTTTCGCTGCGAAAGGTTGATGATGGGGGTCTCGCTCAACCGGGCGGATGAGACTGGTGCCGAGAAACGAAGGGGGTGGTCCGGGCCGACGAAAATTGCCAATTCCTCCTCTCGCAGGAGCCTGGTGCCGGGTGCATCCATTTCGTCCAGCGCATAGAAACAGGCCAGATCAAGCTGGCGTCCGCCGACCTTGCTGAGCAGGGCGTCGATGGTCTGGTCTTCGAGATCCAGTTTGAGTTCGACTTCGGATCGGGCCTCCGTGAAATCCCGGAGCGCATCATGTAGATTGCGCATCATGAAACCATGGATTGCCACGGTCACGATCCGTTTGCCTTCGCGGCTGCGCCCCGCCATTTCTTCGACAAGATCCTCGATGTCCGCGAGAATTGCGCTGACCCGTATCTGGGCGTTTCGCCCGGCTTCGGTGAGGGTGGCAGGACCACCGGGCCGACGCTCGAAGAGCGCGCGGCCAAGGCGATCCTCCAGGGCGCGTATATGTTCGCTGACCGAGACCTGTGAGACACCGAGTTGTTCTGCGCAGCGCCGGAAACTACCATGGCGTGTCACGGCAGCGAAAATCTCCAGTTGCCGGAATGTGATCAAGTGAGCCACCAGAACATCAAGGAAAAAGCTTATCACCGCCTAACAGCGTGCTGTTTCTTCGGCAAGGTCAGTGGCCCGCCAGTCATAGTGTTTCCAGACTTCGCGGTATTCGTCCTGGCGCGAGACTCAGCGCTGTTCGGTCACCTGAGTGATGCCGCCGCCGCCGGTTATGTCACGTTCGGCAGGATCGGCCACCGGTACGGGGAGCGCTGCCCCCGTGATCGGATGGGGCCAGCGGAAGGGATTGAACTGCCGCCCCAAACCATCGACTGTGGACTCGCTGGGCATGTCGGGTGGCACGGCCTCGCTCGGCGGGGCGGTTGGAAACCAGACTTTTGCGCGTTCCAGCGCGGCGTAGAAGGTCATGGTGACGCGGATGCCAAGGATCTTCCAGCGACCGCCCTCCTTGATATAGTCGTTCTCGTAAATCCCGTCGGCAAACAGGAACGTCGGCGTGTCAGGCGGGGAGTTGCCCTGCACTTCGGCCCGTGCACGGGCGCGGGCATGGGTCCGGTCGTCATCGACCATGATCAGCAACTGCTGCTGCACATGATTGATGACTTCATTTTCGATCATGCCCCAGCGACCACCGCCAAGCACATCGAGGAGAAAGCGATGGATATTCTCCTTGCCGAAATAGCGACCACGTCCGCCAATCTCGATCCAGGCGCCCTCGTCGGCAAACAGGTCCGCCATCTCGCGAAACATACGATTGTCGATCAGGAAGCCATAAGTATATTGCAGGCGCTCAATCTCATTCTTGTCCTCAAGGAGGCCAATCTGGTGGTGCGCTTGCGCCAACGCGTCAGCCTGCTGCGCCACCGCCGCCTTGAGCGCCGCGATCTCCTCAGCGAGATCCATGCCGGCCCCGCCGCTCATGGCATCGCTCGATACGACATGGAGCCGCCGATCGGCATCTGGGGAACGGATTTACCCTGTTCGCGCAAGAGCCGCGGATATTCATGCAACACGCTCTCGGCGTCGGTCACGCCCAGAATTTCGCCATTGGGGCCAAGGTGCAGCATGGCGCCATACATGACGAAGAGCACGTCTGTATAACCCTCGACATTGTCGGCGACCTTGAGCGTATGAGTGCTGCCGGGCGGCTCGAACAGATAGGATCCCGCGCGATTGCTCGGGCTATCGGGATATTCGATATAAGCCCATTCCCCGGCAAAGGTGAAAGCGTGGATCTCGCCACTATGCTTGTGGGGCGCGACTTCCAGTCCGGGCGCGAACAGCATGCGGACCGTGTAGCGACCACCCTCGATGTCGGCCATCAGGAGCTTCAGCTTGATACCGGGATCGCCCGCCCAATTGTCGGCCCAGGGCAGATCGTCCGAAGCCGAATGAAACGATTCAGGTATAATTGCCATGCCATCCTCCCGAGACGCTTGTTGATTTGTCGGCCGGGTTGAATTGGGTCCGGCACATATGCTTTGTTTCGTCGACGCTGTTGGGGAACTCAGCGTCCCGCTCCTGGATGATACATGCATCACTCGGTTCCTTGCGAACAAGCCGCCAGAAACCGAACACGCGATAGGTGTAACCCTAACGCACACTCATGCGCGCCCATCGGGTGTTAGCCCGCGTGCGCCAACTTTTCCGTCGTTCAAGGCGGCGAAACGAATCCCTGAAAGCTGCCTTCCATTCACCGACAACACCGGCCATCGATCGACCGGAACTGGGGAATTAGCCGACCGGCAGGTTTCGAATGAACTGACTCGTATAGCTGCCTTTGACGACTGTTCCGGACACACGCGCTTCGGTGACGTCGCAGCCGGCTCAGAGTTTTCGCATGCCGAGCCACTTCACTTTCTCGGGGTCGCGATGGTCGAAGAAGCTGCTGGCCTTTTGGTCGAGCGTCGCGATGGCTGCGATATCCTCCTGATCCAACGCGAAGTCGAAGATCGCGAAATTCTCGGCCATGCGCTCCTTGCGCACAGACTTCGGAATGGCGATGATACCGCGCTGGTTCAGCCAACGCAGAACCACCTGTGCGATGCTCTTGCCATGCTTCCGGCCGATTGATTCGAGCAGTTCATTCGAAAACAGCCCGTTCTTGCCTTCCGCGAACGGTCCCCACGCCTCGGCCTGGACCCTGTATTCATCCAAGATCGCCTGCGCGTCGTCCTGTTGATGGAACGGATGGATCTCGATCTGGTTGACTGCCGGTGCGGTCTCGTTGTGGAGTACGAAATCGACCAGCCGGTCGGGGTAGAAGTTGCTGATGCCGATCGCACG
Organism: Sphingobium sp.; assembly: GCA_035555575.1. Classification (GTDB taxonomy): domain Bacteria; phylum Pseudomonadota; class Alphaproteobacteria; order Sphingomonadales; family Sphingomonadaceae; genus Sphingobium. The sequence continues at coordinate 24,232 of DATMGL010000007.1, forward strand.
GATGCGGCCGGCACGATGCAATTCTTCCATCGCGCGCCAGGCGCCATACACGTCGCCATAGGGCTGGTGAATTAGCCAGAGATCGAGATAGTCGAGCTGCAGTTTGTTCAGCGAGCGCTCGAAGGCAGCCTTCGCGCCTTCATAGCTGGCGTCCTCGACCCAGAGCTTGGTGGTGACGAACAGCTCGCGCCGATCAATGCCATGATCTCGGATTGCGTTGCCGACTGCCTCTTCATTTTCGTATGAGGTCGCAGTGTCGAGCAGGCGGTAGCCGACATCAATCGCGTCGCGCACGCTGCGCTCACATTCGGTGGGATCGGGCACCTGGAATACGCCGAAGCCGAGACTGGGCATCTCGACGCCATCGTTGAGCGTGACCATGGGAATGTTGCTCGTCATAGCATTTCCTCTCTGCTCGAATTTCAGACGTCGACGCCCTGCCGTCTTTTGCCAAAGACCGGGAATACGCTTGCCTCGCCGTAGTCCATGTCTGGCTCTGCGCGTCTCAGACTCTCCATATCGGCGTCCGAGATCGTGAAGTTGACTGCGGCATTGTCGCGCATGTGCGCTGCACTGGTGGTCTTGGGCACGGGTAGTAGCCCGAGCTGGAGGCAGTAGCGGATGCACAGCTGTGCGACGCTGACACCATATTCCTCCGCCAAGGCGGCAAGCTTGGCATTGTTCAAAGCTGCACCATGGGCAACGGGCGAATAGGCCTCGACGAGAATACCCTTGGACCGCGAATAATCGATCAGATCGAACGGCGTGTTACCGACATGGGCCAGGATCTGGTTGACCACCGGCGCTACACTGCCGTTGTCGAGCAAGTTATCAAGGTCGGCCCGCTCGAAGTTCGAGACGCCGATCGCGCGGATCTTTCCGGACCGGTACGCCTCTTCGAGCGCGCGCCACGCCTCGAGGTTGCCCTCGAAGAAATTATTGCCCTCCCGAAAATCTGCCCAGGGCTGCGGGCTGTGGATCAGCATCATATCGATATGATCGAGGCCCAGCTCCCTCAGTGATGCGTCGATACGGTCATTCGCCTCGGTATAGGTCTTGCACTCAGCCGCAAGCTTGGTTGTCACGAAAACCTGATCGCGGGCAACGCCACTGGCGCGCAGGCCTTCGCCCACACCATGCTCGTTCCCATAAGCTTGGGCGGTATCGATGTGGCGATAGCCGATCTCGATCGCATCGCGTACGATCTGCACGGTCTCGGCATCGGAAATCCGCCAAGTGCCGAGTCCCAGCTTCGGGATCGCGACGCCATTGGCGAGCGTGAACGTTTCTTCCAATATCATGGCGGGTCCCTTTCGTCGGTTGCTCAGGCGCCGGTGAAGGTGGGGGCCTCTCGGCCCACCATCGCCATCTGCGCTGGCGCATAGCGATCGCCCTCGGCGGAAATCTCTGCAGCTGCTGCCTCGATCTCGCTCAGATCGGCATCCGTCAGTCGGATTGCGGCAGCGCCGATATTCTCTTCCAGGCGGTGGAGTTTCGTCGTCCCCGGGATCGGCACGACATAGGGCCTCTGAACCAGCAGCCATGCCAGAGCGATCTGCGCGGGCGTGGCGTCCTTGTCGCTGGCGACCCGCTTCAAAAGATCGACAAAGGCCTGGTTCTTCTCCATCGCCTCGGCCGAGAAACGGGGGACACGGGCGCGAAAGTCGTTCTCCGCGAACTTCGTGTCCTTGCCCATCGCGCCGGTGAGAAAGCCCTTTCCCAGCGGACTATAGGGCACGAACCCGATCCCGAGTTCGTCGCAAGCATCGAGGATGCCGTTCGTCTCCGGCGCGCGCCACCAAAGGGAATATTCGTTCTGGAGCGCGGCGACCGGCAGCACGGCGTGGGCGCGACGCAGCGTCTGGACGCCCGGCTCCGACATGCCGAAATGCTTCGCCTTGCCCTCGGCGATCAGATCGCGGACCGTGCCGGCTACGTCCTCGATCGGCACGTTAGGATCGACACGGTGCTGATAAAGAAGGTCTATCGTCTCGATGCCGAGGCGCTTGAGCGACCCCTCGACCGCGCGGCGAATATGCTCCGGCCGGCTGCTGACGCCCCGGTTCTCGCGGGTCTCGACATCGATGTCGAAACCGAACTTGGTCGCGATCACGACCCGGTCACGGATCGGGCGCAAAGCTTCACCCACCACCTCCTCATTGGCGAAGGGGCCATAGACCTCCGCGGTGTCGAAGAATGTGACGCCGCGATCGGCCGCGTCGCGGATGAGTTTGACACCTTCTTCCTTTGCGAGGGCGGTTCCGTAGCTGAAGCTGATGCCCATGCAGCCGAGGCCGATGGCGGAAACCGATAGGCCACTGCGGCCGAGTTGACGGGTTTGCATGATCAAGATCCTTTTCGATGTCTGAAATCACTTGGCCGGTTGTGCAAAATCCGTTCCCGCAAACGCTTGCCGAACGATTGCGATGGCGGTGCTTGCGGTGGGCCAGCCCGAATAAAAGGCCAGGTGAGTGACCATCTCGATGATCTCCTCGCGCGTGACGCCGTTTTCCAACGCTTTCCTGAGATGGAAGGGCAACTCGTTACTGCGGTAAAGTGAGACCAGGCTGGCGACGGTGATAAGGCTTCGGTCACGCGGCGAGAGACCGGGCCTTTGCCATATGTCGTCAAACAGCACCGTGTCGCTGATTTCCGTTAGCCGAGGGGCGATATCCCCACGGCGCCCGCATCGCTGTCCGTTCGTCCGCCATAACTCGTGCTCCTTGCGAGCAAATATCTAGGCTACGCCCGTCGCAAGGATTAGAGTGAACAATCGGGATACGGCTTTGAACTGGATTCAATAATGGCGCGGAACACTATCAATGATCTGCTCGCCTTCCGCGCTGTAGCGACCGAACGCAGCTTCACGCGAGCCGCCGCCCATATGGGAGTCTCGACGTCCGCGCTCAGCCATACCATGCGCGGACTCGAGGAAAGGCTGGGCATAAGGCTGCTCAATCGCACGACCCGCAGTGTTGTGCCAACCGAAGCCGGCGAGCGGCTACTGCGCGGCATCGAAGTGCATTTCGACGGGATCGAGGCAGAACTCGCGGCTCTTGGCGAAATGCGCGACAAGCCGGCCGGGACAATCAGGATCACCACGGGTGCCCATTCCGCACGGACCATTTTGGAGCCTGTGCTCATCGGGTTCCTCCACGACTATCCCGACATCAAAGTTGAGCTTAGCGTCGATGCTGGCTTCGTCGATATTGTCGCCGAGCGGTTCGATGCCGGCGTACGCCTTGGCGAAACGATTGCGCAGGACATGGTCGCCGTGCGTATCGGCCCCGACATGCGCATGGCCGCGGTTGCGTCGCCATCCTATTTCTCGAGATCGGCACCGCCGCACACCCCGCATGACCTCGCCGGACACAACTGCATAAATCTGCGCTTTCCGACCTATGGGGGCCTCTACGCCTGGGAATTCGAGAAGGCTGGGCGGGCGCTCAACGTTCGTGTCGAGGGTCAACTAATCGTCAACGATCCGGCCCTGGCTTTTCAGGCGGCTATCGATGGCCTCGGCATCGCGTATCTGCCGGAGGATCATGTTCTGCCGCTTATTGACGATGGTCATCTCGTCCGCGTGCTTGAAGACTGGTGCCCGCCGTTCCCAGGCTATCACCTCTATTACCCCAGTCGCCGGCAGCATTCCTCGGGTTTCACCGTATTGATCGAGGCGTTACGCTACCGGGAGTAGCCTCGAATGACGGCTTTCAGGGGCCGACCTTTAGCGCGTGAATGATTGGCTCTGGGCAGGTTGCGGGCGGGTGGGTTTCGGGAAGAAAACGTCGAATAGCTGCCCTTCCGAGGTGAGCGCAGCGGTGACGGCTGCCGCCAACATAGCCGCCATTCACGGTCCTGGGTCGCCTTAACAGTAGCTGCCGTTCATTCAGGAGCTTGCTGACGACGGCAACCTGGCCGATTGCGGCCTGTCCGCTTGCGCGCATCGTACTTAAAATGCAGCCGTTCCAGTGGGGATGCAGGTTACCCCGGCTTTTGAATTCGTCTCACGGCTAACAGCAAGTCTACAAGCCGATCAGCACCCGCCGAAGTATGGTCCCAAGTGGCGAACAGTTCGGAGACGAGCCGCTCGCCATCATAGTCGCCTTCTCCGGGAATGTTCCGGAGATCAGCCTCCGGTGGTTCGACTTGGAGCACATTGCAAATTTTCACAACGTTGTGGCTGAGCGTCCGAAACCGCCCTCGGCAGATTCGGTGCACCTGGCTGACGTCCACGCCGGATATCTTCGCAAGCAGCGAATAAGAAAGGCCTTTTTCTCGCCGCGAAGCCTCTAGGCGACCAGCTAGAAATGCCAAACCTGAGAATGGTTTTGCCATTGCAAATTATCTATGTTTTATTATTGTTTTTTTGCAATACCCTTTTTCAGTGACAGGATTGCTTATGTTCGTAGACTTCGATCATTGGACTAAAGGGAGATCCGTGGCGTCATTGGGCACAAACGCTGGCTCCGCGGCCCTTCCCTTCCAGCGGTGGAGGCACTTCAAGGAGGCGTTCGCTCCAGAGGTTGTGAGAGAAGCGATCGCGGCAAGTCCGGTACCCGTCCTGCGGTGCCTCGATCCCTTTGGCGGCTCCGGCACGACAGCGCTTGCGTGTCAGTTCCTCGGCGTGTCGCCGACCACTATCGAAGTAAACCCCTATCTGGCGGACCTGATTGAAGCCAAGCTTGAAACGTATGATTGCGAAAGGCTCGTCAGCGCACTGACGACGGTGGTTCGTCGCGCACCGCAACTTACGGATGTCGCCGAGCAGTTCCTTGAGGGGCTCCCAGTTACCTTTGTCGAAACAAGCGCGAAAGATCGCTGGATTTTCGATGCCCCCGTCGCGCGGCGCCTGTCTCAGCTCCTACTCGCGATTGAGGAACTCACTGTTGAAAGTGAACGGCGTCTATTTCGGATATTCTTGGGCGGCATAATGATCGGCGTGAGCAACGCCATCGTGAATGGAAAAGGGCGACGTTATCGGCGGAATTGGTCAGCAACGAGGCGGACTGCGGCCGACGTCGACAAGGCGTTCATCGACATCGCTACGTCGGCGATAGGCGAAATAGACCGTTATTCGCGTCGCAGGGAAACATCCTATAGCGTCCGTCGCGGGGATTGCCGCACTGCCCTAGATTCAAATGACCAGTTCGATATTGCGATTTTCTCGCCGCCATATCCCAATTCGTTCGACTACACCGACGTCTACAACATCGAGCTATGGATGCTTGGGTACCTGCGTGGAACGGCAGACAATCGTCGCCTACGCGAAGACACTCTATCTTCGCACGTGCAGATTTTCAGAGAATTCGCTGCCCCGCCGATGGGGAGCCCATCGCTTTCCAATACGCTGGATGCTTTGGAATCCGTACGAGACGACCTTTGGAGCCGCAATATCCCTGCGATGATTGGTGGATATTTCGCAGACATGAAACTCGTGATGCAAAATGTCGCAAGTTCACTGGTGAAGGATGGTCAGATGTGGATGGTTGTCGGGGACAGCCGTTACGCCGACGTGAAGATCCCCGTGGCACAAGTCCTAGCAGAGATTGCACCCGAACTCGGCTTAGAAGTGGATCGTCTCGATGTTCTCCGCGACATGCGATCATCGGCACAACAGGGCGGGAAGCATGAACTCGCCGAAAGTCTGGTCGTGGTTAGACGCCTAGGCTAAGAGCCGTACCTCGCCACCCGCAGCGCCTCAGCGTCGTTGTAGAGGAACTTGCGCACCATGGTAACATTGTGGGTAGCGGCGAACGCTTTGTTGTCATTGTCCGCATAGTCATCGCCATGGTCCGAATTTCTCATGTCGAAGCAACACAACATTCCGTTCTCAGCGTTTCGGGCATCCCTGTATGCCGCAGCCTGCCTGATCCCTCGCTTGATCCACCATTGAATAAGTTTTGCGCTGGTTTTTCGCCCTGTGCGCCCGGCATGCCGAAGAACTTTCACCTCGATCTCAAAAGGGCGGCTCCATTTTGACGGATCGACCGGATCCTTACGCTCTATTTCGATGTCAACGCGACCAGCCACCGTCGGCTGTTCATCCCTGATCGTGCAATCCACCAGGCCAATTGCGAGCGCGGCTTTGATGTGCGCTTGCACCACCGCTTCGGCATTCGATGCCGCCCAGTGCTGGGAGGCGTCGGCCCACACATCTGAACCGCCACTTATCTGAGCATCGGGAGTTATGAAGCAAGCCTCCCAAAGCCGCTCTATGATTGTTTCAATCCGCTCAGCGGTCACCTCAATGTCGTTAATTTCAATAACCTCGGGGTTGTGGTGATCATTCAAGCCGCGGGGGTAATAGCGTAAAGTAGGCGGCTCGACGGTGGGATTGAAGGCCACGGCCGGTACTGCGCCTAATCCTAATTCGGCAACATGATCGAAAACCGCGCCCGCATCGATCGACGGCGGTTCGATTGATTTTCCGGATTGCGCAGTTTCGCTCACAAACCAAATTCGGCCTGCGACTTCCACTCCGCCATCGCCAAGCATTGGCTCGCGCTTTGCCGGCACAGACGCGATCCCATCAGGGTGCAGGAGGAAGACGCTGATAGCATCACGCCGCATTGTCGCGCCGACGGACCGAATACGCTTGAGCAAGAGGCGACCGACACCTCTCGCAAATCGGACCTCTTCAGGAAGATCGTTGTCCGACCCGTCACCGCTAAAAGCATCCGCAGTTTTTCGAAGTTCCGCGCCGTGCCACGGCCCGAGCTTAGCGCCCGCCATGCAACCTCCGCTGCAAATGCCGGAAATATAGATGGACTTTCTCGCTGGGTCCGACCTCAGCATTCGTCGGGACTAGTTGCCCGATGCGATCCGCGGCCAGCGCGGAAAAATTCGTATCCGTCCATTCTGCAAAATCGATGACGGTGCCGGACCCTGCTCTCTTGTTTGAATAAGTAGCATCCTGCAAGAACGCGCGATCGATATCTTCATCGCTCATCGCGGAAATCGCCAGCATCAATTCTCTCAGAAATTCGGCGGCAACTGCCTCGTCTGGAGTGGCCTCAATATATTGGAGAACATCCGAAGAAAGGTCCGCATTTATCGAGTAACTACTGCTGACTTGAAGGCGCTCTTGGCCAATGCTGACATGACCAACATCGGTGACCGTCGCCATGCCTGTACCGACCAGCCGATCCAAATCGTGCTGAAGTTCCGGAAAAAATGGCCCGTCGGGGCGCTTCAGTACCTTTCCGTCGTATGGGTCCAAATTCCAAACTGGAGAAAGCACATCGGCAAGATAAGCTAAAATGTGCAGGCGTGATGCGGGTAGCGGGACCAATCCCGCGTTTCGGGCAGCGCTCAACAGGATCAGAAGACGTACCTTGCGTCTGACCGATTCTAATGGGTTGAGCATTGCCTCCTGCATCAGATAAGCTCGTCACCGAGCAGGCGCTTTCGTACCCGACCATATTCCTCGGCCTCTTCCTGCACAGCAGCCGTCGGACGCGCGATCACGAATAGATCGACCAGTCGGTCCTTGGGATTGGGCTTTTGCTTTATTCCCTCGACTAACGTCGGAATCAGCGAGCCCTCGACCAAGTTGGAGGTAACGATAAGATGATTGCCAGGCTGATTGGAAAATCGCAGCAGCACCTGCCCCGCACGCTTGGCAAAGACGGCATCAAGCGACGACTCCGGCGTATCTATTATCAACGTGCCGGCCTCGTTGTCGGTGGCGGCGCGCATCAGCGCCATTCGAAACGCCAAATCGATAAACTCGCGCTGACTTTCAGAAACGTCCGCCGGACCGGTTCTCTTGACGGTGTCGCCAAAGTCGCTCCCCGTCATTTCGAGACCGAATGACGGAAAGTCGATTAGGTCACCGGTCTGTCCAACGCGAGCTCTGTAAGTCGACCATGTGAGTGCTGTCCTCTCCGAAAGAAAGGCTGACGCATATTCTGCGAAGGACGAAACAATCACCTCGGATTGCCGCAGCAAATCGTCTGTTCGTTCGGCAACAAACTCGGCGAACTCTGAACGCAGGATCGCGAGATTCTCTTTTCGCGTCTCAAATTGTGCCCGAAGACGCGCTAGATCGTCCCTCTGGCCGCGCATCGCAGTCTCGCTCGGAGGAAGGGCCAAGGCCAGCGCATCAATGCGGTTGGCGCGCTCTGCCGTCTCGGCCTCCAATACAGCTAGCGTCCGACGGTGTTCGTCAAACTCAGCCTCTGCGACAGCGTTCGCGGCCCTGTCTCCATCTAGCGTGCGCTCCGCCGCGATGAGAGCGTCGGTCCGACGCTTAACCCGTTCGTCAGCGACTTCGCGTGCCTCCACGATTCCTTCGGCTTGCCCAAGTGGGGTTGCGCAAACAACGCACTCGTCTGATTCAACGCGTTTTGTATATTCCTTCGCCACGTCCGGCACGTGGGTGCCGCAAACGAGACAGTCATGCTCCGTCATCAAATGCGCCAGGATATATCGGCCTGTGGCGGCCTTTTCCGGAAAACGGGACTGTATTGCGACAAGCTTCGCAGCTTCTACTGCACGAAACCTAGCCTCCCTCTCCTGCTGAGACGCCAGAAACGACGCGCGGCTCTGTTGGCGGCGATTATCTAGATCGGCGGTATATTCACCGAGAGCTCGAATTTTCTCCCGACTGTTTTCTTGCAAAACTTCAAGAGCCTCGAGCTCGACCTTCAAAGTGCTTGCCGATGCTGCTTTCACGAGGTTCTTGTTTAGAGACTTTTCTTCCCTTCCGACGACAGCCTGGAAGTTGCGGACTTGGCTGTCCTCGACCAGAATTTCGCGCTCCATTTCTGTCCACCGCTTCGCTTGGTCGGGAGGCAAGAAAAGCATACGAAGGAGTTGGCGCTGGGCGGACTGATCCCAAACCAACGCGCGACGATCTTCAAAGTAGAAAACCAAATAGCGCAACATTAGCAAGAAATCGCCGAACGAACCCACACCGGCCAGACGACAGATCAATTCCTGATAAGCATCCTCATTCAAATTTGCGTGGATCTCCCCTTCTACGGTGACTTGCAGGAGGGCAAGGTTATTGAGCTTCCTCTCTATTTGCACCGCCCGGCCGCCGACAATTATAGAGACCGTTGCGCGCGCGGTTTTAGCCTGATCTGACACGCGCCCGGCAAACTGGCTTCGAACAAATGGCGGGAGCGCCGTCGCTTCTAGGCGACGCGAACCTAGCTCCTCTCCGGCGGTGAGATTTGGTATATCGAATGGGCCACTCAGCATCCGATAAAGCAATGTAATCAGCGTGGTCTTGCCCAAGCCGTTCGCGCCCACGATAAGCGTAATTCCCTCAAGAATTGATGCATGGAGTCCGGGCGCCCCCTCACGGCCCGGATATAGGCCGTAATCGCTTATGCCAATTTGGGTAAACGCTGGGACGCTGATCACTTGCCAGCACCCGTGACAATCGCGGACTCTGCCTCCGCCACCAAGCAGGCATGTCCAATGCATCGGAGAAGTCGAAAAGCCATTATTCCCCCATACGATTCTTAGGGACTAAATACCCGACTCTGTCGACCTTGGAAAGAAGACACCAATCCAACATGGAATCTTTCGACAGCCGAAATTTCATACGGGAACCTCTAAATCGCCGACGTAGCCATGAATGTGCGCAGGCCGCGGGAGATGGTCGCTCAAAAATTGCAGGACTTCGCGATTCAGAATGATCGACCAAGCTACCAAGATGTTCGTGAAGAGGTCTTCTTCATCCCGGGGAGCGCCTTCAATTTTTACATCATCCTGAATATGCACTTTATTTCTATATTTTCGTAGCCGATGCAGGTCATCATAAACGTTTTCGCGGACGCCATTGAGAACGCCATATTTTCTTAGAACATCGATCGCGACCGCAAACTTGTCAATTTTCAGCTCTTCAATCTTCTGCCGATCACCGGCTGCAATATTCGGCACGCCTTCTACGTTGTAATTTTGCGCTCGGAAGATGATTTCGATTAGTGCTGCTTCAATTATCGACCCCGTCTGCAGCACGATCATTTTATTGAAGCTGTTGTCGACATTCGACGCCGCAAGGGCGCACAACAGGTCGCAGTTGTATCGCAGATTATCGCCAACTTTGAATTGCCCTATAAAATTGCAGGGGATCTGAACTGTTGGCACTTCTGACTCCGCTATATGTGACGATCGGCGCAACGAGTGCCAAGATCATTCAATTTCGTCGACTATAGAAATCAACCGACCATACCGAAAGCCGGTTCGCCTTCCATCCGATGCCGATCAACCAGCGGACGGCTTAAGTCAGGCGGTCGCGAGCGACATTGGGATCGATACGTGGCGTGCGGCTGTCGTCAGTCCGGCCCGAGATGAAGGTCAAGCGCGGTCGGGTTAGCGATTTGTCGATACGCACCGGCGGGCCATCAGCGAGCCGGCTATGGGTTCGAGCCGACGGCCGTATACTGGGCGGCTGGTAGAGACGGCGCAATACACCGTCCTTATTCCCATCTTCTCCGATGACAGCAAGCTGAGGAAGCTCGTTCCAACGCGCGATCAACGCGTCAGAGACTGAAGTCGGCGATGGCACGCCTCCACCCTCAAGCGGTCTGGAGACCGAAGCAGGGCACAAAATTGTCTCGAGCGTGAAAAAATGCGGCTGAAGACGGACCGCGCGCTTGTGATGCAGAACCTGGCGGGGAAGCGTAGCCGCCGCAAATACTTTGGCCTCGAGTTCGGCGGCGATATCGGACGCGAAAGCAAGATTGATACCGCGCACCTCGGGCAGCGTCCCGGTAATTGTCGGATCATCCACGAACGATTGGTGATTATAGAACATGTAGAGTGGCAGCACGGGCGCTGCCGTCGCGGCAAGTGTACGGAATTGGTAGGTGCCTTGCTTTTTCGGCATGTGAAGCAGTTCGTGATAGCTGCGACGGTTCGCAGCCACCGACTTTTTCGCTACGCGCCGCGGCGAAAGCCGTTTTGCTTGGAGGCGCAGGGCGATCTCAAGGTCGCTCGCGGCATGCCAGAACCGCAGGTCGACATCGCCACCGGTCTGCACCTCGATCGGATACTCGATCACAAATTCGGGTCCCGCAAAGGCAGCAAGCGAACCGGCGAACAGATCGGTCATCGTTTCTTCGCGAAACCGTCCGCGGCCAAGGAGTTCCTCACGATCGAGTAGCTTGCCAATGAGAAGCGGCAGTCGCGCCGCCAAATCGCACATCGTTACCATCTCGCCTCTCCTGTTGCGGTTAGGACCGCATCTCGGCCCTTACTAGAAGCCGAATCCAGGTTAATCGGCCTTCCTACCCGTTGGTGCCTGCTTTGCAGGCGTATTGGGTTCGGCCGCAACCCCGTCGAGTTGGAACACGCGCGCCGGCACGAGAACAAAAGATATTGCTCGGCCACTGCGATCCCGAGATGCGCCACCGCCAAATTGAACCGCGAGTACGAACGGCATCTGTGGACGCCCCTTTGGATGCAAGCAGTAAATCGGGGTATGTTGGCACGTAGTCGGATGCTGTCATCTGTCCGGCCTCGATGAGCAGCGCCATAGCTGCGGGCCAGTATGGGAGTTCGCGGACCGGGTCCATTACAGGTTTTCGCGCTTGGCTAACGCTCTGCCATTCCCTGGTTCTTCCAGCCCCGTCTCGCCGACTGTTGTGCCATACCCTCCTTCGACCGCCTACGTCCCCGACGCCTCTGACTGCGGTTTCAGCTTACGCTGCTACCGCTGTCGGAGCCCTGTAATCTTCCTTCCTGGTGAGCAGCGCCCAGACCATGCGTGCCATCTTATTCGCTAGGGCGACCGAGACGAGCATGCGCGGTTTGCGAGCCAGCATTCGCTCCAGCCACGAGCCGGCCGGTGCACCGAACCGGCAAGCCTGGCGCACCATCGAGCTGCCACCGATGATGAGCAGCCGCCTGATAGTCCGCTCGCCCATCTTCGATATGCTGCCAAGCCTCTGTTTCCCGCCGGTCGAGTGCTGGCGTGGGGCAAGGCCGAGCCACGCCGCAAAGTCGCGCCCCTTGCGGAACGTCTCGATCGGTGGAGCCAGCGCGAGGATAGCCGTCGCCGCGATAGGACCGATGCCGGGAATGGTCATCAGCCGCCGGGCAGCTTCGTCCTCTTTTGCCCGCCGCGCGATCTCACGGTCGAGTACGGCGATCTGCTTGTCGAGATCGGCCAGCAGCTCGACCATGAGCTTGAACATCGGCCGCGCTGCTTCCGGCAGGGTAGAGATCATGTCCTCATCCTCGAGGAGGTCTGCGAGCATCGTCATGTGCGCCGTCCCGCGCGGCGCCACCCAGCCATATTCCGCCAAGTGGCCGCGGATCGCATTGATGAGCTGGGTGCGCTGACGCACAACCAGATCGCGCGTGCGGAACACCAGCCCAGCAGCCTGCTGCTCCTCGCTCTTTACTGCAACGAAGCGCATGCCGGGGCGTTGCGCCGCCTCGCAGATCGCCTCCGCGTCGATCGCATCGTTTTTGTTCCGTTTCACGAACGGCTTCACATAGGCGGGCGGGATCAGCCGCACCTCATGCCCCATCGCCTGAAGCTCACGCGCCCAGTGATGGGCCCCGCCGCACGCCTCGAGCGCAACAACACATGGGGCCTGACCGGCGAAGAAGTCGAGCAGCTTGCTTCTCGTCAGCTTGCGACTGAACACCATCGCACCGCGCTCATCGGCGCCATGCGCGTGGAAAACGTTCTTGGCGATATCCAGACCGATTGTGGCAACCTGTGACACGGACGCCTCCTTCAGTGGTGTTTCAACACCTCCACTTTGGCACATAGATGCCGTCGGGGGGCGTCCACCCCATCAGGTTGGCCATCGAAGCGCTTGCAACCATGCGCCATGCCGCGCAACAAGGCTGCGATTCGCTATGGGAGGACTGGCTTGGCGGGATGGCAGATGCCGGCGCTGGTGATCGTGATCGGTTATTGTCTGGGGTCGATCCCGTTCGGCCTGCTGCTGACCCGGCTGGGCGGCGCGGGCGACCTGCGCGCGATCGGTTCAGGTAATATCGGTGCGACCAATGTCTTGCGGACCGGCCGCAAGAGTCTTGCGGCGGGGACGGTGCTGCTCGACGGGCTGAAGGGCGCGGTCGCGGTCTGGGTCGGCGTGTGGCTGATTCCGGATGGCGGGGCGGGCCTGAATGGTGCGGGGCTTGGCGGCGTGATGGCGCTGATCGGTCATTGCTTCCCGATCTGGCTGGGTTTCCGGGGCGGCAAGGGGGTCGCCACCATGCTCGGGGTGGTGCTGGCGCTGGCCTGGCCGGCGGGGCTGGTGTTCGCCATCGTCTGGCTCGGCGGGCTGGCCCTCTCGCGTATTTCATCGGTGGGCGGCATGGCGGCGGCAATCAGCGCACCGCTCGCGGCATGGGCGTTGGGGCTGACCGGGCTGCTGACGACCTTTGCGGTGATGACAGTGCTGGTTCTCTGGCGACACCGGTCCAATATCGCCCGGCTGCTGCGCGGGCGGGAGCCGCGCATCGGGTCATCGCGCCAGTGATGATCCGTCCGTGACGGGCGCGCTCGCAGCAGAGCAGGCCGACAAGCTGCGGCTCATCCGTACGCCGCATGTCGGCCCCGTTGCCTATCGCCAACTGCTGTTGCGCTTCGGCACGGCGCGGGCGGCGCTGGAAGCGCTGCCGGATCTGGCCTCTCGCGGGGGGGCGCGGCGTTTTCAGCCGGCCGATCCGCGCCTGGTCGCGCAGGAAGCCGCGCGCGTGGCGGCGCTGGGCGCGCGCTATTGCTTTGTGGGGGATGCGGACTATCCGCCGCTGCTCGCCCGCGCGGACAGCGCGCCGCCGGTGCTGATCCTGCGCGGCGACGTGGACCTGGCCGCGCGTCGCTGCGTGGCCATTGTGGGCGCGCGCAATGCCTCGGCGGCGGCGTGTCGCTTTGCGCGTGAACTGGCCCATGATCTCGCCCGCACGGATATCGTCATTGTCTCCGGCCTTGCGCGCGGGATCGATACAGCCGCGCATATGGGGGCGGGGCCCGGGGCCACTGCCGCGGTGATCGGCTGCGGCATTGATGTGGTTTTCCCTCCCGAGAATGCGCAGCTGCAGGAACAGATCGCCAATGAAGCGCTGTTGATGACCGAGTTGCCGCCCGGCGCCGAGCCGCTGGCCCGGCATTTCCCCGCGCGCAACCGCATCATCGCCTGGATGACGCTGGGCACCGTGGTGGTCGAGGCCGCGCCGCGCTCCGGCTCGCTGCTCACGGCGCGGCTGGCCGGCGAGGAGGGGCGCGAGGTGATGGCGGTGCCCGGCTTTCCGATCGATCCGCGTGCGCATGGCTGCAATGGCCTGATTCGCGACGGGGCGACACTGGTGCAGAGCGCACAGGACGTGTTGGAGGCGATCGGCTCGATCGATGCGCGGGTCGTGCGGTCTCCGGGGATTCGGTATGCCGGTGAACCACCTGCCGATCTTGCGCCCGGCGAGCGTGAACAGGTGCTGGCCCTGCTGAGCATGAGCGCGGTTGCGGTGGATGAACTGGTTCGTCAGTCCGGCCTTGCGCCGGCGCTTGTCCAGACCGTGCTGCTTGAGCTGGAGATTGCGGGGCGGTTGCAACGCCATGCTGGCGGTCGGGTCAGCCTGAGCTGACGGCAGATGCCCTATTGGAAGGCTTGACGAGAGGCGGGTTCGCTTTCCACTCTCGCGCGTACACGAGAAAGAGGTTAGCGCCACGTCATGCAGCTTGTCATTGTCGAATCACCGGCCAAGGCCAAAACCATCGAAAAATATCTGGGCGGCGATTATCGCGTGCTGGCCTCCTACGGGCACGTCCGCGACTTGCCGGCCAAGGACGGCTCGGTCGACCCCGATGATGATTTCGCGATGGCCTGGGAGAATTACGGCGACAAGGCCAAGCAGCTCAAGGCGATCACCGATCTTGCCAAGACCGCTGACCGTCTGATCCTCGCGACTGACCCTGATCGCGAGGGCGAGGCGATCAGCTGGCATGTGCGCGAAGTGCTGCGGGCGCGCAAGGCGCTGCCCAAGGAGGTCGAACGGGTGACCTTCAACGCGATCACCAAGGCGACGGTGACCGACGCGATGAAGAAGCCGCGCGAGCTGGATACTGACCTGATCGACGCTTATCGGGCGCGCCGCGCGCTGGACTATCTGGTGGGCTTCACGCTGTCGCCGGTGCTGTGGCGCAAGCTGCCGGGCGCCAAATCGGCCGGGCGGGTGCAGTCTGTCGCGCTGCGGCTCGTGGTCGAGCGCGAGCGCGAGATCGAGACCTTTGTGTCGCAGGAATATTGGTCCGTCACGGCCGATCTGGAGCAAGGCGGGCAGGGCTTTGGCGCGCGGCTGGTGCGCTGGCGCGGCGAGAAGATCGAGCGGCTGACCATCGGCAAGGAAGGCGATGCGCTCGCGGCCAAGGCCGATGTCGAGGCCGGGCGCTTCACCGTCTCCTCGGTCGAGACCAAGCCGGCGACGCGCAATCCGCCACCGCCCTTCACCACCTCGACCCTCCAGCAGGAGGCCTCGCGCAAGCTTGGCCTCTCGGCCAGCGAGACGATGCGGGTCGCCCAGCAGCTCTATGAGGATGGCGCGATCACCTATATGCGGACCGACGGCGTGCAGATGGACGCAAGCGCCATCTCCGAGGCGCGCTCGGCGATCGCCAACCGCTATGATGCGGGCTATCTGCCGGACAAGCCGCGCCACTATCAGACCAAGGCGAAGAATGCGCAGGAAGCGCATGAGGCGATCCGTCCCACCGATTTCTCGCGGGCGAGCGTCGGCTCGGGCGTGCATGCCAAGCTGTATGAGCTGGTCTTCAAGCGCGCGCTGGCGAGCCAGATGGCGTCCGCGCGGATGGAGCGCACGGCGGTGGAGCTGACCGACGGGACCGGCCAGCATACCCTGCGCGCGACCGGGCAGGTGGTGCTCTTCCCCGGTTTCCTCGCGCTCTATGAGGAAGGCCGCGATGATGCGGTGGACGAGGACAGCAAGCTGTTGCCCGCGCTCAAGGCCGGGGATTCGCCTGCCAAGCAGGGCGTGCGCGCCGAGCAGCATTTCACCCAGCCGCCGCCGCGCTACAGCGAGGCGAGCCTAGTGAAGCGGCTGGAGGAGCTGGGCATCGGCCGTCCGTCCACCTATGCCTCGACGCTCCAGACGCTCAAGGACCGCGACTATGTCCGCATCGAGAAGAACCGCTTCTTCGCCGAGGAGAGCGGGCGGCTGGTGACGGCGTTCCTCGAACGCTTCTTCGAGCGTTATGTCGCCTATGAGTTCACCGCCGGGCTTGAGGATGAGCTGGACGAGATTTCCGGCGGGCGCGCGCAGTGGCAGGAAGTGCTCGCGGCGTTCTGGCGCGATTTCAAGCCCAAGACCGCCGAGATCATGGAGCTGAAACCGTCTGAAGTGACGGCGCAGCTGGACGCGTTTCTCGCGCCCATGCTGTTCCCGGACAAGGAGGATGGCAGCGATCCGCGCGCTTGTCCGCTGTGCGCGGAGGGGCGATTGTCGCTGCGGGGAGGACGCTATGGCGCGTTCATCGCCTGCTCCAATTATCCGGAGTGCAAATTCACCCGCAAGTTCGGCCAGCCCGGTGCGGCCGGCGCCGATACCGGGCCGGAGGAGCTGGGCAAACATCCCGAGACGGGCGAGCCGATCCTGCGCAAGTCCGGGCGCTTTGGGCCCTATATCGAGACGACCATCGCCGGTGAGGCCAAGCGCGCCTCCATCCCCAAGGACTTGCCGGACGGCGAGTTGACGCTCGACTGGGCGGTCAAATTGCTCTCGCTGCCGCGCACGATCGGCGACCATCCCGAAACCGGCAAGCCGATCACCGCGAGCATCGGCCGCTATGGCCCCTATCTGGCGCATGAGGGCAAATATGGCCGGCTCGCCTCGACCGCCGAGGTGTTCGAAACGGGCATGAATGCCGCGGTGGTCAAGCTGGCTGAGGCGGCGAACCGCACCGGCGGCGCGCGCAAGGGCGCCGAGCCGTTGAAGGTGCTGGGCGCTCATCCGCGCACCGAGGCCGAGATCAAGCTGATGGCCGGTCGCTATGGTCCCTATGTGACGGACGGCACCACCAATGCGACGCTGCCCAAGTCGATCACGCCCGAAGAACTGACGCTGGAGGAAGCCGCCCAGCTCATCGACGATCGCGCGGCGGCTGGCCCGGCGAAGGGCCGCAAGACGAAGGCCAAGGCGGCGCCCAAGGCGAAGGCCAAGACCGCGACCAAGGCGAAGACGGCCCCGAAAACCAAGGCCGCGCCAAAGGCGAAAGCTGCGCCAAAGGCGAAGACCGCGACCAAGACGAAGGCGCCCGCCAAGAAGGCAGAGCCAGCGTCGTCCTGACCCTGCCGTAAACCCGTGGCCCTCATCCGGCCACGGGGGGCGTGATCTGCGGCACCAGCGGGCCGCCGTCGCGGTTGGCGGGAGCATTTCTGCGACGGTAGGAAAACGCCCATTTTCCGTGCTTTCAAGGCCCGGACGTGGGCACGGCCGGGCCTGACAGGCGACCCGCCCTAAAGCGCTGATAGGGGCGGTTGGTAGCAAAAGCCGCGTGCCAAAGCGGTCCGAACGGACTAGCCGGATGCTCTATTCATGCAGCAATATTGGCCGCGCCGGCCCTCAGGACGATGGAATGACATACAGCCTTACCCACCTCGAACGTCTGGAAGCCGAAAGCATCCACATCATGCGGGAGGTGATGGCGGAGGCGGAAAAGCCGGTCATGCTCTATTCGGTGGGCAAGGATTCGGCGGTGATGCTGCATCTGGCGCGCAAGGCCTTCTATCCCTCGCCGCCGCCTTTCCCGCTGCTCCATGTCGATACGACGTGGAAGTTCAAGGCGATGTACGAGCTGCGCGACCGCATGGCGAAGGAGAGCGGCATGGAGCTGCTCGTCTATCAGAATGCCGAGGCGAAGGAGCGGGGCATCAACCCGTTCGACCATGGCGCGCTGCACACCGATATGTGGAAGACCGAAGGGCTCAAGCAGGCGCTCAATCTGCATGGCTTCGACGTAGCCTTTGGCGGCGCGCGGCGTGACGAGGAGAAGAGCCGCGCCAAGGAGCGCATCTTCTCCTTCCGCACCGCCAGCCATGGCTGGGACCCCAAGAACCAGCGGCCCGAGCTGTGGAACCTCTATAATGCGCGCAAAAGCAAGGGCGAGAGCATCCGCGTCTTCCCGATCAGCAACTGGACCGAGCTGGACATCTGGCAATATATCCACCTGAACGACATCCCCATCGTGCCGCTCTATTTCTCCGCGCCGCGCCCGACCGTGGAGCGCGACGGCATGATCCTGATGGTCGATGACGAGCGCTTTCCGCTGGCGCCCGGCGAGGAGCCGGTGATGCGCTCGATCCGCTTCCGCACGCTGGGCTGCTACCCGCTGACCGGCGCGGTGGAGAGCGAGGCGGCGACGCTGCCGGACGTGATCCAGGAAATGCTGCTGACCACCACCAGCGAACGGCAGGGCCGCGCCATCGACAAGGATGCGGGCGGCGCCGGCATGGAGAAGAAGAAGCAGGAGGGCTATTTCTGATGCGCCCGGCTTCTCGCGGACTGACCTCAATTCGATATGACGGAGCATTGTGATGGATGATCTGGCCGAGCCGATTTACCGGACCGATGCCCTTATCGCCGAGGATATCGACACCTATCTGGACCTTCATCAGCACAAGTCGATGCTGCGCTTCATCACCTGCGGTAGCGTGGATGATGGCAAGTCGACGCTGATCGGCCGCCTGCTCTACGACAGCAAGATGATCTTCGAGGATCAGCTGGCCGCGCTGGAGGCGGACAGCAAGCGCGTCGGCACGCAGGGACAGGAGATCGACTTCGCGCTGCTCGTCGACGGTCTGGCCGCCGAGCGCGAGCAGGGCATCACGATTGACGTCGCCTACCGCTTTTTCACGACGGAGAAGCGCAAGTTCATCGTCGCGGATACGCCGGGGCATGAGCAATATACGCGCAACATGGTGACGGGCGCCTCGACGGCGGATCTGGCCATCATCCTGATCGATGCGCGCAAAGGCATGCTCACCCAGACGCGGCGGCACAGCTATCTGGCCAAGCTCGTCGGCATCCGCCACATCGTGCTGGCGGTGAACAAGATGGACCTGGTCGATTATGATCAGGCCGTGTTCGACGATATCGTCAAGGATTACACTGCCTTTGCACAGAGCATCGGCATCGAGCGGTTCGTGCCGATCCCGATCTCCGGCTTCAAGGGCGACAATATCACCGCGCTCTCCGCCAACACGCCCTGGTATCAGGGCCCGGCGCTGATCAAGCATCTCGAAACGGTGGAGGTGGACAATAGCGCCGATCAGGCGCGCGCCTTCCGCATGCCGGTGCAATGGGTCAATCGCCCCAATCTGGATTTCCGGGGTTTTTCCGGCCTGATCGCGAGCGGCACCGTCAAGCCGGGCGACGCCATTCGCGTGCTGCCCTCCGGCAAGACCAGCACGGTCAGCCGCATCGTCACGCTCGATGGCGATCTGGACGAGGCGGTGGCCGGCCAGTCGGTCACCTTGTGCTTTGCCGACGAGATTGACTGCTCGCGCGGTGACGTCATCGCCGTGGCGGGCGATCCGCCGCAGGTGGCCGATCAGTTCGAGGCATCGTTGGTGTGGATGGCGGATGAGGCGCTCAAGCCCGGCCGCGGCTATTGGCTGAAGATCGGCACGCAGATGGTCTCGGCGACCGTCCAGCCGCCGAAATATGAGGTCAATATCAACACGCTGGAGCATCTGGCGGCCAAGACGCTGGAGCTGAACGCGATCGGCGTCGCGGAAATCGCGACCGACCGGCCGGTGGTGTTCGAGGCCTATGCGGAGAATCGCACGCTCGGCGGGTTCATCCTGATCGACAAGATCACCAATGCGACAGTGGCGGCCGGGATGCTGCACTTCTCGCTGCGGCGCGCGCAGAATGTGCATTGGCAGGCGGTCGATATCGGCCGGGAAGCACATGCCGCGCAGAAGAACCAGCAGCCCGCTCTGCTGTGGTTCACCGGCTTGTCCGGATCGGGTAAATCGACCATCGCCAATATCGTGGAGAAGAAGCTCCATGCGCTCGGCCGGCACAGCTTCCTGCTCGATGGCGACAATGTCCGCCATGGGCTGAACAAGGATCTCGGCTTCACCGAGGCGGACCGGATCGAGAATATCCGCCGGGTGGGCGAGGTCGCCAAGCTGATGACCGATGCCGGGCTGATCGTCATCACCGCCTTCATTTCGCCCTTCCGCGCCGAGCGCGAGATGGTGCGCGCGATGCTGCCGGAGGGAGAATTTCTCGAAATCTTCGTCGATACGCCGCTGGCCGACGCCGAGAAGCGCGATGTGAAGGGGCTCTACAGGAAGGCGCGAGCCGGGGAACTGAAGAACTTCACCGGCATCGACAGCCCCTATGAGGCGCCGGAGACGCCGGAAATCCGCATCGACACGACGCGGATGACGGCGGAGGATGCGGCCGACCTCATCATTGAGCGCCTGATCGGCGTCTGGAGCCCGGACCTTTGAGCGACGCAGAGCTGGCCGCCGCGCTGGCCGAGGAAGCCGGCCGGCTGCTGCTGACGCTGCGGGCGTCAGGCCAGTTTGAGGGCAAGGCGCTCGGCAATGAGGGCGACGCCGCCGCGAACCGCCTGCTGGTCGCGGCGCTGCGCGAACAGCGCCCGGATGACGGCCTGCTCTCCGAGGAATGCCGGGACGATGGCACGCGGCGCGATCATGCGCGCGTGTGGATCATCGATCCGGTCGACGGCACCCGCGAATATGCCGAGGGCCGCGCCGACTGGGCAGTGCATGTCGCGCTGGCGATCGACGGCGTGGCTGCGATCGGCGCGGTGGCGCTTCCGGGGCTGGACCTCGTGCTAAGGTCGGATAAGCCCATGCCGCTCCCGCCGACCGGGACGCCGCCGCGCATGGTGGTGAGCCGCACGCGGCCGGCGGCGCAGGCGCTTGCTGTGGCGCAGGCGCTGGGGGCCACGCTGTTACCAATGGGGTCGGCCGGGGCGAAGGCGATGGCGGTGGTGCACGGCGAGGCGGATATCTACCTGCATTCCGGTGGCCAATATGAGTGGGACAGTTGCGCGCCCGTTGCCGTCGCGCGCGCTTATGGCCTGCATTGCTCGCGGATCGACGGCACGCCGCTCGTCTATAATCGCGCGGATGTTTATCTGCCCGATCTGCTGATCTGCCGGCCGGAGCTGGCTGCCCGGGTGCTGTCGCTGATCGCAGTGCCCGCCGGCTGAGAAGCGCGGCGAGGGTCAGGCTGAGCATCGGGGTGAAGTGAACGCGGCTGCGGGCGGCGAGGAGAAGCATGCCGCGCATGATCAGCAGAAACTGGCTATAGAGCGTTGAGACAAGGCGTCGCTCATCGTGCCGATGGTGAGCTAAAGTGACGAGCACGCGGTGACCAGGATGCGGAGGCCAGTCGTGCCGGGCCGATCTCAGCTCAAGATGATGAGATGGCAACAATGCGATAGAGCAAATCGCTCGCCAGACGATGGTAACCTATTGAAAGGATGGTGACCCCTGCGGGAATCGAACCCGCGTTTCAGCCGTGAGAGGGCCGCGTCCTAACCGCTAGACGAAGGGGCCACAGGCGCCGGCTTGTGCCGCTGTCGCGTGGTTCGCCGGCCTTTAAGGGGCTGTTGAGACAGGGTCAAGGGGGCGATCGCCTGCTTTCGTGATTTTGTCAGATGGGCGCGATATCCTCGAT
Source organism: Sphingobium sp. (assembly GCA_035555575.1). GTDB lineage: Bacteria > Pseudomonadota > Alphaproteobacteria > Sphingomonadales > Sphingomonadaceae > Sphingobium. The sequence continues at coordinate 45,886 of DATMGL010000007.1, forward strand.
GTGGAGTTCGGCGGCGGGCTGAGGCCCCCAATCGTCGATCTTGGCGCGGCCGGCGAGCCAGAAACGCCGCGAGCGGTCGCTGGCCAGCAGCATCTGCCCCAGTTCGGTCTGCGCCTGACGGAAGGCCATGGCCTTGAGCGAGCGTCCATCTTCGCCGCTGACGATCGCCCGGACATGATCGGTGCCGACTATATCGGCCCGCACGACACGCACCGGGCCGAGCGCGATGCGCGGGGCCGGCCAGCCATTGCCGTAGGGGCCAGCGCCATCCATCCGGCTGATCAGATCCGGCGTGAGGCCAGCAGGCGCCACCACAAGGTCGAGCAGCAATGCACGCGTGGCGCTGGAACGACGGACATCTTCGCGCAGACGTTCTTCGAGAAATTCGCTGAACGCGGCAAGCTGGCTCTGCTCGATGGTAAGGCCGGCTGCCATGGCGTGACCACCGCCGGCGACGAGCAACCCGTGATCCTTGGCGGCGAGGATGGCAGCGCCGAGGTCAACGCCGCTGATCGAGCGGCCCGAGCCCTTGCCCATGCCATCCTCATCGATCGCGATGACGATGGCGGGCGCTCCGGTTTTCTCCTTGAGGCGGCCGGCAACGATGCCGATCACGCCGGGGTGCCAGCCGGCCTGGGCGACGACGGCGACGGCGCGGCCGGGCTGCTCGGCGAGCAGGCGCTCGGCTTCCTCCTGCACCCCGGCCTCGATCGCGCGACGCTCGGCGTTCAACTGGTCGAGTTCCGCTGCGAGTCCGGCGGCCTCGTCCTTGTCCTGCGTGATGAGCAGGCGAACACCCAGATCCGAGCGGCCGACGCGTCCGCCGGCATTGATCCGGGGCCCAAGCGCGAAACCGAGGTCCGAACATTGCGGCGCGCGTTCGAGGCGGCTGGCGGCAAGCAGCGCGTTAAGGCCGATATTGCCGCGCCGTGCCATCGTCTTGAGACCCTGCGCCACGAACGCGCGGTTGAGGCCCCGAATTGCGGCGACGTCGGCCACGGTGCCGAGCGCCACCAGATCGAGCAGGTCGATCAGGCGCGGCTCGGCACGCTCGGTGAACCAGTCGCGCGCGCGCAGGACGCGCAGCAGCGCGGCGCCGAGCAGGAAGGCGACTCCGACGGCGGCAAGATGGCCATGCGCCGCGCCTTCGTCGCTCTCGTCCAGCCGGTTGGGGTTGACCAGCGCGAGGGCCGGGGGGAGGGCGGCAGCGCATTTGTGATGATCGACCACGATGACGTCGAGGCCGATCTCCCGCGCGGCTTCCAGCGCGGTGAAGGCCTGCGCGCCGCAATCGACCGTGACGACGAGGTGGGCACCTTGCCGGGCCAGCGCAACCAGCGCCTCGCCGGACGGGCCGTAGCCCTCCATCAGCCGGTCGGGGATGTAGGCGCCGGCTTCCAGCCCGAGATCGGCCAGCAGCCGGATGAGCAAAGCCGCGCTGGTGGCGCCGTCGACATCATAATCGCCGAAGATGGTGACCGATTCGCGCGCGACCACGGCGTCGGCGAGCCGCTCGGCCGCGCGGTCCATATCCTGAAACAGCGATGGATCGGGCATGAAGGCGCGGATGGTCGGCGTGCGCTCGCGCTCCAGCATGTCATGGGTGCAGCCGCGCGCGCGCAGCAGATCGTCGATGAGGTCGCCGGCGGCCCCCGCCGGCTCGGCTCCGCGCCAGCGCCAGGGGCGGCCGGTGAGCGATTGTTCGATATGAAGCGCAAAAGTCATTCCCCGCTCCTAGAACATCGCCGACGGGGAGGGGTAGGGCTTAATCCGGCGGACGGCGAGGATGGAGCGAAACGACGCGTGCCCTTGCAATTGACGCACAAACATTTAGCTCCTGCGCATGACCTCAATCCTGTCCGTGCGTGCGCTCTCCAAACAATATGCCAGCGGACACAAGGCGCTGGGCAGCATCGACCTCGATGTGCGTGAAGGCGAGATTTTTGCGCTGCTCGGCCCCAATGGGGCTGGCAAGACGACGCTCATCTCGATCATCTGCGGCATTGTGAACGCGAGCAGCGGCAGCGTGACCGTTGCGGGGCATGATATCGTCAGCGGTTATCGGGCGGCGCGCGCAACCACTGGCCTTGTGCCGCAGGAACTGCATACGGATGCGTTCGAGCGGGTGATCGACACCGTGCGCTTCAGCCGGGGCCTGTTCGGCAAGCCGCGCAACGATGCACTGATCGAGAAGATTCTACGCGACCTCAGCCTGTGGGACAAACGCAGCGCGCGGATTCAGGAACTATCCGGCGGGATGAAGCGGCGCGTGATGATCGCCAAGGCGCTCAGCCATGAACCCCGCCTGCTGTTCCTCGATGAACCGACGGCCGGCGTCGACGTGGAATTGCGCCGCGACATGTGGGACGTGGTGCGCGGGCTGCGGGACAGTGGCGTGACCATCATTCTCACCACCCATTATATCGAGGAAGCCGAGGAAATGGCCGACCGGGTAGGGGTGATTCGCAATGGTGACCTTATCCTTGTCGAGGAGAAAACGGCGCTGATGCGCAAGCTGGGACGCAAGACGCTGCGAATCGCGCTCAGCGAGCCGCTTGCCGCTGTGCCGGCCGAGCTGGCGCCCTGGGTGGTGACACTCATCGATGAGGGGCATGGGCTGGAGTATATTTTCGACACCCATTCCGAAGAGACCGGCATTTCCCAATTGCTGGGACGGCTGGCCGCGCTCGGCATCGGCTACAAGGATCTCAACACGCAGGAAAGTTCGCTAGAGGATATTTTCGTCAGCCTTGTCCATGCGCCTCGGGGAGAGGCGGCATGAGCGCGTTCAACCTTCACGCGATCGGTGCGATCTACAAGTTCGAACTGCACCGCTTTGCGCGCACGCTGCTCACCGGGCTGTTTGTGCCGGCGATCACGACATCGCTCTATTTCATCGTGTTCGGCAGTGCGATCGGTTCGCGCATGACGGAAGTGAACGGCGTGCCTTATGGCGCGTTCATCGTGCCCGGGCTCATCATGCTCTCGATGTTCACCGAGAGCATCTTCAACGCCAGCTTTGGCATCTATATGCCAAAGTGGAGCGGCACCATCTATGAGTTGCTCTCCGCGCCCGTCTCGCCGCTGGAGACAGTGATTGGCTATGTCGGTGCGGCAGCGACCAAGTCTATGATCATCGGGCTGGTGATCTTCGCCACCGCGCATCTCTTCGTCGCGGTGCCGATCGCGCATCCCGTCGCGATGATCGGTTTCATGGCGCTGATTGCGGTCAGCTTCTGCCTGTTCGGGTTTATCCTGGGCATCTGGGCGAAGAGTTTCGAGCAGCTCCAGGTCATCCCGATGCTGGTGATCATGCCGATGACGTTTCTGGGCGGCGCTTTCTACTCGATCGACATGCTGCCGCCGGCCTGGCGGACGGTGACGCTGTTCAATCCGATCGTCTATCTGATCAGCGGCTTTCGCTGGACCTTCTTTGGCCATGGTGACGTATCGATTGCTGTCTCCATGGCCTGCGTGGCGGGGATGCTGATCCTGTGCCTGGGCGTGATCTTCTGGATGTTCCGCACCGGCTACCGGCTGAAGAGCTGACCGGGGCTCAGGCCCGCAGGCGATGCTCGCCCCGGACCCAGCGCACGGTGCCGGAGGAGGCGCGCATCACCACGCTTTCGGTGGTCATCCGCCCATCGCGTCGGGTCTTCACGCCGGCGAGCAGCGAGCCGTCGGTGACGCCGGTGGCCGCGAAGATGCAGTCGCCTTTCGCCAGATCGTCCAGATCATAGATGCGGTCGAGATCCGCGATGCCCCATTTGCGGGCGCGGGCGCGCTCGTCATCATTGCGGAACAGCAGCCGGCCCTTGAACTGACCGCCTACGCAGCGCAGCGCGGCGCAAGCCAGCACGCCCTCCGGCGCGCCGCCCGAGCCCATATACATATCGATGCCGGTATCCGGATTGGTGGTGGCGATCACGCCGGCCACATCGCCATCGGGGATGAGCATGATGCCGCAACCAAGGCCACGCAGCTGCGCAATCAGCGCCTCGTGGCGGGGGCGATCGAGCACGCAGACGGAGATGTCACGCGGCGCGACACCTTTGGCCGCCGCCACTGCCTCGACATTTTCGCGCGGGCTTTTCGCGAGATCGATGATGCCGGCGGGGTAGCCGGGGCCGATGGCGAGCTTGTCCATATAGACGTCCGGCGCGTTGAGCAGGCCGCCGGCCTCAGCCGCGGCAAGCACTGCCAGCGCGTTGGGGCCGGCCTTGGCAGTGATGGTGGTGCCTTCCAGCGGATCGAGCGCGATGTCGATCTTCGGCCCGGTGCCGGGCGCGCCGCCGACCCTCTCGCCAATATAGAGCATGGGCGCCTCGTCGCGCTCGCCTTCGCCGATCACCACCGTGCCGTCGATGCACAGATCGTTGAAGGCGGCGCGCATCGCTTCCACGGCGGCGGCGTCGGCGGCCTTCTCGTCGCCCCGGCCGATCAGCTTCGATGCCGCGATGGCCGCCGCCTCGGTGACCCGGACCATTTCCAGCACGAGCACGCGATCCAGCACGGAGCTGGCCCGCACGGCACTGGTCTGGCTGTTCGACTTCCCCATCCGACGCCTTCCTTTTTTGATTGAGGTCACGCACATTGTCGCTGGCCTTTGGATAGGCAAGGATCGTGGCAATGTCGATAAGGGCGCATGGGTCGATAAGGAGGCTGATGCCGGGTCTGTCGCTGGTCGCGCTGCTCGCCGCCGGGGCGGCGCGCGGGCAGGACGGATCAACCGACGCCGGGCGCGATGCGGACAGCGCGATGGCCCGTTATCAGGCGCGCACCCGTGTCATCCGCCCCTGTCCGCGCGGTGCGCCGGGCGAGGTTGTCGTCTGCGCCCGGCCGGACGAGAAGGGCAAACGCTACCGGCTGCCTTTGCCCGAAGAGCGCGAGCATGCCGATGGCGCGCCCGTTCGCGGCGAAAGCCCCCGCGCGTCTGCCGCGCCGGTGCGCGCGGGTGGCTGCGGGGTGATCGGCGGCCAGCCCTATGGCTGCACCGGTGGCCTGCCCGTGATCGGCGCGGTGATGATGGTCGGCAAGATCATCCTGGGACTGGCCGACCCGGACCGCGACCATGACCCCCCGCCGCCCATGCCCGCGCGCGTTGTGGGCGCGGGCGATCCTTGAGCGGCGGCTGGGCGCGCGTCAGTCGAGAATGTGCATCACCACCGGCTCGCCGATCAGGCTGTCCGATCCGGCAAGACGGCGCAGCGTATCGTCGATGCAGGACTGGGCGCCCGAGTGGGTAACGATGGTCACCATCACGCCGCCATCGGCCGCTTCGGCACGCTGGATGACGCTCTCGATGGAGACGCCCGCATCGCGCGTGGCGGCGGTGATCTCGGCCAGCACACCGGGACGATCCTGCACGAGGAAGCGCAGATAGACCCGGCCGATCCGCTGGCCCGCATCGGCCTTTTGCTGTCGCTCGAGCCATTTGGCGGGCATGGCGAAGGCCGGGCCGGTCTCTTCCCGCGCAATATCGATGACATCGGCAACGACGGCGGACGCCGTGGGACCTTCACCCGCGCCGGCGCCCTGGAAGAAGAGGCGGCCGACGAAATTGCCTTCCGCCACGACGGCGTTGAGCGCGCCATCGACATGAGCGAGCGGGTGAGACATCGGCACCAGCATCGGGTGGACGCGCTGGAACAGACCGAGATTATCGTCATCCTCCGCGCATTCGGCCATGCCGATCAGGCGGATCCGGCAGCCGAGCGCTGCCGCCTCGCGAATATCGGCCGCCAGCACATGGCGGATGCCGGTGATGTCGACCGCGGGGAAATCGATCTGCGTGCCGAATGACAGGCTGGCAAGAATGGCAAGCTTGTGCGCAGCGTCGATCCCGTCAATGTCGAAGGTCGGGTCCGCCTCGGCGAAGCCCTTGAGCTGCGCTTCCTCCAGCACGTCAAAAAAGGCGCGGCCTTCCTGCTCCATGGTGGAGAGGATATAATTGCAGGTGCCGTTGAGAATGCCATAGACGCGGCTGATGCGGTTGGCTGCGGCACCATCGCGCAGCCCCTTGATGACCGGCACCCCGCCGGCGACCGCGGCCTCATATTTCAAGGCGCCGCCGGTGCGCTCGGCTTCGCGCGCCAGTTCCAGGCCATGGTGGGCGAGCATGGCCTTGTTCGCGGTGACGAAGGCCTTGCCCCGGCCGAGGCACTGGCGCGCAAGGGTGAGGGCGGGGCCGTCCGATCCGCCGATCAGTTCGATCACCGCGTCGATATCATCGCGCGCGGCGAGTGCGGCCATATCGTCCACCCATTCATAGGATGACAGATCGACGCCACGATCCTTGCTGCGGTCCCGCGCGGAAATCGCCACGACCTCGATCGGGCGGCCGGCGCGACGCGCCACCAGTTCGCGATTGACGTCCAGCAGCTTGATGACGCCGGCGCCCACCGTGCCGAGACCGGCAATGGCGAGGCGAAGCGGGGCGGAATCGGTCATGTCATATCCTTGTCAGTGGCGCGGAGCGTGATGGCGCCGCTCATAGAGCTATTCGTCACGATGTGGAAACAGGCGGTCGCGCTTTGGCGTCTGGGGTGATCAGGATGCCTTCTGGCGCAAGCATGGCCTGCAGGGCAATGCTGTGCGGGACAGGGGCGACGGGAATAGAGCCGAACCATAGGCGGTTCGGCCCTGTCCAAGATGCTTGCTCAGAGGACGGGATGGCCAGCCCGTGCGCACGGCGCGAGCGCCTGTTGGAAAGCGTGATAGTCCCGCTGCGCCCGATCCGCATCGACGGGTTCCAGGCCACGGAGCGCGCGCGCGGGCAGGGCATCGGGCAGACCGCAGGCGAGGCGATACCAGAGCGGTGTGTCCGGTGCAGGCAGGGACGCGGCATTATCGACGATCTCGCCCAGGGAGGCGCTGAACTGCGGCTGTTCATCCGGCCTGCGGATGATCGACAGCGAGATGGGGGTGCCGTTGGAGGTGTCGAGAAAGATCTGCGACTCGCCCTCGCCGAGAATGGCACCGGGAACATGGAAGGCCGAACTGATGCCGGTAATGACGGGCGGCGCATCGGGTGCCAGAATTTCACTTATCACTTTGCGCACTAGCGCCTCATTGGCTGCCGACCAGTCGACCAAGGCGGTGCTGGACGCGAGCTGGAACTGATCGACCTGCGGGCCAACCTTGCCAAAAATCAGGAACGTGCGTTTGCGCAGTCTTGTGCGGCTGGTTTTATCGTCGGGCCCATCCAGCAGGAAGCCAATTCGTTTGGCCACGACATCATTTCCGCGAATCAGCCCTGTCGTATCGGCCTCCACGAAAAATCTGGCACGGCCGGGGGGAAGGTCCGGGGCGCGATCAGGGCGCAACTGCGTCGCCGTTCTGACCTCCACCGTGGCCACGGCGGGGCTTCCGATGACTAAGTCTGCCGCTCGTGCATAGGTGAGCGTGGCTCGGACATCCTGTTCGGCCGGCGCCGCGAGCGCCGCAGAAGACAGGATTAATCCGTTGATTAACACGAGAAGTGTCGTTGAGAGACGCGCTGTCCAGCGCTCTCGCAAAGAGGTGTCATTGTTGTGATTATCTGACATGGCTGCCGTTCTCCGGGGGTAAGGCATGGCTGTGACTGGTATGAATGTAGCCATAGAGTGGGTTGCTAACAAAGCGTTTGCCTCATGCGAATTGCCGCGATAGGACAAAGCAGAAAACAAAGCCCGAGCGACCGATATCGCGCGGCAGGCGGGGTGTTGTATGCACCGCGCCTTGTCGCCTATTTTGGAGCACAGTGCTGCACTGAGCTAAGGAGTGTTATTGCTGAATGGCCTATGCTGACCACTCGCAATCGTCCGGTAGGACGATTTCAATCATTGTTGTGGCGCTCATTCACGCGGTCCTAGGCTATGCGTTCGTGACGGGGCTTGGCATCGAGTATGTCAAGAAGGCTGCAGAGCAGCTGAACGTCATCGACGTAGCAGAGGAACCGCCGCCACCTGAGGAGGAGCCGCCGCCACCGCCGCCGCCGCCGCCAGAGATGCCGCCGCCACCGCCGCCGCCGCCTACCGCGCCGCCGCCGATGATCTCGCTGCCGTCGACTGCGCCGGTGCTTGCACCGCCACCGCCGCCGACGCCGCCACCACCTGCGCCGCCAGCACCGCCGCCGCCGCCACCACCACCGGTGGTCAGCAAGGCTGCAGCTGCGCGTGGCAACCCCGGGAGCTGGTTCCAGAATGATACCGACTACCCCTCTGACGCACGGCGGAACGAGGAGCAGGGCACGGTGAGCATTGCCTTTGATATCAGTGAGGCAGGCCGCGTCGAAAATTGCCGCGTGACGCATTCCAGCGGAAGCCGGAGTCTCGACGAGCAGACATGCAACCTGGCTGTGCGTCGTGGACGCTATGCCGCGGCGCAGAATGCTGAAGGTAAGCCGATGCGGTCGAACTCGTCGCTGAGGATTACCTGGAAACTCGAGCGTTAATCGTATGTTGGCCGCTCCGGACCGGGGCGAGGAGCGGCCACTTCAACCTGACTGGTTTTGAGAGGAATTAATCAATGTTCACCCAACTTTCCGCTGCCGCAGCGCCGGCCGCCAATCCATACGGCCTGATGGAGGCCCTCGAGCAGGGCGGTGTGATCGCCTGGTCGGTGTTCATCGTTCTGGTCGGCATGTCGGTTTTCTCGTTCTTCATTCTGTTCTCGAAGATGATCGAGCAGCAGAAGGTCATCAACCAGGGCAAGAAGGTTCGTGCGACCTTCTGGCGCAGCGCGACGATCAAGGAAGGCGCGGCCAAGCTTGAAAAGAACAGTGCCTACAAGCAGCTGGTCGACGATGCCATCATGGCCGACGAGCAGCATGACAAGCTGAACGACGCTGTCGAGGCCCATGACTGGGTGCAGGCTGCGCTGTATCGTTCGGAAGCTGCGATTTCCTCGAAGCTCAATGGCGGCCTGCCGTTCCTGGCGACCGTGGGCGCGACCTCGCCGTTCATCGGTCTGTTCGGTACGGTGATCGGCATCTATCGCGCGCTCATCAAGATCGGTGCGTCCGGTCAGGCGTCGATCGACGCGGTGGCCGGTCCGGTCGGTGAAGCGCTTATCATGACCGCTCTGGGTCTTGTCGTCGCTGTGCCGGCGGTGCTTGCCTATAACTGGCTGCAGCGTCGTAACAAGTCGATCCAGGAACTGATGGACAGCTTCTCCGCTGACCTGCTCGGTTACATCGTGTCGAACGGTGCCGTTCGTCCGGCCGCTCCGGCTGGTGGCACGGCTGCTGCGACCGCACCGAAGCCGGCCGCTGCCAAGGTCTGACTTTGAGGTCGGGCGAGGGCGTTCCGCTTCCTCTCGGAGGCTAGGCGTCCCGCCCGGCTTGAAGATATTACGTTGGCCTCGGCCAAGAGTTAGGATTTGATCGATGGCAGTAAATGTACGAGACAGTGACGATACTCCGCTGTCGGACATCAATGTCGTCCCGCTCACGGACGTCATGTTGGTGCTTCTCATCATCTTCCTGATCGCAGTTCCGGTCGTTATCCAGACAGTGGACGTCAACCTGCCGAAGGTCGCCTTCGAGCCTACGACCACCAAGCCGGAAAATGTGTCGCTGACCGTTCGCGCGGAAAACGGCCAGTGCGAAGTTTTCTGGAATATGACGAAGGTTGATGCGAGCGGGCTTCTTGACCGTGCGGTCGCGAAACTGAAGAAGGATATCGAGGCTGCAGGCGGCGTCGAGAGGATGAACCCCGACGATCTGCCCGAAGCGCATATCCGCGCGGACATCAATACGCCCTATCGGTGCATTGGCGGGACGATCTTCACCATGCAGCGCGCGGGTTATCCCAAGGTCGGGTTCATTTCTGAGCCTGAGCCGGGTTCGATTTCCGTCCGTCGCCTGTGACGTATAGTTTTAGGAGACCAATGCTATGGCAATGAGTGGCGGCCGCGATGATGGCGAACCGATGATCGAGATGAACGTGACGCCGTTGATCGACGTCATGCTCGTGCTCCTCATCATGTTCATCATCACCATTCCGATCCAGACCCATGCGGTGAAGATCGATCTGCCGCAAAATGCGGAAACGCCGCAGAATGCGGTCGATCCGGTCAAGAACCGCCTGACGATCGATGCAGCGGGCACCATCTACTGGAACGGCTCGCCGATCGATCGGCTGGTGCTGCGCCAGTATCTTGACCAGACGACGCAGATGACGCCTGAGCCCGAGCTGCAGTTCGAGCCGGATCAGTCGACGCGTTATGTGGTGGTTGATGAGGTTCTGGCGGTGATCAAGCGCGCCAAGGTGACCAAGCTCGGCTTTGTCGGGAATGAGCGCTACGGTGGCGCATTCTAGGGCATCCACATGGATTACCCTCGAAAGACCATTCAGGATATCGTTGTGAAAAAGGGGGCTTAGGCTCCCTTTTTCTTTGGTGAGATAAATAGACGAATGGTGCAGCGACATTGGCGCACAGGGCATCGACAACAGATGAAATCATCAAGGACGCGGCTGATCTGCCGGTGTCGCGCTCCTGAGGGGCGGTTATGGCCAGGCGGCAGCGCAATCGGATAGCCAGGGCGATAGCGGCCTGATGGCAGCCGTCCGAAACCCGGGGCGTCGGGCAGGTTCGCTGGTCTTGTTCCGGGTCAGGACGCGATCCGCATCCCGGGGGCTGATGGCCGGGCTGCGGGAACTTGGGTGCTCGCTGCCTGATGCGGCAAGCTGACCATTAGGGCGTTGGTAATCTCATCAGCGTTATGCAGTGGGCATAACCGGGCAAGGGCAGGATGGGCGCGCTACCGCATAATATCGACCAACGCCGACCCCAACCGCATGAGCGGCGGATGGTGCTCATCGGCGTGCGGGTGCGGCGCAAGGGTGAGAGCTGGTTCAAGAGCCGCGTCACGGGCATGTCGCTGGACGGCTTTCGCTTGCTGAGCTTCGTCAAGTTACAGGTCGGCATGGAGCTTTGGGTGATGTTCCCCGGCTTCGAGGGGCGCAGGGCCCGGGTGCTCTGGGTGGCCGATCATGAGGCGGGCTGTGTGTTTGAAAACCCCCTCCATCCCGCGATTTTCGACCATATCATCCGGACATCGGCTTCGCCCATATATGGCTAGCATTGCCGGCCCCCGAGCGGACGGCTCACCGCGCATGGCGATATTGCGTTGATGGCGGGAGCCGGTGGCGGGGGTGTCCCTCATCGGACTGGGGTTCAGGGATGTTGCGGAGGGGGCGCCCGATGCGGCGCTGGTGCGACGGGCGAGAGGGTGGCTTTTGCCGGGCAAGGTCCGTTGGCGGATGGGCGGGGAGCAGCGCCGGTGATGGCGCGATTTGGTCGTGGCCATCTTGTCATATTTCGCTGCCGTCATAGTGCGCCGCTCGATGTCGGGGCAGGCGGCGGGGGATGGAAGGCAGCGATCCGGACGGTATCGGCCTATTGAATCGACGAATGCCGGTGTGGACGAAGCTGTAGACAGTCTAACCTATCACTGATAGTTGGGCGCTGTCCGGGCGTAAGACTCGGAGCGGATCAGGAGAGGTGATATGGAAGCGGATGCTGGTTTTCCGGCTCGAACGGGCGCGCCTTGCGCACATATGTCTGTCCTGTGCCCGTCGCTGTCCCGGCCGTTCCGCGAGGCGGCGGCACTCCAGCAAACATCTGACGCGTCGGCGACGGCGCGGTTCTTGATCCCGGACCTGACGCGCGATGCCGCGCCGCCTCGGCCTGGCAACGGACGCGCGGTAGCGCGCGCCGGACGCCTTGCCCGCGATCTGGCGCGTGCGGCCGTGGCGGTGAGCGCGCTCCTTTGCGCGGCGACGGCGACGGCCGGCAACCCGACGGTGCTGGCGACGCCGGTCGATTGCGACCGTGCCTGCCTGACCGGCGTGGTCAGCGCTGTGCTCGATGCGATGGTCAGCAAGGATATTTCCAGCCTGCCGCTGGCCAATCATGTGCGCACGACGCAAAACGGCGTGGCGCTGCCCCTTTATGACGGGATCTGGCAGAGCGTCAGCGGCCTTGGGCAATATCGGCTCGACGCGATCGACCCGGACAGCGGGCAGGCCGGCACCTATGCGACGGTGATCGAAGGCGGCAGGCCCGTCTATATCGCCCTGCGTGTGCGGGTGCATGCCCAGAAGATCGACGAGATTGAAGTGCTCGCGGCGCGCGGTGGCGGCTTTGCTGGCGGCACGGCGGGCGAGAAGATGGAGGCGCGCGGCCAGCCCCGCCCGCAAATGCTGCGCACGGTGCCGGACGCAAAACGCATGAGCCGGGAGACGCTGGTTGCGGTGGCGGATGCCTATTTCGCCCATTTGCAGGCGAGCACAGGCAAAAGTTCCGCGCCATTCGCCAAGAGCTGCGAGCGGCTCGAAAACGGCACCCAGACCACCAATCTGAAGACGCCCCGCGCCGGCCGCGAAGCATTTGATGTGCTCATGCTCAATTGCGAAGAGCAGCAACTGAGCGGTTTCTATCCGTTTGTGACGACCATTCGCGACCGGCGGTTCCCCATTGTGGATCGCGAGCGCGGCCTCGTCATGGGCTTTGGCTATTTCGACCATAGCGGGACAGTCGGCGACATGCTGCTGACCAATGGCAAGACTGTGCCTTCACCGATCAAGGCACCCTTGAGCTTCATGATTTCGGAGCTGTTTCAAATTGATGACGGCAAGATCGACCAGGTCGAAGCCGTGATCGATACGGTCCCTTACAAGATGCGTTCAGACATCTGGGACCGCCCGGAATAACTGCAAGCACCAATGGCGGACGCCGGCGGGACACCTCGCCGTCGTCCGATCAAATAATGATCGGTTTTCAAAACCAGTCACTCAGGGAGAGACATAAAAATGACGGTTAATCATGTGAAATCAGACCGGGCGGCGTTGCGCCTGGGGACGGCCATCGCCGCGCTGGCCGCGATGCTGGGCACGCCGATGGCGGCGCTGGCACAGGGCGGGCAGGATGATGGCGCGGGGGAAGAGCGCGCCATCGTCGTCACCGGCTCGCGCGTGATCCGGGACGGCTTCTCGGCGCCCACGCCGGTGACCGTCATTTCGGGTGAGCAACTGCTGACCTCGACCCCGACGACGATCGGCGAGGGCCTCAACAAACTGCCGCAGTTCGCCAACTCGATCCGTCCGAGCAGCGCTCAATTCGCCCCGGAAAGCGGCGCGGCGACGCAGCTGAACCTGCGCTCGCTGGGCGCCCAGCGCGGCCTGATCCTGCTCAACGGCCGTCGCTTGAACCCGTCAACCGCGACGGGCGTTGTCGACATCGCCATTCTGCCGGAAGAACTCGTGCAGCGTGTCGACATCGTGACGGGCGGTGCTTCGGCGGCCTATGGTTCGGATGCCGTCGCAGGCGTCGTGAACTTCATTCTCGACGAGAAGTTCACGGGCCTCAAGGGCACCGTCCAGGCCGGCGTGACCGAGCGCGGGGACAATCTGAACGAGAAGGCCGCGCTGACCTTCGGCACGCCGCTTGGCGACCGCGCGCACCTGCTCGTCAGCGGCACCTTCTACAATGCGGACGGCGTGCTCAATTATCGCAAGCGCGACTGGTTCAACAGCTGCGCGCCGCTCAATAATCCGGTGACGGGCGCCGGCCAGCCGGCTCGTGTCCAGAAGTGCGGCGCGGCCACGCCGATGATGGCGGCGGGCGGCCTGATCGTCTCGGGGCCGCTGGCCGGCACCCAGTTTGTGGGAAGCGGCGAACCGACCAATTTCCAATATGGCGACTTCCGCACCGCCACGATGATGGTGGGCGGCACCGGCGAAGACCAGGGCCTCGACTTCCAGCCGCTGCCCGAACTGCGCCGCACCACCGGTTACGCCCGCCTCAGCTACGACGTCACCGAAGGGCTGACGCTCTCCGCCGACGCGCTGCTCGCGCAGAGCAAGTCCCGCTTCAACGGCACGCTGATGCAGTTTTACGGCCAGACCGCGCTCACCATCTACCGTGATAACGCGTTCCTGCCGGCGGCGATTGGCCAGCGCATGGACGATCTCAATCTGACCAGCTTCTCCCTCGGCACCTCCATGCCGTCGGTCGGCCTGCTGGACAACCACGGCACCAGTGACACGGCGCGCTTCACCGTTGGCCTGCAAGGCGATATTGGCGGTGGCTGGTCGATCGACAGCTATTACGCCTATGGCACCAACCAGCAGACCATCCGGGCTGTCGGCAACGTCACGATCGCTCATGTGTTCGACGCGGTCGATGCTGTCACCAACCCGGCCAATGGCCAGATCGTCTGCCGCACCACGCTGGCTGACCCGACGCATGGCTGCGCGCCGTTCAACGTCTTCGGCCCCAATTCGGCATCGCAGGAGGCGATTGACTATGTGCGCCACGGGCCCGGTGGCGAAGGTTCGACGACCTGGGAGCGGACCCGGCAGCATGTCTTCGAGGCATCGCTGAACGGTCAGCCGTTCGACACCTGGGCCGGGCCGGTCGCGCTCGCGCTGGGTGGCGGCTATCGCAAGGAGAGTGTGGATCGCCGGGTCGATCCGGGTTCCAATGGTTTCAAGATCTCGTGCCTTCAGGTGGATCCCAATTGCGCCAACCCCTTCCCGATCCCGCGCGGCGTGCCGTCGAGCTATCTCTCGCGGGCATATGGGGCCTATTTCTTCAGCAATCAGCAGCCGATCAAGGGCGGCTATGATCTGTGGGAAACCTTCGGCGAAGTGCTGGTGCCGCTCGCCAAGGACACGGCGTTCGCCCAGTCGCTCGATCTCAACGGCGCGGTGCGTTACACGCATTACAGCCTGAGCGGCGGCGTCACCACGTGGAAGCTGGGCCTGAACTGGCAGCCGGTTTCGGACATCCGCTTCCGGGCCACCCGCTCGCGCGATATCCGGGCGCCCAACCTGTCCGAGCTTTATTCGACCTCGTCCGCGGGCGCGGGCGCGGTGACGGAGACCCTGCCGGATGGCAGCCTGCGCACCTCGACCGTGGTCAGCCTTGCCTCGGGCAGCACCACGCTGACGCCGGAAAAGGCCGATACGCTGACTGTCGGCGGCGTCTTCACGCCGAGCTTCGCGCCTGGCTTCCAGATCTCGGTCGATTATTATAACATCGCCATCCACGATGCGATCGGCAATCTGGGCATCCAGAACATCGTCGACCAGTGCCAGGGGGGCGCGACGGCGCTATGTGCCAATATCGAGCGTGATACGGACGGCGTCATCTTCCGGGTGAACAACGCTTTCCTCAATATCGCCGAGATGAAGACGAGCGGCCTCGACATCGAGGCAAGCTATCGCACGCAGCTGGGATCGGGCACGCTCGGCTTCCGGGCGATCGCCTCGCATGTGTTCGAGCTGTCCACCTATAATCCGGGCGCTGACCCGGTCGATCGGGCCGGTCAGGTCGGCACCTCGGGCGGTGTGCCGAGCTGGAACTTCAACTTCGATCTCAACTATCGCAATGGCCCCCTTGGCGTGAGCATCAATGAGCGCATCATCGGCAAGGGCACCTATAACTCGACCTACCAGGCCGGCCGTGACATCGACAATAATTCGATCCCGGCCATCGCCTACACCGATCTGACGGCGAGCTATCGCTTCCAGGTCGGTGCGAAGGACTGGGAGCTGTTCGGCGCGGTCAACAATCTGCTGGATCAGGCACCGCCGGGCGCCAGCGGCAGCTTCTTCGTGTTCGGCACCATCCCGACCAATACCTATCTATATGATACGATTGGCCGGGCCTATACGCTGGGTCTGCGCGTCAAGCTCTGATCCGGAACGAACCCGCCGCCGCCTTGCATGGGGGCGGCGGGTTTGCCTCTTCCTCCGCTTCAAATAGCTATGGATTGCCACTCGTGCCGGGATTACATAGATCGCCGCCGGAGGAGAAAGTCGTTTGGCGCTCAATAAATGGATGATTGCGGAAGGCGGGCTGGAACTGCTCGCCAAGGGCGGACTGGAAAATCTTTCCATCCGCAAGCTCGCGGATCATTTCGGCATCAAGAGCGCCAGCCTCTATTATCATTTCCGCAACAAGCAGCAGCTCCTCGACCATGTCGCCGACGTGATGGTGCGACCGGCCTGGCGCGAGGTCAGGGATGATGAGTCATGGGACGAGTGGCTGCCCGATGTGGCCTTTCGGCTGCGCCGGCAGATCCTCGCTTTTCCCGATGGCGCACTGCTTTATGCCGGCGCGTCGCCGCCCGCGGACCTGCTGGATGAGCGGCTCGCGCTGCTCTACGCACCATTCCTCAAGGCGGGGATGTCCCGCGAGGTCGTTCGGCGTGTCATCCTGACGTTCATCCGCTTCACCATTGGCTGGGCGACGGACGAACAGGTGGCCGATGATCGCGGCGTCGGTCGCGAGGCGGGGGTGAGCGACATCGACTTCGAGTTCGGGCTGCGGACCATCGTGCTCGGGGTGAAGGCGCTGTTGGACCAGTCGCGACCATCCTCCTGACGTGATTGAGTGACCGGCGGGGGCTCGCGGGCCGCCGTCAGTCCGGCCCCCATCGTGATGGTGAATGACCGGCAGCGCTCAGGCGCTTGCGGGGCGCTGCGGCCATGGATGGCGGCCGGGAGGATCATCACCGTTTTTCCGGTTGAAAGCGGCGGCTTGCCACTCGACGTCGCAACCTATCACTGATAGGTTGCGACGTGACCGCCCAGCAGCAGACAATATTGCGCGACGGGTCGGCCAGAAAAGGAGAGGACAAGATGGGGACCCCCTATCCTGACGTGCCACTATATCGTTATCCATATACGAAGCTTACCGAACAGCAGATCCTTGCCCGGCTGACGCCGAAGGCGAAGGCCGGGCCGGAGAGCCAGTCCGCCCGTTATGACGGGCTGGTGGGGCAGTCGCTGCGGATCGTGACGGACGGGGGACCAACCCTGTCCTACCGGTTTCGCAGTCCGACCCAGTTGGCCGTCAGCGAAGGGGAGGGGCGTCCGATCGAGGCGGGCTATGGCGCGCTGCTGCAGGACCATGTGCTGCTCATCACGCACCTGATCCCCGGCACCCAGCGCGGCTATGTCGTGACGATCGACCAGAAGACCCGGCTCGTGACCGTGTTCGACCTGTGGTTCAGCGGGTATCAGGACAAGCGCGAGGCGATGCGCGCCATTTTCTTCGGCTATGTCGACCAGCCGGGCAGCAAGCCGCCCGCGGCGCGGCAGGCGACGACAAACCGCATGGAAGGCAAGGCCTTCCACTGGACGCAGGACACCGGCGCCGAGACGCTCGAATTCTATGCCTCCGCTGCCTATTCGCATTTCGTCGAACTGACCCGACTGGACGGCAAGCAGGGTTATTGCGGCCCTTCCGACTATGTGCGGATCAGCGAGGAACTCTACATCGTCACGCGGACGGAATGTGAGTTTTCCGGCATTTTTACGGCCTATATCGTGGACCTGCACCGGCAGGAGCAGGCCGGCATGCGGCTCGGCTTCAACGGCGCCGACGAGCTGGAATATTATCTCTTCCGCGGCAAGGGCGAATGGCTCGGGCAGATCGCGCAGTTCGAGCCGTTTGGTGATGTCAGCGGCTCCCCGGTGGCGCGCCCGGACGACAGCAAGGGCGCGCGCCGCGTCTATCGGCCGATCCACACGATGAGCAAGCTGACGAAGGAGGAAACCGCCCGCGCCGCGCAGAAACTCAAGATCTTCGAGGCGCGCACCAGCATGGCCGGCAACGGCTCGGACCCGACGGACCAGCTCGCCGGCAAGAGCATGGTCGTGCGCTATGATGGCGGCCCGGCCATGGCCTATCAGTTCGTCAGTGGCGACACGCTGCGCTGGCGCGCCAATGATCGCGGCGACTGGACCGAGGCGCGCTATCAGGCATGGACATCGATGCCGGGCACCATTTTGTTCGGCCATGTCCTGCAGAATACGCCGGATCATGAATCGCATATGGTCGTTGTCGACTTCGACAACGGTCTGGCGACCTGCTTCAACGGCTTCCTCAACAATCCCTATATCGCCAACGAGGCCGGCGCGCGCACGCTGTTCGGCTATATCGAGATGGACGGCGTGCACACGGCCAAGGACCAGCGGCACGCCCGCACGGACGAACTGCTCGGCCATGCGATTTCCTGGAATTATTCGCCGGGGCTGACCTCCATGCACCTCTACTCGACGCCACAGACCGTCTCGTGGATCATCTTCAACGATAATGGCGCTGGCGGCATGCAATGGAGCGGCAGTGGCGATTTCGTGAAGATCCGGGAGAATCTTTACTTCGTCTATTGGCTGGAGGAGGCCTGCAACGGCTCCCTCGGCACGATCCTCATCGACATGCGAACCATGCACGATGTGGGCATCAGCTATCATTGCGACGAGAACGGGCTGCGTCTCAGTCAGGTCGGCGCCCATGCACGGCATGCCGGCAAGTTCGATATCGCGCGCTTCGCCAGAACAGCATGAGGGAGAGCGAAAGATGACAAAAGATCTGAAGACCAGCCGCCGCTCCTTTCTGAAAAGTGGCGCGATGATCGCAGCGCCGCTGGTGGTTGCCATGCCCGCCGCCGCCATTGCAGGTGGCACGCGGGAGGGGGCTGGGGCCGACGAGCAGGCGATCGCCCGGTTGCGGGAGCGCTGGCTTGATCACGTCAACAGCGGTGCGCATGCCGAGGCGCAGGCGATGCTGACCGGCCGCTCGGCCTGCCGGATCGACGAAAATATCTGCGGGATTGCGGCGGATTATCGGGCCGAGGCGGGCACGCTGACGATCGCCGGGGATGGCCGCAGTGCCCTGCAACGGGTGCATTGCACCGTGGATATGGAGACGGCGATCGAAAAGGACTGCACGCTCGCCCTGATGGCCCATGCGCAGGGCACCGGACAGGTCCGGCATCAGGAAACCCGACTGCTCATACTGGCATTCGCCAGAGCTGACGCAGGATGGGTGATCGAGGATGCGCGCCTGACCGCCGTTTAAGGCGGCTGTGTCATGTCGTGGACGAAGGTCGGCACTGGCTGTGAGGCTCAAGGCCGACCTTCGGACGCGACAGAAGGTGGCGGCGAGCTGCTTCCGGCGGCGCAGGGCAAGCGCTATGTTGCGAGCCTGCGCCGATGGAGCGCGCCGCCCGATCGCCATGCCTCTGCAATGCGTGGCGGTCCGCTGTTTTCAGATGAGCCGCTGGCCCCGTCGGCTGCGGGGGCGGCAGAAAAACGGGAGGACGCGCCGTGGCATGGCCTCCCGCCGATCGTGCGGCCTCTAGCCGAAGCTGTGCTTGACGGAGAGATAGAGCAGGAGGTGCGGATTGCGCTCACGATATTCCTGCTCGAAAGGATTGGAGGCGGTGCGATCGGGACCGTAAAAGGTCCGCCAGCGCTTCGAGACGGAATTGGTGAGATTGTCGACGCCGAAGGTCGCCGTGGTGCGGCTGTTCGGACGATATTCGACAAATGCGGAGACGCGCGGTGAAATGGCGCGGATATTGTCCGTTTCCCTGATGCGGAAAAAGGTTGATCCGGTATTTCCGCGCATTTCCAGCCCCCATGCAAATGCGGCAAGATCCTGCCGGAACGTGGCGGTGTAGGTGAAGAGCGACGCGCCGGTGAAGTGCCGGTCGAGCAACGTATACGGATCGCGCACCGAGGTATCGAGATAGGCGCCGGACAGGCTCAGGCGGCCACCCTTGACGCCGATCTGCCGCAGCGGAAAATCGACATTCGTCCGGGCGATCAGCTCCCGCCCGCTGCCCAGATTGCCCGGCGCATCGAGGCCGGTGTTGATGAGGTCGCCGGTGACCGGGTCAATCTCCGTGAGCGGGATACGGTCCTGAACGCTGCTCACCGCATTATAGCCCAGATCCGCCTTGAAGCGGCCATCGCCCAGAATCTTGCGGTCGACGGTCAGCAGAAACTCCCATTTGCGCTGGGGCTCAAGCTCGACATTGCCGCCATCGACCTGATTGGTGTTGAAGGTCGCGCCGCTGACGAAATCCTCGAACTTGAGCTGGGCGACGGTCCGCGTGGCGTTGACCTGCACGTGCCAGCCATCGACGGTCCAGTCGAGCGCGGCCTTGGGCTTGATGAAGTTCAACGTGCGGCGGGCGCTCACATCGCCGATCACCTTGAGCCGCGATACTTCATAATTGAGCCCGAAATCGACGCGCAAACTGGAGGCGATCGCCCGCCCGGCATTCACGAATGCCTCGCCGCGATACTCCGAGACGGTCGCATCATCGAGGGGAAGATGGACGCGGCTCCGCACGCCGTCGCCATCGACATTGAAGATGTTGAGATCGGTCCGAAGCTGGTTGAAGGCGCCTTCCGCGCCGATTTCCAGCGTCCAGCCGGACGGGCTCGCGCGGGACCAGGCCAGACGGCCGACGCGCTCATCCCGGAAATCATCGAACTTCTGATAGAAGCCGCCGAAGGAGGTCGCGCCATCCACGGCCTCAAAAGCGTCATCGTTGCGGCGATGACGGTGGGTGACCAGCGCATTGAACTTGATGGCGCCGCCGGCCAGCGGCCGCGAGATATCGCCGCTCAGTTCCCAGGTCCGCCACAGATGGTCCTCGGTATAAAGGTCGCTCTGGACGTGGGCGCCGGACCGGAACGTGTCCCCGTCCTCGCGCAAGGTCCATTTATCGAAGGAGACCTTGCCGTTGAGGTGGATGCTCTTGTCCGCGCCCTGCTCATGCGACCAGCCGAGCGCGGCAACGGTAAAGGGCTCGGTGTTGCGGCTCTTCTTGTTGCGAAACTCGATTTCCGAGCCGGACGGAATGGCGGTCAGCCGGTCGAAGCCCTTCTCGGAGAGGGTGTTGAAAAGCTGATAGTTCAGGGAGGCGTTGAAGGATGAATCGCCCCGCCGATAGACCAATGCGGCGCTGCCCCGTGGCAGGATGCGCCCGGTATATTCACGCGAGACGCGCCCTTCGACCGTGCCGGCCAGCCCGGCATCCTCGGTCAGGATCAGGTTCACGACCTGGGGCTTGCTGACATAGTCAGCGCCAAGCTCGTTGCCCGCGACCAGTTCGATGCGCTTGACGCGATTGGCGGGAATCCGGGCGAGAATGACATCCAGGCTGTCGCTCTTGGCGCTGGGGCGCTGGCCGTTGATGACGACGTTGCCGGCGGCCTGCGCGAAGCCGCGCACTTCCGAGCTGACATTCTCGACCGTGAAGCCGGGCACGCGCTGGACCATCTGCAAGGCATTGGAGGGCGAGAATTGCGCGAAAAAGGCCGCTTCATAGACCAGTCGGCCGCTGCCATCCTCGCTCACATCAGGCTGCGCCCATGCCTGTCCGGGCAAATAAACCAGACCGAGCGCCGCCAACAGTGCGTGAGCACCTTTCATTCTTCCCCCTCCATTGAACATCTCCGGCAGATTGACCGCCAAAGCTACGCTAGGGCGTGTAGTGGAAAGGGTCGACGATGTTAATCCGTATTTAATGCCGCAAGACTGCAACAATATCACGATTTTGGGTCGGCTTGTTGAACCGGCGAACGGGCGGGCGAAAATGGCAGGAATAATGAGAGAATTTTATTTTCAATCCCGTATTTTTTAGGGTGTCTCCCGAAGAGTCGCCAGCATCGGCCAAGATCAAATGAAGCGATGAGGGCGGAAGGGGCATCGATTTAGGGGACCCGGAAGAATAGTGTGGGACATCGTCCGGTCTCGATGCATGGGCGGGATGAAACGGAGGCGGTGGCCCGGCATGAGGATGGCGGCCGGCCGGGTCTGGCTTGACCGCAGCGGCGCTTTCACCTAATCGCGGTCCGTCACTTGGGGAGTAGCCAGCCGCCGACCCCGGCGGACCGCAGCGTCAACATACTCGGTCGAGAGGCCGTGGCGTGCGGGGACGGGAGACCGTTCAGGCGAGACCAATGGCATGGCGCTTTCGTCCCGGCCGGGCGAGAGGCGCTGTGCCGTCGGTTCATCGTCTCGCCCGGCCCAAGGATGTTTCATGGAAGCCCTGTTGACGTCGACCGCTGTCGTCGCGCTTGCCGAGATTGGCGACAAGACCCAGCTCCTCGCCATTCTGCTCGCAACCCGGTTCCGCAAGCCGGTGCCGATCATTCTCGGCATTCTGGTGGCGACACTGGCGAACCATGCCCTGGCCGCGCTGCTGGGGGCCACGGTCGCCTCGATTTTCGAGAGTGGCTGGTTCCGCATCGTGGTGGCGCTCTCGTTCCTCGCCATGGCGGCCTGGACGCTGATCCCGGACAAGATCGACGATCTGGAGGACAAGCCGGCGCGGTTCGGCGCGTTCATCACCACGACGATCGCCTTCTTCATCGTCGAGATGGGCGACAAGACGCAGATCGCCACCGTGGCGCTGGGCGCGCGCTATCAGCTGGTCGGCTGGGTGACGCTGGGCACCACGCTGGGCATGATGCTCGCCAATGTTCCCGCCGTTTATCTGGGGCATGAACTTATCCGGCGCGTGCCGCTGAAGGTGGTGCGCATCGTTGCCGCCACGCTGTTCGCGGTGATCGGCCTCTGGCTGCTGGGGCTAGGGCGATGACCAGGCCGGCGCGGGAAAAAATATATTCCGCGCCGGCGGCCCGCTGAGTCTTTGGGGTTACACCACTAGATGTTGAGTCTCGCCCGAATCGGGTGGGGCTACCCCTCGTGGGGACTCGTTTCGTTCCGCCGAATTGCGCGAGTCGCACGGCGCGCCGCTGCCCGCTGCCAAGCTTGACTGGCGAGTCGCGGCGATTCACAGACCGGAGGCAACAACGGGGGACTGAACGGAATGACTGTGATCGAACGCGTCGGGGTGCGGCCTGTCAAGGCACGGATCGCGCCGCCAGCGCTGCCCGTCAGCCTGCCGCTCGATACGCTGCTGCAGGGCGATTGCATCGCGATCATGCGCACGCTGCCGACGGCGAGCGTGGACATGATCTTTGCCGATCCGCCCTATAATCTCCAGCTCGGCGGCGACCTGTTCCGGCCCGAGGGCGGCCGCGTGGACGCGGTGGACGATGCCTGGGACCAGTTTGACAGCTATGGCGCCTATGACGCCTTCTGCCGCGAATGGCTGGCCGAGGCGCGGCGCATCCTGAAGCCCGATGGCACGATCTGGGTGATCGGCAGCTATCACAATATCTTCCGCGTCGGCGCGCTGATGCAGGATCAGGGCTTCTGGATCCTCAACGATATCGTGTGGCGCAAGGCCAATCCGATGCCCAACTTCAAGGGCACCCGCTTCACCAATGCGCATGAGACGCTGATCTGGGCGAGCCAGGGCGAGAAGGCGAAATATACCTTCAACTATCGCGCGATGAAAACGCTCAATGACGAGCTGCAGATGCGCTCGGACTGGGTGCTGCCGATCTGCGCCGGGCAGGAGCGCCTGAAGCGCAACGGCCACAAGGCGCATCCGACGCAGAAGCCGGAAGCCTTGCTCTATCGGCTGATGCTCGCCTGCACCAAGCCGGGCGATGTCGTGCTCGATCCCTTCTTCGGCACCGGCACCACCGGGGCGGTGGCGCGCCGGTTGGGGCGCAAGTGGATCGGCATCGAGCGCGAGAGCGACTATTGCGAAGTGGCGCGCGAGCGGATCGCGCTGGCGCTGCCGCTCGACGAGAGCGCGCTCACCATCATGCAATCGCCGCGCAGTCAGCCACGCGTTGCCTTCGGCACGCTGGTCGAGACGGGGATGATCACGCCCGGCACGCAGTTGCACGATGCGAAGGGGCGCTGGAAGGTGACGGTGCGCGCGGATGGCTCGCTTGAACTGGGCGAGCAGACCGGCTCGATCCACAAGCTGGGCGCCGCCCTGCAAGGCGCGCCAAGCTGCAATGGCTGGACTTTCTGGCATATCGAGCATGAGGGGCAGGTGAAGCCGATCGACGCGCTGCGGCAGCGTTATCTGCTCGCGACCGAGCCATGATCATCCCCGGACGAATAGCCGGACCCGCGCCGGCCTGACGTTCAAAGGGTAACAAAAAAACGCCGTATAGCAAGGAGCTATGCGGCGTTTTTCATTATGAAGCGCAAGGCGGGAAGCGCGGCGACGGGGCCGCGCTTCCGCTTGATCAACCGCCGAAGCGGACGCGGGCGCCGACCTTGAAGGCGCGACCGATCGGATCGAACAGCACCTGATTGGTGCCCAGATTGCCGCTCGGCATGGCCGGCGGGTCCTTGTCGAGCAGATTGTTGATCGAGGCGAACAGCTCGATCTCCTGACCGTTCATGGCGTAGACCTTCATCGAGCCGGACAGATCGAGATAGAAGCGGCCCGGAATGCGATTATTGTTCACGCTGGTCGGCAGGGTGACCGCATAGCGCGGATCATCCGGGCCAATGAAGGCGACATTATAGCCGCCAGCCGGGATGTAGCGGCCATGGAAGGTCAGGCGGCCGGGCCCACGGCTGTAGCTGAGCGTGCCGTCCAGCGTATAGTCAGGCACGCCGAGCAGCGCGCCGGCGCGCGAGCCGGTCTGGCCCGCCCGGTCGGTTGCGCCCGCGCTGTCGATGGTGATGAGATCCTGCACGATCGTCGCCAGCAGGCGGAAATCGAGCGCGCCCGCATCCCCCAGTGGCTGCCGATAGGCGAACTCGACGTCGAAGCCCTTGGTCTGGAGCTGGTTGGCGTTGAGCAGCACGTCATTGACCTGCACGACGGAGTCGGTCGCATCGCGCGTGATGAGCGGGCAATATTCCGTCGCGCCATCCTCGCACCGCTGCACCAGGGTCTGGGCGCCGAGCTGGCCGATCGCCTCCTTCACCTGGATGTTATAATAGTCGACCGACAGGCGCATGCGCGAGAGAAACTCACCTTCCGGCGCAATGATGATGCCGGCGGTGAAGCTGTCCGCCTTTTCCGGGCGAAGCGCCGCGTTGGAGCCGCGGATGACGACCGGGTTGGCCTGCAGGCCCGTTTTGGGATCGGTGAGGCCAATGGTCGACTTCTGCTGGGGACCGCGCAGCTCGGTGAGGTTGGGCGCCCGGATATCGCGCGACTGGGTGACGCGGAAACGCAGCGCCTTGACCGGCTCGAAAATGCCGCCGATCTTCCATGTCTGCACATTGCCGCTGTCGCTATAATCGGTGAAGCGGAACGCACCGTTCAGCTCCAGATTCCGCACGAAGGGCAGATCGGCCAGCAATGGCGCGACGATTTCGCCATAGCCTTCCTTCACCGACTGCTTGCCCGAGACGGCCTGACCGTTCAGCACCCAGAAGCCGAGATTGGCCGAGACCGGGTCCGTATCGCCATTCAGCGTCATGCGGCGATATTCACCGCCGACCGAGATGGAGACCGGCCGCGAGGTGATGTTGAACAGATCACCGCTGATATTGGCAGCGGCGACCTGCTGCTTGGTCACCAGCGTCTGGAAGCCGGTGCCCAGCACATAGTTGCGCGCGGCCTGACCGAACTGGTTCTCGCCGAACAGGTTGATCGGCACGCAGGCGGCGTCATCATTGGTCGGATCGCTATCCGCATTCACGCGGCAGACGATGTCCCCATTCGTGTTGCGCACGGCGTCGACGGCCTTGAGCATATTGCCGTTGATCGGGTCGTTCGACATGTCCTGACGGAAGTTGGTCTGGCCATATTGATAATAGACCTCCCACTTCCAGCCGGAACCGAACGAGCCATCCAGGCCGGCCACGGCGCGGAAGGTGCCGGTGCGCGACACGCCCTTGGGGCTGCCCAGATCGAACCAGGAGCGGCCGACCTGGAGCTGGGCGATATTGTTGGCGACCATCACATCGTGAATTTCGGTCGGGATATAGGGGTTGTCGGCCTTGATGTTGCCGATGAGCGAGCCGTTATAATCGCGGTAGGTCGACGAATAGGTCGTGCCTTTCACATGGCCGTAGGACACGTCCAGAAAGGCGTTGACGTTATCGGTCAGCTCATAGCCCAGGCTGCTGTAGAAACTGTAGCGCTCGACGGGCACCTTGAGGAGCAGGCTGGAGAGGTAGGGATTGCGCTCATGCCCCTCGCCGCCGATCATGAACAGCGGGCCGGCAAAATCGCCATATTCAAACGGGCGCGGCGTGCCATCCGGCGTGAAGGTGATGCCGCGCAGCGGATCATTGGCGACATTGGCGTAGAGCGCCTTGCCATCGGCGCCGAGCGAGCGGTTGATGAGGCCGGTTGGCGACATGGTCGAGACGTGGACGTTCGACGTGATGATGCTGGAGGGCAGGCCATCCGTGCCGGCGGGCGTGTTGCCGACGATCGATCGCTCCTGCGCGCACCATGAGCGGGCCGAATAGCAATCGGCCAGACCGTCATTATTCTCATATTCGCCGGAGATGACGAACCGGCCGCGACCATCCGCGAAGGACGTGCCGGCGGTGATGCTGGCGAACTGGTTGAAATCATCGCCGCGCTCGGAAAGGCCGGTCTGGAATTCCGCCTTGAGGCCGGTGAACTTGTGATCGAGAATGAAGTTGACGACGCCGGCAACGGCATCCGAGCCATAAACGGCCGACGCGCCGCCGGTCACGACTTCCGTGCGCTGGACGAGGCCCGACGGGATGAGGTTGATGTCGACCGTGCCTTCGCTCGTGCTGGGCACGAAGCGCCGGCCATCGACCAGCACGAGCGTGCGCGGCGCGCCGAGCGCGCGCAGATCGAGCACGCGGGCACCGATATTGCCGCCGAATGACTGGACGTTCGCGGGCGAGCCGGAAGCGCGGAAGCTGGGCAGCTGGTTCAGCGCATCGGCCACGTTGGTGATGTTGAGTTCCTGGACGCGCTCATTGCCCATCACGGTGACGGGGGTCGGCGTATCGAAACCGGAGCGGGCGATGCGTGAGCCCGTGACGACGATGGCCTCTTCGGATGCATCGGGCGCCGTGGCGGCATCATCTTGCGCGAGCGCGGCCGTCGGGACCGCCAGGCAGGCGGCGAGGGCAAGCGCGCTCAATCCCCGCAGATAAATGTGGCTCGATGAGTGTTGGATCATTTAGAAACCCTCTCCCAGATACCGGATGGCTCCGGCTGCATGTTATCGTGCAAACTGATGGTGCATCGACGATTTTGCCGCCTGGCGGACGTCTCCCCTTTGAGACAGCGCCAGACTGCTTCGGGTGCTTACGATAACAAATCGAATGGTGCAAATTGCAGCGATAGGCGCGGGGCCGAACGCGCGGGCAGTGAGGCTTGTGGGTGACAGGTGCGGCTTTGGCCTGCCGGGCGCGTCCGGGTTTCCTTCCGCCCGGAAGATGCGGTAGGAGAGCGGCGATGATAAGCTCGATCCCTGTGCCACCGGCCGACGTCCGCCTCTATCTGCGTCCCATCTGGTTTGCCGACACGCCTGTCGGGCTGGCCGAGGCGGAGGTGCGCAGACTGGCGGGCGGCCTCCTCTGGTTCCAGGGGGTCGAGGCGAGCTGGATCGATCGCGCGGGCATGGCCGGGAAGGCGCAGCTGCCGGTGGCGGCGCTGGCGGACTGGCAGGCGCGCCTGCCGGATGCGCTCGGCGCGCGGGTGGCAGCGCTGATGGCCGGCTTTGCCGCGCCGCGCCCGCCGCTGACGATCGGCGAGCGGGTGATCCGCTTCGACATGCCGCATGTGATGGGCATCCTCAATATGACGCCGGACAGTTTCTCGGACGGCGGGCGACATGTCAGCGAGCCCGAGAAGGCCGCCGATGCGGGCTTTGCCATGCAGGTGGCCGGCGCGTCGATCATCGATGTCGGCGGCGAGTCAACCCGGCCGGGCGCGGACGCCGTGTGGGAAGGGGATGAGATCGCCCGCACGGTGCCGGTCATCGAGCGGCTGGTGAAGGGCGGCGTGCCGGTCTCGATCGATACCCGCAAGGCGAGCGTGATGGAGGCGGCGCTGGCGGCCGGCGCGGGCATCGTCAATGATGTGACCGCGCTGACCCATGATCCGCGTGGGCTGGAGGTGGTGGCGCGCGCCGGCTGCCCGGTGGTGCTGATGCACACGCCCTCGGCCGGGGACGATCCACATGGCGGCGCGGTCAGATATAAGGCCGGGGCGGTGGGCGGGGCCTCCATCGACGGCGATGTGTTCGACTGGCTGGAAGCGCGGATCGCGGTGTGCGTGGCGGCGGGGATCGACCGCGCGAACATCATCATCGATCCGGGCATCGGCTTCGGCAAGGCGTTGCAGGATGATACGCGGATCATCAATCGCCTCGCCATGTTCCACGGGCTGGGCCTGCCGCTGCTGTTCGGGGCCAGCCGCAAGCGCATGGTGGGCGCGCTCACCAATGGCGCGCCGGTGAGCGAGCGGCTGGGCGGATCGGTTGCGCTGGCATTCCGGGCGATCGATGCAGGCGCGCAGATCGTGCGGGTGCATGACGTGCCCGAAAGCGTGCAGGCGGCGCGGGTGTGGCGCGGTTTGCGCGATGCGGCGCTCGTCGCCGGGTGAGAATATGCGTCATGCCGTCATATAGTTAATCATTTTCAGCATGTTATAAACCATCCTTTACACTGCGCAAACGCTGCCCCACACTCGCTGCGGGGGAGGGACGTGAAGCGTGGGCAGGCGCAAGGTCATGATTGTGTTCGGCACGCGGCCCGAGGCGATCAAGATGGCGCCCGTGGCACATGCCCTGCGCGAGCTGGCGGCGATCGAGACGCGCATCTGCGTGACGGCGCAACATCGCGCGCTGCTGGATCGGGTGCTGGACGGGGCGGGCCTGACGCCGGATATCGACCTGGACCTGATGCAGCCGAAGCAGACGCTGGACGACCTGACAGCGCGCCTCATCCTTGCGTTGGGCGCCGTGCTCGATGTGGAAAGGCCGGACCGGGTGCTGGTCCATGGCGATACGCTGACGGCGATGGTGGCGAGCCTGGCCGCGCATTATCGCAAGATCCCGGTCGGGCATGTCGAGGCTGGCTTGCGCAGCGGCGATATCTACCAGCCATGGCCGGAGGAAGCGAACCGCCGCATGATCGCCTGCATCGCGGACCTCCACTTCGCGCCCACGCACGGCGCGGCGGCGGCCTTGCGCGCGGAAGGCCGCGCCGGGGCGACCATTCACATGACCGGCAATACGGTGGTGGATGCGCTGCTGGCAATGCGGGCGCGCCTGCGCGACGGCGTGGCGAGCGCGGGCGCGATCGGGCCGGTGATCGCGGGTTTTGCGGGCCGGCGGATCCTTGCCGTGACCTGCCACCGGCGCGAGAATATGGCCGGCGGGATGGCCCGGATCGCCGGCGCGCTGCGCGATCTCGCCGCGCGGCCGGATGTGGCGCTGATCCTGCCGCTTCACCCCAATCCGCAGGTGCGCATGGTGATGGAGGCGGGGCTGGCGGGGTTGCCCAATGTGGCGCTGGTCGAACCGCTGGATTATCCCGATTTCGTGGCGCTGCTCGATGCCTGCCATCTGGTGCTGACGGATAGCGGCGGGGTGCAGGAGGAGGCGCCCTCGCTCGGCAAGCCCGTGCTGGTGCTGCGCGAGACGACCGAGCGGCCGGAGGGCATTGCGGCGGGCACGGCCCGGCTGGTGGGCACGGACCGGGCGCGGATCGTGGCGGAAACCGCCGCCTTGCTGGATGACCGCGCCGCCTATGAGGCGATGGCGCGGGCGCATAGTCCGTTTGGCGATGGCCAGGCGGCCGGTCGGATCGCGGGGATTATCGCAGGCGAAGCGCCCGCAAGCGCCGCCTTGCGTGCCACGGTCCGCTAACGCCCGTGTCAGCTATGCCGGTTCGCGTCGGCTCTGGCGAGGTGGCGGCCGACGATGAGCGTCTGCATGACGAACAAGGCGACGAAGATGGCGCCAATGATCCCGACGAAAATATCGAAACCGGAGATGGCGGGCAGTGGCGTGGGATCGGCGCCGCGCACCATCATCGCGATGGTGAGGCCGATGAGCACGAAGCGCAGCTCTGTCGGCCCGGCAATGCCGTAGGAGAGCTTGAACTCCCCCATGACCCGCGCGGCCAGATAGGCATGGATGGAGAGCAGCAGATAGCCGGTGACGGTGAACATCGCGACATCCACCCGCACGAACGGACTGAACCCCATGCCGGCAAGAATGAGCAGGGTGACGATGCCGTCGCAGCTATGATCGATGAAATAGCCGTAGGATGGCCGCTCGATATGACGCCAGCGCGCAAGGCTGCCATCGAGCGAATCGCCAAACCACTGCACGACATAACCGACGATGGCGAGCCACAGCCAGCCGATGCCTAGGCCGCTCAGCGCATAACCCGCAAAGGTCATGAGAGCGCCCGCAATCCCCGCAAGCGTCAGCAAATCGGGCGTAACCCAGCGCGGCAGGATAGCGCACAGCCAGTTGAGCAGCCTGCGCTCGGGCCTTGCGAGAATGTTTTTCTGGACGCGAAGGACGGTTTTAAGCGCGGGGGGGCTGGCTTCAGACATGGGGGCTTATCGGCTGTCACATATCCGCAATCAATAACCTTCCGTCATGCCGGACGATTCAGGCGTCAAAAAATATCTGATCGCGGCACCCGAAAAGGCGCTTCGCGCGGGCGCAGGCGGATGAATGCCATTGACGGTTGCCGCCGCCACGCATAGCGCCCGGGCCATGTCAGCCGAACGAGCGCCATCCCGGGAAGTGGCGCGCCTGCGCGTCTATATCCTCAGCATCCTGATCGATATCGCGGTGCTCGGGCTGGCGTTTGCGCTTGCCAATCTGCTGGTGCTGCACTCGCTGTGGGGCGAGCCGGGCAAGCCGCATGGCCTGGTGATGTTCGCGATGATCGCGCCGGTCTACGCACTGATCGCCATCAATGGCGGCGTTTACGGTATTCGCATGATCAGCAATGGCCGGGCGAGCGCGGTCCGGGCGGTCTGGAGCCTTGCGCAAGCCGCGATGCTGATGCTGCTCATCGTCTATCTGGGCAAGATTGCCGAGCAGCTCTCGCGCCTGACCTTCATGGCCGGGCTTGGCCTCTCGGCTGCCGGGCTGGTGCTGGCACGGCGGCTGATCGGGCGGATCGCCCTCGCGCTGGTGGGCCCGGTGCCGCATCTCACGCTGTTGCTGGTCGACGGGGTGGACATGGCGACGCCGCGTGCGGCAGGCCGGATTGATGCCGCTGCCCATGGTCTCGATCCCGATGCTGGCGATGCGGCGATGGCGGCGCGGCTGGCGCAGGCGGTCGGCGGGGCCGAGCGAGTGGTCGTTGCCTGCCCGTCCGACCGGATCGAGGCGTGGCGCATGGCGCTGGCGGCGCTCTCGGCCCGGGGAGAGGTTCTCGTGCCGGAGCTGCGCCGTTTTGTGCCGGCCCGCGTTGGCGTGTTCGAGGGCTATCCCACCGTCGTCGTATCCGGCGGGCCGCTGCTGTTCCGCGACCGGATCTTCAAGCGCCTGCTGGACGTGGCGGTGAGCCTTGGCGCGATCATCGCGCTCTCGCCGGTCCTGCTGGGCGCGGCTGTGGCAGTGAGGCTCTCCGGCCCCGGCCCGGTCTTCTTCCGCCAGCACCGGATCGGCAAGGACGGGCGGCCGTTCCTCATTCTGAAATATCGCACCATGCACGCAGCGCAGACCGATCAGGGCGCCGAGAAGCTGACCGAGCGGGACGATCCCCGCGTGACCCGCATCGGGGCTTTTCTGCGCCGCAGCAGCATCGATGAATTGCCGCAACTTTTCAATGTATTGAAGGGCGACATGAGCATCGTTGGTCCGCGCCCGCATGCGCCGGCCGCAAAGGCGGCGGACGCGCTCTATTGGGAAGTGGATGCGCGCTATTGGGCGCGCCATTGCATCAAGCCGGGCATGACCGGGCTGGCGCAGGTGCGTGGCCATCGCGGCCCGACGGATCGGCGGGAGGATCTCGTCAACCGGCTGCAATCGGATCTGGAATATGTCACCAACTGGTCGATCTGGCGGGATTTGCGGATCATCGTCGCGACGCTCGGGGTGCTGACCCATGACAATGCGGTTTGACGGCTGATGCCGCTGCCCGATCTCGTCCTGTGGCTCGTGCTCGGCCTCTGCCTGTTGCTGCTGGTCTGGCCGTTCATCGGCTATCCGCTGGTGTTGCGTCTGTTGCCGACGCGGGTGATCCGGCGCGGGGCGGGGGAGGCCGCGCCGTCGGTGTCCCTGCTGTTCTGCGCCTATAATGAGGCGGCGGCACTGCCTGGCAAGATTGCCAATCTGCGATTGCTCAAGGCGCGTTATCCGGCGCTGGAGATCCTCGCCTTCGATGATGGATCGAGCGATGGCACAGGCGATCTGCTGGCGGCCACCGGCGACCTGCTGACCCTCGTGCGCGGCCCGGGTCGCAGCGGCAAGGCCCATGGGATGAAGCAGCTCGCGGCGCTGGCGCGGGGCGATGTGCTGGTGTTCACCGATGCCAATGTGCTGCTCGATGCCGATGCGATCGATGCCCTGCTGCCCTATTATGCCGATGCGGCGGTGGGCGGCGTGCTCGGTTCGCTGCGCTATGACGGGGCGGGGAGCAGCGCGTCGGCCGCGGTCGGCGCGCTCTACTGGCGGCTGGAGGAACGGCTGAAGGATCTGGAATCGCGCACCGGCAATGTGATGGGCGCGGATGGTTCGATCTTCTCGATCCGCCGGGCGCTTTATCCGGATTTTCCGGATAGCGTGCTGGATGATCTCACCGTCTCCATGGCGGTGGTCTTCGCCGGCCGGCGGCTCGTCAAGGCGCGCGACGTCATCGCGCGCGAGACGATGGTGGCCAGGCGCGAGGATGAATATCGCCGCAAGGTGCGGATTGCGGCGCGCAGCTGGCATACCCACGGCCATTTGCGGCCGCAGCTGGCGCGGATGAGCCGGCTGGACCGGTTCAAGTATGCCTCGCGCAAGCTGGTGCGCTGGTTTGGCGGGGCGTGGATCGGCATCGGCGCGGCGGCGGCCTTTGCGCTGGCCTGGCTGATCGCGCCCGTCGCGGCGGTTGCGCTGGGCGCGGGTTGCATCCTGTTCGTCATGGCTGGATTGCAGGCGCGGCGCGGACCGCTGGCGGCGATCATCGACCTGCTGCTGGCCTATCTGGCGACGCTCAAGGGCATCCTGCTGGCGATGCGCGGGCGGACCT
Source organism: Sphingobium sp. (assembly GCA_035555575.1). Taxonomy (GTDB): domain Bacteria; phylum Pseudomonadota; class Alphaproteobacteria; order Sphingomonadales; family Sphingomonadaceae; genus Sphingobium. Next base: position 78,724 of record DATMGL010000007.1, read on the forward strand.
TCACGGTCTGGACGCCGGCCAAATCGCGTGACTGAATTTACGTCCGATCACTGTCAATTTCATGTCCCCCCTGTATAGGCTGATGCGATGATCACGACGCGACGGGTTCTCAAGGCGGCCGGTAAATATGCCTCCCGCACCGCGCTGGCCGCGCGCACCATGCTTGGTGCGCGGCGGGACCGGCATTGCCCGGCATGCGGGCAGGATGTCGTGGGCTTTTTCCGCTATGGCGCCGAGCCTGCATGGGGCTGCCCGGCGTGCGGCGCCTCCCCGCGCGAACGGCTGATGCACGCGCTGCTCGATGCCGGGCGGATCACCTTGCCCGCCGGCGGGGCCGTCCTCCATTGCGCGCCCAATGAGGCGAGCCTGGTGGCGCGTTTCCGCGCCGGGGCGGGGGACTATGTGCCGGCCGATCTCGACCCCGCGCGCTACCGCGTGCCGGGCATGCAGCGGCTCGACCTGATGGCGATGGCCGATGACGCGCGCTTTGACCGCATCTACGCCAGCCATGTGATGGAGCATGTGCCCGATGATGGCGCGGTGCTGCGCAACATCGCCCGCGCGCTCAAGCCGGGCGGCGAGGCGTGGCTGCTGGTGCCGCTCTGGGACAGGCCGAGCGAGGATGGCGCGCCGGACCTCTCCGGACGGGAGCGCGAGCGCCGGTTCGGCCAGTGGGACCATGTCCGCCAATATGGCCGCGATCTGGCCGAGCGGATCGGCGCGGCCGGCCTGACCGTCGAGCTGATCGATACCGCGGATATGCCGCCGGCGGATACGGCGCGCATGGCGCTGGCCGATACGCTGTTTCGCGCGCGCCGGCCGCTGTGAACAGGCGGGGCGGATGATCCCCCGGCTCGTCGCGCTGGCCGGGCGGCTGGAAACGCGCCCGGGCCTGCTCGGCGGTGCCAAGCTCGCCAATGTGGCGCTGGCGATGGTCTGGGGCTTCGTCGTCACCTTCGTCTTCGTGCGGCTGCTGCCGATCGGGGAGTTCCGCACCTTTCTGCTGCTCATCGCCTTCGCCAACTTCACCGTATCGGCGGAACTGGGGCTGAGCGCGATCGTCTATAGCCGCCTGCGCCGCGACCAGGTGACCGGCGAGGGCCGTTTTCGCGTCGAGGAAATGAGCGCGCTGTTCTGGCTGATGACCGGCATCATCGCGACGGGCGGGGCGATGATCGGTCTTGCGATCGCGCTGGGGGGAATCCCGACCCGTTATCCGCTGCTGTTCATCGCTTTCTATGGCGTTTCGGCGATCAACCTCCTGACCGTGCTGGCGCGCCGCGCGCTCGCCGCGCTGGACCATAATCTATGGTGGGAGGCGCTGGACTTCCTGCGTCGAGCAAGCGGGATCGTCCTGCTGCTGGCCTCGCTCATTGGCCTGCCGATCCTCGACGCGGTGCTGGCCCAGCTCGCCATCGCGCTGCTCATCCTGTGGCTGGGCATGGCGACGATCCAGCGCAGCCTGGGCATGGCCGCGCGCCAATGGCTGGCGGTGCGAGCGGGCGCGGGGCATGTCCGGGCGCATTATCTGGCGGATTTCGGACGCACCGGCGCGCTGACCCTGTTCGATGTCGCGGCCTATAATGCGCCCTATTTCACCATCGCTGCCGCCACGCAGGACCCCCGGCCGCTGCTGCTGTTCGATTTCGTCTTCAAGATGTCGCGCGCGCTGTCGGCGGTCATCCGGGCGCTGGTCGAAACGGCGCTGCCGGCATTGACGCGGGCCTGGTTCGGGGACGAAACGGAGCGGCTCCGCAGCGGGCTTGTCCGGCTCACCGGTGGCGCGCTGCTGGTGAGCCTTGCGGCCGCGCTGGCGCTGCTGTTGGTCGGCGGGCCCCTTGCCGCCATCATATTTGATGGCAAGATCAGGCTGGAACAGGCGGAAACAGGGATGATCATGCTTCTTCTGCTGGCACTTGGCGTGATGTGCGTCTCGGTCTATCTCCAGACGGGGCTCGGGCGCTTTGGCGCGCTGGTCGGGCCGTCCTTCCTGTTTCTGGTCGGCAGCCTGATCAGCGTGCCGGTGGCGCTCGCCTTGCAGGGGGCGGCGGGCTGGTCGCTCTCGCAGGCCTTCATGCTGAGCTATATGCTGGTGCATCTGGCGCTCGCGCTGGTGCACGGGCGGCTGCTTGGCCAAGTGGGGAAAGGGGCGCGGGCATGAAGGCGGTGATGGTCGATCCCTCGCTGTTCACCGGGCGCTATGATGACTGCCTGTGCGCGGCGCTGGGCGCGCGCGGGCATGAGGTCACGCTGCTCGGCCGACCGCTACGCGAGACCGATGCGATCGAGCCGGCCGGTTATGACTATGCGCCCCGCTTCTTCCGCATTGGCGAGCGGTTGCGCGGATCGCTGGGGGAGCGGCGGTTCGCGCGGGCGGTCAAGGCGTTCGATTATGCGCTGGATTGCCGGATGGGCTCGCTGGCCGCGCTGAAGGGAGATGTCGCGCATTTCCAGTGGCTGCCCTTTGCCATGGCCGATCGCTGGCTGCTCGGGCGGCTGGGGCGGCACACCGCGCTCGTCCACACCGTGCATAATGCGCGGCCCTATCATGGCGACCGGGCAGCGACCGCCCAGGCGCGGGGATATCTTGAGCTGCTCTCCCGCTTCGATGCGCTGATCGCCCATGGCGAGCGCACGGCGGAGGCGCTGCTCGCGCAGGGGATCGACGCCGCGCAGATCCACATCGTGCCGCATCCCCCGATGCAACTGGCCGCCGCGACCCCGGCGGACATGGCCGCGCTGCCACCCGCCGCGGTGCCACGCATCCTCTTCTTCGGGACGATCCGGCCCTATAAGGGGCTGGACCTGCTCCTGCAGGCCTGCCTCACGCTCTGGCGCGAGGGGCTGGACTTCGAGCTGGCGATTGTCGGCAAGCCGTTCATGCCGATCGAACCGTTTCTGGGCGCGATCCATGGCGGCGGTTTCGGGCACCGGCTGATCGCGGACCTGTCCTTCGTCACGGAGCAGCGGCTCGATGCGCATCTGCGGGCGGCGGATATTTGCGCCTTCCCCTATCGCGCGATCGATTCGAGCGGTGCCTTCCTTTCGGCGCTGCGCTATGGGGCGGCCATGGTAACCAGCGACGCAGGCATGTTTGGCGAGCTTCCGGGCGATGTGGCGGCGCGCTTCCCGGTCGGCCGCGCCGATGTGCTGACGGCGACCCTGCGCCCGCTCATCCGCAATGCCCGGCTGCGGCGCAAGGCCGGGCAGGCGGCGCTCAACTATGGCGCCGTCCATAGCGGCTGGGACGAGGCGGCGGCGCTGACCGAACAGGCCTATCTCGCCGCGCAGGAGCGCTTCCGGGGGCGGCGGGCATGAGCGCGATGACGCGCTATCGCCGCGAGCTGCGCGATCGCTGGTTGGCGGTGCGCCTTGGCCTGGCCGGGCGACAACATCAATATGGCGAGATTGTCGCGCTGCGGCGCTTTATCGCGCATTTCGGCGTGGATTGCGTCATCGATATCGGCGCCAATGCCGGCCAATATGCCACCATGCTGCGCCGCGATGTCGGCTTTGCCGGTGCGATCGTCTCCTTCGAGCCCAATCCGCAGGTCCATGCCCGGCTCGCGCAGGCGGCACGGCATGACAGGCGCTGGTTCACCCACAATCTCGCGCTGACCGATATGGATGGCGAGGCGCAATTCAACATCATGGCGGCGGACCAGTTCAGCTCGCTCAACAAGCCGGGTGAGGGGCTGGAGCCGATCTTCGCCGGGCGCAACAAGGTGGAGCGCAGCGTGACCGTGACCTGCCGCCGCCTCGACGGGCTGCTGCCCACGCTGGCGGGCGCGAAGGATGCCCGCACGATCCTGCTCAAGATGGATACGCAGGGCCATGACGCGGCTGTCTGCCGTGGCGCGGCCGGAGTGCTGGCGCGGATGGCCGGCATTCAGACCGAGCTGGCGGTGCGCGCGCTTTACGATGATGCGACGGATTACCGCGCGATGATCGGCCTGCTGGATGAGGCTGGGTTCGCACCGAACGCCATGTTTGCCAATAATAAAGGGCATTTTCCGCTGCTCGTCGAGCTGGACGGGCTGTTTGTGCGGCGCGATCTGGCGCAAGGCGGCAATGTCCCCATCGTCTGAAGAGCGCAGGCGGGCGCTGGCCATCGCGCTCGCGCTGGGCGGCGCACTGGCGGTGGCGCTCTCGCTGGCCGCATGGTGGTGGCATATTGCGGGCCGCCAGACGCGCGGGCTGGCCGAATATTTCTTCGCCCGGCAGGATATGTGGGTGCTCGATGCGCAGGCACTCGCGCTGGGCGGCCTCGCGCTGTGGGTATGGACGCTGCGCCGCCGGACGGAGACCCCGGTCGGCCAGGCATCAGCGCGGCATTGGGCGATCCCGCTTGCGATCCTGCTGGTCGTGCTGGTCAGCTGGTGGGGCCGGGCCTTTGTCTTTCACGGCTACAGTCCTTCGCGCGACGAGGTGATGGTGGAGCTGGCCGGCGCCTATCTGGCGCAGGGCCATCTCGGCTGGCCGATCCCGCCGGAATGGGCGCCGTTCCAGCGGGCGATGATGCCGGAATTCTATAGCCCCTATGGCGCCGACACGCACTGGACGGCGATCTACCTGCCGGTCCATGCCGCCATCCGCGCGCTGTTCGTGCGGCTGGGGGACGCCAGCCTGGCCGCGCCGGTGACGCTCGGCATCGGCCTGCTCCTGCTCTGGCATATCGCGCGCAAGCTGATGCCCGGCCGCCCGGACGCGGTGCTGGTGACGATGGTGATGGCGCTCAGCTCCACCCAGCTCATCGCCACCGCGATGACGCCCTTTGCGATGACGAGCCATTTCACCTTCAATCTGGCATGGCTTGCGCTGGTGTTGCGGGGCGACCGATTGGGCCATGGGCTGGCGGCGATCATTGCCTTGCTGGCGGCCGGGCTCCATCAATGGCATTTCCCGCTGCTGTTCATCGGGCCGTTCATCCTGTGGATGGCGGCCAATCGCCGCTGGGGCGCGGCGCTGTTTCATGCCGTCGTCTGTCTCACGATGATGGTGGTGTGGGCGCGGCTCTGGCCGATGCTGCTGACCGATCTCATCGGCCCGCCGCCGCCGGCCGATCTCAGCCGCACCAACGGCATCGTCGACAAGCTGGTCAGCCTGATCGGCCGGCTCGATAGCTGGCAGCCGCTGCTCAACAATGCGCGGCTGGTCGGGTGGAACAATCTGTTGCTGCTGCCGCTCGCCGGCCTCGCCATCCTCGGCGTGCGCTGGCGCGGGCTGCTGCGTGACGTGCCGATAACCGTGCCGCTGCTGCTTGGCGTGCTGGCGGGCATGGGGCTGGCGCTGTTCCAGGGCTATGGCTGGGGCTTCCGCTACATGCATGGCCAGCTGGGCGCGCTGTGCCTGCTGGCCGGCCTTGGCTGGTGCGCGGCGGGGCAAAGGCCGATGCTGACGCGGCTGGTGGCGGGCTCCGCGCTGTTTGCGCTGCTATCGGGCGGGTGGCTGCTGGCGGACACCGAGCGCTATCTGCGCGGCTATGCCCGCAGCATGGCGGCGATCCGCGCGGCCGATGCCGATGTCGTCCTCGTCGATATTCGCGGGGGCTATTATATGAGCGATCTGGTGCGTTTCGATGACGGGCGGCTGGTTCGTCCGGCGGTGATGGCGCTGCACAAGCTGAGCCTGCCGCAGCTCGATCGGCTGTGCGCCACCCAGAGCGTGGCGATCATGGGACGGGAGCAGTTCTGGCCACTGGGCGTCCATCGGCTGAGCCCGGTCTATTCGGGCAGCGACCAGCTCCAGCAGCGCCGCGATCATCTCGCGGCGATCGGCTGCGGGCGGCCGGTGGTGGTTCCCCCGGCCGCGCCGCCCGCCTGACGCGCCTTACTTGACGAAGGCGGCGACGATTTCCAGCTTCACTTCATCGCTGACCATCGGGATGAAGGTGTTCACGCCGAACTCGCTGCGCTTGATCGCACCGGTCGCAACGAAGCCGATATTTTCCTTGCCGCCCATCGGCGACTTGCCCGCACCGTAGAATTTCGCCGCCAGCGTGACGGGCTTGGTGACGCCGTTAAACGTCAGATTGCCGGTGATGCTGGCATTCTGGCCGTTCACCGCGACATTGGTGGAGACGAATTTGGCGTCGGCCGGGTTGGCGCCGAAGAAATCGGCCGGCTTGTCGCCCTCGGCGGGCTTGAGCAGGTGGCTGGTCAGGCCGGCGCTCGCCGTCGTCACCTTGGAGACGGGAATGGTCACCTCCACCTTGGCGGCGGCCGGGTTCTTGGGATCGAACTGGAGCGTGCCGGTGACGCTGCCGAAGAGACCGAAATAGGGCGTGAAGCCGAAATGATCGACTTGCCACTTGACCAGCGTGTGGTCGGAATCAGCCGTATAGGCGCCACCGCTGATGGCGGCCGGGTCGGGCTTGCCGGGCTGGGCGACCAGCGCACCGGCAAAACCGGTGAGCAAAAGGACGGGGAGAGCGGCATGAAGAAGGCGCATTATCATTATCTCCTATTCGACTTGGCCCATGTTCCGGGGCTCGGGAGCGAACATAGCGTGCCGGGCGACGCTGTCATCCGACATTATTCTGTTGATCAGCCTGACACGAGACGATCAAGCAAATCAAGATAGGCGCGCGCCGCGACACTTTCTTGCACGGGCGCGAGGGCGGGCGCAACGTCGTTTGGATGAGGGCCGGCAAGGGCTGCCTGTGCATCGATGGCGCCGGCCAGGGCCGCGGGAGAGCGGCTGGCGACGAGGCGGCCGAAGGACGGGGAGACCATGAGATCCCGCAAGAACAGGGAGCAGTCCGTGCTGACCAGCGGAACGCCATGGGCGAGCCCCTCGACGGCGACGGCCGGACCGCCTTCATAGCGCGAGGTGATCAACAGCAGGTCGGCCGCGCGAAACTCCTCGTCCAGCCCGTTGGAAAAGCCGACCAGCGTAACGCTGTCCCGCAGTCCCAGTGCGTCCACCCGGCGCTCCAGACGCGCGCGCATCGGTCCTTCGCCGCAGATGCGCAGATGCACGGGGCGAAACTTGCGCAGATGCGCGACCGTTTCCAGCGCAAGGCCGAAATCCTTCTGCGGTTCGAGCCGGCCGATGGCGAGCAGGCGCAGCGGCGCTCCGGGCCGGGCGGCCGGGCGCTGCATGAAGTCGATGCGTGCCCCGTCGGCGATATTGGGATCGTAAAGCGTGGACACGCGCCCATGCCCGAGCTGGGCCTTGGCCTCGATGGTGAGCCCGCGCGACATGGCCGCAAGCCGATCGACGCCGGACGTCAGGGCACGCAGCGCCGGCCTGGCCAGCCAGGACAGCGCGGCCCGATCGATCGCGGGTGGGAGCAGCGGATTGCTGATCTTGGCGAGGATGGCCGCCTGTGGCAGCGCGCGGCGCAGGGCGCGGGCAAGGATGAAGTGAAAATTGCCGGGGATGAAGATGGCATCGGGCGCGAGGTCGTGCGCGACTGGCGCCATGTGGTTGCCGAGAAACAGGCGCGAGGTGGCGGCGCGTGGCCGCTGCGGGGCGAGGATGTGAATGGGCGCGCCCTCCGGCACGCGGGACCGCAAGGGGCCATCGGCCGCGCCGGCGAGGATCGAGACCTGCCGCCCGGCGCCAAGCCAGTGGCGCGCCAGACGGAACGCGATCAGCTCCGTGCCGCCGGCCGAGAAATCATGGATGGGGATGAGGATGTGGCGAGCGGGCACGCCAATCACGTGCCCGCTGCCCGCTGTGCCGTCAATCCGGCCTGGCGCATTTTCAAGCCCGATGAGATCATCGGACGACTCGGAAGATGCGGCAAGCCAATATGGCTTAGTTCTTTTCCTGATCCACCAGCTTGTTGGCGCTGATCCAGGGCATCATCGCGCGCAGCTGCGCACCGGTCTTCTCGATCGGGTGGGCCTGCGCGGCCTTGCGGCTCGCCTTCAGCTCGGGCTGGCCGGCGCGGTTGTCGAGCACGAAGTTCTTGACGAAGCGGCCGGACTGGATGTCCGCCAGCACGCGCTTCATCTCGGCCTTGGTCTCATCGGTGATGATGCGCGGGCCGGTGACGATATCGCCATATTCCGCGGTGTTGGAGATCGAGTAGCGCATGTTGGCGATGCCGCCCTCATAGAGCAGGTCGACGATCAGCTTGGTCTCGTGGAGGCACTCGAAATAGGCCATTTCCGGCGCATAGCCAGCCTCGACCAGCGTCTCGAAACCGGCCTGGATGAGGTGGGTGATGCCGCCGCACAGCACGGCCTGCTCGCCGAACAGGTCGGTCTCGCACTCTTCCTTGAAGTTGGTCTCGATGATGCCCGAGCGGCCGCCGCCGACGCCCGAGGCATAGGAGAGCGCAATGTCATGCGCATTGCCGGTCGCGTCCTGATGGACGGCGATGAGGCAGGGCACGCCGCCGCCCTTCACATATTCGCTGCGCACCGTGTGGCCGGGGCCCTTGGGCGCGATCATGATGATGTCGATGTCCGCCGGCGCTTCGATCAGGCCGAAATGCACGTTGAGGCCATGGGCGAAGGCGAGCGCGGCACCAGGGCGCAGATTGCCCTTGATATCATTCTCCCAGATCGCGGCCTGATGCTCGTCGGGCGCGAGGATCATGAGCACGTCGGCCCACTTGGCCGCATCGGCATTCGCCATCACCTTGAAGCCGGCGCCTTCGGCCTTCCTGGCGCTGGGCGAACCGGGGCGCAGCGCAATCGCGACTTCGGCAACGCCCGAGTCGCGCAGATTCTGGGCGTGGGCATGGCCCTGGCTGCCATAGCCGAGGATGGCGACCTTCTTGCCCTTGATGAGGCCGATGTCGGCATCGCGATCATAATAAACACGCATTCCCAAATCCTTCTCTTTTCAGTTCGTTATGCTGGTCATCGCCAGCATCAATGTGCAATCTCATGGCCGGATATGCCCGGCGAAATAGTCCAGACCGCATGGCGCGCGCAATGCCCGCCACATGGTCTTGCGGTCATGGCAGGTCAGGCGTCGGCGCCGCGCGCCATGCCGACTACGCCGGTGCGGCACAGGTCGACAAGGCCAAGCTGGCGCATCAGGCCGACAAATGTGTCGATCTTGCTCGTGGGGCCGGTGATTTCGAAGATGAAACTCTCCAGCGTCGTATCGACCACCTTGGCGCGGAACACATCGGCCAGCCGCAGCGCCTCGCTGCGCACCTCACCGCTGCCGGCGACCTTGACCAGCGCCAGTTCGCGTTCGACGAACGGCCCGGCCTCGGTGAGATCGGTCACCTGATGCACCGGCACCAGCCGCTCGAGCTGGGCGATGATCTGGTCGATCACGCGCGGCGGGCCGTGCGTGACGATGGTGATGCGGCTGACGGCATGGTCCTCGCTCACATCCGCCACGGTGAGGCTCTCGATATTATAGCCGCGCGCCGAGACCATGCCCGTGATGCGCGCAAGAATGCCGGCCTCATTGTCCACGGTGACGGAGAGCACGTGGCGCTCGCTGTCTTCCTGGCGGATGTGCATCAAAATCTCGTCCCTATCTGCTCGGGTTGTCAAATCCGGTCTTTTTGACCGGGGCTTTCATCATCGTCGTTGGCCAGCGGGGCCAGTGAGAGCATGCCCGTCATCGCGAAGCGCCAGCCATCGGGCACCCGGTGGGCGATGCGCACCGGAAAGCCCAGCAAGCTGTCGAACACCCGCGCAAGCGGCTCGCCGACATAGCGCGGCGCCACCAGCACGACGTCATGATCCTCGTCGTCCAGATGGAACCAGCTCTCCAGCGCGACCGTCCACTCCGTCGCATCCGCGTCCGCGCTGTCCGGCGTCGTGCCGAACAGATCGGCCGCCCCGCCATTGGCCCGCTCGAAACCGAACGGCTCGGTGACATGGATGCGGAAGCGGAGGGGCGGCGTCATCTCAGACCAGCGCCCGGGCCTCATCGTCCATGATGCCCGAGACCTGGCTGGGGTCGAGCAACATGTCCGTATGCGCCGCGCCCGACGGGATCATCGGGAAGCAGTTGGAGAGGCGCGCGACATGGCAATCGACCACCACCGGGCCGGGATGCGCGATCATGTCCGCAATGCCCGCTTCCAGCTGGTCGATCGTCTCGATGCGGATGCCCCGGGCGCCATAGGCCTCGGCCAGCTTCACGAAATCGGGCAGGCTGTCCGAATAGCTGTGCGAATAGCGGCTCTCATAGGTCAGTTCCTGCCACTGGCGGACCATGCCCATATATTCATTGTTGAGGATGAAGATCTTCACCGGCAGGCCATATTGGATGACCGTGCCCAGCTCCTGAATGTTCATCTGGATGGAGGCATCGCCGGCAATGTCGATCACCAGCGCATCGGGATTGCCCATCTGCGCGCCGATCGCGGCGGGGAAGCCATAGCCCATCGTGCCGAGGCCGCCGGAGGTCAGCCACTTGTTCGGCGCATCGAAGTGGAAATGCTGCGCCGCCCACATCTGATGCTGGCCGACTTCGGTGGTGATGATCGTGTCGCGGCCCTGCGTCGCCTTGAACAGCTCTTCAATGGCGCGCTGCGGCATGATCTCGCTGCCGGTCTCGATATAATCGAGGCTCTTGCGCTCGCGCCAGCCATCGATCTGCGCCCACCAGTCGCGGCGGTCCGGCTGCTTGTAGCCCCGCGCCTTGAGCGCGGCGATCATCGCCTCGATCGCGCGGCCGCAATCGGCGACCACGGGGACGTCGACCGGGATGATCTTGTTGATCGAGCTGCGGTCGATATCGACATGGATCTTCTTGCTGTTCGGCGCGAAGGCGTCGAGCTTGCCGGTCACCCGATCGTCGAAACGGGCGCCCAGGCACAGGATCAGGTCCGCCTGATTCATCGCCCAGTTCGCTTCATAGGTGCCGTGCATGCCCAGCATGCCGAGCCATGATGGCGAGGAAGCCGGGAAGGCGCCAAGCCCCATCAGCGTGGAGGTGACGGGCGCGCCGGTCAGCTCGGCCAGCGCGCGCAGGGCGGCGGCCGCTTCCGGGCCGGAATTGATGATGCCGCCGCCGGAATAGATGACCGGCCGCTCGGACGCGGCGATGAGATCGACCGCGCGGGCAATGGCGTCCGCATCGGGATCGACCTGCGGGCGGTAGCTGGGATGGGCATTGAGCGTGGGCCGCTCGTAAGCCGCGGTCGCGACCTGCACGTCCTTTGGAATATCGATGACGACCGGGCCGGGACGGCCGGACGTGGCGATATAGAAAGCCTCATGAACGATGCGCGCCAGATCGGCGGGGTCTTTCACCAGATAATTATGCTTGGTGCAGTGGCGCGTGAGGCCAACCGTATCGGCTTCCTGGAAGGCGTCCGAGCCGATCAGATAGGTCGGCACCTGTCCGGTGATGACGATGATCGGGATCGAGTCCATCAGCGCATCGGTGATGCCGGTGATCGCATTGGTGGCGCCGGGGCCGGAGGTGACGAGAACGACACCGGGCTTGCCGGTCGAGCGGGCATAACCCTCCGCTGCATGCGCGGCGGCCTGCTCGTGGCGCACGAGGACGTGCTTGATCGTGGGGTGATCATAGATGGTGTCGTAAATGGGCAGCACCGCGCCGCCCGGATAGCCGAACACCGTATCGACCCCGAGGTCGATCAGGCTTTGAACCAGAATGTCGGCGCCGCTTTTCTCGGCCACGTGAGGCTCCTGCAATAAGGTCTGCAATATCTGCGCCGCGCCATGGGCCAAAACGCCATGGGGTGGCAAGACTGGAGCCACTAACGATTATAAAATGACGTGTCAATAATATTGTTTGTAATATAATTGCGTTCAACTACACTTATCTATCATATCCTGTGGCGATATGTGCGGTGCAGCACGACGATTCGCGGAGAAAGGCGGCGCAAGAGCTGGCGATTTCTGCCGTGGTCGGGCGTAATTTAGTTGCGCTGCATGGCAATCGGTTGTGAGCCTTTCGTGGCTTCCGGTGGCTGACGGCGCTTTTATCAGCGCGCCGGCCGGGGCGGGACCGGCAGGCGCGCGAGATCGTCGAGCGTCCGGATCTTGTCCGGGGCATGCTTGGGCCAGTCGCGCTGGCGATTGCGTGCCCATGTGGTCTGGCGCTTCTGATAGGCGGTGGTCGCCATGAGGATCGCGGCCTGCGCCTGAGCCGGCGGGAGGTGCCCGGCCAGCATCTCGCCAATCTCCCGCACGCCGAGGGCGCGCAGCACCGGGCGGTCTGGCGGGAGATGGCGGGCGAGTAGGGCCTCGACCTCCGCGATCGCGCCGCTGGCCAGCATCTGGTCGAGCCGGTGGGCGGCGCGGCGGGCGAGCTCGTCTCGTGGCAGCATCACCACGACTGCGTGGACCGACATCCGGGTCGCAATGCCGCCGGTTTGACGGGCCTGCCAATGATGGAGCGGGTGGCCGGTGGATCGCACCACCTCCAGCGCGCGGGCGACGCGGGCGGTGTCGGCAGGGTGCAGGCGAGCGGCAGCGGCGGGGTCTTCGCCGGCCAGGGCTACGTGCGCTTGCGCCACCGGCAGCGCGCGCACGGCGGCGCGGATGGCCGGGTCGATATCCGGGATCGGTGCGATGCCGTGGAGCAGGGTGTCGAGATAGAGTCCGGTGCCGCCGACGAGGATGGGCAGGCGGCCCTGCGCATGGGCCTGGTCGATCTCGGCGCGCGCCTCGCTTGCCCAGTGCGCGGCGGAACAGGCCTGCGCTCCGTCGATATGGCCGAACAGCCGGTGCGGCGCCTGCCTCGTGTCCTCGATCGGCGGGCGAGCGGTGAGGATAGCGAGATCCGCATAGACCTGGCTCGCATCGGCATTGATGATGATGCCATCATGCCTCTGGGCGAGGCGCAGGGCCACTGCGCTCTTGCCGCTGGCCGTCGGTCCGGCAATAAGCGCGACCGGCGGCCGCTCCGGGTCGCGTGGATCAGGCAGGGAAACGGAATCAGGCATGGCTGGCGGCGGGAACATGGACATGATCGCGACCTTAGTCGCCCAGGACGGACTTGGGCAGGGGGACGTGAACGCGGCGCGCGATGCACTGGCGCAGGCGGGCCTGGTTGTCGGCGCACCGGCATGGATTGACGCGGGCGAAGCGGTGGACCTGCCCTTTGCCGGCGATCGCGATGCCGCACGGGCGGCGATCGAGGCGCTGGGGCTGGCGGCGGACATTATCGTGCTGGCGCGGGCCAATCGCGACTGCCGGCTGTTCATCGCCGACATGGATTCGACGATGATCACCGTCGAATGCATCGACGAGCTGGCCGATTATGCCGGGCTCAAGGCGCAGATTGCCGAGGTGACCGAGCGGGCGATGCGCGGCGAGCTGGATTTCGCCGAGGCGCTGGCCGGGCGGGTGGCGCTGCTTGCGGGGCTGGCCGAAAGCGCGATCGAGCAATGCCGGCTGGAGCGGGTGCGGATCATGGGCGGCGCGCGGCCGCTGGTGCGCACGCTCAAGGCTCGCGGGGCGCGGACGATCCTCGTCTCCGGCGGGTTCATTCCCTTTGCCGAGCCGGTCGGTCAGGAAATCGGCTTCGATGTGCAGATCGCCAACCTCCTGCACATTGCCGATGGCAAGCTGGCCGGCACGGTGGGGCAGCCGATTGTCGATGCCGCGCGCAAGCGGAGCGAGCTGCTGGGGGCGATCGCCGCGCTGGGCATCGCACCGGCGCAATCGATCGCGATCGGCGACGGCGCCAATGACATCCCGATGATCGAGGCGGCGGGGCTGGGCGTGGCCTATCATGCCAAGCCGAAGACCCGCGCGGCTGCCGATGCCGCCATCGAGCGCGGCGACCTTGGGGTGCTGCTCCATGCGCTGGGCATCGCGCGGGCCGACTGGGTGATCGACTGAAGGCGAGGCCGGCTGCCCGTCCGGTCTGCGCCGGGTCGGGCATCCGGACAGGTGACCGGGCGGGGAAGCGCATCCGCAACAGCGGCGACAGCATCGTCATCGACGCGCAACATCCCGCCCTGCCTGGCGGTGACCGGCGCGGATAACTCCGGTTTGACGGCTAGAATGCTCCGATGTGGCACTTAACGGAATCTTAGGCGCGTCATGGGATTTTTTCCCGGTTGAAGCATCGACCGGGGGAATTGCGTGCGTATCTTGGCACTGGCATCACAGAAGGGCGGGTCCGGCAAGACCACCCTGTCCGGGCATCTGGCGGTTCAGGCACAGCGCGCCGGCGCCGGGCCGGTCGTGCTCATCGATATCGACCCGCAGGGATCGCTCGCCGACTGGTGGAACGAGCGGACCGAAGACCTGCCCGCCTTCGCGCAGACGACGGTCGCGCGGTTGGCGCAGGATCTGGAGGTGCTGCGCACGCAGGGCTTCAAGCTGGCGGTGATCGATACGCCGCCGGCCATCACCATGGCGATCCAGAGCGTGATCCACGTGGCCGAACTCATCGTCATCCCGACCCGGCCGAGCCCGCATGACCTGCGCGCCGTGGGCGCCACGGTCGACCTGTGCGAGCGGGCGGGCAAGCCGCTGCTGTTCGTGGTGAACGCCGCCACGCCCAAGGCGCGGATCACGGCGGAGGCGGCGATCGCGCTCTCCCAGCATGGCACGGTCGCGCCGGTGACGGTGCATCATCGCACGGATTTCGCGGTCTCGATGATCGATGGCCGCACGGTCATGGATTTCGGCACCAAGAGCAAATCGAGCCAGGAGATCGAGGCGCTGTGGAGCTATATCGCCGATCGGCTTGAGCGCAATTTCCGCCGCACGGTCTTTTCGCCCGCGCACCCCACCATGGTCGCGCGGCAGAGCCATGGCGGCTTCGGCAGAAGGGTGGCCAACTGATGAAGGGCGCCGGCAATCCCGAGCCCCGCCCCGCCGCATCGCTCACCGGAAGCCTGCTCGCGCGGCGTGGCGGCGCCCGGCCGGCCATGCGGCGGCAGCCGGTCATCAGCCTCCACGCCACGGGCCATGCCCATGAGGACCTCGGCTGGAACGACATGGGCGAGGACAGCGGCGCGGCAGAGGCCGCTGCTTCCATGATCCTGGCCGAGCCGGACGTGGCGCAGGTGGAGACGGAGGCGCGGGCGGCGGGCGACGAAGCGCACGCGTCACCCATCGCACGACAGATCGACCTGCTCGCGGCGCGCATGGCGACGTCGACCCGCAAGCCGCCCTCGCGCACGGGCCTGCCTGCCTCGCTCGCCGACACGGGCCGCAAGGTGGCCTTCACGCTGCGCATCGACGCGGAGCGCCACTTGCGGCTGCGCTTGCTGAGCGCGCTGACCAATCGCTCGGCGCAACATTTGCTGACCGAGGCGCTCGATAGCATGATTGCGCAGCATGAGGCGCTCGCCGCGCTGGTCGATCAGGTGGAGCACAAGCCGGCGGCCACGGCCGGCAAGGGGCGCGGATTATGAGCGGGCGGACGCGGGCTTTTTCCCTGATGCTCACATCGGCGGTCATTCTGGGATCGTCGCTTGTGGGGTGCAGCGGCGCCGGGGGGCAACAGCGGCCCTCTGCATCCATCGTGCGGCCGCCCGTGCCTGCGCCACGGATCGAAAAGGCGCTGGCCGACAAAAAATACGACCGCGCCCTGACGCAGGCGGAAGAGCTCGTCGCCGCCACACCGCAAGATGCGAGCTATCGATCGATACTTGGCCGGGCCTATCTGGCCAATGGCCGTTATGTGTCGGCGCGCGCCGCGTTCCGGGATGCCATCATGCTGGGCCATCGCGAGATACGCACCATCGTGAGCCTGTCGCTGGCCGAAACGGCGCTGGGCGATGCACAGGCGGCGCAGGCGGTGCTAGTCGCGCATATCAGTGATCTGCCGGCGGCCGATTATGGCCTGGCCATGGCCATGGCCGGCAATGTGGAGGAAGGCGTGCGGGCGCTGGTCGAGGCGACGAGGCAGCCGGACGCAACGGCGCAAACCCGCCAGAACCTTGCCTATGCGCTGGCGCTTGGCGGGGCGTGGGGGCAGGCGCGCCTGATCGCGGGACAAGATCTGCCGGCGCGGGCCGCCGAACAGCGCATGGGCGAATGGTCGCGCGGGGGGACGGGGCAGGAGCGTGTGATCGCCATGCTCGGCGTGGCGCCGCACGGGGACGATGCCGGCCTGCCGGCGCGGCTGGCGCTGCGCAGCGGGGCGGATGATCCATCAGCGATTGCGCAGGGCGCGGCCGGGGGCGATCTGGTGACGCAGGCGCGGGCTGATGCCGCAGCGGCAGCTGCAGCTGCAGCCGCAGAGGTCGTGGTGGCCTCTGCGGCCGTGGAGCCGAAGGCGGCGGCCATGGCCGTTACGCCGGACAGGATCGCAGCGCCGGCTGTGCCATCGGCGCAGACCATGCCCGTGGACCGTGTCGCGGCCCCGGTTCTGGCGGAACCGGCGGCTCTGGCGGTAGCGCCGGACGCTGCGACTCTCGCCGCCATCTTCGCGCATGATGAGGGCACGCCCGCGCTGGCGGATCGCGCGGCGAGCGATCCGATGCGTGAGGCGGCGCACGCCGCATTCCAGCGCAAGGCCGGGCCTGCGCCGATGGCGACCAAGCCCGCGGCGGCGCGCGCCGTTGCGAAAGCGGCCGCCGGTGACGTGGCGGTGAGCGACTGGGTGGTCCAGCTCGGGGCATTCGACTCGGTCGCGATCGCGCGCGAGAAATGGCAGCAGATCAGCAAGCGACAGCCCCGTCTCGGCGGGTTCGGGGAAGTGCTCAGCGAGATTACCGTCAATGGCCGGGTCTTCCACCGTCTCGCGATCCGCGGATTTGGCGATCGCAATATGGCGTCGGCGACATGCCGGTCGCTGACGGCGGCGGGACAGGCCTGTTTCGTGCGGCTCGACGACGGGGCAGGCAGCCGCATGGCGCGCGGCGGAGCGCCAGGCAACGGCCAACGGATCGCCACGCGCTGATGTGAGGACCACGCCCGGCTGGCTGCGGTGGAGAGCGGTCCGCGAACGAGCGAAGCCGGGTTATCCGGGGGACGTGCTGCCCCTTACCGGATCACGCCGCCCTTCATGATCATCCGCGCGCGGCCCTGCACCGGCAGCTTGTCGAACGGCGTATTACCGGCGGCGGCGGCCATTTTGTCCGAATCGACGATCCACGGCACATCCGGCGCGATGAGGATGAGGTCGGCGGGCGCACCCGGTGCGAGCCGCCCGGCATCGAGGCCGAGCAGGCGGGCGGGATTGGCGGCGAGCAGCGCCATCATCCGCGTCTCGCTGATATGGCCCTCGCGCACCAGGTTGAGAGCGAGCGGCAGCAGGGTTTCCGCCCCGGCGATGCCCGGTGCGGCATCGGCGAAGGGCAGGCGCTTGTCTTCCGGGCCGCGCGGATCATGGGCCGAGCAGAGGATGTCGACCGTGCCGTCCGCCACGGCGGCGATGGCGGCAAGCCGGTCGCGTTCGTCGCGCAGCGGCGGGGAGAGGCGGGCGAAGGTGCGGAAATCACTCACCGCCTGATCGTTGAGGAACAGATAGGCCGGGCTCACGCCGCAGGTGACCGGCAGCCCCTCCGCCTTGGCGGCACGGATGAGATCGAACCCGGCGGCGGTGGTGACGAGGCGGACATGCAGCCGCGCGCCGCTCTCACGGGCCAGCGCGATATCGCGGGCGATGGCGATGGCCTCGGCGCAGGCCGGCGCGCTGGGGAGGCCGAGGCGGGTCGCGGTCTCGCCATCGGTGGCGACGGCATGGGCGGTGAGGCCGCTATCCTCGCCATGGGTGACGACGGTGAGATCCAGCGCGGCAGCATAGCGCAGCACGTGCAGCATCACGCCGGCATCAGCAATCCAGTGCCGCCCGGTGGCGATGGCGCGAGCGCCGGCGGCCTTCATCATCGCCATTTCGGCCAGTTCGGTGCCTTGCAAGCCGCGCGTGGCCGCGCCGAGCGGGTGCACCCAGAAATCCGGCTTGCCGGCGCGGGCCGCGTGCTGGACGAGGCCGGGGTGATCGAGCACCGGGGCCTGATCGGGCATCAGTGCCGCGCGGGTGATGCCGGAGAAATGGAAGGCCGGCTTGTCCGTCTTGAACACGCCCAGATCGATGATGCCGGGCGCCAGGATCATGCCGCGCGCGTCGATCCGCTCGGCCTCGGCGGGAATGTCCACGACGCCGAGCGCGGCGATGGTTTCGCCCTCGACCAGCAGCGCGCCGTCCGCAAGGGCGGAGGCCGCCGGATCGCACAGCCGCGCGTTGACGATCGCGATCATGCCCATCCCTCAACTCCCCGCTGGCTGCGCGTCAATATGTCGAGGCAGGCCATGCGCACGGCGACCCCCATTTCCACCTGCTCGGTGATGGCCGAGCGCGTGGGGTGATCCGCGACGCTGCTCAGGATCTCGACGCCGCGGTTCATCGGGCCGGGGTGCATCACGGTGGCATCCGGCTTGGCGCGGGCCAGCCGCTCGGGCGTGAGGCCGTAAGCCATGTGGAATTCGCGCGCGGAGGGGAGGAAACCGCCGTCCATCCGCTCATTCTGGATGCGCAGCATCATCACCACGTCAGCCCCCTCCAGCGCGGCATCGAAATCCGTGAAGGGGGTCACGCGGTAGCGCTCGATGGCCGATGGCATCAGCGTGGGCGGCGCGCAGACGCGCACCTGACAGCCCAGCGCGGTGAGGCAGAGCATGTTGGAGCGGGCGACGCGGCTGTGCAGGATATCGCCGCAGATGGTGACGATCAGCCCCTCGAACCCGCCCTTGCGGCGGCGGATGGTGAGCGCATCCAGCAGGCCCTGCGTGGGGTGCTCGTGCCAGCCATCGCCAGCGTTGAGCACCGGGCAATCGACCTGATCCGCGATCAGTTGCACCGCCCCGGAGCTCATATGGCGGATGACGATCACGTCGGCGCGCATCGAGTTCAGGGTGACCGCCGTGTCGATCAGCGTCTCGCCCTTTTTCACGCTCGATTGGGCGGCGTGCATGTTCACCACGTCCGCGCCCAGGCGCTTGCCGGCAATCTCGAAGGAGAGCAGCGTGCGGGTGGAATTCTCGAAAAAGGCGTTGATCTGGGTGAGCCCGGCGAGCCGCCCGTCATGCTTGCCGCCATCGGCCCGGTTGAGGGCGACCCAGCGCTCGGCTTCGTCGAGCAGGAAGCGGATCTCGTGCGGGGCCAGATTGGCGATGCCGAGGAGATGCCGATGCGGGAAATTGGCCCGGCCGATCAGGCCGGTCTCGGGGGAGGCTGTGCGTGTCATCAAAAGCTGCGGATAGAGGAGCCGGCGGGCGGACTCAAGGGCGCGTGACGATCAGCGCGAGAATTGCGATCTGGGCGAGGGTGATGAGGGCGAGCGCCGTAGAAAAACCGGCCTTGCGCGTCTTGTGCCGGAAGTGGCGGCGGCCAAGCCATGCGCCGCCGCTGCCGCCCACGAGCGCGAGCAGCAGCAGCGTGCGCTCGCGCACACGCGGGCCGCCCTGGCGGGCGCGTTGCTTGTCGAGGCCGAAGCTGGTGAAGGCGGCGAGATTGATGGCCAGCAGGGCGAGGCCGAGGGTCAGCCAGAGGGATGTGCTCATGCGCAATTGATGATCCACGGGACGCCGAATCGGTCGCTGAGCTGCGCGAAACCTCTGGTCCAGACGGTTTCCTGCAACGGCCTGCCCACCGTGCCGCCATCCGCCAGCGCCGCGAAGACGCGGCGGGCTTCGTCCGGTGTTGCGACCTCCAGCGTCACGCCGAAACCTGTAGCGGCTGGAAACGGCCCGGCACCATGTCCATGCCGGGCAGGGCCTGATCGCCAATGGTAATGGCCAGCGTCGCGTGGAAAATCCTGTCGTGCCATTCGGGGCCGACCAGATCTTCGCCGGGACGGCCGTCATAGGGCATCATGGTCATGATTTCGCCGCCGGTGATCGCGTGGTCATAGTCGAAGGCCTCGCGGCAGCACGCGTCAAACCGGAGAGGGGGACGGAGTTTCATGGCCGGCTTTCTCACAGGCCCATGGTGAGCCCGTCGATCGCGCCTTGCAGGATCAGCGCGGCGGCGTGGGCGTCGATCCGCTCGGCCCGTTTGGCGCGGCTCATATCCTGCGCGATCATGGCGCGCTCGGCGGCCATGGTGGACCAGCGCTCGTCCCACAGCAGCACGGGCAGGCCGATCGCGGCGATGTTGCGGGCAAAAGCGCGGGCGGACTGGCTGCGCGGACTTTCGCTGCCATCCATGTTGAGCGGCAGGCCGACGACGAGCCCCTTCACCGATTGCGCGGTGACGAACTGCGCCAGCACCGCCTTGTCCTGCGTGAATTTGGTGCGCTTGTGGGTGTGGGCCGGGCTGGCGATGCTCCAGCCGGCGTCGCACAGCGCCAGGCCGATGGTCTGGGTGCCGACATCCATGCCCATCAGGCGCCCGCCACCGGGCAGGGCCGCGCGGAAGGCCCCCTTGTCCAGCGTGATCAGCGTGTCTGCCATGTCACCAGCCTTCGCACCGCATCGGCCCGGATATTCGCCCAGAACAGCGGATAATCATAGACGTGATAATTATTGCCCGGCAGCACGAAGGTGCCGAGATGCGGCGCATTGTCGAGCATCAGATAGCCACGGTCATCGCAACGCGCGCCGATGTTGCCGGGCGTGACAAGTTGCGTGGAGAGCGGCTCGCCATCGCCCATCAGCACGCCGAGATTGGTGCTGGCGGACGCCATGGCCGCGCTGCCGCCGGTGAGCGGATTGGTGCAGACCATGGCCGAGCCCTTGCGGGACTGGCCGTCAAGGCCGGGCTCGCGCGCGTAAGTGGCGTCGATCGCCGAGGTGTCGGCGGGCTCGGCAAAGCTCTGCCAGCTCAACAGGCAGCCAGCCTGATTGGCGGCGGTGCAGGCGGGCAAGCCGAGCGCGGGCAGGTCATGCATGGCCGAGATCGGCCAGCCGACGGCATAGACCGCGACGATCCGGGCGCGCAGGGCCGCGTCCGCGGCATGGTCGTGAAGCAGGTGCAGGAGATGGCGGCTGCCCTGACTATGCCCGGCGAGGATGAGCGGCCCGGCAGGATTCGCGGCGAGGAAGGCGGCGAAGGCGGCCTTCACATCCGCATAGGCGCGATCGAGCGCGAGCGTGGCGTCCGCCTTGTCCGTGAGGAAGGCGCCGAACACCGCCTGCCGGTAGCGCGGCGCCCAGACATGGCCGGCGGGCGCGAAGGCGCTGGCCTGCATCCGCACGAACCGCCGGGCCTGCGCCGCCGCGATCGGGTCGCCCGGCACGGCGTTCCAGTGCAGCGTGTCGAAGGCGCTGGTCGGGTGGATGAAGAAGATGGCGGCCTTCTGCGCGCCCTCCGGCAGCGGCAGGGGCGACGCGCCGGCCGGTTGCCATCGGGCGGGATCGCCGCGACGGCCATCGGGACGGCTGATCCAGCCTTCCGGGCGCGCGTAGAGATCGGCCGGCAGGGCTTGCGGCTCGGAAAAGCCGACATGGGGCACGAGCGCGCGCTGCATCAGGCCCGGGCCGAAAAAGGAAAAAGCGATCATCCCGGCAATGGCCAGGGCGGTGAGGAATGCGACGGCATAAAGGAACTTGCGAACCAAACGGGCGCGACTCCATCATTGATCTTGGCCGGCTCATGCCTGCTTGGCCGGGTCAGGGCAAGCACGAGGGCAGGCGCGAGCAGGCGGCCGGCGTGGATTGAGGGAAGGAGGCTGGCGTGACGGGAGGAGGCTGGCGTGATAAGCCGGTCGCCGGTGAGCGGAAATCGTCCGGCATGGGCCATGCCCCGGTCGCGGACGCATGACGGGAGCAAGCGCGATGGGGACCGAGCCGGAAACAGCCGAAACCAACTGGCCGGTGCGGGCGTGGGTGCTGGTGGTGCTCGGGGCGCTCATCGCCCTTGCCATCCAGCAACTGGCCGATCTGCCCGAGCAGGGCTGGGACTGGGGGCGGCGGCTGGTCTCGGCGGCGATCCTTGGCCTCGGCATTGGCGGGCTGTCCTTCGGCCTGGCGTGGGAGAAGGGGCGATTGCTGCCGGCGGCGATCATCGCGCTGCTGTGCGGCCTGGTCGCGAGCGGGAGTTTCATCTGGAATGGCGTGCCAGATGAGGCCTTTAGCGCTGATGGTTGGCATCTTGTCTGCGGTGTACTGGCCGCGGCTTTCCTCCTCACGCTGTTTCAGGCGGGGCAGGCGCGCGGGGCCGGGTGGCCGGCGCGCTGGTCGATTGCGGGCCTGCGAGACTGGCGGCGCGAGGCGATCCATTATCCTGCCGTCCATGGCCATTTATGGACCAATGCGCTGCTGCTCGGGCTCAGCGGGCTGTTCATGCTGCTCGTGCTGGGCATCGCGCATCTGCTGGCGGAGATGTTCTGGCTGGTGAAGCTGGACGTCCTGCGCGTGGCGCTGCGCCAGGACTGGTTCGTGGCGTTGCTGCTCGGCGGCGGGTTCGGCGCGGCGCTGGGGCTGTTGCGCGATCGCGGGGCGATCATCGCGGCGTTGCAGCGGGTCGCGATGCTGGTGCTGCGCGTGCTGGCGCCGGTGGTGGCCATCGCGATCCTCATTTTCCTGGCCGCGCTGCCGTTCACCGGGCTGGCGCCGCTGTGGGAGACGGGAGGCACGACGCCGATCATGCTGGCGGGTGCGCTGCTGGCGCTGTTTCTCGCCAATGCCGTGGTGGGCGACCAGATCGTCGACGAGTCGCGATCGCGCGTGCTGGCGGGCAGCGCGGCGGTGCTCGGGCTGGTGCTGCTGCCGATGGTGGGCATCGCCGCTTTCTCCACCGGCCTGCGCATCCGGCAATATGGCCTCAGCCCGGACCGGCTGTGGGCGGCGACCTTCATCCTGGTGGCCGGGATCACCGCCATCGCCTATGCGATCGCGATCCTCGGCCGGCATGGCTGGTTCGCGCGGTTGCGGCGGAGCAATCTGGCGCTGGTCTTCATGCTGGCGGGCGTGACGCTGCTGCTGTCCACGCCGTTGTTCGGCTTCGAGCGGATCGCCACGGCGCAGCAACTGGCCCGGCTGCACAGTGGCCGCGTTTCCGCCGAGGCGTTTGATTACAAGGCGTTGCAGTTCGACTATGGTCCGCCGGGGCGCGCTGCGATCAAGCGACTGGCGGCCAATTCGTCCAATGCCAGCGTGCGCGCCTATGCCAGCAAGGCGAGCCGGCTGCAAAATCGCTGGGCGGATGCGCCCAACGCGGCCGGGCTGGAGACCGGCACGCCGCTGATGGATCGCCTGACGATCCTGCCTGCGCCCGTCCCGCTCGATGACGCGCTGCGTACGCGTCTGCTGCGCTACGATGCCTGCGGCGATGGCGCCAGCAGGTGCGTTTTGCGCTATGGGCCGGGGCAGGATTATGCGGTGGTCATCCGTGCGCCGGCCGAGCGCTGCGATCCCTGCCGGGAGACGGTGGTGCTGTTGCGACGGACGGCGGACGGCTGGAGCAATGATGCGACCTATCTGGCCACGGGCGATGACACCGCCGCTACGGCCGCGGCGATCCGCGCCGGGCGGGTGGAGATGCGCCCCGTGCAGCAGCGCCAGCTGTTCATCGACGGCAAGCCGGTGGGTGAACCAATTGCGCTGGAGAATGTTGCCGAGCCTTGATGGCGCCGCGCGCCAATGCTAGCGCGCGGCCATGAGCGTAGACCTGACAACCGTGAAGAAGATCGCCGGCCTGGCGCGGATTGCCGTGACCGAGGCTGAGGCGGAGGCAATGGTGCCGGAACTCAATGGGATTCTCCAGTGGGTGGAGCAATTGGGCGAGGTGGATGTCACCGGCATTGAGCCGATGACCGCTGTCATCCCCAACAAGCTGCGCCTGCGCGACGATATCGTGAATGACGGCGATATGCGCGACCGGGTGCTGGCCAACGCCCCACAGGCCGAGCATGGCTTCTTCACTGTCCCCAAGGTGATCGAATAATGACAGCTCTCACCGATTTGACCGTCGCGCAGATCCGCGACGGGTTTCGCGCCGGCGACTTTTCCGCCCGGGATGTGGCGCAGGCGTTCAATGCCAATGTGGCCGCCGCCGGGGCGCTCAACGCCTTCATCGTCGAGACGCCGGAGCTGGCGCTGGCGGCAGCCGATCAGGCGGACAAGGACCGCGCGGCCGGCACGCTCAAGCCGCTCTCCGGCGTGCCGCTCGGCATGAAGGACCTGTTCTGCACGCAGGGCGTCCAGACCAGCGCGGCCAGCCATATGCTGGAAGGGTTCAAGCCGACCTATGAGAGCTTCGTCTCGCAGAAATTGTGGGATGCCGGCGCGGGCATGCTCGGCAAGCTGAACCTCGACGAGTTCGCGATGGGCTCCTCCAACGAGACGAGCTATTTCGGCACCGTGGTCTCGCCATGGCGGCGAGCGGGCGGCGACAATGCGCCGCTGGCCGCTGGCGGCTCCTCCGGGGGCAGCGCGGCGGCGATTTCGGCGCGGCTCTGCCCGGCGGCAACCGGCACCGATACCGGCGGATCGATCCGCCAGCCGGCGGCCTTCACCGGCATCACCGGCATCAAGCCGACCTATGGGCGGTGCTCGCGCTGGGGCATCATTGCCTTCGCCAGCTCGCTCGATCAGGCCGGCGCCATGGCGCATGATGTGCGCGACTGCGCGATCATGCTGGAGAATATGGCCGGGTTCGATCCGCGCGATGCGACATCTCTGGAGCAGCCCGTGCCGCAGTGGGAGGCTGGATTGTCCAGCAATCTCAAGGGCAAGAAGGTCGGCGTTCCTGTCGATTATCGGGTCGATGGCCTCGACGCGGATGTAGCGCGCGTGTGGGATGCGGGCATCGCCTGGCTGGAGGATGCCGGCGCCGAGGTTGTCGAGATCACGCTGCCGCACAGCAAATATGCGTTGCCGGCCTATTATATCATCGCGCCGGCGGAGGCCTCCTCCAACCTCGCGCGCTATGATGGCGTGCGCTACGGCCTGCGTGATCTGCCGGACGGCGCGAATTTGCAGGAAATGTATGCCGCGACCCGTGCGGCCGGCTTCGGCCCGGAGGTCAAGCGCCGCATCATCATCGGCACCTATGTGCTCTCGGCCGGTTTCTACGATGCCTATTATACGCAGGCGCAGAAGGTCCGCACGCTGATCGCGCAGGATTTTGCGCGGGCGTTCGAGCAGTGCGACGTCATCCTCGCGCCGACCACGCCGAGCGCGACCTTCGCGCTGGGCGAGAATAGCAGCGATCCGCTGGCCATGTATCTGAACGATGTGTTCGCCGTGCCGGCCTCGCTGGCGGGCTTGCCGGCGATGTCCGTGCCCGGTGGCATCAGCAAGGACGGCCTGCCGCTCGGTCTGCAGATCATCGGCCCGGCCTTTGACGAGCAGACGGTGCTGAATGCGGGCCTCGCAATCGAGGAACGGGCAGGATTCACGGCGCGGCCGGGACAATGGTGGTAATATGACAGACTATCGCATTCAGGGCGCAACCGGGGATTGGGAGGTCGTGATCGGCCTTGAGGTCCATGCGCAGATCGTCAGTCAGGCCAAGCTCTTCTCGGGCGCGGCGACGGCCTTTGGCGCGGAGCCCAATACGCAGGTCAGCCTGGTCGACGCGGCCATGCCGGGCATGTTGCCGGTGCCGAATATGGAATGCGTGCGGCAGGCCGTGCGCACCGGCGTGGCGATCAACGCGCAGATCAACAAGTGGAGCCGGTTCGACCGCAAGAATTATTTCTATGCGGACCTGCCGCAGGGCTATCAGATCAGCCAGCTCTACCACCCGATTGTGGGGGAGGGCGTGCTGACCATCGAGGCCGATGAGAAGGCGGGCATTCCGCAGGACAAGGATATCGGCATCGAGCGCATCCATATCGAGCAGGATGCCGGCAAGCTGATGCATGACCAGCACCCGACCCGCTCCTATGTGGACCTCAACCGCTCGGGCGTGGCGCTGATGGAGATCGTCAGCCGGCCGGATATGCGGTCTCCCGCTGAAACAGGGGCTTATCTCCGGAAGTTGCGCACGATTCTGCGCTATGTCGGCTCGTGTGACGGCAATATGGAGGAAGGCTCCATGCGCGCGGACGTCAATGTCTCCGTGCGCAAGCCGGGCGAGCCATTCGGCACGCGCACCGAGACGAAGAATGTGAACAGCGTCCGTTTCGTCATGCAGACGATCGAATATGAGGCGCAGCGCCAGGTCGATGTGCTGGAGAGCGGCGGCCGGATCGTGCAGGAAACGCGCCTGTTCAATCCGGACACCGGCACGACCCATTCGATGCGCTCCAAGGAAGATGCGCATGATTATCGCTACTTCCCGGACCCGGACCTGCTGCCGCTGGAGCTGGACGATGCGTTTGTCGAGGCCTGTCGCGCATCGCTGCCCGAACTGCCGGACGCCAAGCGCCGCCGTTATGAGGCGGTGCTCGGCCTCTCGGCCTATAATGCGCAGGTGCTGACGGCGGAGGCCGAGACGGCGCGCTGGTTCGAGGCGCTGCTGGCCGAGAGCGCCCGCGTCCAGAAGAAGAGCGAGGCCGATGTCGCCAAGGCGAGCGCCAACTGGCTGCTTTCCGAACTCTATGGCGCGCTCAATCGCCTCGGCAAATCGCTGGAGGACAGCCCGGTCGGCCCGCAGCGCGGCGCCGAATTGCTCGGATTGGTCGCCGACGGCACGATTTCCGGCACGATCGCCAAGCAGGTGTTCGAGATCATGCTGGAGACCGGCGAGGCGCCTGCCGATATCGTCGAGGCGCGGGGGCTCAAGCAGACCAGCGACACCGGCGCGATCGAGGCTGTGGTGGCGAAGATCCTGGCCGATAATGGCGACAAGGTGGCGCAGTATAAGGCGGGCAAGGAAGCGCTGTTCGGCTTCTTCGTCGGTCAGACGATGAAGGCGATGCAGGGCAAGGCCAATCCCCAGATGGTCAATGAGCTGCTGAAGAAGGCGCTGGGCTGAGCCCGGCGCCCGTGGCGCGGCGCGGGGTCATGAGCCCGCGACGTTTGCGGAGCCGGACGTTTCGCTTGGGATGACCGCCCAGCCGGCGGTCCGCTGAACGCGATCTGATCGCGCGCCTGTGCGCATGCACCGGATGATGATTTCAATTCTGGTCCGGGTCGTCCGGCGGCAATTCGTCCGGGCCTTTTCCCGGCTCGTCCACGTCGGGCGGCTGCGGCATGATCTCCGGCGGCTCCTGATAGGGATATTCGGGCGACGGGGTCGGCGGCGGGCTTTCCGGCGGGGATTGCGGGGTGATTCTGTCCGGCGGCGGGATTTCGGGTTGGGTGGCCATCGATTGTCCTTTCCTGTCGATCGGAAAACGGGCCGGCGGGCCGAATGTTCCGTGCAATAGGGGCGGCTTCCGGGATTGCCCTTTTCGAGCCATTGCCCTATGCCGCGCCGACCGGCGACCGATGCGGGCGTGGCGAAACTGGTAGACGCGCCAGATTTAGGTTCTGGTATCGCAAGATGTGGGGGTTCGAGTCCCTTCGCCCGCACCAGTAGCGATGCCGCGCCCCGGTGGTTCCACGAGATTTTGCAGAGCTTGGAAGGCTTGAGTAGAAATATGCAGATTGTCGAGACATTGAACGACGGCCTGAAGCGCGCTTACACGCTGACCGTCACCGCCAAGGATATTGACGCGCGCGTCGAGGAGGAAGTGAAGGCCATTGCGCCGCAGGTGCGCATGCCCGGCTTCCGCCCCGGCAAGGTTCCAGCCAATCTCGTGCGCAAGATGCACGGGCCCGCGCTGCAGCGCGAGGCGCTCGACAAGTCGATCCGCGAGGGTGTCGACAAGCTGCTGGCAGACAACAAGCTGCGCCCCGCGATGCAGCCCACCATCGAGCTGGCCGAGGGCTATGAGGATGGCAAGGACGCCGAGATCAAGGTCGCGCTCGAAGTGCTGCCGGTGGTGCCGACGCCGAATATCGAAGGCATCACGCTGGAGCGCCTGATCGTCGATGTGACCGAGGAGCAGATCGACGAATCGGTCAATCGTCTCGCCGAGCAGAGCCAGCAGTTCGAGGACGCGCCGGCCAAGGCCAAGGCGAAGACCGGCGATCAGGTCGTCATGGATTTCGTTGGCAAGGTCGACGGCGTGGCGTTTGACGGCGGCACCGGCACGGACATGGCCGTGGTCATCGGCTCGGGCAATCTGATCCCCGGCTTCGAGGACCAGATTGTCGGCGTGAAGGTCGGTGACGAGAAGACCATCAACGTCACCTTCCCCGCCGAATATCAGGCCGCCAACCTGGCCGGCAAGGACGCGACGTTCGACCTGAGCATCACCGCCGTGAAGGTGGCGAGCGACAAGGCGCCGGACGATGAATTCGCCAAGCAGTTCGGGCTGGAGAGCCTGGAGAAGCTGCGCGAGCTGCTCAAGTCGCAGATCGAGCAGGAGCATGGCAACCTGACGCGCACCTTCATGAAGCGCCGGCTGCTGGACCAGCTCGCCGCTGGTCATGATTTCGAGGTGCCGCCGGGCATGGTCGAGGCCGAGTTCAACCAGATCTGGGCGCAGCTCGAGCATGAAGCCGGCCATGAGGAAGATCCCGAGGCCGCTCGCGCCGAGATGGAAGCCGAGAAGGACGATTATCGCGCCATCGCCGAGCGTCGCGTCCGTCTGGGCCTGCTGCTCTCCGAGATCGGCCAGGCCAATGGCGTGGAGATCACCCAGGCCGAGATGAACCGCCTCGTCGCGCAGGCCGCGCAGCAATATGCGCCGCAGGATCGCGAGCGTTTCGTGGAATATGTGCGCAACGAGCCGATGGCCGCCGCACAGCTGCGCGCGCCGCTCTATGAGGACAAGGTCGTCGACTATCTGTTCGAGCAGGCGACGGTGACCGAGCGCAGCGTGGCGCGGGCCGATCTTGAGGCGGCGATCGAGAGCGAGGACGGCGATCTGCACGTCCACGGTCCGGATTGCGGGCACGACCATGGCGCCAAGCCGGCGGCCAAGAAGCCGGCCGCCAAGAAGGCCGCTGCTGAAAAGGCTGAGGACGAGCCCGCCGCAGCGGACAAGGCGCCGGCCAAGAAGGCGGCTGCCAAGAAGGCACCGGCCAAGGCTGAGGCGGACGCCGTCGCCAAGCCGGCCGCCAAGAAGCCTGCTGCCAAGAAGAAGCCTGCCGCCGAGTGAATCGGGTCGGTCATGCAAATGTCGGGAGAGGGGGCGTAGCGCCCCCTTTCTTGTTTCCGGCGCCCCGCGATAATGGGGCGCCCGGAGTCGACGGATGAATATATGACGCCCGCTGCCATCTTCGTTGTTCCGTCCGGGCGGAATTCCATCTAGGCCCGCATCATGACGAGCGAGGCCCATTTTCCGCGCATCGCCGTGCTGCTGCCTTGCTATAATGAGGTGGCCGCAATCGGCGAGACAGTCGCGCAGTTCGCCCGGGCGCTGCCGGGGGCGGTGATCTATGTGTTCGACAATAACAGCTCGGACGGCAGCGACACCGTTGCCGAAGTGGCCGGGGCAACCGTCCGCCGGGTGCGCCAGCAGGGCAAGGGCCATGTCGTGCGGCGGATGTTCGCGGATGTCGAGGCCGATATCTACGTGATGGCCGATGGCGATGCGACCTATGACGCAGCGGCCGCGCCGGCGCTGATCGCGGCGATGCTGGCGGACAATCTCGATATGGTGGTCGGCGCCCGCAAATCGCAGGTGGACGGCGCGTATCGGCTCGGACACCGGCTTGGCAACCGGGTGCTCACCGGATTGCTGCAACAGCTGTTCGGGCGCAGTTTTACGGATATCCTTTCCGGCTATCGCGTGTTTTCCCGGCGGTTCGTCAAGAGCTTCCCGGTGCTCTCGGCCGGTTTCGAGATCGAGACCGAGATGTCGGTCCACGCGCTGGAACTGCGTATGCCGGTGGGTGAGATCGTCACCGCCTATGTGGCGCGGCCGGAGGGCTCGCTCTCCAAGCTCAGCACGTTCCGCGATGGCTGGCGCATCCTGCGCACGATGATCCAGCTCTACCGTGTCGAGCGGCCGCTGGGCTTCTTTGGCGTGGTCGCTGCCGCGCTGGGGCTGCTGGGGATCATTCTCGGGGTGCCGGTGGTCAATACCTATCTGGAAACCGGGCTGGTGCCGCGCTTTCCCACGGTGATCGCCATTGTGGGGCTGGTGATTCTCGCCGCGCTCAATTTCATGACCGGGCTCATTCTCGATACGGTGACGCGGGGCCGCCAGGAAATGAAGCGACTCGCATACCTCGCTTATCCGGCGCCGGGCCGCTGAGGTCCGCCCCGCATCGTCATGACCGGCCGTGTGTGCGCTAGCCGAGGCTGCGGGGCGAGCAGATGCCCCGAAACCGGCGGGGACAGCGCGATCGGATACTGCTGCCGGGACGTCAGCAGCACCTTGAAGTCTCCCGCCAAACGTCCGATGTAGTCACCCGTAACGGCCATCAACGAAAGACCATCATGACCGACACCCCCTTCGATCCGCTCGGCGCGCTCGTTCCCATCGTTATCGAGCAGTCGAACCGCGGCGAACGCAGTTTCGACATTTACTCGCGCCTCCTGCGGGAGCGGATCATCTTCGTGACCGGTCAGGTCGAGGACCATATGGCCTCGCTTATCGTGGCGCAGTTGCTGTTCCTGGAATCCGAGAATCCCAAGAAGGATATCTGGATGTATATCAACTCGCCGGGCGGCGTGGTGACCAGCGGCATGGCGATCCACGATACCATGCAGTATATCCGGCCCAAGGTGGGCACGGTCTGCATCGGCCAGGCCGCCTCGATGGGCAGCTTCCTGCTCGCGGCGGGTGAGCCGGGCATGCGGTTTGCGCTCAGCAACGCGCGGATCATGGTCCATCAGCCCTCCGGCGGCGCGCAGGGCATGGCCTCTGACATCGAGATCCAGGCCAAGGAAATTCTGCGCATCCGCCGGCGCCTGAACGATCTCTACACCAAATATACCGGCAAGACGCTGGCCGAGATCGAGGCGGCGATGGATCGCGATACGTTCCTGGAGGCGGAGGAAGCCAAGGCGTTCGGCCTGGTCGATCAGGTCTATGACAAGCGGCCGGGGGCGATCGAGGAACCGGGTGCCTGATCCGGACATTGTCCGGCATGACGCTGGGTCTGACGGCCGGCCGGCGCTTCCCTCAACCGGAAGCGCACGGCGACCGTTGCAATTCGGTCATCGCTTCCCATGTCGTTTTTTCAACGCGGGGTGATCTGTGAGCAACGGCAAATTTACGCCGATGAACCATATTATCGCTACTTGTGGTGCGGCAGCGCCCCGGTCTAGGATGGACCCGGGCCAAATCGTTCGGAACAACGGCGCGGCGCGCTGGCCGAACCAAGGAAGGCATTGAATGACGAAGCTTACCGGATCGGATTCCAAAAGCACGCTCTACTGCTCGTTCTGCGGCAAGTCGCAGCATGAGGTGCGCAAGCTCATCGCGGGTCCGACAGTGTTCATCTGCGACGAATGTGTCGAGCTGTGCAACGACATCATTCGCGAGGAAGCCAAGGGTGGCCTCGTCGGCCGCAAGGACGGCGGGACGCCGACTCCGCAGGCGATCTGCGATGTGCTCAGCGATTATGTGATCGGGCAGGAGCGGGCCAAGCGCGTGCTCTCCGTGGCCGTGCATAATCACTACAAGCGGCTCGACCATGGCGGCAAGGCGGGCGACGTCGAGCTGGCAAAGTCCAACATCCTGCTGATCGGCCCGACGGGCTGCGGCAAGACTTTGCTCGCGCAGACGCTGGCCAAGACGTTCGACGTGCCCTTCACCATGGCCGATGCGACGACGCTGACCGAGGCGGGCTATGTCGGCGAGGATGTCGAGAACATCATCCTCAAGCTGCTGCAGGCCAGCGACTATAATGTCGAGAAGGCGCAGCGCGGCATCGTCTATATCGACGAGATCGACAAGATCAGCCGCAAGGCGGAGAATCCCTCGATCACGCGCGATGTATCGGGCGAGGGCGTGCAGCAGGCGCTGCTCAAGCTGATGGAGGGCACCACGGCCTCCGTGCCGCCGCAGGGCGGGCGCAAGCATCCCCAGCAGGAGTTCCTGCAGGTCGACACGACGAACATTCTGTTCATCTGCGGCGGCGCGTTTGCGGGGCTGGAGAAGATCATCGGTGATCGGCTCGAGGGCAAGTCCATCGGCTTTGGCGCGCATGTCGCCGCGCCGGAGGAGCGCCGGACCGGCGAGCTTCTGCGCAAGAGCGAGCCGGAAGATCTGCTGAAGTTCGGCCTCATCCCCGAATTTGTCGGCCGCCTGCCCGTCATCGCGACGCTCGAGGACCTCGATATCGCGGCGCTGGTGCAGATCCTGACCGAGCCCCGGAACGCGCTGGTCAAGCAATATGGCAAGCTGTTCGAGCTGGAGCAGGTCGAGCTGACCTTCACCGAGGAAGCGCTCACCGCCATTGCCCAGCGCGCGATCGAGCGGAAGACCGGCGCGCGTGGCCTGCGCTCGATCATCGAGTCGATCCTGCTCGACACGATGTTCGACCTGCCCGCGATGGAAGGCGTCAGCGAAGTGGTGGTCGACAAGGATGTGGTGGAGGGCCGCAAGGACCCGGTCCGCGTCTTTGCCGAGAAGCAGCAGCGCAAGGCCGGCGACGCTGCCTGACGAAACACCTGCCCGGCGCTGGCAGCTGAGCCTCCCAGCGCCGGGCGGACATATCCGCAGATCGCCGGCGGGCGCGGGCCGCAGCGGAAGCCGGCGGGCGATATGCGGCCCCCGTGCCGGTTGGCCTGGGACGGAAGCATCGACAGAAGCGTGGCTTTCGCGACGCGCCGATACGATGCCCGTCATCGATTGAGCGCTCTTTTGCCGACGTCGCCATGCCCCCGTGCGCACCAGCGGTCAGTCGTGCGTCAACGCGACTGGACGGGTTCCGGCCGTAATTGGTCCCGCATGCGCGCCTGCGCCGGCTCATCCATGGGGGCGCCAATTGTCGCCAGCAGCATCTGGGCTGATTTGCGCCGGTCATGGCGGCTCGCCACGCGGCGGCGGCCTTCTGCGCCCATGGCGGCGCGGGCCTCGGGCGTGGCGCGCATGATGCCGCGCAGGGCCTCGGCAATGGCGTGTTCGTCGCCGGGCTCGAATATCCAGCCACAGGCCTCATCGACCAGTTCGGGAATGCCGGCGATCCGGGTGGTGAGCACCGGCCGGCCGATCGCCAGCGCTTCCATGATGCCGATCGGCAGGCCCTCGGCATAGCTGGGCAGCAGCATGGCGCGGCCGTTCTCCAACTGCGCGCGGACATAGGCATTGCTGCCCCAGCCATGCAGCACCACCTGGCGCTCGACACCGTGGCGGGCGATCGCTGCCCGGATTTGGGGCTCATCCTCGCCGCCGCCGATCAGTTCGACGACCAGATCGGGGAATTCGCCCGCCACCGCTGCGACGGCGGGCGGGATATGGACCTGCCCCTTATTGGCGCACAGGCGGCCAATACAGATGATGCGAGCACTTGGCGGCGGCGTGGGATCGAAGGGAAAGGCGTCGATATCGATGCCGCAGGGAATGATGCGGATCTTGTCCGCGCTGTCCGGGGCTTCCTGCGCGATGCGGTCGCGACAATAGCCGGTGATGGCGACGATGAACGCGGCATCCCGCGCTTTCTCACGGATCGAGAGGGCGGCGGGCTCGCCGGGCACCAGTTCATCGGGGCCATGGACGGTGAAGCTGTAGGGGGCGCCGCCCATTTTCCGGGCGAACATCGCCACGGTCGTCGCATTGGTCGAGAAATGCGTGTGGACATGGTCGATGCCGAGCGCGGTCGTGCGCCGATAGAAGGCAAGCGCCTCGAGAAGATAGGCGACATGCGGGACGAACGCGCGCCTGGCGTTCCGCCAGACCCGCCACCAGAGCGGCAGCAGCGCGAGAAAACGCAGCGGGTGACGCAATATAGTGAGGATCACATCGCCGGCCAGCGCGGCCTTGCTGCCGGTGAGAATATAATGGGTGCGGCCCTGATCGGCGATATCATCCGGGTCGACCAGATCGCCACGCCAGCGGCGCAGCGCAAAGCGGTCGACCGGCTGCCCCAGCGCCTCGATCGCCTCGATTTCGCGGCGGATGAAGGTGGTGCTGATCAGCGGATAGATGTTGAGCAGATAGGCCAGTTTCATGACATGCGGCATCCATGGCGGCGAAAGGCTGATCCATGGGCGGCGCGCGCGATGCCTGTCAACATGTCGCGTCCCGTCCGGCAACCGGTGGTCGCGGGACGGATGGGCGCACCGCCATCACCGATCCCTGCCGATCGCCGATGCGCGGCTATGAACAGGACCGGGCTTGGCGCTCATTCGATACCGGCCGGGCGACGTCGATCGCGATAGTCCGGCGTTCAGGTCTCGGCGATCCGCAAGCGGGTCGGCAGCAGGGCGCCATGTTTCTTGAGGATCGGATAAGCCGAGGCCTCGATGAGATGACTGCTCACACGCTTGAGATCACGCAGCGCATCGAGATGCAGCGCGCTGGTCTCGACCGTCTCGACATTGCCGGAGCGCAACCGGTCGAAATGCGCGGCTGTCGCTGCGTCCTCCAGTTGCCGGAAGATGTCTTTTTCACCAGCGAGCGCGCGTGCCGCCGCGATATCCCCGCTGAGGAACACCGCCGTTGAGTTGCGCAGCGTGTCCCGGAGCCGATCGACCTGCGCGACAAGATCGGCCATGCCCGCCTTCGAGAAAGCGACGCCGCGCTTGATGCGGCGACTGGCGATACCGAGAAGGCCGCGATCGATCAGATCGCCGGCCTGTTCGAGATTGATGGAAAAGGTCAGGATGCGCGCAAGCGTTTCGTTGGTCGGCTCGTCGAGCCGGGCGATGTCGATGGCGAGCAGATTCTCCTTGATGGCCCGGTTGAGCCGGTCGAGCCGATCATCCAGCGCGCGGGTCAGCTCGATCTGCCGGCGATCGGGATTGGCCAGCGCCGCGCGCAGCCCGGCAAGCATCTCGTCCAGCAGGTCCGAAAGGCGCAGGGCCTCGCGCGTCGCGCCGCCAAGCGCCACGGCGACGGGCGTGCCCGCTGCAACGGGCTGGAGATAGCGGGGCGCATCCGGGCGATCTTCTGCCGGGGTGGCGGGCAACAGCCGTTCGAGCAGGCGGGCATAGGGCGTCAGCAGCGGAAACAGTAGCAGGGCCAGCAGCAGATTGAAGCCAAGATGGAAATTGGCGATGGCGCGGGCAGGCGCGCTCTCGATGCTGGTGATGGCCGGCGCGACCCATGGATAGAGCGCAAGCAGGACGAGCGCGCCGCCGATCCGGCTGAACAGATTGCCAAGCGGCAGGCGCTGGCTGGCGCCGTCCTGCCCGCCGCCTTCGAGCACCGCATTGATCGCCGTGCCGACATTCGCGCCCAGCGCAAGCGCGATCCCCCCAGCGATGGTGAGCACGCCATTGCCGGCGAGCGACATGGCGAGCAGCACGATCGCGACGCTGGAATGGGCGGCCCAGGCGAGGGCGATGCCGATCAGCATGATGAACACGATATGCGTGGACAGCGCCTCGAAAAATGCGTGCGTGAATGGATTGGCGGTGACGGGGTCGAGCAGGGTCAGAAACTGGTGTAGCGCGAACAGGATCAGCCCGAGGCCGATGAAGATCCGCCCGGAATCGCGCGCGCCGGCCCGCGCACGCCGGAACAGCAGATAACCGGCCAGAATGAGGACGGGCGCGACCAGCGAAACGTCGAAGGACAGCAGCTGGACGATGAGCGTCGTGCCGACATTCGCGCCCAGCATGATGGCCAGGCCCTGCGTCAGTGACACCAGCCCTTCCGCGCCGAAGCCGGTGACCATCAGGCCCGTCGCCGTGCTGCTCTGGAGCAGGGCGGTGACGCCCAGCCCGGCCAGGAACGCGCTCATGCGACTGCGCAGATTATGAGCCAGGAAGGAGCGGAGACGCGCACCCAGCGCTCGCTGCACACCGGTCTGGACCATGTGAACGCCCCACAGCAGCAGGGCGATGGTGCCGGCAAGGTCGAGAAGGGTCAGGGTGATATTCGTCGGTCGATCCTTTTTCTGACGCTGTGCTGTCCCGGCTCCTCGTGCAGGGGGAGGGTAAAACCTTCTACCGCGCCCGGTCAAATCCCCTTTGGGCTGGTTGATCGCGGCGCGGGGACGGAGCCTGGCCGGATCGTCATTGCAATTTGTGATGGCTGTAATCTCGGGTTGATGTATTCCAATTGCCCGGAGCCTGCGGCAGTTTAAATGCACGAAATAACGAAACCGCCTGAGCGGTTTCCAAATAAGTATGGCGCATCCGGGGATTTTGATCAGGCGTCAATTGGCGCTGTTCTTCAATTATTCGGGCACGAAAAAATAAGATCATGGCCTCGTCATGACGTGAGGATGCATTGCGTCGGTCATGCCCGGTCCATGTGCGCCATTCATAACAAGGGGGATGTGAGAGGATGCGGGGCAACCTGAAACAATCATCGGGGATATTCTTCGCACTGGTCGCGGTGCTCGGTTTGCAGAGCTGCGGATCAGGGGCCGAGCAGACGCCGGCTCAATCATCCGCTGCGGCGGATGCCGATGGCAAGGCGATCATGGCATTCGCTCAGGATGGCTCCAGCTGGCCCGCCATTGGCGGCGATTATTCGGAACAGCGCTTTTCGCCCCTGACCCAGATCAGCAAGGAGAATGTCGGTACGCTGGGCCTCGCCTGGGAGGGGGACGTCGAGTCCGAGCGCGGGCTGGAGGCCACGCCGATCATGGTCGATGGCGTGATCTATGTCACCGGCACCTGGAGCCGGGTCTTCGCCTTTGATGCGGCGAGCGGCAAGAAGCTGTGGAGCTATGATCCCGAGGTGCCGCGCGGCCTTGGCCGGATGCTCTGTTGCGACGTCGTCAATCGCGGCGTCGCGGTATCGCAGGGCAAGGTCTATGTCGGCACCTTGGATGGCCGGCTGATCTCGCTGGATGCCAAGAGCGGCGATGTCGTCTGGGCGATCAACACGGTCGCGGATCCGAGCCGGCCCTACACATTGACCGGCGCGCCTCGGGTGATCAACGGGCGGGTGATCATCGGCAATAGCGGCGCGGATCGCGGCGTGCGTGGCTATGTCACGGCCTATGACGCGCAGAACGGCAAGGAGGCCTGGCGCTTCTGGGTCGTGCCGGAAGGACCGGACGCCAAACCCGAGAATGACGACGTTGCCCTCGCGGCCGGCACATGGCCGAAAACACCCGACTGGGAGGGGCAGGGCGGCGGCACCGCCTGGGATGCGATGGCCTTCGATCCGGCGCTGAACCTGCTCTATATCGGCACCGGCAATGGCGGTTCGTGGCGCCGCCGGCATCAGGATGACACCAGCGACAATCTCTACGTCTCGTCGATCGTCGCGGTGAATGCCGATACCGGCAAGCGTGTGTGGCACTATCAGGTCACGCCCGGCGACAAATGGGATTATACCGCCACAAATTCCATCATACTGGCCGACATGACGTTTGAAGGAAAGCCGCGCAAGCTGCTGTTTCAGGCGCCGAAAAACGGTTTCTTCTATGTGCTCGACCGTGAGACGGGCGAATTGCTGGGCGCGGACAAATATGGCGCGGCGAACTGGGCCAGCCATGTCGATATGAAGACCGGCAAACCGGTGCTGACGGCGACCTCCAACTTTTCCAAGCAGGACCAGCTCATCTACCCCAATCCCAACGGGGCGCATGACTGGCAGTCCATGTCGTTCAATCCGCAAACCGGCCTGGCCTATATTCCGGCGCTGGACGTGCCGTGGGTGAACAGCATGACGCCCGGCTTCCGCTATTTCTATGATCTCGGCGTGCCGAAGGATGAGCTCGCGCGGATGACGGCGGGGCAGGCACCGGTGCGCAAGGGCGGGTTCCTGCGGGCATGGGACGTGGCCAATCGCAAGATGAAATGGGAAGTGGAGCTGCCCGGCACATGGAATGGCGGCACGCTGAGCACAGCGGCCGGCCTCGTCTTTCAGGCGGCGGGCGATGGGCATTTCAATGCCTATGACGCGGCCGACGGCAAGCGCCTGATGCACATCTTCACCGGCACCAGCGCCATGGCCGCGCCGATCACCTATTCGATCGACGGCGTGCAATATGTCGCGTTGCTCGCGGGCTATGGCGGCGCGGGCATGCTGACCATCGCCGATACCGCGGCGGTGAAGCAATATGAGAATAAGGGCCGGCTGCTGGTCTTCAAGCTGAATGGCGCTCCGGTGCCGCTGCCGCCCAAGCGCGCGCAGCCGCTCGGCCCCAGGGCCATGGACAACAGCAAGCTGCCGCCGCTCAGCGCGGTCCAGATGGAAGCCGGCAAGACGCTCTATCTGAATTGTGCCGGATGCCATGGCGCCAATGGATCGACCGCGATGCTGCCCAACCTCAACCGGGTGCGCGAGATCGGCAAGGACGGGCTGCGCGCCATCCTGCTCGACGGTGCGCTGGAGCAGAACGGCATGCCGCGGTTCGACGACAAGCTGAAACCGGCCGATGTGGATGCGCTCTACGAATATATCTCACGCGGATATCACAATCAGCCTGACAAGAATAAATGGTATTAAATCAGCCTATTAAACTCAACTATTGATATAATATAGAGGAGGGGGATAACGAATATGGCTAACGTCACCCACATAGCAGGGCGCGATCGCGCCAATCCTGCCAGGCGCTACCGGATCGGGCTGCTGGCCGCCACCGCGATCGCCACCCTGGCGACGCCGGGGCTGGCCCAGCAGACCGCCCAGTCCAGCGAGCAGGCAGCGGAGCAGGTTGGCGACATTGTCGTCACGGCGCAGTTTCGCGAGCAAAGCCTGCAAAACACGCCGCTCGCCATTACCGCCGTGACCGGCGAGCAACTGGCGGAAAAAGGCATCGTCAACATGCAGGATCTGAGCAAGGTGGCCCCGTCGGTCAGCTTGCATCATACCGGATCGGCTGGCGGCAAGACGCTGGCGGCGTTCATTCGCGGCGTGGGCGCCAGTGACTATAATTTCAACGTCGAACCGGGCGTCGCCTTCTATATTGACGATGTCTACCTTGGCCCGTCCTACGGCACGCTGCTGGAATTTATCGATCTTGAGCGCGTCGAGGTGCTGCGCGGCCCGCAGGGCACATTGTCCGGCAAGAACGCCATTGGCGGGGCTATCCGCCTCGTGTCCGCCAAGCCGAAGGGGGACAATAGCGGCTATGTCGAGATCGAAACCGGCTCGCGCAGGCTTTTGCGCATGCGCGGCGCGTTCGATATCGGCTTGTCCGAGACGCTGGCGGCGCGCCTGTCGGGCTATTCGGCAAGCCAGAAGGGGCTGGTCAGGCTGCTGGACTTCGGCTGCGTCAATCCAACGCTGGTGGGCGATACATCAGCGCCCTATTCGATCAAGGACACAGCCCCGCCGCAGAATTGCCAGCGCGGCACGCTGGGCAATACCGATGTGCGCGCGGCCAGATTGCAGTTCCGCTGGACGCCGACGCCTGAACTCGAGGTCAACCTCTCGGGCGCGATTGTCGATGATAATGCCGATGGCGCGGCCGATGTGCTGCTCGCTGTCGATCCGGCCGGTTTCGCATCTTATGTGAAGCCGGGCGAAACGGCGCCTTTCTTCCTGTCCAAATATGGCGTGCCTTATGATGAGCGCTTCCTGCCGCCGGATAACCGCTCCAGCTATGCGACGTTCAAGGACCCGGTCTATGGGCTCAATCTGCCCTCCGACAACTCGCTGTTGACCAAGGATCTGACGCTCAACATCGGCTGGACGCCGACGGACAATCTCAGCGTGACGTCGATCACCGCCTATCGTGACCTTGTGGGAAGCTGGTCCTATGACTCGGACAGCTCGCCGCTGCAGACCGATGGCGTCTACAACACCCAGAAGCACCGCCAGTTCAGCCAGGAGCTGCGCCTCAGCGGCATGAACTTCGACAACCGGTTCAACTGGACCGTCGGCGGCTTCTATTATGATGCCAAGCAGGGAGATATCGGGACGATCGAGGCGGCGATCTTCAATCTCTACATTGGCGTCAACAGCGTCCCGAAATATGAAAATTATGCCGGCTTTGCCCATGGTGAATTCGATATTGTGGACAATGTGAAGCTGATCGGCGGCATTCGCCAGTCGCATGAGAGCAAGGTCTATCGCTTCATCGAATTCGATCTGCCAGGAACGCCGAGCAATGTGTTCCCCGGCGGCCTCGATGTGCCGGCAAGAACGGAATATAATCGCTTTGACTGGCGTGTCGGCCTGCAGGTGCAGGCGGCGCCGGATCACATGGTCTATGCCAATGTCGCGACGGGTTTCCGCGGCGGCGGCTTCAATCCGCGCCCGTCGAACCTGCAGAGCGTGGTGCCGTTCGGGCCGGAATCCCAGATCAGTTATGAACTGGGCCAGCGCAGCATGTTCTTCGACCGCCGGGTGCGGTGGAACAACACGGTCTATTATGGCGACTATAAGGATATCCAGCTCAGCGGGCGCATCACATCGATCACCCCGGGCGGCAGCTTCCCGGTCACCGTGCTGACCAACGCCGCAAAAGCGCGAATCTGGGGCCTTGAGTCCGAGCTTCAGGCCGAGATCAGCGATCGCTTCTCGATCAACGCGGCAGGCAGCTATACCAATTTCAAATATCTTGACCTTGGTGTCGCATCCGAACTGGCCGCGACGAGCGGACCCACGCTCCAGTCGATGCAGCGCTATACGCCGAAATGGAAACTGAACGCCGGCTTCCTCGCCACGCTGCCGGTGCTGGAGGATCTTGGCTCGCTCACCCTCGCGGGTGACTACAGCTACCAGACCAAGCAATATCCCGATGCCCGCAACCTGCCGGAACTCCTGATCCCGGCCTATGGCGTCCTCAATGCGCGGTTGACGTTCAAGACCATCGACAATGGCTGGCAGATCTCGCTGACCGGCACCAACATTCTCGACAAGTCCTATTTCTACAACAAGAATTACATCTCCGGCAATTTCCAGCTGAAGGGCAACCCGGCACCCGGTGCCGAATGGGCGCTGTCCCTCCGGAAGATGTTCTGATCGCCTGCCGGGCCGGGGTGTTCCTTGCCTCGGCCTGGCGCCTTTCCCGACCCGAATGATCGCAGGGTCATGATGGCAGCCAATATGCACCGCGACGCCATGGCCAAGAGGCAGGAGCCCCGGCGTCGTGAGGAGGATGAGATGCAGTCAATTTCTGAACAGGCCGACGAGCTCGAGGCACGGATGAGCGAAGAACTGGAAAGGCAGGTCGCCGCGATCCGATCGCCAATCTATCTCTCCGCCCATGTGCAGGACCCGGCCGATCACCGCCATGACATGAACGATGCCCTGGCGGCCGGGCGGCAGGTGTTGATGGGCCCCGATCCGCGCATTTCCGCCATGCCGGACAAGCCGCACCTCATTGATTTTTTCCGCCAGCGCCTGGGCAATACGCAGCATATCATGCAGTCGGCCCGCCTGGCGCTCAAGAACGGCCATGGCGAAAAGGTCGCGATCGCCTGCCTGCTGCACGATATCAGCGTGACCGGCTTCATTTGCGGCGACCATGGCTATTGGGGCGCGCAGCTTGTCGAGCCCTATGTGGACGAGGAAGTGAGCTGGGCGATCCGGGCGCACCAGATCGTCCGTTTCTTCCCCGATCCCTCGGTCGGTTATGAATATCCGGAAGCCTATATCAAATATTTCGGCGCCGATTTCGTGCCTGAACCTTATGTTCGCGAGGCATATGAGCGCTTCAAGGATCATGAATATTACATGACCGCGCGGCTCATCACGCTGAACGATATTTATGCCTTCGATCCGACGGTGACGGTCGATATCGAGGATTTCACCGATCTGATCGGCCGGCATTTCCGCCAGCCTGTCGAGGGCCTCGGCCTGGATCATAGTCCAAGTGCTCATATGTGGCGCACCATCATGTGGCCGACACGAGCGCTTTGATCGCTGTTCCCAGATGAGTTGGCCGGCATGTGCAGGCCTTTCCGACCCGTAGAAGGCGGCATTCGGTGAGGCGCTGTGATGCGCAATTTATGCAACCCATGATCTGCAACCGGGGTGCCGATCCAGCCTCGATCGGTTCGGAGTCTATATGAACACATCCAAGGCGCCGGACCGCCGAATTTCGCTTGCGATGTTCATGCCGGATTACTTCACCCTCGCGCTGGTCGGGACGGTTGTCCTTGCCTCGCTGCTGCCCGCCCGCGGCGCATTCGTGCCAATGGTCGACCTGATCGGGCACGGTTCCATCATCCTGCTGTTTTTCCTGCATGGCGCCAATCTGCCCCGCGAGGCGGTGATGCGCAGTTTCGGGGAATGGAAGCTGCACAGCACGGTGCTCTCCAGCACGTTCATCCTGTTTCCGTTGATCGGCATTGCGCTGGCGCCGCTGTCCGGACGGGTGATCGACCCGTCGCTTTACGTCGGCATCCTGTTTTTATGCTGCCTGCCTTCCACCGTGCAGTCCTCGATCGCCTTCACCTCGATCGCGCATGGCAACGTGCCGGCCGCGATCTGCGCGGCCTCGGCATCCAACCTGCTCGGCATCGTCGTGACGCCGCTGCTGACGGGGTTGCTGCTGGCCAGCCAGAGCGCGATCTCGCTCGAAGCGATCTGGTCGATCGTCGGCACGATCCTGCTGCCGTTCGCGGCCGGCCAGATGCTGCACGGACGCCTGAGCAACTGGCTGGCAAGACGAAAACCGGTGCTGAAATTCGTCGATCGCGGGTCCGTGCTGATCATGGTCTATGCCGCGTTCGGCAATGCCGTGACCCATGGCATATGGCAGACGATATCGGTGGGTGAACTTGGGCTGCTCATCCTGCTCTCCCTGGCTATTCTGGGGCTGGTGATCCTGATCCTGCGCAGTGTCTCGCGCCGGCTCGGCTTTTCGGCAGCGGACGAGGCGGCGGTCATTTTCTGCGGATCAAAAAAATCCTTGATAACCGGCGTGCCAATGGCGAGCATTCTCTTTCCGGCTTCCGCGGTTGGGGCGATCATCCTGCCATTGATGACGTTTCACCAGATACAGCTCATCGTTTGTGCCTTCATTGCACGATCTTATGAGCGCCGCGCCGAGGAAACCGCCGGGCATATCGAGGTTGCACACTTGGGGGGGTGAGTGCTTTGCAGGGAATGACGTCCAAAGGCTATGATCCGACCCTGCTGCGATCCTATCTGTCTGTGGCGGAACTCCGCAGCTTTACCGCGGCTGCCCGGAAGCTGGGGCTGCAGCAGTCCACGATCAGCCAGCATGTCAAACGGCTGGAGGAGATTATCGGCCGCCGTCTGCTCATCCGTGACACGCATAGCGTGACGATCACCACGGATGGCGCCGCGATGGTCGAGTTTGCGAGCCGGATCGTCGAGATCGAGCGGCGGGCGCAACTCTATTTCGCGACATCGGCGCTGCGGGGGCGTATTCGCCTCGGCGTGTCGGAGGATTTTGTGCTGTCACGGCTATCGGCGGTGCTCAAACATTATACCCGGCTCAATCCATCGGTGGATCTGGAGCTGTCGGTGGGGCTGGCCGAGATCCTTTATGACAAGCTCGAAACCGGCGGGCTCGACCTGCTCTTCTCCAAACGGCGCGCGGGCGACGACAGGGGCGAGACGGTCTGGCGAGAGCG
Source organism: Sphingobium sp. (assembly GCA_035555575.1). Taxonomy (GTDB): domain Bacteria; phylum Pseudomonadota; class Alphaproteobacteria; order Sphingomonadales; family Sphingomonadaceae; genus Sphingobium. The sequence goes on from DATMGL010000007.1 coordinate 121,999, forward strand.
ACTGGTGTGGATGGCGGCCGCCGATTTCGAGTTTGCGAGCGACCGGCCGGTGCCGCTGGTGACGTTTCCACCGCCCAGCATCACACGCACCACCGCGATCGAGGCACTGGAGAATGCCGGCCAGAACTGGCGGGTGACCTGCACGAGCGGAAGCCTCAGCGGAATCTGGGCGGCGGTGGAAGCTGGCCTGGGCATTTCCGCCCAATCGCTTCACCTCTCGCCGCAATCGCTCAGGGTCCTGCCGTTTTCCTCGCGGCTGCCCGAGCTTGGGGAAGTCGAGTTCGTCGTCGTCGGAGCGAGCCGCGCCATGCCGCCACAGGTTGCGGCGCTGGCGCGGCTGATTACCGAGCGGGGCTATGCCATCCAGGAACGCGTCGACAGCCATGGGGCGATCGTTCCAGCCGCAGAAATGCGCGCGCAGTGACAGGGCGCGCCGCGATCATGGTGTCGGCGAGCGCTGATTCAGCTCGATAATCTGCCCATCGGGATCGATCACATAGATCGAGCCGCCGCGCGCCGAGCCCAGTTTCTCCGAGACGAACCGGATGCCGGCCTTCTTCATCTTCGCGAGCAGCCCGTCGAGATCATCGACCATATAGGCATTATAGCCCTTGCCCCGCATATAGGCGGTGGGGTTCTTGTTCAGCGTCTCGTCGATCGGGACGCCGCGGACCTCCCAGAATTCGATCTGCGGGACATGCGTGCCATAGGAGGGACCGCCCGGCAGGGTCACGATGGCATGGCGGAAGGTGGCGCCCTTGAAGCCGAGCAGCACGTTCATCCGCTCGTTTATCGGCGGGTCCTTGCCAATGTCCTGAATGGCCATGACCTGGTCAAAGCCCATGATATCCACATAGAAATGCAAGGATTTCTCAAGATCCTTGACGATCGCATGCGTATGCTCAAGCCCATAGACCCCCGCCTTGTTGGGGCGGATCGGGGTCGGCTCGACCTTGGGCAGCTCCATCCAGGCCTGGCCGGTCGGCTCTCCATAAACAAGCGGTGTTTCCTGTGCATCGGCGGTGCCGCACGTGAAGAGCGCAGCGCCGGCGAGGGCGCCCATCAATGAACGACGATGCATAAACTCTGCCTCTCTCTCATGGGGCGACCCGGCCTTTTGGTCGTGGCGCTTCGCATGGCCCCGGTGTGGACAGCCTATCGATCCCGATCATGATTGGAAGATGCGGAATGGCAATAACAGTGATCGCATACAATCATTGAAGGGCAGGCTAGAGTTGCGGTGAACAGGGGAGGGCGCACTTCATGGCAATGACGGGTCTTATCGCGCGAATACTGGTCGCGGCCGCCGGAGCGCTGGCGGTTCCGGCCATCGTCAGCGCTGCGCCGAAAGTCGCCGCCGCGCCCGGTTGCGATCGGCATTGCCTGCTGCAGTTCCTGACCGACTATACCGAGGCGATCACGGATAATGATCTCTCCCGCCTCAAGGTCGCCCCGACCCTGCGCGCCACGACCAATGGCGTGCCGACGGCGCTGGGCAAGGGCGAAGTCTGGGGCAAGGTCAGCCGCATCGTCTATCGTCAGGCCTTTGTCGATCCGGTCACCGGCGCGGCGGTGTTCTACGGCACGATGACCAACAGCCCGACGCGCGATCAGGAGACATGGTGGTTCTATGTCGTGCGGCTGAAGATCGTCGACCGGCAGGTCACCGAAGTCGAGGAAATCTCCTATGACGGCACATTGGGCGGCACGCCGGCGACGACTCTCGAACTGCCCGATCGCATCTGGGACACCGTGTTGCCGGAGAGTGAGCGGGTCAGCCGCGAGCAGTTGTTCAAGCTGGCCGACATGTATTTCAGCGCCGTGGGGCATGAAGTGGATTATCATGACGTGCCCTGGCACCCGGAATGCCAGCGCCGCGAGCTGTTCGCCTTCACCGTCAATTCCCGGATGCAGGGCGGCAGTTGTGGCGGCGAGTTCAAGAACCCGGCGATGAAATGGCCGGTGACGGAGCGCCGCTTCTATATTGCCGATGAGGTGCGCGGTGTCGTGCTGGCGCTGGGCAATTTCACGGCGCCGCCGGATTACCCGAACAATAATCCGTCGACGGTGATGGAAGTGTTCAAGGTCCAGGATGGCATGCTGCGCCATATCGAGGCCTTCTTCCGGGGAAATGGGCAACGGATTGGGTCCGGCTGGGAGAAACAGCCCTGATCCGGCGCCGGTGAGGGCGCCGGGCGCAGCACCGGTTCCCTGATTTTACTTCGGCCTGACTGTTATCACGCTCTGCAGGATATTGTGGGAGTGGGGAGCAGTGTAAGGTCTTCAGCAGTCCAATGAGAGACCATGGGAGAGGATCATCATGCATTTGCCACACGCGCCCCGAATCCGTCCGAGCCGGCTCCGCCATGCGGCCGGGCTGTCCATCGCCGCCCTCATTCTTGGCATGCCGGCGGCCGCGCTGGCCCAGCCGCCGGTGAAGCGCAATCTGCCCAAGGTCGAGCACCCGGCGCCGATCGTGCCCAATTCCGTCGGTATTTTCGGGCTCGAACACACCCATATCATCACGGCCGATATCGACAGGTGTATCGAGTTCTACACCAAGATTCTCGGCTTCACGCTGGTCGCCCCGGTGCGCGACATGCCTGACAACAAGCTGATGCAGGAGATGCTGGGCGTTCCCAATGCCCATTTCCGGCAGGCCATGCTGAATATTCCGGGTGGCCCATCATATGGGACACATGTGCCCATGATCGAGATCTGGGAAATCACCAACTCGACACCGCTCGACAAGACATTGGTCAACAATCCCGCAGCGAACCTGCAGGGCAAGGGCTATAATGCCTATCGCGTGACCGACCTCAACGCCCTGGTGGCGCGCCTGACGGCCGCTGGCGTCAAATTCGTCTCCAAGACGATCTGGAACGGCACCCAAGGCGGCATCTATGCCATCGATCCCGATGGCCAGATTGTCGAGCTGGACCAGTATGAAGACTGAGCAGGGTTGAAGCATGGGCGCCGGGCCGCGGAGAAGGCGGCCCGGACCGGGGCCCGAGACGATGCGGTTGAGGAGCCCGCGCGGTGGCAAGGCCATCGAGGCGGAACGGGCCGCGTCGCCATGCCCAAGGAGCAGGATGATGAACAAGATGAGCAATGTGAAGCTTGAGCAATTTCCGTATTCGGATGCGGCGAAGAAGGCGCTGGCGCGTCAGCCGGCGCTGTTCATCGATGGCGCGTGGGTGGCGTCCACGGGGG
>DATMGL010000008.1:0-167863 GCA_035555575.1 Sphingobium sp.
CGGCGCCCATGCAGAAGCGGCCCGAGCCATTGTCCTTGGCCATGGCGGCCGACTGGAGCACGGCGCGCACGTCCATGAGCTTGGTCGCCGCAAGGCCGGTCTCGGCATGGACGGACTGATTGCAATAGCCGCAATCCTCCGGGCAGCCGCCGGTCTTGATGGAGAGCAGGGTCGAGAGCTGCACCTCGTTGCGCGGATGTTGCGCGCGATGGACGCTCTGCGCGGCATGGACCAGATCCATGAACGGCAGGTCGAACAGCGCGGCGATCTCATCGCGGGTCCAGTCGGTGCGCGTGTCAGTCATTAAACTCTTCCTCATATTCTCGCCGCGCCGCCCGAATGGCGCGCTCGCCACAGGCCTGTGCAACCCCTAACCCGCACGGCGCCAAACTGCGCTTCATGGCCGGCAGCTCTGCCAACCGGGACGCAAAGACTGGCACCGCGCGGGTCATGGCTCAGATCTGATCCAGCGCCTGTGCCAGATCGGCAATGATATCGTCGATATGCTCGATGCCCACCGAGACGCGGACGACATCCGGCCCGGCGCCCGCCTCGATCTGCGCGGCTTCGTCCAGCTGGCGGTGCGTAGTCGAGGAAGGGTGGATGATGAGCGAGCGCGTATCGCCCAGATTGGCCAGATGGCTGAACATCTTCACGCCCGAGACCAGCTTGATGCCCGCCTGATAGCCACCCTTGAGGCCGAAGGTGAACACCGACCCGCCCTTACCGCCAAGATAGCGCTGGGCCAGCGCATGATATTTGTCGTCCGGCAGGCCGGCATAGGAAACCCATTCGACCTTGGGGTGCTTGCGGAGCCATTGCGCCAGCGCCAGCGCGTTGCTGCAATGCCGCTCCATGCGCAGCGCCAGCGTCTCCATGCCGGTGAGCGTCAGGAAGGCGTTCATCGGCGCCAGCGCGGGGCCGAGATCGCGAAGACCGAGCGCGCGCGCGGCAAGGATGAAGGCCAGATTGCCGAACGCCTCGGTGAATATCTTGCCATGATAGGAGGCGTTGGGCTCGCTGAGATAGGGATATTTGCCCGACTTGGCCCAATCGAAATTGCCCGCGTCCACAATCACGCCGCCAAGGGAATTGCCATGGCCGTTCAGGAACTTGGTGAGCGAATGGACGACGATGTCCGCGCCATATTCGATCGGGCGGCACAGCATCGGCGTCGCCATGGTGTTGTCCACGATGAGTGGCACGCCGGCATCATGCGCGACCTTGGCGATCGCCTCGATATCCTGCACCACGCCACCCGGATTGGAGAGGCTCTCGATGAACACAGCCCGCGTCTTGTCCGTGATCGCCGCGGCGACGCGGGCCGGGTTCTCGGCATCCACAAAGGTCGCGTCCCAGCTCATCTTCTTGAAGCTGTGGCCGATCTGGTTGAGCGAGCCGCCATAGAGCTTGTTGGCCGCGACGATGTGGCAATTGGCCTCCATCAGCGTGTGGAAGGCGATGAATTGCGCGCTGTGGCCCGACGCGACGGCGAGCGCGGCAGCGCCGCCTTCCAGCGCGGCGACCTTGCCTTCCAGCGCCCCGTTCGTCGGGTTCATGAGGCGGGTATAGATGTTGCCGGGGATTTCCAGATTGAACAGGCCCGCTGCATGATCGACATCGTCGAACACATAGGAACTGGTCTGGTAGATCGGCGTGATCCGGGCATTGGTGGTCGGGTCCGGCGCGGTCCCGGCATGAACGGTCAGCGTGTCGATCTTCTGCGTCACAAATCGTCTCCTGTCGTCTGGCGCGCCTCGGGCGCGTCGGCAAGGGGTTGGTTATGGCCAAACAGGCGCAATATATCTTCCGCCGCGGAAACGATATTGGTGCCGGGCCCGAAAATAGCCTGCACGCCCGCCTCCCGCAGCGCCTCATAATCCTGCGGCGGAATGACTCCGCCCGCAACGACCTTGATGTCCGCCCGGCCCGCTTCGCGCAAGAGCGCGATCAGTTCCGGGATCAATGTCTTGTGGCCGCCAGCCAGACTGGAGACGCCGACCATGTCGACCTGCCGGCCGATGGCAAGATCGGCCGCCTCGGGCGGGGTCTGGAACAAGGGGCCGCTGACGACATCGAACCCCATGTCGCCAAAGGCCGAGGCGATGACATTCGCCCCGCGATCATGCCCGTCCTGCCCCAGCTTGGCGACGAGGATGCGCGGCGGGCGGCCAAGACGATGGCCGACAGCGGCAATGCCCTCCACCGCACGGTGCCAGCGCGCGTCATCGCCATAGGCCGCGCCATAGACGCCGTGCACCGGGTGCGGCACGGCATCGTGACGGCCGAACACATCCTCCATCGCGGCGCTGATCTCGCCCAGCGTGGCGCGGGCGCGAGCGGCATCGACAGCGCGGGCGAGCAGGTTGTCGGTCAGTGCCGGGTCGTGTCCGGCAGCATCGCCTGCCCGCGCGGCATGGCGCAGCGCATCCAGCGCGGCGCGGCACGCCGCCTCATCCCGCCCGGCGCGCACCTGCGCGATCCGCGCGACCTGCGCCGCCCGCACGGCGCTGTTGTCCACTTCGAGAAGATCGTGCGCCGCCTCGTCCTGAAGGCGGAAATGATTGACGCCGACGATGACATCCTCGCCGCGATCCACCCGCGCCTGCCGCGCTGCCGCGCTCTGCTCGATCATCGCCTTGGGCCAGCCGGCCGCTACCGCGACGCGCATGCCGCCCTCCGCCTCCGCCCGATCAATCAGCGCCTGCGCATGGTCGGCCAGTTCGGCCGTCAGCGCCTCGACATAATAGCTGCCCCCCAGCGGATCGACCACGCGGGTGACGCCGCTTTCCTCGGCCAGAATGATCTGCGTGTTGCGGGCGATGCGGGCGGAAAAATCCGTCGGCAGTGCCAGCGCCTCATCCAGCGCATTGGTGTGCAGCGACTGGGTGCCGCCCAGCACCGCCGCCATCGCCTCGACCGTGGTGCGGATGACATTATTATAAGGGTCCTGCTCGGTCAGCGAGACGCCGCTGGTCTGGCAATGGGTGCGCAGCATCTTGGAGCGCTCATCCTGCGCCCCCATTTTCGTCATCGCCCGGTGCCAGAGCAAGCGCGCCGCGCGCAGCTTGGCGACCTCCATGAACAGGTTCATGCCGATGCCGAAGAAGAAGCTCAGCCGCCCGGCAAAAGCGTCGATATCCAGCCCCGTCGCCACACCCTGCCGGACATAGTCGATCCCGTCCGCAATGGTGAAGGCCAGTTCCTGCACCGCTGTCGCCCCGGCCTCGTGCATATGATAGCCGGAGATGGAGATGCTATTGAATTTCGGCATTTTCTCCGAGCAATAGGCGAAGATATCCGAGACGATCCGCATGCTCGGCCCCGGCGGATAAATATAGGTATTGCGGACCATGAACTCCTTCAGAATATCATTCTGAATGGTCCCGGTGAGCGCCTCCTGCGCCACGCCCTGCTCCTGCGCCGCGACGATATAGAAGGCCATGATCGGGATCACCGCGCCGTTCATCGTCATGCTGACCGACATCTGATCGAGCGGGATGCCGTCGAACAGCAGTTTCATATCCTCGACCGTGTCGATCGCCACGCCGGCCTTGCCGACATCGCCATGCACGCGCGGATGATCGCTGTCATAGCCGCGATGGGTGGCCAGATCGAAGGCGACGGAGAGCCCCTTCTGCCCGGCGGCCAGATTGCGGCGATAGAAGGCATTGCTCTCCTGCGCCGTGGAAAAACCCGCATATTGGCGGATCGTCCACGGTCGGCCGGCATACATGGAGCCCCGCACGCCGCGCGTGAACGGCGCGAAACCGGGGAGGCCGGGATCGATATCCGCCACGTCCTGCGCCGTATAGAGCGGCTGGACGGCGATCCCCTCCGGCGTGTGCCAGCGAAGGTCGCGGCCCTTCACCTCCTTTGCGGCAAGCGTGCGCCACCGATCAATATCAGGCTTGTCAGTCACTGGCCGCGAAACTCCGGCGTGCGTTTGTGGATGAAGGCGGCCACGCCCTCGCGGAAATCGGCCGTGCGGCCCGCCGCGGTCTGGTGGCGCGCCTCGATCGCCATGGTGTCGGCCAGGGGCGCATCGAGCGCAGCGGCGATCTGCTTGCGAATGAAGCCGATGGCGACGGTCGGTCCGTTCGCCAGCCGCCGCGCGATTCCCAGCGCCTCATCGCCCAGCACTTCATCCGCCACCACCCGCGCCACCAGCCCGGCGGCGTGCGCGTCGGCCGCGCTCATCGCCTCACCCAGCAGCGCCATCTCCAGCGTGCGGGCACGGCCGACGCTGCGCGCCAGCAGCCATGTCGCCCCGGCATCAGGCACCAGACCGATATTGACGAAGCCGAGCTGGAGATAGGCCGAGCGCGCCATCAGCACGATATCGCCCGCCAGCGCCAGCGCCACGCCCGCGCCGACCGCCGGGCCATTGACCGCGCACACCACGGGCAGGCCCAGCGCCGCCAGCCGCTCGAACAGCGGATGATAATAGGCCTCCAGCGTTTCGCCGAGATCAGGGCTCACCCCGCCCTCGCCCGCCAGATCCGCCCCCGAGCAGAAGGCCCGCCCCGCGCCGGTGAGCAGCACCGCGCGCGCGCCATCCGCCACGCCGGCATCCAGCGCCTGCGTCAGCGCCGCGAGCAGGCCGGTCGACAGGGCGTTCAGCCGCTCGGGCCGGTTGAGCATGAGCGTCAGCACACCGTCCTCGAGGCTGGAGAGCAGGATCGACGCGTCGCTCAACGGGACATCCTTCCATGGCGATGGGGCTCAGCATGGCGACAGCTCATAGAGGCGCCCTCAATGCCCATGCGGCACCTCCATGATCTCGGTGAGCACCCCGCCCATATCCGCCGGATGCACGAAAAAGACCAGCGTGCCATGCGCGCCGATGCGCGGTTCGCCGAGGATGCGCTTGCCCTGCGTCTCGAACCAATTCTTGGCAGCATGAATATCCGGCACCTCGAACGCGAGATGATGCTGCCCTCCGCGCGGATTCCTCGCAAGAAATCCCGCGATGGGAGAGGCCGGCCCAAGCGGCTCCAGCAACTCAATTTGCGTACCGCCCCCCGGCGTCTCGACAAAACAGACCCGCACACCCTGGGCGGCCATATCGAACGGTTCACCGATGACGCACGCCCCCATGACGTCGCGATAAAAGGCCACCGCCTCCGCAATGGATGGCGTGGCGATGCCGACATGGTTGAGGCGGCCAAGCTTCATGACCCGTCCCCCCGTCTCATCATGTTGCTTTCGCCTGGCCCTTCGCTCCACCCCAAACCCTCCATCGGCGCACGTGCGCAGGCATAGACAAGAGCGGTGTCAGTCATCATGGCATGATCGTCCATCAGGTGACCTTCTACACCTCACCTAAAAGCGGAGCGACCCCGCCAAAGATGAAGAGCAGCACGCCCAACGGCGAAGCCAGTCCCGTCATCCCAACGGCAATCCAGTAACGAACCGGCTTCCACGCACGCGCATAGACACCAAACACACCCTCCATGCGGCCAGACCGAAGGCCACGCCGCGCGATGGCCGCACAATGGACTGTCATCCAGGCACCAAAGGTCAGACAGAAAATGGCTGAAATGGCGTAGCTAATCATAGCGGGATATTATCATGCTTCTTCCAGGGGTTCTCCAACTGCTTCCCGCGCAGTTTCCGCAAACCCAGCGCCACCCGTTTCCGCGTGGCATGCGGCTGGATCACCTCGTCGATGAAGCCCATCGAGGCCGCGACGAAGGGATTGGCGAAGCGGTCCTCATATTCCTTCGTGCGCGCGGCGATCTTCTCGGGGTCGCCGATATCCTTGCGGAAGATGATCTCCACCGCCCCCCGCGCGCCCATCACGGCGATTTCGGCGGTCGGCCAGGCATAGTTCAGATCCCCGCGCAGATGCTTGCTCGCCATCACGTCATAGGCGCCGCCATAGGCCTTGCGGGTGATGATGGTGATCTTGGGCACCGTCGCCTCGGCATAGGCGAAGAGCAGTTTCGCGCCATGCTTGATGATGCCGCCATGCTCCTGCGCGGTGCCGGGCAGAAAGCCGGGTACATCGACGAAGGTCAGGATCGGTATCTCGAACGCATCGCAAAAGCGCACGAAGCGCCCGGCCTTTTTGGAGGCGTTGATATCGAGGCACCCCGCCAGCACCATCGGCTGATTGGCGACGACGCCCACCGTGCGCCCCTCGATCCGCCCGAAGCCGCAGATGATGTTCGCCGCATGGGCCGGCTGCACCTCGAAGAAATCGCCCTCGTCCAGCGTCTTGCGGATGATCTCGTGCATGTCATAGGGCTGGCTGGCGCTGGCCGGGATGAGCGTGTCCAAACTCGGCTCGATGCGGTCCCACGCGTCCGCCGTCGGCCGCTCAGGCCCCGGCGCACGATTGCTGGCGGGCAGAAAATCCACGAAGTCGCGCGCGGCGAGCAGCGCCTCGATGTCATTATCATAAGCCACATCCGCCACGCCCGAGCGGGTGGTGTGGGTGATCGCCCCGCCCAATTGCTCCTGCGTGACGATCTCGTTGGTCACCGTCTTCACCACATCGGGGCCGGTGACGAACATATAGCTGCTATCCTTCACCATGAAGATGAAGTCTGTCATCGCCGGGGAATAGACCGCCCCGCCCGCGCACGGCCCCATGACGAGGCTCAGTTGCGGCACCACGCCGGAGGCCAGCACATTGCGCTGGAATACCTCGGCATAGCCGCCAAGAGACGCAACGCCCTCCTGAATGCGCGCGCCGCCACTGTCATTCAGGCCGATGACCGGCGCGCCGACCTTCATCGCCATATCCATGATCTTGCAGATTTTCTGCGCGTGCCGCTCGCTCAAGGAGCCGCCGAACACGGTGAAATCCTGGCTGAAGACGAAGACCAGCCGGCCGTTGATGGTGCCCGATCCGGTGACGACGCCATCGCCGGGAATATGCTGCGCCTCCATGCCGAAATCGGTGCAGCCATGCTCGACATACATGTCGAGTTCCTCGAACGAATCCTCGTCCAGCAGCACGTCCAGCCGCTCGCGCGCGGTGAGCTTGCCCTTGGCGTGCTGCGCGTCGATCCGCGCCTGCCCGCCGCCCAGGCGCGCCGCCGCGCGCTTCGCTTCCAGCTGCGTCAGGATCGGCAGATCGGACATCGGGCTCCCCTTGCGAACTCTCGATTGTCAGGGATATGGCCGCATTTCCGCTTTGTCACGCGCAGGCTTTGCAAAGTTGCAGAGTTGCACGCCGCCATTTTGCGGATTAGCTGTACGCACCATGGCGCGCGGCACCCGACTCTTCGCCGGACAGAAGGTCCGCCAGCTCCGGCTCGATGCGCGGATGGATCAGGCCGCGATGGCGCGGCTGCTCGGCATTTCCGTCTCCTATCTCTCGCAGCTGGAGAATGATGACCGGCCGCTGACCGCCCGCGTGAAAGCGGCGCTCGCCAGCGCCTTTCCGCTCGACTGGTCCGCCTTTGACGAGCGGCAGGAGGAGCAATTGCTCGGCGCGTTCAATTGGGCGCTGGCCGATCCGGGGCTTGGCTCGCCGCCGCCTGATCCGGAGCGGACCGAGCGGCTGCATCTCCATTATCCCGATTTCGCCGCGCGCCATGTCGAGCTGCACCATGCGCTGCGCCAGACGCAGGACCGGCTCGCCATGCTGGAGGAAGCCATTGCCGGCGAGGCCGCGCCGGCCGTGCGCGCGCCGTGGGAAAGCGTGCGCGACTGGTTTCACGAAGCGGGCAACTATATCCATGAACTGGACGTGGCGGCGGAGGACCTGCACCGCGACATCGCCCTGACTGGCGCCGACAATGAAGCCCGCCTCGTCCATGCGCTGGCCGCGCGCCATGGCTGCAAGACCCGGCTCGACGAAGGTGACGCCACGACCATGCGCGCCTTTGAGGCCGGGCAGCTCACCATCAATGCCGCGCTGCCACCGCCCGGCCGCAGCTTCCAGCTCGCCAATCAACTCATGCAGTTCGAGCTGGGCGCGACGATGGCGCGGATCGTGACGGATGCGCGGCTGGGCGATCCGATCGCGGACCAGCTGCTGCTGCTCGGCCTGGCCAACTATGCCGCCGGGGCACTGCTGATGCCCTACAGCGCGTTCCGCCAGCGCGCGCGCGAATTGCGTCATGATATCGATCCACTGGCCCGCACCTTCGGCGTCAGCTTCGAGCAGGCCTGCCACCGGCTCTCGACGCTGCAGCGACCGGGCCTGCGCGGCATTCCCTTCTTCTTCTGCCGGGTGGATATGGCCGGCAACATCACCAAGCGCCACAGCGCCACGCGCATGCAGTTTGCCCGCTTCGGCGGCGCCTGCCCGCTCTGGGGCGTGCATGAGGCAGTGGCGATCCCGGACCGGATCGTCGTGCAACTGGCCGAGATGCCGGACGGCGTGCGCTACGTCTCGATGGCGCGAGGACTGGTCAAGCCATCGGGCCGCTACGCCCGCGCGCCGCGTCGCTACGCGGTCGCGCTGGGCTGCGAGAGCGAGCATGCCGCCAACTTCGTCTATGCCGATGGCCTGCGCCTCGCCGATGAGGCGGCCGCCACGCCGATCGGCATGTCCTGCCGGCTGTGCCCGCGCGCGAGCTGCGACCAGCGCGCCTTCCCCCCGCTCGACCGGCCGATCCATATCGAGCGCGACCGGCGGGGCATCGTGCCCTATGGCATCGGATAGGCGCTGCCTGCCGCTATAGGCTCAGCGCATCAACACCAGTTCCTCGGCCATGCTCGGGTGGAGCGCCACGGTCGCGTCGAAATCCGCCTTGGTGAGGCCGGCCTTCACGGCGATGGCGGCGGCTTGCAGGATTTCCGGCGCGTCCGGGCTGATCATGTGAATGCCGACGACCTTGCCGCTGTCGCCATCGCAGACCAATTTATAGAGGCTGCGCTCGTTGCGGCCGGCCAGCACATTCTTCATCGGCCGGAAATCGGATGTGTAGATCTTCACCGTGCCGAGCGCGTTGCGCGCCTCCGCCTCGGTCATGCCGACAGCGCCGATCGGCGGATGGCTGAACACGGCGGCGGGGATGCTCCCATAATCCACCGTGCGCGGATTGCCGCCGAACACCGTATCCGCAAAGGCCTGCCCCTCGCGGATCGCCACCGGCGTGAGTTGCACGCGATTGGTGACATCGCCCACCGCATAGATGCTCTCGACATTGGTGCGGTTATAGTCATCCACCTTGACCGCGCCCTTCTCGACCACGACCCCGGCCGCCTCCAGCCCCAGCCCGTCAATCTTGGGATTGCGCCCGGTGGCGAACAGCACTGCGTCCGCCGCGATCGGCTCGCCACTGCCGACATGGACGAGCAGCGAGCCGTCCGCCTGCTTCTCGACTTTCTCCAGCGGCGCGTTGAAGCGGAAGTTGATGCCCTTACTGGTGGAGATTTGCAGCAGCCGGTCGCGGATCTGCTCGTCATAGCCGCGCAATATCTGGTCGCCGCGCAGCACCATCGTCACGTCGCAGGCGAACTCGTGGAAGATGCCGGCAAACTCGTTGGCGATATAGCCGCCGCCGAAGATGACCACGCGCCGGGGCATCTCCTCCAGATGGAACACCTCGTTGGAGGTGATGCCATGCTCCACGCCGGGCGCATCAGGCAGCGCCGGCCACGCGCCGGTGGCGACGAGGATATATTTCGCGGTGACGCGCTGGCCGCTGGCGAGTTGCACTTCATGCGGCCCGGTGATGGTGGCGCGCTCGTGGAAGATCGTCACCTTATTGTTGTCGAGCGTCTGGGTGTAGAGCCCTTCAAGGCGGCTCACCTCGGCAATGACATTGTCACGCAGGGTCGGCCAGTCGAAGCGGCAATCCGGCACATTCCAGCCGAAACGGCGGGCGTCCTTGAGGTCCTCGGCGAAATGCGCCCCGTAGACGAGCAGCTTCTTGGGCACGCACCCGCGGATCACGCAAGTGCCGCCGACCTTATACTCCTCCGCCACAGCCACGCGCGCGCCATGGCTGGCCGAAACGCGCGCCGCCCGCACGCCGCCAGAGCCCGCGCCGATCACGAACAGGTCGAAGTCATAGTCACTCATGGAAGGTCCTCACCGCCGGATGATGTGCCACGCATATGGGAGCCCGGCCGCGACGGGGCAAAGCAATTCTGCTTCCCGGATGGATAGCGAATGGCGCGCCGTGGCCAGTCCTGCCCTTCCCCGGACCGGGAACGGATGGGCGGACGCGCTCGTTCCCCCTGATGAGCGAGGACGATATGGCGAAATATTCGATTGGCGATCATGTCGGCTGGAATTCCGAGGCCGGCCGGGTGAGCGGCACGATCATCAAGGTGCATGAACGGGACTTCGACTATAAAGGCCATCGCCACCGCGCCTCGCCGGCGATGCCGCAATATGAGATTGCCAGCGACAAGACCGACCATATCGCCGCGCACCGGGAAGATGCGATCATGAAGCTCGACGGATGACCGCCGCTTTCACGACCATCGGCCATTCCAACCGCAGTCTGGCGGAATTGCTCGGCATGCTGCGCGGGGCGCAGATCGGCCTGCTGGTCGATGTGCGATCCTTCCCCCGGTCGCGGAACAATCCTGCCTTCAATATCGACCGGCTACCGGCCGACCTGGCGCAGGTCCAGATCGCGTATCGCCATTGCCCCGCTTTGGGCGGACGGCGCCCCCGGCAAACGGGGGTGCCTGAACAGCTCAATGCGATGTGGCGCCTGCAGAGTTTCCACAATTATGCCGATTATGCGCTGGGCGAGACATTTGGCGCCGCCTTCGCCATGCTGGTCCGGCTCGGCGACGAACAGCGGCTGGCCCTGATGTGCTCGGAAGCCGTCTGGTGGCGATGCCATCGCCGCATCATCACCGATTATCTGCTGTTGAATGGACACGCCGTTGATCATCTGATGGGACCGGGCCGGACGGAACCGGCCAAACCCTTCCCCGGCGCCCGACGAACCGCAACGGGCAAGATCGTCTATCCGCGCGACCGGCCGCCTCCTGCGAAGAGGCCGCCATCCGATCCAGCAGCGACCTCGACAGGTCCGCGCGCTTCATAAAAAACGGCATGGCCAGCGGGACACCCCAGCGCGCAAATCGCGCTGCCCGCCTCAGTCAATCGGATGAAAATATTGGGAAAAATAGAAATGGTCGGGGAGACAGGATTCGAACCTGCGACCCTCTGGTCCCAAACCAGATGCGCTACCAGCCTGCGCCACTCCCCGAGCCGTGAGGGGCCTTAGCTTCGCCGATGTTCATCTGGCAAGCGGAAAGCGCCTTATCGGGCCGTAAAGCATCCTGTGCGAACGGAAAGGCATGAAAACGCCGTTTCCGCTTCCGCATGCTATTCCAGCGCCCGCGCGAGCAGCGCCATCGTGGAAGGGTCGAAGCCCTGCGCCCCGTCGCTGGCGATATTGTGGGCGATCTCCTTGCCCAGCTCCACACCGAACTGGTCGAAGCTGTCGATCTGCATCAGCACGCCATTGGTGAAGGTGCGATGCTCGTAAAAGGCGATGAGCGCGCCCAGAATGTGCGGCGTCAGCGCATCGAGCAGGATCGTGGTGGTCGGCCGGTTACCGGGATAGGCGCGGGCCGGATCGGCGGCGTTCTCGCGGCCCTGCATCAGCGCGGCGCCCTGTGCGAAACAATTGACCAGCAGCGTCTGGTGATGAGCGGGTTCGAGCGCATCGCCCGGCTCGATGACGGCAAGAAACTCGACCGGCACCAGATGGGTGCCCTGATGGAGCAGCTGGAAGACGGCATGCTGCGCGTCCGTGCCCACGCCGCCCCAGGTGATTGGCGCGGTCGGCCCATCCACCGGGCTGCCATCCAGCTTCACCGACTTGCCGTTGCTCTCCATCTCGAGTTGCTGGAGATAGGGCGGGAGCAAAGCCAGCCGCTCGTCATAGGCGAAAATGGCGCGGGTTTCGCAACCGCGGACGCGCGCATAATATTGATCGACAAAGGCGGCGCGCACCGGCGCATTCTCCAGCAGCGCCGTATGACGGAAGTGGCGGTCCATGGTCGCCGCCCCTTCCAGCAGCGCCTCGAAATCCGCCCAGCCCAGCGCCAGCGCGGCCGGAAAGCCGATCGACGACCAGAGCGAATAGCGCCCGCCCACGCTTTCCGAGAAGCCCAGAATGCGGGTTTCATCAATGCCCCATTCCACCGCCTTCTCCGGCGAAGCGGTGAGCGCGACCGCCTGCCCGTAGGGATCATCGACCCCTGCCTGCGTCATCCAGGCGATGACGCTCGCCGCATTGAGCATGGTTTCCGTCGTCGTGAAGGTTTTCGAGGCGACCACGAGCAGCGTGTAATGCGGATCGAACCGGTCCATCACCGCTTCCAGCGCGCAGCCATCGACATTGGAGACGATCGCGACGTCATAGCGGTCCGCATGGCGCGCAAGCGCGTCGACGATCAGGTCCGGCCCCAGCGCCGATCCGCCGATGCCAACATGGAGGACATGGCGGATTTCGCCCAACGCGCCGGCCTCGATCGCGTCGATCAGCGTGCGCATGCGCAGCTTGTGCTCGCACGCTGCCGCAACGCTTTGCGGAGCGCCCTCCCCGCGCTCGGCGGTGTGCTCGACCGCGCGCCCCTCGGTCACGTTGATCGGCTCGCCAGCAAACATTGCGGCGCGCACGCCGGCCAGATCCGCCGCCTGCGCCAATGCCGTGAAGGCGGCCAGCGTCTCGGCGGTGAAATGCGTCTTGGAGAAATCGAAACGCAAGCCGCCTTCCTCAATGACATGGGCGGCCAGCCGGTCCGGTTCATCGGCAAAGAGGGTGCGCAGATCAGGTGTCGCAAGCGCCTTGAGCCGGCTCCAGCAGGCGGCGATTTGAGCAGTGTCGGCCATGCGGATTGATCTCTCAGACTAGAGGGGGATAGCGCCATTCCATAGCCAATCCCGCGCGCCTTTGCACGCGCGAAGGCCATGCAGGCGGCTTGACGCGGCGGAACAGGGCCCGCAAAGACGAACCGCTCATCGCACCCCGCCCCTACCTCAGCCAGAAAGCCGCCGCTTCATGTCCACCAAATCCGAAACGCTGGATTTCCTAGCGTTTCTCGTGAAACTGGTGCTGGTGGTGGGGCTGATCCGCAGCTTGCTGGTCTCCCCCTTCAACATTCCCTCGGAATCGATGCAGCCGCGCCTGCTGATCGGCGACTATCTGCTCGTCTCCAAATGGCCCTATGGCTATTCGCGCTACAGCTTTCCGTTTCAGCCGAATCTGTTCGAGGGCCGCATTCCGGCCGGCATGCCGGAGCGCGGCGACGTCATCGTCTTCGCTTCCCCGCGCAATCCGCGGGAAGACTGGATCAAGCGCGTGATCGGCCTGCCGGGCGATACCATCCAGATGCGCGGCGGCGTGGTCTATCTCAACGGCCGGCCCGTGCCCAAGCGCCGGATCGAGGATCTCGTGATTCCGGTCACCGCCAATATGCTCGACGCCGCGCGCGCCGGGCGCGATCCCTCGCCCTGTTTCCGCGACGATTTCGAGGTGACGGGCGATAAAGGCCAGCGTTTCTGCCGCTATCCGCGCTACCGCGAGACCCTGCCCAACGGAAAAAGCTATGATGTGCTGGACCTGATCGACAGTTCCGCCGACAATAGCGGGGTTTATGTCGTACCGCAGGATCATCTTTTCGTGATGGGGGACAATCGCGATCGCAGCGCGGACAGCCGCATCGCGCCGGAAAATGGCGGCGTGGGCGCGCTGCCGGTCGATCATGTGATCGGCCGCGCGATGGTGAGCTTCTTCTCGACCGATGGCTCGGCCAGCTGGCTGAAGCCCTGGACATGGCTCACGGCCGCGCGGCCCGAACGGATTGGCGAAGGCTTTTGAGCGCCCCCGATCTCGACCGCTGGCTGAGCGACCTCATTGGCGCCAAGCCGGGCCAGCCCGCGCTCTACGAGCAGGCGCTGACCCATGGCAGCGCCAGCACGAAACATTATGAGCGGCTGGAATTTCTGGGCGACCGCGTGCTCGGGCTCGTAATGGCGCAATGGCTCTACACGCGCTTTCCGGAGGAGAAGGAAGGCCAGCTCTCCCGCCGCTTCAACCAGCTTGTCGCCGGTGACACGTGCGCCGCCGTCGCCCGACAGATCGGCGTGCGCTCGTATCTGCGCCTCGGCAAGCAGGCGCGCGACGACGGCGCGATGGAGAGCGACAATGTGCTCGGCGACGTGATGGAGTCGCTGATCGGCGCGCTCTATCTCGACCGGGGCATGTCCGCCGCGCAAGCGCTCATCGCGCGGCTGTGGGAGAGCGAGGTCGAGGGGCAAGGCAGCGCGCCCAAGCATCCCAAATCGGCGCTTCAGGAATGGGCGGCCGCCAACAACCGCCGCCCGCCCGACTATCTGCTCATCGAGCGCAACGGGCCGCAGCATGCGCTGCGCTTCACCGTCGCCGTGTCCATCAAGGGCGTGGGCGAAGCCCGCGGCGAGGGTGCCTCCAAGCAGGAGGCCGAAACCGCGGCGGCAACGGCCTTGCTGGCGAGCCTGGCGGGGTGACGGCATCGGGCAGGCGTGCCATCGCCGGCCCCCGACCTTCTCTTTTTCCGCCGGATCACCATCTTGCAACGGCTCGGCCCGGCATATCGGCGCTCGCGCATGGCATATCGGCGCTCGCGCACAAGGGGCAAGCACAGTAGAGCCCGAGGACAAGCTTCAGGATGAACGGAGACTATTTTGGATAATGACGAGTCGATAGCCGGTCAGCGGTGCGGCGTGATTGCCGTGGTGGGTGCGCCCAATGCCGGCAAATCGACGCTGGTCAACGCGCTAGTCGGCCAGAAGGTCGCGATCACCAGCCCCAAGGCGCAGACCACGCGCACCCGCGTGATGGGAATCGCCATCGAGGGGGCGGCGCAGCTGGTGCTGGTCGACACGCCCGGCGTGTTCGAGCCCGGTCGCCGGCTCGACCGCGCGATGGTGCAGGCCGCATGGGGCGGCGCGCAGGATGCCGATCTGATCGCCCTCATCGTGGACGGGCGCGGCGGCCTTGGCCCCAAGCTGGACCCGATTCTCGACGGGCTCGCCCAGCGCCGCGAGAAGAAATGGCTGATCATCAACAAGGTCGATATCGCCAAGAAGGAAAAGCTGCTCGTGATGACCGAGAAGCTGCATGAGCGGATCGACTTTGCCGAGACATGGTTTGTCAGCGCGCAGACCGGCGATGGCCTGCCCCAACTCAAGACCGCAATGGCCGCCGCCGCGCCGGAAGGGCCGTGGCATTTCCCGGAGGATCAGGTCTCCGATGCGACCGACCGGCTGCTCGCCGCCGAGATCACGCGCGAGCAGCTCTACCACCAGCTCCACGAGGAACTGCCCTATCAGAGCGCGGTGGAAACCGAGCAGTATAAGGAGCGGCAGGACGGCTCGGTCGAGATCCACCAGCAGATCCTCGTCGCCCGCCCGAGCCAGCGCGGCATCATCCTGGGCAAGGGCGGCCAGCGCCTGAAGGAAATCGGCTCGAAAGCGCGCGCGGAACTGGCCAATCTGCTCGGCGTCAAGGTCCACCTCTATCTGCATGTGAAGGTGAAGGAAGGCTGGGACGAGGACCGCCATGTCTATCGCGACCTGGGCCTCGACTGGGTAGAGTGACGATCCAGACCGGCCGCACCCGACCGGCGCTCCACACGTGGCCCCCCCGGCTTGACCATGGCGTGGCGAACGGGCAGCACATGGCGGAAACATCAGCCTGAAAGACAAGAGGACGCCGCATGAGCAACCGCCGCATGGTCACCATCGCCCCGACCGGGGGCATGTCGATGAAGACCGCCAACCCCGCCTTGCCCACCCAGCCGCAGGAAATCGCGGACGATGTGATCCGGTGCTCCAAGGCCGGCGCGGCGCTCGTCGCCGTGCATGCGCGCCGCCCGGACGATCAGGCGACCTGCAACCCGGATATCTACAGCGACATCAATGCCCGCATCCGCGCGGGCTGCGACATCATCATCAACAATTCGACCGGCGGCGGCAACAGCGGCGACATGCTGATCGAGCGCGGCGACGGGCTGTGGGAATCCAATTTCGAGGAGCGCCTGCGCGGCTGCGACGGCGTGGGCGCGGAAATGTGCACCTTTGACGGCGTGACCGTGGTGGACACCGTCGGCGACAAGGAAGTGGTGGTCATCACCCCGCCCTCACGCTGCGAGACACTGGTCAAGCGCATGGTCGACAAGGGCATCAAGCCCGAATGGGAAGTGTTCAGCCCCGAGCACATCCTGCAGGACGTTACCCGCCTCATCCAGAAGGGCTATGACAAGCCGCCTTACTACATCAACATGGTGCTGGGCGGCGACAAGGGCTTTCAGGGCGCGATGCCCTACAGCCATGACGTGCTCAACTTCATGATCTCCTGCCTACCGCCGGAATCGATCTGGTGTGTCTCGGGCATCGGCCCGGCGCAGCTGCCGGCCTCGATTCAGGCGCTGCTGCTCGGCGGTCATGTCCGCGTGGGGCTGGAGGATAATCATTATTTCAGCCGCGGCGTGAAGGCGACCAACCTCATGCTCATCGAGCGGCTGGTGCGGCAGATGGCCGATATGGGCATCGAGCCGATGTCCGCGCCGGAATCGCGCGAACTGCTCGGTTTGAAGGCGATCTGAGCGAACCGTCCGGCGCCCTGCGATATTCGCGGGGCGCCGGGCCGGTCGTCGCCCTCAGGCCCGATGATCAAGCAGCTTGACGGCGCGGCTTCGCTCCCCTGCCCGCTGCGCAGCAGGCGAAGCCAGCCCGCGTCAATCCTCGATCAGCGCGGCGACCAGCGCCTTGACCTTCTTCTGACGCCATTGTGGAAGCGGCGCGAGGAGCCAATAGCCGGGAGCAGCGCGCTCGTCGCCAACCCGCGCGATCCGGCCCGCCGCGATATCGGCACGGGCCAGCAATTCCGGCACGCAAGCGCGCCCGAAGCCATTCGCCGCCGCTTCGATCGCGAGGCCGGCATCCGCCACCCGCATGATCGCATGGCCATCCTCGGCCGGGCAGCCCGGCCAGGCGATCGGGGCATCCACGCCCTTGCCATCGGCGGCCTGCACGGTGATGAATTGCGCGGCGCCGAGCGCGATGCCCTCATTCTCGCCGGGGCCGTCACCCAGCCGGATGGCGAGATCCAGATTGGCCTCGGTGAAATCGAGCGCCTCGTCCGTCGCCACCAGCAGAAATTGCAGGTCCGGCGTCTGCCCCGCATAGCGCGCCAGCCGGGCGCTCAGCCATTTGGCGGTGAGATCGCGCGGGGCGGCGATGGTGAGATGATGCGAGCTTTGCCCGGCCTGTATCGCGCGGACGGATTCCTCCAGATCGAGAAAAGCGCTGCGCAGCGCCGGCAGGCCGGCCTCGGCCTCCGGCGTCAGCTCCAGTCCGCGCGGCGTGCGGCGAAACAGGATGACGCCCAGCATATCCTCCAGCGCGCGGATCTGCTGGCCAACGGCGGCCGGCGTCACCGCCAGCTCATCGGCGGCGCGGGTGAACGACAAATGGCGCGCGGCGGCATCAAACACGCGCAGGCCATTGAGCGGGAGATGGGTGCGCTTCATCCCGACACCGCCGGCGCGGTCAGCGCAAAGCGTGGCACATGCACCTCGATCATGGTCCCGGAGCCTTCAAGCATCATATAGCTGCCTTCCATCGCCCCGGTCGGCGTCGAGAGCGGGCAGCCGGAGACATAATCATAGGATTCACCGGGCTGGATGACCGGCTGCTCGCCGACCACGCCTTCGCCCTCCCGCTGGAAGAGCGCGCCGCGCCCGTCCGAAATCGTCCATTTCCGTGTGAGCAGTTGCACCGGCCGCGCCCGGCCATTCTCGATGCGGATATGATAGGCCCAGAACCATTTCCCCATATCCGGCTCGGATTGCTCCGCGAGGAACGACACCGCGACGCGCACGGTCACATCGTGCGTCGTGTCCGCATAGGGGAAGAAAGCATGCATCATGGCTGTCTCACGGGCTGATCTGCGCCAACCCTAGGGCGTGTCCGCGCCGGCGGCAACGTTGCTGATCCTCCCGCCGCGCCGATCACAGACCGACAGCGGTCAGCGCCCGGTCCAGATCCTCGATGAGATCATCCGGGTCTTCCAGCCCGACATTGATCCGCAGCATGCCGTCCTCGACCCCTGCCTCGGCCCGCCCTTGCGCGCCCATATTATGATGGGTGCTGGACGCCGGATGGCAAAGCAGCGTCTTGGAATCGCCGATATTGTTGGAGATGTCGATCAGCTCCAGCGCGTTGAGCAGCGCCATCGCCTGTCGGCGATCCTCGACGATGAAGGAGAAGATCGGCCCGGCCGCCTTCATCTGGCTCATCGCGAGCGCGTGCTGCGGATGGCTTGGCAGGCCGGGATGCAGGATGCGCGGCACCCGGCCCTCGACGAACTTGCCGACCTTCAACGCATTGTCGGATTGGCGGAAAGCCCGCAGATGGAGCGTCTCCAGCCCCTTGAGCACCACCCATGCGTTGAACGGCGCGCAATTGGGGCCGGTGTTGCGCTGAAACGGCAGCAGCACATCATTGATCCACTGCTCCGTGCCGCAGACGGCGCCGGCGAGCACGCGGCCCTGCCCGTCCATCAGCTTGGTCGCGGAATAGGCCACCACGTCTGCGCCGAAATCCATGCAGCGCTGGAGCACCGGGGTGGCGAAGGCATTGTCCACCACGCTGGTGATGCCATGCGCGCGGGCAAGCGCGCAGACATGGCGCAGGTCGACAATGTCCATCGTCGGATTGGCCGGCGTCTCGAAAAAGAAGACTTTGGTGTTGGGCCGGATCGCCTTTTCCCATGCATCATTGTCGCGCGCGTCGACGATGGTCGACTCGATACCGAAGCGGGGCAGCAGATGATCGGTCAGCCAGCGGCACGAGCCGAAGGCCGCGCGCCCGGCAACGATATGATCGCCCGCACTGAGCTGGCAGAGCAAGGCCGCGGTCATCGCCGCCATCCCGGTCGCCTGGACCCGGCACGCCTCGGCGCCCTCCATCAGCGCGATGCGTTCCTCCAGCATGGCCACCGTCGGGTTTTGCAGGCGGGAATAGGTCATGCCCGCCTGCTCACCGGCGAAGCGCGCGGCAACCGTCTCG
Organism: Sphingobium sp.; assembly: GCA_035555575.1. Classification (GTDB taxonomy): domain Bacteria; phylum Pseudomonadota; class Alphaproteobacteria; order Sphingomonadales; family Sphingomonadaceae; genus Sphingobium. The sequence goes on from DATMGL010000008.1 coordinate 18,998, forward strand.
GCACTGTCATAGCTGTAGCCGGAATTGAGGTAGAGCGCCTCGCTGGTCTCGCCATGCTCGGAGCGCCAGGTGCCGCCACGAATGGCCTGAGTGGCAGGGCGCCAGCGGGTGGTGACGGAGCGATCAAGGCCGGTATCGTTTTTCATGGCGCCGCTTCTAGTCGCTCACCCTGCCCGGTCAATGTGCGCGGCACGGAAGGAGGCCGCAACGGCCCGCGCAATCGCCGCATGCCGCGCCAAACCCGGCATTTTTCAGGGCGCCGGATTTTTTCGCAGGACTGGCGCGATGGCGGCCTCAGCATCGCGGACGCCCGCCACCCGTGCGCCGACTCGGCCAAAGCCCAGCCACGCACAACATCGTGTTCGTAAGCGGGAGCGTGCGTCGCCCACCGCGCTGACGCCGCGCGCCCCCATATTGATGATCGGGAGGAGTCGCAAAGCCGATCGGCCTTCTGCCCATCCCGACCTGCCATTGGGTGACGCGGGGCTGGCCGGGTGAGGCAAACCGCCCCGTGCCCCGGCCCTGCCGGCTCAGTCGCCCAGTCATGCGATCGGGCGACCGAGGACCACAACCGCTAAAGCCCAGCCAGCACCGCATCGCCCATCGCGGCGGTGCTGAGCGTGCCGCCCAGATCGGCGGTGCGCGCGCCGCTGGCCAGCGCCCTGGCGACAGCCGCCTCGATCCGGTCCGCCGCCGCGCCCTGCCCGAGCGAGAAGCGCAGCATCATCGCGGCCGACAGGATCGTCGCCAGCGGATTGGCCTTGCCCTGCCCGGCAATATCCGGCGCGGAGCCATGGATCGGCTCATAGAGGCCCTTGCCGTTCGCATCGAGCGAAGCGGACGCCAGCAGGCCGATCGAGCCGACGCACATACTCGCCTGATCGGAGAGAATATCGCCGAACAGATTGCCGGTGACGATCACGTCGAACTGCCCGGGATTGCGCACCAGCTGCATCGCGGCATTGTCCACATACATGTGGCTGAGCGCGACATCGGGATAGTCAGCCGCCACCTCGATCACCACGTCGCGCCACAGCTGGCTGGTCTCCAGCACATTGGCCTTGTCCACCGAGCAGAGCTTGCCGCGCCGCGCCTGCGCCGCGCGGAACGCGCTGTGCGCGATGCGCCGCACCTCGGCCTCATTATAGGACATGACGTCATAGCCCTCGCGCAGGCCGTCGGCGGTCTTGCGCATGCCCTTCTCGCCGAAATAGACGTCGCCATTCAGCTCGCGCACGATCAGCAGGTCGATCTCGCCCGCGACTTCCGGGCGCAGCGCCGAGGAATCCGCCAGCTCGGCAAACATCTTCGCCGGGCGCAGATTGGAGAACAAGGTCAGCGCCTTGCGCAGCCCGAGAATGGCCTGCTCGGGGCGCAGATGGCGCTCCAGCGCGTCGCAATCCGGGTCGCCCACCGCGCCGAACAGGATGGCATCCGCGCGCTTGGCCAGATCGAGCGTCTCGGGTGGCAACGGATGGCCGGTCGCCTTGTAAGCCGCGCCGCCCACCAGCGCTTCCTCGAAGCGCAGATCGGGGATCGCCAGCGCATCGAGCACCCGCCGCGCCTGTGCGATGATCTCGGGGCCAATTCCATCCCCCGCCAGAACTGCGACCAGCATCGACCATTTCCTCTTCAAAATCTCTGATGGAGCGGACGCATATGGCCCGCCTGCCCCTCACGCAACCGCTCTTTTGAGCCGCTCGATCAGCCGCTCGCGCGCGGAAAGGATATCCACGCGCCGTTCCGGCAGCAGCGATTGGCGCACGAAATGGCCGGTGAGCGCCAGCCCGGCGAAGATATCCGGCCAGCCCGCCTCGCCACCCTGCGTCATGAACGCGGGGAGCATCAACAGTTTATGCTCATGCCCCAGCGCGCCGGCCGCACTCACCGCCCGGCCAGTGCGCGGACTGACATAGACGAGCCCCGCGCGCGCGGCGGTGACGGCACATTCGGACAGATCGAGCCCGAAGCCCAGCTCGGCGAGCAGCAGCAGCTCGTAGCGCACCAGCGCCACGGCCCAGCCGCGCGCCGCCGGCGCCGCCTCCACCGCCTCAAGCACCGCGCCCAGCGCACTGTGAATGGCGGGATAAGGCGCCCCCTCCGGCAAGGTGGCAGCGGTGAGCGCGCAGGACCATGCGATGGCCGCGGCGGGCAGTGGCTCGCCAAGCAGCGGCCCCCGGCTCTGCTCCAGCTCGACCGACAGGCTAGCCAACTGGTCGGCCGAGCGGGCCCGGAATGTGCCGCGCACGATATTGCCGGGGATCAGCACCGGCCGCAGCCGGCTCGACCGACCGCCCTGCACAAAACCCGCGAGCAGCCCCGCCTCGCCGGTGAGCGCCCGCACGATCGCGCCATGCTCGCCATGCGGGCGAACCGCGCAGACAATCGCGGTGGCGGTGAGGCTGGTCATCGGGCGTCCTGATAAGCCCATGGCGCATAAATGGCCAATGCTGGTTCAGCCCGCTGCCGCGCCGCCACGCCAGAAATGGTGCGGGACCGACGATACGCCCCGCCAGCCCCGCCGTCCCCGCCAGAAATTCCAACCTGATGTCACGAAACTGACGCGCAACAACGCCACTGGTATAGTCCAGTAAAGGTCGGAGGCTCCGCATCATGGTAATATCGCGTGCTCATTCAACTGGCCATCATCGGGGAGGCTCGGTCCCTGTCGCGCATCGACCATTGACCGGCGCGCTGGCGATCATTCTCCTCGCGCTGAGCCCGCTCACCGGCGCCAACGCCGCTGGCACGCCAGCGAAGACCTCCGCTCCGGCGACCGGGCCGGTCCCCCTCGCGGAATGGCCCCTCGAACTGGACAATGCCCTGCCACGCCGCGCCGGTCCTGCCGGCACGCAGGATCACGTCCCCATGCCATCCGTCAGCGAAGCGGGCACGCCTCGCATCTTTGCGCAGCTCAAGGAAACGGACCGCCGCGACCTGCCCGTGACGACAGGCTCCGGCCCCTTCACGGCGGAGCTGTGGATCCTCGACCATGTCAACCAGCGCGTAGGTGCGCTCCTCGACGGCGGATCGGCGGCGCAGGGCGACTGGGCGCTGGGCTATGTCTCCGGCCAGGCGCTGTTCGGACCGATCGGTCGCGATGGCGTCCCTGCGCTCAAGGTACAAACCGGCGAGGGCTTCAAGGAGCGCTGGCACCATCTGGTCGGTGTGTGGAACGGCCGACAATGGACCCTCTATGTCGACGGGATCAAGCAAGCCGAGATGGCCGCATCGTCCGCCGTGCGCCCGACGGCGTCCCTGCTGCTCAGCGGCTATTTCGACAACGAGCGCTTCATGCGCCTCCCGCATCTGGTGAAGTCCGTCGCTGTCTATGACAAGGCGCTCGACGCAAGCGAGGTCAAGGCCGCCTTTGCCCATCGCGCGCGGCTGGTCGAGGATGGCCGCCTGACCGACAAGGCCCTGCACTTCACACAGCCCCCCTATCTGAATGCGCCCACGACATCGTCCATCGAACTCTCCTGGGAGACCGATCACCCGATCGCCGCGACGGTCGAATGGGGCGAGACCGCGGACACGCTGAAGCAACGTCGCTTCCTGCTGGGTCGCGACCGCCTGGGCGGCCTGACCCTCGACGGACTGCGGGCCGATACGCCCTATTTCTATCGCGTCTCGGGCGTGGACTCAGCCGGCAACCCGATCGATTCCGGTCTGCTTTCCTTCCGGAGCGCACCGTTGCCCGGCGCCCCCTTCACCATGGCGATCAGCGCCGACACGGAAGCGCGCCCTCACATCAACAGCCGCATGAGCGCCCTGATCTGGGAGGAGCGCCCCAATCTGCTGCTGCTGGCCGGCGACCTGACCGATGGCGGCAGCGAGAACACCCGCTTTGAATGGACCCACGAATATTTTGCCGGCATGGGCCCGTTGTTCGGCCGCGTTCCGGTCATCGCAGCCCCCGGCAATGGCGAGAGCGAACTCCACTGGTTCCGCCACTATCATCGCCAGCCCGGCGATGAAGCCTTCTTCAGCCACCGCTATGGCGATGCCGAGATTTTCGTGCTCGACAGCAATCTGGAAGATCGCGAGCAACGCGAACCCGGTTTTCGTGCGCGCCAGAAGGCATGGCTGGAGCAGGCCCTCGCCGCCTCCACGGCCAAGTGGAAAATCGCGATGCACCATCATGCGCTGATGTCGACCGACGATGACGATTATGGCGATAGCTGGACGGGCAAGTCGCGCGGCGGCGATCCGGTCACCGCGACGGAGTTTCAGCCGCTCTTTGAGAAATATGGCGTCGATCTGGTCTTTGTCGGCCATCTTCACGCCTATGAGCGCAGTTGGCCCATCCGCGACGGCAAGGTCGATCGGAACGGCGTCACCTATGTCCAGCTTGGCGGCATGGGCGGCAATCTGGAAGACTTCCAGCCCACCAAGCCCTGGTTCAATCGCAAGGCATTCCGTGACCATCATTTCCTGATGCTGCGCGGCGCCGGCGACAGGCTGGAAGCCGAGGTCATTGACGCCGACGGCCATCGCCGCGACGCCTTCGTGCTGACCAGGCAGCCATAAAGGCCCTCGATCCTTTCCGATCTCAAGTTCTGGTATGATCCAAAACCAAAGCATCCGGTGACGCCGCCCTGATCGGAGGCGGCGATCCCGGTCACATGAGTGGCACCGCCGCATGATCGATAAAATATTCCATATAATCCGTCTTTTTGGTCATCTTACCTATGGAGAGGATGTCGCGCAGCTGGAGCATGTTCTGCAATGCGCCCACCTCGCCCGAGAAGATCATGGGTCCGATATGCTGGTCGCCGCGGCCCTGCTGCACGATATTGGGCAGTTTATCGATGATGCCGGAAATGCCGCAGAACAACATGGCTATGATGCGCGCCATGAAGTGACCGGCGCGGCCTTTCTGACGCCCAGCTTCCCCCCGGGGGTGACCGAGCCCATCCGCATGCATGTCGACGCCAAGAGATATCTCTGTGCGATCGAACCCGGCTATCGGCAATCGTTGAGCCGCGCATCGGCCCTGAGCCTGCAACTGCAAGGCGGGCCCATGGACGAGCGGGAAGCGCAGAGCTTTCGGCAATCCCCCTTCTTCGACGACGCCATTCGCCTGCGACGATATGATGATACCGGAAAACGGGACGGTTGGCAGGTTCCCGACCTGGAATCCTATCGGCCATTGCTGGAAAAGCTCATCCGGGACCACCGCGCGAGCGGCTTGCTCCATCCGGAATGACCAGACCCACACTGCCGCCCCGCACCCATTGAGCAACTGGCATCGATCGCCCCGCCCCGGCGCTGGTTTATCGCCGCCTTGCGTAGCGGACCGCAGCCGCAAACCGCCGATATTGCCTGCCCCTCGCGTGACATCCGCCCCATAAGCCGCCCAATATTTTCGCATCCGCAGCATCTGTCACCGGCCTGTCATGCCAATCTGGCCTATACCAGTTGACCGGCAAGGCTGAGTCGAGACGGCCACCCGTCTTGTCACGCGAGCGTTGCCACGCAGCCCAATGAGACCGGTCAAAGCGAGAGATTTCCACACATAAAAGGGGACGACCATCATGGCCTGCCGCAAACGAACCACAATGCGCTCTTTCTTTCTCCTGTCCGTATCCGGCACCGTGCTGATCGCAGCCGGCGCGCCGACCATCGCCCATGCCGAGGATGAAGTGATCGTCATCACCGGCCAGCGGCTGAGCAACGCCACCGCCATCGATCACAAGAAATCCGCGGACAATGTGATCGACATCATCTCGGCGGACGATCTTGGCAAGCTGCCCGATGCCAATGTCGCCGATGCGCTGGCCCGCATGCCCGGCCTGTCCGTGATCGTGAACCAGGACACTGGTGAAGGCGAATATGTGACGGTGCGCGGCCTGTCCGGCACCTATAACGCGGTTTCGATCAACGGCGTGCGCGTCGCCCAGACCAACCCGGACAGCCGCGATGTCTCGCTGACCGTGCTCCCGCCCAATGGCCTCGCCGAAGTGCGCGTCACCAAGACGCTGACCCCGGACCAGGACGGCGACGCCATTGGCGGCACGATCGATTTTCGCACGCCGACGGCCTTTGATCCAAAGGAGCGGACCATCGTGCGCCTGTATGGCGCAGCCGGCCTCAACCAGCAGGCCGACAAAGCCGGCGAGAAAGCGGGCAGCCACCAGCTTCAGGGCGATTTCGGTATGCGGACCGCCGATGACCGGTTCGGCATTTTCGCCTCGGCCAATTATGGCGTGTCCCATGGCAACGGCCAGGAAACCGAGAATGACGGTGAGTGGGAGCCTTATAACTGGCGCCAGGATTCCCAGGAGGCCATCGACGAACGCAATCTGCACCTCCCCGGCATCGACCTTGATTATCGACGCCTGAAGCAGACCCGCTATGGCGCCAACATCTCGCTCGACTATCGCGGCGGCACGACCCAGCTCTACCTGCGGAGCCAATATTCGCGGCAGGAGCAACGCGGCACCAACGATGTCACGGACTATCGCAATCGGCCGACCGCACGCCTGTCGCAGGTCGACATCGAGGACAGCAGCCTCGCCCAGCCAGACAGCATGATCATCGGCACCGACAGCGTGAAGGGCAAGGTCTATGGCTACACGACCAGCCAGATCGTCGATCGCGATGGCGATGGCATCATCACAGATGCGGATGCCGGATCGTCCGGCTATTGGTCGTTGAACGGCCGCTCCGGCGTCTGGAACCCGAAGGAGTTCCAGTTCGCGCGCAACTTCGGCACGATCAACCTCGATCAGACGCTCTATACGATCAACGCTGGCGGACGCAGCGAACTGGACAGGCTCACGCTCGATTATGACGTCAGCTATTCGGGCGGTGAACGGACCTCGCCGGATGGTTATTCGATCAGCTATAATTGCGACAGATGCGCCTGGCCCCTGAACGCCACCGGCATCGACTGGGTGCCCAACGACCCGCGCTTCCCGCAAGCCGGCCTGCCCGCCTATGCCCGCTTCGTCGAAACCGATTCCTCGCTGCTACAGTTCGACGGCGCCTCGCATGATCGCAGCAAGCAGACCGACCGACGCTTCGCAGCGCGGTTCGACGCGCGTTACGACATCGGCACCGCGCTGGATCATGTGAAGGCCGGCTTCAAGGTCATGCGCTCGAAGCGCACCTATGACCAAACCCGGCTCTATGATGGCGATCTCGCCGGAACGCCGCTCGATGGCCTTGATCTCGCCCAGTCCGGGCTGGTCGAGAAGGAAGTCACCAGCATGCTCGGCGGCCAATATTATTATGGCGACGTGCTGAACAAGGCGGCCGTCATCGCGGCCATCCGCGCGGCCGAACAGGCCAATCCCGTCGACCCCACCGGCAATGACCAACTGGTGGACGACAAGGGATCGACCGAAAAAGTCTATGCCGCCTATGCCCTCGCCAATTTCGATTTCAACACGGTGCGGGTCATCACCGGCGCCCGCGTCGAACGGCGGGAAACCCACAACCGCTTCTGGTCGGACGATGGCGACAATAGCGGGTTCGACGTCACGGACCGGGGCTACACCATGTTGCTGCCGAGCCTGACCGCCATCTGGCGCCCCTCGGCCAAACATATCGTCCGCGCGGCGATCTGGACCGGCTATTCCCCACCCGAATATGGCTATATTTCCGGCGGCCAGAGCATCACGCGCGAGCAGGGCACGAACGAGATCATCGCCATCAGCCGCGGCAATCCCGATCTGAAGGCGGCCAGGGCGCTGAACTTCGACCTGTCGGCCGAATTTTATCCCGATCCGTCGAGCCTGATTTCGGCCACGGCTTATTATAAGGATATCAGCAACTTCATTTTCACCAACGGCAGCCAGGTGACGGCGCCGACGCGCAACGGCCAGATCGAGATCTCGCAACCGCAAAATGGCGAGAAAGCCAAGGTCTATGGCATCGAACTGAACTTCATCAAATCGCTCCAGGACCTTGCCGAACCCTTCAGCGGCTTTGGCATCGAAGGCAATGTGACGGTCCAGAAGAGCGAAGCGGAAACAGGCATCCCGTATCGCGCGGGACGCGCCATCCGCCTGATCAATACCCCGCATCTGATGTATAATGCGGCGCTGACCTATCAGAAATACGGTGTTGAGGCGAAGCTCTCCTACAATTATCGCGGGAAGTTCATCGAAAGCCTGCGTGACAACGCCGTGGACAAGTGGGTCCGCCCGAACAAGAGCGTCGATTTCCACTCACGTCTCCACCTGACGAGGAGTTTTGCGGTTGATTTCGATATCGCCAATATTCTGAATGACTGGAAATATTACACCACCAAAGGCGACAATGCCTCTTACATGAAGGATTATATGGAATCCGGCCGCACCTTCACCCTGCGTGCCAGCTATATTTTCTGACCCGATCTGGTCGCTGGTCGGTCCAATGACCGGCCGGCGGCCTTTCCCTCCCCGCTTGACCGGCCTGTTGGGGTCTGCAAGGTTTCGACATGCGACCAAGCACAGACCTGTTCCCGTGGGACGACCAGCCCAGCCAGTCAGACGGGCCGCAATATCTCGCGCTGCGCGATCAGATCGCGCTCAATATCGAGATCGGCAAGCTGCCGCCCGGCGCCCGCCTTCCTTCGGAAAGACAGTTCCAGACCAGAGCCGGGATAGCGCGCGGCACGATCCGGCAGGCCCTGTCGCAACTTGAAGCGGAAGGCCTGATCTACCGGCGTGACAGGTCGGGCTGGTATGTGTCGCCGCCCGCCATCACCTATGACCCCACGCGCTGGGCCGGGTTCATGGCCTATGCGACCGAGCAGGGGCGGTCTCCGGCCACTGTGACGCTGTCGAAATCCACCGAGCCGGCCACGGCCGCGCTGGCCGATATTTTTCGCGTGGCCCCGGGCGCGCCCCTCCATATGATCGACCGCAAGCGCACCATCGATGGCCGCTCGGTGCTGGTCGAGCGCATCACCGTCGATCCCGCCCTCGCGCCGAATTTGCTCTCCCATTGCCTCGATGGCTCGCTCACCCAGATACTGAAGACCGAATATGGGGTGACGGTGGCCAGAAACCGCGTCGATATGCGCCCCTGCGCGCTGGTGAAAGATGCCGCCGAGGCGCTGGGCGCCACGTCCGGCACACCCGGCTTGCTGGTCGTGCGGACGAGCTTTGATGGCGATGGCCGCGTTGTCGAATATGACCGGGAATATTGGCGCCACGACGCCATCCGCGTGCATGTCGACCTGACGGTGCGCAGCGAGGCACCGACAGCCTAGTCCAATTGTCGTCAGGCTTTCAGCGAAGAAGTCCGTCCGGCCTTGCCGGCCAAGCCACCGCCGTAGCAAAGATCCGGACCTCGCCCGCGAGCCATCCGGACACCTCCCGCCGCACGATCTGGCGCCAGACCTGCGTCTGGGCGAGGCCGAGACTTTCGGCGGCGTGGATCACAAGATTACGCTGTCGCCCGGCGGGCATAATGCTTGCCGACATGGAGCTGGAACCAGGCGGCCGAACAGAGGGTGAGGACGGCAACGATGCCGGCCGTGACATAGGCGCTGTTCATGTAGAAGGGCAGCCAGTCCATCGATGGCGCGGCAAGGCTGCGATAAAGCAGCAGCGCAACGCTGCCCACATAGCCGGAACTGTCCGCGATATAGATGAGAAAGCCGGCATTGCCTGCATGGCCGGTGGCGGCGATCATGCGGTCGAACAGCATGGCGTTGAACGGCGTGTAGGCAAAATAGAGGCCCGCCCCCGTCAGGATCATATAAGGCAGCGGAGCCAGCAGCCCTGCCTGAAAAGCCAGTGTCGACAGCCCGAGCAGGGCAGCGCCGGCCAGGATGATGCCGTGCATCGCCAGCAACGCGCGCATATTGTCACGGATGAGCATCAGCGCCCCGAGGGCCGCAAGCGCCGCGAGCGCCACCGGCAATTCACTGGCGGAAAAGACCGAAGCAACGCCGCCATAGCCCATCGACGTCCAGAGTTCGGCCGCAAAATTGTCCCGAAAATCGCGGATCGCAGTCAGCAGGACATAGCCTGAAACCAGCAACAGCATCGCAACGCCATGGGCGCGCAGAAAGGCGGCGCGCTCGCCACGCAACATAGGGACACGCGCGGTGCGTTCCACCACGTCCCGCGCATCTGGCGGTGGCAAGCGCTCGAGCAGCCAGATCGACAGCAGCAGCAACGGAATGAACAGCGCGCCGGTGACCCCCGGCATCCAGTAATCGCTGACGCCCCAGCCCATCACCAGCATGGCCACCGATTTGACCACGCCGGACGACAGGATGAAACTGGCGCAGAGGATGGCCCCCATCGCCTCGGATGCCCGGCGTCCCTCGATGTAGCTGAAGACGAGGCCCCAGATCATACCCAGCGGCAAACCGTTGAGAAACAGGAACGCAATGTTCCAGGGTGCCGGCACGACTGCAAATAACAACAGCGCCACCCAGGAAAGGCCGATCAGCATCAGGATCGCTGCGGCGCGCCCCGACCGGCCGAATTCCGCGATAACGCGAATGCCGATCAATTTTGACAGAGCATAGCCCAGCACCTGAGCGATCAGCAAAGTGGTCTTGTAATCCAGGTCGAATATCAACGGAGCCTGCCCGGCAAACGTCGCGGCGGCAAAGGGCTTGCGGAACGCATACATGGAAAAATACGCACAGAAAGCCGCCAGAGCGCCGATGGCGAGCGTCGTGGCGGTCGTTTCTAAAGTCTTCGCGGGACGATGAGGCACGGAAGTCACCTGATGATTGACGCAAACTGGTATGGACCAGTTACAAGTCATTTTGGTGACATCTGCAGGGGGAAACCGCGACCAGGACGGATCGCCGGCAACTGCCGGGCCGGACAAGGCCAGCCAGGCCATGCCGGGCGATCCCTTGCAATTCGGTCATTTTCGCGAAGCAGCGCTCAAGCCCGAACAGGCGAGCACTTGCATGATCTTTAGCGATGGTGGGCCCGGCAGCCCAACAGCAAGTCCGCTATTTCAACGCATTAATTCGGCCAACGCTACATTATCACATGACGCAAACCCGCCGCCTTCCGTCAATTCAGGCTAACTTTTTTTTGGAGTTTCCCGGCGAATGGTTGCCATCATCGAAGGATGCCAAGCAGGCAATAATGCTGAGGTCCTGCCCCTACCGTGGGCATCAGATTTTCATGCCTGATCGCGCACGCGGCAAGGGCGCGAAACAGGGCTCCAGCTGCATCAAAGCGCATCAGCGCGCGGGCCCCTTCGGCATCAATGCCGCCTAGGTCCTCGGCTGCTTCCGACTGGATGGCTGGCGTGCATCAAAAGCGCCATATTTAGTGCGCGGGCGAGGCGGGGGGAAAGTCGCGCAGAAAAGGCTCGCGGATCGTGACCGGCCCCTTAATAGCCGCCGGCCCCTCCCCAGGCCTCGCAGGAGGCCACTGGGTGCACAGAATGCCCCGTGGGGGATGGGCGCAAGAGAAAGGGCGGTCAGGCTGGGCCTGACCGCCCTGCGGCGTCCTTGATGGTCAACGAGGCTCACCTATGGGGTCCTCAGGCATATTTTTGTTGCCACTGAGATATCAATTCAAGCTCTACAGCATGACGGGTTTGAACAATATCCGCAGGGGTGCCGACAATTGCGACGTCGAAATAGCACTCGATGAAGGTGCATTTTACTACTAGAACGCTGCCAGTTATGTTGATCCCCACTTGTTGCGTTACAAGATGCTTCTCCTCAATGGAGCAGAAGAGGGTTTCTACCTCGGATTGAAATTTTAGCGATCCTGGGCCCTTAATGATGCAGCGTTTGAACATCTTGTGGGAAAGCAGGGGCGCTCCGCCGTCAATCAAGTCAGCGAGCCTAACCATTTCGTCTCGAAACTCAGTTCGATCTCGCGTCGCCAGAGGAGAGATGCGCCCTTGCCGATAAGCCCCAAAGAGCCACAAGGTCACTGCGGTAAGGCAGATTGCGCCGACAAAGCCTAAAGCGACAGTATCAATCCAGCCCCACCCGGCAAAGAGGACGCTCGCTCTTGTGAAGGTCGTGCCCATCACTGCATAAACGCCCAGCATGATCGGCCACCAGCGTTGGGCGACGTCCACTGATTTATCGATGACAATAACGCCCGAAAACCGGCCTCGCATATCAATGCGCCGCTTAGACACTCGCTTCCCCCTCCGCTGGCCCGCGTTTTTGCGAGCGCCTCCTACAAGGGCAACTAACAGATTAAGGGCTACATGCCCAAGGGGAGAAGGAAATGCCGTGGTAATGCGGGCGGGCTATGTGGCCTGCGCCCGTTCCTGAAAATCGATGACCTTGGCCCCGAGGCGCTCGTTCACTTCGAGGAACACCGCCATGAGAGGCAGTATCTCCATTTCCCAGAACGCGCCGAGCGCCTTGGACACGTCGCCGAACCCGCCGGCGTTGGCTGGCACCATGCCGAGCAGCTGGGGCGGCACGCGGTGCGCGGCCAGCACGTCATCGCGCGTCGTGTTCTTGATGCCGAGGAACTCATCCTTGGCGCCCACCTCGGCGATCGGCAGCAGCCTGATGCCGTTCTCTTTCCCGTCCGGCGCATGAACGATCATGTTGCGGAAATTGCCCGGCCCCTTCGAGCGCTTGAGCGCCTCGCGCATCTTGTCCATGTCGCTATCGGCGAAATGGCCGGTCGCATAGAGGATAAAGCCCGCGTGCGAGCCGTTGTTATAATAGCGCCGGCGGAACAGCGTGGCGCTTTCATTGAGCAGCGCGGACTGGAGCGCGGAGAGATATTCCGGCACGCCATAGAGTTCCTGATTTACGTCCGGCGCGCGCAAGTGAAGCATCCGGCCCGGCTCATAAGCGACCGCCTCGCGCAGCGTCGGCACCCACCAATAGCGCCCGGCCTCGATGCCGCGCCGCGTATATTTGGCCAGGCTATGGTCGAGGCGCAGCAGACCGCCGAGGCGATTGGCGATCTGCTCGAAATAGCAATTGCCGAACACGAGATAGTCCTGCACCGCCGCCTTGAACGCGCCGCGCGCGAGCATGGGCGTGGGCTCCAGCGCGCCGGCGAGCAGATTGCATTTCAGCATGATCGCGCTCGAATGGTGCGGGCTCACGCGATAGGCGCGCGCCAGCCCGTCCACGCTGACCGGCGGCTCATACCAGCGATCATTGCGCCAGCATTCCAGCATGTCGAGCACCGTCGCCCGGTCCAGCACCGGCTCGGCATCGCCGAAGGTGAATGCCTCGATCGTGCGATTGTCATTGGCCGCCGCCATCTGCTGGGGGACCTGCTGCCGGTTGCGACGGCGTGCGCGCTTGCTCATCAAAGGATCTCCATCGTTGCCTTCGGCTTTTCCTTGCCGTCGAGCGGTTCATTCATGAGGATATGCATGGTCGCCCATGCCAGATCGGCATGGCCATCGGCGGCGCTGCGCCTCGCCTTGAAGGTGATGTTGCGGCCGCTGCTGGTGAGCGTCTTCTTGATCGACACGAAGGCCGAGACGACATCGAGCCAGCTGGCATCGAACGCGATGCGGCCCCGGCGCACGATATTCTGCGCCTTCATGATCATCTGGGCTTTCAGCTCCAGCGAATATTCGATGCGCGAGACGATGGTGCTGACCGGCAGCGCGCCCGGCTTGGCGAGCAGCTGATAGACGCCGGCGCCAACGCCCGTGGCATCGATGCCGAGATAGGTGCAGTGATAGCGCGAGAGCATCGCCTTGATGAACTCAGCCTGCTGCTCGAAATCGAGCCCACGCAGAGGATGGCGCTCCAGCAGGCGGAAGCTGCCGCCCTCGCCCGCCGGCGGCGCGGCGATGACCAGCGAAGCATAATCGCCATTCTCGCTTTCCTGCGGATCATAGCCCGCCCAGACCGCGCGATTGCCGAACGGCCGATCGGCGTCCGGGTTGAAGTCCGTCCAGTCGACCAGGCTATCGCAGCCGCACGCAATCAGGTCATTGAAGCGGAAGGCCGACAAGCTATCGTCGACAAAGTCGCACATGTAGAGATTCGCGAACTCGTCCGGCGCATATTCGTCCTGCAACTCCTCGATATCGAACAGGTCGCAGCCACCGGCCTCGGCATCGCGGATATTGACGATGTTGCGCCAGATGCGATCCGGCCCGACCGATCCGGCCGCCAGCGCGGCATGGCTGACATCGATCTCGATGCGATCGGCCTTCTTGCGCCGGCGGTTGCGCCGTTCGCCGGTCCAATAGGGATAGGCCGGATGCGCCACGCTCGATGGCGTGGAGAAATAGGTTTTGCGCCATTTCTTATGCGTCGCCATGCCCGAGGCGACCTTGTTCAATTCCTCGAACGAATGGACCCAGAAGAACTCGTCAAAATAGAAATTGGCGCTGCGCCCCTGCGCGGTGCGGAAATTGGTGCCGAGGAAATGCAGCTCGGCCGCCGCTTCCTCTTCCGGGCGCAGCTCGGACGTGATGAGCATCGGATCGCCGGCCAGATCGACGCCGACCAGCTTGGCGAAGCTGACGATATAGGCGCGGAACTGATGCGCCTGCGCCTTTGAGGCGGACAGGAACACCTGATTGCGGCCCGTCTCGATGGCGTCGATCAGCGCCTCGAACGCGAAATAATAGGTCGCGCCGATCTGACGCGACTTGAGGATCATCCGGGTGCGTTGATCCTTCTCGCGCCACCACAGCTGTTGATAATCATAGAGCTGGTCGAGGAAGATGCGCTTCAGTTCTTCGGCCTGCTCGGCCGTGAAATGATTGCGCTTTGGCTTTTTGCGCGGGCCAGCGTTGCGCTTGCCGATCTTCTCGTTGAGGTCGCCCTCGTGGCCGCCCGGTTCCTCATAGCGCCGCACCCGCGCGAGCGTGGCGATCTGGCGGCCGAGCGCATCCAGCTCGGCGAGATCCGCGCCGGTCTTCTTGTCCTTGGCGACCAGCATCATGAAGCGCGCTTCGATGCAGTCTTCCAGCTTGCGGATGCTCGGCGCCTCATCCCAGCGATCGCGCTGGCGCCAGCTTTCAATGGTGGCGCGCGGAATGACCTTGCCGGCATCGCCCACGATGCCGCGCAGCATGAACTCGCCGGCGATCTGGCTGATGCCCCAGCCCCGCCAATAGAGGCTGCGCGCGTGGCGGCGCGGATCGAACTGCATATAGGCAGTCGGCAGCATGTCGGGCGGCATATCCATGGCGCCGAACGCTAGTGGCCGCCCCGTCGCCCTTCGCGCCGCTCCCCTTGTCGAACCCCCATTCGACAAATGCCCCGGCTTGAGACGCCGCGCCCTTCGGCCCCTTCTGGCGCCCGATCTTTTCCAGCGCGCGCCGCAATCACCAACGGGACCAAAGCACCATGGCCAAAAGCAAGTTTTTCCGTGTCGCAGTCGAGGGGGCCACCGTCGATGGCCGCGTGATCCAGCGCGATTGGCTGGAGCAGATGGCCGCCAGCTATGACCCGGCGACCTATACCGCGCGGATCAATTGCGAGCATATCGCCGGCTACAGCCCTGATCGCCCGTTCAATGCCTATGGCTCGGTGCTGTCCCTGCGCACCGAGCTGGTGGAGCTGACTATCGGCGGCGAGAAAAAGATGCTGCTCGCGCTCTATGCCGAAATCGAGGCGAACGATCAGCTGCTCGAAATCAACAAGGCCGGGCAGAAGCTGTTCACCAGCTGCGAAATTCACACCGATTTTGCCGGTGGCGGCAAGGCCTATCTGGTCGGCCTGGCGCTCACCGATCAGCCCGCCAGCCTTGGCACCGAAGTGCTCAAGTTCGCGGCCATGGCTCGCTCCAATCTGTTTACCGTGGCCCATGAGACGAAAATCGATCTGATCGAGGCACCGCTGGATAGCGATGCCATTGGCGAGAGCATCGGGCGCTCGATCCTCTCCTTCTTCAAAAAGGAGAAGAAGGATGACGCTGTGCAGCAACCCGTTCCACAGCCCGCAAACGATAACGGCCTGAATTTCGAGGCCTTTGCTACGGCGCTCGGCGAACAGGTCGCCGCCTCGGTCAAGCCCCTAATCGAAGCGAGCGCTACGCTGCGCGCGGAGCTTAATACGCTCAAAACCCAGCTCGAAACCACCGAGCAGCCCGGCAGCTTCACCCGCACGCCCGCGACCGGCGGCAACAATGCCGTCCTGACCGACTGCTGATCGCGCTCACCCCTTTCCCCGCCGTCCCGCCTTCGCCCCTAGGAGCCCCCGCCCATGCGTAAAGAAACCCGCGTCCATTTTAAGGCCTATGTGAGCCAGCTCGCGCTGCTCAACGGCATCGATGCTGCCGAGGTCACGGCGACGCGCTTTAGCGTCGCCCCGTCCGTCGAGCAGACGCTGGAAGAGAAAATTCAGGAGTCGAGCGACTTCCTGCGCGAGATCAGCATCGTCGGCGTGCCCGATCAGACCGCCCAGAAAGTCGGCGTCGGCACCACGCGCCCGCTCGCGTCCCGTACCAACACCAAGAGCGGCCAGCGCCGCACGCCCACCGATCCCACCGATACGCACGATCATGGCACCTATTTTTGCCGCAAGACCGATTATGACCATGCGATTCCCTATGCCAAGCTCGACGCCTGGCGACATAAGCCGACCTTCCAGACGCTGCTGCGCGACGCGATCCTTGAGCAGCAGGGCCGCGACCGGATCATGATCGGCTTTAACGGCACGTCCGCCGCCGCCACCACGGATCGCGACGCCAATCCGCTGTTGCAGGACGTCAACGAGGGCTGGCTGCACAAGATCCGCACCCATGCGCCCGAGCGCGTGCTGAATGACGGCGAGCTGTCCACGGCGCCGGATAAGGCCATCTATGTCGCCGCCGGCGTCGAAGTGGTCGATGGCGACGCCACCAACACCGCAACCGCGCGGGCCGACTATGCCAATCTCGACGCGCTGGCGTTCGACATGCTCGATCTGCTCGATCCGTGGCACCGCTCCGATACCGACCTTGTCGTCATCGTGGGCTGGAAGCTGGTGAAGGATAAATATCTCAACCTGCTCCAGGCCGCCGGCGACAAGGCAACGGAGGGCGAGGCCGCGCACCGGATCCTCACGCTGCCCAAGCAGATGGCCGGCAAGCGCGCGATCATCGTGCCCTTCTTCCCCGAGGATGCGATGCTGGTCACCAGCCTCAAAAATCTGGCGATCTACTGGCAGGAGGAAACCCGCCGCCGCCAGATCAAGGATGAACCGGCGCTCGACCAGATCGAGAATTACGAGTCCGTCAACGAGGATTTCGTGGTCGAGGATTATGGCCGCGCCGCCCTGGCTGAAAATATCGTCATGGGCGCTGCTCCGGCGCCCGCCGACGACGACTAAGCACCGGCCAACCCGGTCATCCCCTTCCGCCCCATCTGACAGGACACGCACATGAGCCTCGCTCGACGCCACAGGGACCGTCTCAACGCCTCCCGCACTGTTGCGGCCGCTCCCAATGATGGGGCGGCCCCTGCCCCCGCCGTTTCTTCTCCGGCGGCGGGGGCGGGCAATAGCTCGCCCGCCGCACGCGCCGCCGCCCAGATGGCGCTGCGCCTCACCCATGACCTGCGCCGTCTCAAGGAAATCAAGGGCATCGCCGCCAAGATCGCGGCCAAGCGCAAGATGCTGCCCGAATATGTGGCTTGGGTGAAAGGCATTCTCGAAGCCGATGCGGGCGTGGGCACCGGCACCGCCGCCGATGTGCTGCCGACCATGATGGTCTGGCTGATCGACATTGGCGACTATGAGGACGCGCTCGATCTGCTGCCGTTCCTGCTGCGCCACAAGGTCGCCATGCCGGGCCGCTATAATCGCGATCCCGCCACGGTCGCGGTCGAGGAAATCGCAACCGCCGCGCTCAAGGCACAGGCCGCCGGCCAGACCTTCCGGCTTGGCACGCTCTACCGTGTTGCCGAGCTGACGGACGGCATCGACATGCATGATGAACCGCGCGCCAAGCTGCTCAAGGCGCTCGGGACCGAAGAATTGCGCCACGCCGAGGAAGACGAGGCCAGCGCGGAGGGCCGGCCGCTGATCGAAACGGCGCTTGCCTCGCTGATCGGCGCGCAGGGCCTGCACGATCGCATCGGCGTCAAGGATAAGATCAAGCGAGCGCAAAAGCTGCTGGCGGCCAATCTCGCCGCCTTCCCGCCCGCATCACCCGAACAGGGCGGCCCGGCCGCCTGACCAGCTCGCCCCCCGGCGCTCGGGGGCGGATCGCGCGAGACGGGAGGCCGCAAGGCCGCAGGGCCGTCCTCTGCCCCGATCCTCACCCCCGTAACCGGCGGGCCGATGGGAGGCAGAATTTGAGTTTCGTCACCGATCTCGACAATCCAGCACCGCCACTGCCCGAGGGCGCAGCCGATCCCGCCGCGCCGATCGCGGGCGACTGGTGGCCCGATATCGATCCGGCGCGAATCCGCACCGCCTATCGCATCCGCGAGGCGGTCACCCATGATCGACTGCGCGAGGCGCTGATCGCCGCGATCATCACCGTGGGCAATGATCTGGCCGACTGGCAGGCCGACCAGCTGGCCGCCGGCCATGCCGCGCTCGCCGCGATCCCCGCGCCCCGGATCGATGGGGAATCGCGCCTGCTGCTCTGCTACCGCCGCGCGGTCGCGCTCTATGCCAAGGCCGAGATTGTCGAGCGCTATCGCGATATCGACCTGACCGGCCCCGGCGAGCGCCGCGCCGAGGATCTCGATCCTTCCATTGGCGAGCTGCGCCGCGACGCGCTCCATGCCGTGCGCGATCTGCTCGGCCGCACCCGCACCATGGTGGACCTGATCTGATGGCGCAGCCGCTCACCCTTGCCGCGCGCCAGGGCGACACGCTCGATGCGCTGCTCTGGCGCGAGGCCGGCCTTGGCCCCGCCGCGCTGCCCGCCGTGCTTGATGCCAATCCCGGCTTGGCCGGCGCCGGCGCGATCCTGCCCGCCGGCACGCGCGTGACCGTGCCCGCCGCTGCGCCGGCCGCTTCCACCCTCCCGCTCATCAACCTTTGGGACTGACATGGACCTTCGCGACATCACTGGCCCTGCCGCCGAACTGATCGGCGCGCTCATGCCCTCGCTGCTCGGCTCGGCTGTGGCGCAGGCATGGAAACCGAAAATGCCGTGGCGCCAGCGCTTCCTGCAATGGGCGGTCGGCTCGGCCGTCTCCTATCACGCCATGCTCGCCATCGTCGCGCTCACCGATTGGGGCGGGTTCGTCGCCCAGTCGATCGGGTTCGGCATCGGCATGCTGGCGTGGGACGCCACCCCGCCGCTGCTGCGCGCTGCCCAGATCGCGCTCGCCAACGTGCCGAGCCGCCTTCTCGACCGCTTCCTGCCCAAAAAGGATTGAGCCCATGCAGCTATCGCCTAATTTCCGCCTGGCTGAATTTACCGCCTCGGACACCGCCACCCGCCTGCGCATCGCCAATGAGCCGAACGCGCAGCAGATCGCGGCGCTCAAGACGCTGTGCCTCAAGCTGCTGGAGCCGGTGCGCGCGCATTTCGGTCGGCCGGTGCGCATCACGTCCGGTTTCCGCACGCCCGCGCTCTGCCTCGCGATCGGCTCCACGGTCGGCTCCCAGCACGCCCAAGGCGAAGCGGCCGACTTTGAGATTGCCGGCATCGATAATGTCGCGGTCGCCACTTACATTCGCGATCGCCAGCCCTTCGATCAGTTGATCCTTGAGAATTATGTGCGCGGCCAGCCCAACAGCGGATGGATTCACGCCAGCTATCGCGAGGGCCGGCTGCGCAAGGACGTGCTCACCTATTCGCGGCAGACCTATTTCAAAGGTCTGGTTCCATGACGATCGGCGCCAGCCATATCGCCCTTGCCGGCGCGCTGGCCGCCAGCCTCGCGGGCATGGCTGGCTATGTCCATGGCGTCGGCGTCGGCGAAGCGCGCGAACTGGCGGCCCGCAAGCGCGCCGATGATGCGGCCGAAGTCGAGCGCCGCAAGTTGCAAGGCCAGATCGACGCCACAGCGCAGCAGCATCAGGCGGCCGAATATGCCCGCCAATCCAATGTTCGGGAAATCTACCATGAGAGCCAGAAAATCATCGAGCGGCCGGTTTATCGCAATGTCTGCATTGATGTTGATGGCGTCCGCCTGCTCGACGCGGCCGCTGCCACCGCCAACGGTAAGGATCTCGCCCCAGCTGCTGGCCCCGCCGCCGGCGCTGCCGCCGGTGCAGCGGGCGGATGATGGCGCGATGGCCGGCGCACAGACGCTGCCCAGCCTGATCGCCCTTTATGATGTCGCCGGGCAGATCCGCGTCGCCTTCATTGCCCTGCAAGAGCAGGTGCGCATCGCCATGGGCAGTCATGTCCAACCAGAGGGGGAGCGATAATGTCGAACATCGAACGGTTTGAGGATGATGCCGCTCGAATTCTCGGCCATCTTTATAAGGTTTTTCCGGTTCTCACGGACATTGATGCGCGTGCGATGAGCGAGGCTGGCCAGCCATCCCGGCGTTTCGGCGAGGCCATCGCGGGGCTCTATTGGCTGGAAGACGCTGGCTATATCAGCGTGCGCGAACGGCAAGCGTCTGGCTGCTTGGGGGCTACGCTGACACCCCTCGGCCTCCATCTTCTCGGCCGCGATTCCGGCGAAGACCACGAAATGCCGGCACCCGGCGCCCTGCTCATCCGCTATGTCGCAGAAGGGAAATCGTCGCTCGCTCGGGACACCGTGCGTTCCATCCTCGCGGCCGGCATGAAGGCGGGCATGAAATGAGGAAGCCCGATAGCCTCAAGGCGCTGCTGCTCGCCACCGTGCCCGGCCTCGACAAATCGCCCGAGCGGCTCGCGCTGTTCATCGATCGCGGGCAGATCGTCGGCGGCAATGGGCGCAGCCTGTCCTTCGAATATCGCTACACCCTGTGGAGAGCTTCACCGGGAGCCTCGATCAGCTGATGGTGCCGATCCTCGCATGGATCGCCGAGCATCAGCCCGAGCTGCTCGGCGTGCCCGGTGCCCAGCCCTTCACCTATCAGGCCGAGATACTGGACGAAGAGAGCCAGGACATATCCGTCATGATCGACCTGCGCGAGCCGGTCATCGTCGCTCCAAAGGATGGCGGCGGCTATGCGGTGAGCCATCCGGTACAACCGCCGCCGCAAAGCCTCGATCATTTCGAGGGCGTGCCCTCGGGCGCGAAGCTCTGGCAGATCTTCCTCGATGACACGCTGTTGCCGATGGATGCGCCCGATGGCTGACACGGACGGCCTCATTGAGCTGGAGCGCATCGCCGGCGCGCTGCTCGCCAATATGGACAGCAGCGGCCGCCGCCGCATCTTCCGCGCCATGGCCCGCGATCTGCGCGCCTCGCAATCCGCTCGCATCGGGGCGCAGCAAAATCCCGATGGCAGCGCCTTCGAGCCGCGCCGGCCGAAAAGTGCGCCGCGTGGCCGCTCTTATCCGCTGCGCTTTCTCTATCCGAAAAGCGCGGCCGCCCCGCGCGTCGTGTTCATGAAAAGTTGGGTCCGGCAAGGCCAGCTCATCACTGGCTATGACATTGAGCGCGGCGATATTCGCAGCTTTTTCTGGGACAAGATCGAAAAGCGCCTGCCAGTTGAGGCAAGCGATGCCGCCAAGCCCGGCGGGTCTTTGCGCCGCCGTGGAGCGATCCGACGCGCCGCCATGTTCCGCAAGCTACGCGGCGGCAAGTATCTGCGTCCCGGCGCTTCCGATGTGGAAATTTGGGTTGGCTTTGCAAACCGTGCGGCCGAGGTCGCCGGCATCCATCAAAAGGGACTGGAAGATCGCCCCGCGCTAAAGGCCGCGCCCGTGCGCTATCCGCGCCGGGAACTGCTTGGCCTGACCAATGCCGAGCGTGGGCGCATGCTCGACCTATTGCTGGCGCACCTAGAGATAAGAAAATAAATTCTTTATAATACGCCACTTACAACAATTATTATTCCACATGTCACCAGATGCCCTCTCCTGAATTGTCATCGTGAAATTCCGATGGCAATTGCAACTATGGTCACATCGCGTGACTGATAGCGGGGGGATAAATAATGGGTGGTCATATACGCGCGGTTTCGTGTGCTCTGTTGCTTCTGTCCAGCGGTTGCGGAGGCGATAGCGGGAGCAATAGTCAACAAACATTGTTGCCGCCTGTCCCACCTGCTCCGGCTCCGACGCCTACGCCGACACCCAAACCGACCCCTACCCCTACCCCTACCCCTACCCCTACCCCATCGTCGAGTACCCCGTATCGGGCCTCCATGGGCGTGCCTTTGATCGGCGAAATTGTGTTCGATATGAACCGGAACGGCATTTTTCCTGATACGGAGAACGGGGTCGATGATCTATTTGCGGCCACAAGTCGCAAGGGTGAATATGGCCCCGGGGTGAAAGACTGGTATGGTTTTACTTCGCCGGTGGACCCATCCGCCTATCCAACCATGATCAGCGGGACCAGCACATCGACGGGATTTTACTATGGCGGCATCATCCCCCCGACAAATGCAAGGATCGCCTCTCCCGCAACCGCACTGCTCGGCCACGACCATACGGCCACACTGCTGAAAAACGCCGGGCTGAATATGACGCCCAGTGAATTGCGGAATTTTGATACATTCGTTGAATTCGACAGCGCCGATGCCGCGAAACGAGAGCGCGCCCGCCAGATCGCCGCACTCAACCTCAAGCTTCTTCTGCATGCCGGATATGAGACCTACGAACCCGTTACAGGCGTGATCGTCCTTCACGATAAAATCGACCATGTTCGCCAGCAACTCAAGGCAGGCGCGGTCGACTTTAACAATGTCGAATCCATGGTGGCCGTGCTGAATCGCTCCAAATATGCCATTACGGATTCTAGGGGAAAGCGAGATGCGGCCGAGCTGATCGCCCGCTTTGGAAAGGCAGTGGATCAATATCTCACCGGTCCCGAGAGCATATCAGCAATCGAATATGGCATGAGGATATTGATCCTCCCGGAGCTGGAATGGATTTTGTTTCAGCATCCATCAGGACCAAATTTAGTGGAAGATATTTCTGTCAATAAAATCATTGACGTTTTTAGATTTTTTGAAGATGCCCCTGACATCAACAACGTTGATGCCAAATTTATTGCCGTAGCTGATTACATTGACTTCAATGCAAATGAAGAAATAAATATAACACCATACCATATTGTAAGCAATGATAGGACAATTGAACATGGACCAGTCCTTTATACAGACAAGGCTGTTTTATCGGTAAAAGTCCCTAACAGATTTTCGTCTGTGCTCAGCGCCTTCCTCGAGAAAGATGGCTCCGTTACGGTGAAGCGGACAGGTGCCGAGCAGGCTTTGGGCTGGTTCGAATATACATCCCGCGACCAGTCAGGCGTGACTAGTTCCTCTCGCGTTTACCTCCATTTAAAACCGGGGCGCTAAGCACATTGCCACGCCTGCAAAATCGCACTCCCCCCTTGTCGAACCCCTATTCGACAAGGGGCACCGTCTAGCCCTCGCGCCAATGCCCGCCAGACATGGCCGGCATGGCCGACACCTTCACCGCCGTTGATCTCTCACAGCTGCCCGCCCCCTCGATTGTCGAGCCGCTCGACTTTGAGGCGATCTATGGCGCTATGCTGGCAGACCTGCTCGCGCAGCTCCCAGACTTCGATGCGACGGTGGAATCCGACCCCGCCGTCAAGCTGCTCCAGATCGCCGCCTATCGCGAGCTGACCCTCCGCGCCCGCATCAATGATGCGGCGCGGGCCGTCATGGTCGCCTTCGCAGGTGGCGCGGATCTCGATCATCTGGCCGCCGTGTTCGGCGTCATGCGCCTGGTGCTCGTCCCGGCCGATACCGCCAACAGCATTCCCGCCGTCATGGAGAGCGATACCGAGCTGCGCCGCCGCGTGCTGCTCGCGCCGGAGGGCTATTCGGTCGCCGGGCCGGAGGGCGCCTATATCTTCCATGCCCTGTCCGCCGCGCCCGATGTGCTGGACGCCAGCGCGACCAGCCCCGAGCCGGCCGAGATCCGCGACCTCGTCCTCGACGTGCTGGGGGCGCAGGGCGCGGCGCCAGGCTTGATCGACGCGATGAACGCGGCGCTCGATAGCGCCATCTGGCCGGGCACGGTCATGGTGACGGTCCTCGCCCGCGAAGGCGACGGCCATGCCGCGCCGGCCCTGCTCGATACGGTGGATGCCTATCTCTCGGCCGAGACGCGCCGGCCGCTCACCGATTTCATCACCGTGCGCGGTGCGCAGATCGTGTCCTATGCCGTCATCGCCCAGCTCACCACCTTCATCGGGCCGGATAGCGCCATCGTGCTGGCCGAGGCGCGCGCACGGCTCGACGCCTATATTGCCGACAGCCACCGGCTCGGCCGCGACATCACCCGCAGCGGCATCATCGCCGCGCTGCATTGCCCCGGCGTGCAGAATGTCCTGCTCGCCAGCCCCGCCGTTGATATCGTGATGGATCGCACGCAAGCGGGCCACTGCACCGCGATCGACATCAGCCATGCGGGCGTGGGCGAATGACCAGCCTCCTGCCGCCCAATGCCACGCGCCTCGAACGGGCGCTGGAACAGGCGATGGCCCGCCTGGGCGCGGTGCCAACGCCGATCGAGACGACATGGCGGCCGGACAAGCTGCGCGCCGATCTGCTGCCCTATCTGGCCTATGGCCTCTCGGTCGATACATGGTCGCCGGAATGGTCGGTGGCGATCAAGCGCGAGCGGACCCGCCGCGCCATCGATATCCAGCGCCGCAAGGGCACGGCCGCATCGGTCCGCGCGATCGTCGCGGCACTGGGCGGCTCCATCGCGCTGCGCGAATGGTGGCAGAAAGAGCCGGTCGGCAACCCGCATAGTTTCGAGCTGATCCTCTCCATCGCCCAGCTGGGAAGGCAGGCCCCGAGCCCGGCCTATATCGAGAGCATCATCGAGGAAATCCGCCGCACCAAGCCGGTGCGCTCCACCTTCACCTTCACGCTGGCGCTAAGTGGTTCGGCGCGCATCGGCATGATCGCGGCGGCCCGCCCGGTCATCCATGCGCGGCTGAACTGCGCGGCGCCCGCATCCTGACACGAGGCGCCCCATGGCTTTGATCTTCACCGTTACCGATGCCGGCCGCGCCGCGCTGGTCAATGCGGCCGGCAATGGCACCGATGCGGTGCTGATCGCGACGGCCGGCTTGAGCGCCACGGCGATCGTGCCAGACCGAACGATGACGGCGCTGCCCGGCCAGTTCAAGACGCTCGCCACCCTGTCCGGCACGGACGTGGCCGATGACATCATCCATCTGATCATCCGCGATGAGAGCAATGCGGCCTTCACGCTGCGCAGCGTCGGACTGTATCTGGCCGATGGCACGCTGTTCGGCGTCTATGGCCAGGCCGAGCCGATCATCGAGAAGACGGCCGCCTCGCTCATGCTGCTGGAAATGAATATCCAGTTTGCGGATATCGCAGCGGACAGCGTCACCTTTGGCGACGCCAATTTCCTCAACCCGCCGGCCACCGAAACCACTATGGGAATCGCCGAACTGGCAACGCAAGCGGAGAGCGATTCCGGCACGGACGACAAGCGCATCGTCACGCCCAAGAAAATGCGCACGTCCGTTCTCGCATGGCTGGCGAGCTGGTTTGCCGATGTCTGGCGCGCCAGCAATGACGGCTCAGGCTCCGGCCTCGATGCAGATCTGCTCGATGGCCAGCATGGCAGCTATTATCGCGATCTTGGCAACGCCACTGGCAAAGCCCCGATCAGCGTGTTGCCATTTTTGGACGGCGATGAAGCTGTCGGGTGGGCGCGGATGAACGCCTCGGGCGATGGGGACGTGGGCGGATCGCTCCGTATCACAACTGCCGGCAACAATCTCACTTACTATCACGATGGCGTCCAGGTCTGGAGTGTTAGCCGCTATGGCAATATGAGCGTGACCGGCAATATTGCCATTAACGGCACCGCGACGATCGGCGGCAACACCGCGTGGCACGCCGGCAATGACGGCGCTGGCTCGGGCTGCGATGCGGATCTGCTCGATGGGCAGCATGGCGCCTATTATAACGCGCTGGGCAACGCCACGGGCACGCTCGCCAATGGCCGGCTTGGCGGCAGCTATGACGGCATCACCCAGATGACGATGACCCGCATCCGCCTGCTGTCCACCACGGACGCCAGCCTTGAGAGCGTCAATCACGCCCTGCAGGTGGGGCCGGATAGCGGCGCCTGCCTCCTGCTCGATAATAATGAGATCATGTGCCGGAACAATGGCGAGCCGGGGCCGCTCTATATCAACAATGATGGCGGCCTGGTTGAGATCAACGGCGGGAAAGCATGGCATGCCGGCAATGACGGGGCCGGCTCGGGCCTCGATGCCGACCTGCTCGATGGCCTGCACGGCTCCGCCTTTGCCAAGGTCGCTGACTTCGCCAACTCCCAGGCCAATAATGGCTATGTGAAGTTGCCCGGCGGGCTGATCATCCAATGGGTCAATGTCGTCAACGGCACATCAAATGCCGCCCCCTTCGTCTGGCCCATCCCGTTCCCCAAAGCGGTCTTTGCGGCGGTGCCCGGCTCACGACAGGGCCTGACCTTTTCCGGCTCACAATCGGTCTATCTCAACAATGTCACCACGACCGGCGGCTCGCTCTGGGCCAACAACGGCGGCAACCATTCCACGACCTCCTGCGTCATCGCCATCGGCAACTGAAAGGAACCCTCCCCATGAAAACCACCATTGGCGCCTATGACGCCGCCACCCGCAGCGTGCCCGTCACCTTCACGGAAGGCACCATCAAGCACCGCCGTTCTGTCAATGCCGTGCATAAGGACGATGGCAGCTATGACCGCGCGGCGACCAAGGCACGCGTCGAGGAAGTGGCGATGGGCGTCGCGGTCAAGATCGAAGCTGGCGTGATCCAAGACGAACCCGCATAAATAGCGGCGGCTTGTCGAACCCCCATTCGACAAGCCGCACCCCGCGCTCGGCCGGCGCGATCGCGTCATGGTCCGGCCCCATGAGCGCAAAACCCGATATTCAGCGACTGGTGGGCGACATTGTGCGCGCCGGCCTCATCGCGTCCGTCGATCATGCCGCGCGCCGCTGCACCGTCGAGATCGGCGATCTGGAAACCGGCCCGCTGCCGTGGCTGGCCTTTCGCGCCGGCCGCCTGCGCATCTGGTCACCACCATCGGTGGGCGAGCAATGCGTGCTGATCTGCCCCGAGGGCGACACCAACGCCGGTATCGTCCTGCTCGGCCTCTATTGCGATGCCTTCGATGCGCCGGACAGCTCGCCCGATATCATCAAACTGGAATTCGAGGACGGCACCGCGATCAGCTATGACATGGCGGCGCACACGCTCACCATCTCGCTCGCCAGCGGCGGCACGGCCACCATCGATGCGCCCGGCGGCATCACCATCAATGGCCCGGTGACGATCAACGATGATGTCACCCTGAATGGTAAGCTGACCGCCAGCGATGATGTCATTGCGGATGGCAAGAGCCTCAAGGGCCATATGCACAGCGGCGTCCAGCCCGGCTCCGGCCAGTCGGGGGCGCCGGTATGACCGACCCTTGGAAAGTCCCTTTGAAAGATCGCGTTCGCTATTGCCGTCTGATCATTTGGGCTGGCGTTGTCATCCGCGAGCGCCGACCGGGCGGCCTGCTCTGGACACTTCGCCACCCGCGCGACTGGTTCCGCTACGGCTCCGGGTTGGATTGCGGCTGATGCGCGGCATGTCCACCCGCACCGGCAAGCCGATCGATGGCGAGGCGCATCTGGCGCAATCGATCGCCGATATCCTGCGCACGCCGATCGGCACGCGCGTGGGGCGGCGTGATTATGGTTCGCTGCTGCCGCTGCTCATCGATCAGCCGCTCAATGCCGCTGGCCGCGTGCGCCTGTTCGCCGCCTCCGCCCTCGCCATCGCCCGCTGGGAACCGCGCATCAAGGTCACCGCCTTTGAGCTGGCCGCCACGGCAGACGGCAAGGCCGCGCTCGCCATCATCGGCCGCCGCCGCGACCTGCCCCGGCCGCCCGCCGCCACCCGCTTCCTCGTCCCCCTGTCCGCCTCCTGAAAGGATCATCCTCCATGCCCGATTTTCATGGCATCCAGACCGTCGAAGCCAGCGACGGCACGCGCTCCATTTCCACCGCCGCCACCGCCGTCATTGGCCTGGTCGTCACCGCGCCCGATGCGCAGGCCGACGCCTTCCCGCTCGATCGCCCGGTGCTGATCACCAATGTGGAAGCCGCGATCGGCAAGATCGGCGCCGCCGGCACCGCTCGCACGGCCCTGCGCGCCATCGCCAATCAGGCCCGCCCCATCATCGTGCTGGTGCGCGTTGCACCGGGCGCCGGCGCGGACGAGGAAGAGATTGCAACGGCGACCAACGCCAATGTGATCGGCACCACGGACGAGGCCGGCCAGAAGAGCGGCTTGCAGGCGCTGCTGGCAGCCGAGGCGCAGCTGGGCGTCAAGCCGCGCATCATCGGCGCGCCGGGGCTCGACACGAAGCCCGTCACCACGGCGATGATCGTCGTCACCAAGAAGCTGCGCGCCATGGCCTATGCCGCCGCGCTGGGCGAGACGGTCGAAGAGGCCATCACCTATGCCGATGACTTCTCGGCGCGCGAGCTGATGCTGCTCTACCCCGATATCCGCATGACGGATGAGGAAGGCGCGATCGTCACCGTGCCGGCCGCCGCCGCCGCGCTCGGCCTGCGCGCCGCCATCGATCGCGACACGGGTTTCTGGAAAACCCTCTCCAACGTCGCCTTGCAGGGCGTGCTGGGGCTCACCCGCGATATCCAGTGGGATATCACCAATAGCGACAGCGAGGCCGGGCTGCTCAATGCGGCGGGCATCACGGCGCTGGTCAATGCCAATGGCGGCTATCGCTTCTGGGGCAACCGCACCCGCTCGGATACTCCGCTGTTCATCTTCGAGAGCACCACGCGCACCGCGCAGGTGCTGCTCGACACCATCGCGGCCGGCCTGCTCTGGGCAGTCGATAAGCCGCTGCGCCCCAGTCTCGCCAAGGATATCGTCGAGACGATCAACGCCAAGCTGCGCGAGCTGAAATCCGCCGGCGCGCTGATCGGCGCCAATGCCTGGTTCGATCCCGAGCGCAACACGCCCGACACGCTCGCCGCCGGCAAGCTGTGGATCGACTATGATTTCACGGCCGTGCCGCCGCTGGAGCAGCTCACCCTCACCCAGCGCATTACCGACAGTTATTTCGCCGATTTCGCCCGCGCCCTTGAGGAACAGGTCTGATCCCGCGCGCCCGCAGCCTTCCCCCTTCCTGAACAGGAGACAGCCCCATGCTTCCCAGCGTCCTCAAGGACATGATCCTCTACAATGATGCGCAGGCCTATATCGGCAAGGCCAAGACGGTCACCCTGCCCAACCTTTCCCGCAAGATGGAGGCATGGCGCGCCGCCGGCATGCACCGCGCGGTCAAGATCGACATGGGCGCCGAGGATGATCTGGCGATCGAGCATAGCTATGGCGGCCCCGAGCGGCAGATTTTCGAGCAATATGGCCTGCTCGGCGTCTCGGCCGTGGGCCTGCGCTTCGTCGGCGCCTATCAGAATGACGAGACGGGCGCTTACGACACCTATGAGATTGTCGCGCGCGGCCGCCATAGCGAGATCGCCATGGGCGACCAGACACCCGGCGAGATGGGCGAGTTCAAGGTCACCACGGACTGCGCCTATTACAAGCTCATCCACAATGGCCGCACGCTGATCGAGGATGATCCGCTCAACATGCTGCTGATCGTCAACGGCGTGGATCTCTACACCGGCCGGCGCGCGGCGCTCGGGCTCTGACCCATCCGGCCGGGCGGCGCGCTGCCCGGCCGATCCCTTCCCCTTCTCATCACAGGATAGCCGACCATGGCCGACACCAAGCCCACCCTTCGTTCCGTCGCCCTCGACACGCCCATCGTGCGCGGCGAGCAGACCATCGAGCGCCTCGATATCCGCAAGCCCGGCTCGGGCGAGCTGCGCGGCCTCTCGCTGGTCGATCTGGGGCAGCTCAAGGTCGATGCGCTCATCAAGATCGCGCCGCGCGTCACGCTGCCGCCCATCACCGAGGCCGAGGCGTCCAATCTCGACCCGGCCGACTTGCTGGCGCTGGGCGCGGAGATTGGCAGTTTTTTGCTACAGAAGCGGCAGCGCACGGATGCCCTCGCGCAGTAGAAGACGCCATGGCGGACGTGGCGATCATCTTCCATTGGTCGCCGCCCGTCATGGACGCGATGCCGCTTTCTGAATTGATGTCATGGCGCGCGCAGGCCGCCCGCCGTTCCCAACAGGACAAGTCCTCCCATGGCTGACCGTGAACTGCGCTTGCGCATGATCCTCGAAGGGCTCGACAAGCTCACCGCACCGCTCAAAGCCGTTGCCGGCGCCAGCGGCGTCACCAACAAGGAACTGTCCGAAACGCGCACCACGTTGAAAGCGCTCGACGCGGTGCAGCAGGATATCGGCCGATTTCGTGAACTGAAAACCGGCCTGTCCGAGACGGCCAAACAGATGGAGCTGGCGCGCACGCGCGCGAGCGAGCTGGGCCGGCAGATCGCGCAGACGGAAAATCCGAGCCGCCAGCTGCGCACCGAGTTCAACCGGGCGCGCAAGGAATCCGAGCAGCTCACGGCCAGGCATCAGCTGCTCCATGGCGAATTGGGCACGCTACGCGGCCGGCTCGATGAGGCGGGCGTCTCCACGCGCAACCTTGTGGAGCATGAGCGCCGCCTGCGCACGGAAACCGATCAGGCAAACGAAGCCTTGCGCGCGCAAACCGACGCGCTGGACCGGCAGGCACAGGCCCATCGCAATAGCGAGAAGCTGCGCGATATCAGCGGCAAGGCCACCGCGCTCGGCATCGGCCTGACCGGCGCCGGCACGGCCGCCGCTGCACCGGTCGCGATTGCCGTCAAACAGGCCATGGCGCTGGAAAAGAAGATGTCCGATGTGCGCAAGGTGGTCGATTTCCCGACACCGGAAGCGTTCAAGGCAATGACCAACGATATCCGCCGCCTCGCCATGGAAATCCCCATCGCGGAAGGCGAGATTGCCGACATCATCGCGGAAGCCGGCCGCGCCGGCGTGCCGCGCGAGGAACTGCTGCGCTTTGGCAAAGACGCCGCCCAGATGGCCGTCGCGCTGGAAACCTCCGGTGGAGAGGCTGGCGCGATGATGGCCAAATGGCGCAACGCCTTCGCCATGGGGCAGGATGAGGTTGTCGAGCTGGGCAACCAGATCAACGCGCTCACCAATAATTTTGGCGGTAATGTCGCCGCCGTCACCCAGACCGTAACCGCGATCGGCCCGCTGGGCCGGACGGCCGCCACCGCCGGCGCGCAAATCGCCGGCCTTTCCCAGATCATGGACGCCAACGGCGTTGACGCCAATATCGCCGCCACCGGCATCAAGAATATGCTGCTGGCGCTGACCAGCGGGGACGCGGCCACCAAGCGACAGAGCAAGGCCTATCAGGCGCTCGGCCTCGATGCCGTAAAAATGTCCAAGCAGATGCAGCGCGACGCCGGCGGCGCCATCCTCACTGTGCTGGAGCGCATTCAGGCATTGCCGGCGGCGGCGCAGGCCAGCACGCTTAGCCAGTTGTTCGGCACCCAGAGCGTGACGGCGATCGCGCCGCTGCTGAACAACCTTGACGAGTTGAAGCGCAACTTCGCGCTGGTGGGCAACGAGAGCCAATATGCCGGCTCGATGCTGGAAGAATATACCAACGCCATCGACAACTCCGAAGGCTCGGTTCAGCTCGCCATCAACAGTCAAAAGGCCCTCGCCGGCATCATGGGCGACACCTTGCTCCCCATGGTGCAGGACATCGCCGACCAGATGCGCGAAGCCGGCAAGGGTATGTTTGAATGGGCCGAGCAGCACCCCAATCTGACGAAGGCCATCATGATGTTCATGGGCGTGGGCGGCGGGCTGCTGATCCTGCTTGGCGCACTGGCCCTTGCCTTTGCCGCCGTGACGTTCGCCGCCGCGCCGCTGGTCAAGATCCTCGGCGTGTCCATCGGCGCCTTCTTTGGCTGGGCCGCCGCCATCATCGCTGCAATCGCCCTTGTCGCGACCGCCGCCTACCTGATCTATGAAAATTGGGACACGCTCGTCACACTCTGGAATGACACATGGGCGGCCATCGGCGAGGTCGCGTCCGCCGCGCTGGACCTGCTCATCGACGGCTTCATGAACTTCACCCCGCTCGGCCTGTTCATTCAGGCGATGATGCCAGTGCTCGACTATTTGCGCAGCATCGACCTGGGCGACATCGGTCGCGAGCTGATCGCCGGGCTCATCAAGGGCATCACCGATCAGCTGAAAGCGCTCAAGGATACTGTCGTCGGCGCGGCCTCGTCCGTCTCCAACTGGTTCAAGGAAAAGCTCGGCATCCACAGCCCGAGCCGCGTGTTCGCCCAATATGGCGGGTTCATGATGCAGGGGCTGGAAGGCGGCATTGCGGCCGATCAGGCCGGCCCGCTTGACCGTATCAGGATGATCTCGGCCGACATCATGAAGGCCATGGCGGCCGGCGCAGCGGTGCCTGCAATTGCGGCATCGCCGGCGGCGGCCGCCGCGTCCCCCTCGTCCGCAAGCATCGGCCCGGTCACCATCGTGATCCAGCAGCAGCCAGGACAGAATGCGCAGGATCTCGCCCGGCTCGTGCGGCAGGAGATTGAGGCGATCAAGCGCGGGGAAGCCGCCGCAGCCCGCTCGCGCTTTGCCGACGAGCAGGATTATGGAGGCTTCCTATGAGCGCCATCATGTCGCTGGGCATGTTCGTCTTCTCGATCCCCACGCTCGCCTATGACCAGCTCCAGCGCCGCTCGGATTTTCGCCACGCCCGCAATCCCCGCGTCGGCGCGCGCGATGCTGCGCAGTTTCTCGGGCCGGGCGATGAGACGATCTCGCTAGGCGGCGTGGTCTATGCCGAGCTGACCGATGGCGAGGCCTCGCTGGACGAGCTGCGCGCCATGGCGCTCGCCGGCGAGGCCCTGCCGCTGATCTGCGCGCGCGGCACCGTCTATGGCAATTACGTCATCACTGCGCTGGACGAGCGGCACCGGGAGTTCTTCCCCGATGGCAGCGCCCGCGCGATCGATTTCGGGCTGGATCTGCTGCGCGTGGATGATGACCCGGCCGAACCCGGCGAAAGCGTGCCGGCATGACGAGGATCTCGCCCGTGCCGGACTGGCGCATCATGCTCGATGGCAAGGATCTGACATCGCGCCTGCGCCCGCGCCTCATCGAGCTATCCCTGACCGAGAAGCGCGGCGGTGAGGCCGATCAACTTGATATCACGCTCGACGATGCGGACGGCAAGCTCGCCATCCCCAAGCCAGGCGTGCGGCTCCAGCTCGCGCTAGGCTGGGCGCAGGGCAGCGATGTGACCGTGGGGCTGATCGACAAGGGCGATTATATCGTGGATGCGGTCGATCATGGCGGCGCGCCCGATGTCCTGACCCTGCGCGCTCGCGCCGCCGATCTATCGAGCGGCGTGCGCGAGCGACAGGAGAAGAGCTGGCGCGATACCACGCTGGGGGCGATCGTGCGGGACGTAGCCGGCCGCAACAAGCTCACGCCGCGCGTCGCGGCAAAGCTCGCGGGAGTCGCGGTCGCCTCGGCCGTGCAGAGCCGCGAAAGCGATCTCGCCTTCCTGCGCCGGCTCGGGAAAGAACATGATGCGGTTGCCACCATCAAGGCCGGCGCACTCATCTTCTCACCGATCGGCGCGGGCATGACGCCCACCGGCAAGGCGATTCCCGCCGCCACCATCCAGCGCCGCGACGGCGATGGCCACCGCTTCTCGATCGAGACGCAGGAGGAAGTGACCGGCATCGAGGCCAGCTATCACGATCTGGGCAGCGGCAAGAAAAAGAAGGTGCTGGCCGGTGCGAAGGGCAAGACCCGCCGCCTCTCGCGCGCCTATCCCACCGAGGCGGCCGCCAAGGCAGCAGCGCAGGCCGAGCAGCGCCGCGCCGGGCGCATGCCCATGAAGCTATCGTTCAATCTCGCGCTCGGCCGGCCGGATTTATACCCCGAGCGCCGCGTCACCGTGCGGGGTTGGAAGCCGGAGATCGACGGCACGCAATGGTTGATCGCACAGGTCGCCCACCGCCTCGGCGGCAATGGGTTCACGACCTCGCTTGAGATGGAAGCCACTTAGCTAGCCCATACGGCAATGCCGGACCTTTACGCTTGCAGCATATACGGCATTGCCGTATATGCATGATATGCACACGGTCATCGAAACCAACGCTTATCTCTCCGCTGCCAAAGATGCCGACATGGCAGATGAGGAACGCAGCGCGATCGTTGACCTGCTTGCCGGCAATCCGGTGGCGGGCGATGTCATGCCCGGCTGTGGTGGTGCGCGGAAGCTGCGCGTGGCCAAGCCCGGAAAAGGCAAGAGCGGCGGTTATCGCGTCATCACCTATTATGGCGGCGAAGACGTGCCGGTGTTCCTGCTGACCGTGTTCGGCAAAAACGAGAAGGTCAGTCTCAACAAGGCCGAGCGGAACGCTTTGGCAGGACTGACCAAGGTTTTGAAAGACAGCATCTAAGCCATGGAGGGCAACAGATGACGAAGACAGCTTTTGACAAGATCGCGGCGGGCCTCACCGACGCCATCGCCTATGCGAAGGGTGACGCCACACAGGCGCGCGTGGCCGCGCCGCTCGATGTGCGCGCCATTCGTGAGGCGACGCACCGGTCACAGGGTGAGTTCGCGACCACCTATCAGATCCCGATCGGCACACTGCGCGATTGGGAGCAGCAACGGCGCCGGCCGGATGCGCCAGCACGGACCCTGCTCACGCTGATCCAGCGCGATCCGGAAGCGGTCGCGCGCATGCTGGCCTAAAGCCTCCAGAGGGCTGACGCCTACAAAGGAAATGAAGCACGATGCCTGACGAAAAACCTGTCATCTTTGATGACGACAACAGGGAATGGACCGAAAGGGACTTCGCGCGCGCACTGAGAGGCGACGCCATCCCGGAGCATATTCGCGCCGCTTTCGCCAGCGCTAGAGCATCACGCGGCTCCCGCCCCGAAGATGTGTTCATCACCAAGGAAGAAAGGAAAAAATTCAACAATCTCTGCCGGATTTTACGCGCAGAAACGGCAGACCATCCTTTGATCGGGGACGCAATCATCCGCGCATATCCCCTCATCTCAGGCAAAAGATGGATCGATGACGACGATACTCGAAAGCTCGCGGATGAATTTGCGAATGCTCTCGAAGATGGGGTGGCATATCGAGGCGCCCCAATAGATGATTACGTGAAGGAACCTTGGCTTTCCCTGTGGCGCCGGACCTGCCACCGCGCCATGTGTCGTGCTCAAATGGAGCTCGAAAGGTGATAACGCAGGCGTTCGACGGCGGTTGCGAACTGGCCCCGGCATGCTGCGTTCCGAAGTTGGCTATTCGATGCAAAGTTCATAATCATGACGGTTGAGTGGCCGCACCATCCCAAGCACCGCCCGCATAGCTTTTGTATAATTTTGATTGATTTTGCAAAAATGTGCGTATACTGGCCAGCGGAAAGGGGAACCTTATGCCGGTCGCTACGATGGAAGATGTCTGCTCGTCACTTGAGCCGTACCACGACACAATCCGCGAAATTGTCCATGGGGCTTGGGCTGAGTGGCGGGCCGTTGATGCGTTCCGGCAGACGAACGATTATGGTTCGATAGCCTTTAAGCGGACCATCTCGAACTACGTGTTCGATGCAATTGCGCGCCGCGCCGTGAGAGCGTTTTCAGCACATGCCCGCGTACACATCCGTTCGGAGGCACAGACGGTAAAATTTTTCGCGGGTGGCGATGTGCTCTTTCGTTTCAAAAAGGGCGATGACATGATGTTGGGGCGCAACATCCCAACTGAAGCTGCTCTCGCATTCATCGACGCTGATGGTGTCGTTCCCGGTCTACCGCCCGAGACCGCCAAGGTTGAGATTATATGGCTTCCAAATGAAATCTGGACAGAAATTGATCGGGTTCTGGTCATTGCTCGTGATGGAGATCGACTGATCTGGGAATATGACCTCGGCGCCGCCAAGGGTGGCGCAGAAGTGATCTTGCTGCCGACGCCAACTCCGCCCGAACCTACCGATGATAACGATATGCCCTTGGTCAAGCCCAAGCCTGTTGGCAAGCCAAAGACCGGCGAAGAAGCGAAGTAGAACCATGTCCAATGTGGGCGATATGCTGCGCGTTGCGCGGCAGCGATTGGGATTCACGCAGAAGTTGGCTGCAGAGCGCTTAAACGTGCCTCAGCCCGTCCTCTCGCGCTTTGAGAATGGTGTCTCGGAACCCGATGAAAGCCTGCTTGAGCGCGCATCTGATGCCTATAGCGTTCCCGTAGAATTTTTCCATGTCCGAGAAACAGTATTCGGGCCCCCGGTAAGCGTTCACGCCATGCTGCGCGGTAAGGCTGATGTGACCGCTCGCGAAGTCGACGCGATCACTGCGGAACTCAACATTCGCGTCATGCAACTTCGTCGCTTTTTGGAAGCAGTCGACTTTGAACCGACGACTGATGTGCCGGTTATGGATATTGAGCAATATGGTAGCGCAGAGCAGATTGCTGAACTGGTGCGCCGCCATTGGCGAGTTCCGAATGGACCCGTCAAAAATCTGATGCGATTGGCTGAAAAAGCCGGTGTAGTGGTGGGTTTATCGGAGTTCGGCGGCGCAGCAGTTAGCGGCGTTACCTTCCGCGTGCCGGGCCGACCCCCGTTAATCCTTCTCAACGGTACACATCCGGGAGATCGCCTACGCTTCACTCTGGCGCACGAACTGGGCCACCTTGTCATGCATCGCTTTCCGACCCCTGAAATGGAACAGGAGGCTAATGAATTTGCATCAGCATTGCTGATGCCGGCCGCTGACATTCGTCCGGCGTTCAGCGGACGACGAGTCACGATCGAACTGCTTGCTTCGCTCAAGCCAGAATGGAAGGTCTCGATGCAATCGCTGCTCATGCGAGCTTCCAACATCGGAGCGATCACGAACAACCAGAGCCGTTATCTATGGCAGCAGATCAGCTCACGGGGCTGGAGGTTACGAGAGCCTGCCAGCCTAGAGATCGCGCCGGAGCGACCGTCAGTGTTGGATTCAATCATTCGCACACACCTCGATACGCTGGGCTACACGATGCCCGAACTTTCTGGGCTAATCCCGCTATACGAGGGGGAGTTCGTCTCGATGTACGGTTTGGCAGCAGATCCTGATAATCGCCCCAAGCTCCGGATTGTACGATAATGTAACTAAACTCGCGCCCGAATTTCCAAAACCCGGAACAATGTGAGGACAGACGCGAGAACCAGAGTCACGCTGTATAGAAACATGAGCAACCCTATTGCCGAAAAAAATGCGTTCACGATCACTACATCGATAAAATCGAATATTAGTGGTATGGGTTTTTGGCCGAAGCAAAATGAATAAAGCAGTGTAATTATCTGCATTACGACCGCGTGAGTCACGCTCCCTACTATAATAAGAAGCGGAGACCTGTTACCCAATTCTGGTTCTGGCGCGGACAGCGCTTGACGAGAAGGCTGGTCCAGAACAGCAAAAATAACTGCATAAGCAGCTATCGAGAACCCAGCCAACGTCGGAAGCACACTCATCGCAGCGGCATTCCAGCTTTCTGAAACGACACTGGGCCAGCATAATACGGCCAAAAGCACACTACATCGGAAATACCCTGAATAGACTATTGCACGCAGGCCGCCGTGGCTCGCGTATACGAGCCCCAGCGTCCTCAACATGCCTGTCTGAAAAGCATTCATCGCAACGCAGCTCTCGCCTCCGCGATGTGTGCGAAGATCCTATGTGCGAGTTCTTGAAAAACGCTCATCTCTCTTCGTTCCTCAGCTTTGTAGGTATCGCGCTCGATCAACGGCTGTTCATCAGTATTTTGCGTCGTAAGAATACCGTTAATTAAAGCTTTTGCTCTAACATTTCCGTTTTCTGCAGCTACTTTAGCCAGATTTTGCGTTCTTTCACTAGGGGTAATGTCGTTTCTTCCTCTAGCACGGAGGCTTTCCTCATAAACGTCCGCATTTTGTTCCCTGAGGCGCCTTTCAATAATATCAGCAAGACTTTCCCCAATATCATCGCTGTTGGGACGACTTATACATATCTGGAGCTCTTTAAGATGAGGAAGCGCAAGTATCCGATCCACCTCATCATAGTTTTTGACGATATCACTCTCAACAACTCCAAAACGCTCTTGGATATTGGAGTGAGAAAGTGCTTCGTTAAAATACTGCCCCACCGACCGTGCGCTCAAGCCTTTCGATGAAGCATAAGTGGAGAACGCGACAACGTGCAGATCTGAATCTAATTGAAAATAGAATGCGGCGTGATTTGGACGAAGATTCTCAGGAATATTAATTTCTTCTAACTTATCAGGAGTCGCTGAATCAAAATCTTCTAAGTCAAACCAGTCTCCATCAATATCTATTTCAGTATACTTTGAAAATACACCAATCCTAGAATCGACATCAAAAAAACTGATTGCCAAATACGTATCCCCATACACCCTAATTCCCTGACGAAGGTGAGCGAGAGCATTTATTAGAGAAACGTAATCGCGATCCCTATCCTCTGCAATACGTATATTAATTGCAGCAACTTCCAACTTAGAAGAACGCGCCATTTATTCCCCCCTCCAACGCATCTTAATTATCTAACGCACAATACCAATATTTCTCGAATTTTGAACCTGCGCCTCCCCCTGCCCTCAAATCTTCCTGACAATCCCCACGACGCGGCCCAGCACATGCAGTTCGCCGTCATAGGCGAGTTCTTGCGGCACGTTCTGATTGTCGGAGAGGATTTTGATTGATCCGTCGGCCATGGGGCGCAGGCGTTTGACCATGCCGCTGTTGCCGTAGGCGATTGCCCAGATCTTGTCAGCGAGGTGGATCGACTGCTCTGATGTGTCGATCAGCAGGAGGTCCGTGTCCCAGATGGTGGGGAACATGGAATCGCCGATGCCCTGGGCGAAATAGAGATGCTCGGGCGATGCCCCGGTATATTGGCGTAGCCACTCGCGTGAGAAATGCCGCACTGTGGTGGTGACGGGCACTTCCAGTTCCGTCGCGCCCATGCCGTATTTGAGATCAATCTCGCGCACTTCGACCAGATCAAGCTGCTCGGCCAACACCGCCGCTGTGGGGGGCGGTATCGCGCCCTCAGCAGGATCGTCCGCTTCCATCGCCAGATACGCGGTCGACGTTCCCAACTCCCGTGCGATGCGATGAAGATGCGACGAACTGGTGCTGATGCCCTTCTCTAATTTAGCGATCGTAGCCTGCGAGACTCCGGCCCGCCGTGCCAGCTCACTTTGAGACAGGTTCGCGGACGCGCGACGTTCAGCAATACGTTCACCAGTCGTCATATCGCCACCTTATTCCGTTTGGAATAATTGGCGACCATCGTTTTACACTTGACCATGTAATTCCTTTTGGAATAACTCATGGCCATGGAAATCGAATTATCCCCTTTTGAAGCGCTGGAGCGGGCGATTGAAACCGCCGGCAGCCAATCGGCCCTAGGTCGCATATGCGGCGTCGGACAGCCGGCCGTTTGGAAATGGCTCCAATCAGCCAAGCGCCTCCCCGCCGAGCATGTGCTCAAGGTCGAGGCGGCCACTGGCGTTTCCCGCCATCTGCTACGTCCGGACATTTACCCCCTTCCCTCCACTGCCGAGGCGACCGAGCCGGGCGAGGAATGCGGGTCAATCCTAACGGGCGGCGCCGAACCCGTCGCTTGCGATCGGCGCCGGAAATTGCAGCCGGACAACGACGCATGAGCAGCGCGCAAAAACATTATCGCCATGGCGAGATCATGCCCGCCGCGCACTGCCGCTATTGCCATGGCAGCGGCTCGGTGAAGGTCATCAAAGGCAGCGCCTTCGGCCTACCCCGGCTCGTCTCCACCCCATGCGCACACCGCGCCGGCGATCCATTCAGCGA
Source organism: Sphingobium sp. (assembly GCA_035555575.1). Lineage (GTDB taxonomy): Bacteria > Pseudomonadota > Alphaproteobacteria > Sphingomonadales > Sphingomonadaceae > Sphingobium. Next base: position 58,834 of record DATMGL010000008.1, read on the forward strand.
GCAACGCCGGTCATCGCGCCTGTCCCGCCTCATCTCCATCATCTTTTCGCGTCGAGGCCGCTCATGACCTTTTCCCCGCTCGATCAGGAAACCATCCGCGCACTGGTGCGCGAAGAAATTGCGCTCGATGAGATGCGCCGGATCGAACAGGCCCCCTCTCCCGCCTGTCCGACCTGCGGCTGTCTCGCCGAGAGCATGGGGGCTGGCGTCCCTCCCACGGCGCCAGCCCCCGCCCACCCCATCAATCCCGGCCTTGCTTACATGCCAGAGTCGCTCCGGCTCGGCGCGCAGGAAGCGCTGGATGACGACATGGACGGCCTCGATTGGGGCCACCTTGCTATGCCGGTGGAGGGCGAGTGATGCCTAGCAACGTGCAGTATGTTGTCGTCGAGAACGCTGGGTACGAAGGCGAATGCGACGTCGCTAAGTTCGGCACCCGCTGGGCTGCTGAGCGATGGATGGAGCGAACTTACAGCGCCCGCGAGATCGACGCCCTCCACATGGATATCTGCATAGAGGAAGATGGACAGCGCACCTACGATCCCTGCGGTTTTGGGCCGCAATGACCAAGGCCCGCGCACCCATGACATTCTCGCTGGCTATCACCCGCATCGCCGGGCTGATTGGCTGGGAGGAAGCCGCCCGCGCCACCGATCGTTCCGAGCGCACCGTGCGCCTGTGGAGCGAAGGCGATGCCGGCACCTTGCCCTCGCTCGATCAGGCCATGGCGTTGGACCGCGCCTATCTGGCCGCCGGTGGTGGCGAGGCGCTCATCCTCGAAAGCTATGCGCGGCAGATCGATGTCGCCATGGCGGCCGCGCTCGCCTGCCAGCGCAGCCTGTCGGACGAGATTGCCGAGACGGCGCGCGAGAGCGCCGAGGCGATCGCCAGCTCCATCCGCGTCACACAGCCGGGCGCCACGGCGACGGCCATCTATCACGCCATCGCCGAAACCGAGGAAGCTAGCGGGGCCTGCACCCGCCTTCTCGCGCGGCTCAAAAGCTTCCTGCCGGGCAATGTCGCCGAGCAGGATCAACAGGGGAGCATCTGAAATGAGGCCGAGGCGTATCCCTCCAATTGACTGCCCGCATTGCGGCCGGCCGGCGCTGGTGCGTTCCAGCGAGAAGGCCACCGCGCTGGTGCGGGAGGTCCGCTATCTTTGCGACAATGACGCCTGCGCCTGCCAGTTTCTGGCGCAGATCGAGATTGTCAGCATGGTGCAGCCCAGCCTGCGCCCCGCGCCGGGCATCATCCTGCCGGGGCCGCGCCGGCCCGCCAATGATGATGAGCCCGCGCCCGCCAACGACGATGTGCCGGACAAGTCGAGGGCGCATCGCATGACCTAAGCCGCCGACCGCTCCGCTCCCTTTCTCGCCCTTTTCCGCCACCTGTCAGCCCTGCTGCCGGGAACGCCCTCCCCTTGCCAGATGGAATCGCTCCCATGCCCCACCGTCCGCTGCGCATCGCCAGACAAGCCCCGCCAACCCGCAAGAGCATGGCTCGCCGCTTTGCCGACGCCATGGAGCCCGGCGATCTCGACGCGATTTACTTCGGCACCTTGGGCGGCCTTGCCGTCATCGCTTTGATCATTCTGTTCAAATGCGTGTCAGCCGTCCTTGTCGCGCTCGCCACGCTGGGCAGCGCCCAATGACGTCGCGTGCCCGCGCTCTGGTCATTCTGGCCATTCTCTGCGCCCTGCCTTTTCTCATCGCCAGCGCCATCGCGGCCATGACGGGCCGGCGCACATGAGCCTGCGTGCGCTGACATGGGCGATGGAGCATGCGGGCTGCCCGAACAGCTCGGCCAAGCTGGTGCTGCTCGCCTTCGCCAATTTCGCCAATGAGCAGGATCATGCCTATCCGACCACGGGCACCATCGCCCGTCTGACCAAGCTTGATCCCAAGACGGTGCGGGCCGCGATTGATGGCCTCGAAGCGCTGCGCCTGCTCATCGATACCGGCCATCGGGTCGGGCGCACGCGGCAGGTCAAGGTCTATCAGCTTGCCACCCAAACCCCGCCAATTCCGGAGGCCTTTCTAAAGGGAGCCGTTTCCGGTGGCCTTTACGCCGGAAAGGCATCCGTTTTTCCCGCGAAAGGCACCCAAAATTGGGAGGCAGAACCTGTAATGGAACCTATACCCCTTACTGATCCTAACGGATCAGTTGTCCCCAAGGGGACTGACGAACGGGTTTTCAATCAGGAAAAAAGGGAGAATGGCTCGGGCCGGTCCCGTGCTCACCGCATCCCCGCCGACTGGGCTCCGCCGCCGGTGGACCAGCTCGCTCCCAAGGCCGGCGCGCTGGCTCGCCAATGGCCGGCCGGTGCCTATGACGGCGAGGCCGAGGCGTTCGTGAATTATTGGCTTGGCGAAGCTGGAGCGAAAGCGCGCAAGCTCAACTGGGACCGGACGTGGACCAACTGGGTCGCCTCGGTCAGCGCACGGGTTCTGCGCGCTGCCAAGGCCGGCGTTCGCCACGCCACGCCAGCGGATGCTGCCAGCGGGCCGCCTCGCGCCACGCAGCCAGTGGCAGAGCGGGCGCAGGAGGATCGCACCTCTCGCGAGATCCGCGAAGCCCTCAACCAGATTGTTGGCGCGCAGATCAGCGCTCGCTATTTCGATGAAAGCGCCATTCTGGTGAGCGACGACACGCTGCGGATCGTCACAACGTCCCGCTTCGCCAGTGCCTATGTCGACGCCAATTTCCAGCAGGAGCTGCTCCAGGCCGCGCGCCGCTCCACTGCCCCCGTTTCGTTCATCCGCACGGAAATCACGCGATCCGGTCGCGGCCGGGCCGTGCCTGTTTCGCAAGGAGAGACGGCATGACGGAACGTGCCCGTATTTCTCAAAATGATATGAGCCGCGCCACGAGAGCCGTGAAGGCCGCCGGGTTTGAGCGGGCGCGCATCGTAATGGATTTGAACCGTCAGACCATTGAGGTCATCATTGGCGAAGCGGCCAATAGTCCCGAGCCGCGCAGGAATCCCCTCGATCGTTTGTTGAAGGGCGAACCATGAAAACGCGTTACAAGAATGTTTATGTCTCAGCCGATCGGCATGGGAAGCTTCGCGCCCGCTACAGAAAGGCAGGCAAGGAAGTCTATTTGAAGGCCCTGCCCGACCAACCGGGATTTGAAGCGGAACTGAAAGAGGTCATAGGCTATCAAGGGGCCACCTCACCCAATCGCCCCATCCCCGGCAGCGTGGCCGACTTGCTGACCCGCTATTACAGATCGGCCGATTTCATGGCGAAGGGCGCGCCGGAAGATCGCCACCGCCGCAGGCTCATTCTGGAGAGCTTCCGCAAGGATTTCGGGAACGATCTGGTTGCTGATTTCGGGTTCGAGCATATCGAAGCCATTCTGCTCGCGCGCACCGAAAAACGCGTGAACGAGAGAGGCCGCATGGTCGGCGGACAGGTCGCCGCGGTGAACCTGCGCAAACAGCTGCGCCGCCTGTTCGCCCTCGCCAGAAAGCTGAAATGGATCGACAGCAACCCCGTCGAGGAAGCGGACAAGGTGGGCAAGACCCGCCTCACCGGCTTCGTCACATGGGAAGAGGATCATATCGAGCTATATCAGAAACGGCATCCGTTCGGCACGAAGGCCCGCCTCGCTCTGGAGATCATCCTGTGGACCGGCCAACGCCGGGGCGATGCCCGCCTGTTCGGCCCCAAGCATGTCGTCAACGGAATGGTCCAATATCAACAGGGCAAGACGGGCACGGATGTGTGGCTGCCCGCGTCACGCGATCTCCTTCGCGCGATTCATGAGTGCCCAGCGGTCGGTATCATCACCTATCTCGTCACCGATTATGGCAAGCCCTACAGCAAGGACGGCTTTGGCAATAAAATGCGCCAATGGTGCGATGAGGCAGACCTTCCCAAGGAGCTGGCCTCTCACGGCCTCCGCAAGGCCATCGCCCGACGCATGGCACAGATGCGCGCCACTGAGCATGAGATCATGGCCGTGGGTGGCTGGAAGAGCGCGTCGCAGATCAAAGTCTATACGGAAGCCATCGCCCGGAACGACCTTGCAGAGAGCGCAATCGCCAAGATTGACGGCCACTATTCGACCGAAAAAGACCCTCAATCCGGCTAACCCTGTCAATCGAAATCCGGCTAACCCATGCCAATAAGCGCAGAAATCCGTGCCTTTTATGAGGGAATGGTGGGCCCGGCAGGACTCGAACCCGCAACCTAGCCGTTATGAGCGGCCAGCTCTAACCATTGAGCTACAGGCCCCGACACCCCTCGATGGATCGCGCGTTCCGGGCCGGGGGGCGTTAGCCTGCCATCCTTGCCTTTTGCAAGCCCTATGCAAGGGGAGGCAGCATCCTGGAGCCACCCCGGCCGCGCCCGGTCATGGCGCGTTGCCCTGCCGCCCCGGCGTGGCGGCGGCCGCGGGCAAGGTCAGCGCGAAGCTATGCGGCGTCATCAGGAAGCGGCCGCCAAGATGGGCCGCAATGCCGCGCACCAGCTTGAGCGTGAAGGCCAGACCCAGCGGCGGCGCGGGGTTGAGCGTCCGGTCAAGCTCATCCCCCTGATCGAGCAGTGCCTGCTCCGACAGGCCGCCCAGCGCCGCGGGCCGGCGCATCATGATCTCCACCGACTGGGAGGTCGTGCCGGGCGCAAGCATGATCGCGAGACGCTCGCCTTCCGCCAGCGCGCCATAGCCGGCGCGAATCAGATGCGCGAGCATGCGCTCAAGCTGCACCCGGTCGCAGGCGATCAGCGGCAGATCACGATCGGCAGCGATGCTGATCCGCGCATGTCCGTCCGGCTCGAACCCGTTGGCCAGCGCCCGCATCAGCGCCGCGATGTCGATCCGCTCCGGTGCGCCATGGCCATCGCCATGCTCGATCCGGCTGGCAAGGTCGAGGTCGTCAAACGTCTCCACCAGCGCGCGTGCATCGATCAGGATCTGCCGCGCCATATCGCGATATTCACTAGGCACGGGGCCGACCAGCTGGGCCTCGATCATCTCGGCATAGCCATGAATGGCGTTGAGCGGCGTGCGCAGCTCATGGACGAGTTCCCGCGTGGCCGCCGCAGACAGCCCAGCAAAGTCCGGCGCGTCACTGCCGGCTCTGACGAGCGATTCATCCGGCCGTTCACGGCGCGCAGAGCCGGTGTAACAGAGGAAACGCCCCGTCGCCGGATCAAAACGCGGGGTGGCGGACATGCGCCATTCGCCCGCCAGCATCCCCTCCCCGATGGCGAACCGCGCCTTTTCGAACGCCGCGCGCCGGCGAAAGGCTCCCAGCGCGAGACCGTCAGCGCCATAGCGACTGTCGCTCGCCGGATGGCCGATGCTCAGCCCCATCGCGGCCGCGCGCGGCGCTCCGGCGATCAGCTGGATCACGCCCGCCGCATCCGTCTCGAAGGTGAAGCACCGGATGAGCGATGGCAACGGCGCGGCGACCGGGCCCTGCCGCTGCGCGCCACGCGGCGGCGTGGCCGGCGCTCCGCCCGGCGCGGGCGCCCGTCGCTGCTGGCGCGTTTCCGTGAAGCGATCAATCTGCGCCATGATCCGGCTGATCTGGCTCTGAAGCTGCGTCTCGCCACCATCATTTGCGGGCGGCGGCGTGGCAGCGCTTGCGCTACCCTCCACAGGCGGCGGCACGAGCGAGGTCAGGCTGAGATCAACGCTGCCGAAGCGCTGCAAGGCGGCAACGGCGCCCGGCCCCAGATCCTCGCGCCTGCGCAGCACGCTGCGCGCCAGCGGCCCGAGATCCGGGATGACAGCGACCCAATCCGCATCGGCCAGCGTGACGCCAGCCATCATCGCCACAACCAGCGTGGGATGATCCTGCGCGAGCAAACGGACCAGACCAGGCGACCGCAGCCGCCCGCCCAGTTCGACCACCGACGCCACGCGCTGCGCCACGCTGAGCTGCGGCCGCATCGCCTCGAGCTGACGCAGGATCGCGTCCCGGTCCCCGGCATGCAGCGCATCGGCGCCGGACACATCATATTGGGCGAGCAGGTCGATACATTGCCGCCAGCGCGTCACGGTCGCGACTGTCCCATCGCCCATATTGGCGAGCACAGTCCGCAAAAGATCATTGAAGCGCATGGTTTGAGGATGTCCCGACAGTCAGCCACCGGTAACGCGCTGTGCGGCCGGGGACCAGATGCAAAAAACGGGACGTCACATTGTGGGACAATTGCATTTTCACGACATTATCTTATAGTATGACATACCCAAGCGAAAGGAAATGTCAGGCTATGCCGGGCTCCGCTGTCGACGAGATCGATCTCCAGATTCTGGACGCTTTGCAGAGCGAGGGCCGCATGACGAATGTGGACCTTGCCGCCCGGGTCGGGCTCACCGCCCCGCCGTGCCTGCGGCGCGTGCGAACGCTGGAAGAGCATGGCTACATCACCTCCTACCATGCCCATCTCGATCCGGTGGCGCTGGGCTACACCATCACGGTGTTCGCGATGGTCAGCCTCAAGAGCCAGGCAGAGACGGACCTGCGCGCGTTCGAGGCTTATGTGGCGGAGCTTCCACAAGTGCGCGAATGCCATATGCTCAATGGCGAGATCGACTTTCTGCTCAAGGTCGTCGCGCAGGACCTGCGCAGCTTCCAGCAGTTCCTCACCTCCAAGCTGACGCAGGCGCCCAATGTCGCGAGCGTCAAGACCTCGCTCACCATCCGCACATCCAAGAACCTGCCCGGCGTTCCCATCGGCCTGTAGACGGGCCCGTCCGGACAGCCGAGCGCCCGGAGCGACCCGACGCGAAAAACGCCGGCGGACAGATCCGCCGGCGTTCAATCATTCTGGCAATCGCTAATGCCGGTGATCGCTCAGGCCGCCGAGCGGTTCACCCACACCATCCACAGGTCGGCGACCGTCTTGCGCACGCCGGTGCCGTTCACCTTGCCGAACGCCTCAAGCGCACCGGCCTTGTCACCCGACCGCGCCAGCGCGATGCCAAGACGGGTGTTGATTTCATTGGCATCCACCCCGCCCTTTTCGAGCGCAACGCGGTAAAGATCGGCAGCCTTGGCATAATCGCCATAGCCCAGGAAGCCATTGGCCGTCGATGCCGCCGGCCTGCCGGTCGCCGCCGAGGCAGCCGATGTCGCGGACGCCGGCAGCGACGCCTTGTCCTTGGCGATGGCCTCGCTCGCGGCGCGATAGAGATCGCCCAGATCGTTCGCGCCAATCTCGCTCTTGCTCCGGCCGTTATCGATCAGCGTCTTCACTTCGCCGGGCAGACCCGCCTTCCAGGCGGCTTCGGCATATTCATTATAGCTATAGGCATTTTCGAGCGACTGGGTCGCCGCCATCAGGCGCAGCAGATCGAGATTCTCGTCGCGCGTCATGGCGTGGTTCGCGTCCTGAATGGAGCGCAGCGCGATCCGCCAGTTCTCGGGCGTGCTGTCATGCGTCAGCACCAGCTTGAACCAGTCAGCCTGCGCGGCATCATTCGACAGCGCGGCCATTTTCAGCCCGCGCGAATACCAGCTCGCATCGGCCGCCTTGCCGCCGGCCTGCTCCGCCTCGATCGCCTTGCGCAGATGCGGAAGCCCCTGATGCACCAGCGCCTTGCCGGCCGGCGTGAACTGATTGTCCTGCACATTGTTGGTGGCTTCGCCAAAATAGCTCTCGGCGAGATAGACCTCCACGCTGGAGCCGCCATAATTCGCCGCCAGCGCCTTGCCCAGATGATCGCGCGCGCTCGGATAATCCTTGGCATTGAGCGCCAGCTGACCGGCCGCCAGTTCAAACTTGCCCATATCCGCCGCCGGAGCGGCACCCGAGGCCAGAATCTTCTCGATCCCGGCGCGCTGGAGCGTCTCGTCCTTGAGGCCGATACCGACATTCAGATAGAAGTTTCCGACGAAATACCGATCATCCGGCTTGCTCGCCTTGGCCTCGACCTCCGGCAGCTTCGCCTTGGCGCCTTCAAAATCATTGGCTGCCAGCAGCTTCTGGACTTCCTGCGCGCCGGGCATGAATTCCTTGCTGGGGCTAAGCTTGACGCCTTGCTCCTCCGCAGCCTTTTCCTTTTTCGCGGCCATGGCCGCCGACGGCATGACGCCCCCGATCGACATGGCGACAAGTGCAATCGACAGGGCAGTGCTGGACAGGCGACGCATCAATCATTCCTCCAAACCAAGACCTGGGACCATCGGCATGTGGAAAGATCAGGCCAATGGTAAAGCCGTCCTCATCCTGACGAGAGCCCCGTTAACCGGGATTGAACGGCGCTATAACGGCGTGGGTTCGCCTTGTCATCGCTCAAACCCCGGATCGTCGCACGCTGACACCGTTATATCGACGCAAAGCGGCTCGTGGCGGCCTCTTTCTGACGGCATGCAGGCCCCCGGAACCGCCGCGCGCCAGGCCAATCCGCCCGCCAAAGCTTCACCCACGCCCTTTTATCGGTTTCCGCCAGGCCGCAAAACGGCCTTCCACGGCGCGAGGCCCCTTTTTTCTGGCATTGTCGCCCCCCGGCGGCTAGGCTGCACCTTCATATTTTTAACATTACAGCCATAAGAGAAAACGCTTGAACAGCGACGAGACAGTGCTCGCCGAACCGTCGGATATCCGCCCGATCAATATCGTCGATGAGATGAAGTCGAGCTATCTCGACTACGCCATGTCGGTCATTGTCGCCCGCGCCCTGCCGGACGTGCGCGACGGGCTGAAGCCGGTGCATCGCCGTATCCTTTTCGGCGCGCATGAACAGGGCTTCGTCTATAACAAGCCCTACCGCAAATCGGCACGCATCGTCGGTGACGTGATGGGTAAATATCACCCGCACGGCGACAGTTCCATCTACGATGCGCTGGCCCGCATGACCCAGGACTGGTCGCTGCGCGTGCCGCTGATCGACGGTCAGGGCAATTTCGGCTCGATGGACCCGGACGCCCCGGCCGCGATGCGCTACACCGAGGCGCGCCTTGCCAAGGTCGCCAATGCGCTGCTCGATGATCTCGACAAGGATACGGTCGACTTCACGCCCAACTATGACGGCAGCGAGCATGAGCCGCAGGTTCTCCCGGCGCGCTTCCCCAATCTGCTGGTCAATGGCGCGGGCGGCATCGCCGTCGGCATGGCGACCAATATTCCGCCGCATAATCTGGGCGAAGTGCTGCGCGCCTGCCGCGCCTATATGGATAATGAGGCCATCTCCGTCGAGGAGTTGATGGAATATGTGCCGGCCCCGGATTTCCCGACCGGCGCGCTCATTCTCGGCCAGTCCGGCGCCCGCTCGGCCTATCAGACCGGGCGCGGCTCGGTCATCATGCGCTCGCGCCATGTGATCGAGACCGGGCGCGGCGACCGCCAGTCGATCGTGCTGACGGAAATTCCCTTTCAGGTCGGCAAGTCCGGCCTGGTCGAGAAGATCGCCGAGGCCGCGAAGGACAAGCGCATCGAGGGCGTGTCCGACATTCGCGACGAGTCGAACCGCGAGGGCGTGCGCATCGTCATCGAGCTGAAGCGCGACGCGACGGCCGAGGTGGTGCTCAACCAGCTGTGGCGCCACACCCCGGCGCAGACCAGCTTCCCGGCCAATATGCTCGCCATTCGCGGCGGCCGGCCCGAGCTGCTCAACCTGCGCGACATCATCGAGGCCTTCGTCCACTTCCGCGAGGAGGTGATCACCCGCCGCACCAAGTTCGAGCTGGCCAAGGCGCGCGACCGCGCCCACATCCTGCTCGGCCTGGTCGTGGCGGTCAGCAATCTCGATGAAGTGGTGCGGATGATCCGCGGCTCGGCGAGCCCGGTCGCGGCGCGCGAGGCGCTGCTCAACAAGGCGTGGCCGATGGGCGATATCGCGCCCTATCTGCGCCTGGTCGAAGCGACCGAGGTCGACGCGACGGAGACCGACTATCATCTGTCGGAAACGCAGGTCCGCGCGATCCTCGACCTACGCCTCCACCGCCTCACCGCGCTCGGCCGCGACGAGATCGGCAACGAACTGCAAGGCCTGGCCGATGCGATTGAGGGCTATCTGCTGATCCTCGGCGACCGCGTGCGCCTCTATGAGGTGATGCGCGCCGAGTTCGACGCGATCGAGACCGAGTTCGCCACCCCGCGCCGTTCGACGCTCGGCCCCGCGGCCGACGGCATTGAGGATGAAGACCTCATCGAGCGCGAGGAGATGGTCGTCACCGTCACCATGGAAGGCTATATCAAGCGCACCCCGCTCGACACCTTCCGCGCGCAGAACCGCGGCGGCAAGGGCCGCGCCGGCATGGCGACCAAGGATGCCGACGTGGTGACGGAGATGTTCGTCACCTCCACCCACACGCCGGTGCTGTTCTTCTCGACGGTCGGCAAGGTCTATCGCCTCAAGGTCTGGCGCCTGCCGGAAGGCGGCCCGGCGACACGCGGACGGCCGATGATCAACCTGCTGCCGCTGGCCGAGGGCGAGACGATCCAGACCGTCCTGCCCCTGCCGGAAGACGAGGCGAGCTGGAGCGACCTGCAGGTCATGTTCGCCACCGCCAAGGGCTCGGTCCGTCGCAACAGCATGGACGCCTTCGCCAACATTCCGTCGAACGGCAAGATCGCCATGAAGTTCGAGGGCGACGATGCCGACGACCGGCTGATCGGCGTCGCGCTGCTTACCGAGGAGGACGACGTGCTGCTCGCCTCGCGGCAGGGTAAGGCGATCCGCTTCCGCGCCGACGACGTGCGCCAGTTCCAGAGCCGCGGCTCGACCGGCGTGCGCGGCATGACGCTGAAGACCGGCGACGAGGTCATCTCGCTCTCCGTCCTCCACCGTGTCGGCACCAGCCAGGAAGAGCGCGAGGATTATCTGCGCTTCGCTCCGTGGAAGGGCGAGCGCGAGGGTGTCAGCACGCTCGACCCCGCCCGCTTCGAGGAGTTGATCGCACGCGAGCAGTTCATCCTCACCGTCTGCGCCAATGGCTATGGCAAGCTCTCCTCCGCCTATGAATATCGGCGGACCGGGCGTGGCGGCCAGGGCATCACCAATATCGACAATATCGCCCGCAACGGCCTGGTCGTGGTGAGCTTCCCGGCCATACGGCAAGACCAGCTCATGCTGGTCACCGATCAGGCGAAACTCATCCGCATGGGGCTGGACAGCCTGCGCGTCATCGGACGTGGCTCGGCCGGCGTGCGCCTGTTCGACGTCGCCTCGGACGAGCATGTCGTGAGCGCCGCGCGCATCGAGGATAGCGCGGACGAGGATGACGCGATCGAGACGGAAGAGGCCGCCGCAGCAGGCGAGTGACATTGACGCGAGGATGGCGGCTCCAAAGCGCCGCGCCGCCATCCTCGCGGACGCCCCAGCTTGCGAGCGCCGATGCCACCGATATTGTATTGGCAATCGTCTCAGGAAGCCGGACAAGGTCGCCTTGTCCGCGATGCGAAGCTCAACTGCCGGGGATAGGAAATTTGCCGGCGGGCACAGCAGGCTGGCGATCGGCCCCGGAGCCCTGCCGAGCGCAGAATGATGTCCTGCTTCGGCCGACCGATCTTGTCGGACACTTTTCCGATGACGCCAAAAGGCACGCGTCATGCGTCAGTTGCCGGGCTGAACGAGGTCCCTTGCCGCCCACGATCATGCCCCCCGATCGGTCCGCCAGATCGCCCCTGTCGCATTATGGCATTTCATCCCTATCTTGTCGGCATGCGGCGGGCCTGATCGCCCACCGCCCGGAGATGCGTGATGATGAAGAAGTTTCTGGGCCGCTATGGCAATGACCGGGGCCACTGGGTGGGGGACGGCTTCCCCGTCCGCTCGCTCTTTTCCTATAATCAGCTCGGCGCGCAGATCAGCCCGTTCCTGCTGCTCGACTATGCCGGGCCGCATCATTTCGAGCCGACCACCGCGCGGCGAGGCGTGGGCCAGCATCCGCATCGCGGCTTCGAGACCGTGACCATCGTCTATGATGGCGAGGTGGAACATCGGGATTCCGCCGGCAATGGCGGTGTCATCGGCCCCGGCGACGTGCAGTGGATGACGGCCGCGGGCGGCATCATCCACGAGGAATATCACTCCCCCGCCTTCGCCAAGACGGGCGGCCCGTTCCGCATGGTGCAATTATGGGTCAATCTGCCGGCGAAGGACAAGATGGCGCCCGGCGCCTATCAGGGCATTCTCGCGGCGGATATTCCCACCCTCGCCCTGCCCGATGGCACCGGCACGGCGCGGATCATCGCCGGCGAATTGCACGGCGTGCGCGGCCCGGCCCGCACCTTCACGCCGATCAACGTCTGGGACATGGCGCTCACCCGCGATGCCGATGTGACCCTGCCCCTGCCGGACGGCCACATCACGCTGCTGGTCGTGCTCGGCGGCCATGTCACCGTGAATGGCAGCGAGCCGGCGGGCGAAGCCGAGATGCTGCTGCTCGACCGGGCGGGAATCGCGGTGCAGTTGCACGCCGATGGCGACGCCAAATTGCTGGTGCTCTCCGGCGAACCGATTGACGAGCCGATTGCCGGCTATGGCCCCTTCGTGATGAACAGCGAGGATGAAATCCGTCAGGCGATTGACGATTTCAACAATGGCCGGTTCGCGCAGGTCGCCTGACGAGCGTGACTAACGACAAGGCCCGGCCCCCATGACGGAGGCCGGGCCTTTATCATCGTCACCCGGCGACCAATCGCCGCCGAACAAGCTCTAGCCGTGCATCAGCTCATAGACTGCGCGCAGACTCTCGTCGGTGTTGACCAGCATCGACCAGCCCTCGCTATGCTGCTGATCGAGCAGGCGCGCCGTCTCCAGATAGCCGCGCGCCATGGGATAATTCTCTTTCGCGTTGATCCACAGGCGCAGCAGCGTGCGCTCGCGCTCGGGCGTGTTCTTGAAGCTCGTGCGTGAATGCAGCACGCGGAAATTATGCCAGAAGACGATCTCGCCCGGTTGCAGGGTGAAGCTGGTCATCAGCTCCGGCCGCTTGGCCACCGTCATCATGTAGCGCAGCGCCTCGACCAGCGGCGCGGGCACGGCCTCGCCCCGGATCGCCGCCGCCTGCGCGATGAAGATCACATAATTATAGAGCGCGACGTGCCCGTCCACCATCGAGAAGGTCGGCACCTTGTAATCGCTGACGGTCGTGAGGCTCGTCGGATAATAATAGCCCTCACGCAGCAGCGCGAGCAGATCCGGCCGCTCTTTCTCGATCGCGCCATAGATGGCCGCCGCGCTCACAAAGCCGCTCACGCCGCCCTCGGTCGCGGCAATAACCGATGCAAGGCTCAACAGTTCGTGAAAATCGGTGTGGGGGCCAAGCTCGCTGTCCATGAGGTAACCGCGCCGCTGCGGGTTCGGCTCCTTGCGGACCAGACCGATCCGGTCATGGCGCTCGCTCTGCTCGGTCGCCGTGCCCAGATGCGTGCCAAGGCCAAAATGCAGCCGCTTGAACTGCTCGATATCATAGCGCGCCATGTCGATGCCCGAGAGCACCACGGCGCCGCGCCCGGCCATCAGATCATAACGCACCGCGTCCATCAGCGTCGCGATCGCCGGCGCACCGAAATCCTCAATGGTGATCCCGGTCGCCTCGCGACCTTCTGTAGCGCGCACGGCAGCATCGAGCGCATCCAGCTGCTCAGAGCCCAGCCGCCGCGTCAGGCCCTCCGCACCGCCGCCATCATGCGATCGCCACGCGCCCGAGGGCATGCCCAGGCTGGTCCGATTCGCTCCATCCATATCCGCCATCCGTTCCTCCTTTTTCGCTTCATAGCAAATTCCCCTCGCCATATGGTGCGAAATCTAATGATTTGAAAGACACCGGCCATTTCTATAGCCAATATGCCCAAGCGCCTATATCGTCGCGCCAAAGCAGCAAGCTGCCCCTAGGAGAGAGCGCCCATCATGGACAGGCCGGCCCGGACTATCGATCTCGCGGCGCTGATCGACGGCAGGAAACTCACCCCGTTCAACTGGGTCCTGATGATCCTCTCCTGGCTCATCACCATGTTCGATGGCCTCGACATGATGATGGTGTCCTTCACCGCGCCTTATATGCGCGAAGAGCTGAACCTGACGACCACGCAGCTGGGCCATATCTTCTCGTCCGGCACGGCGGGCATGGTGGTGGGCGGCCTTGCCTTCACCTATATCGGCGACCGGATCGGCCGCCGGCCGACGATCATCGCCGCCGGCATGGCCTTTGGCATCCTCACCTTCCTCACCGGCTTTGCACGCAGCTACGAGCTTCTGGTCGCCCTGCGTTTTCTCGACGGCCTCGCCATTGGCGGCCTGCTGCCGCTCGCCTGGGCACTGAATATCGAGTTTGTGCCCAAGCGGGTGCGGGCGACCGTCATCGCCTTCATCATGATGGGGTTCAGCATCGGCAGCGCCGTGGCGGGGCCGCTCACCAACTGGCTGGCTCCGATCCATGGCTGGGAGGGCGTCTATTTCGCCGGCGGTGGTGCCACCGTGCTCTGCGCGATCGCCCTGGCCATCTGGCTGCCGGAATCACCCCGCTTCCTCATCAGCAAGGGTCTCAGGCCGCACGTCGTGGCCGCCACGCTCAAACGCTATGACCCCGCGCTCGATATCCAGCCGGGGGACCGGTTCATCCTCGGCGACGAGGCCCAGCACAAGGGCAACTTCCGGTTCAGCGAGCTGTTCGCCGGGCGTCTGCGATGGATCACGCCTCTGGTCTGGCTCGGCTATGGCGCCAGTGCGCTTGGCATTTTCTTCAAAGCCTCCTGGGGGCCGATCGTGCTGGAGGAGATGAGCGTGCCACGCGACACGGCGGCCACCGTGTCATCCATGGGCGGCCTGCTCGGCGCGGTTGCCGGCGTGGCGATTATGCGGCTAGCCGAACGATTCGGCCTGCTCGTCGTCGCCCTGGTGCCGGCCATTCTCGTGCCGCTCGCGCTGCTGATCGGCTTCGATGTGGTGAGCGGAACGCCGCTCTTCCTGCCGCTCGTCGTCATCCTCGGCATGCTGGTGGGGGGCAGCCATGCTGCCATCGTCAGCCAGCTCGCGCTCTATTATCCAAGCGCCATCCGTGCGAGCGCCGGTGGCTGGGCGTCGGCCGTCGGCAAGATCGGCGGCGTGATCGGACCGATCATCGGCGCGGCAGTGCTGACCAGTGGCATCCCCGCAGCGCGCACCTATGCGGTGGCCGCCCTGTGCCCGTTCATCCTCATGCTGTGTGTGCTGTGGATCTACTTCCTCGTCGAACGCCCCGACCGCAAGGCCGCGATCACCGCCAAGGTCGCCGTCGCCCAATGAGCCGGGCGCCCGGCCGCCGCGCCCCATATTCCCGCCGATGGCCGGCACCGGAGGCATTCCGGAGCAATCCCCCGGCACCTGTTGAAAAACTGACGAAACGGACCATTGACCGCCCCCGTCTGCCTGCGTATAGCGCGCCGACCGATCGCTGACATGGCGATCGCAGCCTCGTCCTGCGGGCATCGTGGCGGAGTAGCTCAGCTGGTTAGAGCAGCGGAATCATAATCCGCGTGTCGGGGGTTCAAGTCCCTCCTCCGCTACCACTTTGGCAGCCCCCAACGGGTTGTCCCCCTTCCGCGGTAAAATGATCCAGCCATGTAGCCACTTCGGCGCACATGCTTCCCGCCTCGTCACGGGACAGGGTAACCGACGAAACGACTTCCCGAATAAGCTGGTGCAGGTCGCCTCTATCGTGCAGATTGTGCAGGGTCAGTTCCAGCTTGGCCTTGGCCGAATGCAGATAATCCCGCGACGTGGTGAGGCTCTTGGTGAACGCTGCCACGGCGGTTGGGTGGATCACGATGTTGGCTGCAGGCGGTTGCTTGTCCAGATCGGCTTGCAGCCGGTCGCGCTCCACGCCCAATTCCTTGCTGGCCGCATCTAGGGCCTGCTCGTCGCCAAGCCCCTTAATCATCATGGCAGTGATGCGCTCCAGTTCCTTACTGATGCCCATCATGCGGGTTTCGGCCTTGGCACGGCGGGCAATGTCCTGCGCGGCCTTCTTGTGTCGTCCCTCCAGCCATGCCCGTGCATAACGGTTCACCTGTTCCTCGGTGGCCAGTTCATCGGCCAGCGCGTCGATAACAAGGGCTTCCACGTCGCCAAGGTAGAAGGTCTGCGGGTTCGGACAGGCTCCTGAATTGGTGTGCGCCGAACAGCGAAGACGGGTCCGCCCGCTCTTGTCCACGCCAGCGACGGACATGCCGGAACCGCAAGCGGCACACTTCAACAGGCCAGACAGCAGGCGCACAGGACGACGCTGCCGGACGGGGGCCCCCGGATTGGATCGGGCTGCTAGCTGGCCCTGCACGGCGTCGAACAGGTCGGGAGGCACGATCTCCAATTCGGGGGCCTCGGCTGAAAGCCATTCGCTCTTGGGGTTGGGCCGGGAGACGCGCTTGCCGGTGTCGGGGTCTTTCACCATGCGAACCTTGTCCCAGACGATCACGCCCTTGTAGATCGGATTACGAAGCATCCCGGTTCCCCGTTCAGCGAAGCCATAAAGCGCAGACGATGCCCACAGCTTGCCGCGTGGTGCGTCGATACCTTCGGCGTTCAGGTCCCGACATATCGCCCTCGGGGATTTGCCATCGTGATACTCTTGAAAGACGCGACGAACGATTTCCGCCTGCTCTGGTACGATCATGGGAGCCCCCCGGTTGGCGGGGTCGGGGGTGTAACCATAGGCACGGCCCCCAGCGGTCTTGCCTGCACCTATTAGCCCTTTCATGCCGCGCCGGACTTTGATGATATTGTCCTCGCGATACATTTCGGCGACGATTGCTTTCATGCCCACAGTCATGGTGTTGGCCTCACCGCCATGGACTTCCAGCAGTTTCACGCCATGATGCTTCAGGCGTTTATAGACATGCGCCGTATCTTCCTGATCGCGGGAAAGCCGGTCCTGATGCTCCACAATGACAGCATCGCATTTTCCAGAATAGGCGACGGCCAACAGGTCTTGCAGCCCATCCCGGCCCATAATGGACGCGCCTGACTTGGCCGCGTCGTGATACTCGCCTACGATTTTGAAGCCCTCACGCTCCGCGAAGGTGTGGCATTCCGCAAGCTGGTCCGCAATCGACTTTTCGGTTTGCAGGTCCGTCGAATAGCGGGCGTAAATGACGGCGCGACGGGGGGCAGGCATCATGCTGCCCCCCGTTGCCCGGCAAGGACACGCTCCAGAATGGCGACGAGTTCCCCTGTCGCGGTGCGGTGGTTAGCGGCCGCCCGGTCCTTCAGCATTGCCTTCAGATCGGCAGGTAGCCGAACTAACATTTGGGTCTTGGTGGGCATAGGTTCTCCATTCCGTTTGCCGGTGTGGCGTTATCACGTATATATCAGGTGGATATGACCATCAATATCCATTAGATATATTTTGGATAAGGCGCACGAATGGCGAAGGAACAACCCAAGCGGGAAGGAAAACAGCTACTCTTGAGGTTCTCCGAACGGTCGGATTTACGGGAGCGGCTCAGCGCGGTTGCCGATCAGAATAACCGTTCGCTATCAGCGGAAATCATCTTCCGGCTGGAAGCGAGCCTTCAGGGCTGGCAGCAGGCTAATGTCCTGCCTGATCCCGACATAGAGGGACGACTGGGCGCTCTTGAAAAGGCAATGCTGGCGATGATCGGGAATATCTCTGACATCAACGACAAACTGGACGACAAGAGCCGCTGCGCGTTCTAATGAAGCCGGGAACTCAAATTGAAGGCTGAACATAACGGTGCGCCGTTAAGGCCGCCCCGCGGCGTTCCATGCCCGAAGCTCCATCAGATCATATGGCAGCATCCGGTTCGGGCTTCGATGGGCGCGGCGATGGCATACGGGGCACAGAACTATCAGGTCTGATGCCCGTGTCTTTCGCGGCCCGGCCAGTAGCGGATGCGGGTGGTGGGCGTCGAACATGGCGCGGTCAGAATGCTGAAAGCCGCAAGCCTCACAGACATGGACGCCGCCATGGGCTTCAGCGTTTTTCACCAGCGCGGCCTTTGAGGTGCTGGAACTGCGCTCCAACTTCCGTTGCATTTGCCACGTTGCTTCGCCCTCAGGAGACGCAGAAAAGGCAGCAATCTGCCCG
Organism: Sphingobium sp.; assembly: GCA_035555575.1. Lineage (GTDB taxonomy): Bacteria > Pseudomonadota > Alphaproteobacteria > Sphingomonadales > Sphingomonadaceae > Sphingobium. Next base: position 76,823 of record DATMGL010000008.1, read on the forward strand.
GTGCCTGCGTCCCCAATTATAGCATAGTCGCCTCGCTTGGCATATCGTGCCCATGCAACCCAACCGTCATCCCATTGGATTTTCAGGGTGCCCCGATACTGGCTGAAGGCCTCCAATAGGGTCAGGTGATAAAGGTCCATGGAGAGGCCCGTATCCGCCCCCGGCGGCAACCCTGTCGTCGGGCATAGCCAATCTATTTCCGCCCGGCTCTCAAGGGTCGCGGCATAAAGCCCCACAAAGAGCGTTTCATTCGCTGGGCTGGATACGAAGCTCGCCCAATAAGGCAACTGGAACAGGGCCTTCTTGCCGGTGGCTTGGGTACTCTGGTATCGGTCAAACGAACCGTCTCGCCGCAGCCATAGATCATATGGGGTAATGCGTAGACGGCCCCTGCCGCTATGGCGCAGCAAAATCACTTGCGCAGGATTAATCCCGTTCGCGCTCAATAGTTCATTGAACGTCACCAATGCTAGATCACTCCTGTCAATGTATTCCAGTCACGACAGGATAAGGCAGGAACCGTTAAGTGACCATGCACGGCTCCACGGCGGATCAATCATTCCGTGTTCCGGCTCGACGTTCCGCCCCTAAGAGTTCAACTATATCAAAGTGCCATCGAGGAAGGCCTCCGCATAAATGCTGAATCCTAAAACAAATGGCGATTTATAGCCTCTGATAAGTAAGGATTATCGAAGGTTGGAGCATCGAGATATGAACCGACTTACTCGTCGATGCAGTGGGCAAGCCTGCGGTGGCGTCAGGCCGTCTCTGAGCCGGGCAGAGCGACGATCTCCGCCGTCACCGCTGGCGTATCGCTTTCTCCGTCCGCTGCTTCGACTTCAGCAAGCGCGTCCTGCCCGCCTCCGAATGCGACGATGTTGTCGGGCAGACCGATCAGCACCAGCGGGCAGGGATTACCGACACCGCGCTGGATTCGCTCCTCAAGCTTGCGCCAATGCGTCGTTGCCTCGCCAAATTTGTCAGCGACGAACAGATCGACGAAGGCGTCTCGGAAAGAGCCGCCGCGCCGCTCCATCCGGCTGGTCACCGCCGCCTGCTGCCGGATCGTCGGCCGGTAGCCCCACTCCTTGAGAGCGCCCAATTCATCGATACCACGTTCGTCGAGGAACCGACGGACCAAGCCGCGCATGCCGTCCTGAAGTGAGCGACCGCGCGTGACGATCACGCCGACCGAGATCGCACCGTCGGCGTGGAGGCGCTTATAATTTTCGAGATCGCGATCATAGAACGGGTCCTTGTTGTTCCACTCGATCTCGAGCGCGATCGTGCCGGCATCGAAGCTGCGCACATGATCGACCTCGTGCGACTGGCTCTGCAACTTCACGCCATTGACGTGCTTCTCGACCTCGAATTTGGTCTTTTTCCAACCTCGGTCGGAGAGGGCTCGCCGCAAGCGTTGTGTGCCCTTGGCCTCGCCGCCGCCGCCGGCAATGATTTCCTCGATCGGGATCGAGGCAGCCAGAAGGGCTTCTTCCAATTCGCCGCCGGCATCGGGAAAATCAACGCCGAGGATAGCATGGGAGTGGGATAGATAGACCAGATCGAACCCGCGCGCCTTCAGCTTCTCGAACAACCTTTTATCCCCCCGACTCGATGATAAGGGCAACATAGCAGCGCCGCCCATCGACTCCGACAGCTCGACTCGGTTAGGTAGCTGCAACGGGATTGGGGGTCAGTTTGAAAATCGCCGAAATTTATTCGCATCTCAACGGGCAAGAATATCTCGAGGCTCGCAAGCCGCATCTGTGGACTGAGATTCAGACCGTCGTGCAAGGCATCGATGCGTCAAAGTGCTTCACCAAGGTTTCGAAGGAAGCCCGCAAGCAGGGTCAGACGGTTTACTCACCAACCGATCTCAACAAGGCGTTCGTGCAGGGGTTCAGCGCGTGTTCGCCACCTTGGACGTCGATGGAGGTCTATTATTGGGTCTGTTCGGACGCTGAAGTGAACCGCAAGATCGCCGAATTGCCCGCAAAGGACCAAAAAAAGGTCATTGAAGAGGCGGGCTTCGTTCCGCGCCGGACCAGCAACCAGGTCGATTTCGTGAAGGATACGGTCGCGGTTGAGGTGCAATTCGGCAAATATTCGTTTGTCGCTCACGATCTGTTCGTGAAGCACATGACATTCTTCTCGTTGGGACGGATAAAGGTCGGCGTCGAGATTTTGCCGGTCAAGGCGCTGAGCGATCAGATGTCGTCAGGCCCGACCTTCTATGAGAAGGACCTCAACAATCTAGTCCGGCAGGGCCGCAGCACCCCGGCGGTGCCGCTGATCCTGATCGGAATCGATGTCTAGGCCGCTTTGCGGCAATCGCTATGCCAGGCGAGCGTGTTGAACCATTCTCCTACGATGATCCCGGCAAGCACTCGGCTTGCGTAGCGACGCAGTTTCGACTCGCTGACCAACCGCCGTTCATCGTCGGCGGAAGCGGCGACCGCGATGATGAAAGCCTCGAGCGGAGCGCGGTCCTCGGGCTCGATGATTTCCTCGATCGAAGCGTGCACGATATCTGCCAGCATACCGAGCTGATCGGTAACCGCAAACGGACCGGTGCCATCTGCCTTGTGCGTCCAAGCGAGCTGCAGGGCGGCCGGCGAAGTTCGCAGTAAGTCCTGCTCCGCACGGCGGAATGCTGCCGCGTTGCGCCGGATCAGATCACCGAACAGATCGCTTTCACCGAGATAGCCGGTGATGCTGCCATCCAGCTCGAGCTCGCGCACGTCCTTGGACGGTCCGAAGAAGAAGCGCACGCGCCATTTGGCGGTGCCGGTGCCAAGATCGTTAGACAGATCGAACCGCATTCCGCTTTTGAACCGCAGGTGAGGCAGCGCGGCGCGGAAACTGCGGCTCGGCGGATAGGTTCGGCCTTCCTGATCGGGCGGGGTGGGTCTGGGCAAATGCTTTGGCAGTGCCAGTTGCGTCCCGACGGCGGCATAGCCGTCGAAACCAGATGCCAGCGCGCCCTGCGCAGCCAGCGCGAGCAGATGGGTGAAGGTCGGCGGGATCGCATTACCGACCATCTTCGCCTTTTCGGCGAACGAGCGGGCGAAGAACTGGTAGGTGATTGGGAATCCCTGCAGTGAAGCACGTTCACGAATGGTGAGGCGCCGATAGCGGCCCGCTATACGCGGATCCTCGATCACAATGCTTTCGCGTGAAACGCGGGTGCAGGTCGCGGTGACGGTCCGGGCGGGGGTATCGAGCGGGTCAGGAAATGCCATGTTGTTATAGACCGGATGATAGGTCTTAGCCTCGCGGTTCATCCGTAGTTCTTCGTCGTTGAGGGCTGGTTCGGTTTCCATCTCGGTGAGCTGGTTGGCCGAAAGGCTCGTGCCCCAGATGGGATCGACGATCGTCGCACGCTCGGACAGCGCGGTGACGACATCTCCGAGGGTACGCGGTGAGATCGCCTGTTGCAGCTCCTTGATGAGGTGGAGCGGAATATTGGTCGCGATACACCTGCGGCGGCCCTGCGGCGTACCGAAATTGGAGAAGTCGAATACTTCGACCTGCGCCCCCAGCTTGCGAAAGCGGTAGAGCGGATGCGCCTTATCGGCGAAGCCTTCCCGCAGCACCTCGGCCACGCGCGGGACGTTCTCCATCGCCCAGAATTGAGGCTTGCAGTGCTCGACCACCTCAAAGAAGCGAACGAGGTCCTTCATACCTTCGGCGACATTCCCGCGGCCGCCGCGGTTCGAATAGGAGAATTCGGTACAGGGCGGACTACCGACCACGAGCTGTATGTTTTCGGGCAGGTCGGCGAGTTCGAGCTGCCGGATATCCACCGGGGTCAGCGTCCCGCCATGATTGCCGTTATGCGTGTCAATTGCGGGCTGCCACCACTCGTAGGAGGCTACGACTTCGACGCCGGCCAGACGAAAACCAAGGCTCCATCCTCCGATACCGGCGTAAAGATCGATCGCACGCATTCATCACCTCATTCTAGCTTGCTCAAACCACTACCCCGCTGGCCGGCGTGAGACAAGATCCAAGTTCATCTGTCCGTCACAAACACGAAGGCTCGCCTTCCGGAACGATCGCTATTCCATTTGTGTGGCTGTAACCTGTCGTTACGGACAGTGGACAGAACTGCCATCAGGCATTGGGGAATGCAGCACATACATCGTTCGAACGAAGTCGTTCATAGCACCGCCCCCGTGGCGTTGTCGTTGAACATGTCGCCCTGGCGGACGTAGCGGGCCAACATGGCGTCGCTCTTGTGGCCGGTCTGCTGCCTGATCTTGAACGTGGATGCCCCGGCCATGGCAGCGCTGGTGGCGAGCCCGGCACGCAGCGAATGACCGGAGAAAATCGTTGGATCGAACCCCGCCGCCGCGGCCCGCTTTTTGATGATGGTCGCGACCGCCTCCCCGGACAGGCGCTGACCGGCAATGCGTCCATGTCGGTCGATGCTGCGAAAGATCGGTCCATCCTCAATCCCGCCATGGGCGAACCAGTCGGTCAGATGCTGCACCGGACACCAGCGCGTTCGCCCGTGAGGGATCGCGATCTTGCGGCCCTGCCCTACCTGATCGGTCTTGGAGCGACGCAAATGCAGGATCACCCCCTGCCGGACGTGCTCGACATCGGCACAATCCAGCCCGACCAGTTCGGAGCGGCGGAATGCGCCTGCGAAACCGACCAGCAACAAGGCTTTATCTCGAATGTCGATCGGACGCTCGCCCATCAGCTTCAGAATGGCAAAGAGATCATCACGTTGCAGAGCTTGCGCTTCGCGTTGCGCTACACCCATGGTCCGCCTTATCCCGCGCATGGTCGCGGTCACAATCTCATCCTTGGTCGAGTCATCACATCCCGCCGCCCGATGTGCCTTGGCGATGGCTGCAAGCCGACGCTGGATCGTCGCCGTGGCATGGGTCTCAGCCAGAGCTGCGAGATATTCCGCAATGCTCGCCGGGGCACAGGGGATGTCCCTGCCGGATGTCCGAAAATGCGCCAGATCAGCCCTGTAGGCACGTTGACTGCTCTCGGAGAGGGATGAGGATAGGAAACGACGGATCGGCTCTGAGAGAGGCTGAGGACGATCATGGATCGCGATGACGTCGCAGTTGAGAGGCGATGTCGATTTGCAATTAATTGCATAACCCGATCCACGATCATTTTCAGCAATTATCGGTTTGCCCATTTTTAGTTTTCCTAGGATTTTGAACGGATACGCCATTGTCAGCTCCACAGAAATAAGGGGTACTGATTTGCTCGTTGCAGACCATCAGCCGAGCTTCCTTTCCTGCCGGGCATAAGCCTCAGCCAGTCGTGCATCGTGATCCGTGAGCAGGTCGGCGGTCAGCTTGTGAAGGGTCAGCAGACGTGCTTCGGCGTCTTCGTGGCTCTCCAGCGTGCCGTCATGCCGGATGTGCGCGACCCGAACGCCGGACAGGCTGTGCAGGTGACGGGCGATCAGAGTGAAGCGATGGCATTGCAGCACATCGCGCTCCGAGCACAACAGAGCGGGTCTGCATCGGGCGGCTATCGCTAGCACGCTGTCGATCGCAGTGGTGAAGGCGGCGGTCCCGCGCCGCGTTGCATAATCGGTGGGGCCGCTCACCGGCATTCCGCCCAAGTCATCGCCCAGGTGGACGTAGGAAATGCCCACGCCGTTCAGTCGGACCCGCAGTTGCGGTTTGCAGAAGTGTTGCCAGCGCGATCGGGGCGATGATCACACATCAACAATACAACCAATACAGAACTGGTCGAGGGCGTAGATGAACTCGTCCCAGCCGACATTTGAGTGCCCCAAAGTCATTACATCAATCATCTTGATCCTTTCAGAACTAAGATGATCTTATGATCAAAATCTCAATAAAGACATTGTTTTAAAATACTTAAATGCGCAATGACGACCCAGTTGCGCCCAGCACCTTCCTATCCCCGGTGAGCTTCGCTATGACCGGCCTGCTCCCGAGACACGCGGGAGTGGGGCGTGGAAACCTCTCTTGAGACACCTCGGTCACCGATTTCGGAGGCCGGGTGGCATGCGCGCATGTCCAACCGGCTTTGCCGGTAAAGGCGCATGCGCTCGTTGTCTCAGCGGGTTTCCAACATCCGGCTTAGGCCGTCGCCCCAAGAAAATACGCGGGCGACGGAGAGGCCAGATCGACAACCCAGCACAGAACTTCGTTCACGCGCCATCGCGCTTTAACATCAGCAATGTGATCGCCAAGGTATCGCACGCGGCCTTCGGTAGCCCCCTCGTGACCAACGTGCTGCGCGGGCAAGTCGCCGAAGCGATCATCGCGCTTGCCCTGGAACCAGAATGGACCTGGTGCAGTGCCGACTATAGCGGATGGGACTTCGAGCGTGCTGATGGTCTCCGGCTGGAGGTCAAACAATCCGCCGCAATGCAGTCGTGGAGCACTGGCAAGCCGAGCAAGGCCATCTTCGATGTCGCGGCGCGCACGGGCCATTGGGAAAGCGGAACGCAGTGGATCGCCCAGGTGGGGCGTGCAGCCCATATCTACGTGTTCGCGCATCACGGCATCTATGCAGATCACGCCGACCACCGCGACCCATTGCAGTGGCAGTTCTATGTCGTGGCCACCCGCGACCTGCCCGACGTGAAGCAGGCCGCCCTGAGCACGATCAGAACATTAACTTCGCCGGTGCCGATCACGGCTCTGGCAGGCGCGGTGCGCGTCACCGCATCACAAATAGCAAATGGGAGTGGGACATGAAGACCATTCGAGAGGACGTGATCGGCAAAAATACGCTGCGCCTTGTCGATACCGGAAAAGGATTTGTTGGTCTGGTGAACTCGGGTGGCAAGCAGTTGAGCCGGATCGACGGGGATGACCCCGAGCAGCTCTGGACGGACCTGCGCGCCGCCGCAGGTCGAGCCAGCGATGCCTATTTTGGCTTCGATGGTGCGCGATCCCGATTTCGGCAGTTCTTCCCTGATGGGTTCCGATCTCCAACATTCAAAGAGGCGGAGCGCGATTATAAGCTCAAGGCCAAGGCGAAGCTCGACGACGCTGCCCCACTGGAACAGGCACTGACCAGCGGCGGCCTGGGAGAAGCGGTTCTGTCCGCCTATCGCAGTACAAACCTGTTATCGCCCTTCGAGAAGACCCGGCTGCAACCGCTGCTGCGAGGTGCCGATGCCGATGCGTTCATTCAGGCCGCCGCGCGCTTCACGATTGGGGAGGTCGAACCAGCGCTCGCGACCATGGATCGGCTGTTGGCCAAACATGACAGCACCAAGTGGACAGTGGTCACGTATCTGCCGTTCCTCTGGCGACCTGAGGATCATATGTTTCTCAAGCCCATGGTGACGCAGGAGTTCGCGGAGCGGGTCGGTCATCCCTTCGTGTACGATTATAGCCCCGCGCTTGATCCCGCCGTATATACCAGCCTGTGCGACCTCATGGCACAGACCGAACGCGAGGTGGCCGATCTGGAACCTCGCGATAACATCGACCTGCAAAGCCTCGTCTGGATCGTCGGTGAATACAAGGAGGACGATCTCCTGATCCCAGCGCAGACAGGATGAGGCGCCCACTCCACGATCAGCTCGACTTCGATGTATGAGCCGAGATCGCCAGACTTTCAGCGACAAGCCGCATGAGCGCCGTCTCCTTGCCCAGAAGCCCTCTGGAATGCGGTTCGGCTCCCTTGGCACGTAGAGCCTGATCAAGCAGTGCATATTGCTCCTTGTCGAGGTGCAGGACGACCGTGCGACCTTTGGGGGCGGGTTCGCCTTTGTGAATATACAACTTCAGTTCGTGCGCGGTGCAGCCGTCTGCCACGTCGAGTAGTTCGTCGATCGTTTCGGGTTTGCCATAGGCCGCGAGGAGGGACAACTTGGTCCAGCCCAGACGCTGCATCCGCTCAGCGGCAATATCCATGTCGCTGAGCACCTCGTCGATCTGGGCCAGATGGTAAGCCTTGCGGATGCCGATCCTCAATTTTGTGGCGACGGCTCTGAACTCGTCGCGATTTTCCTCCCGGACTTTTCGCAAAAAGCTCGCCACTTCGAGGAGCCGTGACTTGCTGTGGTCGATCAAGTCTTGGGGTATCTCCGCCGCTGTTTTGTTGATCCCTTCCATCTGTGAAACCTTCGTAATTGTTGGGACCAGATGCCTATGTGAAAGACGCATCCGGGCAAGGGATGATCGGGTCGTGGCAATGCACGGATGTCCTCCCTGGGCGTGATCGACCCGACAGCTCCGCGCCCGCTGACGTGACCGAATATGCCACCCCGGCCCTAACGAAATATGTATTGCAATTAATTGCACGCATAGTGGTGGGGCGATCAGAGCAGCCGCTTTAACTCCTCCCGCTGCGCGATCTTGGTACGCTCACGCTTGACATATTCGGGGTCGATCAACTCGATTGCTCGCTGGTGGTAGGGATGGGCACGTTCAAATATGATGTGCGGACGATATTCGGGCCACAGTTTTGCAAAGTGGGTCATCCACTGCTCTTCCGTGATATGCTTCGCTATATCGGGCTCGTCTTCGTTGAGATCGTCAAGCGTCGCGAACATTTCCTCAACACCGTAGTGCTCACGATAATAAGCGATCTCCTTGGCCATGCGCTCGAACTCGATCTCGCGGTCCGACCGCGAACGGAGTGGAGCGACCGTAGTCGGTTTCTTCCTGGGTTCGAGCACGCCGAGCGACGGGACCGGAGGAAACTGCTTGTCGCTGATCGAGAAAGACGACGAACGAGTGCCTGCAATGATCTGGGCGTCAGACCAGCCCCGTGTCAGCCGGTAGCGGACGGCGGAAGTGGTTACGCCCTGCAATTTTGCGAGGCGGGAGGCCGTGTAGACTTCGCCGGTCCGCTGATCGTAGATCGTCAGGGTATCGCCCTTGTTGTTGTTCTGCGTTCGCTTGTCGGCCGGCGCACCTTGCCGGGGGCGTATTCGGGGTCATTGTTGTCGATCCTGTCGAGGGTGGCTCCCGACACTGATATGGGGCCGACGAGCCGAAGGAAGTGGCGAAATTCATGGAAGTCGGGATGCACGATGTTGCCCCGACGCTTGCTTCGGGTCAGCATGTTCCGGTGCGAGTTGGCTTCCGCCCCATATTTCCGTCGAAGCTGCATTTTTGTCAGATGCTGGAGGTCATGCACAAACTCGGCATCCTGCATTTTCTCAAGGGTGTGACAGGTATGATCGGATTTGCTTATGAGCGTGACGTCGTATGCCGTGACGCAGGTCAGAACAGGCGCGTTTGCTGGCGCTGTGACGATTTTCTCATCGTTTACCGATGTCGCGTCATGTGAGAAAATTTCTCCGGCGGCGGACATCATGTGTGCGGCGGTATTCGACTTCATAGCGAAGTTCTCCTCTGCTTGCGGTGGAGGAGCGCCGAGTGTAGAGTTTCGCTAACAACCAGCGTCTCCGGCGCTCCAGAAAGCCCTGCCGCGCCAACGGTGGGGCTTTTCCGTATCTGCTTGGTAATTTATGATGATGAGCGGGTGAAAAGGGCGTGGAAGGTGTGCGACGGTCGGTCTAAGGGACTGGAACCGCCGACATGGGGCCGCCAAGGCCGCATCGGTCCTCCGCTACCATCAAACAATTGCCTGGCGAGACCATCCCAGCAGCGTTTCCACCTCTGCTGTCATTCGGGTCCAGCTCCCGCGACGCCATGATGCGCGCGATCTCCTGATCAGCCCCCTTCTTCGCCGGCCATATTGCGTCGATCCGGCGAGTGATATCCTGCGCCCTGCCATGGGTATCGACGCGCATGGCTGACCAGTGCAGGCCGGTCGCCGCTCCGGAACCATGGTCCCCCGTCCCTCGCTACGATTTCTAGATTGGCGGCAAAGCGAGCCTAGCCGCCATGAGCCGGGTGTCCAATCACGGAGACGACCGCGGAGGCATGGCCTCCATCGGCCTCAGCGTCGGCCAGCGACCTCCGGAGCCGCGCCTCGCTGCCAGATTGGCGCATGAACCTGCACGGGGACCGATACTGTGCCGTCTGTGCCGGGCGCGGCTGTGTGGAACCCGCGTCGGGCATCAGGTATAGCCATGACATGGTCGATGGCGTCGATATCCCCGATCATGTCGAGCGACGCGCCGTTGACGATGACCCGCGCTCGATAATGGCCATGCCCGTCCGGACGCGACATGTCCTCTGGCAACATGGTTGCGGGCGACAGACCGGGGCCGATGTCACCCGCAATGGCGGTATCGCAGCGCTGCACGCTGATTATCCCCACCAGCAGGCCAGTCCCCAATATGGTGCCGCAGGCGGCCGCCATGACCAGCATCTCGACCCGCCCCCAGAAGCGGGCGTTCCGCATGCTCATGCTATGCGCTTCCCGAAATGCCTCGATCGGGCCGGCCGGCATGGCGGCTCATCCATGATCGAGCAGCCGCAGCAGATCGGGTAGCCCCTCGGCACGCAACCCGTAGCTGCGCCGGCCGGTCTGGATCAGGTCGAATGGCAGGTTGTGATCGGCGAACCCGTTCCGCAGGCGGCAGATATAGACTTTGATGACTCGCCGGGAGCCGGATTTGACGCCTGCCGCATGAGCCAGCTCGTCCTGGGACACAAATTCACCGGCGGACATCAACAGCCGCAGCAAGACACCCGCTCCTACCTGCCCGAGTGACGGGAAGCGCTCGCGGATGCGCAGCCGGACGATTTCATCCCAGATCGGCGGTAGCGCCGCCGCCTTTCCCGACACCGCCATCTTGCGTTCCAACAAGGCCGAAAGCGCCTTGTCCGTTGGTAACGCAAATGCTTCGTCAAGCACGGATACCGGCTTGCCGTGCGGTTCTGACAACGGCGTTGGGCGACCATGGTCACCGGCGTCTGCTATGCCGTCGCCAAGCAGCGCCTTGAGCGTCGAGGTCGCCTCCTGGATCAACCCGAGAAGCTGGTTGACCTCGTCCCATCGGTCGGCGCGCCGGACCAGGCGCGCGGCTGGCGCCAAGACCTCATCCTGCGGAGCGCAGGCCTCGACCGGTCTTGAGGAAGCCCGGCCGCTCATCGGACAGCGCCTGTGTCACCGGCAATGGCGAGGGACGGCAAGCATGGGCGTGACGGCATAGCAGGGGCAGCGGCCGATGCGGCATTCTCCACCAAGGACGCCAGGCAATCCTTGATCCGCGTCCGCGTTTGCTCGGGCACGTCGTCGAGCGCCAATATGGCGTCGCAATATCGAGCGCATTGGCGATACTCGCCGGCGAGCCGGGCATTCAGCGCGGTCTCTTCGAGCAGCCCATAGTGATAGATGCTCGAAAGCAGAAACAGGCCATCACGCTTCTTCCCTGCGAACCGAAGGCCTTGCTCGCCCACCGCGAACCCCTCAGCGGGTCGCCCCGTCATTCGCAGCAGCCGGCTCAGACCATGATAAGCCTCCAGGCGATCCGGCGCGATCTCCATCGCGCGACGGAAGGTGGCCTCCACAACCGCCAGCGGCCAACCGAGCTGCGCTTGCAAATCGGCCGCGCGGTAGGTGGCGATGAACTTTTCCTCCGGCCAGCCATCCATGGCCGCGCGGCGCAGATAGGCGTCGAGCGCCTTGGTGAACTGACCGCCATCCTGATAGCTCTGCCCCAGATAGAAGAGATAGCGCGATCGCAGCTTCGGCTCCCGTTCACGGTCGAGCGCTCGCTCGAGCAGAGCCGCATCCTCCTCATATTTCCGGCGGTTGCGACTGCGCGCCCCTCGCGAATGGGCCTTTATATAGAGGCCTTTTGCCGCCTGCCTGCCGACGCTATCGGCGGGTGGCTCGATATATTCGTGCACGACACCGCGATAGCGGAACGCCTTCGCATTGCGCAAAAGCTGAACGCGCGCAAAACGCAGCGCGCCATAATGGATGGTCAGATCGTAACTGTCGGCCACGAGGCCCGCCTTGAATGCCGTCGCGTCGAAGCCATCCTCCGGGACAAGCAGATCGTCGGCATCGAGCACCAACGCATAATCAATGTCGTGACAGGCCCGCAGATCGGCGAGAGCGCGGGTGCGGTTCCAGGCGAAATCGCGCCACGGCACCTCCACCACCGTGCCTGCAACCCGGTTTTCTGCCAGCCATTGCCGCACCACCTGCTGCGTGCCATCGGTCGAACCCGTATCCTGCACGAGCACGAAATCAACGATGCCCCGCACGCTGTCGAGGCTCTCCCGGATGATCGACGCTTCGTTCTTCGCGATCATGCACAGGCCGATGGATCCGGGCCGGGGCGGCGCCTTGCGAGCATAGGGGGATGCAGACAGCGCCGCCGATGCCGCACGATCGACGCATAGCGGTCGATCATCATGCCAGGCCGCGAGTTGCGCCACCTCATCGGCCAGCATCTGCGCACCGGCCATCTCACGCCATGGCTCCACCGCCAATGTCCGCTGCCCAATGGTCTGCAGAGGCGCCAGCAGGCCCTTCATGCGCCGGCTTGCGCCCTCGGCCACGAAGAGCAGGTCGACCCGATCCAGCGGGGCCCCCGTCCTCAGCCAGCTTTCATCATCGACCAGCGCCACGATCGCATCGACGCCGGGGTCGACAAGCAACGCCTGCACCGCATCGAACGTCCCGGAACTGGCCAGATCGACAGGGCAACCATCGACGGAACAATGTGCCGGCAGGACGAGCCCGAGGGTCAGTCCGCGCGCGCGGAATGCCGCCACCATGATCTCCGGCGAGAGCATGTCGACGGGGCCCAGCGCAACCACCACGGGAATGCGGCCATCGCCCGCGAACAGGTCCGCGACCAGCCGGAACGGCACGTCAGGCGCCTCGATGGAAAATTGTGGCTGGGCGTTCACTTCGCAGATCGCCCCGCCCACCTCACGCCAGGACCGGCTGACATCCGGAATGATCAGGTCGATGCCGGCAATGTCCAGCCGCATGAGGCGTGCCGCGCGGATGGCCAGCGCCTGATTATCGGGATGGACCCGTGCGCGGACGTTGACCGGCGTGCCCCCCGACGAAATATTGGCGGCCGAACACAGACGCACGAACTGCCCCTGTGCCGGAACATCGGTCAGGTCGAGGCCCTGCGTCGCGAGCAGAGCCTCGGCTTCCGCGTTGACTGAGAGCGGCGACATGAGGGACCAGTTCCGCCGCCCGCGCCGCACATCCTGATTGGCAAGGTCGATCAGTTGCTGAACGGATGACGTGCCATCGCCATGCACCCCGGCCGGCTCGCGCATCGTCGCCCAGGCAACCTGCCCATGAACCACGCCAAGGCGCACATCCTCCCCCGGCACCTGTGTCTCGACCACGATCCGGGCGCTATGGCGGCGGGCCAGATCATAGGCCTGACCGACGGCCGCCTCATTATCGAGGCCCGCGGTCACGCCAACGCCGCCGTCGAGATCGGCCGGCTTGACCACGACAGGGAACCCCAGCGTCTGTGCGGCGGTTATTGCGGCTTCCCGCGTCGGCACGTCGACCTGCCGCGGCACCGGCACGCCACGTGCTGCCAGAAAACGGCTGGCGGCCCGTTTGTCCCGCGCGATGCGCGTGGCGATGGCCGATGTGCGATCGGTCACGCTGCTATCCACCCACCGCGACCGCGAGCCCCAGCCGAACTGGATCGCCCGACCGGAGACGGCGCATGACGGCACGCCCAGCCGATAGCCGGCATCGATCAGCAACCGCATATTCTGCCCGCCGGGCGCGAATCGGGCCAGCTGCGCAATCACCTGCTCCAGCGCGGCAGGCAGCTGCGCGAACGAGCGGCCGGCGAGCCAGACGTTCAGGATGCGCATGACCTCGGGCGCGACGCCCGCCAGCAGCGCCGGATGGGGCGACGGGCAGATCAGCTGCATCGTCCATAATCCGGGCTTTTTCGAGCCCGCCGGGGACAGGCTCGTCGCCACCGGCCGGGCGAAAAGCGTCAGCCCCGCGCTTTCCTGAACCGAGGCCAGAAGATGACCGAGAAGCTCGATGGCATAACGCGCTCGCGCCGGGAACCCGGCCTGCTCGACCGAGCCGGCGAAGGTGACACCCAGCCGATCGGCGGACAGCGGCGCCAGTTGCGCACGGATGGCGGGCAAGTCGTGCAAGGCATCCAGGCGCCGGATCTTGTCTTCGTCCACGACCAACTGGATGATCGCCGCCGATTGCGGCATCGCCGGCATCACGCCCCGCATGACCTGTATCCGCCCCGGTTGCAACGCCTGCGGATGGCGGCCGCGGCCCTTCACCTCGGGCGGGAGCGCGGGTCTCCTGTCCGCGGTTCGCCGATGGACATGCGCCCGCTGCGGGACGGCAGGCGGGCGGCACGGTTCAACCATCGCCTCGCCCCCCGGCCCCAGTTTCACCGGACCCCGCGTCAATTCCTGTTCCGGCTCCTGCCCGATTTGCACGGCCAGACATGCCGAATTTCGTTATCGTGACGATCATCGCCATCGTCCCCCCCTTTCAACGCCAGCGTGAAAGCCCGGCGGGCATGGGGATCGCAGGGGTGATCCGCCACCCCTGCGATCCCCCATCAATCAACCGACATCGACAGGATGCATCATCAGCAGATTGTCATAGGACGTGCGGCCAAACTCACCGCCCGTGGTGTGGATAATCGCCAGCAATGTCAGTTCATTGGCATCGATCGTGTGGTCGTTATTGCTGGACTGGGTATGAGCCCAGATCGCCGTGGTTGTCGGATCGTCATGCGCGTTGATCGCGAAGATCGAGCTGTTCTCGACATGATCCTCGCCATGGGCCGTCAGGTAGAACAGTTCTTCCAGACGTTCCGCCACCGCGTTCGCATTGGACAGCGCGCTCACATCCAGCCCGCTCACGCCACTGCTCACGAACCCGAATTCGTCGGTGTCGAGATCGAAGTGGGCGCCGGCGGTCGTGCCATGGACGTAATCGATACCGCCCACCACCGTGCTGGCTTCGAGTGCTCCGTCCAGAACGATCACATCGCGATCCACCTGGAAGTGGTTGATGACGTCCGGCCCCGCATTCGCCTGCGCCACCGTGGACTGGAACACATGATCCCAGGTGAAGGCGGCAAAACCGTCCTGGATATCGTCATGGTGGAACCCGTCTTCACCGGAATCGCTGTCCGTCGCTTCGCCATGATAGGCCCCGCTCACGGCCGTGTCCGATCCCACGCCCGGATCGACGTCGTAATAATCCTCGCCATCCACCGTGCTGTGGCCATCCAGATGGTCCGTGTGGAGGCCATCGGCATCATAATAGCCGCTGGCGCCGCCATAATGATCGTCGGAGCCCGTCGAGACATTCGCCTCATTATACGCCGGCGACCCGTCTGCGGCAGTGTAGCTTCCGTCAGGGTTCTGATGCGTCTGCTGGACGCCATGCTCGCCGCTACCGGCCGCATCGCCATAGAAGCTCGGGTCCGTGCCATCGCTGCCGTCACCGGCATTGACATAGCCCTGATCGATCCAGTCGGGACCGACGCCCTCCTTCATGTCGTTCCGGATGTCGAGACCGAGATCGGCAAACTCGCCATCGTCGAGCGCAAGCGTCCCGCCGTTGGTGACGTCCGTGAGCAGATAACTGCCCGAGCCATCCTCGCCGCCCTGATAATGCAGGATCGCATCGTTGCGACCGGCCTGCCCGCCTGCGCCATCATGGCCATCGGCGATCGACGTCCCCTCCGCGCTGCCGGTGAAGTTCACGCTGCCGGCATGGATTTGCTCCGCCGTCACCGAGAACTCCAGCGTCGCGCCCTTGTAGATGGCCGCTTCGATCTCCGCCAGCGGGCCCAGTACCGACTGGCCATAGGCATCCGCCGTCAGCAGCAGGGTCACCGATGTTCCCGATGTGCCCACGGTGAAGATGCCATCGCCATCGCGTGAGCCCCGCTCGATCACGCCCAGCGCGTCGCCGGGGTGGTCAACGCCCAGTTTCGCGATCAGCGCATCCAGAATCACCGACGATCGTTCGGCCGTCGGGATGCCGAAGAGATCCAGATCATGCTCACCCGGCATGCCATTCGTGCTGACGGTGATGCTCGTGGTCACGCCAAGCAGCGTGAGCTTAACCACACTGCCATCGGCGATATTGTCGAGCTTGGAGTTGTTGAACTCGACGACGATCTGCTGGAATTCGCTGCTCGTCGTGTCGACCCTGTCATAGGAGATGCCGCTGACGTTCAGCTGGTCCGGGCCGGCATGGGCACCGTGCACCACGATATTCGTGCCGTCGAAATCAACCTGGCCGATCGCCATATTGGCGTCCGTTCCGCCCAGATCGGTATCGAGCAGCGTCAATATGGCCTCGCCGCCGGTCAGCGCCGTTCCTTCCAGAATGATCTTGCCGTCAGCGATGCTGGCCGTGACACCGTCGAAACTCTCCTCAAGCCAGTTCATGAAGTCGCTGACGGACGGCCGCGCGCCGCCCGGCTCCGCGACCAGAGCCGGGGTGAAGACATGAGTCTGCGGCACGTCGTCAATGGTCAGGGTGACGCTCACCTTGTCCATGGAGATTGCGTCATCCGCCGAGATCGCCCGATCATCGCCCGTCTGGATGACCAGCGCGCCGCTGTCGTCATGGTCGTCGCGGACGATCGCGGCGGTATGCTCGACAAAGCTGCCGTCGCGCGCCTCGATGATCGCCTGGGCGAGCGCACGGATCGTGTCGCTCTGCGTGCCCTGCATGTCGGCGGTGATCGTCTGGCCCGCGACAGTGATGCTGACCTGGCCGCGGTCACCATCCTCATTGACCAGTCCGGTGGCGAAATCGACGTCGTCAAAGTCGATCGTGGTGATCTGCTCGCGCGCCGCCACGCTCATATGGATATCGGTCACGACGATCTCGCCATAGCCGTCCACCGCATCAGCGGCGGTGAAGTGGAGGCTGCCATCCTCACCCACCGTCACCGAGGAGAATGCGCCATACAGGCCGGCCTGCGGCTCATGCGCGCCATTCAGCGCGGCATCGAGACCGAGATCGCCACTGTTTACACCCGTGATGCTCACGCTGATCGGCCCGAAACCCGGCTGGCTGACGATCACGATGGACGTGCCGTCCAGCCGGGCGCTCGCGACACCGGTCTGGCTCTCCAGGGCGCTCAGCAGATCGTCCAGCGTGCTCCCGGCCACGATGGCATTCACGCTGCCGCCGTCGCTGCCGGCAAAGTCAAAATCGAGCACCCAGTTCGCGCCCAGAACGCTGCTTCCATCCAGACTGCCAAAATCGCTCAGATCGATGACCAGTTCCGCATGATTCACCTGCTCCCAGATGGCGTCGCGCAGATTCTGCAACGTCGTCTCGGAGTCGCCGTCATGCACGTTCGTCAGCTCGCCCTCGACGATCCCCACGACAGAGCCGCCAACGAGATACCAGCCAGCAAAACTGTCGACCACGCCCTGCACATCGGCATCATAGACGATCGTCCAGCCGCCGTCGGCGAACGTCACGCTGTCCACCCCGCTCAGCGTTTCGATCCACTCGGCAAGGTCCTGCATGGTAGCCACGTCAGCACCCTGATCGGACAAGAAATCCTCTGACAGATGGAGGTCTTTTTCCGTCAGATAGTGGGTGAACTCCGCTGTCGTATATGACGTCCCGTCGATCGTGATGGCGAATGCAAAGTCGGCAGACCCGATGAAACTGCCCTCACCGGCGTCACGGCCATCAGGGCCGGTATATGTGGACGATGCCGCCTTCATCACCATGTCGGTCTCGACCGTCACGCCATTGACCGTGATGCCGATCTTGCCGCCGTCATAATAATGGTCGGTATTATGGCCAAAAGCGGCGTCGGCTTCCTGCCGCACCGTCTCGCGGCTCAACACCGCCTCGGAGATGGCGAACTGTTGCTCTACCGCATCGGCCGATACGATCGTGATCGTGCCATCCGCCCCCAGCACGGCATGATCGATGATACCGTTGAGCGCGCCGTCGGAGCCGGCGACGCCGGACGCGGAGCCCGTATCGCTCGCCCAGCCCTGCCCCTCATCGCTGACGTCGAATGCGAGGTCATAGGCCACGTCGATGAAGGCGCCGGCGCCCGTGGCGTCGGTCGTGATGACGATATTGCCATCCTCGTCCAGCGTGGCCGTGCCGACGCCGGGCAGACCGGAAATATAGGCCAGGAAACCACCCAGATCGGTGAATTGGCTCAGGTTTTCCCCGAACGGGTCCCACACGAACTGACCGTCCCCTATGTCAACCATGTCGCCGCCACCGGAATAGGTCACCGCGTCCTCGCCCATTCCGACCGTCACCGACCAGGAGGAAACGTAAAGGCCTTCGTCGAAATCCTCGCCGCCATTGGTGACGCCATCCCAGAGATTCTCGGAACTGGCCAGGACAACTCGTGCTGCCGCGTCGCTCGTCGGCCCGGCCGCAGCGCTATTAATCGCGTCGACCAGATTTTTCAGGCTCGCCTCGCGGTCGCCCGCGACCATATTGGCCTGGATGTGAACGATGCCACCTTCCTCGCCGGGCGTCGTGTCGATATCCAGCGAGATGATGCCGCCATCATAGTAATTGCCATCCGCGTCATAGTCCGCGGTCGCGATCTGGTGGACGCCTTCATAATCCATCGTCGCATCGGACACGGCGAATGTGTCCTTGCCGACCTGCGCCGCCGTGATGGTGATGGAGGTGCCATCGGCCTCGGCATGGCCGATGAAGGACAGCGTTGCAGGGTCGATCACCGACAGGTTGAAATCGACGCTCAGGACAGCATCGGTCAGGCCGATATCGATCTGTATTCCGCCGGTGATTATCGCATCCTTCGCGACCCTGACGTCAAGGCCATCACCCGTCTTGTTCAGCGACCAGACGGCCTCTCCCGCATATTGCTCGTTCACCCAGGCGAGCAACTCGCCGAGCGTGTGAATATCCGGCAGTTCCTCACCATGATAGTCACCGCTCGGCAGGGAGACGCCGTTCACGGACATGTCGAGGACGATCTTCGAGTGGTCGAAGTCCGTGGTCAGCACAGAGTCGAGAGTCAGCGCGGCATGACCATCCATGTCGAAGGCATAATGGATGACCTGCCCCGTGGCCGCGTTGATCGCATCGGCCAGCGCCTGCGCGGTCCCCTCGGGATCGCCGATGGTGACGCCGTTGGCGATGTCGACCCGGCCGCTGCCCTCGTTCAAGATGAGTTGAAGCGCACCGACACCATCGCCAGGCTCATGGGCATATTCTGCCCCGCCGATCAGATCGATCGAACCGATGCTGCCCGCTTCATAGGTTATCGTGATGCCATCTGGACCCGCAACCGCGCTCGCCACCCCGTCGAGGCTCGCGATCCAGTCCGCCAGATCGGCAAATGTCGCTTTATCGCTCCCATCGACACCTTCCCCATTCACGAGGGAAAGGGAGGGTGCCAGATAGGTGACGAAGTTGCTTGCGGTATATGTCCGGCCATCCACCGTGATCGAGATAGCGAACGGAGCGCTGTCATCATCGCCGATATAGTGATCCGCACTATAGCTATCCGTGGCCAGCGTAGAGACCATCCTCGTCACCATGTCGGCCGACACCGTCACCGGCGTTCCGTCGATCAGTCCGCCGTCACCATCGCTGATGCGCGGCACGAAGGTGGCGTGGACCTTGCCGCCCTCGAAATAGACGTTGGCGAAGCGGTCGGCCGCATCGGCATGCGCGCCGGCCTGCGCGCTATAGCTGAGCGCATCCTCCAGCGTGATCGTCGCGGTCTGCTCCTCGCCGCGATAATCCTGCATGACCTTCGTCACATCCAGCGCGTCGGGCGATTCCGCCGAGGCAACCAGGAGGACATTCACCGGACCCGGCACGATGCTCGGCAGATATTCCAGCGTTGCGCTCTCGAGCAGCAGGGCGCCGGCGCTGTCTTCAGCGATCGCCGCGTTGATCGCCGTCACCAGCGCCGCGATCGAGCCATAGGCGCTGCCGGCCACCATGTCCGCATCGATGGTGACGCCGTTGATCGTCACATGCAGCTGCCCGCCCGCATAATAATCCGCGTCAACCTCGCTGAAGCTGAGTGTCAGCTCCTGCTGGATGCCGGGCTTGTCGATCTCGCCATTGTCGATGGTGAAGGTCGGTGCATCATCGTCCGTGTCCGGCACGAAACCGGTGAAGGTGAGCGTGGTGCCGTCGCTCGCCACGGCCTTGATCAGATCGACGAGCGATCCGCCGACGGCCGCCGTGTCGACCGCCTCATGCGCCGTGTCGCTGATCGTGATGCCGGTTATCGAGACGCTGTTCTTCTCCGCCTCGGTTCCGCGCACCTCGCCGGTGATGACGAGATCGCCGTCCTTCAGCGCAACGGACTGCACGCCCCCGACGGCGCGGATCGCGTCCATCATCTCGCCCATGGTCGTGCTGCCCTCATGGGTGAGGGTGACCGCAACGCCATTGATGGTCAGCGTCAGCGCATAGCCGCCGAGCACGGCCTCCTCGCTGCCCTGACCGTCCAGATCGATCGTCGAATAGGCCGCCGTGATCGCGGTCATCGCATCATCGGCCATTGCCGCCTCAATGGCGGCGCGCAGGGCCTCGACCGACGCCACCGGATCACCCTCGACGATATTGGCCGTGATCGTCCGGCCGCTGATCGTCACGCGCAGCTCACGGTCGAATTCCGTGGTGTGGCCATTGTTGGTGGCACCGGGATAATCATCCTCGCCCGCGGCGAAGGTGATCGACGCGATCGCCCCTTCGCCCGGATTCTCGATGGCGCCCTCATGATGATAGCCACGGCCAGCGCCCGCACCGACATGCGTGTCCTGCGTATAGACGCCACCTGTGAGCGTCAGCCTGCCCGTATCGCCATCCACCTTGATCTGGGCCGCATCGCGATAGCGAATGGCGTCCTGAACGCGTTCGGCGGCCGGGACGAGCGCGCAAGGGTCCTCAAGAAACGCCTCATAGGCCGGTGCATAGGCCAGGATGGTCGTCGTGCCGGCAAATGTCAGCGCGCCGTCAATCTGGAGATAATCCTCGCTGGTCAGCCGGAACGTCTCGCCGCCGCGCAGGCCCGTCGAGCGGACATCGGCCGGCATCACCACATCATTCTCGGCCAGCAGGTAGAGATAATCGGTCGCGGAGAGGAAATAATGGCCGGCCTGCACCGTATAGGCGCCATTGACCAGATCATCCTGATACACGAAGCCGTCCAAGCTGCCATCGGCACGATAGCTCAGGCCGATCGCCACGCGGGCAGCGTCCACCTGCTTCGCCATCACCGCATCGGCAAGATGCCCAAGCGCCTCTGTGGGCGTCTCCCCGTTATCGCCCGTCGTGTAACTATAGACATGGCCGTTCACCGTGATGGTGATCTTGCTGCCTTCGCGATATTTGTCCGCATCCGTGGAGAAATTGAGCGCGACGACGCTCGCCGTCCGCCCGTCATAGATCGACTCATAGACGATCGCGTCGCGGCTATTGTCATTATAGGTGAGGTTGATCGTATCGGCGCCGCGCCCGCCAACGATGATTTCATCGCCGCGGCCGGCATTGTAGATATCGTTGCCGTCACCCAGTTCGCTGCGCAGGTTCACCGACAGATTGAACGAGGTCATCGAGATGATGTTGTCCAGCTCGTCGCCGCGCGCGATCACCTGCCCTGCATTCTGAAGCGCTGCGGCCTGATGCGGGTCCGCCAGCGCCGCCTGCACCGAGGTGTAATAATCGCGGATCGTGTAATCGACATGGCTGCCCAGCGCGAAGCCGGCTGCGGCCAGCGCCGCGGCCTGCGCCACCGTCAGCGGCGTGGTGATGTCCAGCATCACATCGGCCGGATCATGCCCCTGGATGCGCGCCATGAACTCCGGCGAGATCACCGAACCGGTAAAGGCGTTCAGCGCATCCAGCGTCTCGGTATAGCGACTGATGAACTCATCGGCCGTCGCGACACCGCTGTCGTTCAGCACATCGGGTCCATGTTCACCGCTCAGTGCGACGCGCAGGGCATTCTCGCTGACCACCAGCGGGACCTGATATTCGAGCACGACCTGGTTCGACAGGTTGAAGGACGCCGTCTCGCCGCCGCCAAGCGCATGCGCCATCAGCCAGTCCGGATCGAAACCGGTGGCCTTTCCAAACAGAAGATCGATAAAATCGTCCGTCCGGATGAAATATTGGCCGTCCGGAACGACGAAATCACCATTGGCATCGAGATCGTCCAGCGTGATGAAGGACTGAACCTGATCGGACAGTTCCCGAAGCATAAGACCAACGACGAGGGGAGCATCGCCTTCACCGAAAATCGACGCCGCGCGCATGGTCAGTTCCAGCGGGGTGTTGTCGATGATGAAGCCGGGATTGTCGGCAACGGCCGCAGAATGCCGGTCGAGCGCATTGCCCGCTGCATCGGTGATGCCGGAATCTTCGCCGAGGAACAGCGCATCCTCGCCAATGCTGATGCCGGTGGCGTCCCGATCCGTACCGTTCACCGTGTAGGAGAAGGTCAGCGTGTCGGTGCCCGCGCCGCCGACCAGCGTGGCCTGGACGATGTGCGTATCTTCGCCATCGCCGATCGTGAGGGCGAGCGTGGGGTGACCCGACACGAGCACGACCTCGGAGAATTTGACCATCGCCGTGACCACATCGCCGGCATTGAGATGGCCATCGGCATCGGCCCCCGTGGCCGACGCCAGATACATCTCGAGAATGGTGGGCGCATCATGGTCGCCCAGTCCTCCGATCGCCTCGTTGATCGCGTCGATCTGGGACTGGAGATCGGACAGCCCTTCACCGCCGAGTTCCGCCAGCGCCGCGATGGACTCGGTGAGCGTGGCCAGCTGACCCGCAAGGCCGGCAATATCGTCGATCGCGAGATCGCCGATCTGCGCCTGCACCGCCGCGATCTGCGCGCCGACATAGGAGACGACCGTGTCCGTGATCCCGGCAAGCTGGCTTTCAAGTGCCGCGACGCGGTCGCCAAGCGCGCCGCTGCTCGCGTCCGTCGCGGACTGCAGTGCCGCAATCGCGCCATTCAAGGCTGTCAACGTGCTCACGAGATCGCCGACATCGTTGATGCCGAGGCCATCGATCCGGCTTTCCAGTTCGCTCACGCGATCCGCCAGTTCCGGAATGCCCGGATAGGAAATCGCGGCCAGCCCGGCCGGTATGGCGACGACATGACCATCCGGATCATGGAGCGTCACGGTCGTGCCGATCAGCATCGGCTTGTCCGCCGCGGATGACAGGAACGCATCGAGCGCGTGCGACTGGATCTGCCCGGCGGTCAGGTTGATCGTGAGATGACCCATGCCGGTCACGCTGATGACGGACGCCATCGCCTCAAACTGCGCCAGCGTGAGGATCAGCGTCGAGTTGACGATGAATTCCACGCCTGGCTGCACCGTGACGGCCGTCATGTCGACCCCGCCCCGGCTCACCTCGATGCTGTCGAAACCGGCCAGGTTGCTCTGCGCTGTCAGCTTGACGACATCATTGGCGTCATCCGGGAAGACGAAGCGGATCGCCCCCACGCCCGTCAGCCCCGACGTGTCGAGCGTCAGCAGGCGCGTATCGGCGCCTGGGGTCGCGCTTTCGATGATCAGCGTCAGCGTATCATTGAGACCGCCGCCACCATCGCCGCTGAACACCATCTTGGCCGCGTTGGGCGCGTTGAGCGTGAACGTGTCGCTGGTCGCCGCGCCATTGATCGTGATGCGGACCTCGCCACCATCCGGCACATGCAGCACCTTGGTCGAAATGGCGCCCACCACCGTAGCGGCCGCCTTGCCGTCACGGGAAAAAATCGCCTCGTCGCCGGCATTGAGCGTGATCGAGATCGGCCCGGTCGCGCTGCCGCCAAAGCTCACAGCGCCGTCCGCGTCGTCCGAAACGGTGAAGGTTGGCTCCGGCGTCTTGCCGCCATCGTCGACGGGCGGGCTCGCATCATCGCCGCCTCCTCCGCCGGAGACGGCGGCCGCAATGCCGCCGAGCGCCCCAAGACCCAGCAGGCCCAGCAGCATCGGGCTGCCCCCGCCATGCTGCCCACCCTCATGCCGCTCCGCCTCGCCCGCCGACGCGCCAGCCGATTGCGCATCGCCAGCCTCATCCTGCGCGCCATCGCCGGCCGCCGCGGCGGCGTCGACCGCCTGCGCACTGACAAGCGCCGCAGCCAGGCCGCCGACCGCACCGGTCAACACCAGCGCGACATCCCCATCGGGCGTGGCGAATTTGAGCAGCAGGCCCTGCCCGGATTCGTCCGCGGCATGGGCACGCACCGGCGCGCCCGTCTCACTATCGACAATCTCGACCTTGCCTCCCTCGGGCACAGCCAGAGCCGCCACCGCTTTTCCGAGACGCTTTTCGATGATCCGGCCGCCTTTTGCGGGCACGATGCGAGCGACGAGAGCCATTTTTAGCAACCACCTTTCCAAACAGGAATCCCCACCGCCTATTGGGCGGATAGATATGATGGCTGGCTAGCACTGAGATTAAGCAATTTCCGTCTGAACATCATTCCATTTTGAGATTTTATAACTCAAAACACCGTGCATTTATTGATACACCTCACATTGTTTTGAAGCATTCATGTAACCATTTTAATTAAACAGGATAATTTTCATATTTTTATCCCAATAATTGGTTAAATTATCCATCCAAATTGAACAACACGCCTGTCAATTTGACATCATTTATTTTGTGCGCGCCGAAAGTCGTTGGGATAGGGCCAAGGATACTCCCTGACAGACTGAAGGCGAACCGAGCGCGTGGCGATATTCCGTTATATTATTTGCAGGAAATCGCATCTGTGGCCGACTGCCACGCCGCTCGCCGCGCTCCTGCTTGTCGGTGCGCAGGCGGCGGATGCGGCGCCCGTGATCCAGCCGCCTGCCGCTATCCCGCAGGACGCCCCCGTTAACCCCGCCGATGATCCGTATCTGGACATGCTTTTGAAGCAGGCCGTGGCATCGCATCCGTCCATCGGCGCGGCGCGTGCAGCCATAAGGGCGGCGGGCGCCGATATCCGCTCCGCGCACTGGCAGGCCTTTCCCGCCTTCACCGTGCAGGGGCTTTTGCTCAACGACAGCACCAACGGGCGTCAGGCCAGCCTGGTCGTTGACCAGCCGATCTGGACCGGCGGACGGATCTCCAGTTCGCTCAGGCGCGCGCGCGCGCAGCACCGGGCAGCACTTGCCGGCTATCAGCAGGCCGTGCTCGACATCATGGTCGGCCTGTCCCGGAGCTACCGCGACTATCATCGCCTCAACAGCAAGTTCGCCATCCTGCAGGACAGTCTGACCCGCCACCGGGAGCTGGTCGCCACGATGGAGCGGCGGCTCGCGCAGGAGATCAGCCCGCTGGCCGATCTCGAACTCGCGCGCAGCCGCACCGCCCAGATCGAACAGCAGGTCGCAACCACCGTCGCGCAGCGCCTGACCACACTCCAGAAACTGCGTGAACTGGTGGGCGATCCGGATGTTCGCCCGGGACCGCCCCCGGCCGGCGGACCGCTCGAGCCGCTCGACCTGTCGGAGCTGGTCATGCGCACGCTCGACTTCGACCCCGGCCGCCAGCGCCTGATCGCCGAAGCGGGCGCGGCGCGCGCAGAGGCAGCCGGCGCAAGGGCATCGATCTTTCCGCAGCTGAGCGGCCAATACTCCTATGACGACGCCTATGGCCATCGCGTCGGCCTGGTGCTCAAGGCGCAATCGGGCGGCGGCTTTTCGAGCTTCTCCAACGCGGCGGCCGCGCGGGAACGGCAGGATGCAGCGGAGCTGCGCATTTCCGCCACCGAGCGCGATCTGCGCGAACGCACGACCGCCGATCTCGCCGACTATGAGTCAGCCCGCAGCCGCATTGCCAGCACTCGCATCGCGCGCGACGCCGCCGATAATGTGACGGCCTCCTACATTCGCCAGTTCACCAGCGGCCGGCGCACCTGGCTGGATGTGATGAACGCCGTGCGCGAAGCCACCACGGCGCAAAGCGAAGCCATCGACGCCGAGGCCAGCGCGACGGAAGCGCGCGACCGCCTGCTGATGCGCAGCGGCAGCTGGCCCTTCCCTGCTGACAGCCAGGACACGCCATGACAACAGCCTTGATCGCCATGATCGCCACCTATGCGCAGCGGGTCGATGCCCGGCTGCAACCCGACTGGGCTCGCGATGTGCCCCCGGACCTTGCCGCCAGCACGCCGGATGCGATTGCGCAGCTGAGCGATGCGGCGGGCTGGGCAGCGCCGCGCGCTTTTCGCGGCCGGCCGAAAGCGCAGCATTTCCCGCTGCTAGCCTTTGCGGAAAGCACGGGATGGTGCATCGCGGACCAATGGACCAGCGACCATGATATCCGCCTGCTGTCCGGCAACGGCGCGATCTCGCTGCCGTTCGATGCGTTGCTCGACCTTCAGCAACCGACCTTCCCCGCCACGGCGAAGCTGAATACGCAACAGAGCGCCTTGCGCATCTTCGCGCGGGCGCTGCTCTCGCGGCGGCGCCTTCTCGTCGAGGCGACCGTCGCCACGGTGGTCCTCAACATCATCGCGCTGGCCATCTCCTTCTATGCCATGCAGGTCTATGATCGCGTGCTGCCGCGCGGAGGCTTCGCGACCTTGTGGGTGCTCACCGGGGGCATGTTGATCGCCCTGCTGATCGACTTTCTGATCCGCACCGCACGCGCGTTCATCGTCGACCGGGAGGCCGGCGACATCGACACGCAGATGTCCGAATTCTTCTTCGCCCGAATGCAGGCCGTCCGCCTCGACGCCCGCCCACCCGGCATCGGCACGATGGCCGCGCAATTGCGCGGGCTCGATCAGATCCGCTCGGCGATGACGTCCGCCTCCTTCTTCTGCCTGGCGGACCTGCCCTTCGCCCTGCTGTTCATCGCCGTGATGATGGCGATCGGCGGCCCGATCGCGCTCGTTCCGCTGGCGGCGTTTCCGCTGGCGCTGGCGGCCAGCCTCATCTTCGCCCGGCTCATCAAGGCCGCGACCAACAAGGGGCAGATCAGCAGCAATCGCAAGAACGGCATCCTCGTCGAGGCGCTGGACGCCTCGGAAACGGTCAAGGCCAATCTGGGCGGCTGGCATATGCTGGCCGGCTGGAACCGGCTGGTCGAGGATGTGCACGAGCATGATCTGCATGTGCGCCGCTGGTCCTCGATCGCCAGCGCGTCCTTCTCGGTGCTTCAGCAAATATCCTATATCGGCATCATTCTGGTCGGCGTGCACCTCGTCAGCGCCGGCGAACTGACGCAGGGCAGCCTGATCGCCTGCACGATGATCGGCAGCCGCGTGAACGGGCCGCTCGTCTCGGCGCTGCCCGGCATGATCATCCAGTGGGGCTATGCCCGCGCCGCGCTGGACGCGCTCGACAAGCTGCTGGCCATGCCGACCGACCACCAGGCCGATACCGTGCCCGTGCGGCTCAAGGTCATGGCGCCGGACCTGCGGCTCGAGGCTGTGTCCTTCAAGCATCAGGGCGCCCGCGAGGGCCTCACCGTGCCCTCGCTCACCATCGCCAGCGGCGCGCGCATCGGCCTGATCGGCCCGATCGGCTCCGGCAAATCCACCCTGCTGCGCCTGCTCGCCGGCCTCTACGCGCCCGAGGGCGGCCATGTGTTGCTCAACGGGGTCGATGTGCGGCAGATTGCGGAGGAGGACCTGCGCACGCCCTGTGGCTATATCGGGCAGGATTATCGCCTGATCAGCGGCACGCTGCGCGACAATATCGTGCTCGGCCTCCCCGATCCGGGCGACGAAGCGATCCTCGCCGCCGCTGCACAGACCGGTCTGGCGCCGGTCATTCAGGATCACCCGCTCGGCCTCGCCCTGCCGATCAGCGAAGGCAGCATCGGTCTCTCGGGCGGTCAGCGCGCGCTGGTCGGCCTGACGCGCGCGCTGCTGGCGCGGCCCCGGCTGCTGCTGCTCGACGAACCCACCGCCAATCTCGATCAGGAGACTGAACGGCGCGTGCTGGCCGCCTTGCAGGATGCGATGCCGCCGGACGGCATCCTCATCCTCGTTACGCACAAACTGCAACTGTTGCCGCTGGTTCGCGACGTGCTGGTCATGCGCGCCGGGCGCATCGTGCATCAGGGGCCGAGCAGCGACATGCTCGACAAGCTGCGCCCCAGACCCGCCGCCAAAGCCGATGCGGCGCGGCCCCCTCTCCACCGGGTATCCTGATCATGGCCAGCGTTTCACGCAAATCCTCCACCTCCATCATCGCGCTGACCGCACTGGCCGTGGCGAGCTTTTTCACCTGGGCCGGCTTTGCCGAAATCGATCAGGTGAGCCGCGCGACCGGACAGGTCATTCCCGCCGGGCGCGTGCAATTGCTGCAAAGCAATGATGGCGGTGTCATCGGCGCGCTTTTGGTGAAGGAAGGCGACACCGTTCGCAAGGGGCAGACGCTGGTGCTGCTCAACAAGGTGAAGATCGCGGCATCAGTGCGCGAAAGCAGCGCGAAGGTGGCCGCGCTCAAGGCGTCGCGCGCCCGGATTGAGGCGGAACTGTTCGACCGCCCCTTGAACTTTCCGGGCGATATCGGCGATTTTCCGGATTTTATCGAGAACCAGCGCCAGCTCTTCAGCAAACGGCGCGGCGCGCAGCAGCAGGACATCGCCGCGCTGCGCACCATGCTGGACCTCGCCCGCCAGGAGCTGGACATGAACATGCCGCTGCTCGCGCATGGCGATGTCAGCCGGTCCGAGATCATCCGGCTGCAACGATCGGTCACGGATATTCAGGCGCAGATCGCCAACAAGCAGAACAAATATCTGCAGGATCTGCAAACCGACTATACCCGCGCCGAGGAGGAATTGGTGACCGCCGTGCAGACGCTCACCCAGCGCCTCGAATCCCTGAACGACACGGAAATCGCGGCGCCGACCGACGGCATCGTGAAGAATGTGCGCCTCACCACGATTGGTGGCGTGCTGCGGCCCGGCGACGAGGTCATGCAGATCGTGCCGACCGGCGAGCAGCTGATCATCGAAGCCAAGGTGTCGCCGGCCGACATCGCCTATGTGCAGGAAGGCCAGACCGCCTCGGTCAAGTTCGATGCTTATGACCCGTCCATCTTCGGCTCCGCCACCGGCAAGGTGACCTACATCAGCCCGGACACGCTGACCGAGCAGAAGGGCAATGGCGAACAGGTCTATTACCGGGTTCACATCCTCGCCAACACCGACACCATGCATAAACGGCCGGGCAAGCTGATCGCGATCCAGCCGGGCATGACGGCGACCGCGGAAATCCTGACCGGCCGGAACACGGTGCTCAAATTCCTCGCCAAGCCCCTCATCAAGACAATCTCGGAGTCCTTCGGCGAACGATAGGGCCGGATCTCAACACGTTGTTTCAATTCAGGACAAGCAGGAAGCCGCGATGGCGACTTATATCTATGAGGCTCGTCGACATGGGAGAATATCCCCCTATCTGATCTCGCTCTGGAGCGGATATCATGCCGCGGCCCTGACGCTTTCGGCTTTCGTGCTGCTCAATCTCTGGTCGGACAACCCCACCGGCACCTTTGGCGGCCTGATCTTCGCCTGCATGATCGGCGGCGCGCTCGGCGGCCGCTTCGGCCAGATGCTCGCACGCCGGCCACCCTATATGATGCGCCTCATCCTGCTGCTCATTCTCGCAGCGATCCTCTCCGGCATCACAGCCATCTATGGCGAGGGTCTCGCAGGCTTCATGCTTCAGGGAGACGAGAGCAGCAGCCTCGCCACCTTGCCCGTCACGGGTCTGCTGTTCGTGCCGCCACTCCTGTTACTGGCCGCGCTCCCGTCTTATGCAACGGCCGTGCTGCGGCGTCGTCGCGGCAGCGCGGGTTCGGCCAATGGCGCGATATCGCTGTTCACCTGGACCGGCTATGGGCTCGGGATCATTGTGACAAGCCGCTGCTTCGCCCATGGGCTTGAGCCATGGACCATGTTGAAAAGCCTGGGCATTATCGCACTGATCCTGGCGCTCGCTGTCCTGCCCAGGCATCTGCCGCGCCGCGCCAGAGGACGCTGACCGGCGCAGCCGAGCCGGCGGGCGCGGCCGTCGCATCCGCCACGCTCCATGTCATCGCATCGTCGTCAGGCGCTGTTTCCACGCGAGAATTTCGACGCGATATAGGCATTCTCGTTCATCTGGTGCTCAAGCTGCCCTTCCAGCTCATGGATACGCTGCGTCAGTTGCTCGATCGAAGCGGCGTAACTGACTTCCATATCCTGATTGCGCTGGGTGAGCGTCGACGCCTCATTCTCCAGCCGCCGGATATCGACTTCGCTGACCCGCAGCGACTGGGAGAGGGCGTCAATCCGGGCGACCATCGCCAGCCGCGCCTGATCGAGCTGCTTGCGCGCGTTCAGCGCAGCTTCGCCGTCGACCGTGAGCCGGCCTACCTTGGCCTCGTAACGGGACATCTGGACTTCGTTGCGCCGGTTGGCCTCCAGCGCCTCGCGCAGATCCTTGGCGAATTTCTCATTCTCGCTCTTCAGGTCGGCATTGACCTTCTGAAGCATATGCTCCCGGGCGTGAACGGATTTCAGCTCATTGTTGAGCACGCCGAGTTGCTCGTCCTTCAGGCGGACGTCTTTCTGATAGCGCTCGAAACTCGCCGTCAACTCTGTCCGGCTATCGCTCACCAACTTGTCGAGATGGGCTTTCTCTTTCTCCACCTGATGGGTTTCATGGACCAGCCGGGCATTCTCATCCCGGGCGCCGGCAAGCTGCTCGTCCTTCTGCCGTAATTCGCTGTCCAGCACGTCGCATCGCTCGCCCAGGCTCGTCGCCTTCTCGAAGCTGTCCTGATATTTTCCCGAGAGACTGTCGATCCGCTGCTCGTCATGGGCGACGGTGAGTTTGAGCGCCGCACATTCCTGCCGCAGGACGGTTTCCTCATCGGCCGCGGCCGCCAGCGCCGTCTGCGCTTCCTGGAGCTTCTCCTCCAGTTCGCGTTTCGCCACGCCGAGAAGCTGCACATTCTGCTCATAGGATTCGATGTTGGCGAGCGCCTTCTCCAGCTTCATCTCGCCATCATCATAGCTGGCGCGCAAGGCTTGATGGTCCTCCTCCACCTGCGAGCAATGCAGCTCCAGCCCCTGAAGCTCCGCTTCAAGACGCTCCTTGTCCCGCCCGAGCGTGACATTGAGCAGGGCGAGATCATGATATTGCCGCAGGAAATGGTCGAACGTCCGTCGCAGGTCCGTAATGTCGGCCGCCAACGCGTTGACATGCGCCAATCGGCCATCGAGATCGCCAAAAATATCCCGGATGTTGCCGGTTCGCTCGCCCAGATCGCCAAACAAGGCCGCATTCAGCCGCCCGTCCTTCTCCACGAAGGACACAACGCTAGATACATTGCCTCCGCCTGTATTCAATGCGAGAGCGGCAGATTGATCCTTCCTCGCGAAAATATTGAATAGCCTGGCCATATCTTTCCTATCAGTCAGTTGATTTTTTTAGAGCTGCTTCCGTCATTCCGATCGGTCACTTGCCGGAAATTGCGTCAAAATATTCCGTCATGCCGTCGAACCCGGTTTTCGTCATTCTTTGATATTGGACTCTTCCATCCAGATGGGACGACTTCTTGGTTATCAATCCCACATCCTCCAGATGCTTTATCCACCGGAGCGCCGTGCTGTTAGGAGCAGAGGATGACAGGACG
Organism: Sphingobium sp.; assembly: GCA_035555575.1. Taxonomy (GTDB): domain Bacteria; phylum Pseudomonadota; class Alphaproteobacteria; order Sphingomonadales; family Sphingomonadaceae; genus Sphingobium. The sequence goes on from DATMGL010000008.1 coordinate 108,304, forward strand.
AGATTGCTCGTCGAAATGTTTTCATCCTTGATCTCGCCGGCATAAAGCTCCAGCAACATGTCCCAGCCAGGTTCACCAAAGATCTTCTTGTCGAAATAGCGCTCACGCATTCGCCGAGATCGATATTGATGCTTGGCGAAGTCCGCGAAACTGCCTTTCGACCAGATATGATAATCCCCCTTGGAAGGGAGATCATCGAGCGTCGCGCCGACCATGACCATCGCCTCTGATTCCGCCTCATCCGCCATGGACAGGATATCCCGCGCCATCGAGCGGAATTGCGCGGCCCGCTCGAACAGTTCCTGCGCGCGGCCCTTATCGTTTTTCGGCTTTTCGAAAGGAGCCAGTCGGCCCAGATATTGGCGAACTATTTGCACCGTCATGACCTATCTTTCATTTCGAGCATCGCTTTGAAAGAACATGCCTTCACTGAAGGTCTCTGCGAGACGCAGCGCCATCCTCCCCCGCTCAGGAAGAAGTCTGTCGCTGCGCCTCGCCTCCCCGATGCGACCCGAGGGACACCAACCAGACCCACGCACCATGCGGGAATCGTCGGCGGAGATGACCGCAAGACGCGCGGCAAATGTCGCGCGCCCGGCACCGCAGTGATGTCGCGTCCATGATGACCGGGGGTGTGGCGGCCCTCCATCAGAAACCGCCCCGCGTCAGTGCGATGATCGCCCACCACAGCACCACGGAAACAGGCGTTGCGACGGCCATGCCCTTGACGAACATATCGCCGTCATCGGGCCAGGTTTCCGCCCGCCGACAGGCTTGATCATGCTCGCCCGCCGCCGCTGTCCATATGCGGTCCCGGCTCTCCTGTCGGTCAGCGAGCGACATGCGTCATCATCTCCCCATATGATTCCGGACCGCCCATCCGTCAGTCCAGATCGCTTGCTGTGAGTTCACGCGCCATTTCGAGACCCGGATCATCGAGCTGGATCACAATCGCGGTGTAACCGCGCCGCAGCAGGTCGCCGAGGCCGCCGACCCCGTTGACGACAACGGGCGGCTGCGCACCGCCTGCGCCCCCGTCCGGTGCGAGCAGAGCGAGGGCCAGGTGCGCAGGAAGGCTGATCTCGCCCCCGGCGCCGATCGTCCCGCCGGCAGGAAGAACGAACCGGTCGATAATGATCTGGCTGGGGCTGATGTCGCCATTCCCCACCACCGGCTGATCATTGACAATGAAGGAACCGCTTTCATTCGTGGTGATCTTGCCGAACGCGCCGGTCACTGTTCCGCCCGGCGCCTTCACCGTTACCGCACCGCCATTCACCTGAACGTCGAGCGGCGTGTCGGAGGTCAGGGCGACGGCCCCGCCGGCGCTGATCCGCGATGTCACCGCGCCGGGCGCCGCCACGGCGACACCGCCCCCCGCCGTGATCGAACTCGAGATGCCACCGGCGCCGGCGGTGAGCGAGGCATCGCCCGTCGTGACGACCTGCGAACTGATCGAGCCCAGGTCCGCACGGACATTCACCGGCCCGCCGGCGTTGATGCTGCCGCTGACGTCGCCACTGGATGCCGTAAGACTGACGCCGCCGCCGGCCGTGACGTTGCTCGATATCCCCGTCTGCGATGCGATGGTGGCCGTGCCACCTGCCGCGATGGAGCCGCCGACCGCGCCGCCGGCCGTGACCGTCACGCCGCTTTGCGACGACACATTGCGCGCGACATCGCTCATATAGGCGAGCAGGACCGGCCCGCCCGCAATGATTGATCCGGTGCCGGAGTCATTGGCGGTGACCGCAACGGAACCGCCCGCCCGGATCGGCCCGCTCTCGCTGCCCGCCACCGAGGCGCTGACATTGCCCAGCGTATCCAGCGTGTTCGCGGTGAACCGCTGGTCGCCACTCAGCTGCGACGCGAAATCGCCCGCCAGCTTCACCGTCGCTGCGGAGAAATCACCGCCGGTGATCGTCAAGCTGCCGAGCCGCAGCGCATCGCTGCCGACATTGCCGAGCAGGATGGCACCTTCACCCGTTGCGCCCGCGAGGCCGGAACCGGTGACGATCTCGACATTCTGGCCGCCATGGCTGGTCCCGATCAGCTGCGCGCCGATCGTCACCGCGCCACGGGCGGGCCGCGTGTCGAACTGCGTGACCGATCGGGTCACGCGCACCGTCGCATCGGCAGCGTCACCGGATAAGCGCAGGCTGTTCGCGGCATAGCGCGCGCCGTTGAGTATCGTCCGGTTCGCTACCATGTTCACCGCGTCGAGCCGGACCCGGCTGCCCAGCGCGCCGAGTTCCGCCGTGCCGGCATGCACGGTAAAGCCCTGCCGCCCCGCCACGGTTCCATCCACCATGCCGAACCGCGCGGTGCCCGAGGCGACCAGGTTGGTGCTGCCGGTCAGGCTCGTTGCGCCATCGACGGTGAAATCACGCGCGTCATAGCTGCCGGAAAGACTTGTCGCGCCGGTGTAGCGCTGGCTCCCGCTCGTGGTGACGTCGGCCGTGACAATCGTCGTGCCGGTCACGCCGAGCCCGGCAAGCGACGACTGGCCGAGGCTCACCCGCCCGCCGGCCAGTGTGAGCGCCGCGGTGCCGGTCACGCCGGCGATGCTGATATCGCCTGCGAGCGCATGGATGCTGGTGTCGCCGTTCAGCAGGAGCCTGTCGGCGGTAAAATCCCCCGTAGCGAGCGTCAACTGGCCGATGAGGCGACTGCCGGCACCGGCCAGCGTCAGCCCATTAAGGGTCACATCGCCGAAGTTCAGCGTGCGAATGCCGCGAAGCATGGCATTCTCGGCATAGGTGCCGGACGCGACATGGATGGCATCGCCGTCGGTCGAGGCGGCAAACGCCGTCTGGATCGACAAGGCCGCGCGGCCGCCGCCAGCAAGCGTCCCCCGTCCAACGTGGAAATCCGCACTATTGCCGGTGCCGCTCCAGCCCTGCACGACGCTCGCGCCCGTGGCGCCAAGGTTTACAGCAAAGTCGAAGGCGTTTTGACGGCTGTTCTGGAAGTAGGTGAACTGCGCCCCATCAGGCCGATGCGCGTCGTTCCGAACCGTAAAGCCATAGCCCGCAATGGTGAGCAGGCCCGGGTCCAGCAGCGTCGAGGAGTCCTGCAGATAAAGACCGGCCGCCTCGCCAAACCGGTTGCTCGCCTCGATCACCACGCCGGTCAGTTGCTGATTGCTGCCGCCCCCGGCGACATTATTCGCCTGATAAAGCGCCAGGCCGCCCCAGGCGTTGCCTGAGGTGTGGCTGTTACGCACCGTCACGTTCGCGCTGTCGGTGATCGCGATCCCGGTGCCGGCCGTCACGCCGGTCACGGTCACGCCGTCGATCAGCGCGCCGACCGCCGCATTGAGGTCAAGGCCGGTCTTGCGCGAGCCGTTGATCGTCACATCGGTGATCGAGAAGCCGGTGTTGCGGGCAAAGGCGTCGCCCACCGCTTCGACCTTGATGCCATAATTGGAATTGCCCAGCGCGGCCGACGAGCCGTTGAGCGTGAAGCCGCTCAGCGTCACCGCGTCACCCTTGACGCGGATGCCATAGCTATTGTGGCCGCTGGCATCGAGCAGGGTGACGCCCTGCCCCTGCCCGCTCACGGTCATGCCCTTTTCGAGAAGCAGGGTGTTGGTGAGCAGATGCGTGCCTGCCGACAGGTTGAGCACATCGCCTGCCGTCGCGAGCGATACCGCCCGCAGCGCACTATCCGGGCCCGAACCGGACGTCACGAAAAGCTGGCCAGCGACCAGACGGGCAAGGCCGGCGCCAGCCACATCGACACCATGGGTGATCAGGTCTTCGAGCGTGAACAGCTCATCCAGCGCCAGATCACCTGCCCGCGTGCCGTTGAACGACACGCCGGTCAGGTCGAGCGAGCTCCCGCTGCGCCACATGATATGCTGGACCGTGTCCGCGCCGGCGACGAAGTCGTTGATCCCCGCGAAGCTGATCGTGCCCGCACCGGACAGCGTGGTCGGCAGGTAGATCGCATAGCCATTGTTGACGAAGCTGTTGTCGATGAAGCGGGTCGTGCCCGGCAGCGCATAACCCGGCTCGACCGCGAACACCTGATGATTGTTGGTGAACTGATTGCCGGTGACGTTGAGCGTGCCGACATCCCGCATCATCAGCACCGCGCCATAGGTGGCCTCGCCGGCAGGGGTCCAACTGCTCGTGCCGACATTGCTGACGCGGTTGCCGGTAAAATCCACCTGACTGGCGCGGAAAGCCTTGAAAATCGCGCCGAACGACTGATCCGAAGCGCCGCCATTGCGGACGATATTATCAGCGATGGTGATCGTCGGATAAGCGCCCGCGCCCGCCTGTTGGCGCAAGGCAATGTGCCCGGCCGTATTATCCAGCAGATTATCCGAGAAGACAGCGCTGCTGATCTGCGTGCCATCCGTCGCGGTGCCCGCGCCGCTGCGCGTATCGAAGGCCGCCCAGCCGCGAATGTTGAGGAACTGCGAATTGGTGATCGAGATGGCACCACCATATTGGCCGCCCGAGAAGCCGTGGCGCCCGGCCACGCCCTCTCCATCGATCCGCACGCCGTCCACCGTCAGGTTGGTCACATGCCCGCCGCCGATCACGGACGAGCCCGCCGCGCCGCTGACGGCGAAGTTGCTGAGCGTCAGGTCGCTGAACGTGCCGGAGAGCTGGATACCGCCGGTGAGCAGGGTCGCGCCCATGCCCGCGCCGTTAAGCGTGAGGCCCTTGTCGATCGTGACGGTCTCCGCGAAGGTTCCAGCGCCCGCATTGATCGTGCCACCGGCCCGCGCATCGCGTATCGCGGTGTTGATCGAGAGGCCGTCAATCACGGAGAAGATGTTGGTTCCGAAACCGTCCGCGAACCCCTCGATCGAGCTGGCGCCTGCCGTGCCGATGCCCAGCGCGAAGGCGGCGGCGTCGTCAAAGCTGGTGCGGTAGAAGGCGAACTGGCTATCGAGGCCGTCGCTACGATGATCGCTGTTGCGCACCACATAGTCGAAGCCCGCCAGATGAAGCGGCCCGAAGCCTTGCGTGACCGATTCAAGCTGCGAGTAGAGGCCGATCGCCTCCTCAAACCGGTTGTCGCTGGCGTCAATGGTGATCCCGCCGGTCTGCCCGCTATAGCCGCTCGCCTTGTTGGCCTGATAGAGCGCGACCCCGCCCCACTCGTTGCCGAGCGTGTGGACGCCGCTCAGCGTCACATTCGCGCTGTCGGTGATCTGGATGCCGGCGCCGCCGGTCAGCACCGCGGGATCGGCCACGCTGCGACCATCGGCCGTGACATTGGTGATGGTCGCGCCCACCACACCGTTGAGATCCAGCTCGGCGCGGCGTGACCCGCGGATCGTCACATCGCTGATCGCAAAGTTGGACAGGCGCTGGCTGGAGCCGCCGGGGGTGTTCACATGGCCCGCCGGATCGGGCTGGACCTTGATCCCATAGTTGCCGAGCAACTGTTCACTGCCATAAAGGGTGAAGTTGCCGAGCGTCACATTGTCGGCGAAGACCGAGATCGTGCCCAGACCATTCGAGCCCGGACCGGTGCCGACAGCACGCCCGTCGAGGATCACCCCCGCCTCGGATTGGCCGATCAACGCGATCGACCTGGCGATCACGAGCGGAGACCCGCCCAGATCATAGGTGCCGTTCAGCATCCGCACCGTGTCGCCGGCCTGCGCGACGGCCACCGTCTCCGCGATGCCGGTGGTGATCGCGATCGTTTCGTAGCTCTCCGCCCCGTCAATGACCTCGACACCGCGCGCGCGGCCATCGCTCCTGAAGGCCAGCACGCCGCCATCGCCAAAGATGTTGTCGGTGAAGATGTGGCCCCAGTCGAGTGCCTCGCTGAGGATACCGACAGACCGCACGGGCACATCGACACCGCTGAAGCTGTTGCCGGTGATCGTGGCGGCCCCGGTCGGGTCCTGCTGCCAGCCGATAGCCGGAATGCGCCCCTGGAACTGGATGCCGCCCTGTCCGGCAAGATCATTGCCGAAGAACTGGTTGCCCGAGAGGATGCGCTGCGACGCGGCGCTGTTGAGGCCGACACCGCCGGCGATCTTCACCATGGCGCTGGGGATGCTGCCATGGGTTGCCGCGCTGCCCCCGTAGAAGATGTTGTCCTCGAGCGTGAAGCGCTCGACAATGTCGCCTTCGCCAAAGCTGCTGATGAAAAAGTTGATCTCGGTCGCGTTGCCGCGATTGTCGATCACCGAATGACGCATGGTGAACGCGTCGCCGATCACCTCGAACGCCTTGTTGTCGCCATTGGCATAGGGCTTGAAGCCCAGCCCCTCGATCGTCACGCCCGTGCCGGAGACGAAATGCTGCGCGCCAAAACCGGCCTGATGGGCAGCGGTGACATAAGCGGCGACCGCGTTGGCATCGGTGATCGCGGCCCCTTGCGCATCGACGCCGCGGATCGTGATATGATCCTTGGTAACATACAGGCCGAACATCTGGCCGCCGGCCCCGCCGAAATAATCGACGCCGGTCACGCCTTCGATATAGTCGCCCGGCCGCACCGTGACCGTGCCACCGGTGACGACGGCGTCGACGCCGCCCTGCACCGTGTTGATCGGGCTTGGCGCCGCGCCCTGCGCGTTCGTCGTGCCGGCGGGGTCGACAGTCACATGCGTGCGGTTCGACGCGGTATAAGCCTGATTATAGACCGAGAGCCCGCCATTGGCCCGGCTCAGCGCCAGCAGCCGTGCCTGTTCATCAAGCGATGGCCCCGCCCCCAGCAAGCCGTTGCCCGAGGTGGTGGCGCTCCCGTCCCAGATGCCGTTCAGATGGAGGATGACGCCCCATTCATTGCCGAACGGGCCATCCTCGTTGCCGCTGATATTGAATCCCGGCGCCGCGGCATCGACATATTGCACGGAGATCGCGCTCTTGGTGTTGTCGATCAGATTGCCGGTGATCGCAAGGCTGGTGGCGCCGCGCCCGTCGACCAGCAGGCCGTTACGGACGCCGGTGATCACATTATCGGCGATCGTCGCATTGTCCACGCCATTGGCCAGCGCGATGCCCCGCGTGATCGACCCGTTCCAGTCGACATCCCACGCCGCCTGATCCGCAGGCAGCGTGCCCGCGAATGTCAGGCCCGTGACCCTCGCGCCGTTGCCGCTGACGTTCAGGCCGTTGATCGGGCCACCGGTCAGCGGCACCCGGATCGTCGCGACGCCGCCGCCGTCGATCGTGACATTGTTCCGGCCGATCGTCGCGCCGGCGGCATAAATGCCCGCGCCAAGGTCAAGCGTGGTGCCGCCTGCCACCATGCCGATCACGCCCAGCGCATCCGCGATGAAATTGCCGTCACCTGTCGTATCCGCACCGTTCACGTCGAGGGCGAGCGAGAGCGCCCCGCCGGTCACGCCGATGCTGCCCGCTCCCAGGATATGCCGGGCACCGAGCGCCAGATGGCCCGTCGCCGCGACATCGTCCGCAACGTTGATCTCGTTGACAGCCTCGACACGCGCACGGCCGGCCGCACCTGCGTCGATGCCGCCGCCCAGCCGGACATTGCCGGTGCCAGCCGACAGCAGGATGGTGCCATCCGGGTCCGCGGTTGCGCTCGCCACGGAGATGACACCGGTATTGACCACCTGATCAATCACCGCGCTCACAGCCTTCGCGGTCATCAGGACATGTCCGCCGCCTGCGTTGATCGTGCCGCTATTCTCTATGAGCGCATTGTCGCTGCCCAGTCCGATCTCAAGAAAGCCGGTGCCGTCCAGATCGAGCGTGGCGCTGCTGCCAGACGCGAGCATCACATGGCCGAGGCGGGCGTTGATAATGCCCTGATTGCGAACGACCGGCGCGAAGAAGGCGGCGATCCCCTGATCGGCGATGCTGATGCTTGCGCCAGCTTGGACGATGATTTCGCTGGTCGAAGCGCCGGACGCTGCAAAGGTGATCGGACCGCCGCTCATGAAATTCTGATCGACGATAGTCGCAGTGCTGGCGATCAACCCGCCCACATTGACATCCGCCGTGCCGGCAAAAAGAACGCCGTTGCCGTTGATCACCGCAACGATCCCGTTGGCGTTGAGCTGGCCGGCGATTTGCGAGGGCGCATCCCCCCCAACGACCCGGTTGAGCGCGACGGAACGGCTGCCGGGCTGGGAAAAGTTCACCTGCGCCCCAGAGCCGATATCGAAGCTGTCCCAGTTGATGAGCGCCCGGTCACTCGTCTGGGTGATCTGCAACGTGCCGCCGCCCGGCGCGCCGATCGTCGCTGTGCCACCGACCACCACACCGCCGGTCGGGAGCGCGCTGGCATCCTGCGCGAACACAGGCCGCGCGGCCACCAGTGCGAGCAGTGCGGCCGATGCCATGAGCATGGGCCGCGGCCGCAAGAGCACGCCACGACCAGTCGGATCAGCGACCGCTCCAGCGACGTTATACTTGCTCATTTATCTCTCCACAAAAAAATCAGACGTCACGACAGCCACGCTGTCGCGGTCAGTAAGCAGCGCTGAATGAAAGGAAGATGCGGCCGTCCCGGTCGCCCAGGGCGCCGACATCGCGGCCGATCGGCCTGGCATATTCCATCGACAGGCCGAAGCGTCCCGCAATCCCGACCCGCAGGCCCGCGCCGACCGATCGCAGACTGCTGCGCCTTGCCTCACCCGGCAGCGGACGGTTCTGATAAACCCGGCCACCCTCATAATAGACATAGGGCTCCACCGACCCCATGCCGCGCGCGGGGATGGTGTAGAAAAGCTCCGCCTTGCCGGCGAAACCCTTGTCGCCCGTTATTTCCGAGGGATCATAGGCGCGGCCATATTCGGTGCTGCCAAGGCCCATCTCCTCTGAAGCGAGCAGGCTGTTGCGCGTCCATTGCCCGGTCGCGCCGAGCAGGAGGCGCAGGCCGCGATGAATGGGTTGAACCCGCGTGATCTCGCCGTTCACTTTCGTGAAAACGCCCGAGGCGGTGGCGCGGGATTTGGCCGGGTCGCCCCCTGCCGTCGCACCGAGCAACCCAAGCCCCTGCGTGATGCTGCCCCGCACCGTGACCTGCCCGCCCAGACGATCGGCATGATTGACCATGAGTCCCGCGTTCGCCGTGCGGATCTTGTCGTCAAAAACCGGGTCCAGAAGGATATTCCGCGAATTGCTATCCCGTGCCGTCCACGAAAACTGGCCAAGAATATTGGTCTCCCGGCTGCGCAGGAACGGATATTGCAGCCCGAAACCCCAGGTGAGGCTTTCGCCCTCGAGCGCAAGCACGCGCAATTCATCGCCGGGCCGGGTCCGCGCATAGCTGGCGAACACGCTCGCACGCAGGCCGGAGCCGCCAATGGGCTGATCATAGGTTCCGGACACGAAGCCCAGTTCGCCCCCCTGATCGGGTGCGCCGACACCCGTTATGGCCAGCCGCCCTCCGGCACGGGCCAGATCGTTCAACACGATGCCGGCGTAAAACTGGGCCGGCCCCAGCCAGCGCGATCCGCGATTGTCGACCGCGACGAACGCTTCGACCGGCTTGCGCGCGACGACCAGGCTGAGGTCCGCCGCCCCCTCGACATCGGCAGAGGGCGTGAGCACGGCGCGGACGTCCGCCCCCTGAAGATCACGCGCCAGCAACAGCGCGCGCGCCAGATCCTTTCCGGATGTCGGCCGCTCCGCGCGAACCGGCGCAAGATAGGCTTCCAGATACGGGCGATAACCGCCGGGCTTTCCTTCGATCCGTGTCTGATCGATAAACCCTTCGACGATGTGGACCGTGGCGACGCCATTCTCGATGCGCTGCGGCGCGATGATCGCCCGCGAAAGCGCATAACCCCGGCGCCGATATTCGGCGGTCACCTGCTCGGCCAGCCGAAACAGGTCGGAGAGCGGCATGGCGCGGTTCAGATAGGGCCGGGCGAGCGCGTCCAGGGCATCCATCGGCACCACCGTCGCCCCGTCAAACCGCACCGCCGTCAATGTGACCGGCAGCGCGCTCGCCGCAACGGCCTCCTGTGTCGGTAAATCCGGCACATCGAGCGGCGAAACGCTCGGCGCATCGGATTGCGCCCGAAAGCGCTCGTCGATCCGTCCGGGATCAACAGCCTGCTGCGCCTGTGCACCGACGCCCGAAAGCGCCAAAGCTGAAACAACGAAAAACCGCCCCCTGATCTTCATTCCCACTCTCTGCTATTTGGTCAATACGCACCCGCGGCGCTCGAAAGCGCGGCGGCCGGCCATGCAATTTCTGTGTCAGGCGCGCCCGAGTCCGCCCGGGCCATCGCCTGCGCGAAAATCACGCCTGCTCCCCGCCAGATCGCCAAGCGACACGGGCCGCACGTCCCGGTCACCGCCCCGATGATAGCTCCAGCTTCGCCAGGCGCTGGCCCGTCCAAGATGATATCCCTGCTGCCAGCAGTCGGCCTGAGAGGCCTGACGCGTTTGCAATTCGGCCGCCATCCGGCTTTGCGCTTCCGTCTCGACGCCCTCGACGATGACGACCGGTGCGATCGCGCCGGCCATGCCGACCAGATATTGCAGAAACTCGAAATTCTTCGGATCGGCAGCGGCGCGCCGCAGGAAGAAACCATCCAGCTTGATGATGTCGGGACTGATCGCCATGGCCCGGCGCACCGAGGCATGGCCGACGCCAAAATCATCGAGCGCGACACGGCAGCCAAGCGCGCGCAGTTCCCGCACAAACGCAAAGGCGCCAGCGTCGAGCGCCGCCGATTCCGTGATTTCCACAACGAGACGCTCCGCCATGCCGCGCGAGCGCTTCAGTCGCGCGAACAGCGAGGCCCACCAGATGTCGCACCGCGCGCTCTGGCCGGAAATATTCACGCCGAGCACCGCCGATGGATGATTTTCGAGTTCATCGAGCACCGCAGCCATGATCCGGCGGTCAAAAAGACGCATCAAGCCAAGCGCCTCCAGAGCAGGGATGAAGGCGGATGGCGGCACAAACCGGCCGTCCCGGTCAACCATGCGCGCCAGCGCCTCGCAATAGAGACTCCCCGAGCCCCCGGAGGCCGACCGGACAGGCTGCCAGTACATGTGCACCCGGCCATCGCTCATCGCCGCAAGCACATCGGCCGCAATGCTCATATTCTGCCGATATTGCCGGGACCACGCCCCCTCGTCACCCGCCGCCACATAAGCCGGCAGAGCCTGCCCCGCCACGGCGCAGGACAGGGAAAGATGGAGGTCCACCCCCATCAGCTTCACCGGCTCAAGCGACAGCCGGTCCAGCAGGCTTTCGAGAATATCCTCGACGCCCGCAGAAGGTCGGTGTTCGAACGAGATCTCGACCAGTCCGGGACGGCGCACCCATGACAGGCACGCGCGCCCCCGCAATCGATCGAGGACCAGATCCAGACTGGCGATCGCCGCCTCGGCAGCGTCGGCCCCATATGCCGACAATATGTGGGAGATATTGTCTATGCGCAGGAGCGCATGCGCTTCAGCACCCTCGTGGGAGGAAGGATTTGATGGCGCCGCCCACAGATCTGCGTCGGTCCGTTCAACATCGATTGCGATCATCGACTTCCTCTCATGTCGGACGAACCACCCGCTCGAACTTGAGACAAAATATCCAATTCTGTATCAAAGGGCAATAGCTGTTAATGGCGGTTCGTAAAAACCGTTTAATATCAGTTGGTTGTTGAGCGGCTAGATGATCCGGTGCCGCATCGGACGTGGCAGGACTCGCCCCATCCTCACATGAGCTGGCGGCCTGCAGCGCCACAGGCGGCACGGGCCGCCCTGTTGGAAACCAGTCAGTTTGCTTGCGATGGGAGGATGACCGGCGGCTCTCCTTGCGCGAGCGGCGCCACATGCGCGAGGCGATCTCGCGCTCTTCCGGCCCCATCGCGCTGGTGTAGATTGCGGTTGTCTTGATATCGGCATGACCGAGCCATTTTTGAACAAGGGTCAGTGGAACATTGGACTGAATGGCTTTGACTCCGAAGCCATGTCGTAACCCTTTTGGAGTCGCGTAGCTTCCGGTGATGCCTGCTTCGCCCATGACTTCACATATTCTGCGGTATCCGGTCATCCGTGACCATGGCCAAAGACGACCTGCATTGAAGTTTTCGGATTTAAACCATTTTTTGAGATAGTTAAGAAGCTGCTTAGGCAATGGGATTGACCTGAACATGGTCTTTCCGCGCTTTTTCAGGCTTTTAATGACTACATTCTCGGCTTTGAAGTCGATGCTATTCACGGTCATCGATAGAGCTTCAGAAATACGGCATCCGGTCACTGCCATCATCCAGCAAAAATTCCGGACAGATACTTTGAATTCCTGAGCCGCCGCCAGGAATGATTCCAACTCCGAGGACGTCAAATACTTCCTCTGACCCTCGCGATTATAGATGGTCCAGGGTGTGTCCGCACGCCTGGCTGCCGTTGCGCTGAGCTGAGACGGGGGGCTGTCTGCGGAGAGGCGCGCTGCCTGCGGCTCGGGCCCTGATACAGAATTGGATAAAGTGTCACAGACTTTAAGCTTATTTTTCATACAGATAGCCCTTTAATCTGCGCTACATGGGGATGAACGTCGACTGCGCATTTCCCGATGTTCATCGGCGAAAGAGAATGCTCGGAACCCGTTATGGTTTCCTCACGACCGCTGGAACAGCTTGCACAAATATCGGAGCATGCTGAGCGGCCCACCGATTGATGAACCATGGGGACTGACCGCAAGACGTTGCCGAGTCCCATGTTCATTGCTGCGGGTAGCAAGGGCGGATTGGCCAGGCGTGCTCAACTGTCTTTTGACAGGTTCACGACCGGGCCGGCGAGCCAGATGCGCGCTGGACCACGCCACATATCACGCAATAGCAGATCATGAACGGCGGCTGGAGCAAAGGCCACTTCCCGGTGCATGGGAGCACCGGGTGGGCAAGTCGCAAGGCGCACGCCGTCAGGTTTCCGGTGATGCGGAGGGCAGAGCCACCCCGCCGTTCCGCCGGACTAGGCGACCAGGCGCCTTGGCTTCAATTCATCTTCTGTGGAGAGTCCCTGTGAGCCACCGACAAAGCGGTCATCGAGCAGGGCGGCCAGCTTGAGCAACATCATGTCATCATATGCGACCCGATTGCCTTGCCGCTCCTCCAGCGCAAGGGCCGGCGTGTGTCGGATCGCGCCGGACCCGAGCGCCGCATGTTTGGCCCGCGTCGATCGTGGGTTACGCGATCGGTTCATGCTGAATTTCCACGTGCGCGAGGCGAACTCCCGCTCTTCCGGGCCCATCGCGCTGGTGTAGATTGCGGTTGTCTTGATATCGGCATGCCCCAACCAGCGCTGGATGAGGTTCAGGGGCACATTGGACTGGATCGCACAGACACCGAAGGCATGGCGCAGGCCTTTCGGTGTGGCGTGCGGACCAACAATCCCTGCACTGACCATCACCTCCCGGACGCGGCGATAGCCGGTCATCCGCGACCATGGCCACAGCCGCTCGCGAGGGAGCACGCCGACACTGAGCAAGGCTCTAAGCAGATTGAGCAATTCCGGTGGCAAGGGAATTGTTCTGAATATCTTCTTCCCGCGCTTCTTCAGACATTCGACAATGACATGCCCGGACTCAAAATCGATACTCTGCCTCGACAGGGCCAGCGCTTCTGAAATCCTGCACCCGGTTGTTGCCAGCATCCAGCAGAAACTGTGCACGGTTTCACCCCGTTGCGCGGCTGCATATAAAAAAGAAACACGCTCTTTCGCAGTCAAATATTTACGCTGTCCCACTCCATCATACACGGACCCAAGCATCAATTCTCCACCCCTCGGCATGGTTAGTTCAGGGCTAACTGCGCTTATAAAGTTTACAAAAGTTTACATTATTTTACATTTGGGGTTTCGAAGCGGAGAGGCCGCACGGCCTTCATGTGCGCCATCGATGAATTGCATCTGATTTTGCTCGACTATCGGCCGGACTGTTCGTGGCCGGGGCGGAAGCCAGGATGGTCCCGGTCGCGTCATAACCTTGCGCTGGACGGGGAGCCTCGATGGCTGCTGCTCGCAAAGGGATCGGGCGACCCGGCCGCCAAAGCTGCCGCACCCTGTTCAAACCCCCGATGGGGATGGCCCGCCGCGTTTCGCCCGGCGTCTCGCCGTGCCGCTCTATGCTGGCCGGCTGCAATGGGCCTTGCCGTTGCTGCGCAGACCTGGCGTTAAATCACTTTCCCCGGATTGAGGATATTGTTGGGGTCCATCGTCGCCTTGAGCATCCGCATCAGCTTCAATTCCTCCGGCGTGCGCGAAAAGTGCAGAAACTCGCGCTTGATGCTGCCGATGCCATGCTCGGCGGTGATCGACCCGCCCCATTTGCCGACGGCTTCATAGACCAGTGCTTCCATCTCATGTTCGGGCATCGGATCGCGCGGCACCCGCGCTGACAGATGCAGGTTCGAATCCGCCAGATGGCCGAAGAACACCGTCACGCAATCCGGCCATTTTTCCAGCAGCAGATCACGCACATAAGGAATGAAATCGCCGATCTTGCGTGTCGGCAGGCTCACATCGAAGGCGACTTGCGGCCAGTGCACCTTGTAGAACTCGCCTGGGCAATCACGGACCGCCCAGATCTCCTGCCGCTGCTTGTCGGACTGGGCGATCACCGCATCCTGCACCAGCCCGGATTCGATCATGCCGCCCAGCACTTCCTCAAAACGCTCCGGGTCGCGCCCGGGGTCCGTGCCGAGGATCTCGATCAGCGCATAAACGTTATAACCATGCGCCAGCGGCGGCTGACGGCCAAGCGCCGTGGTCCCGATATGGTAGAAATCCGGCCACATCACCTCAAAGGCCGAGAGCGTGCTGCTGAAGGCGGAATTGCACTGCCTGAGCAATTCGAGCGTCGCGGCATAGTCCTCGATCGCGACCACCGCCGTGCAGGCGCTCCTTGGCTTGGGGAACAGGCGCAGCACCAGCCGGGTGATGACGCCGAGCGTCCCTTCGCTGCCGATGAAGAGGTGCTTCAGATCATAGCCGGCATTATTCTTGATCATCACATTGAGCGAACTGATGATGGTGCCATCCGCCAGCACGGCCTCGACGCCCAGAATGAGGTCGCGCATCATGCCGTAGCGCAACACCCGGTTCCCGCCGGCATTGGTCGCGGCATTCCCGCCGACCTGCGCGGTGCCGCGGCCGCCAAGATCAAGCGGGAAGAGGAAGCCCGCATCGTCGGCCGCGACCTGCACCGTCTCCAGCACTGTGCCGGCCAGCACGGTCATCGTGCGCCCGGCTTCATCCAGTTCCTCGATGCCGCGCATCCGCTCCATGGAGAGCAGCACGCACGGGCGGTCGGCCAGGCCGCCGGCGCACAGGCTGGTGAGGCCGCCCTGCGGCACGACCGGATAACGCGCCTCGTTGCAGATCGCCATGATACGCGAGACCTGCGCGGTCGTGCGCGGATAGGCGATACCCGGCAGCGCAATCCCCGCGGGCATGACGTTCGTGAAGTCGGTGCTATGCCGCGCAAAATCCGCTTCCGAGGCATCCTTGATGATGTCCGGCCCGAGTTCGGCCTTGAGACGGGCGATCACCGCCGCGCCTTTGCCTGCATCCTGCGAGCCCTCGATAATCGCTGTCATAGCCGTCCTATTCCGCCAGAGCCCGTCTGATCTGCCCATCATAGCGGCGGACGAAGAAGCTGCCTACCAGGGCAATTCCAGCGCAGAAGATCATATAACAGGCCGCGCCGGTCGGCTCCGCCGTCCAGGCGACCAGCGCAGGATCCAGCTCCCTCTCGCCGCTGAAAATCGGCCTCGGCCAATGGCGCGGCCCCGCGAGCACGCGTGAAACCCATGGCTTTGCAAGCACGGCGTCTGGTCTATACTGCCCCTGTAACGAAGCCAAATTGGAGAGGCCCTGATGACCGCGCTTGACGCCGCCACCCCCCTGCTCTTCCAGACCGCCCGCGCCTTGCGCAACGCGCTTGACCGGCGCGAGATCAGCGCCGTTGAACTTCTCGACGAGCAACTGGCCCATTATGAGGCGGTCAATCCGGCGATCAACGCCATCGTCGCCACCGATCCGGACGCCGCCCGCGCCGCCGCCCGCGCTGCCGACGCGGCGATCGCGCGGGGAGACGCCGGCCCGCTCGCCGGCATCCCGATGACGATCAAGGATGTTTTTGAAGTGGTCGGCATGCCCGCCACCTGCGGCTTCACCGAGCTGGCCGGCCATTATCCGGAGCGCGATGCCGACGCCGTTGCTGCCCTGCGCGCGGCCGGTGCGGTCATCTGGGGAAAGTCCAACGTGCCGACCGGCGCCGTCGATCACCAGACGGTCAACCCCGTCTATGGACTGACGCGCAATCCATGGAACCACGATCATTCGCCGGGCGGCTCGTCGGGCGGGGCTGCCGCCGCGGTCGCAGCCGGCATCACCTCGCTGGAGCTGGGCAGCGACATTGGCGGATCGATCCGCGTGCCCAGCCATTTCAGCGGTGTCTACGGTATGAAACCGAGCTTCGGCGTCGTCTCGGGCCGGGGACATATCCCGCCCATGCCCGGCGCGCGCGGCAAAACGCCGCTCGGTGTCTATGGCCCGATGGCACGCAGCGCCTTCGACCTCGAATGGATGCTCGACCTGATCGTCGGGCCGGACGATCTGGACCGCAAGGCCTTCTCGATCACGCTCCCCCCTGCGCGGCAGGAGCGGCTCCGCGACTTCCGTGTCGGCGTGTGGCTGGATGCCTATCCGATCGACGACGGCTATCGCGCCGCGATCGAGACGATGCTCGCCAGCATCGAGCGCGCCGGCGGTCAGGTTGATCGCAAGGCCCGGCCCGATATCGATCCGGCCAACCAGTATGAAACCTATCTCACCGTGCTGATGGCGCTGGAGGGCGCAGGCGCGACGGACGCGGATTACGCGGCGCAACTGGGCGCGGGCCGGGATGCCGAACCCGGCAGCTATGCCGAACGGATCGGCACGCGCATGTCGCAGAATGTCCGCTCGCTGGGCGCCGGCCACGCCCGGCAGGAAGAACTGATCAATCGCTGGAACGCCTTCTTCCGCGATTACGACCTGCTGATCTGCCCGATCTTCCCGCGCGTCGCCTTCCCGCACGCGGCCACAGGTGACGGTCATATGGCGCAATATGACCGCAAGATCATCGTGAACGGCCAGCCCATTCCCTATCTGGACGGGCTGATGTGGCCCGGCATGGCCACGCTGCCCGGGCTGCCGGCTGCCGCGGTGCCCACAGGCGAACTGGTCGAGGGTCTGCCGACCGCCGTGCAGATCATCGGCCCCAGCCTGGAAGACCGCACCCCGCTGCGCTTCGCCCAATTGCTGGAGACGGCCATCGGAAGCGGCTACCGCATTCCCCCCGCCTATCGCTGAGGCGCACGATCTGGCCGCCATGAGCCTCTAGCCGTGGCGGCCAAACGACGCACCGCGCGCCGAAGGTCACGCCTGCGCCATGCGCTCGGCGACCATCGCGTTAAGATCGTCCGGTATCTCCATATAACCGCCGCTCAGGGCATCATAGCGGCCCGAGACAAGATCGAGGCAGCGCTGCGCGCAACGGGCGAGCCCTTCGGCCACGGCCTTGCCGTCCGACGCCTGCTGGAGCCGATCGACCATAGCGGGCAGCCACTTCTGCGCTTCGGGAGAGGTCATCGTGTCGCGCGCGAGGGCCGTGAAGACAAAGCCGGGGTCGATCGCAAAAATCTTCACGGCGCTGTCCGCCAGCTCCGCCGCTGCTTGCGCCACAATGCGGTTTTGCGCGATCTTGCCGGTGCAATAGGCGCTCATATGTGGCGCCACCTTGCGGCTGGCGATCGCCGAAACGACGACGATCCGGCCCCGGTCCCGCGCCACCATGCCGGGCAGGATGCGGCGCAGAAACAGCATCGGCGCGCGAATATGCACCTGTTGCGCGGCCCACCATGCCTCCATGTCCAGCTCGTGGATCGGCCCGAACGGACCGGGAACGCCGGCATTGTTGACGAAGATCGTCAGCGGACCGAGCCGGGCTTCTGCTTCCGATACCGCGCGGTCGACATCGGCAGGCCGGGTCACGTCCGCCGCGACCGCAATGGCCCGCCCGCCCCGCGCCTCGATGGCTTCCACCACCTCGGCCAGCTGCGCGGCATTGCGTGCGACCAGCGCGACGGCCGCGCCTTCACCCGCCAGCCGCTCCGCGATCGCACGGCCAAAACCGCGCCCAGCGCCCGTCACAAGTGCGATCTCTCCCTGCATGGTCGTCACGAGGTCTCCTCTCCATCTGGGTCATTGCGTTTGCCGCTCAGTCGGTTCGCCGACCGTCAGCGCGCCCCGGCTGCCAGGGCTCGCCTGTCACCGGGTGGGAATAATGAAAATCGACAATGGGCGTTTCCGGCCAGAAATTAGGCTCCCGGTCGGTCAACTCATCCGGCCCGCCCGGATCGTCCGGCCAGACCTTCGCGAAGAAACGGCCTTCATAGGGCTTGCTGTGCGCCCAGCCGGTCTCATAGTCCGCCTGCCAGAACATGTGATAATCGAGGACGGCAATCTTCCAGATGCCATCTTCCTTCACATAGCTGTTTTCATAGACACCGGCTTCCCACCACTGGCGCGGCAGCCGGTCGTTGATCCTGGCCTTGGTGTCATGGCTGCCACCTTGCATGAGCGCGCGAAAGCGGCCCTTGGCACTCTGCCGGTCCGGCGCGATGTCGACAATATCCTGAAGCTGGAGATGCTCGGCGAGCAGGCCGTAGACCGGACCGTTATTGCCATCGGTAAAATTGTTGCGCAGCCGCCCGCAATAGAGGCGCGAGAGGCCCGCCTTGCCACGGAAAATCCCGCCCATGAAATGGAGCACGCCCTGTTCCGCAAACAGGCCGACGACCTCGTCATACAGCCCCTTGTCCATATAATAGCCATATTTGAACTGAAGCGTGCGGACGGCCTGAATATCTTCCATGACGCCCAGCCGGTGCCGCAGGTCGGCCACCTCGTCCATCAACGTCCGTAGCGCCTGATCGTCGGACATCCTCTCACCTCTCATGCTGCCGCCAGCCCCTCCGATGGAAGGTGACGGGTAACCACCGTCGATGCAAGAAGGGAGCGCGCGGGGCCGCGCTCCCCTCCCCTGCTGCCGCGTCGCTCAGAAGCGGCGGCCGACCGTGATCGCCCACTCGCGCGGACGGCTCGGCTGACCGGTGAAGATATAGGTGCCGGACTGGATGAACTTGTTCACATAGTAGAATTTGTCGAACATGTTCGTCACCGACAGGGCAGCATACCATTCATCGTCTGGCGCGGCATAGGTCAGGCGGCCATTGGCGATCGCATAACCATCCTGCACCGCGCGGGGGTTGTTGGTCCATTCATTGAAGACCTTGGACTGGTAATAGACATCGACGCGCGGGGTGAGCGTGCCGCGGTCCCCCATCTCGATCTCATATTGCACGCCGGCATTATATTTCCATTCCGGTGTGCCCGGCGCTTTGCTGGCCAGCGTCGGCCCGCCTGAAACACCGCTGGCCGCGCCCAGCTCCTTGATCTTGAAGCCGGTATAGCTGGCCGACATATCGATCTGGAAGCCGCGCGCCGGGCGGATCTCCAGCTCGGCCTCGACCCCGTCGATCGTCGCCCGGCCGGCATTGGCAATGACGATGCTCGGCGCGCCATTATTGTCCAGACCGTTCGCGCTGAGCTGGAGGTTGGAGTAATCGCTGTGATAGGCGGCGAGATTGAGGCGCACGAGGCGATCGAACAGGTCGCTCTTGAGGCCGATTTCATAAGCTTGCAACGTTTCCGGGCCAAACGGCACGGCCGCCGCCGGCGTGAAGGGACGCGGATTGATGCCCCCGCCCTTGAAGCCGGTCGAAAACTGGCCGTAGACCATGACGTTGTCCGTCACCTTGTAATCCGCGCCGATCTTGTAATCGAACCGGTCGAACTTCGAGGCTGGCGAGGTGAAGGCGCCACCGGCGAAGAACGGCGTGCCCGCCGGCACATTGACGCGGTCGAACCGGTAGGTCTTCGATTCCTTCGTGTAGCGCAGGCCCCCCGTCACCGAGAATTTATCCGTCAGGTGGAAGACGCCATGCATGAAGGCGGAACGGTTCGAGGCGTCCGTGCTGTCATTCTGGTCAAAGGCGATGTTGGAAGCCGCCAGATAGGCGCCGCCGCCCAACGAGCTGTCGCCATCAAAGTAGAAAACGCCGGCGGCCCAGTCGAGCATCCCGTCAAAGGCCGAGCCTACCAGGCGGAATTCCTGGGTGAATTGCTCGAAACCGGCGACATTGTCGGTCAGCGCGACCGGTAGCGGCGCGTTATTGGCATTCTGGGTGAAGCGGCCGTTGAACTTCTGATAGGCGGTGATCGACTTGAACTGGACATTATCCGTGATGTCCCAGCTGAGATCGCCGGAATAGCTCTCCGAATGCACCGTGTTCACAGGGGGCACCTTGCGCCCGAGAAACGCGCTGTCATAGGTCGCGAAGGTCACATAGGGATCGGTGATGAACCGGTCATCGAACGGGATGCCATATGTCGGCACCAGCCGGTTGGCATTGTAATTGACGAGAGCGGCCGCGCCCATGTTCAGATAGATGAGCGAGTCCGCCGCCGCTTCCGAATTGTCCCGAATGACTTCAGCGACGAGATTGACCTCGACATTCGACGCCGGTGTCCAGCGTAGTGCCGCCCGCCCGGCCCGCACGCTTTCACCGCCCAGCGTGCCGACCTTGCAGCTATTGCCCTGCGTCGAGACGGTCGGCTGCAAATTGCCGGCCAGCGCCGGGTAGGCGCAGGCGAAATCGACCCGATCCACATAGCCATCGCGCTCCTTGGAGGCGACGGAGAGGCGCAGCGCCAGCTGGTCCGCAATCAGCGGGATGTTCATCATGCCGCGCAGGTCCAGCCGGTTATAGCTACCATATGTGCCTTCGACCGAGGCCTCGAAATGATCGGCCGGCTTCTTCGAGATCAGGCGAACCGCGCCGCCAATCGAATTCTTGCCGAACAGCGTGCCCTGCGGCCCGCGCAATATCTCCACGCGCTCAAGGTCGAGCAGGTCGAACGACGTGCCGAACAGCGAGGCATGATAGACATCGTCGACATAGAAACCGACGGCCGGTTCAAGCGCGAAGTTGAAATCGCTCTGGCCAATGCCGCGAATATAGGCCTGTGTCGATTTGCCATAGCCCGAGCTGCCGAGCCGCAGCGTGACGCTGGGCGCCGCCTTGCCGACATCGGTGATATTGCTGAAGCTGCGCTCGGCGAGCTGCGCGCCCGACATGGCAGTGATCGCCAGCGGCGTGTCCTGCAAATTGGTTGACCGGAACTGGGCCGTGACGACGATATCCTGCACACCATTGGCGTCGCGCGGCGCGTCCTCCTGCGCATGTGCGCCGGTCGCCAGCGCGCCGAGCACAAGAAATGACGCACTGCGCAGCGCGCATGCCTTGAGAATATGGTGACAGGCCATGTGGAATCCTCCCCTTTTATATTGACGCCCATTTTTAGGCGCCTTGAGCTCCCTGAGAGCCGCTTCGATGTATGAGATACACACAATGTACGAGCATTGGCAACATATATTGCAAACTTTACATTGGGGCTTTTGTCTGCTTCAAGCGGTGCTCAAACGGCATTTCCATGAAAAGCCGTGACATAAACAAATGACGGGAGGAGCCAGCGCGATGCAAGACACCATGAAAATCACCATGATGGCGCAGCCCTGGGCCGGGCAGACCTGCGCATGAGTGGCTCATTTGATGACATTGCGATGCGCGACCGGCTCTGCATCGCTGACCGGATGGCGCGCTATTCCTGGGCAATCGATTCCGGCGATCTCCCCGCCTATCTCGATTGCTTCACCAGCGACGGCATCCTGCGCCACCCTTTGGCGGATGGCAGCCCCGGGGTTTACCGCGGACATACGGGCATTGAAAATTTCATCAGCGGCAGCATCAGCCGGCGCGCCACGCAAACCTATGGCCATCAGCACCAGTTCAACGCCGTCCAGCTGAACCGCGAAGGCGACGATATCCGCGTCGCTGCCTATTGCATGATCTTCCGCCATGAATTTCACCGACAATATTGGCCGCGCAGCGCGTCCTGGCGGATGGGCACATGGCATGCGCTACTCCGCGCCACCGGCAATGATTGGCGGATCGCCGATCTCGACGTGCGCATGTGGACCGACACGGCCCTGGGCGCAGGCATCGCGCTGGTCGATCGCGGCCCCGGATTGCCCGGCACGCGCGACTGACGAACGATCCGTAACAAACAAAACACATAGGCAGGGGGGACACGATGAACGCAGGCAGCACCAGGGACGGCCGGAGCGAAAAATATCCGACCTGGATGATGGCGATGCTCATCCTCGTCGCTCTATCCAGCTTCATCGACCGGGTGATCGTTGCCACCCTCGGCCCGGCCATCAAGGCCGATCTGGGGATCAGCGACACCCAGTTCGGCCTCCTGACCGGGCTTGCCTTCGCCCTCCTCTACACCTCGGCCGGCATTCCGGTCGCGCGTCTGGCGGATCGCTATAACCGGGTCCGGCTGCTGGCGGTGGCGACGACGATCTGGTCGATCATGACCATGCTCAGCGGCGCAGCGGCCAACTTCGTGCAACTGCTGTTGCTGCGGCTGGGTGTCGGCATCGGCGAATCAGCGGCCAATCCGTGCACCATATCGATGGTGTCGGACCGGTTTCCGCGTCACAAGCGCGCCTCGGCCCTGGCGGTGGTGGCGCTGGGCGCTTCATTTGGATCGCTGGTTGGCGGCTTTGGCGGTGGCTGGCTGGGCGAGCATGTCGGCTGGCGCGCAGCCTTCGTCATCGTCGGGGCACCGGGCCTCATTCTGGCGCTGCTCCTGCTCGTCACCCTCAAGGAACAGCCGCGCGGCAGCTTTGATGCCCCGGCAGCGACATCTGGCGAAACGCCGAGCTTCAAGGCGATGCTGCGCACGTTGCGCAGCAAGCCGGCCTTTCTCAACATGGCCTTTGCCTGCGGCCTGACGAGCTTCTGCAACTTCGGCATCCTGCTGTTCCTGCCCATCTATTTCGGCCGCTCCTACGATATGAGCATGACGCAGGCCGGGCTGCTCTTCGGCATCGTCACCAGCGTTTCCAACGGCGTGGGCACATTGCTGGGCGGCTTCGGCTCGGACTGGGCCGGCAAGCGGGACGACCGCTGGTATGCCTGGCTGCCGGCGATCACCCTCGTCCTTGCCGCCCCGCTATACATGTTCGGCCTCTCGCTGCCGGACTGGCACATTGCCCTGCCCATCGTCACCATCGCGGCGACGCTGGCTTTCACCTTTTACGCGCCCACCTTCGGCGCCGTGCAGAATATGGTGGAGCCGCGGATGCGAGCCTCCGCCTCGGCCATCATCATCTTCTTCCAGAATCTCGTCGGCATGGGGCTGGGCCCGCTGTTCGTCGGCTTCATGAGCGATGCGTTCGCGGATCGCCTATTCGAGGGAGATCATGCCAGCGCCTGTGTCGGCACCGTCGCGCAGACAGTGGAGGCCTGCGCCACCGCCGGCTCGCTCGGCATCCGCTACGCCATGATGAGTTGCGCGGTCGTCGCCTTCTGGGCGGCATTCCATTATTGGCTCGCCTCGCGCACCCTGCGCCGCGATATGATCTGACGCCTCAGAGGCGGATCGAGATCGACTTCAGTTCCAGATGGGCGAGAATGCCCTCCCGCCCGTTTTCACGCCCCCAGCCGGATTGCTTGAAGCCGCCAAACGGCAGGGCGTTATCGATCCCTGCGCCATTCACGCGGATCGTGCCGGCGTCGATCAGCCGCGCCAGCTTGTGGGCGCGAGACAGGTCGCGCGTCCAGATATTGGCGGCCAGGCCATAGCGCGTATCATTGGCCCGCGCGGCCAGCGCGGTGAGGTCGTCCTCGTCAAAGGGCATCACCGTCAGCACCGGGCCGAAAATCTCCTCGCGATAAACGCGCATATGGGGCTCGACATCGACCAGCACGGTCGGACGGACGAAATGCCCCGGCCCGGCCAGAGCGCCGCCATTCGTAACGCGCGTGCATCCGTCTCCGGCGCTCTCGGCCAGAAATGTCTCGACCCGCTGCTTCTGCCCCGCCGATACGAGCGGGCCGATCCGGGTCGATGGTGCCGTGCCCGGCCCCAGCGTCAGGGCATCGGCATGACCGGCCACCGCATCGACGATCCGCTCGAAAACCTGCCGATGCGCATAGAGCCGCGACCCGGCGACACAGACTTGCCCGGAATTGAGAAAGATCCCGTTGGCCGCGCCCGCGGCCGCTGCATCCAGATCGGCATCGGGAAAGATGAACACAGGCGATTTACCGCCCAACTCCAGCGTCACCCGCTTGAGCGTCGGCAGGGCCGCCGCCGCAATGGCCTGGCCGGTCGCCGTTGACCCGGTGAAACTGATCCTGGCGATCATCGGGTGAGCCGCCAGCGCCGCGCCGGCTTCCGCCCCAAGACCGGTCACGATGTTCACGACACCGGCCGGAAAGCCTGCCTCGACAATCAGTTCGCCAAGCCGGATCGCCGTCAGCGAGGTCAGTTCGGCAGGCTTCAGCACAATCGTGCAGCCCGCCGCGATGGCCGGGCCGATCTTGTTGGCCGCCATCGTCAGCGGCAAATTCCAGGGAATGATCGCACCGACGACGCCGACCGGCTCATAGACGGTATAGGCATGGTGATCCGGCGCGGACAGCGTCGGCGTCTCACCCGAAACCTTGCCTGCCCATCCGGCATTGTAACGCAGACCGGCGACCGCGCCGGATACGCTGAAACGCGCCAGCGAGAGCGGCATGCCATTATCGAGGCTCTCCAGAAAAGCCAGCTCGTCACCATGCTGCTCGATCAGGTCCGCCAGATCCCACAGCAGCCGCGTTCGCGCCGGCGGCGGCATGGCGCGCCAGCCCGGCTCCCGCAGCGCGCGAGCGGCGGCCTGCACCGCCTCGTCCACATCTTCCCGCTGGCCTGCTGCAATATGGCCGATCACCGCCCCGGTGGCGGGGTCTTCGACCGGCAGCGTGCCGCCTCGCATCGCCGCGCGCCACGCGCCATCGATGAGCAGGCCGTGCGCCCGCGCGAGGAAGACGCTGACCGCATCCGGCACGGCAAGCCGCCCGGTCATGTGCTGCGCCGCTCGACCAGCGAGAAGCCGATATCCACCCGCGCCGCCTTCTCGCGGTCACGGCGCTCATTCTGCACCGCGTCCAGCATGAGCGCGGCCGCCTGCTTGCCGATGGCCGCGCCGTCGATGCGGATGGTGGTCAGCGCCGGTTCCAGCTCCCGTGCAAAGTCGAAATCGCCGAAGCCGATGACGGCCAGCTCCTCCGGCACCCGCACGCCGCGCACCGCCGCCTCGATCAGCGCGCCCTGCGCGAGCCAGTCGGATGCGCAGACCAGCACATCGGGCCGCTCGCCCGCTTCCCACATTTGCGCGAAGGCCCGGCGCCCCTCGCCCACCGTGCCCGGCAGCCCCTGATCGACGCTCCTGGGTTCCGGCAAGCCGGCCTCCATCAAAACGCGGGAAATGCCGTAACGGCGGATATGACCCCGACTGCTGTCGGTCGAGAAGATCATCGGCCGGCGATAGCCCTTGCGCAGCAGAAAATTGCCGATCGCCACGCCGATATCATGGTGGGAAATGCCCGCGACCATATCGATCGGCGCCAGCGGCATTTCCCATGTCTCGACGATCGGCAGATGGGATTCGACCAGCAGGTTGCGCACATCGGGCGATACCGGCAGGCCGATCAGGATCAGGCCACCGGGGCGGCGGCTCAATATCTGGGTGACGATCTTGTCGCGCGTGGCATCCCGGCTGTAGATGCCGAGCAGCGATTGATACCCCCCGTCATCGAGCGCGGCAACGGCTGAACGAACCGTGGTGTCGAACAGTTCGAGCGGCGTGGGCGGCACCATGATGGCGATGAGACGGCTGCGATTGGTGATCACCGTGCCAGTGGTCAGCGACGGGATATAGCCGGTCGCCGCGATCGCGGAATGCACGCGGCCAAGCGTTTCCTTGCTCAGGAGATTGGGCATGTTCAGGGCGCGCGATACAGTCGCTGTCGATACGCCCGCGGCGTCCGCGACATCGGCCAGTGTCGCGCCTGCCCGACGGCGGGTGCCATCGCCACGCGTCGTCGGTGCTTCCGTCATGGTCTTGCTGCCCCCCTTGGGCCAATCATCATTCATGCATCAGCTTGAGCGATCACAGCCGCTTAGGCAATGCCCCAGGACCAGAGCGCTCCCCCCTGAGTGAACGGTTTTCGCATGGGCGCCGCTGCCAGGGCTGGCGCCGCCATCGCCCCGGTCAGGATCGTCCACGCCCCGACCGGCCACTGGTCGGCCGCCGCCGCAAGGACAGGGAGGCAGCCGGATGCCCCGTCCACCACATCATGGGTCACCCTGCCGGCGTGCCTTTGATGGGCGATCCGTAACGCAAAGGGCCGGCGCGCCTCGGCCGCAAGGCCCGCGATCACGATCATGTCGGCATAGGTCGTCAATCCGGTCAGCCCGGCGAGTGACGTGCCGCGCAGCGCGCCATGCCAGAGCGAGAGAATATCCTGATCCGTCGCGACGACCCTCGCGCCGCTCGCTCTCGCCGCCGCGCCGAACGCGCGGGCTTCGGCAAACCGCGCATCGATCAGCGCCAGCCGCCTGTCCTTGCGCAAATCCACCGCAGCAAGTGGTCCGGCAACCAGCAGTCCCGCGGTAGCCACGCCACCGAATTTCAGCACATCCCGCCGGATCATTTCGAGGCAGCCTTCTTCCTGGAGGCGATGAAGGCCGCAATCTGGTCCATCTCCGCGTCGGGCACTTCGACCCGTGTGATGGTGGGCATGCTGTTCAGCCCCTGCCGGGCAACTGCCTTCACATAGTCCGCCGGAAGGTCGCTCCGCTCGCCCAGCAGCGCCTTGTCCTTGCCGAGACGGCGCTCCAGCATCATCGTGCCTGTGCCGCCTTCCAGATGGCAATAGCCGCATTTGGCCATGAAGAGCGCCCGTCCATCGGTGGCCCCGGATGCGGCGCGCCCGGCCTGCGGCGACGGTTGCGCACTCGCCAGGCCCATGATGCCCATGACAGCCGCCAGCGCAGCTGCGATACCGATACCCGTCCGTTTCACGCGCGCTCTCCCTTGCCAGCGTCCTTATAGGCGCGCGGCCAGATCCCGTTCTTGCCCGGCGCGATCACCCCATTGGGGTCCAGCGCATTCTTCACCGTCTCATTGAGCCGGGCGAGCACACCGTCATTGAAATCGAAGCTGCTCGCGACCGGGTCCATGAAATCGAGGTGCGTGCGATACTCGCCATAGCCGGACGCCTTGGCGTCCGCGATGAGGGTCTTGAAGAGCTTGCGGGCCCGGCCCGTCATGTCCGTGTCGTCCCGATCATAGAGCAGCAGGTTCACATTGTTGATGTGTCGATGCCCCATGGTGAAGGATGTATAATAATCCAGCCCATGCTCCTCGAAACGTGCTTTCATCGCCCGGAACTGCTTGTGAGCCAGTTGCCCATCCGGTGGCATGACAGGCGAAAAGCCCATATGGCCGCCGCGGCCGCCGCGCCAGTTGACGATCTGGAGCGCCAGCGCGCTCGGCCGGCCGGCACTCGAATTCTCGATGGGGTCGCCCCGCCGCCATTCGACGAACTCGATGGGCATGCCCAGATGCGGCTCCAGCGCGGCGCGGACGATCTTTTCCTTTGCCTTCACCATGCCTTCATGGCCGAACAGGCTGAGCGTGAAGCGCCACCAGCCGATCCCGAAATGGTCCATCATCTTCCGGGCCACCTCGTCCGGCAGGGCGCCCTTGCCATCATACCATTCGCTGCGCTGGGAGACGACGGCGGCATCGTGCATGAAGTTACCGAACACGAAATTATGGTCGACCACATTGTTCAGCCGGAGCTGGTGCAGTTCATCGATCGCCCAGGCGATATCATCGGCCTCGGGCAGCTCGATCTTGGCACGCATCGTCATTTCCGGCTCGGGCATCAGCCAGAGCCCCATCTTGGTGACGACGCCGAAGTTCGACTGAACGAGAAACTGGTCCCAGGATGGCCCGAAGCCATGCTGATAGGCCTGCCACGACCGGCTGCCAGCCATCGCGCCCATGCCCGTGCGGAACAGCTCACCAGTGGGTGAAACAACCTCCATGCCGCAAATCTTGGAGGCGTGATCGCCATAGGGTGTGTAGCCTAGGCCGCGCTCGAGCGCATTGCCCATCACACTGCCCCAGGCATTGCCCGGCACAGACATCCACAGTGGAATCTTGTTGTCCTGCAAATAGTTATACAGATCATAGAAGCCCACGCCGGGCTCAAGCAGGCAGTGGCCAAATTTGGGATCGACATCCAGGATGCGGTTCATGCGGCCCAGATCGAGGACGACCGTGCCCTGCATGGCCGGCGAGGCCCAGCCATAGCCGAGATTCTTGCCACGCGCGGTCGGCCACAACGGCACCCGATGCTCGTTGGCCAGCCGCACGACCGCCTGCACTTCCTCGACATTCGCCGGCGCCACGATCGCCGACGGGGCATGGCTTAATCCATCGCCCAGCGCATAAGGGTCAATATAGGTCGCGCGGTCTTCATCCGAAGACATCACCCATTTGACGCCGACGACACCACCAAAAGCGCTCAACGCCTTGGAAAAAGCCGATGGCGTGAGATTCGATGGCAGGGGATCAGGCATTACACTCTCCGCTTTCTTTCGACGCCCCTAACCCATCGCACGCCGCAATGCAAGATTTACATTTGAGGAAAATGCCGGAAATCCAAACCATACCACTGTTTAAAATGGGTTTTATTGAATATTCAGCACGGAAAACCACACAGAATAATGAAATATTTACAATATTGCCTTTCTGTCTCGTTCTCCCTTTGCCGGGAATGGCCATGGGGTTGGTATCCAGGCATGGCGTAATATGCCTGCTCGGCTCCGGCTGATGGGACGTTATCTAAGCCGGCGGTTGATAGCCCAACCCACTCATCATCGGACCGATGTTCGGCACTGATCATCGCTTGAACGGACGGCCAAGCTCCGCCTGGGCAGCATATGCAGACGCTTGACGCAGTTTCCCGTGGGCCGGCGCCACCCACGGTTCTCGTCCAGCGCCTTGAAATGATCTGGCCGCTCAGTGGCCATGCCCGTGCACTGATGACTGCTCACCTCAGGCTTGTTCACCCTCCAGCAGCCTGTGCACCAACAGTCGATCCCCCAGCACCATGCGGACGGTCTGCTCCCATAACTCAGGGGAAAAACCAGTTCGGCGTCTTGTTAAATCGTCGTCCGTTCCGCTCAGTCGCCAGAACCTTCGGCAACCCACGGGCGGTTCACCTTGCCAGAGCCCCGGCGCGCCAGCGCCACCCCAGCAGCAGAAGCACGAACATAAGCGCGGGCCAGAGCGCATCCATAAGCGAGAGGGCCGGCCGATCGGGGCGCTCGGGCAGAGCTGCTGTGGGCGAGCGATCCTCTTCGGTCATCACCCGCCCCCTCAGAGCCTCAGGCGCTTGCGTGGTGCTTTCGCTCGCCTCGCTCTTGGGTGCGGCCCCCGGCAACGCACGTGGAGCCGCCCGGTTGCTGGCCTGTCTCGCTGCAGGACCGCGCGGCGCGGTGGCTGGAGCCGCCGAGCGGGCGACGGCGCGTCGGGCTTCAGCTTGCTCGGCAATTTCGCGCTGATCATTGCGCCGGGCGAAATTTTCCAGTTCCGTCACCGCGTTCTCGATCGTGCGGCCCATCGCCTTTTCGAGAGCGGCGCGAGCCTTGGCGAGCATGGGCGCGGGCACGCCGGATTTGGTCGCCTGCTCCATCACATAGCGCAGCAGCCGGCCATTGCCGCACGAGACGTCCGTGCAATTGGCGCCATGCGTCGCGACGCTCTCGATATATTCGCTGACCAGCTTGTCGCGCGTCGCCTCGTCCGCCTGCCAATAGTCCTTGCGGATCGTCTCGATCATCCGCGCGGTGATGTCCTGATAGGCGAAGGGGGATTTCTCCTCGAAAAACTGCTTCATGCCGAGCTTGTTCTTGTCCTCGACATAGGTGGCGAAGGTCTTCTGCCACATCGCGTCATCGACCACCTCCGGCGCGGTGGCGTCCCAGCCCCAGAGATATTCGACGAATTCGCGGATCGCCCCGGCGCCGGCATAGCCTTCCTTCTGCATGCCCTTGATCCAGGTCGGGTTGACGTAGCGCGAGCGGAATTCCCGCCCGACAAATTTGTCGAGGCTGGTCATGGCCGGCTTGCCGGGGTCGCGGCTGTCGGTGATGAGCAGTTCGGGTGTCTTGCCGTCCAGCCCGCGGATTGCGGCGGCAAGACCGCCCATATACATGAACATGTCGTCATTATCGAGCGTGCCATAGAGCGCGGTCGAGTTGGAATGGACCACCGTGTCGGTGCCCGAAAGCGCCATGGCGAACACGTCCGGCATCGGCTCGCCCCAATAGCCATTGCCGTAGCCATGGCCCATCTTGCGGATATAGTCGTTGGCGAAGCCCGCCTCGTCATCCCAGGAGCCGCTCTTGGCGACGATGGCCGAGGTGTTGAGATTATAGATGCCCGGCGGCTCGTCGAAAATGCGCACGCCGGCCATCCTGTCGGCATCCTCGGCCGGCACGCCCTTGGCGATCAGCGCCGCCTTGGTCGCGAGATAATGCTGGCGCACCTGATTATCGGTCTCGTCCAGCGCCTTCACCTTCTGCACGGCGTCATCCATCAGCCGCGTCAGATTGGCGAACAGTCCCTCGGCAGCCGAGGCAATGACGATATCGACGCGCGGCCGGCCCAGCTCGGACCGCGGCACGACATCGACGCCGACCAGCTTGCCGCGCGC
Organism: Sphingobium sp.; assembly: GCA_035555575.1. Taxonomy (GTDB): domain Bacteria; phylum Pseudomonadota; class Alphaproteobacteria; order Sphingomonadales; family Sphingomonadaceae; genus Sphingobium. The sequence goes on from DATMGL010000008.1 coordinate 139,013, forward strand.
ATCCCACACCGGCTTGGTGCCCAGCAGGTAGAAGATCTGCGATTCCAGCACGCCCTCATGGCGCATCGTCTCGTCGCCCCAGATGACGAATGAGACTTTGGCGGGATAGCGGCCATGTTTGCGCAGATGGTCCTGCAACATCTGCTCGGCCAGCTTCGCGCCCATTTCCCAGGCGGCCGGCTTGGGGATCTTGTCCGGGTCGAGGCCGTAGAAGTTGCTGCCGGTCGGATAGGCATCGGGATTGCGGATCGGCTCGCCGCCCGTCCCGGCCGGCACGAAGCGGCCGCCCAGCACCTTCATGAGCCCGTCCAGCTCGCGCGTGCCGCTGGTAGTGATGCGCTGCGTCATCTCGTCGGCCAGCACCACGCGCGCGTCCGGCAATTGCCCGCGATCGACGCTGACGATCGCTTTCACCGTGCTCGCGATCGCCTCGGGTGCGGGCGTGCGGCCAAAGGCATGCAGGCCATAAGGGATGGTCTGCTCCTTCAGCTCCAGCAGATAGCCTTCAATCTGGTGCAGTTCCTCATCGCTCCACTCCCGGTCCGGATCGAGGCCGACATCCTTGGCGACGCCCAGCTTCACCGCCGCATCGCGTGCCTGCGCGGCGTAGATTTTCGCCAGTTCCGGATTCTTGCTCTCATTCTGGATATGGTCGTTGAGCAATTCGCTCAGCTTGGCGAGGTCTTCGGTCAGCCCGCCCTTCACGAATGGCGGCACCATATGGTCGACCAGCGTCGCCATGCCGCGCCGCCGGGCGACGAGCCCCTCGCCGACCACATCGACATTATAGATATAGGCATCCGGCAGGTCGGCGATCAGCGCGTCGGGCGCATCCTCCTCGCCCAGCCCGGCATCGCGCCCGTCCAGCCATTCGAGCGTGCCATGGGTGCCGATATGCACCACCGCATCGGCCTTGAAGCCATGGCGCAGCCAGGCATAGCCCGCGACATATTGATGGTGCGGCGCCAGATCCTTGGCGTGGTAGAGCTTCTCCAGATCCTCGCCCCACGCCCGCGCCGGCTGCGGCATAAGCAGGATATTGCCATATTGCACGCCGGGCAGGATCAGGTTGACCGCGCCATCCTTGCGCTCGGTCATCAACTCGCCATCTTCCGGTGCGCCCCAGTCCTTGAGTATCTTGTCGCGCAGGCTGGGCGCCAGATCATCGAGCCAGCGGCGATAATCCGCCACCGGGATGCGGTGTGCGCCACCCTGTGCGATCAGTTCCGCCAGTTCGCCCGGCGCATCGCCGCTCACATTGCGCGCCTTGGTGGTGATGTCGGCCAGCACCTCGTCCGCGCTCGGTGGCTCGCGGCCGATATCATAGCCCTCTTCCTTCATCCGTTGCAGGATATTGGCGAGCGATTCGGCGACATTGAGGTAGCTGGCGGCAATGCCGGCCTTGCCGGGCGGATAGTTGTAATAGATCAGCGCGATTTTCTTGTCGGCATTGGCCTTGCGCCCCAGCGCGGCATAGCGCAGCGCCCGGCTCACCCCCATGGTGACGCGCGAGGCGATGGGGCTGGTGATAACCGAGGTGAGCCCGGTCGCCGGGTCGCGAATCTTCTCCTTCGTGCCCACCACCGTCGGGGCCACGGTGCCGGCCAGCTCCGGCGCGGCGAGGTTGAACGTGCCCTCAAAGGCGGAGAGGCCGCTGGTCGAACTGCGCCACTCCTTCTCGCTGCGGCCATAAAGGCTGATGAGATTGATGACGGGGATGCCCACGCCCTCAAGGATCTTGGCGGACCCGGTATCGTTGAACTGGAAGAACAGCCCAAGGCCGGCATCGGCGCGCACTTGCGCGCCCTCGCCCAGCAGGCGCTGGAACGCGACCGCACCGGGATAGCCGAACACGGGCACGGCCTCGCCGCCCTGCCGCTCAACCTCGGCGATCAGGGCATCGAGCAGCCCGGTATCGCCGGTATAATAGGTCGCCTTGAAGAAGCCGATGGCGATACGCGGCGCACCGGGCCGCAGCTTGCCATGGGCGACCCGCCACGCCTGAAAGCTCTCCCAGTCGGCAAAAACGCGGCCACCCGCGCCATCGGGATAATAATAGCCATAATCGAGCGACAATTGCGGCTCGGGCAGATCGAAACCGGCAATGCCCGCGCGGGCGAGCGCCAGTTCCATCAGCGCCAGCTGGTTCTGCGGACCGCTATGCTCCCAATAGGCCCGCGCCCGCTTGTCCCACGTTACGCCGAGCTTCGTATAGGCCTCCTCGGCCTGCAGCCCCTGCCCGACACCCAGGACCGTGCCGCGCTGCCTGACCTGCCCGAGAAGATCGACCTTCTTCGCCGCCTCGAACCGGCTCAGCATCTGCTCGTTCATGACGTCGAACACCAGCACGTCGCTGGCCGCCAGCTTGTCGGCCGGCGTATCGTCGAAGGTCGATTCCGCGAGCAGCTCCAGCTCCACCTTGCCGCGCAGGTCCGGCCGTTTGGCGAGCAACGCGTTGAATGCCGCCAGCGTGCCGGGGATATTGCCGTCCGAAAACACATAGCCCAGCCGCACCGGCTTGTCCGCCGGCGCCTGGGCCCAGGCCGCCGCCGGCAGCAGCAGCGCGATCAGCAGCGCTTCAAGGAGTCGCAGCAGGCGCATCGTCATTCGGCTTGGTCTCGCTGGCGGGTGTTTCGGTATCCGGCACATAGATGATCTGGCCGTTGGCGAGCCGATAGGCCGCGCCCAGCCGCTCGCCATTGCCCGTTCCGGTCGCGCCGGAGAGCTTGTAGGCCTTGATCGTCTGGCCTTTCTTGACGACGATCTCCTGCTGGCCGGACGCATCGGTCTTGACCATCGTGACCTCGCTCTCGCCGCTCATCAGGTCGCCCATATTATAGACCGAGAATAGCGTGATCATCAGCCCGACGATGAAGACGATGGAGACGTCGAACAGATTGGCGACGCCCGCCAGCGGGTCCTCCTCGGGCGGTTCCTCCGGTGAGGAGAGCTTGAGGAAACGGCCCATCAGCGCCCCTCCAGTTCCGCCGCGACGACCTCGGCCAGATAGCGCTGCTCGCGGATCGAGGCGCTGACCCAGCCCTGCCGCAGCGCGACGAGGCCATAAGCCACCGTGCCGGTCGACAGGCCGATGATCGTGCTGGTGAAGGCCACCACCATCTGCCCGGCCATGGCGTTCAAATTGCCGCTCGCCATCGCGGCCAGCGAACTGCCCATCGGAATGAGCGTGCCGATCAGGCCGATGCTCGGCGCGATCTTGACCAGCGCGCGCGGGCCATCAAGCCCATGGCGCAGCGCCTCCTCCTGCTCGGCGACGACATTCTCCAGCCCGCCATGATGCAGCGCCTGCGCGCGGTCGAGATGCTGGATCGCGTCGAGTGTTCGCGCGAGGCTGCCCGGCAGAGCCGCCCGCCGCTCCGCGTCGGTATCGAGCACCCGGCCCTGCTGGAGCCATGCCTTGAGATCGAACCCGGCTCGCTCGCGGCGGCGCGCGACCGCCTCGACCAGATAGGTGCCGACATAATAGAGCGTCATCGCGAAGCAGACCCACAGGGCGAGCATCACCGGCAGACGCAGCACCTGCCCGAGCGCGAACAGGCCGTTTTCAAGTATGTCCATGAAGTTCATCGTCTTGCCCATAGTCCCCTGATCAGCCCGGCGACGAGCGCCAGCGCTACAATGCCAATCGCCCAAAGTGGCGGCGATGTGGTGGCCACCGCCGCGCCGCGATTGAGCACAGCGGCCGAATGCCAGCCATAAACAAGGTCCGCCGCCAGCCCGATCACCGGAATCGCCAGCGCCGCGACGATCACCATGATCTCGCGCGTCATGTCGCGCCCGGCCGGCGCGCGCGGCAGCGCGGCCGCGATGACCAGCGCGCCCGCCGCAAGACCGCCCGCGACCCCGAGCGGCACGCCACCCGCCACCTGCAAGGCCGCCGCCAGCCCCGCGCACACGCCGCCCAGCAGGCCGCCGACGCGCGCAAACGGCCCGCCGACCAACCGCCAGATCGCGATGATGCCGATGAGCACGCCAACCCAGTTGGGCTGCGGTGAGAACCAGAGCGCCACCGCTGATGTCACCAGAAACGCCAGCCCCATGGGCAGCAAGGCGCGGGCGCTGCGGGCGGCATCATGCACCAGCGCCGCCGCCGCCAGCATCGCGAGTAGCCACATCAGGGAGACGGCAAAGGACAGCATCACGTCACCATGACCGGAACAGCCTTTCGCTGACGGCGCCCCATGCGCCGCGCCCAGAGCCAGAAGCCCGCCAGCGCCATGCCGGCGGTCAGAAGACCGAAAGCGCTGACGAACAGCTTGTAGGGCCAGCCGAACAGCTCGGCGGTGTGAAGCATGCGGACCATCTTGTCGAGCGCGTCGGCGCGCGTGGTCCCATAGGGCGGCCGGAACGCCAGCGAACGGCCCGAGACCGCATCGAACCACATCGCGGTGGAGCCCTGCCTGGTCGCTCCATCGAGACTGGTGCGGGCATAATAGCCGATCGCCTGCGCGCCGGCGTTGAAGCTCAGCGCACCGGGCGCGTGGACCGTAAAGCCATCGCGCGCGGCCTGCTGCGCCATCAGCCGCGCGCCGACGACAACGGCCTGCTCCGGAGTCATCGGGTGCCCCTGCGCGGGCGCGGGGTTGGGAACCGGGCGATACAGCCCTTGCGCCCCGAAGAAGCGCTGGACCGGCTCATGCACGCCACCCAGATTGAACGCCACGGCGGACCAGGCAAAGACCAGCATCGCCGGCCACAGCCAGAGGCCGGATGCCCGATGCAGATCATAGGCGAAAGCGACCGGCCCTTGCCGCGTGCGCAGCCCCCAGGCCGGCCACCAGCGGCGCAGCACCGTCCGCCAGTTCACGCCGGACCGGCGCTGCGGCAGGCTCAGCCAGAAGCCGAGCACGCACACGCCGCACCAGATGAGCGCCGCCGCGCCGAGCAGCAGGCGCCCTGTCGGCCCGGCGGCCAGCGTATAATGAAAGTTGAGCAGAAACGGCATCAGGTTGATCGGGCCGTCGCGCAGATCGCCGTAGCGCACCCGTGCGCGGATCGCGCCGGTATAGGGGTCCGCAAACACCTCGCCATAGCCGAGCGCCGCGCCATCCGGACGCGGGCTCACGAAAACGGCCTGCGCATGGTCGGGATCGAGGACCAGCGGCATATAGCGCACCGTGCCGCCGGTCTGCGCTTCCACCCGGCGCATCAGCTCAACGCCGGAGAGTGGCTGCGCGCCCGGCGTCGGCGGCGCGACAGTCCAGATGTCCGCCGCGACCCAATGGCTGATCTCCCGCTGAAAGGGCAGGATCGCACCGGTCAGGCCAGTGATCACCAGCGCAAGCGTGATGGTCAGCCCGGCCCAGCGATGGGCGATCAGCAGGAGGGCCCGCACGCCGCCCGCGCCCTAGAATTTCACCCGAACGCCACCATAGGCGACGCGTGGATAGCTGCCGTAATTCTTTGCCGTCTCATAGCGCTGGTCGAACAGATTCTCGACCCGGCCATATATTTCCAACGTCCGTGAAATCGGCAGGGACAGGCGAATATCCACCAACGCATAGTCCTTCAGCACCACCGTATTGGCCGCGTTGTCAAAGCTGTCGCCAGCATAGCGAACCGCCAGCGCCGTCACCAGCTTGATCGGCCAGGTGTAGCTCAGCGTGGCATTGAAGCTGTCGCGCGGGCGGCGCGCCAGCCGCTTGCCCTGATTGACGTCGCCGGGCGTGCTGTTCTTCGCATCCAGCAAGGTATAATTGGCCGACGCGGTGAACGCCCCCAGATTGAGGCTGGTGCCCAGTTCCACGCCCTCGGCATGGACCCGGCCGATATTCTCATAGAAGGCCGTGCGCGGCGGGGCGCACAGCGGATGATCCGCGAGCGACACCGTGCAGCTCATATAATTGATCAGATTCTCGGTCTCGCGATTGAAATAGACCGCCGAGACGGAGAGCCGCCCGAACAGGCGCTGCTCGATGCCGACATCCCAGCTGCTGGCTGTCTCGGCCGCCAGCCCCGGATTCCCATATTGGCTATAGAGCTGATAGAGGCTGGGGGCCTTGAAGCCTTCCGCCCAGCTGGCGCGCAGCACCGTGTCGCCATTGTTGAGCGACCAGGCCGCCGATGCGCTGCCGACGAATTTCCCGCCAAAGGCGCTGTGCGCCTCATGGCGCAGGCCACCGGTCAGCGTGAGACCGGGTGCCACCTCGCCCTGCAACTGGGCATAGAGGCCATCGGTGCTGTCGGATGCGCTGATCGGCACCGGATGGGGGATGGCCACGCTCGGCGAGGCCGTGCGCATCCAGTTCTCGGCGCGCTCGAAGCCGAAGACCGCGGACCAGCCCCGGGCGAGCGCCAGCGTCCCCTGATATTCGTAACGATCCGTGGTGCCCGCCGCGTCGAAGGTGAGCGGCTGGGCGGCACGGCCGGGGGACGCATCGTAATTCGTCCGCTTGATGTCCGTGTTCGAGTAAGCGATCCGGTTCTGGAGCACCCCGAACAGGTCGACATTCAGCCCGGCATAGTTGAGCCATTGCCTGCTCTTGCCATAGACCGGCGCGTCACCATCGAAGGCGTCAAATTCGTTGCGGCCGAAACTGTAGAAGCTGCGCAGATCAAGCGCGACATGGTCCGTGAAGCGATAGGCCAGGCGGCCATTGGCCGAGACATTCTCATAGCCGTCCGGCTCGGTTCCGCTGGCGATGGCCGAGACCCCGGTGGTCTTGAAATAGCTGCCGCCCAGCCGCCAGGTCAGCTTGCCCTGCCGCCCCCCAAGGCCCGCGCGGGCCTGATAGGTCTCCAGCCCGCCTGCCTCGACCTGTCCGTTCGCCTCGAACGGCCGGTGCGGCGCCAGCGTCCGGATATTGATGACGCCGCCGATCGCCTGACTGCCCCACAGTGTCGACTGGGCGCCGCGCAGCACCTCGATCTGCGCGATGTCCCCCGCCAATATGTCGGCCATCGACGCACCGCTGTCCGCAGAGGACGGGTCATTGAGCCGCACGCCGTCGAAGAGGATGACGGTCTGCCCGGTATCCGCGCCGCGAATATAGATGGAGGTGGACTTGCCGGGGCCGCCATTGCGGGCGAATTGCACGCCCGGCGTCTGCGCAAGCAGTTCCGTGATCCCCGTGGCCTGACTCGCCTCGATCGCCTGCCGGTCCAGCACGGTTACGCTCTGGCCGACCTGATCGAGCCGCATCGGCATGCGATTGGCGGTCACGACGATCGTGCTGTCATGATCATCCGCAGCGGCCCCGCTATCGGACGGCTGCGCCCAGGCAGCGGCCGGGAGGACGAGCGGCAGACAAAAGGCATAGGCCACGTGGTATTTCTTGACGAACATGCTTCCCCCAACACCGGAAGCACCGTCACTTCCCTTGCAGGCGCGCATAGAAGCCGGACGAGCGCCGCCAAGTTCATTACGGTTATGTAACATCGCTCCCGGCGTTACAGATCGGCGCGGGCGGCCTTATGGGGCACCGGACGCCCATTGCAGTCTGGCGGCCGATGACGCGACCGACCCATGGCCGTTTCCGGCCGCCGCGATATAATCATTCCAGGCGATGAGAAACCCGGACCCACTGGCGCGAATGGACGGGATGGAGGCTTTTCCTTCACTGGTGCCGATCTGCCGCACCGGGCCGAGCGGCCGCCCCCCGTCGCTGAACGTCTCGAGAAAAATCTCGCGCGATCCATGCAACTCGTCGCTCCAGGCCAGACCGATCGTCGGCCCGTTCCACGTCACATAGGCCCCGATCGACTCGCCCTTGTCCTGCGTGATCCGCCTGGGCGGCGGCATTCGGGGCGTGCCCAGAACATCGAATGGCGCAACGAGCAGATAGACTTCGCGGTTGCCGTCCTTCTCGTCGAACCAGGTGAGCGCGGCCTGCCCGGCAGCGTTGACCTGAAGATCGGGATAGAGCGAGGCATGGCCGTCATCCGGCGTAAGCTGGCTGTGGCGCACGGCCTTGTCCGTCACCACGAGCATCTGCAACTCATGGGCAGCGCTCCCCTGCCCCGCATCATAAGTGACGATGAGGCTCGTGCCATAGACTGTCGCATTGAGGTTCCAGGTGGTCGCACTCGCCAGCCCGATCTGGCGGGGCGGCGTCTCCGGCACGCCGTTCAATGAAAAGCGCCGATGCCAGACAGTGGCCCCGCCTGCCCTGTCGCCCCCGCCTGCCCTGTCGCCCCCGCCTGCCTTGTCGCCCCCGCCTTCCCTGTCAGCAGCGCCTGGCTCGATCCACGCGACATGGAGATGCTCACCAATCTGGCGAACGACCGGATTTTTCGCCCATCCCCTATCGGACAACGGCACGCGCCACAGCAACCGGCCCGCCGCATCGGCGCCGGCCATCATCGCCGTCAGCTGCCCTGTCGCCGCCTCCTTCTCATACCAGGCGACGACCAGCTGATCGCCGACCAGAATAAGGTCCGGTTCATAGGCCAGCCGCTTGCCGTCACTCACCCGGAAGGCCTGGCCGGTCAGCCCGCCATCCTGCTCCACTTTCTGAACATAGATGGACGCCCCCTCACCCGGCCCGCCATGCCAGGCCACATATTGCCCGGCGGGGCCAACGGCGAGGCTCAGTTCATAGGCGCGCATGGGTGATGGCTCCGGCCCGGCACCGGGCGCACATCCTGCCGGCAACGCGCAGAGCCAGACCGCCAGCCATGCGCCGTTGAGGCAGCGGCCGAAGCGGCGCTGGCAGAGCCTCATGGTCGAGATATCGACAAGCCGGGAGAGCCGACGGACCGGCCGACACCGTCGCCACGATGTCGGCCGGCGATCATCAGAATTTCACCTTGATGCCCGCATAGCCGCCCCGGCCCTGCGTCGCATAGCTGAACACCTCCTCATAATCCTCGTTCAGCAGATTCTCGATCTGGCCGAACAGCGAGAGGCCCGGCATCAGCCGATATTCCGCGTTGAGATTGACCAGCACATATTCCTCAAGGGACATCCGCACCGGCACATAGCTGGGATCGATATAGGCATCATCGACCTGCCGCCCGTTATAGCGGATCGTCAATGTGCCGGAGAAGCGCTCATCGGCGCTGAAGACGGTCGTGTTGATGCTGGCGACATGTTTGGGCCGCCGCACCTCGGTCCTGCCATCTTCCTTCGCGTTCAGATAGGTATAGGCCGCATCGACACGCAGTTGTTTGATCGGCCGGGCGCTCAGGAACATCTCGACACCGTGCTGGCGGGATTGGGTCGTCCGGTTGGCCGGCGTCGCGATGAAGTCAGGCTCCGGATAGGCGGTGTAGATTTCATCCTTCAGCCGGCTGTCGAAATATGTCGCGCCGATGGTGGCGGCGCCGTCGCCGAAGCTCTGCTCAAGCCCGACCTCCCAGCCTTCCGACTTCTCCGGGCGCAGGTTCGGATTGCCGATATAGCGCCCGTCCGAATAGCCATAGAGTTCGAAATAGCCGGGATTCTTGACGCCCGTGCCCCAGGCTGCGCGAATGCGGCTGTTGGTGGGCAGGCGGTAGCTGCCCTGCACGCGGTAGGTGGTCGCATCGTCGAAGCGATTATTCTCGTCCTGGCGGATCGATGCGCCCAGCGAGAATATCTCATTGACGAGCAGTTCATACTGCCCGACCAGGCCGAGATTGTCGGTGTCACGCTTGCCCTGAAAGGCAAAGGGCGAGGGCGTGGTATTCTGGAATGTCTCGCGCTCGACGTCGACCGCGCCGGTGAGGCGATGGACAACTGCATCGGTGCCGAAACGGAAGCTGGATTCGAACGAGCCCTTGAGCCGCTGCCCCTTGTCGCCATAATCGAAGCCGGCGGCATTATAGCCCTTGCGCGTGGTGTCGGCGATCTGCGCGGAGAGCGCGTTGGTCCAGCGTCCATCCAGCGCGAACAGTTCCGCGCGCAGCAGGCCGTAGAAAGCTTCATTCGTGAAATGAACGCCGGGGCTGTCGACAGTATAGCCGAACAGCGGACTGGCCGGGTCGTTCTCGCTATTGTTGGTGTCCGCATCCGTGTAGCTGTAGCGCGCGACACCCGTCAGCTTGAAATTGTCCGTTGGCGACCAGATCAGCTTGGCGCTCAGCCCCGCGCTGTCCGAGCCCACATTGCGGGTGCCGTTGCGCGCCGTGGGCGAACCGCCCGTGTGATAATAGGAACCCGACACCGCATAATCGAGCGCACCCGAGACGCCGGCCACGCGCGCGCCGCCGCTATAGGTCTCGAACGAGCCCGCCTCGCCGCGCAGGCTGATCCCGGGGGCCTCGGCTCCCGTCAGCGTCATATAATGGATGACGCCGCCAATCGCATCGGACCCGTAGAGCGAGGATTGCTGCCCGCGCAGCACTTCGATCCGCGCTTCCGGGTCTGCTGTGAGCGTGCCGAAATCATATTCACCGGCATAGGGATCGGCCACCTCGATCCCGTCGATCAGCACGAGCACATGATTGCCCTCGGAACCCCGAATGCGCACCTGCGTCATGCCGCCGATCGCGCCGGCGCGGCTGACGGCGACACCGGGCACATCGCGCAGAATGTCGGACACCACGCGCGTTTGCCGCTGGTTGAGCGCCTCGCTGTCCAGCACGGTGACCGACGCGCCAAGCTGGTCGATGCGAATGCCATCGCCGGATCGCGAGGCGGTGACGACGATCGCATCGCCCGGCACGCCATAATCAGCGGCGGACGCGTCCTCTGGCCCCACTGTCTGCGCCGACAGAATTTGCGGACATGCCGAGATGGCGGCCGCAGCTGTTACGAGGAGCATGCTCCGAAATGAGCGCGCGCATCCATCAAATGTCATCATTCCCCCCAAGGTCACCGACTGGTTGGCAGGCAGCTAGCGGTGGGGCGAAGGCTAATCCCGTTATTTACGGTTCTTATGCGTTACAGAAGCGTTACAGTTTGCCCTTCGATCAAGATTGCCGCGCTTCATGTGTTTTGGAGCGGTTTCCGTCGCTTCCGGTTCGTAACCGCAGGAACTGGAGTAGCTCGCGCATGCTATGGGCTGCAAGCGGCCGGCGCGTTTGCCGGACAGCTTGCCGCTCATCCTTGGCGGTTTCGCTTCTGACAGGCGTGACTGAGGAACGTTTACGCCGTCCTGGCGCCTGTCATCGCCACATTATGCGCTTCCGGCCCGAACTTCAGCATCAGCATGATCGCAAGCCCCGCGCCAAGCGCGACAACAGCCAAGGCGAGACTATACTCTCCTCTCGTCTCCACGATCAACGCTTGGATGGTGAGATTGCTGGCCGCAAAGAGGTTCCCAAGCTGATAGACCGTGCCGGGAAAGGTGCTTCGCGCCGCGGCCGGGGAGAGTTCGTTCAGATGGGCCGGAATGATGCTCCAGCAACCCTGAACGAAGAAATTGATCAGGAACGCGCCGAGCGTCAGCAGCGTAAGGGTCGGCGCATAAGCCCACAGCCAGATTGTCGGCAACGCGCAAAAGGCAGCGGTGATCATCATGCGTCGACGGCCGAAACGCTGGCTGAGCGACCCGAAGAGGAGACAGCCGAGCACCGCGCCAATATTGTAGATGATGGCAATGGTGCCAACGGTCCCCGGCGCCAGTCCGTGCTGCTTCTGAAGGAACGTCGGATAGAGATCCTGCGTGCCATGGCTGAAGAAGTTGAAGGCCGTCATCAGCATGATGGCATAGAGCGCGAGCTTCCAATGCTCTCTCAACACGGCGAATATCGAGACCGCGCCATCCTTGGCACGATGGAAGACTGGCGACTCCTCTACCTTGAAGTGCACATAGGGAATCAGCATCATCGCCGGCAGAATGCCGACGACGAACATCCCTCGCCAGCCGACATGGACATAGAGGAGGCCGAAGACGACCGAGGCAATGAGATAACCGGTCGAATAGCCCGATTGCAGAAGGCCCGAAACGACACCTCGGGATTCCGGCCGGATTGTTTCCATCGCCAGCGACGAACCGATCCCCCAGACGCCCCCCATGCCGATGCCGAAGGCGGCGCGCACCAGCAGGAAAACGGTGAGATTGGGCACGAAGGCAGTGGTGAAGCTCAACAGGGAAAATACGGCGATATTGAGGATCAGCACTGGTCGCCGCCCGAAATGATCAGCCAGTCGCCCGAAAATGAAGGCGCCGAGCGGCCGGAGCGCGAGCGTCAGCGTCACGGCGATCGTCACGGTCGCAATGTCCGTATTGAACTCCGCCGCAATATCCTTGAGCACGAAAACGAGCAGGAAGAAATCGAACGCGTCGAGCGTCCAGCCGAGATATGCGGCTGCGACGGCATGTTTCTGTTGCGCCGTCCAGCCCTTCAACGCGTGCATCGCCATGCCGCTTCTCCCTTGCGCCGCTCTGGCGGCTTCTTGTTCATTATCAGCAGGGCCGGCGCCCAGGCCGGCCCGACAATTACATCTTGAAATGGACACCGAGGGTGAAGCTTCGACCGATAAAGTCGTAAAGCCCCTTCACACCTCCCACCGGAGCATTGCCAAAGCCGCTGCCCGCCGTGAGATAGCTGGGCACCTGCGGTGGCGCCTTGTCCAAGACGTTCGTGACCGAGAAGAAGGCATTTATCCTGTCGCTGATGTCGTAGCTCAGCGTCGCATCCGTATACCAGACTGGTGGAGCACGGTTCTGATCGATGCTCGATGCCGTGACCAGCCCCCCGCTCAGATCGACACTGGTATATCGTCCGCTGCTGATGAAGCGCTCTTGAAGGAAAAGCTTCGGCTTGCCGAGGTCCAGGTTCATCTGGAAGGTTCCCATCCATTTTGGATAGCTCTGCGAAAGATCCCCCGCCATATTGATGGCGGTTGCGCCAACGATCGCCGTGGTCAGATCATCGAGATAATTGACGATCAATCGGGTCGAAAGCTGCCCCGCCCAATGGCCGTTCAGCTTGTCGAGGGGCATGAGGTAGGAAATCTCCGTATCGACGCCCTTCGTGGTGCTGAAGGCCGCGTTGAAGGATGGGAGCAGGATGCGGGCGAGTTGCCCATCGGCCCCCCGCTGCAGGAAAGCGCATTGTTCTTGCGCGCCCTGGAAGCAGTTGGTGATTTCCTGCTGCGCCGAGAGGGTCGAAATGGCGTCCTTGATCTTCACCTGGTAGTAATCGACAGAAATATTGAGCCCCGGAATGGCATCGCGCGGTGTCAGCACCACGCCGAATGTCGTCCCCTTGGCAATTTCCGGCGTCAAATTGGGATTACCGACAGACCCCGTGAGCACGGCCACATTGGCATTGTTTTTGAATGGATCGACGACATTGGCCGTGCCCTGGCTCGACCCGCGATACAGCTCGCCAAGATTGGGCGCGCGGATGTCGGTCGATCTGGTGCCACGGAAGCGAAGCCAGTCGAAGGGCTGATAAACTGCGCCGACCTTCCACGGCTTCGCGCTGCCGCTCGTGCTGTAATCGACATAGCGTCCGGCTGCATTGATCGACAGAAACCTGACCAACGGCAGATCCCTGAGCAGCGGCAGTTCGATCTCGGCGAAGAATTCCTTCACATTATAGCTGCCCTTCGCGGGCTGGGGATTCGTGCGCTCAAAGCCCCCGAGCGTGTCGACGAGGCTGGCGGGATACCCCTGAATGCCAGCACCGGTGCGGATGCGCTGTGAAATTTCGTCAGCCGTCTGAACCAGGCTCTCCTTGCGCCAACTGGCGCCGAAAGCGAGGGCAACCGGACCGCCGGGGAGATCGAAAATTGTGCCATTGGCACTGACTTCCGCTACATCCTGATGATAGCGATAGGTCTGGTAAGCCGTACCGAGCACATAGTTGATGGATGCCTGCGAGGGCGAGCCGTAGCCAAACAGGTTCATCGGCACGCAGCCATCGGAACTGGTCAGTGACGAGCGGCAGACAATCTGGCCACTTGCGGGATCAACAACCGCGTCGGCAGCGCGGTAAAGATTGTCGGAGATCGGATCGTCGCGTGTTTCATAGGACGCCTTGGACCGACCAATCTGTGCATAGCCATTATACCGCCATGTTGAACCCGCGACCTTGCCATCAAAACCGGCCGTGAACATGCCGGTCTCGGTCACGCCGTGGACATGGGGAATGGCGATGTCGTCGCTCAGGCGGCCCATCGAGAAGGACTCGATATTGTTGGCCAGCATGACGTCGCGGACCGAGCCTGGCAGGAAGGCGTTATCCCGGAAGATAGTGAATGCCGTACCACTCAGTTCAAAAGTCGGGATCGAGTTGAAGGCGATGAAATTGCGTGAGCCAAGCACCTGCACAAAGGCCGAAAAATTATCGCTCACGTCATAAGAGACGTGCGAGTAAATCTGATCGCGATGCTGTTTGGCTTGAAGCACGAGCAGCAGATTGGGGTTGAATGTGCCCGGATCGCTGCCCTGCATCTGCGAGGAACTGACGAGTGAGCCATATTGGAAGGCGCGCGCAGTGCCGCCCGGATCAAAGGTGGTTCCGCGCAGCAAGGTATTGGTAATGAGGCCGCCATTGGCCGCAATCGACGACATGCCATCCAGCACGACGAGTTGCTTGGGATTGGTCGGCGATGCCGGATTGCTGGCCGTCACATTCGGGTTGGTGATAGCCACCTTTGCCCGGTCGACCCAGTGACGGTCAGCATATTTGGGCACGCCTCCACTGTAGGAATCCAACGCGCTGACGACGATGTGCAGACGATCGTCAGCCAACGAAGCTCCCCAGGTCACGTCGACCTTATAATTTTCATTGTCACCATAGGTGCTCAGGCCGCCCTGTGCATTGACGCGCAGCCCCACGAACTTGTTGTCCAGGATGAAGTTGGCGACACCAGCAACAGCGTCTGATCCGTAGGCGGCCGATGCACCACCCGTGACGACATCGACGCGCTTGACCAGAGCCTCGGGGATCATCGCCGCATCGACGGCGCTGGTGTTCTGATTGGGCGCAAGGCGGCGGCCATCCATCAGAACCAGCGTTCGCGAAGTGCCAAGGCCGCGCAAGTTCAGATAAGCAGAGCCGTTGCTTGCCGTCGTGCCGTTAGCCTGATTCTGGACGCTGACGCTGCCACGAAATTGCGGAAGCTGAAGGACACCGTCGACCAAGCTGCGCGGAGCAGCCAGTTGAAGCTGCTCGACCGAAACGACCGTAACCGGGGTCGGAGCATTGATCCCACTGGTCACCACGCGAGAGCCGGTGACGACGATATCGCTCGCGGAAGCCGATTGCGCCTGAGGCGCCACGGCCGCCGGGAGAGCAGAACTGGAAGAATCCGTGTCTTGCGCTGCCTCCTGAGCTGAGGCGGCGCCGGGCGCAGCCAGGCAGAGCGCAAGGCAAGTCGTTATGAAAAGAAGCGACGTCCCCTTGCCGGTATGAGCTTCCAGCATCCCAATCTCCCAATGGTTATTTTTATATATTCTATATTATATTTCAAAATACCCTTGTCAAACATATCTTCCGTGCCGCGCGACCCTTGTGACTGCGGAGAATCCGCGCAGCCAAAAACCTCCCTCACGCAGCGGGAGCGTGAGAAGACCCAGTTAAAATCCCTATATTTCAGCTAGTTAAATATCCGCGAACGGAACCAGACGCGCGTAGGAGCGCTCGATATGGAAGCTCATTGCCGCTTCCGCTTCCGCCGGACTACGTCGCACGAGGGCGTCAATCAGCCGGCTATGTTCTGAATATGCCTCGGTCGTAACCTCGCTGTGGAAGCGCAGCCGGAATATATGGAGATGGACATGAAGGCGCTTCAGAGCGCCCTCTATCAGCGCATTGCCGCTAGCCCGCGCGATCCTCTCATGCAGTTCGGCATCCTGATCCGCGAAGAGATCGTAGGATGCGCGCGTTTCGCCAGGCTCCATCTCATGCGCCAGGGCACAAATCTCTGTGAGCTCCTGGTCACTGATCTTCTCGGCCGCGCGACGCGCCGCAAAAGGCTCGATAAGCAGCCGCATTTCGAACAGTTCATCAAACTGCCTGCGGTTGAGCTTGGGAGCGGTACAATATCCAACGAACTGCTTTTTCGTAACTAAACCAGTCACTTCAAGCATACTCAACGCTTCACGAATGGGGGTCTGGGATACACCCAATTCGCGCACGAGGCTGCCAATTGGAATGCGGGTATCGGGCGGAATTTTGAGCGACATGATGTCGGCGCGGATGAGGTCGAAAACCTCATCCACGAAACCATTGGACCGCCGGACGCGCCCCTCTTCACTGTTTTTTTCGTCAGTCACAGCCATTAACGCTCAAACATCCCCATCATGCGCTCCACTTTGGTATATGAAATAGCCCATCTTCGCGCGCAGCTCAACTATCCCGGCCTGCCCGCTTTGTTTTTGGCTTGACGGTCGGTGAGAGGCCGTGCACCATCCGGGAAGATAATATATGATATGTGAAAATGATGAAAATCAGAGCTAGCGAAATTGCATCCCTGGCGGAAACCGTGTTGATCAGGCACGGCGTCGCACCGGCCTATGCCGAGACACAGGTCAATTTATTGCTTCAAGCGGAAATGCGCGGCTTTGCCTCGCACGGCCTGCTGAGGCTTCGCCGGATCGTCGAACGGATCGCGTCGGGCGTGAGCGCACCCAACGCCACCGGCACGCATGAATGGCTGGGCCAGAACTTCCTGGCCGTTGACGGCCAGGGTGGACTGGGCCCCATCGTGGCTCTCGCCGCACTGGACACCATTGAGCAACGCGCCCGCGAGAGCGGCATTGCACTCACCGCCATCCGCAACAGCAATCATATCGGCATGCTGGCCTGGTATGGCGAGCAGATGGCCGCCAAGGGCCTCATCCTGATCGCCATGACCACCAGCGAAGCGCTCGTCCACCCCTGGGGCGGGCGCAGCGCCATGCTCGGCACAAACCCCCTGTGCATCGCTGTTCCGGCCAATCCCGAGCCACTTGTGCTCGACATGGCGACAAGTCTGGTCGCGATGGGCAAGATTCACGATTATGCCAATCGCGGCGTCCCTATTCCGGCTGGCTGGGCGCTTGATCGCCAGGGCGATCCCACCACCGATGCGGCCGCGGCCAAAGCTGGCGCGATCGCTCCTTTCGGCGGGGCCAAGGGCTATGCACTCGGCCTTGCGATCGAGGTGCTCGTGACCGCCCTTTCCGGCGCGGCGATCGGCACCGATATCGTCGGCACCCTCGATTCGGACAAGGTCTGCAACAAGGGCGACGTCTTCATCCTCATTTCACCGCAGCAAGGCGCGGCGATCGAGGCCCTGGTCAGCGCCTATCTCGATGACATCCGGCAGTGCGCACCGGCCAGCCCGGGAGAACCGGTCAGCGTTCCGGGCGATCGGGCGCGGCGCGCCTGCGCGAAAAGCCTGGCCGATGGCGTCGAGATTGACGCCGGCCTGTGGCGCGACCTGCAATCCCTCGACCAGATCTCCATTGGCAAGGTTAATCTCTTATGAGCCTCTTCGGCGTCATGCGCCTCCCCTCCTCCGTCGTCTTCGGCCTCGGACAACGCGCCATCCTTGGCGCGACAGCCCTCCAATATGGCAAGCGCGCCCTGATCTGCACCGATGGCCGCCTGTCGGGCCTGGCCATTTTTGCGGAGATCATGGCCGATCTGGAACGATCGGGCGTGACGACCCATGTTTATGATCGCACGCAACCGGATCTGCCTATCACGAGTATTGAGGAATGCGTGAAAGAGGCGTCAGACTTCGGGCCACAGATGGTGATCGGCATTGGCGGCGGCAGTTGCATGGATCTCGCGAAAGTGACGGCACTGCTGCTCACCCATGGCGGCACGCTTGACGTCTATTATGGCGAGAATCTTGTCCCCGGCCCGCTCATCCCCGTCATCGCCGTGCCGACGACGGCCGGCACAGGGTCGGAGGTCACGCCTGTGGCCGTGGTGGCTGACACCGCGCGCAATACCAAGATTGGCATTTCCAGCCCTTATCTCATCCCGTCCAGTGCCGTGTGCGATCCGGAGTTGACGATCACCTGTCCACCCGGCCTCACCGCCGCCTCTGGCGCGGACGCATTGACGCATGCCGTGGAGGCGTTCACCGCCGCGCCGCGCCCGCTGACCAACGACCTGACCGTCAAGAATGTGTTTGTCGGAAAGAATATCCTGTCCGACAGTTTCGCGACCCTTGCAATCTCGAATGTCTGGATCGCCTTGGAACGCGCCTGCACGCACGGCGACGATATCGAGGCACGCGAACGGATGATGCTGGCAGCGCTCGCCGCCGGATGCGCTTTCGGGACCGCGGGTACGGCTGCGGCTCACGCAATCCAATATCCGGTGGGCAACGATACCCACACCGCGCATGGCGTCGGCGTCGCGGTGCTGCTGCCCTATGTGATGGAATATAACCGGCCCGACTGCATCGGCCCTTTTGCTGACATCGCCCGCGCTATCGGCCTGTCCAATCCGGACAAGACGGACGAGCAACTCTCCCATGACGTGATCGATGCCATAGCCGGTTTACTCGCCCGGATTGGCATACCGCGCACGCTGGCGGAACTGGGCGTCGCCGAGCATCAGCAGACCACGACCGCCGAGCGGGCGATCGCGGTGGCCCGCCTCGTCAACAACAACCCTCGCAAGATTGACCTCGATGCCATGCAGCGCATCACCCGCGCCGCATTTTCGGGCGATCGGGCCTCATTGCGCCTCTGAACCAGGAGCTATCATCATGTCGAACAGCTTCCTTATTCCCCATGCGCCGGCCGGCTCCTCTTCTACGGTGCCGACGAACCTCCTCATTGGCGATGCCTGGCGTGAAGCGATCGGTGCAAAGCGCCTGCAGGTCGATGATCCCTCAACCGGTGACATGCTGACCAGCGTTGCAGACGGCAGCATCGAGGACGGCATTTCCGCTGTCGACGCGGCGGAGCGGGCCGCCCCTGGATGGGCGGCCACGCCGCCACGCAGCCGCGCCGAGATCTTACGCAAATGCTATGAGGGGATGATTACCAATATCGACTGGCTGACTCATCTCATTTCACTCGAAAACGGCAAATCACTGACCGATGCGCGCGGCGAGGTGCTCTATGCAGCGGAATTCTTCCGCTGGTATTCTGAGGAAGCCGTGCGCGTGTTAGGCGAATTTACCGCCTCGCCCAATGGCGCCAATCATATTCTGGTTCGCTACCAGCCGATCGGCATCTCTCTGCTGGTCACCCCCTGGAACTTTCCGGCAGCGATGGCGACCCGCAAGATCGCCCCGGCCCTTGCCGCGGGCTGCACCCTGATCCTGAAGCCGGCTGCGGAAACACCGCTGACGGCGCTTGCTGTCGGAGAGATCATGCGTCAGGCGGGCACGCCTCCCGGCGTCGTCAATATCGTGACCACCTCTACGGCCGGTCCGGTCTGCAGCGCGATCCTGCATGACGCACGCGTCCGCAAACTCTCCTTCACCGGCTCGACAGCGGTCGGCCGGCACCTGCTGCACGAAGCCGCCGATCAGGTGATTTCCAGCTCGATGGAACTGGGCGGCAATGCGCCCTTCCTCGTCTTCGACGACGCGGCGCTGCCCGACGCGCTGGACGGTGCGATGATCGCCAAGATGCGCAACGGCGGCGAAGCCTGCACCGCCGCCAATCGCTTCCTCGTCCAGCGCGGGATTTACCCGGCCTTTACTCAGGGCATTGTCGAGCGCATGTCACGGATCAAGCTGGGCGTCGGCTATGATGCGAGCACTGATCTTGGCCCGATGATCAATGCCAAGGCCGTGGACAAGATTAGATCGCTCGTCGACGACGCGGTCGCGAAGGGCGCCAATGTCCTGCTTGGCGGCCAGCAGCTCAATCGGCCGGGCTTTTATTTCCCGCCCACCGTGCTGGGCGACGTGCCATCCGACGCACAGATCTTGCGCGAAGAGGTGTTCGGGCCGGTCGTCGCGCTCCAGCCATTCGACGATCAGGACGAGGCGATCCGTCGTGCCAATGCCACCGAACTGGGCCTGGCGGCCTATGTCTACACCTCCGACTTGAAGCGCGGCCTCCAAGTTTGCGATCAGATCGAGAGTGGGATGATCGCACTCAATCGCGGGCTGGTATCGGATCCGGCAGCGCCATTCGGCGGCGTCAAGCAGAGCGGGCTTGGTCGCGAGGGATCCCATCATGGCCTGATTGAATTCTGCGAGGCCAAATATGTCGCGACAAGCTGGTGAGCGTCGCGCGCGGTGACATCAGTGTGCCGACAGTTCAAATATAAACCATAAGGGGAGAGAAAAGCATGCATAGACGGGAGTTCCTCAAGACGGCCTCGATGGGCGCCATGATGACGCTGTTCTCGACCGCATTCAGAGCCATGGCAGCGACCGGCCCCGCCCCCACCAAGTTCAAGATCACGGACATCCGCTCGATCAAACTCCGCCTCGTGAAGGAGTTTCCGACGCTGGAGCAGATTTCATCCTATCCGCCGCTGCGTTATCGCTCGGCGACGGGTGGCGGCAGCGTCACGGAAATCCATACCGACCAGGGCGTCGTCGGGATCGGGCCAGGTGTCGACGATGCGACCATTGTCACGGCAAAGGAATTGTTGATCGGCAAGGATCCGTTCGACATGAACGATCACGCCTTCCGCCTCTACAATCCCGGCAAGCGCGGCGGGGGCAGCATCGAGCTGGCCTTATGGGATCTGATCGGCAAGGCCCTCAACCAGCCGCTCTACAAACTCTGGGGTGGCGCGATCGCCGGCATCCAGACGACGCCGGGCCTGCAACGCGTCATGCCCTATGCCAGCCAGTGGACGGTTGGCACGCCGGAGGATCGCGCCCGCGAGGCACTGCTCATCAAGGCCGAGGGCTGGAAGGCGATGAAGCTCAAGCTCGGGCTCGAAACGGTCAAGCAGGATGTCGCCCTCATCGAGGCCGCGCGCAAGGCCGTGGGCGATGATTTCATGCTGATGTGCGACGGCAACAAGGCCGGCCCCTATGGCCCGGTCGGCTGGCCCAAATATCCATGGAGCTTCCCGCGCGCAGTCGAGACGGCACGCGGATTGGCGCCGCTCGACCTTGTCTGGCTGGAAGAGCCGCTGCCGCGTTTCAATTATGATCAGTTCGCGGCGCTGAACAAAATGGGCCTGGTGCCGCTTGCCGGCGGTGAAAATGACGTGGGCGTCAACGCCTTCCTGACGATGCTGCAAAAGGGCAGCTTCAGCTATCTCAATCCGGAAGTTCTGGCGATCGGCCCGACGATGCTGCGCACCGTCGCCGCGCTCGCAGCCGCCTATGATGTGCAGGTGGTCCCGCATGGCGGCTCGGGCGGCGTATGCTGGGTCGGCATCATGCATCTCATCGCGTCGATCCCCAACGCACCGATGATGGAGCTGATCCACGAGCCGCCAAACGCTCCCTACAGCGCCTTCATGGACATATTCGAAGATCCACCCTTGATGAAGAACGGCTTCATCACCGTGCCCGATGGTCCGGGGCTCGGTGTCACCATCAAACCGGATCTTATCCTCAAGAGCTGACTCGCCAAAAGGCGAGAAAGGCACGTGACGGCACAGTTGAAGGAGGGTGGCCATGGTCAGGATTGGGAAAACGGCACTGGGGGTCATCGCACTGGTGCTTGCCAGTGGAGGCACGTCCCCGAAGCAGCAATGCGCCACCGATCCGCAGATCGCCTCTGCCGCCAGGGCGTGGGCGGCACGCATCCAGCAGCCCCCTCTCACTGTCGCCTGGGCAGATGCGCCGTGCTTTCGGAATGCCCTGCTCGCTCGCCTCACGCCCACCCTTGGCCCGATCGTCGGCTATAAGGTCGGGGTGTGGACCAAGGCCGCCCAGGTCACCAATGGTGCCAGTGGCCCCGTAGTCGGCGTGCTTCATAAGGGCATGATGTTGCCGGAGGACAAGCCCGTGCCGGTCAGCTTCGCCTTCTCGCCAATGGCTGAAGCCGATTTCCTCGTTATCGTCGGTGACGAGGGCATCAATATGGCAAGCACCCGCGAAGAGGCCTATCGCCACCTGCGCGGCTATCGCCCGTTCATCGAGCTTCCAGACAATCATTATCCCCCCGAGACCAAGGCCGACATTGCACGTCTGGTCGCCCTCAACGTCAATGCCCGCGCCGGTATCATGGGCAAAGAGATACCGCTTCGGCAGACACCGGAAGGATTCGCCGGGCTGGCCGGTCTCAGTGTGTCCGTCACGCTTCGCACGCCGGCCGGCGTCCAGCTATCCAGCGGCAAATCAGCCGAAACGCTCGGCGATCCGCTCGATATCGTTTTAACAACGCGCGACCTTCTCCGCGACGAAGGGATCACCCTCAAACGGGGCGATGTGATCAGTCTGGGGACGCTGACGCCGCCCCATCAGCCCGTCGCGGGAGAAACCATGTCCGTGCGTTATTCATTGGGCGACCAGACATCCGATATAGAGGCAAGCTTTAAGCCGTGATTTTCCGGAACGCCGAAATGCCGATGAATCGGCAGCGAACGATCCGCCGCGTTGAAGCGAACACGCCAATCCTCCACGCCCGCCACGTCGGGCTCGGCTGACTCACACAAATATCTGCTCATCGGATGCCGAAAGGCGCAAGTCGCCAAGTGCCACCTCGACGCCTGGTGCCGTTATCACGCATGGCCCAAATGACGCAGGAGCCGGTCAAGCCAGCCCCTGCCCTCAACTATTTTGTCGCTTCTTTCGCCCAGAACGGCACGCCCGATCAGGGTGCGACAGCCCCGTGCGGCGGGCCCGCAATGGATCGTGGCGCACCGGCTTTCATGCTGCCTGTTGGCCAGTTGATCGGGCCATAATGCGGCAGTGGCTGGCCATATTCGAAAGCACCAAGATCGGGGGCACGGCCGGTGAAACCATCGGTGATATTGGGCAGCACCACCCCCTTGTCGATCGCGACCGAGCCACGCGCGAGGGTGAAATCATAATCCTCCGGATTCAGCAGGCGCTGGGGATCGTTCGGATCAGGCGCACTAACTTTCTGGAACACGTCATAGTCGACCAGCACGCTGTGTGCGTCCTGTCCTGTCGCCTTGCTGTAAGCAGACAGGCTGTTGAAGGATCTTTTGACCAGCGACTTCACGTCATAATTTACGGCAATTCCTGCCTTTGGAGAGGTCCATACAAAATTATCCTTCACACCAGAATTGATGCGAAAACCATTATAATCTGAACTGGAATAATTCGTGAAAGTAGCAAAATCAAAAACGGGCTCTTTCCAATCATCCCCAATGAACAGATTATTACGAAAATGGACATTGCTCGATGGCCTCATCATCGCCCCCTGCCCGATAAATGTATTCTGATAAATGATAACACCGCTCGGCGTATCAATCAGCTTCAAGGGACCGCCCGTGGTTCCTCCGAAGGTCAGGTTTCTGTAAAAATAAACCGGCCCGCCAAAAATTGGCTGCGCGCTCAGCGCTCCAACCGCTGAATTCACACATCTATTATTGAATATCCGGATATTATGCGATGCTCCATCCGCCTCGATGCAGTTATCTGACATATTATATAGATCATTATTGTAAAAATCATTGGAAGTCGGATTCTTCGACGGGTCGCTGCTCGGCGTTCCATAGGTCGAGAAATCTATGCCGTCGTGCCAATTGGCAACGTAATTATGCGCGACCACATGGCCCTGCCCATAAACTTTCACCGCATATTCCGACGTGACCGGCGCCGGAAACCCGGGAAATTTCGACCACACATCGCCCCGATACCAGGTCTGCAACTTCTCAGGATCATGCCCACCGATGAATACGTTATTTGCGATGTAGAAGTCCTTGGCCCCCGCCCACTCGGCCTGAACGACCCTGCCCAAATGTTCGGCATAAGAGTTGACCAGTGTAAATCCACTGGACCCAGCGATATTCTTCCAGCCCAGCAGAAACCCGATTTGCGTATTCCTTACCGTAATGCCGTCAAAATAATTATAGTTTGCCGCCATCAAATTGAAGAGATTGAAGTTGCCGCCACCATCGAAAACCACTTCCCCGTCACCAGCAGATTTGATCACGATGGGTTTCTCGGGCGTCCCGCTGGCCGTCAGATAATAAGTGCCGTCGAACGGGGTGCCGTAGGCAGCAGCCGTCATATCGAAACCGGAATAATTGTGCCGCGCATCCTTGTAGACGCCCGCATGCACCAAAATCGTATCGCCCGGCTGAACCCGCGGCGCATAGGCGATCGAATGATCAGATTGGTCGGCACCCAGATAATAGGCGGCCATCAAACTATAAAAAGCCGGCTCCTGCACCGGCCCCTTATAATCGAACGGATACACATGGTAGACATTGCCGCCAGCGGCCGGCGCCGGCTCCTTGCGCGTGCGCACTGTCACATTCTGCTCGCTCGGACCCGTAACGCCGTCCGCGTCACTCAGCACGAACCGGCACTCATATTCCGTGTCCGGCTCGAGGTTCAGAATGCTGCCCGAGAACATGTTCGGCGCCGTATAGTCGTAAATCGTCGCCGCCCGCACGCCGTAGCGGCTGGGGCCGGCATCATAACCCGTCACGCGCTCACCGCCTAGGCGAAGCATCGGCAGGCCCTGCCGCCATTCGTTTTCGCCTTTCTTGCGATAAGATACGGCAACAGAAGCATTCCGATTTTCATCATCGCCAATGCGCCATTCGAACCCCAGCGACAAGAGGGTCGGGCGCTCCACCGTAAATGCACCGGCAACGGTCGCCTCACCCGCATCAGCCCCCGTGGGCACCATCAATCCCAGTGACAGGATCGGGGCGAATAAAAGCTTCCTCAACATCTCATCACTCTCCCCAGTTGGCGACACCACAGGTCAGGCGCCATTAGCCCAAAGCATTAATCTGGCGCCACGAACAAGTCTCGTGGCGCCATCTGCATTACATGTTTAAACGAATTCCCAACCTGACGGTCCGACCCAACACATCATAGAGTTCGGGGAACGTCTGGAGAGAAAAATATGGCGGAACGCCAGTCGGCGGCAACGGGACGATCGGCGGATCCTTATCAAACAGATTTCTGACGTTCAGATAAACCTGGAAACCACCGCGATCTCCGACTGTGAAATTATAACTTGTCGAGGCATCAAAGAAGAAGGCCCCTGGTCGATGCGCATTGTCAATCGTCGGATTTGACAGGGTCGACACCGGGCACCCACTCGCGCATTCGACATAGCTCGAATCCATTGTTCCGCCGCTAAGTCCACGCGCAGTCAATGATAGCCTGAACTTATCCGCAGAATATGCCGCAGTGATATTGTGGCGCCATGCCGGCAACGTCCGTCCCGCCGTCTCATTGGGGGGCGATACCCGATTGTCGGTAATATTCGTTATATTGTAAGTCCCGAGATAGCGCAGGTCGATCGCCCCTGCCCAGCCTTGGACAACATCGGCCAAGTTCAGCTTGTAGCCAGCTTCAAAATCGATCCCACTGACCTTTTGCGAAGCAAGATTAACGGGAGAATTTATGATGTCATAAGAGGCGGGAGCCACTGTAATCGCGGAAGGATCAGGAAGGATGAACTTGCAGTAATCCTTCAACCCCTGAAAACAGAAGTCAAATCTCTGCTGTGATCCAATTGTTCCGATCGCTCCACTGATATTGATCCGCCAATAATCGGCAGAAGCGCTAAACCCGCGCATGAACGACGGCTGCAACACCACCCCAAGGCCAATGGCATCGGCCTTCTCCGGCTTCAGGCCAATGCCTCCAGACTGCACGATCCGATAGAGAACCGGATCGCCGTCGCGGAAATGATCCTGAATCTGCCCGGTTCCGCCCGCGCCAGCCTGAAACAACTCCCCCAGATTCGGCGCGCGAATATCCCGGGACCGCGTTGCGCGGAGGCGAATATCGGGCGTGACATCCCAGGTTGCGCCAATCTTCCACGTCACCACCGCGCCGGACGTCGAATAATCCGTGAGCCGCACAGCCGCATTCAAATCGAGCGCCTTTGCCCAGGCCGCGTCCTTCGCAAGCGGCACGACGGTCTCAAGCGCCCCTTCCGTCACGGAATAGCTGCCGTTGATGGGCGAATAATTCGCTGCGAACCAACTGCCAGACATCGCATCTGCGGTGGCCGTCACAGATTCGCGCCGGTGTACGACGCTTGCGGCAAGCGAGATCGGCCCGGCCCAGTTCGACAGCGGCTCGCCGGATAATGAGCCTGCCCACACATCCTGCCGCAACGCCATATCCTGCGTCGGTGACGATGGCTCAATGTAATTGATCGCCGCCTGGCTATTCACGCCGGTGCCGAATAGGTTATAGGGCACGCAGCCGTTGGTTGGATCTGCAAGGCTGGATCGGCATATAATCGCATTCGTCACCGGATCACGCACGGCATCAATGGCCAGCATGTATCTCTGTCGGTTACTGACACCGACGGCCTGGAACTTCGAATCCATCTCCCCTCTCTGGAAGTAGACGTTCCACGTCCAGTTGGACTTCAGGACGTCAAAGTCCCCCGATGCACCGACGACATAACGCCGGGTAATACGAGACGCATCATTTCCCCAGTCCGGAAGATCTCCGTTCAATGTTCCCATGTTGAACTGCTTGATATCGAGGGATTTCAGCTTTTCAGCAATCGCATCCGGAATGAAGGCATTGTCGGATTGGACGACCAGATTGCCCAGATAAAAATTCGGTTCGTTATATCCCAGTGATTTCGATTGCGCCCAACTGAACTGGCCGAAGATGTTGATATTGTCCGTAATATCATAACTAGCTCGCACGAATATCCGCGCGCTACGCTCTTCAGGCGTCAATGATTGGAGTGTATTCGACTGATTTGAAGCCCAGTCTCCGCCCACAGTATAAGGGTTGGACACAATCGACCCCAGATGAAACTGACTGGGAATCCCGCCCGGCCCGAAGGTCGTATTGGCCAGAGCCGTATTCGTGATGATCCCGCCCCAGGTCGCGGTATAAAGCGATGCCTGGCTGACCCGGATCAATTGGGGCGCGCCATTTGTCGGCGTGTAGGCTGGATTGTTGATGATCGCCTGGCCGGCATCGTTCCAGTCGCGCGGAACGCCATGAATACCGTAATCCTTGGTCAGTTCACCGCTTGCAATGAAGTGGCCGCGACCACCCAAAAAAGAAAAGCCATGAGTGAGGCTTGCCTTCCAGTTATAACCATCGCCATGTGTCGTCCCGCCGCCTGACAGCTCCGCCTTCGTGCCCGTGAAGCTTTTGTTCAGCACGAAGTTTACGACACCAGACAAAGCATCCGAACCGTAAACTGCGGAAGCGCCACCTGTCACAATGTCGACCCGAGTCACCAGATCTTGCGGTATGTTATTCACGTCTACAAGTCCGGCAACACCAGACCCGACGGACCGTTGGCCATCAATCAAAACCAGCGTCCTCGACGAACCGATGTTACGCAGGTTGAGCGTATTCACGCCCGCAGCGGCATTACTGCTGTTATGATAACCGGATATCGGGGTCTGGCTACCCGAAAATACCGGAATTGTATTCACATAATCGGCAATATTGCTTGTCGCAGAAGATTCGAGCCGCTCCATACCGACAACAGTCACCGGCGTTGGAGCGGAGAACCCATCTCTAACGATGCTGGTGCCGGTGATGACGATTTCCTGAGGCGCGCTCCCCTCATCCACTGACTCTTGGCCAAAGGCGACGGAAGGACCGAGCAACCCCGCAGCCGACAATGCAATCAGGGCGGTTGACCGAAAAATTCGGGTACGGAGACCTATCTGCAAGTCTGCGGCATCCGGCCAAGATGGAGCGTCCATTGACGAAGAGCCACGCGCGCGCTGCGAGGACCAGCTGACCCGCCCCAGGCCGATGGCAACCGGTCCCTGGAAATGACCTCCGCCCGCGGATGATACTGCAAATGACTGCCGATAACGCTTCATCTGGCCCCTCCTGTGTCAGCTATTATGCTGCATTTTCATATTTCATATATAATATTATATTCCCAAAGCCATTGTCAAACGGAAACCTCAAGGCGGAAGGCTGCGCGTCAGCGTGCCCCCGCCCAGACCGTCGGAACCGACGCGCATATGTGTCTTATGAGAGCAATCCGAGCAGGCGAGCTGTCTCCCACCCTCGCGCACGCTCGACCGTGGGGACGAGCGCGATTATCCAGGAGCGAACGTGCGCAATGAGTGCAGCGACAGCACGACAATAGAACGGCGCCGTCCCTTTCACCCTCTCACAGCGAGCTCCCGGAAACTCGCCACCCTCATAAATCATATATGATTCAGGCGATCTCGCATGCAGCACCTTAGAATTCTTTACATAGATCCCACTGTCGCATGTCCTTGCGTTGACCGTAGCTCGGGCTCATTCAGTTCAAGCGAGTGAAGCGGGATAGCAGCGCGTGATCGCCTCTCGTCAGGGCACTTGTCGCCTCGTTGGCAAAGCAGCACGGGGCGACGGAACGCCGGGATACTCCGAAAATTACTAGCATTGGCCATGAAGGTTGGCGCCTGTGCGGATGGCGAATGCCCCCGGCGGGCCGACCTCATTTGCCATATTTTCAGGATATAGGCCGGCGGCCTGTCGCTCGAACAGAGGCACCTTCGCCGCGGCCGGACCAATGAGCTGGCGCAGAACCAGCATTGGCTGGGAGCGTCCGCACGTCGAGAGCAGCAATAGCAAGGGCGGTTTCCGACGACAATGATGTCCGTCTCTGGACGGTCTTCGCCATGCCGAAGGCGAGTGTAGCGATAACCATGCCGCATCAACGCCCGCACGGGGCCCCTGCCTGGAACAGACGCGCGATCAAGACGACGAGTTTGAGGAACGGGGGCTGGCCGAGGACCACAAGAGGCGCTGATCCCATGCTGCGCTCACCGCCTTCAAAGGAGATCGACCTGGCCGACGAGGAACGCGGTCGTCCACCGAATCGAGGAGGCGGAGGCCCAAGGCGCTGGTGCGTTGCCTGACGGCGCTGGCGATGGCGGAAGAGCGGCTCGCAGCCCTGATCCCGCCACGCCTGTGTCCCTGGCCGGCCGCGTGCTCGCCACCGATGCCGCGACCGACCGTCAGGCCGTCGCCGACCTGGA
>DATMGL010000009.1:0-17239 GCA_035555575.1 Sphingobium sp.
CAGCATCTCGCCGGCATGAAGGACTCAAAGACCATCGTCGCCATCAACAAGGACGAGGATGCGCCGATCTTCCAGATCGCCGATATCGGCCTCGTCGCGGATCTGTTCACCGCCGTGCCGGAGCTGACGCAGAAGCTGTAAGCGCGCGCCGGGAGAAACGATGACTGATCGGGGCCACCGCCCCGGTCAGCGCATCCGGCCAGCCGACAGGGTCGCCACGCGCTCAGCGCGCCAGGGCGGGCTCTGCGCTGCGCCGCGTTGTGGCCTTCGCCATGGGCTGAAAGCTGCTGGCATCGGCCATGTCCCACGCAAAACTATAGAACGCCCGGTCGCAGGCGCCGGACAGAAGCTCGCCGGGTTCGAGGAACACATGCATTTGTGAAAAGAGCCGAATTTCCGTCTCACTCACCCGACGCGCAAGATGATGCGGCGCCAGGTCGCCGGGACATTCGATCCCGGCAGCCGCGAGCATTTCCGCCAGCGCATGCATGGTATTGTGGTGGAAGCGATGCACCCGCTCTGCCTTGTCCGGCACCACCAGCGCCCGCTGCCGCAGCGGGTCCTGCGTCGCCACGCCGGCCGGGCAGCGATTGCTGTTGCAACTGAGCGACTGGATGCAGCCGATCGCGAACATGAAGCCGCGCGCGGCGTTGGTCCAGTCCGCGCCAATGGCGATCAGGCTGGCAATATCGAATGCGCTGACCACCTTCCCCGCCGCGCCGATGCGGATATGCTCCCGCAACCCCGCGCCGACCAGCACATTATGCACGAACAGCAGGCCCTCGCGCAGCGGCAGGCCAAGATGATTGGCAAACTCCACCGGTGCCGCGCCCGTGCCGCCTTCCGCGCCGTCGACGACGATGAAATCGGGCCGGATTCCTGTCTCGATCATCGCCTTGACGATCGCCATGAACTCCCAGGGGTGGCCGACGCACAGCTTGAACCCGACCGGCTTGCCGCCCGACAGATCCCGGAGCCGCGCGATGAAACGCATCATCTCGATGGGCGTGGTGAAGGCCGTATGGCCGGAGGGCGAGACGCAATCCTGCCCGACGGGAACACCGCGCACGGCGGCGATCTCGGGGGTCACCTTGGCGCCGGGCAGGATGCCGCCATGCCCCGGCTTGGCACCCTGGCTGAGCTTGATCTCGATCATCCGCACCTGCGGCTCGGCGGCCTGCGCTGCAAACCGCTCGGGGTCAAACGCCCCCTCGGCGGTGCGGCAGCCGAAATAGCCGCTGCCAATCTCCCAGACGAGATCACCGCCATGTTCGCGATGATAGGCGCTGATCCCGCCCTCGCCGCTATCCTGATAGAAACCGCCCAGCCGCGCGCCCCGATTGAGCGCCCGGATCGCATTGGCACTGAGCGACCCGAAACTCATCGCCGAGATATTGAAGCGCGATGCCGAATAGGGCTGTGCACATTGATCATTCCCGATCCGCACCCGGAAGGTCGCAGGGTCCGCCACCGGCACCGGCCGGATCGAGGGGCTGATAAATTCATAGCCATCGCGATAAACGTCGAGCAGCGTCCCGAAGGCCCGCTCGCTGCTTTCTCCCTTCGCGCGGGCATAGACCAATGAGCGCTGGCTGCGCGAAAACGGCGTCTGGTCCTCATCGCCCTCGATCAGATATTGGCGGATTTCCGGCCTGATCCACTCGATCAGCCAGCGGACATTGCCGATCACCGGATAGTTGCGGCGCACCGAATGCCGCGTCTGCAGCAGGTCGAACAGCCCCAGCGCCACCAGCGCGATCGCCAGCAGCGCCAGGGGCCACAGGCCCGGTCGCCAGGCCAGCGCGGCCAGCAGCCCGATGGCGGCTACGACAGACAGGGCAAACATGCTAAAACGACTGAGGCGCACGGCGCATTCCTTCTTGGGAGGCGAACCTGCACCTCGATGGACATTCGGCAGGCAGGATGGAAAGCGGCACGCCGCCCCGCCCAGACCGCCTGCGCGATGGAACCGTGGCCATAAGTCAAAAGCGGCGAGCACTCAAATCGCGACGCAAGCTGACGAGCATCGCGTATTGAAGCGGCCTGTCCCGGGCCAGCGACCGCACCTTCCTGCAAAAGCCGCCGCTGCCCCGATCCGTTCCGGGGGCCCTTCGCCCACCGGGCTTCCCACACGCGCTACAGTTTGATTATAGCAAGGCCGTGCCCCGGATTCAGATCACCCGCGCGATCAGCATCGACGAAAGCGAGCTAGCCGAAAGCGCGACGCGTGCTTCCGGCGCGGGCGGACAGCATGTGAACACCACGGATAGCGCCGTTATCCTGCGCTTCGATGTCGCCGCGTCCCCCTCACTGCCGGAGGCGGTGAAAAAGCGCCTTGTCGAACTGGCCGGCTCGCGCATCACCAATGATGGTGTCCTGATCCTGAGAAGCGAGGGGTCGCGCTCACAGTTCGAGAATAAGCGCGAGGTCAGGGAACGGCTGACTGCTCTCATCCGCGAGGCGACGTTCATTCCCAAAAAGCGCAAGCCGACCAAGCCGACCAAGGCGTCGAACACCCGCCGGGTCGATGCCAAGACCCGCCGCGCCACTGTGAAAGCGGGGCGGGGGAAATGGCAGGAATAAACCATCCGGCGCAGCGCGGCGCAGGCTGCTCAATCGATCACGATTCGGGATGCTTTATCTGGATGACGTCCACAGGCAGGGCGGCCACCACTGAAGGGGAGCAGGCCGCGCCGGCCGAGCTCGAAAAGCAGGAAGTTATCCAGTAACAGCGCCGCCAGCCGGGTGCCGATGCCTGTCAAACGCTGATCGTGCGCCTGCGGGCAGCATGGCGGATGACCTGCGCGGCCCACCCTGCCGACGTCCGCCCGCCCGACCAACACCGGTCCGGCGAGCGGCCCGTGTCATTCGCCGACAAGGTCCCGCAGCTTCGCCATCATCTTCTGGATGCGCTCGGCCGCTTCGGTGAACGTCGCCACATCGGCGCGATTATTGTTGCCGCGCGCTTCCTTGGCCGCCTCGACATAGCCTTCCAGATCGACTTCGAGAGCGTCGATCAGGATTTCGATTTCATCTTCGGTGAGCGTGAGCTTGATCGCGCCTGACATGATCTTTCCTGATTTTGGGGGAGGGAATGGCCCGGCCCTACGCGAAGGGCCAGCCTCAACGCAACCACCATGATATGGCCGGGGGCAGCCGCCCGGCCAGTCCCGAGCCCGCCGGGATGGACGCTGGCGCGAGGCCGCCGCACGCCCTACATCAGCGCCATGCACAGCTTCACCCCCATCGCCACGGACGATCAATCCCAGCTCTATGCCGATCTTCGTGCCGCCGCCGGCGCGCTCGTCGCGGGGGAACCGGACCCGATCGCCAACATGGCCAATGTCGCCGCGCTCATCTGGCAATATCTGCCCGGTCTCAACTGGGCGGGCTTTTATCGGCTGGTCGATGATGAACTGGTGCTCGGCCCCTTTCAGGGCAAGCCCGCCTGCATCCGCATCCCGCTCGGTGCCGGCGTCTGCGGAACCGCCGCCGCCGCGCGCGAGACCCGGCGCGTCCATGACGTCACCGCTTTCCCCGGCCATATCGCCTGCGATGCGGCATCCGCGTCAGAACTCGTCGTGCCCATCGTCCATGGCGGGCGGCTCATCGGCGTGCTGGATCTCGATAGTCCCGCTATCGGCCGCTTCGACGAGGGCGATGCCGCGGGTCTGGAGGCTCTGGTCGCCGCCATCGCGCCGGCTCTGGCGGGGTAGCCATGCGCGCCCCCCCTCAAAACCGCGCCTTGTCCTGCGCTATTTGAACAGCCGCCCGGCCGGATCGCGGACCAGCCCCGGCTTGTCCCCTATGGCCGCATCCACCGGCACCGCCGCCGGATCGAACCGCTCCCAGCCGGCACGGCCGAGCTTCTCGATCGGGTGGTAGCGGACCTTGTAATTCATCCGATCGGACCCCGCGACCCAATAGCCCAGATAGACATAGGGCAGGCCCGCGCGCTGGGCGCGCATCACATGATCGACGATGATGAAACTGCCGAGCCCCAGTCGCTCCGGACAATCCGGCTCGAAGAAGCTGTAGATCATCGAGAGCCCGTCGCACTGCTTGTCGGTCAGGCAGGCGCCGACCAGCCGCCCCGGACGGCCATCCTCATCCGGCTCGCGATATTCGATGACATAGGTCTCGACCGGTGTCTGCTCGACCATGTCGGCGAAATCCATCTCGTCCATCTCGGCCATGCCGCCGCTTGGATGGCGCGCGCCGAGATAACGCTGGAGCAGCACAAACTGATCATCCGTCGACCATGGCTTGCAAGCCCTTACGACCAGATCATCGTTGCGGCGCATCAGCCGGCGCTGGGTGGCGTTGGGCTTGAACTCGCTGGCGACGATCCGCACCGAGACGCATGCCGTGCAATCGACGCAGCTCGGCCGATAAGCGACATTCTGGCTGCGCCGAAAGCCGATCCGGCCAAGCGCATCGTTCAGCTCGGAAGCATGCTCGCCGGCCAGTTCAGTGAACACTTTGCGCTCCGTGCGCCCCGGCAGATAGGGGCAGGGACCAGCATTTGTCATGAAAAACCGCGGAAAACGGAATGCTACGCTCACATCGTCTCCAAGTGGCCGTGCGCGCGGCCCAAGACTCGCAGGACATGGACTATGCCCATAACCAGCCAGTGTGAAAAGATGATTTACTCTGAATGAGACGGCTCGCGCCCCCGCTTTTACCGGGCCTCAGCCGATCCACCAGCGCAGGAGCAACGAGACCCCGCCCAGCGCCAGCACACCGCCGGCATAGATGAGCGTGAACCAGCCGAAGCGGCGCAGCGGCCCCGCGCGCGGGCTCATGAATGATAGCCGCCGGCGCCGACCTTGCCGCGAAACACCCAATAGGCCCAGCCGGTATAGGTCAGGATAATCGGCACCATGATAACCGCGCCGACCAGCATGAAGAGCTGGCTACTATGCGGTGCGGCGGCCTCCCAGATCGTCACGCGCGCGGGGATCACGTCCGGCCAGATGGAGACGCCGAGCCCGACGATGCACAGCGCGAACAGGCCGAGCACCCAGAAGAACGGCCCGGCATGCTGGCGCCGCGCGAGGCTGCGGAAGAACAGCGCGCTCACGATCAGCGTCGCCAGCGGCACCTGCGCTGTGGCCAGCACGCCCGGCCAGGCGAGCCAGCGCTGGTGATATTGCGCCTCCAGCCGCAGCGTCGCGAGGCTGACCAGCGCGATGACGACGAGCAGGGCGATGCCCAGCCGTCTGGCATGGTGATAGGCCTTGTCCTGAAGCGCCCCTTCCGTCTTCCAGATCAGCCAGCAGGCGCCGAGCAGGCTATAACCCACCACAAGGCCCAGCCCGGTGAGGAGGCTGAATGGCGAGAGCCACTCCCACCAGCCGCCGGCATAGACGCGGCCTTCCACCGTGATGCCTTGCAGCAGCGCACCCAGCGTCACGCCCTGCGCGAAGGTGGCGACGGTGGAGCCGAGCGTGAAGGAAAAGTCCCACAGCGCGCGGTGGCCGGGGTCGCGCCAGCGGAACTCGAAGGCCACGCCGCGCAGGATGAGCGCGAGCAGCATCGCGATGAGCGGCGCGTAGAGGGCCGGCAGGATGATCGCATAGGCCAGCGGGAACGCCGCCATCAGCCCGCCGCCGCCCAGCACCAGCCAGGTCTCGTTGCCGTCCCACACGGGTGCGACGCTGTTCATCGCGGTGTCCCGCTCCTCGCCCACGGCGAAGCGCGGGAAGAGAATGCCGATCCCGAGATCGAAGCCGTCCATGACGACATAGGCGACGATGGCGAAGCCGATGATCCCGGCCCAGATGACGGTAAGGTCGATCATCGCGCGTCTCCTATGCCCATCGCTTGCGCGGGCGTGATGCCGGCCGAGCGGATCGGCAGGCCGTCCAGCCCGGCTTCATGCACATCGGGCGCGCGGTGCATCAGCCGCAGCAGATACCAGATGCCGACGCCGAACACCGCGAAATAGGTGACGACGAACGCGGTGAGCGAGGCCGCGACGGCCGGCGCGGCAAGCGGCGAGGCGCTGTCTGCGGTGCGCAGCAGGCCATAGACGGTGAAGGGCTGGCGCCCCACCTCGGTCACGACCCAGCCGGCGATGACCGCGACGAAGCCGGAGGGGCCAAGGACCACGGCCGCGCGGTGCAGCATCGGCCAGTCATACAGCCGCCGCCGCCAACGCGCGATGAGGCTCCAGAGCCCGAGAATCAGCATCGCCACGCCAAGCCCGACCATGATGCGGAAGGCCCAGAAGACGATGCCGACCGGCGGCTGATCCGCCTTCGGCACCGTATCGAGGCCGGCGAGCGGGGCATTGAGATCATGCTTGAGGATGAGCGAGGAGGCCTTGGGGATCGACAGCGCATAATCGACCCGCTGCTCCGCGCTGTTGGGGAGGCCGAACAGGATCAGCGGCGCGCCGTGCGGATGGCTCTGATAATGGCCTTCCATCGCCATCACCTTGACCGGCTGATGGTCCAGCGTGTTGAGCCCGTGCAGATCGCCGACGAAAATCTGAATCGGCGTGACGAGCGCCGCCATCCACATCGCCATGGAGAACATGGTGCGCGCGCCGGGATTATCCTTGTCGCGCAGCAGATGCCAGGCCCCGACCCCGCCGACCGCGAAGGCGGTGGTGAGAAACGCGGCGATGGTGGTGTGGACGAGACGGTAGGGGAAACTGGGGTTGAAGATGATCGCCCACCAGCTCGGGCCGGGCACGAACTGGCCGTTGGCCGCAATCTCATAGCCGGTCGGCGTCTGCATCCAGCTATTGGCCGAGAGGATCCAGAAGGCGGAAATGAGCGTGCCCAGCGCCACCGCGCAGGTGGCCATGAAATGCAGCTTGTGGCCCACCTTGTTCAGCCCGAACAGCATGACGCCGAGAAAGCCCGCCTCCAGGAAGAAAGCGGTAAGCACTTCATAGGCCATGAGCGGCCCGATGACCGAACCCGCCCTGTCCGAGAAGACCGACCAGTTGGTGCCGAACTGGTAGGACATCACCACGCCGGAGACGACGCCCATGGCGAAGACGATCGCGAAGATCTTCACCCAGTAGCGGAAGAGATTGGCATAGACCGCTTTGCCCGTCGCCAGCCACAGCCCTTCCAGCACCGCGAGGAAACTCGCCAGGCCGATCGAGAAAGCGGGAAACAGGAAATGGAAACTGACCGTGAACGCGAACTGAAGCCGCGCAAGCAGCAGGGCGATATCCTGATCCCAGGCCGACATAGGCGCCTCCCTCCGGCATTGCCGAAACGGGCCACGTCAAGCGGCCCTCCATGGTCCGTCGTGCCTGTGTTCCTGCCATAATCGCAGCCAAACACAAAGCGGAACAGCCCTTCAGCCGATCGAATCAGGCGCCAGTGTGACAATCGTCGAGGCGAGCCGGTCCACTTCCGCCCGATCATGGCTCACATAGAGGATGGGCAGCGCCAGTTCGTCGCGCACGCGCTCGATCACCTGCATGATGTCGTCGCGCCGGGCCATGTCGAGCGAGGCCAGCGGCTCGTCCATCAGCAGAAAGCGCGGGCCGCTGAGCAGCGCCCGGCCGATGGCGACGCGCTGCGCCTCCCCGCCCGAGAGCGTGCGCGGCCAGCGCGCCAGCAAATGCGCAATGCCAAGGAAATCCACCGCCTCGTCCAGCGTCATCCAGCGATGGTCTGGCGCGGCGAGTCGCCAGCCATAAAGAAGGTTGTCGCGCACCCGGCGGTGCGGAAACAGCCGGCCATCCTGAAAGACATAGCCCGCGCGGCGGCGATCGGGCAGCAGGTCGATCCGCGCCGCGCTGTCGAACAGCGTCTCGCCGGCGACGATGATCCGCCCGCGGTCCGGGCGCAGCAGGCCGGCGACCATGTTCAGCACCGAGCTCTTGCCGGCGCCGGAGGGGCCGAACAAGGCCGTGAGACCCGCCGCGCTCGACAGGGTGAGGGCGACATGCGCATCGCCCAACTGCCGCTCGACGGCGATCTCAAAGGACATGGCCGCCCTTTCCATAGCCCGCGCGGCGCGCCAGCAGTTCGGAGGCAAGCAGTGCACCGAGCGAGAGCAGCACGGCGATGATGGCAAGACGCGTCACCACCGTCTCATTGCCCGGTATCTGCAATGCGCCGTAGATCGCCAGCGGGATGGTGCGCGTCTCGCCGGGAATATTGGAGACGAAGGTGATCGTCGCGCCGAATTCGCCGATCGAGCGGGCGAACCCCAACACCGCGCCGGCGAGCAGCCCCGGCGTGGCGAGCGGCAGGGTGATCGAGAGGAACACCCGCGCCGGCGAGGCGCCGAGCGTGCGCGCCGCCCCTTCCAGCCGCCGGTCGACCGCCTCGATGGAGAGGCGCATCGCGCGCACCATCAGCGGCAGCGCCATCACGGCGGCGGCGAGCGCGGCGCCGGTCCAGCGGAACATCAGGCTGACCCCGAACCAGTCGGTCAGCCAGCGCCCCATCGGACCGTTATTGCCGAAGGCGATGAGCAGCAGCCAGCCGGTGACGACCGGAGGCAACACCAGCGGCAGATGGACCAGCGCATCGAGCAGCAGCTTGCCGGGGAAACGCCCGCGCGCCAGCA
This sequence comes from Sphingobium sp., assembly GCA_035555575.1. GTDB lineage: Bacteria > Pseudomonadota > Alphaproteobacteria > Sphingomonadales > Sphingomonadaceae > Sphingobium. The sequence goes on from DATMGL010000009.1 coordinate 8,548, forward strand.
GCCAGGCCAGGCCGAAGGCGAGCGGCATCGTCGCCAGCACGGCGACGCCGCTGACCTTGAGCGAGAGCAGGATGATGCCCCATTCCTCAGCGGTCATGGGCGGGGTCCGCCATGGAGCCGGCGCATGTCATGGATCGCCGTGCCTCGCCGATATCCGGCTGTCGCGGGCGATTGATCCTCGCCCCTGCTGACCAGGGTCAAGGAGGGGCGCCCATGTTGCAGCGGCACGCGCCCGGCCAGCATGGCGCTCCGGCCCGGCGCCTGACCGGCCCAGCCGCTGCCCTGTCGGCCCCGTCACCCTCACCGCACCGAAAAACCGCGCCGGGCGAAGATCGCCTTGCCCTCGCGGGAGAGCAGGAAACGGCGAAAGGCCTCGGTGTCCGGGTTGGTCGCGGTCTTGAGCGTGGCGATCGGGTAAGTGATCGGCGGGTGGCTGCTGGCCGGGAAGGTGCCCACCACGCGGACCTTGGCCGATGCCGCCGCATCCGTCGCATAGACGATGCCCAGTGGCGCCTCGCCGCGCTCGACCAGCACCAGCGCCGCACGGACATTTTCCGCGCGGGCAACCCGACTCTTCACGCCGTCCCAGACGCCAAGACTGGTGAGCGCCGCGGCGCCATATTTGCCGGCGGGCACCGCATCGGGATCAGCCATCGCCAGCCGGCCGTTGCCGAGCGCGCGCGCGAGCGGAAAGTTCCGGCCTATTGAAAGCGCCACGCGGCTGCCGGCCGGGGCGATGAGCACCAGCCGGTTGGCGAGGAAATCCGCGCGCGTGCCGGGCCGGATCAGCCCCTTGTGCGCGACATGGTCCATCCATTCCTCATCGGCAGAGACGAAGAGATCGGCCGGGGCGCCCGCCTCGATTTGCCGGGCGAGCGCCGAGGAGGCCGCGAAGGAGAGCACGGGCCGATCGTGACGGCGCGCCGTCCAGGCGTTGGCCGCGTCGGTCATCGCCTCCTGCAAGCTGGCCGCAGCGAGGACGAGCGGCCCCTTCGCGATGGCTCGCGCGGGCGCCAGCATGAGCAGACAGGCGGACAGAGCGAGAAGCAGGAAGCGAAGGGCAAGGCGCATGGTGGATCCGGACATGGCTGTAGCGCGCGATATACAGCAATCGCCTGCGTCGGCAAATCCTCCCGCTCAGGCCTTCTGACTGGCGCGCGGCTCCGGGCGCATCGCGGCTGCCAGCGCCGCATGGGCGGGGCAATCGGACGCCAGATTCAGCCGCGCCTGCAACGCGCGATAATCCGCCAGCACCGTCTCGCCCAGCGCGGTGACGCGCGCGCCGCCGCCATGCGAGCTGCCCGGCGAGGTCGCCACCAGCGGCTCATGCCAGCAGCGGTTCATCACATCGACCAGCATCCAGGCGCGGCGATAGCTCATGGTCATGGCGCGGCCGGCGGCGGAAATGGAGCCATGCACCCGGATCGCATCGAGCAGGTCCGCCTTGCCCGGCCCCATGGCGATCTCATCGCCGCACATGAGCTGGATCTTGAGCCTGATTTTCGTCGTGCCGGTCATGGCGCGATCTTATGCCGCCCCGCCCCCTTCACGCAATGGGGCGCAATCGGCCGGATCAGGCCAGTTCGACCGGCTGCGCATCGAACCCGCCCTGCGCGAGCGCCACCATCAGCCGCTGGAGATGCGCCTCGTCGCGCGTCTCGCACTCGATATCGGTGATGAGGCCCTTGGCCGGCAGCGAGGTGAACACGCGCTGGTGATAAACCTCGATGATGTTGACCTGCTGCTCGTGAAAGATGCGCGAGACCTGATAGAGCGCGCCCGGCCGGTCCTGCAGGCGGATGCGCAGGCGGGCAAGGCGGCCGGAACGGGCAAGATCGCGCAGCAGCACATTGGCGAGCAGCCGCGTGTCGATATTGCCCCCGGTCAGGACAAGGCCGACCGTCCGCCCGGCGAACATCGCCTTATGCTCCATCAGCGCGGCAAGGCCAGCCGCGCCGGCGCCTTCCACGACGGTCTTCTCGATCTGGAGCAGCAGGCTCACCGCCTGCTCCAGCGCCCGCTCGGTCACCAGCACCACATCATTGACCAATGCCTTGACGATGCTGCGGGTGATCCGCCCCGGCTCCTTGACCGCGATGCCTTCCGCCAGCGTATCGCCATCGCACGGCAGGTTCGCGCCCTTGATGACGTCATACATCGACGGATACAACTCCGCCTGCACGCCGATCAGCGCGATGTCCGGCTTGATCGCGCGCGCGGCCGTGCCCATGCCGGAGAACAGGCCGCCGCCGCCGATCGGGATGACCAGCGTGTCGATATCCGGCGCATCTTCCAGCATTTCCAGCGCAACGGTGCCTTGCCCGGCGATGATGTCCGGCTGGTCGAAGGGATGGACGAAGGTCATGCCGCGCTCGGCTTCCAGTTGGCGGGCATGGGCAAAGGCCTCGTCAAACGTCTCGCCGAACAGCACGACGGTCGCGCCGTGGCCCTCGGTCTGCATCACCTTCACCGTGGGGGTGGTGGTAGGCATGACGATGGTGACCGGCAGGCCGAGCCGCGCGCCATGATAGGCCAGCCCCTGCGCATGATTGCCGGCGGAGGCGGCGATGACGCCCCTGGCCCGCGCCGCGTCGTCCAGCAACAACAGGCGGTTGAGCGCGCCGCGCTCCTTATAGGCCGCAGTAAACTGGTGGTTCTCGAACTTGAGATAAACGGTCGCGCCGGTCAGCTGCGACAGCGTCTGGCTGATCATGGTCGGCGTGCGCTGGATCGACCCGTTAATTCGCGCCCGCGCCGCCCGGATATCGGCGATGGTGACGGGCAGTGTCTCATTCTGCACCGCCGGGGGCGAAAGCTCGTCGATCTTGTTCATGGGGCCCCCTATCCCATCTGGCGCTGCGAGAAAACACACTCTATGCCGCATCCATGGCAAAAATTGCGTTTATCGGACTGGGCGTGATGGGCGCGCCAATGGCGGGGCACCTCATCGCAGCCGGTCATGAGCTGGCAGTGTTCAACCGGTCGATGGGCAAGACCCAGGCCTGGGTGGAGCGCTATGGCGGCGAGGCGGCGGTCAGCCCGGCGCAGGCCGCGCAGGAAGCCGACATCGTGCTCAGCTGCGTGGGCAATGATGCGGACCTCGAAGCGATCACCATCGGCCGCGATGGTGCCTTCCGCACCATGCGCGCGGGCAGCCTGTTCATCGACCACACCACGGTCTCGGCGCAGATCGCGCGGCAACTGGCGCTGGAGGCGGAGAGCCGCGGCCTGCATTTCGTCGATGCGCCGGTCTCGGGCGGGCAATCCGGCGCGGAAGCGGGCACGCTCTCCATCATGTGCGGCGGCAGCGCAGCGGCGATGGACGCCGCGCGGCTGGTGATGCAGGCCTATGCCGCGCGCATCGTCCATTGCGGCGAGGCGGGCACGGGCCAGACCACCAAGATGGTCAACCAGATCTGCATCGCCGGGCTGCTGCAGGGCCTCTCCGAAGGACTGCGCTTCGCCCAGAGCGCGGGACTGGACCTCGACACCGTGCATGAGGCGATTTCCGGCGGCGCGGCGCAAAGCTGGCAGCTGGACAATCGCTGGGCCACCATGGCGCAGGACCGGTTTGATTTCGGCTTTGCCATCGAGTGGATGCGTAAGGATCTGGGCCTGGCGCTCGATGAGGCGCGCACAATCGGCGCGGCGTTGCCGGTCACCGCGCTGGTCGATCAATTTTATGCCGAGGTCACAGCCATGGGAGGCGGGCGGCAGGACACCAGCGCGCTGGTCAGGCGTTTGCCCAAAGCATGATCGTTCCTCGCAAGGTGCCCCACTCATTGCGCGCGCTGCTCCTCGCCCTGCTGGCCAGCGCCGCGCCGGCCGGAGCGAGCGGCCTCATCGACAATGTGAATGGCCTCACCGTCGATGAAAGCGGCGACCTCGTCCATTTCACCGGCCTGCTGATCGACAGCGATGGCCGCGTCGAGAAGCGTCTCAAGCGCGGTGACAAGCGCCCCGACCGGCCCGATTTCCGCTATGACGGCAAGGGCCGCACGCTCATCCCCGGCCTGATCGACGCGCATGGCGATGTGATGGCGCTGGGCTTCGCCACGCTCAACCTCGACCTTGCCGACACGGGTTCGCTCGATGAGGCGAAGGCGAAGATCGCCGCCTATGCCGCCGCCAATGCCGGGCGGCCATGGATCATCGGCCGGGGCTGGGATCAGGAGGCATGGGGCCTTGGCCGCTTCCCCACCGCCGCCGATCTGGCCGGGCTCGCCGGCGGACGCCCGATCTGGCTGGTCGCCGCGAATGGCGATGCCGGCTGGGCGAATGACGCCGCGCTGATCGCCGGCAAGATCACCCCCGCCAGCAAGGCGCCGGCGGGCGGGCGCATCCTCATGGCTGGCGGCAAGCCCGGCGGGGTGCTTGTCGGCACCGCCATGGCGCTCATGGACGCGGCTTTGCCCAGGCCGCAGCCCAAGGATTATGACGCCGCGCTGCTGAAGGCGCAGGATATGCTGCTGGCACGCGGCGTGACCGCCATTGCCGACATCGGCACATCGATCGAGGCATGGCAGGCCTATCGCCGCGCCGGTGACCGCGGCGCGCTACGTGTCCGCATCATGGGGTATGCCGCCGGCATGGAGCAGGCCACGCTGATCGCCGGCCCCGGCCCGACACCATGGCTTTATGATGACCGGTTGCGCCTTGGCGGCGTCGCCCTCACCCTCGATGGCGGGCTGCGCGCGCGCGCGGCGTGGCTCAAGGCGGCCTATGCCGATGCGCCGGGCGACACCGGCCTGCCGCGCCTCACGGCCGCGCAATTGCGCAACCAGATGAGCCGCGCGGCCATGGACGGGTTCCAGCTCGCCGTGAATGCGACGGGCGACCGGGCCAATGCCGAAGTCCTCGACGCCATCGACGAACTGGCCGAAACCTACAAGGGCGACCGGCGCTGGCGGATCGATCATGCCCGGATCGTGAACCCCGCCGACCGGCCCCGGTTCGGCCATCATGGCATCCGCGCGGTCATGGCGCCGCAGCAGGGCGCGGCCGATCGGGCCATGGTCACCGCGCGCCTCGGGCCGGATCGGCTGGACAGCGCCGATGCCTGGCGCGCCATGCTGGATGAGAAGGCCTTGCTGGCCTTCGGCTCGTCGGGCCCGCTGGCCCCGGCGGCGCCCTTCGCGGGCATCGCCGCCGCGATCACCAGACCGGACGAACCGGCGCAGCGCGTCAAGCTGAGCGACGGTTTGCGGGCCTATGGCTGGGGCGCGGCCCATGCCGGTTTCGCCGAGCAACGCTTCGGCAACCTGGCACCGGGCCAGCGCGCCGATTTCCTGATCGTGGACCGCGATATCGAACTGGCCCGCCCGGCCGACCTGCCGGCCACCCGGATCGTCGAGCTGTGGATCGGCGGCCAGCGCGTGCTGGCCAATGTCGTGGCGGAGCCATCCGGCCGCGCGGGCGAGCCCGATGCCATCGGCCCGCGAAATTGACGGCAAGCCCGGCTTTAAGGGAACAAAATGCGCGGCGCAGGCTTATAGGATCATGCGGCCCGGCACGCCCGACTCATCGGGTGACACCGGCCAGCTTGCCGATAGGTGGAAGGAAGATGGACGGATGACCGCGACCAGACTCGCCACAAAATATGTCGAGAAACCATGGGGCCGGACCGATCTTCCCGGCTTTTTCCCGGATGGCGGCGGCCGGCAGATCGGCGAAATATGGTTTGAGGGGCCGGGTGATCGCCACCCGCCGCTGCTGGTCAAATATATCTTCACCAACGAGCGGCTCTCGATTCAGGTCCACCCTAATGATGCCCAGGGCCGCGCGCGCGGCCTGCCCGGCGGCAAGAGCGAATGCTGGCTGATCCTCGATACGCAGCCCGGCGCGACACTCGGCCTCGGCACCACCGAACCGCTCGATGCCGCGACGCTGCGCGCGGCCGCCATGGATGGCCGGATCGAACAGCTGATGGACTGGAAACCCGTGAAGCCGGGCGATTTCTATTATGTCCCCGCCGGCACCGTCCATGCCATCGGCGCGGGCGTGGCGCTGATCGAGGTCCAGCAGAATATCGACGTGACCTACCGGCTCTATGACTATGGCCGGCCGCGCGAACTGCATCTCGATGACGGCGTCGCGGTGAGCCGGCCGGAGCCATACCGCCGCCCCCCGATACATGTCGCGGGGCGTGAAGCGGCAACCCTGCTGGACCGGGATGAGGCGCCCTTCGCCCTGAAGCTGGAGAGCTTTGCCCCCGGCACGCGCGGGCTCGGCGATGCGGGGGGGCAGAGCTGGTTCATCCCGCTGGACGGCGCAGGCACGCTCGATGGCCAGCCATGGGCGGCCGGGCAATGCTGGCTGATCGACGACACCGCCGCGCTCGCCGTCACGGCGGCCAGCCGGGCGATGATCGCCACCTGCTGATCCGCAGAGCGCTGTTCGGCGCCGAGGAGGGGCGGTCGTCCGCCCATATGCCCGTCCAGGGACGGCCTGTTGCGCTTCGGCTGCTATGCGCCGGCCTGATCACCAAGACCGCCAGCGGGCCGCCTGCCCTCCAACTCGACCGGACCATCCTGGCGGTCGGCTCGGGGGCCAGGCCGCTGCGGCGAGGCTCTGCCCCTCCAGCGCGGCGTTGTTCGTCCGTCACGGGCGCCCGGTCAACGCCAATGCCCGATGCGCCACACGGCCCCGGCCAGAGCCAGAGCGGCGTTGCTCCGGACGCTCAAGACAGAACGGATCGCCAGCCTTAGGCCGGCGATCCGCTGCACCCGGACAATCGGGTATCAAGGCATGATCCGATCCGACCGATCGGATCATGCCCTGTCATTATTGCGCTGCCGGATCGCGGTCGAAAGGCATGGCGAAGCGCTCGCGCGAATCGACTTCATCCGCAGGCACCCGGCCCGCCGCCCGATCGGCGCGGTGCGCGCGCGAGGCGGTGACATAGTTGCGCAACTGCACATTGCCCTCATGGCAGGCATATTCGTAAAATTCGTAGCTATCGTCCCGATCCCAGTTGAAGCGGGCCGTCCACGGCTTGGTGAACACCTCGGGATCATCATAAGTGATCTCATAGGTGATCGTGTTCGCGTCGGTCATCGTCAGCCGCTCGGTGGTCTTCGCCTTCGCGCTGGTCGGGATGGTGTTGAACGGCGGCACGGCCTGCGTCGCCATGTTGACAGGCGAGGCCGCGCGCTTGTTCAGATCATGCGTCACGCTGTCGCCGGACTTAATGTTGGTCGTCTCGATGACCAGCGTCTTGCCCTCCCAATGGCCGCGGCTGAAGCCCATCCAGGCCTCGTCGACCGCGGGCGGCGGCGGCACGTTGCCGATCGGGATCACCCGCTCGCCCAGCATTTCAAGATGGATCACCACATAGCCCGGCGACTGGAAAATCCGGATGCCATTATTGTAGCGGAACGGGAACATCGAGGCCGGGAAACCGCGCGAGACGCAGCGATCCCAGCTGTCGAAATCGGCCGGGCTGTCATATTCCTGACCCGGCACCCAGCCGGAGCGCCCGGCCTTGTAGAGCGCCTCGCCCTGCGGCGTCAGCGGCGGCAACTGGCCGTCGACCGGGCTCACCAGCATCGAGGTGCGATGACCGAAGGTGGATTTCTGCACCCAGTCGCTCAGCCCCTGCGTGCCGGCGGCATTCACGCCCTTGTCATTGCTGAAATTGCCATCGGACCTTTTCGCCGCCTCCAGCCGCTTGGCGAACTCCGCATCCGTCACATAGAAGCGGTTGCCATAGACGGCCGGCCGCTGGAACAGGATCTTGATGGCGTTGATATTCTCGATCGGGAAGGTCCCGCGAAAATCATAGTCGCCCCATGGCGTCTTGTTCGGCGTGTAGTCGGTCGGCACCGGTGGCAACACCGTCAGATCGGCCGGCCGGGGCTGCGCCATGGCGCTGGTGGCGCCGACTAGAAGGGCCGCGACGGCGGCCATGGCGGAAGCGGTGGTGGCGATACGTGCTGCAAAACCGTGATGCCGCATTGGGTGGGCTCCTTTTCCCCGATGTTTTCTCGCTGGTTGTCTATATCCATTTCCCGGGTCAGGCCAGAGCTTTCCGCCCCGACCCGGCGCCTGCCCCTGTGCGTCGAGGCCAGACTGACTCCGCGCTCGGCCCGCCGTCACCATCCCGCCATGCCGGACTTTATCAATGATACGCACCCGGGTAGCGACTGCCCGCTCCACGCCCCAAGCGATCATCCCGCTGGCGCTGCCTCGGCCTTGCGCTTATGCCGGACGCCGTTTGACACTGATCCGCAAAGAGGATGCGATGGCGAAAGACAACAAGATCATCTTTTACGATCTGGCCCTGGCCAGCGGAGCCACGATCAGCCCATTCGTCTGGGCCACCAAATATGCAATCGCCCACAAGGGGTTCGAGCTGGATATCGTGCCCGGCGGCTTCACCGGCATTCCGGAGCGCACCGGCGGCAAGACCGAGCGACTGCCCGCCATCGTGGATGACGGCAAATGGGTGCTCGATAGCTGGCTGATCGCCGAATATCTCGACGAGACCTATCCCGATCGCCCGACGCTGATCGGCCATCCCAGCGTCAAGGCGCTTACCCAGGCGATGGAAGGCTGGCTGTGGCAGACCGCGATCAGCCCGTGGATGACCTGCTTCATCAAGCAATATCGCGATCGCTCGCTGCCGCAGGACCACGCCTATGTGACCGAATCGCGCGAGCGCATGTTCGGCCGCAAGATCGAGGATATCATC
>DATMGL010000010.1:0-49637 GCA_035555575.1 Sphingobium sp.
AGGCCCTCAATTACGCTGCGAGAGCAAGTGCGTCGTTATCGTTGGCACTTATAGGTTTTGAGCCTTGAACGGGTTACTCAGCCCGGGCAAAAACAACGCTTTTCAGCACACGTCGATCCTAGTTCGGCCCCGTCAGCAGCGCCGCCCGCTATGGGTGAGCGCCGATGCTGGTGGAGCCGCCGGGTACCGCCCCCGGGTCCGCTGCGCTTATTGCACGCTGCAATTTATCGCCATATCCGGTTAAACCGGCACGACGGATATAGGGGCTATTCCGGCAAAGAAAAGCCCCGATGGCATGCCAATGCGACGAAGCCGGGCCGATATGCGAACAAGGGCATTCCACGGCGGAATGCCCTTGCCCCATCGGCCGGGAGCCGGATGGTCTTTTTCAGCTGTTCGCAGTGACGCGCAGGGCGCGGTCAGCTATTTGGCAGCATCGATATTGTCGGCCTTCGCCTTGCCTTCGTCGCGCACGGCGTCGGCTTTTTCCTTCAGCCGGTCCGCCGCGTTGCTGGCATGGTCCTTCAAGGCATCAGCCGCGTTGTCGGCGCGGGCCCTGACGGCATCAGCCGCATTGTCGGCACGGTCCCTGAGCGCAGCGGCCGTATTGGCGGCGGCATCTTCGAGATTGCTGGCCTCATTGTCGATGACGTCCGCCCGATTGTCATAGGCGTTCTCGACATTCTGCGCTTCCTTGGAACCACATGCGGCAAGTGTCATGGAACAGGCCATGGCGACAATGATCACCGATTTTTTCACGCTTCAATCTCCTGTTTCGTCCCGGCTTGAGCCGTAGGACTGGGAACAAAAGCGTTTTCAGGCCCGGATGGTTCCCGGCGGAGGCGAATGGCGCCGCCGAAACGGCGCCAGACCGGCCTTATTTTCTGAGTGCGTCGCGAATTTCCGTGAGCAGATCGACCTCGGTCGGACCCGCCGGCGCATCTTCCTTGCGGCCCAGCACCTTGTTGGCCTGCTTGACGATCAGGAAGATGACGAATGCGAGGATCAGGAAGTTGAAAACCGCCGTGATGAAGCTGCCATAGGCGATCACCGCCACATTGGCCGCCTTCATGGCCGCCAGCGTCGGCGCGGTTCCTTCAGGCACCGTGCCCAGCGCGATGAAATGGTTGGAAAAATCCAGGCCGCCGGAGACCGCACCGACGATCGGCATGAGGATATCGTCGGTCAGCGAACTCACGATGGTCCCAAAGGCCGCGCCGATAATCACACCGACGGCGAGATCCAGCACATTGCCACGTGCGATGAAGGTCTTGAATTCAGACAGCATTATCTTTCCCCTTGGCCAAACATGCCGCAATCGGATGAACGGGCGACGGCATCATGTCTCTCACGCTCATGATGCCCGCCCATGGGTAATGATGTTGCGGGGCGGCTGGCAACTTCCTATTTAGCCTTATTGCCGGCGGACCTTCCGCCCAGATGAGAGGATGACGATCCATGGTTACCCCCTCCCCGCGCCTTCCGCTGCTGCGCACGCTGCTGCTGATGATGGCGACCCTGTCCCTTGCCGCCTGCGGGATCAACTCGGTGCCGACCGCCGAGGAGAATGCCAAGGCCAAATGGGCCGACGTGCAGGCTGCCTATCAGCGCCGCGCGGACCTCATCCCCAATCTCGTCGCCACCGCGCGCAGCGCCTCGACCATCGAGCGCAGCACGCTGGAAGGCGTGATCAACGCCCGCGCCTCCGCCACCCAGGTCAAGCTCAATGCCGATGACCTGACCGATCCGGCGAAAGTCGAGGCATTTCAGGCCGCTCAGGCCAATGTCTCCAGCTCGCTGAGTCGCCTGCTCGTCACGGTCGAGCAATATCCCGACCTCAAGAGTCAGGCCCGGTTTGCCGATCTGATGACCCAGCTTGAGGGCACGGAAAACCGCATCAACATCTCCATTCGCGATTATAATGGCGCGGTGCAGGATTATAACACCCGTATCCGCACCTTCCCGGAGATGATCGGCGCGAAGCTTGTCCATGGCGCCAAGCCGATGACCCCGTTCCAAGCCAAGGCGGGCGCTGACAACGCGCCCGACGTCGGCGCGATGTTCAACAGCAATTGACGATCGCGACGGCCTCGCGGCCGCAAGGTCCGGCCCTGGCGCTGGCGTCCATGATGCCGCTGCGCCGCAGCTTGCTGCTGCTTGCCCTGCTGATGCTGGCGCTGCGCCCGGACGCAGCGCTGGCGCAGAGCTTCCCGCCGCTCACGGGTCAGGTGGTAGATGCCGCGCAGATCCTCGACCCCGCCACAGCGCAGCAGATCACCCAGAAGCTCGCCGCGCTGGAGCAGACGACCGGCCGGCAGGTGGTCGTCGCCACCGTGCCGAGCCTCGATGGTTATGAGATCAGCGATTATGGCTATCGGCTCGGACGCACATGGGGCCTTGGTGAGAAGGATCAGAATAACGGTCTTCTTCTGCTCGTCGCGCCCAATGAGCGGCGGCTGACCATCCAGGTCGGCTACGGGCTCGAGCCGATCTTCACGGACGCGCTCTCCGGCCGCATCATCCGCGATGTCATCACCCCGCGGTTCAAGGCGGGCGACATGGCCGGCGGCATCAATGCCGGCGTGGACGAGATCATCCGCATCCTCCAGTTGCCGCCCGACCAGCAGCGCAAGGTCGCCGCGGATGCCGGGCGCCGGCAACAGGGCCATAGCGGCAGCGACATCGGCTCGGCGATCGTCATCGTGATCTTCATCCTCGTCTTCGTGCTGCTTCCGCTCTCACGCGCGGCGCGGGGCGGCAAACGCTATCGCGGCGGCATCAGTCCGGTCGTCATCTGGGGGATCGACGCGGCCCTGCGCGGCGCCTTCCGCGACGATGATGATCATCGGGGCGGTGGCGGCGGCTGGGGTGGCGGCGGCGGTTGGGGCGGCGGCGGTGGCGGCGGTGGCTTCTCCGGCGGCGGCGGCAGCTTTGGCGGCGGCGGCGCGAGCGGGGGGTGGTAATGGGCAAGCGCAAGGCCATGAGCGAGGCGGACCATCGCCTCATCACCGATGCGGTCGCGGCGGCCGAAGCCAGAACCGACGCCGAGATCGTCACCATCGTCGCGTCCCGCTCGGATGCTTATCACGATGTCGGGCTGCACTGGGCGATCCTGGCCGCCTTCCTCGTGCCCGCTTTCGCGGCGATCTTCCCGCACTGGTATGAGCAGGCCCTGATCTGGTTGCTGGGCGAATGGACGCATGACTTGCCGTTGCGGATGGTCATGCTGCTTCTGCTCGGCAACATGATCCTCAAATTTCTGGTGGTGCGCTACCTGCTCGCCATTCCGGCGCTGCGGATGATTTTCACGCCGGGCAGCACCAAGAGCCGGCGCGTGCGGCGGCGGGCGCTGCTGCTCTTCCGCACCGCGGCCGAGGCCCGCACCGCCCGGCTCACCGGCGTGCTCCTCTACCTCTCGCTCGACGAACATCGCGCCGAGATCGTGGCGGACGAAGCGATTGCCGCCAAAGTCTCCCCCGAAGCATGGGGCGAGGCCATGGCCGCCATGATCGACGAAGTGCGCGAGGGGCGCGTCGCGCAGGGCATGGCGCTGGCGATCGAGAAAGCCGGGATCATCCTCGCCGAACATTGCCCCAAGACCGCCGGCAATCCCAATGAACTGCCGGACCGGCTGATCGAACTATGACCCCGCCCTCCCCGCAAGACGACGCCCACCTGCCCGAAGAGCTGATGTGGGAAGGCCGCTTCATCGCCGCCAAGCGCCGTGGCCGCTGGGAATATGTCAGCCGCACGCGCGGCATCGGCGCGGCGGTCATCCTCGCGATCGAGGAGGATGACGCGACTGGTCAGCGCCATGTCATCCTCGTCGATCAATATCGCGTGCCGCTGGGGTGCCGCTGCATCGAATTGCCGGCGGGGCTCGTCGGCGATGAGGATGCCGGCGAAGACCCGGCGCTGGCCGCCTCCCGGGAGCTGGAGGAGGAGACCGGCTTTCGCGCCGGGCGCATCGTCTCGCTCGGGCGCTTCCATAGCTCGCCGGGCATGGTGTCGGAGAGCTTCACCCTGTTCCGCGCCCATGACCTCAAGCAAGTCGGCGCTGGCGGCGGGGTGGCGGGCGAGGACATCCGCGTCCACCGCGTCGCGCTCGATCGCCTTGCCGACTGGCTCGCCGCACGCCGGGCGGAGGGCTATGCCGTCGACGTCAAGCTGCTCACACTGCTGGGCGCCGCGCTCATCGCGGACTGAATATCCCGCACACAGCCTCCCCTCGCTGGCGGATAACGGCTACACCGCCCGCCATGAGCCGAGTCGCCATCAAGATTTGCGGTGTCAGCACGGTTGACGCCATCGACGCTGCCCTTGCCGGCGGCGCGAGCCATATCGGCTTCGTCCATTTCCCGAAGAGCCCGCGTCACCTGACGCCCGCGCAGCTGGCTGATCTCGCGCCGCGCGTGCCCGGCGCCGTCCGCCGCGTCGCCGTGCTGGTCGATCCGGACGATGCGCTACTCGATGCCGTGATCGCGGCCGGCGCACCGCATATCCTCCAACTCCACGGCAAGGAAACGCCCGCCCGCGCCGCCGCCATCGCCGCCCGCACCGGGCTGGAAGTCTGGAAGGCCATCGCCGTCAAGACCGCCGCCGATCTGGCCACGGGTGCCGCCTATGCCGGCGCGATCCACCGCCTGCTCTACGACGCCAAGACGCCTGATGGCGCGGCGCTCCCCGGCGGCATGGGCCTGCGCTTCGACTGGACATTGCTGCGCGGCCATCATGCGCCGCTGCCATGGGCACTGTCCGGTGGACTGGACATCGCCAATGTCGCCGAGGCGATCCGCATCACCGGCGCGCCGCTCGTCGATGTGTCCTCCGGCGTGGAAAGCGCGCCGGGCATCAAGGATGTGGACAAGATCGCGGCCTTCTGCAAAGCGGTTGCGCAATGCTGATGCCGGCCTTTCCCCGTGCGCGCTTCGCTGGACGATGGCGCTGATCGCTTCCCCCTTTCGAAGCGAACGGCCCCACGCATCCACAGACGAGAAACGATCATGACGACTTCCCCCACCCTGCCCAATTCCCTGCGATCGCTGCCCGACGAGCGCGGCCATTTCGGCCAGTTTGGCGGCCGCTATGTCGCCGAGACGCTGATGCCGATCATCCTCGACCTGGAGCGCGAATATCGCGCGGCCAAGGCGGACCCGGCCTTCAAGGCGCAATTTGACGACCTGATGACCCATTATGTCGGCCGCCCCTCGCCGCTCTATTATGCCGAGCGGATGACCGACCATTATCGCAAGGGCGCAAAGCCCGGCCACGGCGCGAAAATCTATTTCAAGCGTGAGGAACTCAACCACACCGGCGCGCACAAGATCAACAATTGCATCGGCCAGATCCTGCTCGCCATCCGCATGGGCAAGACGCGGATCATCGCCGAGACCGGCGCAGGCCAGCATGGCGTCGCCACCGCCACCGTCTGCGCGCGCTTCGGCCTGCCCTGCACCATCTTCATGGGCGCGCGGGACATTGAGCGCCAGCAGCCCAATGTGTTCCGGATGAAGCTGCTCGGGGCGGAGGTCCGCCCGGTGACGAGCGGCGCGCAGACGCTCAAGGATGCGATGAACGAAGCCCTGCGCGACTGGGTCGCCACGGTGGACAGCACATTCTACATCATCGGCACCGCCGCCGGCCCGCATCCCTATCCCGAGCTGGTGCGCGATTTCCAGTCGGTCATCGGCAAGGAAGCGCGCGCGCAGATCCTCGCCGCCGAGGGCCGCCTGCCCGACCTGCTGATCGCGGCGGTCGGCGGTGGTTCCAACGCCATCGGCCTGTTCCACCCCTTCCTCGATGATGCCGATGTCGCCATGGTCGGCGTCGAGGCGGCCGGGCGCGGGATCGAGAGCGGCGAGCATGCCGCCAGCCTCACCGGCGGCAAGCCCGGCATCCTCCACGGCAACAAGACCTATTTGCTCCAGGATGAAGACGGCCAGATCACCGAGGCGCATTCGATCAGCGCCGGCCTCGATTATCCCGGCATCGGCCCGGAGCATAGCTGGCTGCACGAGAGCGGCCGGGTCAGCTATGTGCCCGTCACCGATCAGGAGGCGCTCGACGCCTTCCAGCTCACCTGCCGGACCGAGGGCATCATCCCCGCGCTGGAAAGCTCCCACGCGATCGCAGCACTGGAGCACAAGGCACGGGAAATGCAGGACGATCAGATCATCATCGTGAACGTCTCCGGGCGCGGCGACAAGGACATCTACACCGTTGCCGAAGCATTGGGAGCGCAGCTGTGAACCGCCTCGCCACCGCCTTCGCCCGCGCGCGCAGCGAAAACCGCGCCGCGCTCGTCACCTTCGTCACCGGGGGCGATCCGACGCCGGCCGGCACCGCCGCCGTGCTTGACGCGCTGGTCGCGGGCGGCGCCGATGTGATCGAGCTGGGCATGCCCTTCACCGATCCGATGGCGGACGGCCCAGCCATTCAGGCCGCGAACCTGCGCGCCATGGCGGCGGGCATCAGCACGGCGGGCATCTTCGAGATCGCCACCGCCTTCCGCGCCCGCCATCCGGAAACGCCGCTGGTGCTGATGGGCTATGCCAATCCGATGACCATTCGCGGCGCGGACTGGTTCGCCGCGCAATGCGCCAGCGCCGGCATCGATGGCGTCATCTGCGTCGACATCCCGCCGGAGGAGGATGATGAACTCGGCCCCGCCCTGCGCGCGGCCGGCGTCTCGCTCATCCGCCTCGCCACCCCGACCACGGACGCCGCGCGGCTGCCCGCCGTGCTCGATGGCGCCTCGGGCTTCCTTTATTATGTTTCGGTCGCCGGCATCACCGGGCTGCAACAGGCCGCGCAAGGCAATATCGAGGCGGCCGTCGCGCGCCTCAAGGCCGCGACCGACCTGCCCGTCGCCGTCGGCTTCGGCGTCCGCACGCCGGCGCAGGCCGCCGCCATCGGGGCGGTGGCGGACGGCGTGATCGTCGGCTCGGCGATCGTCGACCTCATCGCCACCCATGGCGCAAATTCCGCCGGCCCCGTGCGCGATTTCATCGCCACGTTGCGCGCCGCACTTGGTAGCAAGGAACCTGTTGCATGAGCTGGCTCAACCGCGTCCGCAACGTCCTGCCCTTCATCGCGAAGAAGAGCGAGACGCCCGATAATCTCTGGCACAAATGCACCGGCTGCGGGCAGATGATCTTCCAGAAGGAATGGGAAGAAAATCTCAGCGTCTGCCCGCGCTGCAATCATCATGGCCGCATCGGCGCGCGGGAGCGCTTCGCCCAGATTTTCGATGACGCAACACTCACGCTGCTGCCCGCCCCCACGGTCAGGGAAGACCCGCTCAAATTCCGCGATTCCAAGCGCTATACCGACCGGCTGAAGGGCGCCCGCACCGCAACCGGTGATGCCGATGCGCTGATCAACGGCTTCGGCCGGATCGAGGGGCTTCCCGCTGTCGTCGGCGTGCAGAATTTCGCCTTCATGGGCGGCTCGATGGGCACCGCCGTCGGTGCGGCATTCGTCGCCGGCATCAAGGAAGCGATCACGCGGCGCTGCCCTTACATCATCTTCACGGCGGCCGGTGGCGCGCGCATGCAGGAGGGCATTCTCTCGCTCATGCAGATGCCCCGCGCGACCGTCGCCATCCAGCAGCTCCGCGCGGCCGGCCAGCCCTATATCGTGGTGCTGACCGATCCGACGACGGGCGGCGTGACCGCCAGCTACGCCATGCTGGGCGACATCCAGATCGCCGAACCCAATGCGCTCATCGCCTTTGCCGGCGCGCGGGTGATCGAGAACACCATCCGTGAGAAGCTGCCCGAGGGTTTCCAGCGCGCCGAGTATCTGCTGGAGCACGGCATGCTGGACATGGTCGTGGCCCGCAAGGACATGCGCGAGACGCTCGCCCGCACGATCGGCTATCTGACCGCCAACCGCGCGGCCTGACCCCTCACAACCGGACATATGCCGTGCCGCACCCGCCCGCTTTCCTGCCGCCTGTTCCAGGCCTGCCGGGGAGCGGGCGGCGCCGGTGCCGGCTATCATGCTCCGGCCCATGGCCCGCCCGCGCCGGCCCGATGATGCGCCGTCACGACATTCTCCAGACCATTTCCTCCCTTCAAGAGACCGCCCATGGCTGACCACGCCGTTTCCCAGGATCCCGCCGTTCAGGAGCAACTCGATCGGCTGATGGCGCTCTCGCCGGGGCGCGATGTGCTCGGACTTGAGCGGATCACGGAGCTGCTGACCCGGCTCGGCAATCCGCAGCACGCCATGCCGCCGGTCTTCCATGTCGCGGGCACCAACGGCAAGGGATCGACCTGCGCCTATCTGCGCGCCGCGCTGGAAGCCGATGGCCGCGTCGTCCATGTCTTCACCTCGCCCCATCTGGCGCGGTTCAACGAGCGCATCCGCCTTGCCGGCACGCTGATCGACGATGCCACGCTCGCCCGCGCGCTGAGCGACGTGCTGGATATCGGCGCCGACCTGCGCGCCAGTTTCTTCGAGATCACCACGGCGGCCGCCTTCAAGCTCTTCGCCGCGACCCCGGCGGATGCCTGCGTCATCGAGGTCGGCCTTGGCGGACGGCTGGATGCGACCAACGTCTTCACCGCCCCCGCCGCCTGCGGCATCGCGTCCCTCGCCATCGATCATGAGGGTTTTCTGCTCGCGCCGGAACCGGGCACGCCGGACGATCCGCTGAGCCGCATCGCTTTCGAGAAAGCCGGCATCGCCAGATCGGGCCGGCCGCTGGTGACGCAGCGCTACAGCGCACCGATGATGGCCACCATCGCGCAGGTCGCCGAGCGCGTCGGCGCCGTGCATCTGCCGCGCGGGGAAGCCTGGGATATCGCGGACTATCAGGGCGAGCTGCGTTATCGTGACAGCGCCGGCCGGCTCAATCTGCCGCTCTCCCGCCTTGCCGGGCAGCATCAGGTCAGCAATCTCGGCCTCGCCATCGCGATGCTGCGCCACCAGACCATGCTCCCGGTGAGCGAGGCGGCCCTGCGCGCCGCGCCGCTCTGGACACAATGGTCGGCGCGGATGCAGCGCCTCGACGCCGGCCCGCTCACCAATCTGGTGCCGGGCCGCGCCGTCATTCTCGATGGCGGCCATAATCCGGACGCGGGCAAGGCGCTGGCGCAGGCGCTGACCGAAAGCGGCCTGGCGCCGGGCGGGCTCGATCTGATCACCGGCATGCTCGCCAACAAGGATATTGAGGGCTTCCTCACCCCGCTGCGCCCGCTGATCCGCTCGATCCGCTCGCTGCCGGTGCCGGGGCATGAGCATCATGGGCCGGAGGTCTTCGCCGCCCTCGCCCGGCGCTGGGATCTGCCCCATGCGGGTTTTTCCACCCTTCAGGACGCGCTGGCCGACATCGCCGCCACCGCCAACGGCCATGCCGACCGCGCGGTGCTGATCGCCGGCACGCTCTACCTTGCCGGGCAGGTGCTCATCGAGAACGGCCAGCCGCCGGTCTGAGCGTCAACGGCTCGCGGCAGGCTCTTCCCGGCCGGCATTGCCGATGCTCGCGTCGACCAGCCCGGTCCGCATCATCCACCAGAAGAGCAGGATGCCGGGCAAGGCGAGGATCGTCGTCAAGAGGTAGAAATTCACATAGCCGAGGGCCTCGATCAACGCCCCCGCAGTCGTGCCGGTAAAGAAGCGGCCGAGAATGCCCGCGCCCGCCGAGAGCAACGCGAACTGGGTGGCGGTAAAGCGCAGGTCGCAGAGCGCCGAAAGATAGGCGACCACGGTGACGCCGCCGATGCCGCTGGCGAAATTCTCGAACCCGATGGCGAAGGCGAGCACCGGCACCGAATGCCCGGCCGCCGCCAGCCCGGCAAAGCTGAGGTTCGATACGCCCATCAGCACAAGGCTGATCAGCACCGAACGCTTCATGCCCAGGCGCGCATAGAGGACGCCGCCGACGAAAATACCGGCCAGCAGCGCGAAAAAGCCGACCCAGACATCGCCCGCCAATATCTCCTGCTTGGTGAAGCCCACCGTCACCAGCAGATCGCGGATCATCAGATTCGCGATGGTATCGCCAATTTTATGGACCAGCACGAAAAGCAGCACGAGCAACGCGCCCTCGCGCTTGAAGAAGTCGGTGAGCGGCTCGGTCACGCTGACCAGCAGCGCCCGCACGCCATGCACCGGGCGCGGTTCATGATGGCGCTCGGGCTCGCCCCCGAACAGCGATGCGATCGGCCCGGCGAAAGCCAGCGGCACGCAGGCGATGTAACCCAGCGTCCAGCTCGACACGCTGGCCACGCCCAGCGCGATCGAGGCGGCGAAGAACGCGCCAAGCCGCCAGCCATATTGCGACATGCCCGAGCCGATGCCGAGTTGCTCGGGCGCCAGCAGTTCGATGCGATAGGCGTCGATCACAATGTCGAAGGTTGCGCCGGCAAAGCCCAGCAACAAGGCGCCGATCACGACGCTGCGCAGGTCGTCGGCCGGATTGGCCACGCCGAGCACGACCACAGCGGCCCCGACAGCGATGCCGCAAAGCCACAGCCATCCACGCCGCTGGCCAAGCAGGCGTGACAGGCCCGGCACGTTCACCCGGTCGATGACCGGCGCCCAGATCCATTTGAAGCTGTAGACCAGCAAGGCGAGCGCGAAGGCGGAGATGGAGGATTTGGTGATCCCCGCCTCCGACAACCGGTTGGTCAGCGTCGCGGCCAGCAGCGCAAAGGGGAAACCCGATGATATGCCGAGAAACAGTGCGACCAGGGGGGCGCGTTGCAGATAGGGCCTGACCGCATCAATCCAACGCCCCTGCGCTCGTCCATCACCCATGCTTATGCCCTGTTTTCCGATCATTGCGCCCCTCCTAGCCGCTCTTGCCAAAGGAGACAGCGCCTTTTTCCATCCACCTGAGAATTCAGGGCCTGGGAAACAACGTCAGCCCGGCCGGCAGACGCCCGGCGGGCTGCCCGGCCAGCAGCCGCCCGCACACCGCGATCGCGCGCGCAAGGCTGCGCAACTCGAACGGCTTGGCCAGCACGCCAAGCGCAATTCCCATGGCCTGCGCCTCGTCCGGGCAGCTGGCGGTCGCAAACAACACCGCAATGCCGCGCGCGCTGGCATGACGGGCCAGATCGAGGCCGGAGCGCGCGCCGCGCAGCCGGATGTCGACGATCAGGAGGTCGATCGCGCCATCGTTCGCGATCACGGCCTCGGCATCGCGGAAACGGTCGACCGTCGCGACGACGTCATAGCCGGCATGCTGGAGCGCCCGTTCCGTGTCGAAAGCCAGCAACGGCTCATCCTCGACAATGAGGACACGGCTGAGCCCTTGCCTTCCCTTCGAGAAAAACATTGCCGGCCCGCCTCTCTTGCGTCACTAGCCCCGACCATCCACACAGAGGCGGAAACGCTGGTCCGCTACGATGCGCCGCGGCGATTCGCCAGTGCAACCGCGATACAGTCCAATCAAAAAAGGGACGAAGCCCCTTGGCGTTTACCAAAGGCCCGCGTGGCCCCCGTCATCCAGCCCGGCCCAGTGCCGGCGCGCCGTCCGCCGGCCACCGCAGCCGCCCCGCCGCCTCCGCGGCAACGCCCACGAAACCGGACGCCAAACCGCGCGCCAGGCCGGCCGGCAAACCCCGCGCAAACCCGGTGGAGAAATCGGCCGACCCCAAGGCGCGGGAGGGCGATCGCATCGCCAAGCTGCTGGCACGCGCCGGCATCGCCTCGCGCCGGGACATTGAGCGCATGATCGCCGAGGACCGCATCGCCATCGACGGTGAGACGGTGACCACCCCCGCGACCATCCTCACCTCGTTGCGCGGCGTCACGGTGGACGGCAAGGCGGTCAAGGAGCCTGCCGCCGCCCGTCTGTTCCTGTTTCACAAGCCGTCAGGCCTGCTCACCACCGCGAAGGACCCGCGGGGCCGCCCGACCATCTACGACCGGCTGCCGGCCGATCTGCCGCGCGTGATGCCCGTGGGCCGGCTCGATCTCAACACCGAGGGGCTGTTGCTGCTCACCACCGATGGCGGCCTCAAGCGCCAGATGGAGCTGCCATCGAGCGGCGTCGAGCGCACATATCGCGCCCGCGCCTTCGGCACCGTCAGTCAGGCGCAGCTGGAGGAGCTGATCGACGGCGTGGAAATCGAGGGCATGCGCTATGGCAGCATCGATGCCAATCTGGAGCGCCGCACCGGCCGCAACCAGTGGATCGAGATGACGCTGACCGAGGGCAAGAACCGCGAAGTGCGCCGCGTGCTGGAGCATCTCGGCCTTGAAGTCAGCCGGCTCATCCGCACGCGTTACGGCCCTTTCACGCTGGGCGATTCCAAACCGGGCGAGGTGATGGAAGTAAAGCCGTCTGAAATCGCCCGCTTCCGGAAGACACTGCCATGAGAATCATTGCCGGCCAATGGCGCGGGCGACCGCTGGTTGCGCCTGCGGGCGAAGAAACCCGCCCCACGGCGGATCGCACGCGGGAGACGCTCTTCTCCATGCTGACCAGCCGCGTCGGTTCCTTCGAGGGACTGCGGGTAGGCGATTTCTTCGCCGGCTCTGGCGCGCTCGGGCTTGAAGCGCTCTCACGCGGGGCGGCCTCCTGCCTGTTCGTCGAGCGTGACCGGGCCGCCGTTGCGGCGATCCGCGCCAACGCCGCCAAACTCGGCCTTGCCTCGCCGGACATCCGGCAGGGCGACGTGCTCGGGCTCGGCCCGGCGCCCGCGCCGCTGGACATCATCTTCATGGACGCGCCCTATGGCACCGGCGCCGGCATGGTCGCGCTGGACAAGCTCGCCCGTTTCGGCTGGACCGGTCCGGCGACCTGGGTGAGCATCGAGACGGGGCGCGGCGAAGTCGTCGCAGTCAAGGGCTATGCGGTCGAGACCGAACGCACGGTCGGCAAGGCTGTGCTGCACCTGCTGCGCCCGGAGGCGTGAGCCGGGGCATCCGCTTCACGCGGCCGCGACGCTGACGACCGAGTCGGCATAATCCCGCGCACCCAGATCGCCATCGGGGAAGATATCGCGCTCGGCGATCCAGCTTTGTGAGGCGTCAAAGGCTTCCCTGGTGTAGGGCTCGAACACAATTCGCTCGCCCGGCCCCCAGCGGCCCGTATCCATCATTGCGTGGAAGCGAACCGGGAACTCCTTCTTGTAATGATGCGTGTAAAGCTCCGGCCGGAGATCGATATCATGCTGGGCGCGGCGCAAGGCGGAGAAATATTTCTGCACATCCGCCATGTCGGGCGTTCCCGTCACCATCGAGGCCATCATGAACGTCGTATCGATGATCTTGCGGAAGCCGAGCTGCTCCAGGAAATAATAGGGTCCGCTGAACAAGGAGGCGGCCGGGACTTTTCGATCGAGCAGGAGTTCAAGACGGCTGAACAACATGCCGTCCGAGAAAGACAGGTTGACCGCCGCCCTGTCGAGATACCGCTCCAGCGCCTGAATGGTCGAATAATGGCTCCCCGACTGATAACCGACCGAGATCGGCATGCCAGCCAGATCGGCCGGAGTCTGGACCGGCGATTCCGGGGGCACGAAAATAGCGCAAGGCGAGACCGAATAGGCATCGGCAAACAAGAGCCCATGCCCTGAGGCCGCCGCGACGTTCACCGTCCAGTGGCAGGCGCAACTCACATTGCCCTCGCGCCCTTTCTCGAACGTTTGATAAGCACCGACCTTGTCGCCAAGCTGGTGCGAACTGGCGCTTTTGGAATCCAGCGTCTCGCGAAACTCATAATCGAGCCCCGCGTCGCGGAAATAGCCCTTCTCCTGCGCAACCCATTCGTGCAGCCGAAAATGCGGTTGAATGATGAATGTCGACATGCCGTTCCTCTCCATGGCTGGCCGTTCGCCGGCCGTTCTCGTTGACGGAGAAGCTCCTGCAGGGTCGCCGTCACGGGCTCTCCGGCAAGTCGACGTCGCACGCTCTTCGTCCACTGATGAAGGGACTCGGCGCGGCCTGTCTGGAAGGGCGCAGGCAAGCTACCGAGATAAACGGGCGGCCGTCAACGTTGCAACCTGCAACCGACAGGGCATTGGCGGACAAGCGCCGGCCTGCGGGGCGATCTGCCGCGCGGACCGGGCCTGTCCTGGATGTTTCCCGTTATTTCCTGCCGGGATTCACGCACTCATCCTTCACGGTGCTGGAGCATTTTGGATAATCGGTCGGCGCGGCCGGCGCGGATTGCACGACTGGATCCTGCGCGCCGGTCGCCGTTTGTGGCGTACTGGCCGGCGGAGGCGGCCCGGCATCATAAGGGGGCGCCGGGGCGGCGGGCGGGATGGCTGCATCGGGCAGGCCGCTTTGCGGGTCGGCCGGCCCCTCGGCAGGGGGCGGTGCATCCGGTGGCGCCGGTTGCGTCACGGGGGCGTCGGAGGACGGGTCAGGCACATCCTGCGCATGGGCGGAAAATGCCAGCGTCGCCGCGCTGATGCCGATCATCCATGTCGAGAGTTTCATGATAATATCCTTTCCTGGAACGATCATGGGAACAGAACGACTCGCCTGTATCGCCGTTCCTCCACTGGTCCCGGCAGCCCCACTCCCCGTCCCGTCCCGCCGATTCACCGGCAAACCGCTTGTGCCAGCGGCTTCTGTTCCCTAACTGTTCGCTCGTGACCAACCTCTCCCCGCCCCCCGCCGATCCGCCCTATCTCACCGGCCTCAACGCCCCGCAGCGCGAAGCCGTGCTCACCACCGAAGGGCCCGTGCTGGTGCTCGCCGGCGCGGGCACGGGCAAGACGGCAGCCCTGACCGCGCGGCTCGCCCATCTCGTGGCGACCCGGCGCGCCTATCCGTCCGAGATTCTCTCCGTCACCTTCACCAACAAGGCCGCGCGCGAGATGCGTGAGCGGGTCGGGCGGATGGTGGGCGATGCGGTGGAGGGCATGCCATGGCTCGGCACCTTCCACGCCATCGGCGCGCGCATGCTGCGCCGCCATGCCGAGCTGGTCGGGCTGCAGAGCAACTTCACCATTCTCGATACGGACGACCAGCTGCGCCTGCTCAAGCAGATCATCCAGGCCGCCGGCCTCGACGAGAAGCGCTGGGCCCCCCGCGCGCTGGCCGCCCTCATCGACAAGTGGAAGAACAAGGGCTTCACCCCCGCCGAGGTCGATGCCGGCGAGAGCGAGCTGTTCGCCAATGGCAAGGGCATGGAGATGTATGCCGCCTATCAGGCCCGGCTGCGCGCGCTCAACGCCTGCGATTTCGGCGATCTGCTGCTGCACATGCTGACCCTGTTCAAGACCGATCGCGCGGTGCTGGCGCAGTATCAGGATCGCTTCCGCTACATCATGGTGGACGAGTATCAGGATACCAACACCAGCCAGTATCTCTGGCTACGGCTGCTTGCCCAGCAGCGCAAGAATATCTGCTGCGTGGGCGATGACGACCAGTCCATCTACTCATGGCGCGGCGCGGAAGTGGCCAATATCCTGCGCTTCGAGCGGGATTTTCCGGGCGCCACGATCATCCGGCTGGAGCAGAATTATCGCTCGACGCCGCATATCCTCGCCGCCGCCTCCGGCGTCATCGCGCAAAATGGCGGGCGGCTGGGCAAGACGCTGTGGACGCAGGCCGACGAGGGCGAGAAGGTCCGTATCATCGGCGTGTGGGACGGGCCGGAGGAAGCCCGTCGCGTCGGCGACGAGATCGAGGCGCTGAACCGCCGCGGCACCCGCGCGGATGAGATCGCGATCCTCGTGCGCGCCTCGTTCCAGACCCGCGAATTCGAGGATCGCTTCATCCAGATCGGCATGCCCTATCGCATCGTCGGCGGCTTTCGCTTTTACGAGCGCGCGGAAATCCGCGATGCGCTGGCCTATCTGCGCCTCGTCAACCAGCCGGCCGATGATCTCGCCTTCGAGCGCATCGTCAACGTCCCCAAGCGCGGTCTTGGCGACAAGGCGGTGGAGAAGCTGCACCGCCTCGCCCGGTCGCAAGGCGTGCCGCTCACCCTGGCCGCCGCCCGCATCCTCGAAACGGACGAGCTGACCCCGCAGGCGCGCCGCGCGCTCGGCAGCTTCATGGCCAATATCGCCCGCTGGCGCGATCTGGCCACCACCATGGGCCATGCCGATCTCGCCCGGCAGATCCTCGATGAGAGCGGTTATACCGCCGTGCTCCAGGCCGAGCGCTCGACCGAGGCCAGCGGTCGCCTCGAAAACCTCCAGGAACTGGCCCGCGCCATGGAGGAATATGAGACGCTCGGCGCCTTCCTTGAGCATGTCAGCCTCGTCATGGACAATGACGCGGCGCGGGACGAGGCCAGGGTCACCATCATGACCATCCATGCCGCCAAGGGGCTGGAGTTCGACACGGTGTTCCTCGCCGGCTGGGAAGACGGGTTGTTCCCTTCCCAGCGCGCGCTCGACGAGGGCGGCCTTGCCAGTCTGGAGGAGGAGCGCCGCCTTGCCTATGTCGCGATCACGCGCGCGCGGCGGCGCTGTTTCATCATGCACGCCGCCAACCGCATGGTTTACGGGCAGTGGACCAGTTCCATCCCCTCGCGTTTCATCGGCGAGTTGCCGGCCGACACGGTCGAGGAGGAATCCACCCTCACCGGCGGCGCGAGCCTGTGGCGCGCCAACTGGTCCGAGCGGGAGGACCCTTTCGCCAATGTCGCGCGCGGCTCCGGGCGCGGGCCCGGCTGGCAGCGCGCGCAGGGCCAGTTCGTCCGCGAGCCGGTGCGCATCATCGAGGCGCGGCAGAGCGCGGTCAGCCTTGGCACCAAGGGGCGCAGCGACATTGCCATCGGCACGCGGATTTTCCACGAGAAATTCGGCTATGGCCTCGTCCGGGGCATCGAAGGCAACAAGCTGGAAATCGACTTCGAGCAGGCCGGCGCCAAGCGCGTGCTGGACAGTTTCGTCAGCCTCGCCTGATCTGGATAGATGACGCCGCCGCCAGCCGGCTGTCGCTGCTGTATCATGGACGAACCGGCGGCGATCCGGTCTTTTGGCTTGGGAAATGGGGTGGAACCCGGCTCAGCCTTCCCCTGAAGCAGCACGGGCGGGGCCGTCTCATCCCGCATGGCGCGCGCGTCCGGAAGCCTCCTCCGCGGACGCCTCTCGGTTTCGCGCCGCGCGCCATTCATGCATCCGGCGGCTCATCAACCCATTGCCGATAGCGCATGCACCCCGTAGGAGCGTCGCATGGCCAGCGCCCCATCCAGCCCCGATCGCCCGACCGATCCCCGGCCCGTCACCCACCCGCTGCAAATCCCGGCATTTCGTGCTTTTCTGGCGGTCCGCCTGTGCACCATCCTGGGCTCATCGGGCATGTCGATCATCATCGCCTGGCAGGCCTATAATATCGCGCGGCTGACCATGCCGCCGGCGCAGGCGGCCGCGCAGCTCGGCCTCATCGGGCTCATCCAGTTCGTGGTGCTGTTTCTCGTCACGCCCTTTGCCGGTCTGGCGGCGGATAATTACAAACGCACCCGCATCGGCATGATCACGCTTTCCCTGCTGCTGGGCTGCGCGGGGGTGCTCGCGCTTGCCAGCTATGAAGGCTGGATCGGACTGCCGCTGATCTTCGCCATCGCCGCCGCGCTCGGCTTTGCCCGCGCCTTTCAGGGGCCGGCGCTCGGTTCGCTGGCGCCCAATATCGTGCCCAAGGAGATGCTGCCCCGCGCGATCGCGTTCAGCTCGATGGTCTGGCAGGCCGGTAGCATTGTGGGGCCAGCCGTCGCCGGATATGCCTATGCGCTGGAATCATATTATGCCTATATGATCAGCGCCGGACTGTTTCTGGTCTCGGTGCTTGGGCTGGTTCTGGTCGGGGAGGTGCGCCAGGCGCCGCCCCAGAGGGGACGCCACCCGATCCGGCAAGTCATTGACGGGCTGAGCTATGTGCGGACCAATCGTCTCGTCTTCGGAGCGATCACGCTTGACCTGTTTGCCGTGCTGCTGGCCGGCACGACCGCTCTTCTCCCGGTCTATGCGCGCGACATCTTGCATATCGGTTCGGAAGGCCTTGGCCATCTCGCCGCCGCGCCGGGCATTGGCGCCGGCCTCACCGCGCTCATCTTCTCGTTCCGCCCACTGCGGCACAATGTCGGGCTCAAGATGCTGCTCTCGGTCGGTGTGTTCGGCATCGCCACCATCACCTTCGGTCTCACCGCGTTCATGCCCTCGGGCATCGCCATGCCGGTCGCCCTCCTCGCCATGGCGGTCTGGGGCTGCGCGGACATGTTCTCGGTCTTTGTGCGCCAGTCGCTCATTCAGCTCCACACGCCGGACGAGATGCGCGGCCGCGTCTCCAGCGTCTCGATGATGACCATCTCCGCTTCCAACGAACTGGGCGACGCGGAATCCGGTTTTCTCGCCGCCCTCATTGGCCCCGTGGCCGCCGTCATTCTGGGCGGCGCCGGCGCGATCCTCATCACCCTCTACTGGTCACGGCTGTTCCCGGAGCTCAAGCGCGCGCGGACATTCGATCCCCCGGAGGGTCTCCATCTCGCGCATCCCCCGACCCCACCCGCCACAGCAGGCCCATCCTGACAAGATCGGCCTTGAATTCTCTACCAATTACGTTTTAATTAAACCAGTCAATGATGGAGGCCTGCCATGAAAGTTTCTTCCATTCTCGAAACGATCGGCCGAACGCCGCACATCCGGATCAACCGGCTGTTCGGGGACGCTCAGGTCTGGATCAAGTCCGAGCGCGCCAATCCCGGCGGCTCGATCAAGGACCGCATCGCGCTCGCCATGGTCGAGGCGGCCGAGAAGGATGGCAGCCTGAAGCCGGGCGGCACGATTGTCGAGCCGACCTCCGGCAACACCGGCGTCGGCCTCGCCATGGTGGCGGCGGTCAAGGGCTACAAGCTGGTCCTCGTCATGCCGGAGAGCATGAGCGTGGAGCGCCGCCGCCTGATGCTGGCCTATGGCGCCACCTTCGACCTCACCCCGCGCGAGAAGGGCATGAAGGGCTCGATCGAGCGGGCGATCCAGATCGTCGCGCAAACGCCCGGCGCATGGATGCCGCAGCAGTTCGAGAACCCCGCCAATATCGAGATTCACGCCGAGACCACGGCCGCGGAGATCCTCGCCGACTTCGCCGATGAACCGCTCGACGCGCTGATCACCGGCGTGGGCACTGGCGGCCACATCACCGGCTGTGCGCAAGTGCTCAAGGCAGCGTGGCCCGCCCTCAAAGTCTATGCGGTCGAGCCGACGCTCTCGCCCGTCATCAGCGGCGGCGCGCCGGGGCCGCACCCGATTCAGGGCATTGGCGCGGGCTTCATTCCCACCAATCTCCACACCGCCCTGCTTGATGGCACCATCCAGGTGACCGCCGAGGACGCCAAGAACTATGCCCGCCGCTCGGCCAGCGAGGAGGGCATATTGGTCGGCATCTCATCGGGCGCCACGCTCGCGGCGATCGCCCAGAAACTGCCGGACCTGCCTGCCGGTAGCCGCGTGCTCGGCTTCAACTATGATACGGGCGAACGTTATCTTTCGGTGCCGGACTTTCTGCCGGAAGCCTGAAGAATGGATATGACGGCGGAACGGACTTGAACGGCCCGTTCCGCCATGAGCCTCTGGCGGGCGACGTTTCCCAAAATGAGACTGTCGCCCGCAGATGCCGCGCGATCCGCCGCGCCTCCCTTGCCATTGCTCGCGGCAAGGCACACATGGAGCCCTCCGCTCTTGAGGAAACGGCATGGCGGCGCGCAGCACAATGGCGAGAAGACCAGCCTGGGGCAGAATTGCGCCCGCAATCGCCATCCTTCTCGTTGCCGCGCTGACGCTGGTTCTTGTCGCCCTCGGGTTCAGCCAACGGCACAACGGACTGTCGACCGGGTCCCCCGCGATCGGCGCAAGCGTAAAACCCGCCACGGCCATCCCGACCGTCGAGCCGCTCATTCTCGATGCCTCCAATCCCGACGAAGCGCGGCATCTCAATGCAGAAATTCCCTTCTCGACCGCCCCCAATCCCGCGGCACGGCCATTCCATTATGCCGGCGATACGGTGACACTGGCCCGCGCGACGGACTGCCTGGCCGCCGCGATGCTCTATGAGGCGGGCGATGATGCGGCTGGCGAGCGAGCCGTCGGGCAAGTCGTGCTCAATCGGCTGCGCCACCCGGCTTTCCCCAAAACCGTTTGCGGTGTCGTCTTTCAGGGGCAGGAGCGCGACACTGGCTGCCAGTTCACCTTCACCTGCGATGGCGCCATGGCCCGGCGGCCGAACCCCGCCGCATGGGATCGCGCGCGCGGCCTTGCCCGCGCCATGCTCGCCGGTGATGTGTACAAGCCGGTCGGTTACAGCACTCATTACCACACCGATTGGGTGATGCCCTATTGGAGCAAATCGCTGGACAAGGTCGTGGCGGTCGATACCCATCTGTTCTTCCGCTGGATGGGCTGGTGGGGCACGCCGGCCGCCTTCCTCCGCTCGCTGGCCGTCCTGGCCGAACCGGCGATCATCAAGCTGGCTGCCTTGTCCCCAGCGCATAAGGATGATGCGGTGGAATTCGCGCTGGACGGCGCGGGGCCCGCCTTGACCGGCGACGAATTCCCCCCACTCACCATCGGGCCGGAGCAGATTGGCCGCCGGATCGGCCCCGGCAAACTCACGGCGGTGGAGAGCGGCGGCAACGGCTTCGTCATGATGCTGGACAAGGGCGGCGATCCGGCGCGCTATGCGGAAGCCGCGGCGCGCATCTGCGCCGGCCGCGCGCAATGCCGCCTGCTCGCCTGGACCAATCCGCGGGAGACGCCGCAGGCTTTCCCGGTGACGGAACAGAGCCTCAACTCCATGTCCTTCTCCTATATCCGCATGAAGGACACCGGACTGGAGCGCACGCTGTTCAATTGCGACGAATTTCCTTCAGCGCCGCGCATCCAGTGCATGACACGGCGCATTCCCATCGCGCCAACGCCCCGCCTGCTCGCCGACGAGCATGCCGATCGGGACCAGAGCGGGCTCCCGGCCACGGCCAGGCCGGCTGCGGATGCGCAGGCGGGCCTGTTGCAGCCCGACCGGATCGAAACGATCAAGCTGCGCGCCCGTCGCGATCCGCCAGCACCGGCGGTCTCTCAGTGACGTTCTGAAGGATATCGGCCAGCCTGTTGAAAGGCTGGCCAATTCCTGCTGATCATGCGGTCAGGAATGCCTCGGGCGGCAGCGCCATCAGCGCCTCGGCGCCGCCTTCGATCTTGCGGCGCAGCGCACCGGCCTCGGGCATGATCCGCTCGGCGAAATAGCGCGCTGTCACCAGCTTGGCCTCCAGATAGACGGTGTTGCCCGTGCCCGCGGCAAGCTGCGCCTGCGCCGCGCGCGCCATGCGCAGCCACATCAGGCCGACAGCGACGATGCCCATGATGTGCATATAGGCATAAGCGGCCGCACCGGCATTGTTGGGGTTCGCCATGCCATTCTGCATCAGCCACATGGTTGCGGCCTGCAACTGCTGATTGGCCTTTTCCAGCGCCTCGGCAACCGGCGCGGTCGACGGATCGGCCTTGCCCGCCGCCACATCCTCGCCAACCATCTTGAAGAAGGCCTGAATGCTGCGCCCGCCATTGGCCGGCAGCTTGCGGCCGACCAGATCCATCGCCTGCACGCCGTTCGCGCCTTCATAGATCATCGCGATCCGCGCATCGCGCACCGTCTGCTCGACGCCCCATTCGCGGATATAGCCATGGCCGCCAAACACCTGCTGGGCGAGCACGGTGACGTCGAAGCCCTTGTCCGTGCCATAGCCCTTGATGACCGGGGTGAGCAGCGAGATCAGGTCATCCGCCGCCTGCCGCTCCTCCTCGGTCGCCGCATATTTGACGAGGTCGACCTGTAGCGCGCCCCACAGGCACAGGGCCCGCAGCCCTTCGGTGAGCGCCTTGCCTTCCATCAGCATGCGCCGCACGTCCGGGTGGACGAACAAGGTATCGGCCGGCTTGTCCGGTTCGGCCGGTCCCGTCAGCGCGCGGCCCTGCCGGCGGTCCATCGCATAGCGCACCGCCTGCTGATAGGCGAGTTCCGCCTGCGCCAGCCCTTGCAGGCCGACGCCGAGCCGCGCCTGATTCATCATGATGAACATCGCGGCAAGGCCCTTATTCTCCTCGCCGATCATCCAGCCCGTCGCGCCATCATAATTCATGACGCAGGTCGCATTGCCGTGAATGCCCATCTTATGCTCGATCGAGCCGCACGAGACCGCGTTGCGCGCCCCCAGCGCGCCATCGTCACCCACCATCAGCTTGGGCACGAGAAACAGCGAGATGCCCTTGCTGCCTGCCGGCGCGCCCGGCGTCTTGGCGAGCACGAGGTGGATGATATTCTCGGCCATGTCATGTTCACCACCCGAGATGAAAATCTTGGTGCCGGTGATGGTGTAGCTGCCGTCCGCCTGTGGCTCCGCGCGGGTCTTGATGAGGCCGAGGTCGGTGCCGCTGTGCGGCTCGGTCAGGTTCATCGTGCCGCACCAGGTGCCGGCCACCATGCTGGGCACATATTTGCGCTGCAAATCCTCGCTGCCCTTGGCGAGAATGGCGGAAACGGCCGCGCCGGTCAGCCCATGATACATGTTGAAGGCGTGGTTGGCCGAGGTGAAATATTCCTCCACCGCGAGCGCCAGCACCATCGGCAGCGCCTGCCCGCCAAAGTCCTCGGGCGCGTGCAAGGTCGTCCAGCCCCCGGCGACGAACTGGTCGAACGCCTCCTTGAAGCCGGGCGGCACGCTCACCGTGCCATCATCATTGCGCTTGCAGCCAATCTCGTCGCCCACCGGGTTGAGCGGATTGAGCACCCCGCTCGCAAATTTGCCGCCCTCCTCCAGCACCGCCGCGACGATATCGCTGGAAGCCGCGGCAAAACCGGGGGTATTGGCCAACCGGTCCAGCCCGACAATCTCGTCGAGGATGAACAAGGTGTCGGCGACCGGGGCAGTATAACTGGGCATGGCAAACCTCTCCTGAAAACGGCGCGGTTGAGGGGGCGCAGCGGCGATCAGGGCGGCTGCTGCTGGGTCTCTTCAACCAGAGTGATGAACCGGGTCAACTCGGCAATGGCCTCGTCGATATCGCCGCGCTGGCGCTCCAGCAGGGCAACGCGCTCGCGGCATTTGGCAATCGTGACCGCGCGCTGGCTCTGACGACCATCGCCGGCATCGTAGAGATCGATCATTTCGCGAATGTCAGCGAGACTGAAACCGACCCGCTTGCCACGCAAGATCCAGGCGAGCCGCGCGCGATCGCGGTGGCCATAGATGCGGGTCAGGCCCTGCCGGCGCGGTGCGATCAGTTGCTCATCCTCATAGAAACGCAGCGCGCGCGGCGTCACGCCAAATTCCTCGCACAGGTCGGAGATGCTGAATTCTTCCCGGCCATCCTGTCCGGGTTGCGGAATGCCGGCGATCATGACCTCCTCTTGCATCAGCCCGGAGCATAAGGGCGAGTGACGTTTACGTCAACGGCACAACGGCCTGCCGCGACCATCCGCCATCTGCCCCGCCGCCATGATATCATCATCGATCCGCGTGAAGGATACCCCCGCGAACGATCCGCGGCTGGAGCATAAGATGTCGCAATTGAGGTCAATGCTGCCCGGCAGCACGATCTTGTCGCCCTCATAGCGCGCAACGATCAGGCAATGCTTACCCGCGCCCTCGAAGCGCAACAGCAGCTTGTCCCCGACCCGCCGGGCTCGGCCGGTGCCCCGGCACATTTCCTCCTGCCCGATGCGCGTCTCGGCGCCGAACCGGTAGCTGCCGCCAGCCGCCGCATCGGGCACGACGCACAAGCGATCCGAGCCGCCCTCATAGCGCCGGCCATAGCGGCCCGCCGGATCGGTCCCCGCCCGCTCGGGAAGGGCGCCGGTCTCCAGGGCCAGGGCGTCCAGATCCCGTGCGGCCGGGCTGGCTGGCGGGTCGGTCCCATCGCTCTCGGGACCATTGCGACAGCCCGTCAACGCCGCGATCGCGAGAAGCAGCGCCATCGCCCCCCGTCCACGCCGGCGGATCACTGGGCGGGCGCCTCGCCAGCCTCGATCCGTTCGAGCCCATCCGGCGTGACGCGGCGGTAGAAGCAACTGAGCGCGCCGGTGTGACAGGCAGGACCGGCAGGCGTCACACGCAACCAGATCGCATCCTGATCACAATCCACGCGCATCTCGACCACCCGCAACAGGTTGCCGGACTCCTCGCCCTTGCGCCACAGCTTGCCGCGACTGCGCGACCAGAAATGGGCCAATCCGGTCGCTCGCGTCTGCGCCAGCGCCTCGGCATTCATATGGGCGAGCATCAGCAAATCCCCGGACGTGGCATCGCTGGCCACGGCGGTAATCAATCCATCACGATCATATTTGGGGTCGAGCGTCAGGCCCGTTTCGCGTTCATCACTCATGGCATGTCTATAAGCGGCAATGCCGCCCCTGTCAGCCCTGTCTCGGGTGTCAGCCCTGTCTCGGGGCGACCGGCTGGCGAGCCGGCCCAGGTCGACCAAATCCGCACCTGGGGAAAATGGGGCGATCGAGGGGGTTCGAACCCCCGACCTCTGGTACCACAAACCAGCGCTCTAACCAACTGAGCTACGATCGCCACAGCGCGCCGAAGCGCGTCGAGAGGCGGGCCATAATGCGCTGAAGGGCGAGGCGTCAAGGGCCGAGCGCATAATCCCTGCCCGGAAGGGTAAATCCTGTCAAAAAGGGCAATTTTCGCGCGCGCGGTCGGGGCGCGAGGCAGGATAGCGGCTCGCCTCGGCCGCCTTCCAGCGCCAACAGCCGTTCCGAAAGAGACTATATGGGAGGTGACCAGTCGCCCGGGTCAGATCGGACCAGGCCGATTCCCGTTCAGGCAGACGGATTATGGCCCGTGACATGCACCGGAGGCACCGGGAAGCGCGCTGCCCGACACGGACCCGGCCAAATGCCATGGCCTGTGGGGGCTCGCACCATATGACGCAAAGCGCGCTTCATGACGCAAAGCGCGCTTCGCAGCTCAGCGTGTTTAACGCCGGGATGGAACCGACATATGCCGTCGCGTCATATGCCGGAAATCCGCGCCCCGACCCATGGCCGGGGCGCGGTTTATCTGATCGCCTTAGTTGACGGCGTCCTTGAGGCCCTTGCCGGCCTTGAACTTGGGCTGGCTGGAAGCCTTGATCTCCATCGTCTCGCCGGTGCGCGGGTTGCGGCCGGTGGACGCCTTGCGCTTCGAGACGGAGAAGGTGCCGAAGCCGACGAGACGGACCTCGTCATCATTTTTCAGGGCTGCCGTGATGGCTTCGAAAACTGCCTCGACGGCCTTGCCGGCATCAGCCTTGGTGAGACCGCTCTGGTCTGCGACGGAACTGATGAGATCCTGCTTGTTCATGCCTTTGGAACCCCCTTCATGGATATGCTTGTGGGTGGGATGGATTAGGAATCGTGCGACGAAGGCGCGCATAAAGGCGTGGTTCGGCGCATGTGTCAAAGAATTTTGCAGTTAACGAGGCGAGTGGACGAGCTTTTCGTGTGATTTTCGCGATGTCTTGCTGCCAGCCGCGGACATTTTCATATCCTGCCGCGCAATAAACGCCACGACCTCACAGCGGAGCCCGGCCCCGGAACGCTCAAAGAGAGCCGCCCGCTCCTTCATCGAAAGAGCGGGCGGCATTCATATGGCTTGCGGATCAGCGCACCCTCAATGCCGCAGTGACGGCTCCTGCACCGCGCCGATCGGCGGCTGGGCGGCCAGATCATCGGCTTCCGACCAGTCAATCGGCGTCAGCGGCGCCACGAGTGCGCGCGCGAGCACCTCATCGACATGCTTGACCGGGATAATCTCCAGTCCGTCGCGGATATTCGCCGGAATTTCCACGAGATCCTTCTCATTATCCTGTGGGATGAGCACAGTCTTGATGCCGCCGCGCAAGGCCGCCAGCAGCTTCTCCTTGAGCCCGCCGATCGGCAGCACCCGCCCGCGCAACGTCACTTCACCGGTCATCGCCACATCCTTGTGGACCGCAATACCGGTTAACGTGCTGACGATCGAGGTTACCATGCCGATACCGGCCGAGGGGCCATCCTTGGGCACCGCGCCCTCGGGCAAGTGGATGTGGATATCCTTGCGCTGGAAGATGCTCGGCTTGATCCCATAGGCCGGCGCGCGCGCGCGCACATAGGAAAAGCCCGCCTGCACGGATTCGTTCATCACGTCGCCCAGCTTGCCGGTCGTCTTGACCTGCCCCTTGCCCGGCACCGTGACCGATTCGATGGTGAGCAGCTCGCCGCCGACTTCCGTCCAGGCCAGCCCGGTCACCGCGCCGATCTGATTCTCCTCCTCGCTCTCGCCGTGGCGGAATTTCCGCACGCCGGAGAATTGATCGAGATTGTCGGCGGTGATGACGATGCGCTCGTCCTTGCCTTCCACGATCCGGCGCAGCGCCTTGCGGGCGACCTTGCCGATCTCGCGCTCCAGCGTGCGCACGCCCGCTTCGCGCGTATAGAAGCGGATGAGGTCACGGATCGCCTCGGCCCCGAACTCGAATTCATCGGCCTTGAGGCCATGTGCCTCGACCTGCTTGGGCAGCAGATGCTTGAGCGCGATCTCGACCTTCTCGTCCTCGGTATAGCCCTCCAGCCGGATGATCTCCATCCGGTCGAGCAGCGCCTGCGGCAGGTTGAGGCTGTTCGCGGTGGTCACGAACATCACGTCGGACAGATCGACATCAATCTCCAGATAATGGTCCTGGAACTTGCTGTTCTGCTCCGGGTCGAGCACTTCGAGCAGCGCGGACGCCGGATCGCCCCGGAAATCCTGGCCGAGCTTGTCGATCTCGTCGAGCAGGATCAGCGGGTTCATCGCGCCGACCTTCTTGAGGTTGGCCGCGATCTTGCCCGGCATCGAGCCGATATAGGTGCGCCGGTGGCCGCGAATCTCCGCTTCGTCGCGCACGCCGCCCAGCGACTGGCGCACGAATTCGCGCCCCGTCGCCCGCGCAATCGAGCGGCCGAGCGAGGTCTTGCCCACGCCGGGCGGGCCGACGAGGCACAGGATCGGCCCCTTCAACTTGTCGCTGCGCGCCTGCACGGCGAGATATTCGATGATCCGGTCCTTGACCTTGTCGAGCGCGAAATGATCCTCGTCGAGCACCCGCTGCGCCTCGACCAGGTCCTTCTTCAGCCGGCTCTTCTTGCCCCATGGCAGGCCCAGCAGCGCGTCGAGATAATTGCGCACCACCGTCGCCTCGGCGGACATGGGCTGCATGCCGCGCAATTTCTTCAGCTCGGCCGTCGCCTTGGCGCGCGCCTCCTTGCTCAGCTTGAGGCGCTTGATCCGGTCGGTCAGCTCGGTCAGCTCGTCGGCTTCCTCGCCTTCGCTGCCGCCCAGTTCGCGCTGGATCGCCTTCAACTGTTCGTTGAGATAATATTCGCGCTGGGTCTTCTCCATCTGCCGCTTCACACGGCCGCGGATCTTCTTCTCGACCTGCAACACGCCCAGTTCGCCTTCCATGAAGGCAAACACCATTTCGAGGCGCTTGAGCGGGTCGCTCTCGACCAGCAGCGCCTGCTTGTCGGCCACTTTCACCGCCAGATTGCCCGCGACGAAATCGGAGAGGCGTCCGGCCTCGGCAATCTCGCGCAGCTGGACGGCGGTTTCGGCCGGCAGCTTCTTGTTGAGCTTGGTATAATTCTCGAACTGATCCGCGACCGAGCGCATCATCGCCTCGACCTCGGCGCCCGTCGCTGGCGCATCCTCATGCGCGGTCACCGTGGCGACCAGATGGTCCTCCTCGCTCGCCAGCGAGACCAGCGTCGCGCGCCGCTGCCCTTCGACCAGCACGCGCACATTGCCATCGGGCAGCTTGAGCATCTGCACGATGCTGGCGATCACGCCGGTATCATACAGGGCGTCACGGTCCGGATCATCCTCGGACGGGTCGAGCTGCGCCACGAGGAAAATGTCCTTGTCGCCCGCCATCGCCTTTTCGAGCGCGGTCACGCTCTTGTCGCGCCCGACGAACAGCGGCACGACCATCTGCGGAAAGACGACAATGTCGCGCAGCGGCAACAGAGGCAGTTCAAGATTCATGGTCACTCCAGACATTCGATTGCCGCCTGCAAGGGCCGGCCTTCCATCATATCGGAGGGCCGGCACCCCGATTCAACGGCCGTCGCCTTTTTGCACGGTCATTGTCAACGAAGCATGAGGCCGATCATGCGGCCGGCCCCCGCCTGCACGGGGTCAAAATGGCAGCTTGAAGCCGGGCGGAAGCGGCAGGCCGCTGGTCAGCTTGCCCATCTCGGCATTGGCCGCTTCGTCCGCCTTGGCACGCGCATCGTTGAAGGCTGCGACGATCAGGTCCTCCATCATGCCCTTGTCAGCGGGCACGACGAGGCTGTCGTCGATCGACAGGCCGATAATGCGTCCCTTGGCGCTGGCGCGCACCTTCACCAGGCCGCCGCCGGCCACGCCTTCTACTTCGACATTGTCGAGTTCGGCCTGCGCCTTCTGCACTTCTTCCTGCATCCGGCTGGCCATGCCGAGAAGATCGTTCAAATCCTTCATGTGACTTCCTTCAATTCGCTATCCGGCCTTCAATTCTGCATCTGGGCCGGGTCAATCAATTCGGCGTCCGGAAAAGCCGCCAGCGCCGCCGCGACCACGGGCGTCGCGCGCAGCGCATCCATTTGCGCCTGGAGCGCCGCCTGCTGCTGGTCGTAGAGGCTCGGCGCACCGGGCCCTTCGGAGAGCGAGATCGCCCAGCTTTGCCCGGTCACGCCATCCACGATCTTGCCAAGCTCCCGCAGATCAATAGGGCGGAACGGCTTGAATTCAAGGACGGGCGGCGCGTAGCGGACCAGCCCGACATCATTTTCCAGCGCGAAAGCAAGGCTCGCGGCCTCCCGCCTCACCTGCTCGACCAGCGCCGGGAAATCGGCGGGCCATGCTGCTTGCGGCTCCGGCGAGACAGCCTCGGCTTGCACCATGCTATCGGTCGGCCCGGGCAGCGCGCCCTGCCCCGCCGTCACGGGCAACGCCGCGGCGTCACCGGAACCGGCGGCGGACGGCACGCCATCCTGCGCGCCTCCCCCCGTGCCTGCATCCCGGATCATCCGCGCCAGTTCCAGCGGGTCAGGCATCGTGGCGGCATGGACGAGACGCAGCAGCGCCATTTCGCACGCTGCCTGCGGCCGCGCCGCCGCGACGGTTTCGGCATGGCCCTTGAGCAGCAATTGCCACAATCGGTGCAGCACGGGGAAGGACAGGTCCTCCGCCCAGCCCGCCACCGCCGCGCGCTCTGCTTCCGCGAAATTGGCAAGCCCCGCCCCGCGCCCGGCCTTGGCGGTGGTCACGGCGTGGATCAGTTCCAGCAGCGCATTGACGGTCGCGATCGGCTCGACCCCGAGCGCTTCCTGCTCGCCCAGCGTCGCCAGCAAGGCCGGCGCGTCCCCATCGAGAATCTGGTCGAGCAGCCGCCGCGTCGCCCCGCGATCGGACAGCCCCAGCATGGCGCGGACCTGATCGGCGCCGACGCGCACCGCGCCATCGCTCGTCTCACCATGGGCAATCGCCTGATCGAGGATCGAGAGGCCGTCACGCGCGGAGCCTTCCGCCGCCACCGCGATCAGCGTCAGGGCATCGGCCTCGGCGGTCACGCCCTCCTTTGCGCAAATCTCCGCGAAATGCTGCTCCAGCATCTCGACGGGAATGCGCCGCAAATCGAAGCGCTGGCAGCGCGAGAGCACCGTGATCGGCACCTTGTTCACTTCGGTGGTCGCGAACAGGAATTTCACATGCTCCGGCGGCTCCTCAAGAGTCTTCAGCAATGCATTGAAAGCATTGCGGGAAAGCATGTGAACCTCGTCAATGATGTAGATTTTGAAGCGCGCCGAGACGGTGGCATAGCGCACCGCCTCGATGATCTCGCGCACATCATCCACACCGGTATGGCTGGCGGCGTCCATCTCGACCACGTCGATATGCCGCCCTTCCGCAATCGCCCGGCAAGGCTCGCACACCCCGCACGGGTCGATCGTCGGCCCGCCCTGCCCGTCTGCGCCCACGCAGTTCAGCGCCTTGGCAATCAGCCGCGCGGTCGAGGTCTTGCCCACGCCGCGCACGCCGGTCATCAGGAAGGCATGGGCCAGCCGGTCGCGCCTGATGGCGTTGCCCAGGGTCCGCACCATCGCCTCCTGCCCGATCAGTTCGGCAAAAGTCTGCGGTCGATAGGCGCGCGCCAGCACGCGATAGGCCGCTGCCCTGGCGGGCGCCGGCGGTTCGCCAAGGTCGAAACCGGGATCGTCGGGGGAATCACTCATCTGGCGGACTGTAGCGATTGAAAGCCCGGTTGTTTAGCGCTCACGCGTCGCTCCCCTCATCGAGGGCCGGAATAGCGGGATCGCAATGCCGATCAAAATCAGGGCCATGCCGCCCATATGGTAGCGATGCACCGGCTCGCCAAGGATCAGCGCGGCGAGCAGCGCGCCGAACAGGGGCTGGAGATTGATGACCTGCCCGGCATCCGCCGCGCCAATCTTCCCGACCGCCCAGTTGAACAGGAAATAGGCAATGATTGAGGGGAAAATCGTCACATAGGCGATACCTGCCAGCACCTGCGGCGAGATATGGAGGCTGCGCGTCTGCAGCTCCATCGCCGAAAAGGGCGCCATCGCCAGCGCGCCGATGAGGATGGTGAGCGCCAGAAAGCTCATCCCGTTGATCGCCGGGCGGATGCGGAGCAGCACGGTATAGAGCGACCACATCATCACGCCGCACAGCACCAGCGCATCGCCCCGGTTGAAGCTCAGTTTCGTGATGGCCGCCAGCTCGCCGCGGAAGATGATGACGGCCACCCCCGCCGCGGCGATGATGCAGCCCGCAATCTGGGTCAGATGCGGGTGGGTGCGAAACAGCAGCCGGTCGAACAGCAACACCAGCGCGGGCACGGCCGCCTGCACGAGCAGGCTATTGGCTGCCGTGGTATATTGCAGCCCGGAATACATGAAGGCGTTGAACGAGCCCACGCCGACCATGCCGAGCAGCAGGATCACGCCCCAATGCTGACGGATCGCCGGGCGATCGGCCATGATGGAGCGCCACGCGATCGGCAGGACGATGAGCGACGCCCCGGCCCAGCGCAAAAATGCCAGCGTGAAGGGCGGCACATCCTCCCGCAAGGCCCGCGCGACGATGGAGTTGCCGGACCAGAGCAGCATCACCAGCACGAGCAATAGATAGACGGTGCGGCGCGATCCGGTCTGCAAACGACAAGCCTTCCATTGCGAAGCGTCCGCCTATGGCCTGTCGGGCTTCCTCGCGCAACCGGCCAGCCCGGTGCAAACGACCCCACGCCCCCGGACGGTCGAGAGCCGTCAACATCCGGAGGGGAGCCATATGGTCCGTTCCATCGCTTGCAATCATGCAGAAACCGCCTTCTAACCGGGGTCAGGACAGTTCCGCGAGAGGCGCCGCGCCATGACCACAGCCGAAGCCACGCCTTCCCTCAGCATTTCCGATCATGCCGACCGAGCGTTTCTGGGGCATCCCAAGGGGCTGGGCTATCTTGCCTTTACCGAGGCCTGGGAGCGGTTTTCCTTCTACGGCATGCAGACCTTGCTCGTGCTTTACATGGTCAAATATCTGCTGCTGCCGGGCCAGGTCGAGGGCGTCTTCATGCTCGACGCCTTCCGCAAGCTCCCATTCTACAGCGGGCTGGAGGGCCAGCCGCTCGCTTCCGCCATTTTTGGCACTTATGCGGCCTGCGTCTACCTGACGCCGATCCTTGGCGGCCTGCTTGCCGACCGGCTGCTCGGCAAACGGCGCACCGTGCTGCTGGGGGCGGTCACCATGGCCGCCGGGCATTTCCTGATGGCATTCGAGGCGAGCTTCCTCTTTGCGCTGCTCTGCATGATTCTCGGCGCGGGCATGTTCAAGGGCAATATCGCCAGTCAGGTGGGCGCGCTCTACAAGCCGGACGATCTGCGCCGGGCGGATGCCTTCCAGATCTTCTATCTCGGCATCAACGCCGGGGTCATCGCCTCCCCGCTCATCGTCGGCACGCTTGGCGAGAAGATCGGCTGGCACTGGGGCTTCGGCGCCGCCGGCGTGGGCATGTTGATTGGCCTGGCCATCTACATCGCCGGACAGAAATATCTGCCGACAGAACATGTCGTCCCATCTGGCAAGGCACGGGCAAGCACGCCGCGCACGGCCTTTTCGCGGCAGGACTGGCTGGCCCTGGGGGCCGTGCTGCTGCTCATCCCGGTGATGGCGATCGCGATCGTGCCCAATAACGAGATTTTCAACGCCTACCTCATCTGGGGCGATCAGAAATTCGACCTCGTCTTCTTCGGCACGCGGCTGCCCACCTCCTTCCTCGTCACGCTCGATGCGGTGGTGTCGGTGAGCTTCCTCGCCATCGTCGCGCTATTCTGGCGCTGGTATGGCAAGCGCCGCGCGGAGCCGGACGAACTGAGCAAGATGGTCATCGGCTCGCTCTTCTCGATCGGCGGGCAGTTGTGCCTGGTGATCGCAGCCTCCACCACCGGCGCGGATGGCAAGATCGGCCTGTTCTGGCCGGTGATGTTCCATGTCATGAACTCGATCGGCTTCGCCCATGTGCTGCCGGTCAGCCTCGCGCTCTTCGCCCGACTCGCCCCCAAGGCGCTCAATGCCACGGTGATCGGCCTCTATTATCTGGCGTTCTTCGGCGGCAATGCGCTGGTCGGCAAAATCGGCGGCCTGTATGAGACGATGCCCACGCCCGCTTTCTGGCTCATGCACGCCGGGTTTGCGGCCGTCTCCGGCGCGATCTTCCTGCTGTTCAAGCTGGTGCTCGGCCGCCGCCTCATGGGGCTGGCGACAGCGGTGCCCGCGACGGGCTGACCGATCAGGGAGGGGTGGAAGCCGGAACGACCCGCAGCGAATTCGTTGTGGCTGCTTCCGTCAGGACCTGACCAGGTTGGCGAAGACTGCGTCCGCCCGACTTCCGCGCTGGCATATGGCGGCGATCGCCATGAAATGCAAGCCGCGCCGTCGTCGTTTCCGGCGCCTTCCGACTGGCCCTCAAATGCCCTGCATATTGCGCGCTTCGGGAGGAATGCGCACGGTCAGCGTCTCCATCTGCGCTGTCAGCATGATCTGGCACGCGAGGCGGCTGTTGCGCGTCGTGGCCGCGGCGAGGTCGAGCATATCCTCCTCATCCTCGCTGGCGCGGGGCAATTTGGCGAAATCATCCGGATCGATGATGACATGACAGGTCGAGCAGGCCATCTGCCCTTCGCATGTGCCTTCGAGCGGCTGTCCCGCCGCCTGCGCGACGTCGAGCAGATTGTCGCCCGGCGCCGCCTGCACTTCCTGCACCTGCTTGCCGTCAGCGTCGATGAAGCGCACCAGCGTCATGCTGCGGCCCGCTGCATTGCTGCGGCCTCGTTGATGAGTGCTGCGGCCTCTTCCAATTGCTCGATCCTTGTATAACGGCCAAAGCCCATGCGCAGCGCCCCGCGCGCCTCGTCATCCTTCAGGCCGATCGCTTTCAGAACATGGCTCGGCCGGCCGGACCCGCTGGCGCAGGCCGAGCCGAGCGACAATGCGACAGTCCGCACCTGCGAGATCAGCCGCGCGGCGTCCAGCCCGGCGCGCCTGATGCTGAGATTGCCATGATAGCGCTGCGGGATGCTGCCATTCACCGACCAGTCGGCAAACAAGTCGCGCGCCCGCGTCCACAGCGCCTCGACATGCGCCAGATCGCCCGCGCGGCGCTCCACGGCCAGCTGCGCCGCCACGCCAAAGCCCGCGCACAACATGGGCGAGAGCGTGCCGGGCCGCAGTCCCGCCTCCTGTCCGCCGCCATGCATCAGCGGCGGAAGGTCGCTGCCATCGCGCAGCCAGAGCGCGCCGACGCCTTTGGGGCCGTGGATCTTGTGTGCGGTGACCGCGATCATATCGGCGTCCGGCGTCGGCAGCCGGCCGAAACCCTGCACGGCATCGCACAGGGTGCGCACGCCCCATGTGTTGGCAATCCCCAGCAGATGGTCGATGGACTGGATGACGCCGATCTCGTTATTCACCTGCATCACGGCGAGCAGAGCGACACGATCATCCACCGCCGCTTCCGCGATATCGGGATCGACCAGGCCATCGCGCTCCACCGGCAGAATCACCGGCTCGAACCCCGCATGACGCAGCGAGAGCACCGTATCGAGCACGGCGGGATGCTCGGTGGCGAGGGTGACGATCCGCCGCCGCCCGGCCGGCGCTGCCCGGGCGGCGCCGATGATCGCCATGTTGAGCGCCTCGGTCGCGCCGCTGGTGAAGATGAGGCGCCCCTCATCCCGGCCCAGCGCGGCCATCACCCGATCACGCGCCAGCGCCACATCGGCCGCCGCGATCCGCCCGATCCGGTGCGCGCTGTTCGGATTCCCATAATGGTCCATCACCGCCGTCATCGCGGTTGTCACCTCGGGGGCGAGCGGTGTTGTGGCCTGATAATCCAGATATATCATCGTGATCGCATGTCCGTGGCGATGGCCTGCCATTGCGCGAGAAAGGCGTCAATGTCCGCAGGCCTGGTCTCGGGGCCCATACTGACACGGATGACCTGACTGGCGGCTGACTCGTCCCAGCCCATGGCGGCCAGCACATGACTGGTG
The DNA here is from genome assembly GCA_035555575.1 of Sphingobium sp. Classification (GTDB taxonomy): domain Bacteria; phylum Pseudomonadota; class Alphaproteobacteria; order Sphingomonadales; family Sphingomonadaceae; genus Sphingobium. Next base: position 34,528 of record DATMGL010000010.1, read on the forward strand.
CGCAGGCTGCCGGACGAGCAGGCACTGCCCGCTGAGACCGCAATGCCCGCCATGTCGAAGCGGATGAGTTGCGCCTGCGCCGAGACGCCCGGCATCCGGTAGCTGCCGATGGTGGGCAGGCGCGGCCCATCGCCCGCCACGACAACGCCGCCTGCCCGGATGATCGCCTCGTCCAGCGCCACGCGCCACTGCGCGACATCGGCCAGCCAGTCGCGGAGCGCTTCAAGCGCGGCGGCGAACCCGCGCGCCAGCGGCATCGCCTCGGTCCCGGCGCGATAGCCCTGCTCCTGCCCGCCCGCTGGCCGGATCAGCGCAAGATCGCGCACCAGCAGCGCGCCGATGCCGATCGGCCCGCCCAGCTTGTGCGCGCTAAGAACAATCAGATCGGCCGCTTGCGGCAAGGGCAGCTTGCCCGCGCTCTGGCTGCAATCGGCCAGCAGCCGGGCACCCGCCGCATGGAGCCGCTCCGCCAGCGCATCGAGCGGCTGGATCATGCCGGTCTCGCTGTTCACATGCTGGATGGCGACCAGCGTGCCCGGCGCGATCTCGTCCGGCAGCAAGGCATGGCCGCCCGCATCGACCGCCAGACGGTGAGCTTCCGGCACATGGCGTAGCACCGCATCATGCTCGGTCGCGCTCGCCAGCACGGTGGCGGACGTCGTTTGCCCGATCGCCATGGCCAGCGCCTCGCTTGCGCCCGAGGTGAAGAGAATATGCCCCTGCCAGTCCAGGGCGGCAGCGATGCGCCGGCGCGCATCCTCAAGCTGCGCCCGCGCCGCGCGCCCGGACGCGTGCGGCGACGACGGATTTGCCCACAGGGCAAACCCGTCCAGCATCGCCTCGCGCGCAGCGTCCAGCAGGGGCGCGCTTGCAGCATGATCCAGATAGACACGGCTTTTCATCTTGAGCGCGTGGCATCGGACAATTTCCTCGCATCCGCAAGGGCCGCGCGGTCCGGCCGGTCCCATCCGGCGAGAAAAGTCCTGCGCCAATCCGGCCACCGAGCGGCGGCGCCCAAGGAGATTGCGAAATCGCGCCGCTTGCCTATATAAGCGCCCACTCCCTCAGCGCGAGCCACAACGTAGGCCGCGCGCTCCAGATAGATTTCAGGTGCCCATGCCCGACGTTATTTTTCCAGGCCCCGAGGGTCGTCTCGAAGGTCGTTTCAGCCCCCCGCCCCGCCCGCGCGCACCCGTTGCGCTCATCCTGCATCCCCACCCGCAAGGTGGCGGCACGATGAACGACCGCATCACGCAGGCGCTGTACAAGACCTTCGTGAAGCGCGGCTTCGCGACATTGCGCTTCAACTTCCGGGGTGTCGGCCGCAGTCAGGGCACATTCGACAATGGCATTGGCGAATTGTCCGATGCCGCCGCCGCGCTCGACTGGATCCAGAGCTTCCATCAGGAAGCGCAGACCACCTGGGTCGCCGGCTTCTCCTTCGGCGCGTGGATTTCCATGCAGCTGCTGATGCGTCGCCCGGAAGTGCGCGGCTTCATTTCCGTCGCCCCGCCGGCCAACATGTATGACTTCACCTTCCTCGCCCCCTGCCCGGCCTCCGGCATCATCGTGCAGGGCGTGAATGATGAGGTCGTCTCGGCCGCATCCGTGCAGAAACTGGTCGACAAGCTGCGCACGCAGAAGGGCATCACCGTCCACCATGACGAGATTCGCAACGCCAATCACTTCTTCGAGCATGAGCTCGACCAGTTGATGATGAGCGTCGACAATTATCTCGACATGCGGCTCGCCCCGGATTCGCCGATCCGCTGAAGCGGTGGCGGGCGCGCCCGCCCCGCTCATGTCGATCCTCAATGACAGTCAGCGCGAAACTGGCCGTTCAAGGACCGTTCCGGACCTTGCGGCCGTTCGCGATCCTTCTAAGCTGCCTCCCATGATCACGCGAAACGCAGTGACGAGGGAGAGGGTGATGACTGGACGATCTTTGACGATGCGCGCCGTGCGTGCGGCCATGGCGCCTGCCGCACTGGCGATGGCGGCGAGCCTGAGCCTGGCCGGCGCTCCCGCGGCCGCGCAGGTGCCGAACACCACGCAGGCGACGCTTCTCGACCGGATATTGATCGAGGATCTGATCACCAGCTATTATGCGCATCTGGGCCAAACCGACACCCGGGCCTTCGACGCCTTTTTCACCGAAGACGCCGTGCTGGACATCAACGGCAAGCTGTTCAAGGGCCGGTCCTCCATTCATGAGGCCTATCGCGGCGAGCGGCCAAGCCCGGCACCGCGCGGTACCTTCCACATGATCCTCAGCAATCCCCAGATCGAGGTGACCGGTGACACCGCCAGGGCGAGTTTCATCTGGACCGGCATCAGCAACGACACCGTCAAGGCACCGCCGCGCCTGGCCGAGCAGGGCCGCGAATATGACCTGCTCGTCAAGCAGGGCGGCCGGTGGATGATCAAGAAACGCACGATCATCAGCGATTCGTCCCTGCAGGACGAGTTCGACACCATCTACACGCCGCGCAAGGACTATGACATCACCAAGGCCCCGTAATCGCCCGCGCGCCGAGGGTGGCGGCCGATCAGCGCATCGCGCCTAGCCGCCGCCCAGCGCTTCCACCATTTCCGCCAGTTCGAGCCAGCGCTCTTCGGCGGCGTCTTTCTCCGCGCGCGCCTTTTCGATGGCGGCGGTCAGCGCGGCGAAGCGCTTGGGATCGTCCGTATAGAGGTCGCCGTCCGACAAGGCGGCCTCATCGCGCGCGATTGCGGCCTCGATCGCCTCGATCTTGCCGGGCAGCAGGTCATAATCGCGCTGATCCTTGTAGCTCAGCTTGGCGGCCTTGGGCGGCGGCGGGGCGTCCGCTCTGGGCGTGACGGCTTTCCTGGCCGCCGGCGTCCGGACCTGGCGCTTGGCTTCCCAATCGGCATAGCCGCCGGCAATCACGTCGATTCGCCCGGAGCCATCGAGGCCGAGAGTCACCGTGACCGTGCGGTCGAGAAAGTCGCGGTCATGGCTGACGATCAGAACCGTCCCCTCATAATCCGCAATCACTTCCTGCAGCAGGTCGAGCGTCTCCAGATCGAGGTCGTTGGTCGGTTCGTCGAGCACCAGCAGGTTGGATTCGCGGGCAAATTCGCGGGCCAGCAGCAGCCGCGAGCGCTCGCCACCCGACAAGGTGCCGATCCGCGCATCGACCAGCCCCGGATCGAACAGGAACTCCTTCAGATAGCCGTGGATATGCTTGCGCACGCCGCGCACCTCGATCCAGTCGCCACCCTCGGCGAGAATGTCGCGCACGCGCTTGTCCGGCTGCATCAGTGAGCGCTGCTGGTCGATGATGATCATGTCGAGCGACTGGGCGCGCCGGATCTCGCCGCTATCCGGCGCGATCTCGCCGGTGAGCAGGCGCAGCAGCGTCGTCTTGCCCGCGCCATTGCCGCCGACGATGCCGATGCGGTCGCCGCGCTGGATGCGCAGGGAGAAATCCTTGATGATCGTGCGCTGGCCGTCGCCCTCACCATAGCTTTTGGTCACATGCTCGGCGGTGATCACGCTCTTGGTCTTGTTGTCGTCGCTGGTGACGGCCAGCTTGGCCGCGCCCTGCGGCCCGATCATCGCGGCGCGCTCGGCCCGCATTTCCCAAAGCTTGGCCAGGCGCCCCTGATTGCGCTTGCGCCGGGCGGTGACGCCCCGCTCCAGCCAGTGCGCCTCGATCTTCAGCTTCGCGTCCAGCTTGTCGGCCGCGCGCGCCTCCTCGGCATAGGCTTTTTCCATCCATGCCTCGAACCCGCCAAAACCGATTTCCTGCCGCCGCAAATTGCCGCGATCGAGCCAGAGCGTCGAGCGGGTGAGCCGCGTCAGGAAGGTGCGGTCGTGGCTGATGACCACGAACGCGCCGTTGAACCGCCCCAGCCAGTCCTCCAGCCAGGTGATCGCGGCGATGTCGAGATGGTTGGTCGGCTCGTCGAGCAGCAGGATATCCGGCTCGCTCGCCAGCGCCCGGCATATCGCCGCGCGGCGCCGCTCGCCGCCACTCGCCGTGGCGGCCTCCCGCGACAGGTCGATGCCGAGCTGGTCGGCAATCGCCTCCACCTCGTGCAACGCCGGCGCATAGGCCCCGCTCGTCGCGAAATCGCGCAGCGTGGCATAGGCGCTCACATCCGGGTCCTGCTCCAGCGTGATCACATGCGTGCCCGCGACGATGGAGCGTTTGCCCTCGTCCGGCTCGATCTGGTTGCCGATCAATTTGAGCAAGGTGGTCTTGCCCGCCCCGTTGCGGCCGATCAGCGCAAGCCGGTCGCGCGGACCGATCTGCACGTCGAGTCCGCGGAACAACCAACCCGTGCCCTGGTTAAGGCCGAGATTCTCGAAGGAAAGAAGTGGCGCTGCCATGATCGCGCGCTAGAACAGATACGGACGCGCGGGGCAAGGTTCGACACGCGAACAATGTCAGCGCTCGTTCAGCCAGCGTGCCGCAAGAGGTCGCCATGTCCCTGTCTGAAAGGATGTCACCATGGTCCGTTTCCCTCTCCTCCTCGCTGCCACGGCCGCTGTGATGGCTCCCGCCATGGCCCCCGCTCAGCAGCCGGGCGCCGCTCCGATGGTGCCCGCCAGTGGCCCGCTCCTCTCGCTCAGCGTAAGCGAATCCGTCGAGAGCGCACCGGATATGGCGACGATCAACACCGGCGTGCAGACCAGCGCGCTGGCGGCGAAGGACGCCATGGCGCTCAATGCCGCGCAGATGGACAAGCTGATCGCAGCGCTCCTGAAGGGCGGCATCGACCGCAAGGATATCCAGACCAGCGGGATCAACCTCAGCCCACGCTATGATTATTCCAACCGCAAGGAAGGCGAAGGGCCGCGCTTCCTCGGCTATGAGGCCAGCAACCAGCTCACCGTGCAGGTCCGCAAGCTCGACAAGGCCGGGGAGCTGGTGGACGCCATGGTGACGGCCGGCGCGACCAATATCAACGGCCCGTCCTTTGGCATCGCGGAGCCGGACAAGCTGCTCGACCAGGCCCGCACGAAAGCGCTGAAAACGGCGCAGGCGCGTGCTGACCTCTATGCGCAGGCGACCGGACACCGCGGCGCGAAGCTGATTGCCATTTCCGAGGGCGGCGGTTTCCAGCCGCCGATGCCGGTGCTCGCCATGCGCGCGATGTCCGCCGAAGCCGCCCCCCAGACCAAGATCGAGCCGGGCCAGGTCTCCAGCACGATTTCTCTCAATGTCCAATATGTGCTTGAGCGCTGACCGTCCGATGTCATGGGACATTCAGCAGGCGTTCAATGGCTGGAGCGCATGAAGGCGCGATGAAACTGCGTTCTTCCTTTCTTGCGATGGGTGCTCTGCTGGTGCTGTCCGGCGCGATGCAATCCGCGTCGGCCCAGCGCTTCTCGCGCGGCGAGGAGCAGAAAGAGGCCCGCAAGCAGATGCTGGACGGCAATGTCATGCCCTTCTCCATCATCAAGCGCCGGGTCGAGTCGGATATGAGCGGCGCGACCTATGTCGGCGTGGCCCCGCCCCCGCGCGAGGGGGTGTATCGACTGCAATTCCTGCGCGAGGATGGCAAAGTCCTCTGGGTTGATGTCGACGGCAAGACCGGCAATATCATCGCCCGAACGCGCTGATCTGGCGCAGATAAATCCCGAAACGGAAAGGAAGACCATGCGCCTGCTGATCGTCGAGGATGAGCCGACCCTGGGCAAGCAGCTCAAATCCACGCTCGAAGGGGCCGGCTATGCCGTCGATCTCGCGACCGATGGCGAGGACGGGCATTTCATGGGCGCGACCGAGAGCTATGACGCCATCGTGCTCGACCTTGGCCTGCCGGAGGTGGACGGCCTGACCGTGCTCGACCGCTGGCGCAAGGAAGGCTCGACCATGCCGGTGCTGGTGCTCACCGCGCGCGATAGCTGGTCGGACAAGGTCGCCGGGCTCGATGCGGGTGCCGACGATTATCTCGCCAAGCCGTTCCAGAGCGAGGAACTGATTGCCCGATTGCGCGCGCTGATCCGCCGTTCATCCGGCAATGCCTCCAGCGAACTGACCGCCGGCGACGTGCGGCTGGATACGCGCTCGGGCAAGGTCACGCTCAATGGTGAACCGGTGAAGCTCACGGCGCAGGAATATAAGCTGCTCTCCTACCTCATGCACCACAAGGGCAAGGTGGTGAGCCGCACCGAGCTGATCGAACATATTTACGATCAGGATTTCGACCGTGATTCGAACACCATCGAAGTGTTCGTGACCCGGATTCGCAAGAAGCTGGGCGCGGACGTCATCTCGACGATCCGGGGGCTGGGCTACAGCCTGGATGATAGCGCTGGCTAGGCCGGTCGCGGAGGACGCGGCCCAACCGGAGCCGCCATCCAGCCGCAGCACAGGATCGCTGAGCCGGCGCATCATTGGCATTTCCGCGCTGTGGATCGGCATCTTGCTGCTGGGTGGCGGACTTGGGCTCGATCGCGTCCTGACCAGCGCGATCACCCGCAACTTCGATGATGGCCTGGCTTATGTGCTGACGGCGATGATCTCCTCGGCCGAGGTCGGGCCGGAAGGTGAAGTGCTGTTCAACCGGCCGCTCGCCGACCAGCGTTTTCTGGAGCCCGCCAGCGGCCTCTATTATCAGGTCAGCGGCAAGGGCCATGAGGACTGGCCCTCGCGCTCGCTGTGGGACCGCGCCATCAAGGTCACGCCGGCAATGCGCGAGAAGCCCGGGCAAGGCATCGATACGAGCCAGTTTGCCGACGAGCCGCTGCGGGTGATGACGCGCACCGTCATCCTGCCGGGCAGCGACACGCGCTGGACCTTCATCGTCGCGCAGGCGCGCGAGGGGCTGGACGCGCAGATTCACAGCCTGCGCGCGACCTTGCTCAACAGCTTTCTGGCGCTCGGCATCGGCCTGATCCTGCTGGCTGCGCTGCAGGTCTTCTTCGGTCTACGGCCGCTGCGCCGCATCCGGCGGGAAATTGCGCGGATGCGGGCGGGCGAGAAATCCCGCGTCACCGAACCGCTGCCGCGCGAAGTGCTGCCGCTGGTCGAGGAGCTGAACGCCCTGCTCGCGCATAATGAGCAACAGGCCGAGGAAGCGCGGCGCCATGCCGGCAATCTTGCCCATGCGCTCAAGACCCCGCTCACCGTCGTCATGAATGCCGCGACCGCCCATGCGCCCGATCTTGCCGATACGGTGATCCGCGAAACCGGGACGATGCGGCGGCAGATCGACCATCATCTCGCCCGCGCCCGTGCGCTCGGGCGCCGCGGCGCCGCGCAAAGTCGCACCGATGTGTGGCCATGCCTGCAGGCGGTCGAACGCGCAGTCGAGCGGCTCTATCCCGATGTCCGCATCGACCGCGATGGGTCGCACAAGGCCGTCGTGCGGGTCGAGCGACAGGATCTGGACGAGCTGCTTGGCAATCTCGTCGAGAATGCCGCCAAATATGGCGGCGGCAGCGTGTTCGTCACGGTCGAGGAAAATGGCCGCTGGGTCGATATCTTGATCGAGGATGACGGCGCCGGCATCCTCCCTGCCGATCGCGAGCGGATTTTCGATCGCGGCGTGCGGCTCGATTCCGGCAAGCCCGGCACCGGCCTTGGCCTCGCCATCGTGCGCGATGTGGCGGAAATCTACGGCGGGTCCGTCTGGCTCGACGAAAGCGAGGATATGGGCGGCGCGCTGGTGCGCCTGCGCCTGCCTGCCGGTTGACGGCTATGGTGCGGTCAACGCCGCTCTTTCACGAGATATGATGGTGGCGACGGGGGCGTCTCAGCAGCCGCCCCCGATGCCATATTACTTGCCGCGCTTCTTGCGGTGGCTGTCCAGATCGAGCACATCGGTGTCCGATCCCTCGGGCAGCAGCCCCAGCCGGCGCGCGACTTCCTGATAGGCCTCGACCTCACCCCCCAGATCCCGGCGGAAGCGATCCTTGTCGAGCTTCTCGTTGGTGGTCATGTCCCAGAGCCGGCAATTATCCGGGCTGATCTCGTCCGCCAGAATGATGCGGCCGAAATCGCCATCCCAGATGCGCCCGAACTCCAGCTTGAAGTCGACGAGACGAATGCCGATGGCGGCGAACAAGCCGCTCAGGAAATCATTCACGCGGATCGCCATATCGGCAATGTCGTGGATTTCTTCCTGACTCGCCCAGCCGAAACAGGCGATATGCTCTTCCGAAACCATCGGATCGCCCAGCGCATCGTCCTTGTAGCTATATTCGATCAGGGTGCGCGGCAGTTGCGTGCCTTCATCGATGCCCAGCCGCTTGGAGAGGCTGCCGGCGGCGACATTGCGGACGATCACCTCGAGCGGCACGATCTCGACCTGGCGGATGAGCTGCTCGCGCATGTTCAGCCGCTTGATGAAGTGGGTGGGCACGCCGATATGGCCCAGCAGCGTGAAGAGGTGCTCGGAAATCCGGTTGTTGAGCACGCCCTTGCCCGAAATCGTGCCCTTCTTCTGCGCATTGAACGCAGTCGCATCATCCTTGAAATACTGGATGAGCGTGCCCGGCTCGGGTCCTTCATAAAGGATCTTCGCCTTGCCTTCATAGATTTGGCGGCGACGGGACATATGCAGGTGCCTACTCTTTTCCTGGACGACAAAAAATCAAGGCCCCGGCAACGCGAATCGGCAAGGATCAGCGGACGACGGGGCTCTATCCGGCCTGATAGCGGATGCTGAACCCCAGTGCAATTTCAGCGCAGCGCAACGGCGCGCCAGGTCCATCGATGCGCGCGGCCAGCTTGCCGGAGCGCGCAAAATGTTGCCAAAATCCGCCGCCGCCATGTTGACGACACCGGGATCATTGTGGCACTTGCCGGGCGCATCGCAAGGGCCTGCGCAATCGGGCCCGGTCGTTGAAATGCGGGTATAGCTCAATGGTAGAGCACTAGCCTTCCAAGCTTGTGATGCGGGTTCGATCCCCGCTACCCGCTCCAGCCTTGAAATCAGCCATTTTCAGCCCGCCCGACATGGCCGCGCCTGAGCCGGATTCCGGCGATGATCCTCACATCTCGCCGCGCTGCCGGCGGATGTCGAACCATTTGCGGACATTGCTGTTATGATCGTCGAGCGTTTCCGCGAAGATGTGTCCGCCGGCGCCATCCGCGACGAAATACAGCGCCTTGGTTTGCGCCGGGCGCAACACCGCTTCAATCGAACTGCGGCCAGGATTGGCGATCGGGCCCTTGGGCAACCCGGTCATCGCATAGGTATTATAATCATTCACCGCGACGATTTCGGAGCGCCGGATACGCCGACCCAGCGGTTTCCCCTTGGTGATGGGGTAGATGATCGTCGGATCGGCCTGCAACATCATGCCGGTCCGCAGCCGGTTGCCATAAACGCCCGCCACGATCGGCCGCTCGGCCGCGACGGATGTTTCCTTCTCCACGATGCTGGCCAGCGTCAGCGCCTGCTGCGGCGTGGTAACCACCGCTGATGCCGAGCGCCTGGGCCATTGCTCAGCCATGAAGCGCGTCATCGCCGCCTGCATCCGCGCGAGCACGGCCTGGCGCGTCTCCCCTTTTTGATAGGCGTAGCTGTCCGGCATCACGCTGCCTTCGGCGGGCACATCCACAGGGCCGGTCAAGTCGCCATTGGCCATCAACCGCTCATGGACGAGGATGGACGGCATGCCCTCGGGGATCGCCACCAGATAGGTGATCGTCTTGCCGGATTGCAGGATGGCGAGGATGCGGGCGTTGCTCGCGCCCTTGGGCAGGGCATATTCGCCCGCCTTGATGACGCCCGCGCCGCCAAACAGCTTCGCGCGCAGCAGGAAGCGTTCGGGCGCGGCGATCGCGCCCCGCTCCGCCAGCGTGCCGGCCATGTTGCGCAAAGTTGCGCCGGCCGGCACGACGACCGTTATGTCGCGCTGAAGCGGTCCGGCTCGGTTCCAGCCACCGACAAAATCCACGGCGGCAAACAGCAGACCCGCCGCGACGATCGCCAGTAAAAGGCAGCCGACGCGGCGCATGGGCCCTTACATCGCCTTCATGACGAGGCTGGCATTGGTGCCGCCAAAGCCGAAGCTGTTGTTCAAAACGGCGCGCACCGTCCGCTTCTTCGCAAAATGCGGCACCAGATCGACACCCGCGCAGCCTTCGCTCGGATTGTCGAGGTTAAGCGTTGGCGGCACGATCTGATCGCGCATCGCAAGGATGCAGAAGATCGATTCCACCGCGCCCGCACCGCCCAGCAAATGGCCGATCGCGGATTTGGTGGACGACATGGAGAGCCCGCCAATCGCATCGCCGAACAGCCGACGCACCGCCCCCAGTTCCAGCTCGTCGCCGAGCGGGGTGGAGGTGCCATGGGCGTTCACATAGTCGATATCCTCCAGCGCGAGGCCGGACTTGCGGATCGCCATCTCCATCGAGCGGAATGCGCCCGAACCGTCCGGATGCGGCGCCGTCACATGATAGGCGTCGCCCGAGAGGCCATAGCCGATCACCTCGGCATAGATCTTCGCGCCGCGCGCCTTGGCCCGCTCATATTCCTCCAGCACGACGACGCCCGCGCCCTCGCCCATCACGAAGCCGTCGCGGGCCACGTCATAGGGGCGGCTCGCCTTTTCGGGCGTGTCGTTGAAACCGGTGGAGAGCGCGCGGGCCTGCGAGAAGCCGGCAATGCCGATCGGGCAGATGGCGCTTTCCGCGCCGCCGGCCAGCATCACGTCGGCATCGTCCATCGCGATCATCCGCGCGGCATCGCCGATCGAATGCGCGCCGGTCGAGCAGGCCGTCACCACCGCATGATTGGGGCCCATCAGGCCATATTTGATCGAGACCTGCCCGGAGATGAGGTTGATCAGCCGGCCATGGACGAAGTGCGGTGAGACCCGGCGCGGGCCCTTATGCTCCAGCACCAGCGATTCGCTCTCGATACCCGGCAGCCCGCCGATACCCGAGCCGATCGAGCAGCCCGCGCGCAGTCGCTCGGCTTCGCTCATCTCGGTGAGGCCGGCATCCTCGAGCGCCTGACCCGCCGCATCGATCCCGAAGACGATGAACAGATCGACCTGGCGCTGGACCTTATGGTCAACGCGCATATTGGGGTCGAACCCCCATTCATGGTCCTTGGGCTTCACTTCGCAGGCAATGCGGCAGGCATAATCGGTCGCGTCAAAGCGCGTGATCACGCCGGCACCCGATCGCGATGCGAGGATATTCGCCCAGCTCGTCTCCACATTGCCGCCCAGCGGCGAGACCATGCCCAGACCTGTCACGACGACACGGCGCATGCTACTCTCCCAAACTGACGGGCGCAGCGCACCCGATGTTTTGCAGTCCACATATGAGAACGGCCCTCCGGCGGCGTGAGAACCCGCGATCGGAGAGCCGTCCAATCTTCATTGCAATGCCAACGCACGCCTGCGGGTTCCCCGCAAGCGCGGCATTTGCGTGCTTATTGCTTGCCTTCGATGAAATCGATCGCATCCTTGACGGTTCCGATCTTTTCGGCCGCATCGTCGGGAATCTCGACGCCGAACTCTTCCTCGAAAGCCATGACCAGCTCCACGATATCGAGGCTGTCCGCGCCCAGATCGTCGATGAAGCTCGCGTCTTCGGTGACCTTGTCCGCCTCGACGCCGAGGTGCTCGACGACGATCTTCTTTACGCGATCCGCAGTCTCACTCATGGGTAGTCCTTTACTAATTGATCCTGAATTCGACAGACGCCCTAGTGCTTAGGAGAGAAAGTGACAAGAGGCTAGCAGCGCCTCAAAATCACAAGCCCGGCGCGGGGGAGAATGTCCTATCGGCGCACTGCGGCCAGCAGAACCGATTTGCCCGCACCATAGCGGATCGGACGCGCCCCCGTAAACCGGCTTTCCAGCCGGGCGGCGACGCGGCCGACAAACCCGCCCTGCACGCCTCAGATCATCGCCATGCCGCCATTCACATGCATGGTCTGGCCGGTGACGTAACCGGCCTCGCGGCTCGCCAGATAGACGACGGCGGCGCCGATATCCGCGCCCTCGCCCAGCGTTCCGGCGGGAATGCGCGCCAGAATCGCCTGCTTCTGCGCCTCATTGAGCGCATCGGTCATCGCCGAGCGGATGAAACCGGGCGCCACGCAATTCACCGTGATGCCGCGGCTTGCCAGCTCCTGCGCGAGGCTCTTGCTCATGCCGATGAGGCCCGCCTTGGCCGCGGCATAATTGGCCTGCCCGGGATTGCCCGTGACCCCCACCACGCTGCTGATCGAGATGATGCGGCCGAAGCGCGCCTTCATCATCGGCCGCGCGGCGGCGCGGATGAGGCGGAAGGCCGCCTCCAGATTGATGCGCTGCACATCGTCCCATTCCTCATCCTTCATGCGCATGATGAGGTTGTCGCGAGTGATGCCGGCATTGTTCACGAGGATATCGAGCTTGCCGCCCAGCGCTTCGGCCGCTGCCGGCACCAGCGCGTCCACGGCAGCCGCGTCGCCCAGATCGCACGGCACACAGACATGATCGCCGCCGAGCGTAGCGGCAAAGGCCTCCAGCTTCGTAACATTGCTGCCCGAGAGCGCGAGCCGCGCGCCCTGCCCGGCCAGCGCGCGGGCAATCTCCGCGCCGATGCCGCCACTGGCGCCCGTCACGAGCGCGGTCATTCCGGTAAGATCGAACATAAGTATAAAGTCTCCGCCTGTCTTAAAGCCGCCCGACCAGCGCCTCGATATCGTCCATGGTGATGATGCTGGTCACGCTCGCGTCCGGCGCGATGCGCTTGACCATCGGCGCCAGCACCTTGCCGCCCAGCTCAACAAAGTCGGTGATGCCGCTCTCCCACATCGCGCCGATGCTCTCGCGCCAGCGCACGCGCCCGGTCACCTGCTCGACCAGCAAGCGGCGAATCGTCTCGGCATCGCTCACCGGGGCGGCGGTCACATTGGCATAAACGGGCAGGAATGCGCCGGGCGAGGCCGTCTGCGCCAGCGCCGTCGCCATCGCATCGGCGGCCGGCTGCATCAGCGGGCAGTGGAACGGCGCGGAAACCGGCAGCAGCACGCCGCGCTTGATGCCATGGTCCTTCACCATCGCCACCGCGCGGTCGATCGCACCCTTGTGGCCGGAGATCACGACCTGCCCGGGATCATTGTCATTGGCGACGGTGCAGACCTCGCCCTGCGCGGCGGCGGCGGCCAGCGCCTCGGCCTTCGCGATATCCGCGCCGAGCAGAGCCGCCATCGCGCCCTCGCCCACCGGCACGGCGGCCTGCATGGAGCGGCCGCGCAGCTTGAGCAGCCGCGCCGTGGTCGCCAGATCGAACGCGCCGACAGCACACAGCGCGCTATATTCGCCAAGGCTGTGGCCCGCGACCGCGTCGGCCTTGTCGCGAATGGCGATGCCGCCTTCCGTCTCCAGCACGCGCAGCACCGCGAGCGCATGGGCCATGATGGCCGGCTGGGCATTTTCGGTGAGGGTCAGGTCCGCTTCCGGGCCTTCGCTCATCAGCCGGAACAGATGCTGGCCAAGCGCTTCGTCCACTTCCTCGAACAGTTGGCGCGCGACCGGCGAGGCAGCGGCCAGTGCCGCGCCCATGCCAACCGATTGACTCCCCTGCCCCGGAAAGATGAATGCGCGCATGTTAGCCCTGTCCTTTATCGATGAAAGACCGTGCCCTAGAGCCGCATGGGGTTGCAGGCAAGCGCCCGCCCTTTGCGCTGGATCAAGGAAGGGTGGCGCGATTCGTCCGAGTGGATCATGATGGCAGGGATAGATCGCATGCGAGGAGACTGGTTTTGAAACGTGCATTTTGGGCGCTGGGCGCCGCCTTCGCGCTGGTCGCCGCGACCCAGGCGGACAGCAGCCCGGCTGTTGTCTATACGGTCATGAAGGATATCGTCGCCCCGCAGGCGGACCGGCTCTGGGACGTTGGCAACCGCGGCATGAACGATGATGGCGAGCCGGACGGCTCCCAGCTCTCCGCGCAGGACTGGGAAAAGCTGGCCGATGCCGCCGGCCGGATGAAGGCCGCCGCGCTCAGCCTTGCCGCCACCGAGGGCCTCACGGTCGTGCCGCCGGGCGTCAAGATCGGCGAGGATGGCGGCGCCACGGCGGAGCAGGTCCAGCAGTTTATCGCCAGCGATCCCGCGGGCTTCGCCGGCCATGCCAGGGAGTTGGCCGATGTTTCGGAGGGCTATCTGCAAGCCGCCGCCTCGCGCGACGCCGTCAAGCTTGCCGCCGCCGCCGAGCGCATGGACGTGGTGTGCGAGGCCTGCCACGCGACCTACTGGTATCCCGAGCAATGAGGCAGGCGGGCGGCGGGCGCGGTCATGCCTGCTCTCGGTCCGCCCCGGTTCGATGCGCCGCTTGCCTTTCCCGCCGCTTTGCGTCATAGGCGCGCCCTTCGCCAGACCGGCATGATGCCGGCCGGGTGAAGATCATTTGCAAGACGACAGCCGGAGGGGTGGTGCGCATGGGGCGTCCATCAGCGATCGGCCAACACAGGACGCAATATCATGCCATATTATGAGCATGTCTTCCTTGCGCGTCAGGATCTGGCACAAGCCCAGGTCGATGCGCTGGCGGAAAATGCCGCCAAGATCATCGAAGCGCAGGAAGGCAAGGTTACCCGGGTCGAGAGCTGGGGCCTGCGCAATCTCGCTTACAAGATCGCCAAGAATCGCAAGGCGCATTATGTGATGCTGCACGTCGATGCCCCCGCCGGCGTGATCGCCGAGCTGGAGCGCCAGACCGCGATCAACGAAGACGTGATCCGCTACATGACCGTGCGCGTCGACTCGCTGGAGAGCGAACCCTCCGTGATGATGCGCAAGAATGAGCGTGATCGCGAGCGTCGTGGCGGCGAAGGCCGTGGTGACCGAGGCGATCGTGGCCCGCGCCGCGAGCGCGAAGAAACCACCGGCGAATAAGGAGACTGACTCATGGCACGCCCATTTTTCCGCCGCCGCAAGACTTGCCCCTTCTCCGCGAAGGAAGCACCGCGCATTGACTATAAGGATGTGCGCCTGCTCCAGGGCTTCGTCTCCGAGCGTGGCAAGATCGTTCCCTCGCGCATCACCGCCGTCTCGGCGAAGAAGCAGCGCGAGCTGTCCAAAGCCATCAAGCGCGCCCGCCATCTGGGCCTGCTGCCCTACCTCGTGAAGTAAGGAGCGGACCTCATGGAAATCATTCTGCTCGAACGTATC
>DATMGL010000011.1:0-124685 GCA_035555575.1 Sphingobium sp.
CTGCCATGATCCGGAAGATCCGGTGATGGCGCAGTTTTTCGATGCCGCCAGCGCCTATTTCAAGGCCCCGCGCGAGCGTCCGAAAATCCCCGAGATCATCGATTTCTACCGCGAGCGGCAGATCGCCTTCTGCCTGTTCACGGTCGATTGCGAGAGCGCGGTCGGCGCCAAGCGCGTCTCCAATTACGAGATTGCCGAGCTGGCCGCCGACCATAGCGATATCGTCATTCCCTTCGCCTCGATCGATCCGCACAAGGGCCGGTTCGGCGCCCGCGAAGCCAGAGATCTGATCGAAAACTACGGCGTCAAGGGTTTCAAATTCCACCATTTAATCCAGGGAATCCACCCGGCTGACCGCACCGGCTACCCGATTTACGAGGTGATCGCCGAGCATAAGCTCCCGGCCATTTTCCACACCGGCCATAGCGGCATGGGCACCGGCATGCGGGGCGGCGGGGGCGTGCGCCTCAAATATGGCCAGCCGATGCTGATGGACGATGTCGCGGCGGATTTCCCGGACATGAAGATGATCCTCGCCCATCCCAGCTGGCCCTGGACGGACGAGAGCCTCTCCATGGCGCTGCACAAGGAGAATGTCTTCATCGACCTGTCCGGCTGGAGCCCGAAATATTTCCCCAAGCAGATCATCACCTACGCGAACAGCCAGTTGCGCCACAAGATGATGTTCGGCAGCGATTTTCCGCTGATCACGCCGGAGAAATGGATCACGGCGGCGCAGGACGTCGGCTTCAGGGAGGAGGTGCTTCCCCTCATCCTCAAGGAGAATGCTGCGCGCGTGCTGGGGCTGTCGTCATGACCGACCCGGAGGGTATCCACGCCTGGCAGCGGCTTGACGCGCGCATCACCACGTCCGGCCGGCTGCGCGCGACCGATCCGGCGCGTCTCGCCGCCATCGGCGTGCGCCACATCGTCAATCTGGCGCTGGACGATCACCCCGGCGCGCTTGCGCATGAGGCCGAACTGTGCGCCGCGGCGGGCCTGCGCTACACCCATCTCCCGGTGCCGTTCGATGCGCCGGACGAGCGCCATTTCGCGGCCTTTTGCGCTATCATTGCGGCGGACGATGCGCCCGTGCATGTCCATTGCATCGCCAATTTCCGCGTCGCCGCCTTCTTCTGCCGCTATCATCGCGACGTGCTGGGCATGCCGGAGGGGGCCGCGCGCGCCCTCATGGCGCAGCACTGGACGCCCGAAACCCATGAACATCCGATGGCGCCGCTCTGGGCGGCCTTCATCGCGCGCAAATCGACAGGAGAGACTGAATGACGGATTTTGCCGGACGTCACGTGATCGTCACCGGGGCCTCCAGCGGCATCGGCCTTGCCACCGCGCAGATGCTGGTCGCGCGCGGGGCGAAGGTGTCGCTGATCGCGCGCCGGCAGGAAGCATTGGCGGACGAGGCGGCAAAGCTCGGCGCCAATGCGGCCGGTTTCGCCGCCGACGTCGCGGACCGCGCCGCGCTGGAGCAGGCGCTGGCCGCAGCCGCCGCGCATTTCGGCCCGGCCTATGGCCTGTTCGCCAATGCCGGTCTCGCGGGCAATTTCGCCCCGGCGCTGAGCTATTCCGGTGAGCTGTTCGAGCAGGTGCTGACTGTCAATTTAACAAGCATTTTCTGGGCGATGCAGGCCGTTCTTCCCGCAATGATCGAAGCGAAATCCGGTGCCATCCTCGTCACCGGATCGATGGCGAGCAAGCGCGGCATGGCGATGAACCCGGCCTATGTCGCCTCCAAGCATGGCGTGCTCGGCCTGTCTCGCGCCATCGCGGTGGAGATGGCGCCGCATAATGTCCGCTGCAATTGCGTCATCCCCGGCTTCATCGAAACACCGGCCTTCGATCTCATCCCGCCCGAGCAGGCCGCCAAGATCAACCAGCGCGTGCCCCAGCGCCGCATGGGCTCGACCGATGAGCTGGCGGAAGTGGCCTGCTTCCTGCTCTCGCCGGCCGCCACCCATGTCACCGGGCAGGACTGGGCGGTGGATGGCGGCGTGCTGGAAACGCTGGAAGTCTGACCCCATCGCCGGAGAGCATCATGACCCTCAAATATTATCACGCCGAGCCGCTGGCCAATTCGCTGAAGTCGATGATCCCGCTCAAGGAGAAGGGGCTCGTCTATGAGTCCATCTATGTCGATCTGCACAAGTTCGAGCAGCACAGCGACTGGTTCGTGGCGGTCAATCCGGAAGGGCAGGTGCCCGTGCTCGATCATAACGGCACGATCATCACCCACACCACGGTCATCAACGAATATCTGGAGGATGTCTTCCCGGAAATCCCCCTGATGCCGAGTGATCCGGCCGGCAAGGCGCGGGTGCGCTACTGGAACAAGTTCGTCGACGAGCATGTGATGAACCATGTCTCCATGCATGGCTGGCACCGCCTCGTCGGGGTGATCGCGCGCAATATCGAGAGCGGCGAGTTCGAGGCGCTGCTGGCCCATATCCCGCTGCCCGACCAGCGCAGGAAATGGGCGCAGGCGCGCTCGGGTTTTTCCGAGGCGGATCTGGCCAACGCCACGGACAAGATCGTCTATGCGCTCAGGAAGGTCGAGGCGCAGCTCGGCGCAGCGCCATGGCTGGCGGGCGCCGCCTACAGCACGGCGGACATCAATTTCTTCAGCCATTGCGGCATGATGGTCGAGCGGATGTTCCCGGAGATGGACGTCGCCGCCAACTATCCGCGCCTGATCGACTGGCGCGAGCGGGTGAAGGCCCGCCCGGCGGTGCGCGATGCCCTGGCCAGCGAGGACCGCACCGCGCCGGGCCTGCGCACATGGTCGGGGGATCGCTAGCGATTGCGCCCCGCCGCCGGATAATCGATCCTGTTTCAAAACCCGGCTTGTCTGCAAGGGCGCATTTGCTATCCCCATGGGAATGATGATCAGGGCCTGCGCCGGCGTGGGAGACACGCCGGGCCAGCCCGCCAGAGACGAGAACGGACAGGAGAAGCAGTGATGCGCGCATGGCAATTGGCGGCGGGAGCAACCTCGCTCGATGATCTTGCCCTGATCGATATGGCTCAGCCCGAGCCGGGGCCGGGACAGGTGGCGATCCGCGTCCATGCCTGCTCGCTCAATTATCGCGATCAGGCGATCGTTCAGGGCCGTTATATGGGCGGGCCGATCCCGGCGCCGATCGTGCCGCTGTCCGATGGCGCGGGCGAGGTGATCGCGGTGGGGGCCGGCGTCACCCGCTTCAAGACCGGGGATCGCGTGGCCGGCACCTTCTTCCCCAACTGGGTCGACGGGCCGCCCAATCCCCATGTCGGTGCGGCGCTGGGCGCGGCGGGCGCGCCGGGCATGCTCGCGGAGGTGGTGGTGCTGCCCGAGCAGGGCGTTGTCCCCATCGCCACATCGCTGAGCTATCAGGAGGCCGCGTGCTTGCCTTGCGCCGGCGTCACCGCGTGGAATGCGCTGTTCGAGGGGCCGCGGCCGATCAGGCCGGGCGACCGCGTGCTGGTGCTCGGCACGGGCGGCGTCTCGATGATCGCGCTGCAACTTGCCAGGGCGGCCGGCTGCGAGGTGGTCGTCACCTCGTCCGACAATGCCAAGCTGGAGCGCGCCAGGGCGCTCGGCGCGCATCATGGTGTCAATTACCGGGATGTCCATGAGTGGGGCGGCCATATCGCCGCGACGCTGGGCGGGGTGGACAAGGTCGTCGAGGTTGGTGGCGCGGGCACGCTGCAGCAGAGCTTCGCGGCCCTGCGTCACAATGCCGAGGTCGCGCTGATCGGCGTGCTGATGCCGCTGGGCGGGCCGAACCCTGCGCCGCTGATGATGACAGGCAGCCTTTTGCGCGGCATTTTCGTGGGGTCGCGGCGCATGGCCGAGAAGCTGGCGAGCGCGATCGACGCCAATGGCATCAAGCCGGTGATCGGCGCCACCTTCGCCTTTGCGGATGCCAAACAGGCCTTCGGGCATGCCGCCTCGCCCTCGCTGTTCGGCAAGACGGTCATCGAGGTCGGCTGAACCGCCGCGCCGCGCATGGCCAGCTTCCTGATGATCCACGGCGCCTGGCATGGCGGCTGGTGCTTCGATCGCCTGCGCGCGCCGCTGGCGGCGGCCGGCCATGCCATGCTCGCGCCCGATCTGCCCGGCATGGGTGGGAGCGGGGACGGGGGCGGGGACGCCAGGGCGCTCGCCGCCGTCACGCTGGATGGCTGGGCGCGCTTCGTCGTGGAAAGGGCGGGGGCGCTGCCGGGGCCGGTCATCCTGTGCGGTCACAGCCGGGGCGGCATCGTCATCAGCAGCGCGGCCGAACGCGCGCCGGAATGTTTCGCCGGGCTGGTCTATATCGCTGCCATGCTGGTGCCGGATGGGCGCAGCCTCTACGATATGCGCGCGGGTGGTCCGGCCGATGCGGCGTTCGATGCCGGGCTGTCCCCGGTCGCCGGCGGTCTCGCTGTCGCCCTCGCGCCGGATGTCGCGACCGCGCATTTCTGCCATCGCGCCAGCCCGGCGGATCAGGCGATGGTCGCCGCGCGGCTTTGCCCCGAGCCGGTGCGTCCGCTCGGCACCCGGCTGCGCCTCACCGAGGCGCGCTATGGCCGTCTGCCGCGCCACTATATCGCGTGCCGGCATGACCGCACGATTCCGCTTGCGCTTCAGCAGGCCATGCAGGCAGGCCAGCCCTGCGCAAGCGTCACCACGCTGGAGAGCGATCACTCCCCGTTTCTGGGCGCGCCGGAACAGCTTGCCGCCGCGCTCATCACTATTGCCGAGAGGATGGAACAATGACGAAGACCATGGGATTTGGCGGCCAGATCGGCTCGATCGTGCAGATGGCCTATGTCGTGAAGGATATTCACGAGGCGATTGACTGGTGGATCAACAAGGCCGGCGTCGGCCCATGGTTCCTGCTGCCCAGCTTCGGCGGCGAGGGCCATGTCTTTCGCGGCGCGCCCTGCACCAGCAATGTCGCCATCGCGATGAGCTTCGCCGGCCCGCTCAATATCGAGCTGCTGATGCCGCTCGATGACAATCCTTCCGTCTACAAGGAGACGATCGACAAGGTGGGCTATGGCTTCCACCATTTCGGCATCGCCCGCGACGATATCGAGGAAGAGGTCGAGCGTCGCATCGCGAAGGGCGAGGTGCTGGCCCACCGCGCCCCTGTGCCGACCGGCGGCAAGGTCGCCTATTTCGAGGGCGGGGCCGGGGCGCCGGGCTTCGTCGAGCTGATCCCGGCGACGGCGGGCATGGATGAAGGCTTCACCAGCTTCTGGCGCCAGACCCAGAACTGGGATGGCAAGGACCCGATCCGCCCCTTCGGCTGATCCGGTGCCGATGCGCGGCCGGGTCAAGATGCCGGGCCGCGCGCTGGCATCCCTTCTCATGGATGCCTGGTAGTCGATTGATTTGCCTGGTTTGCGCCATGCTGCGCACGCGGGATTTCAGGGGGCAGGCCGCCGGCCTCACTTCCCCGCGCATGAAAAACGGGGCGCCGGTCACCCGACGCCCCGCCTGTCCCGGTCCGCCCGCAAGGGAAGGGCGGCCAAACCGCGTTCTTACTTGAACACGATCGTCTTGTTGCCGATCACGAAGGTGCGGTCCTGCAAGTGCAGGCGCACGCCCTCGGCGAGCACCCGGCGCTCGACGTCGCGGCCCTTGGCCACCAGCGTCTCGGGCTGGTCGGCATGGGTGACGTTCTCGACATCCTGATGGATGATCGGGCCTTCATCGAGGTCGGCGGTGACATAATGGGTCGTCGCGCCGATCATCTTCACGCCGCGCGCAAATGCCTGGTGATAGGGCTTGGCGCCCTTGAAGCCCGGCAGGAAGCTGTGGTGGATGTTGATGCAGCGGTGCGACAGGAACGCCGCCAGATCGTCCGACAGGATCTGCATGTAGCGCGCCAGCACCACCAGCTCGGCGCCGGTCTCGGTGACGATCTGCTTGATCTGCGCTTCCTGCTGCGGCTTGGTGTCCTTGGTCACCGGCAGATAGTGATAGGGCGTATCGCCGATCAGCGTGATGTTGAGCGCTTCCTTGGGGTGGTTGCCGATGATGGCGACCACGTCCATGTTCAGCTCGCCGATCCGGTTGCGATACAGCAGGTCGCCCAGGCAATGGTCGAACTTGGAGACCATGAGCACGACCTTGCGGCGCTCGCGGGCGTCGCGAATCGCATAATCGGCGTGGAACGTTTCCTTGACCGCGTCGAGCGCGGTGCGGGCCTCGTCAACATTGCCGGAAAAGACGATGCGCTGGAACATGCGGCCCGATTCGGGGTCGCTATACTGCGCCATCTCACTGATGTTGCAGCCCTTGCCGGCCAGGGCCCCGGCTACCCCTGCGATCACGCCCGGCTGGTCCTTGGCGGAGAGCTTCAGGATATATTCCGGCGCGCTGTTTACGTCTGACATGATGGGTCTTCCTCCTCTCGGTCGCGATGCTTGAACTCACCGCGACATAACGCAAATTTTCGTTTGTGTAGCATACAAAATTCCGTATGCTCCAGCCCAGTTTTTGATTCGACGTATTTCGTTGAATAGTGGCTTGCGTATCCCCATTGACAGGAGAGGTATTGAGTATGTCGACACCCACAAATCTGGAACAAGTGCTCGCCGCTGGCGGCAATACCGTGGAGATGCTCCGCAACTCCCAGATCGGCGCTTATGTGTATCCGGTCGTCGCTCCGGAATTCTCCAACTGGCGCTCCGAGCAGTGGGCCTGGCGCAACAGCGCGGTTCTGTTCGACCAGACGCACCACATGGTCGACCTGTATATCCGCGGCAAGGATGCGCTGAAGCTCCTCTCGGACACCGCGATCAACTCGATGGCCAACTTCAAGGTCAACCAGGCCAAGCAGTATGTGCCGACCACGCCTTATGGCCACGTCATCGGCGACGGCATCCTGTTCTACCTGGCGCCGGAAGAGTTCGTGTATGTCGGCCGCGCGCCGGCTGCCAACTGGCTGATGTTCCATGGCGCGACCGGCGGCTATGACGTCGAGATCGTCCATGACGACCGTTCGCCGAGCCGCCCGATGGGCAAGCCGGTGCACCGCATTTCGTGGCGCTTCCAGATCCAGGGCCCCAAGGCCTGGGACGTGATCGAGAAGCTGCACGGCGGCCCGCTGGAGAAGCTGCGCTTCTTCAACATGGGCGAGATGAACATTGCCGGTCACAAGATCCGCACCCTGCGTCACGGCATGGCCGGCGCACCGGGTCTGGAAATCTGGGGCCCCTACGAGATTCAGGAAGAAGTCCGCGCTGCCATTCTGGAAGCGGGCAAGGAATTCGGCCTGATCCCCGTCGGTTCGCGCGCTTATCCGTCCAACACGCTGGAGTCCGGCTGGATTCCGTCGCCGCTGCCCGCCATCTACACCGGCGAGAAGCTCAAGGCCTATCGCGAGTGGCTCCCGGCCAACAGCTATGAAGCCACCGGCGCCATCGGCGGTTCCTTCGTCTCCGAGAACATCGAAGACTATTATGTGAACCCGTATGAGATCGGCTACGGCCCGTTCGTGAAGTTCGACCACGACTTCATCGGCCGCGAGGCTCTGGAAGCGCTCGATCCGGCGACCCAGCGCAAGAAGGTCACGCTCGCCTGGAACGGTGACGACATGGCCGACATCTATGCGTCGCTGTTCGATCCGGAAGCCGAAGCCCACTACAAGTTCTTCGACCTGCCGCTCGCCAACTATGCCAACACCAACGCCGACCGCGTGGTCGACGCTGCTGGCAACACGGTGGGCCTGTCGATGTTCACGGGCTACAGCTACAATGAGAAGCGTGCGCTCTCGCTCGCCACGATCGACCACGAGATCCCCGTCGGCACCGAGCTGACGGTTGTCTGGGGTGAAGAGAATGGCGGCACCCGCAAGACGACGGCCGAGCGTCACAAGCAGAAGAACGTTCGCGTTGTCGTGAGCCCGGTCCCCTATTCGGTGACCGCGCGCGAGAACTACGAGGGCGGCTGGCGCAAGCACGGCTGATCCAGCGTTCGGTTCCGGGCGGCCGCCGTGCAGGGTGGCCGCCCGGGCCACATTCTATTATCTGGTGCGAGGAACTGATGGCCAAAGCGACACTTGATCGGGCGGCACTGGCCCGGCTGATGACCGATTATTCGCTCGAAATCACACCCAAGGACGTGGAAGCGCTTGAAAAGGCCGCCCCGATGATCCCGCAGGGCACGCTGATTTCGGTCACATTCCTGCCCGGTGCCGAGTTTGAGGATCGCGCCCGCGCGGCCGAGCGCATCCAGCAGCTCGGGTTCAAGCCGGTGCCCCATCTCTCCGCGCGTCGTCTGCTCAACCCGGACAATCTGCGCGAATATCTCGATCTGCTGAAGACCAAGATCGATTTGAAGCATGTCTTCGTGATCGCCGGCGATCCCAGCGAGCCGCTCGGCACGTTCGAGGACGCGCTGGCCGTGATCGACAGTGGCATCCTCAAGGAATATGGCATCGAGCATGTCGGCATCTCGGGCTATCCCGAGGGCCATCCGGACATCACCGACGAGAAGCTCGCCAAGGCGATGCACGACAAGGTCGCCTCGCTGAAGCGTCAGGGCATCGATTATTCGATCATGACCCAGTTCGGCTTTGATGCCGAGCCGGTGCTCGCATGGCTCAAGCAGATCCGCGCCGAGGGCATTGACGGCCCCGTGCGCATCGGTGTCGCCGGCCCGGCCTCGATCAAGACGCTGCTGCGCTTCGCGGTGCGGTGCGGTGTCGGCACCTCGGCGAAGGTCGTGGCCAAATATGGCCTGTCGATCACCAGCCTGATCGGCAGCGCCGGTCCCGATCCGGTCATCGCCGATCTCACCAATGACCTTGGCGAGGAGCATGGCCAGGTGCATCTGCACTTCTATCCGTTCGGCGGTCTGGTGAAGACCAACGAGTGGATCGTTGATTTCAAGAAGAAGCAGGGCCTTTAAGGACCGCTTTCGGCGCGGCAGGCAAGATGTCCTGCCGCGCGACAGGAAAGAGAAAAGGCCCGCGGCACCCGATGCCGGCGGGCCTTTTTCATGGCCGCAAGACGCTCAGGCCTGCCGCGCCGCGCGCACCGGATTGTCCGGCCCGGCCGTGCGGTCCGGCAGCTGTTCGTTGAAGATCTTGCGGTTCACGAATTTCCACACCCCATCCACCTTGCGCATCTCGTCCTCATAATGGCCGTAGCTGCCGATTTTCGGGCTGTGGTCCGGCCCGTTATTGGCCATTTCGAACCAGAAGATGCAGCCCTTGGCGCGTTCGCCATGCACATGGATGGACTGGTTGGTGATGAAATGGCGCAGCACCACCGGCTTGCCCGAGCCGTCATCGCCATAAAATTTCTTGATGAGTTCCTTGTAGACGGCCATCTCCTTGTAGATCTCGGCGGGGCCGACCGCCGTGCCGCCCGCCCATTCCAGCCGGCCTTCCGGCGCGAACAGGGCCGCGTAGGATTCCGCGTCGCCCCAGTCGAGGGCGAAGAGATAGTCCGCTTCCAGCTGCATGATCGCGGCGCGGTCCTCCGCATAACTGGTTGTGGCGGTCTGGTTGCCGGCTGCTTCCATCGTCATCGCGTCGCTCTCCATCGTCCCGACGCGGCAGACTGAAATTGACATCACTGATGCTTGCACGCGTCTTCCAGATCGTCTCTAAAGCATGAAAGGTGACCGGGGGACAACCGGGGCAGAATCAGCATTGCACTGAGAAGGGACGTGAGAAGATTCTGGCCGCCGATGAAGCGGACGGGGCTCTTTGGCGCAATTGGAGAGGATTTTCCTATATGGCAATCGCACCATCGGCAGGACCGACAGACTCGCAGAAGGGAGTCGACGCGGCTGCCGACACGCATGTCTGGCCCTCCGCTCCGGCAGCTTATTATGGGCTGACGGTCATCATCATCGCCACCTTCCTGACCTTTTTCGACCAGACGGTCTTTTCCATGCTGGCCGAGCGGATCAAGATTGATTTCGGCCTGACCGACGAGCAGCTTGGTTTGCTGGGCGGGCCGGCGAGCATCATCTTCTATGTCTTCGTCGGCATCCCGCTGGCGCGGCTGGTCGATATCTATCCGCGCAAGATCATTCTCGCCTGCAATGCCGTGCTTGTCGGGTTGGCGACCGCGGCGGGCGGCATCGCGCAGAATTTCGGGCATTTCTTCGCCACGCGCATGTTCCTGGGGGCGGGCGGGGCGACCCATGGTCCGGCCTCCTATTCGCTGATCACGGATATGTTCCGCCCGTTCCGCATCCCGCGCGCCTTCGGGCTGCTCCAGCTCGGCTATATCGGCGGCACCACGATTGGCGTGTGGGCCGGCGGCCGGATGATCATGGCGACGGCCAACTGGGACAAGACGGCGGTGTTCGGCCTGCATATTCACGGCTGGCAGTGGATCCTGATCTGGATCGGCATTCCCTCCTTCCTCGTCGCCATCGCTTTTCTGCTCATCAAGGAGCCGGTGCGGCGGGTCGAGGCGGCCGAGCGCGTCGTGGTGCCGGAGAAGGTCGGGCTTGCGCGCACCTTCCTCACCTTCATCGGCTGGGATGCGTTCAAGGCGATCCGGTTCAAGGGCGCGGTCTATTATCCGCTGTTCCTCGGGCTGGCGCTGAGCGCCACGGAGAGCCAGGGACTGACCTTCTGGCGCACGCCCTTCATGCTGCGCACCTATGGCTGGGATGAGGGGATGGTCGGCAATGTGCTGGCGCCGATGCTGCTGGTCGCGCAGCTCGTCGGCCTGGTCATCGGCGGCATCCTGGTCGAGCGGTTGGGGCGGAAATATAAGGATGCCAATGTGCGGGCCGCCGCCATCTGCTTCACCTTCACCACCGTCTTCACCCTCGCCATGCCGCTCATGCCCACGGGCGAACTGGCCGCTGCCGCCGCCGCGCTGGGCACGCTGTCCGGCATTGCCGGCGCACCGGCGCAGAATGCCGCGATCCAGCGCGTCGCGCCACAGTCGATGCGCGGGCAGGTGACGGCGCTTTATCTGTTCATGTTCACCTTTTTCGGGGCGATGGGCAGCTTCGTCATCGGTTCGGTCGCGCAGCGCATCGTGGGCGATCCGCAGAAGCTGTGGCTGGCGATCATGATCACCGCCGGTGTCCTGCTGCCGATCGCCACCATCTTGATGTGGCGCGCCTGCAAGCCCTATCGTGAGGAGATTGAGCGGCTCGAGGCTGCCGAGGCAGAGGCTGCCGCGCAGAGTTGATCCCTCACCAACTATTCCCAGCCACGGGGGAATGTGGAATGACAGGCATGGCTGCCCACGCGTGCCACGGCCTCGTGGTTTTGAGTCGATTTGGAGAGAAATGACATGACTAGCTACCCCGCCCTGCACATGATCATCGATGGCGAGGCCGTTCGCGGCGGGGCGCGCCGCACGCAGACGATCGTCAACCCCGCCACCGGGGAAACGCTGGGCGAATTGCCGCTTGCCGATCCTGCTGATCTGGACCGGGCGCTGGCCACTGCGCAAAAGGGCTTCCAGCGCTGGCGCAACTCCACGCCGCACGAGCGCGCCGCCGTGCTCTCCGGCGCGGCGCGGCTGCTGATGGAGCGGCAGGAGGATCTCGCCCGCATCGCCACCATGGAGCAGGGCAAGACGCTGGCGGAGACCCGCATCGAGGTGATGATGGTCGCCGGCCTGTTCAACTTCTATGCCGGCGAGGTGTTTCGCATCTACGGCCGCACGCTGGTGCGTCCGGTCGGCATGCGCTCGACGGTCACCTATGAGCCGGTCGGGCCGGTCGCGGCCTTCTCGCCATGGAATTTCCCGCTCGGCAATCCCGGCCGCAAGCTTGGCGCGCCGATCGCGGCGGGCTGCTCGGTGATCATGAAGTCGGCCGAGGAAACGCCGGCCTCGGCGCTGGGCGTGCTTCAGTGCCTGCTCGATGCCGGCCTGCCGAGCGAGGTCGCGCAGGCCGTGTTCGGCGTGCCGGACGAGGTCTCGCGCTACCTGCTCGCCTCGCCGGTCATTCGCAAGCTGAGCTTCACCGGCTCCACCGTGGTCGGCAAGCATCTGGCGAAACTCGCGGCCGAGGATCTCAAGCGCACCACCATGGAACTGGGCGGCCACGGTCCGGTGCTGGTGTTCGATGATGTCGATGTCGACCGCGTGCTCGATGTGATGGCGCCGCATAAATATCGCAATGCCGGGCAGGTCTGCGTCTCGCCGACCCGCTTCATCGTGCAGGAAAATGTCTATGAGCGCTTCCGCGACGGCTTTGCCGCGCGGGCCAAGGCGGTCAAGGTCGGCAATGGTCTGGAGGCCGGCGTGCAGATGGGCCCGATGGCCAATCCCCGCCGCCCGGACGCCATGGAGCGGCTGATCGGTGATGCGGTCAAGGCCGGTGGCCAGCTTCTCGCCGGTGGCGAACGCCTCGGCAATCAGGGCTTCTTCTACGCCCCCTCGGTGCTGAGCGAGGTCCCGCTGGAGGCCGAGATCATGAATGAGGAGCCGTTCGGCCCCGTCGCGCTCATCAATCCCTATCGCGGCGCGGATGAGATGATCGCGGAAGCCAACCGGCTGCCCTATGGCCTCGCCGCCTATAGCTGGACCAACGACACGCAGATGCAGCGCCGCATCGCGAACGAGGTGGAGACCGGCATGCTCGGCATCAACAGCGTCGCCATTGGCGGGGCGGATACGCCCTTTGGCGGCGTCAAATGGTCCGGCCACGGCCATGAGGATGGCAGCGAGGGCGTCCATGCCTGCCTCGTCACCAAGGCGGTGCATGAGGGCTAATCGAGAATAACAACGTCCGGCGGCATCCATCCGGTCGCGGCTCCGGCCGGCGCGGGGTGGCTGTCGTCGATGACCAGCATCATGATTTGAGGAGACGACCATGACACACGCGCTCAGAACCGGCGGAGATCGCGGTTATTTGCGGATTGCGACGGAAGAGGCCTTCGCCATTCCCGAGCAGCTCGATGCCTATCTGCGCCTCGTGCGCGATGGCCGGGCGGACAAGGCGACGACGTCGCTCTGGGGCTTTTACGGCACCTCGCCATCGGAGCGGACCACCTTCATCCGCGAGCGCCTGCTCGATCTGGACGCGCTGCGCCTGCAGGCGATGGACGAGACCGGCGTCGACAAGGCGATCCTGTCGCTCACCTCGCCGGGTGGCCAGGTGTTCGATGCGGCGGAAGGCAAGGCCATCGTCACCAAGGGCAATGATGCCCTCGCCGCCGCCGTCGAGCGTCATCCCACCCGCTATGCCGGCATGACCTCCATCGTCCCGCAGGACCCGGCCTGGTCGGTGGACGAAATCAAGCGCGGGCGTGACGAGCTGGGCTTCAAGGGCGTGATGGTCAACAGCCACACCCAGGGCCATTATCTCGACGAGGCGCAGTTCGACCCGATCCTGCGCGCCTGCGCGGAGGGGGATCAGCTCCTCTACATCCACCCGCAATCGCCGCCCGATGACATGATCGCCGGCATGGTCGAGGCCGGGCTGGATGGCGCGTTGTTCGGCTTCGGCGTGGAGACCGGCTATCATCTGCTGCGCATCATCACCTCGGGCGTGTTCGATCGCTATCCCGATCTGCAGATCGCCGTCGGCCATGGCGGCGAGGCGCTGCCTTACTGGATGTTCCGCCTCAACTATATGCATCAGGCGAGCGTCCGCTCCGGCCGGTATGAGCGCATGAAGCCGCTCAAGAAGACGCTGGTCGATTATATGCGCGAGAATGTGCTGGTTACCACCAGCGGCATGGCGAGCGAGCCGGCGATCAAGCTGTGCATCGAGCAGCTGGGCGAGGATCGCGTCATGTATGCGATGGATTATCCCTATGAGTTCGTCGCGGACGAGGTGCGGGTGCACGACAATCTCGCCATTCCCTTCGAGCAGAAGAAGAAGCTGATGCAGACCAACGCCGAGCGGGTCTTCAAGCTGTGAGCGCTGCGGGGAGCGAGGCACGCATCAGCGGCACGGCCTGGTATGCGCTGGCGCTGGTGGCGCTCAGCAATGCCATGGCGCTGCTGGACCGTAATATTCTTGCGATTCTGGCTCCCCGCATCAAGGCGGATCTGGCGATTGGCGATGCGGAGATGGGGCTGCTTTACGGCACCGTCTTCGCCTTGTTCTACGCGCTGTTCTCGCTGCCGCTCGGCCGGCTGGCGGATGGCTGGGTGCGCACCCGCATCCTCAGTATCTCCATCGGCTTCTGGTCGCTGGCGAGCGGCATGGCGGCCTTTGCCGGCGGATTCGGCATGCTGGCCGTCTCGCGGCTCGGCGTCGGCATTGGCGAGGGCGCGACCCAGCCGGCCGGCACCTCGCTGTTGTTCGATTATTTCCCCAAGCATCGCCGCGGCCTTGTCATGGCGGCCATCGCGGCGGCCATCGCGGTCGGCCTCGGCATGTCCTCCGTGCTCGGCGGCGTCGCGGCGGAATGGTGGGATCAGCGCTATGCCGGGGGCGTCAGCGCGCCCTTTGGCTTCAGCGGCTGGCAATTCGCCTTCATCGTCGCCTCGGTGCCCGGTTTCCTGCTCGCTGCCTTGCTGTGGAAGCTCAAGGAGCCCCGCCGCGGTCTGATGGACGGGATCGAGACGCCGCGCGATCCCGCGCCGTTCCGCGCCAGTCTGGCGGTGCTCGGGCAAGTGACGCCGGGCGCCAACTTCCTGGCGCTGCTCTCGAGCAAGGCCAGTTCGCGCCAGTGGCGGGCGAGCATCCTGTGCGTCGTCATTGTGATCGCGCTGATGACGGTCATGGTGCAGGTCACCTCCAGCTTCTCGCCGCGCCCGGCGCTGGATTTTGGCGCTTTTTCGGTCAATCCCCATGTCATCCAGTGGGGCGTGATGGGCTTCGGCATCATCGTCATCTTCAACCTGCTGCAAGGCCTGTCGCTGCGGGACAAGCCGACCTTCGCCGTCGTCGTCCGCTCGCCGTCGCTGATGATCGCCATGTCCGTCGGCGCGCTGCAGACGATCATCAACTATGGCGTGATGGGTTTCACCCCCATGTTCATCATGCAGAGCTTCGGGGAGTCCCCGGCAGAGACGGGCGTGCGCTTCGGCCTCATCTCGCTCGCCATCGGCGTGGTCGGGCCGATGGTGGCCGGGCCGCTCTCTGACTGGCTGGATCGCTGGCTGCCCGGCGCCGGGCGGGTCTACATCACCCTGTTCGCGCTGGGCGTGTCGCCGCTGGTCGGCGTGTGGGTCTATTTCGCGCCGGATGCGGCCAGCTTCTACTGGCGCTTCATCCCCTACAGCTTCATCCTCACCTGCTGGATGCCGCCGCTCTATGCGCTCATGTACGGGCTGGTGCTGCCGCGCATGCGGGGCATGACGGCGAGCACCTATCTCATCATTTCGACCATTTTCGGCCTCGGCATGGGGCCGTATCTGGTCGGCATGGTGTCGGATGCGACCGGGGGCAATCTGCGCGTCGCCATCCTCAGCGTCAGCAGTGTGGCGGTGCCCATCGTCATCCTGCTGCTCACCCTCGCCACGCGCATCCGCAAGGATGAGGGGCTGATGATCGCCCGTGCCCGCGCGGCTGGTGAGCCGGTGTAAGAAAAGGGGCGGTGCTGCGTGCCGCCCTTGTTGACTTTGCTCGAAATGCCCCGTGTAATCGGGCGGAATTATTGAGCGGGAATCATGCCGCGTGGCGCGCTGCGCGCCCGGCTGGAGGGAAAGAGACGATCATGGCTGATGAAACCATTGTAGATTATGTCATCGTCGGCGCGGGCAGCGCCGGCTGCGTGCTGGCCAACCGCCTCTCGGCGGATCGCAACACGGAAGTGGTGGTGCTGGAAGCCGGTGGCGATGATCGCCCGACGCGCGAGATCAGCCAGTTCTGGTCCAACCTGATGATCCAGATTCCCATCGGCTTCGGCAAGACGCTCAATGATCCCAAGGTCAACTGGCTCTATGAGACCGAGGTGGACGAAGGCTCCGGGGGCCGTCCGCACAAATGGCCCAAGGGCAAGGTGCTCGGCGGCTCCTCGTCGCTCAACGGCCTGCTCTATGTGCGCGGCCAGTCGGCGGATTATGACGGCTGGCGTCAGATGGGCAATGAGGGCTGGGGCTGGGACGATGTGCTGCCCCATTTCATGTCGACCGAGGACCAGCAGCGCGGCCCGATCCCTACCCACGGCGTCGGCGGCGGTCTGGCCGTCTCGGATTTCCCGGAGCATCACCCGATCAGCGAGGCCCTCGTCGACGCCTGTGTCGAGGCCGGCATCGCCTATAAGGACGACCTCAACGACGGTGATCAGGAAGGCTCCAGCTGGTTCCAGATGACCGCGCGCAACGGCAAACGCTGCTCGGCGGCGGTCGGTTTCCTCCATCCGGTCATGGATCGTCCCAACCTCACCGTCGAACTGCGCGCCATGACGACGAAGATCCTCTTCGAGGGCAAGCGCGCCGTCGGCATCGAGTTCCGCCAGCATGATCGCGTCCGCCGCATCAAGGTGCGCAAGGAAGTCATCCTCGCCGCCGGCGCGGTGGAGAGCCCCAAGCTGCTCGAAATCTCCGGGGTCGGGCAGGGCGCGCTCATCCAGTCGCTCGGCGTGCCGCTGGTGCATGAACTCTCCGGCGTCGGCGAGAATTTGCAGGATCACTATATGATCGGCTGTCAGGCGCGGCTCAAGCCCGGCACGCCCTCGGTCAACAGCATGGCGAGCGGCCTGCCGCTGGTCGGCCAGGTGCTCAAATATGGCATGACCCGCAAGGGCCTGCTCAGCTACGCGGTGGCGCATGGCTGCGCCTTCGTGCGCTCGCGCGAGGGGCTGGAGACGCCGGATATCCAGATCCACACCATGGCCGCCTCGATGGACCTGGAAGTGCTCAACGCCAAGCAGCAGCTCGCGCTGGAGAAGGAGCCGGGTCTGGCCTCCAACCCCTGCCAGCTCCGCCCGGAATCGCGCGGCCACATCCACGCCCGCACGCCGGACGGCATGGACGCGCCGAGGATCACGCCCAACTATCTGTCGGACAAGGCGGACCAGCAGATGGCCGTCACCGAGCTGAAGCTGATCCGCAAGATCTGGCAGCAGCCGGCGATCGCCAAATATCTGGAATCCCCCACCGATCCCTTCGGCGAGACGGACGACCAGATGTTCCATTATGCGCAGGTTGCGGGCGGCACGCTCTATCACGCGGTCGGCACCTGCCGCATGGGCAGCGAT
The DNA here is from genome assembly GCA_035555575.1 of Sphingobium sp. GTDB lineage: Bacteria > Pseudomonadota > Alphaproteobacteria > Sphingomonadales > Sphingomonadaceae > Sphingobium. The sequence continues at coordinate 17,082 of DATMGL010000011.1, forward strand.
CCCAAGGCGGTAGTCGATGCCCGCCTGCGCGTCCACGGCATCGAGGGCCTGCGCGTCATCGACGCTTCGATCATGCCCAAGATCGTCTCGGGCAACACCAACGCCGCCTCGATCATGATCGGCGAAAAGGGCGCCAAGATGATTCTAGAAGACGCGAAGGCACTTGCAACCGCCGCCTGACGGGGCGTCGCTTCTAACGCAAAAGCGGGGGCTGGCCGAGAGGCTGGCCCCCGTTTCTATTTTGCTAATGGCCGATCAATTGGCACAAGCTATCAATGGTCAAGCCATCCGGACCTCACTCCGTGGCATCAAATTCCTTGATCCGGGCTTCGATTGCGGCAGCGTGCTGATAGATTTGCGTTAAATCATCGAGCGTATGGCGCGTCTCTTCTTTGTCCGTGAACGTGCCCAGATATTTTGTGTTGATACCGTTAAAGTGCAGGCGGGCGAGCGTTTTGCGATTATTGTCGTCGAGGAGAATGGCGCAATAGGATTTCGCATCTCGCATGACGATGCGTTTGGGATCAACCATGCGCGACGCAATTGCCTGCACGATGTGGAAGCCCGAGATTTCCTCCGGCGTGGTGACGATCGCTTCGTCCTGCACGCTGCCGTTTGCGGTATTGTCTGGTTCCGGTAATGTGGATGCCGCCAGAGCCGATGTGATGCGATCATTCACCGAATTGCGGATGATGGATGAGACTGAACCGGCAACGAGGCGCTGGAAATTATCCTTCACAGCGGCAGTCAGCCGGCCATTGTGAACGCGTCCGGCAATGAGTTTGACAAATTCTTCAGACGGTTCGGCGAACTCGGCTTCGAGGACTGATTTGATCTGGGATTCGAGCTTGAGATTGCCGGCTTCCTGGACGATCTTGTCGATATCAAACCCGGCTTTTGTGAACTGCTCAAGAATGCGGATATCCGCCTTGCGGATCGTATCCATTGAGAACACGAAGAACGGATTGTCATCCATTTTGTTCGGCTTGTCGATGTCGGAATAAAATTGATAGACGACACCGTTTGTCAGAATCGCCAGACGAGCATCTGTCACGCTAAAATATCTGAATAGCTGACCGGCATGGTTGAGGCTCAGCTCGGCGGAAGAAGGCTTGCATTCGACCAGAATGGAAACCTTCCCATCTCGACATATCGCGTAGTCGACTTTCTCACCCTTCTTCGTACCGATATCAGCAGTGAATTCTGGAACGACCTCGGCAGGGTTGAATACATCATAGCCGAGGGTTTGAAGAAAAGGCATGATCAGTGCGTTTTTGGCGGCCTCTTCTGTCAAAAGGATTTCACGGTGTTGCTGGGTCCGCTCGTGTAAAGCCGTGAGTCTTGCTGCGAGTTCCATCGTAATTATCCCCTCTCCATATTTTATGGTCCCCGCACCTGATGGAGCGGATTTGCAAATTTATTATTAAGCATTCTGTCCCGCGTGGCAAATCGCGCCCACGAAGAAGAGGACCCCCCTGCGGATTATTGGTTATTCATGTCTTTACGGTCCAATCCCTTGTGGGTCGGCGCGGCCCTTTCAAGCTGTAGTCACGTCCGCAAACGCCCGCGCGATCAGCGCTACCGACTTCATTCGCGCCGCCGGATCGAAGGCGGCGCTGTGGACGATCAGCTCGTCCACCTGCGTGCGGGCGATGAAGCCGCGCAGGCCGCGCGCCACATCCTCCTGCGTGCCGATGGTGGAGCATTGCAGCACATGGCCGAGCATCCCGCTCAGCGCCGGGGGGAGGCTCTGCACATAATTCTCGACCGGCGGCGGCAGCTTGCCCGGATTGCCGGTGCGCAGCGCGACGAAATTCTGCATCGTCGAGCTGGCGATATATTCCGCTTCCTCCGCCGTGTCCGCCGCCACGGCGGCCATTGCTGCCGCCGCATAGGGCGCGCGCAAATGCGCCGATGGCTTGAAGTCACGGCGGTAGATCATCAGCGCCTCGTCGAGCAGGTCCGGCGCGAAGTGGGAGGCGAAGGCATAGGGCATGCCCAGGGCGGCCGCGAGTTGCGCGCCGAACAGGCTGGAGCCGAGGATCCACATCTCGACATCGGCGCCGCGCCCGGGCACCGCGAGCAGGCCAAGGTCGGGCTCGCCGATGAAATGCGCGCGCAATTCCAGCACGTTGCGCGGGAACTCCTCAGCCTCGCGCATGAAGTCGCGGCGCAGCGCGCGGGCGACCTTGCCGTCCGACCCCGGCGCGCGGCCAAGGCCAAGGTCGACCCGGCCGGGGAACAGCGCATCCAGCGTGCCGAACTGCTCGGCGATGAGCAGCGGCGAGTGGTTGGGCAGCATGATCCCGCCCGAGCCGATCCGCATCGTGCTGGTCGCGCGCCCCGCCTCGGCGATGATGAGCGATGTCGCGGCAGCCGCGACCCCGGCCATGCCGTGATGTTCGGCGATCCAGTAGCGATGATAGCCCAATGCCTCGGCATGGGCGGCGAGCGGGCCGACACGGCGGATGGCGTCGGCGGGCGTTTCACCCTCGGCGACGTTGACGAGGTCGAGAAAGCTGAGTTTGGTCATCGCGCCAAGATGGCGGCGCGGTGGTCATTTCGCAACTGGTGTCAGCGCCATATGTCCGCCTCGCCCCCAACCATGCTATGGTGCGTCGCGCAGCACGGTCTTGCCACAGCCGCGACGAAGCGGGGAGGGTGGATGGATATGCATAAGCTCCCGGCCGCGCTGGTCGCGTTGACCATGGCCATTGTCATCATCGGCGTGGATGTCGCTTTCTTCCGGCGCCATATCTGGGAGCGGCTGGCGGTCAACGTCACCATCGTCGTCATTGTCGCCGCGCTTTATCTCCTGTTCGCCCGCCGCGCCTGAAGCCGGCCGGCGTCACGTCACCCGCCACACCCACAGCTTGATGCCGGCCTTGTAGCGCGCGCCCGAGCAGAGGAAGATGCTGTCGTTCATCCATGCATAGCGCCCCGCCGGCGCGATGAACTCGGGCACCGTGCGGAAATAATAGTCCGCCGGGTCGACATCCTCGCCCGCCGCCAGCCGCGCCATCACCTCGGGCGGGCCGCGCCGCAGGCCGCGATTGCGGATCTGGATGACCACGCCGTCGTCGGTTTCCAGCGCATAGAGCGCATCGGCCACCGTCACGCCGTCCGGCCGGGTGAGCTGGAAATCGGCGGCATTGCCGAGCAGCCTGCCCCGGATGAGCGGCCCTTCCACGCGCCCGCCATCGAAGATCGGGATGATGCGCCTTGTGCCGTCCGGCGTCTCGCCGATCGGCACCGGCGCGCCCAGATGGCCTTCCGCCTCATAGACGAACTCCAGGCCCGGCCGGATCGCCCCGGCGGGGGTTGCGGCCGGGCCCGCGCTCATGCCGCCAGTCCGATCTGGTCGGCATTCGCCCAGTTTCCGTGCAGGCCGAAGCGCAGCGCGAAGGGGATGTGCACGGTCGCCACCGGCCCCTTTTCGATCTCCAGCGCGTCGAAGATCAGCAGGTCGCTCTTATGCTCGGCCAGGCGGTTGCACACCATCACGATCCAGCCATCGCCCTCCGGCGCGTCCTTGCTGCGCGGGATGAAGGCCGGCTCCTGCAGGGAGGAGACCGGGCCGCACCACCAATGCTGCTCGGCCTTCGTCTCATGGTCGATCAGGAACAGGCAGTTCATCAGGAAGCCGCCTGCGCTGCCGCCCTTCAGCTCGACAGGGCGCTGGCCGTCCATCTCCAGCATCCAGCCATAGCGATAGGGCAGGCCGGTGAAGCGGTCATCGATCCGGGGGAATTCGCCCACCGTCTGCGTGAGCTGGGTCACGCTTTCGAAATCCTCGCTGTTGGAGGCCATGTCTACCGTCCAGCGGGTCAGCTTGCTCGCCGCCTGCTGCGGGTTGAACGCGGCGCCATGCACGTCCGGGAAGAAGGGGAACATGTTGTTCTCCGCTTCCGGCGTGTCGAAATGGACTTTCGTGCCCTCCTGAAAGGCGTTCATCACATGGCTGGCGAAGCAATTGTCGCGCTTGAACCAGCGGATATCGTCCTGCGTCACGTCGCCCCGGCGCGGGATGATGCCGAGATAGACGGGCATCGTCGTATCGAAGCCGAAATGCGGCAGCCCCTTCTCCAGCCGTTCCCAGCTGCCGATGGAGGGCACGATGTGGAGTACCAGATAATCCTGCGTGACCCCGAAATCATGCATCATGCAATAATAGGGCACCTTGAACCAGAATTCGCGGACCAGTTCCCCCTCCGGGCTCACTTCATAATAGGTCACGTCATCGGTGCACAGGCCGCTCGCGGCATAGCCGATGGCGACCATGTTGCCGCTGTGCGGGTCCACCTTGGGGTGGGCGGTGAACGTCTGGCCGGTCATCTTGCCGCCGAATTTCTCGAAACCGATCGTTTCCATCGTCGCCGGGTCCATGGTCAGCGCCGGGCTGTCTTCCTTCATCGCCCACAGCTTGCCGGCATAGATGAAGGCATTGGTGTTGGCGGTGCTGCGGATCGCGCCCTTCACCGAGTCGTCATCCGTCAGCGGATTGCGATAGGCGCCGAACAGGCCCTTGCCGGCGGCATTCTCCAGCTTCCATTTGTCGGTATGCGCCCAGCGCTGGCGGATGTCGCACTGGCCGTCATGGATGTGGAAGCGGGTGATCATGCCGTCGCCATTGAACGAAATATCGTCGCCCAGACGCGGCGGAAACTGCGGATCGGGCTGGACGCGGAAGAAAGCGCCGTTCAGCCCGGCCGGGATGGTGCCGTCATGCGACAGATTTGGAATGTCGCACTCGATCCGCGAGGGGGTATTGAAGCCCGTGAACGCGGGCGAATCAGGAAAATGAACCATGGGTTGCTCCTCTCGCTCAGAATTGTATGCTATACTTACGATCTCGCCAAATGTCCGGGTGGTCGAGCAGGGAGTTGACCAGAGCCGTGGAAGAGAGACAAGCGCCTCGTCCTTCCCGTGTGGCAAGGGCTGATGCTGCCCCGGCCTCCGCCCCCGCTTCGGCGGATGAAGGGCTGGGCGGCATTGACGAGATTGTGGGGTTCCACATCCGTCTCGCCCATGGCGCGGCTTATCGGCATTTCACCGAGACATTTTCCGAACTGGGCCTCACCCAGAAGATGGTGTCTGTGCTCTGGCTGATCGCCGAGCATCCCGATATTGCGCAGGTCGATATCGGCCGGCGGTTGCAGATGGACCGCGCGACGACGATGGCGATCGTCAATCGCCTCGAGGCGCGCGATTATCTGGTGCGTGGCGCGTCGATGCTGGATCGCCGGCGGCAAACGCTGAAACTAACGGAAAACGGCGAGAAGGCGCGTGTTGCGGCGCAGCATGCCATCGCCGCGCATGAGTGCTGGCTCAAATCGCGCTTCACCAAGCGCGAAGTGACATTGCTCATCGAGTTATTGCGCCGTATTCACGAATGATTCGCCACCACAGATTGCTGGTTCGGCGCGCTTTTTTCTTGGGGAGGGGACGTTTCCATGGCTGCAGTTGATCCGCGGCAGGTCATCGACGAATCGAACATGTCCGCGCGGCAATGGATCGTCATCGTGCTCATGGTGCTGCTCAATGCGCTGGACGGGTTCGACGTGCTGTCGAGCGCTTTTGCCGCACCGGGCATCTCGAAGGAGTGGGGCATCCCGCGCGCCGAGCTGGGCATCGTCCTCTCGGCTGAACTGGTCGGCATGGGCTTCGGCTCGGTGCTGCTCGGCGGCATGGCCGATCGCTGGGGCCGCAAGCCCGCCATGCTCTTCTGCCTGGCTGTCATGGCCAGCGGCATGTTCCTGGCCAGCTTCGCGGCCGAGGTATGGACGCTGACCAGCTGGCGCTTCCTCACCGGCCTTGGCATTGGCGGCATGCTCGCCGCCATCAATGCGGTGACGGCGGAATCCTCCAGCCGGTCAGGTCGCAGCCTCGCCATGGCGCTCATGGTCATCGGCTACCCGCTTGGCGCCGTCGTCGGCGGCGTCGTGGCGCAGCAATGGCTGCTGGTGCATTATGACTGGCGCGCGGTGTTTGATTTCGGCGGCATCGTCACCGTCATCATGATCCCGCTGATCATCTTCCTCGTCCCCGAGACGCCGGCCTATTATGCCGCGCGGCGCCCCAAGGGCGCGCTGGAGAAGATCAACCGCTCGCTCAAGACGCTGCGGTTGCCTCCGATCGAGGCGCTGCCGGCCGAGGTGGCGGTGGGCCAGAAGCCCAAGGTCATGGACATTCTGAGCAAGCCCGCGCTGCGCAAGGTCACGCTGCTGCTCGCCTTCGGCTATATGTGCCACACCATCACCTTCTACTATATCCTCAAATGGGCGGTGCAGATCGTCGCGGACTTCGGCTATTCGCAGCCCGAGGCGGCCAGTGTGCTCACCATCGCCAATGTCGGCGGCGCGGTTGGCGGCGGCATCTTCGGCTTCCTGATGAAGAAGTGGGGCATCAAGGCGCCCACGGTCGTCATGCTGGTGCTCAGCTCGGTCGCGGTCGCAGCCTTTGGCATCCAGAAGGAAACGCTGTGGGGCTGGCAGATGGCCACGTTCGCCACCGGCTTCTTCACCAATGCGGCGATTGTCGGCTATTATTCGGCCTTCGCCCTCGGCTTCCCGGCCTATGCCCGTGCCACCGGCACCGGCGTGGTGCTGGGCGTCGGCCGCCTCGGCGCGGCCGGCTCGCCGATCCTGGCGGGTTTCCTCTTCAACCTGCTGGGCAATGATCAGCTCACCGTGGTGTCCGCCATCATGGCGCTGGGCTCCATCCTGGCGACGATCCTGCTGCTCGTGCTGCCGATGCGCGATGCTGATGCGGAGCATGCCAAAGCCACGGCCTGACCGCCGTCAACGATGCGCACAAGCAAGGGGCCGTCCGGCAACGGGCGGCCCCTTTGCCATGCCCAAGGTGCCGGCCCCCTGCCCATCATGGGTGACGATGTAGGGGAAGGACAAGGCTGGGCCCGATCATCCGGAATGGCGCTGTCCCTGCGCCTTTGGGCGAGCCATGCTCGCGAGCGGACAGGCGGCCCGTGGCCCGGTCAGAGGACGGGCGGCTACCATCGACCATGTCGCTGGGTGCATGGCGGCAATGCCCGGAAAGCGTTTCACGACACCCCGGCGACAGCGGAGCGATGCTGACATGCGGGCTCGATGGCCCTATCATGTCATGCTCGCGATCGCCGGATGCTCACCGATGCGTGATGCGGTGGGGCTTGCCTCGCTTCAGGGGGTGACGCGCAGCACTTCATCCGGGCGGGCCAGCGCGAAGAGGCTGAGCCCCGCCGCGGCCGCGCGCGCTGCGGCCATGCTGGTGGGCACGGAGATGGTCGCCAGCGTCGTCGCGCCGGCCCGCACCGCTTTTTCGACGATCTCGTAGCTGCATCGCGCGGTCGAAAGGATGAAGCCGTCCGCCGCCGGCGTGCCGCTGCGGGCGAGCGCGCCGATCAGCTTGTCCAGCGCATTATGGCGGCCAACATCCTCGCGCACGCACAGGATCGCGCCATGCCGGTCGACAAAGGCGGCGGCGTGCATGCCGCCGGTCGCGCGATTGCCCGGCTGATGATCGCGCAGCGCCCCGAGCGCGGTGAAGATGGCGGCCGGCGCTATGGCCACATGCGCCGCGACCGGGGGCAGGGGCCTGGCCACCGTTTCCAGATTGTCGATCCCGCACAGGCCGCAGCTCGATTCCGCCACGCGCGTGCGCACCCGCTCCAGCAGCCGCTCGACCGCAAGCGAGGCGATGGTCGCGCGCGCGATCCAGCCCTTGTCGGTCTGCGCGATGTCGATGCCGCTCACATCGTCAATCGCCCCTGCCAGCCCCTCGGTGAGCGCGAAGCCGCTGATGAAATCCTCAAGATCGAACGGGCTGGCCATCATCACCGCATAGGAGAGGCCGTTATATTCGAGCGCAACGGGCACTTCCGGCGCAAAGGGACGGGTCACGGCCCGGTTGCTGCCGTCCGGGCGCAATGCCGTCAGCCGCGCGGGGGGCAATGGGTCTGCGTCTGTCACGAGCGTACCGTCATGGGCGGCGGTCCATGTCGCACGGTAGCGCCATGCATCGGTTCATCAGGGCAGGGCCGGAGCATGCCGCCACGCCCGGCCCCTCGTGCCACCATCGGTCATGGCAGCCGATCAGGTCGCCTGCGCCTGCGAGGCCCCCGTCTCGCCGAGCAGCGCGATGGCCTGCCGGGCAAGCGGTGTCAGCAGCGTCTGGTCCGCGACCCGGATCTTGGCGATCATCCGCGGCTCCCAATAGCGCTTGATATGCTCGGCCACCGCCGCCGGCTCGTCGGCAAAGCGCATGGTCGCCATGTTGGTGGCGATCTGGTTCGCCATCCGGATGAGGCCGCTGACGGTGTCCGAGCCGCTCATTCCGCGGCCTCCGCCGTCACGATCCGGCGGGCGCGCTCGGTGATCTCCGCCTGCTCCTCCTGCCATTCGCTGGGCCCGTTGGAGGGCGCGACCTGCACCGCCGTCACCTTATATTCCGGGCAGTTGGTCGCCCAGTCGGAATAGTCGGTGGTGACGACATTGGCCTGCGTGGTGGGGTGGTGGAAGGTGGTGTAGACCACGCCCGGCGCCACCCGGTCGGTCACCAGCGCGCGCAGCGTGGTGTCGCCGGTGCGACTGGCCAGCCGCACCCAGCTGCCGGTGACCAGCCCGCGATTATCCGCATCGCTCGGGTGGATCTCCAGCACATCCTCGTCATGCCACAGCACATTGTCCGTGCGGCGGGTCTGCGCGCCGACATTATACTGGCTGAGAATGCGGCCCGTGGTGAGCAGCAGCGGGAAGCGCGGGCCGGTCCGCTCGTCGGTCGGCACATAGTCGGTGACGACGAAATGGCCCTTGCCGCGCACGAAATGGTCGACATGCATGATCGGCGAGCCATCCGGCGCGGCGTCATTCACCGGCCATTGCAGCGAGCCTTCCTTGTCCAGCCGGTCCCATGACACGCCGGTGAAGGTCGGCGTCAGCCGCGCAATCTCGTCGAGAATCTCGCTGGCATGCGTATAGTCCCAGTCCAGCCCCATCGCCTGCGCGATCAGCTGGGTGATCTGCCAGTCCTCATAGCCATTGGCCGGTTCCATCACCCGGCGCACCGGCTGGATGCGCCGCTCGGCATTGGTGAAGGTGCCGTTCTTCTCGAGGAAGGTCGAGCCGGGCAGGAAGATATGCGCATAATTGGCGGTCTCGTTCAGGAACAGGTCCTGCACGATCACGCATTCCATCGCCTCCAGCCCCGCCGCGACATGCTTGGTGTTGGGGTCGGACTGGAGAATATCCTCGCCCTGAATATAGATGGCGCGGAATTCGCCATCCACGGCGGCGTCGAGCATGTTGTTGATGCGCAGGCCCGGCTCGGGGTCGAGGCGCACGCCCCAGTCATCCTCGAACAGCTTGCGCGCCACATTGTCGGAGACATGGCGATAGCCGGAAAATTCATGCGGGAAGCTGCCCATGTCGCAGCTGCCCTGCACGTTATTCTGGCCTCGCAGCGGGTTCACGCCCACGCCGGCGCGGCCGATATTGCCGGTCACCATGGCGAGGTTGGCAATCGCCATCACGGATGAGCTGCCCTGGCTATGCTCGGTGATGCCGAGGCCATAATAGATGCCGGCATTGCCGCCGGTGGCATAGAGCCGGGCCGCCGCGCGCAGGTCGGCGGCCGGCACGCGGGTCACGGCTTCCAGATACTCCGGGCTGTGCCGCTCGCTGGAGACGAACTGCGCCCAGTCCTGATATTCATCCCAGTCGCAGCGCTCGCGGATGAACGCCTCGTCGGCGAGGCCCTCGGTCACGATCACATGCGCCATGGCGGTCAGCACCGCCACATTGGTGCCGGGCTGGACGGGCAGGTGATAGTCCGCGTTGATATGCGGCGTGCGCACCAGGTCGATGCGGCGCGGATCGATCACGATCAGCTTGGCGCCCTGCCGCAGGCGCGCCTTGATGCGGCTGCCGAACACCGGGTGCGCATCCGTCGGATTGGCGCCGATGATGAGGACGACGTCGCATTCCTCGATGCTGTCGAAATCCTGCGTGCCGGCCGATGTGCCGAAGGTCTGGCTCAGGCCATAGCCGGTCGGCGAGTGGCAGACGCGCGCGCAGGTATCGACATTATTGTTGCCGAACCCGGCCCGCACCAGCTTCTGCATGAGGAAGGTTTCCTCATTGGTGCAGCGCGAGCTGGTGGTGGCGCCCAGCGCCCGCATGCCATGGCTGGCGGAGATGCGCTTCAGCTCGGCGGCGGTGTAGGCAATCGCCTCGTCCCAGCTCACTTCCTGCCAGGGTTCGCTGATCGACTTGCGGATCATCGGCTTGGTGATCCGGTCCTTGTGGTTGGCATAGCCCCAGGCGAACCGGCCCTTCACGCAGCTATGGCCATGATTGGCCTTGCCGTCCTTCCACGGCACCATGCGCACCAGCGTATCGCCGCGCATCTCGGCGCGGAAGGCGCAGCCCACGCCGCAATAGGCGCAGGTCGTCACGATCGAGCGCTCGGGCTTGCCGATTTCCTTGATCGACTTTTCCTGCAATGTCGCGGTCGGGCAGGCCTGCACGCAGGCGCCGCACGAGACGCATTCGGAAGAGAGGAAATTGTCGCTCGCCAGGCCGGGCGAGACTTGCGAGCCGAAGCCGCGCCCCTCGATGGTCAGCGCGAAGGTGCCCTGCACCTCGTCGCACGCCCGCACGCAGCGCGAGCAGACGATGCACTTACTCGGATCGAAATCGAAATAGGGGTTGGAGATGTCCGTGCCGAGGCCAAGATGGTTCTCGCCGGTATAGCCATAGCGCACGTCGCGCAGGCCCACGGCGGCCGCCTGGTCCTGCAACTCGCAGTCATTATTGGCCGAGCAGGTCAGGCAATCGAGCGGATGGTCGGAGATATACAGCTCCATCACGCCCCGGCGCAGCTTCTCAAGGCGCGGCGTCTGGGTGCGCACGACCATGTCCTGCGCCACCGGCGTGGTGCAGCTGGCCGGCGTGCCGCGCGCGCCGTCAATCTCGACCACGCACAGCCGGCAGGAGCCGAACTGCTTCATATTGTCCGTGGCGCACAGCTTGGGGATCGCGCCGCCGGCCTCCGCCGCCGCGCGCATCACCGTCGTGCCCTCGGGCACGGTGACGGCATGGCCATCGATGGTCAGCGTGACTTGCTTGTCCGACTTGCTCGGCGGCGTGCCGAAATCGGCTTGCGGTTCATAGCCCATGGCGTTCAACTCGATCCAGATCTGCAACGGTGTTGATATTAACAGGGTCGCGCGGCAATTGCACGGCGCGCGCGCCGATACGGGCGGCGAATGCCTTCATCGAATGCACGCCGTCGCCGTTCAAAATCGCCAGCGCGTCCGTGGCGGCATATGCGGGCCACAGCCCGATCACCGGCATGCTGGCGACATAGGCCGGGTAGGGGAACAGCCGCCCGATGAGATCGTCCGGCAGGTCCACCGCATCGCACGGCACGGTCAGCACCGCGCTGAAGCCGCGTGCCTGCGCTTCCAGCAGCGCGGCGGCAATCCCGCCGAGCGGCCCCATATGCGGCGCGGGCGTATCGGCCACCATCGGCAGCCCGCCATGCGCGCGCCCGCATATCACCACCTGCGCGGTCTGAGCGGCGAGCGTCTCGGTCACATGGTCGATCAGCGGCCGGCCCCGCAGCGCCGCCAGCGCCTTGTCGCTGCCGAAGCGCGTCGATTTGCCGCCGGCGATCACCGCGCCCAGCACGCTCCGGCGGTCGGCGCCAAGCAGGCCGGCGCAGCAGCTCACTCGGCCGCCTCGGCCGTGCGCACCGCGCCAAAATCCTCCGGCCAATGCTTGAGCGCGCTCATCACCGGATAGGGCGTGAACCCGCCCAGCGCGCACAGCGAGCCGAACTTCATCGTCTCGCACAGATCCTCGAGCAGCACGATCTCGTCTTCGAGCGAGCGCGGCGCGGTCTTGGCATTGTGCATCTGCGGCAATGTCTCGACGACATCGCGCCCGCGCGGCGCCCGGTCGAGGATCCGGTCGATCAACTCGCGCCCGCGGATCGAGCCGATCCGGCAGGGGGTGCATTTGCCGCAGCTTTCCACCGCGCAGAATTCCATGGCGAAGCGCGCCATGCCGGCCATGTCGGCGCTGTCGTCAAACACGGTGATGCCACCATGGCCGATCAGCGCGTCGACTGCCGCATAGGCCTCATAATCGAACGGGATCTCAAACTGCTCCGGGTGGAGATAGGCCCCCAGCGGCCCACCGACCTGCACGGCCTTGACCGGCCGCCCGCTCTGCGTGCCCCCGCCAATCTCGTTGACCAGTTCGCCCAGCGATATGCCGAACGCCGTCTCATAGAGCCCGCCATGTTTGATGTTGCCGGCCAGCTGGATCGGCATCGTCCCGCGCGAGCGGCCCATGCCATAATCGGCATAGGCCTGCGCGCCTTGCGCCATGATATAGGGGATCGCCGCCAGCGAGAGCACATTGTTGACGATGGTTGGCCGGCCGAACAGCCCCACCAGCGCCGGGATCGGCGGCTTGGCGCGCACTTCGCCGCGCTTGCCCTCCAGGCTGTTGAGCAGCGATGTTTCCTCGCCGCACACATAGGCGCCAGCGCCCACGCGCACTTCGACATCGAACGGCGCGACCAGATGCGCGCTCACCCTGATCGCTTCTTCCAGCTTGGCGATGGCGTGCGGATATTCCGAGCGGACGTAGATATAGCCCTTGCTCGCGCCCACCGCGAAGCCGGCGATCGCCATGCCCTCGATCAGGCAATAGGGGTCGCCCTCCATCAGCATGCGGTCGGCAAAGGTCGCGCTGTCGCCCTCGTCGGCATTGCAGACGATATATTTCTGGTCCGCGACAGCCCCCGCCACGGTGCGCCACTTGATGCCGGTCGGGAAGCCCGCGCCGCCCCGGCCACGCAGGCCCGATGCGATCACCTGCTCGATCGTCGCTTCGCCGCCAATCTCCCTGGCGTGGGCGAGGCCCTTCCAGCCATCGCTCGCCGCATAATCCTCAAGGCTGGTCGGCCGCGTCTTGCCGGCGCGCGCAAAGGTCAGCCGCTGCTGCTTCGCAATGAACGGATGCGCCTCGATCCGCCCGATCCCGAGCGGCGAACTGCCATCGAGGATCGCCGCCACATCGCCCGGCGCGGCGGGCCCAAAGCCCATGCCGTCAATCTCGACCAGCGGTTCCAGCCACTGCATGCCCCAGCTCGAGACGCGCAGCACCTCATGGCCCGCCTGCGCAAAGGCGGCGGCCACCTCGTCAGCGCCGCAGGCGATCGCCAGCGCGTCGTCGGAAATGCGAACCGTCACCATGTCATGCAAGTCCCTTGATCAGTGCGTCGAGCTTTGGCCCGTCGAGCCGCGCATGCACGGCGCTGCCCACCATCGCGTTGGGGCCCACGCTGCACAGGCCGAGGCAGTAGACCGGCTCGATCGTCACGCGGCCCTGCGCGGCGGCTTCCGCATCGGCCACCAGCGCCTCGACCCCGCGCGCCTGACAGGCCTCGGCCCGGCAGAGCTTGAGCACCGGGCGCGCGGCCGGCGCTTCCCGGAAATCATGATAGAAGCTGACGACGCCATGCACATCGGCGCGGCTGAGGTTCAGCGCTCCGGCGATATAGCGCTTGGCGTCCTCGCTCACATGGCCATATTCGGCCTGCACATCATGCAGGATGGGCAGCAACGGGCCTTCGCGACCGGCATGCCGGGCGACGATTTCATCCAGCCCGCTAAGTGCGCTGTGCACCATTTTTCCGTGTCTCCCATGACTCGACTGCGCAAGAAAATTCGTTTGCCTTACTGCCTATTCCGCGCCCGAATGGCAAGGGCGTGACCGGCCTGCGCAGCCACTATAACGGGCTTCGGTGCAGTTTCAAAGTGCTACTGGTCAGGGCGGCGGTTCAGGAGGGCGTGCGCCGCCCGAAAAGGCGAACGCGCGCGCCGTTGGCCGGCGTGCCCACCGCCCGTCGAGCCGGGGCCGCGTGTATGGGCGGGATGGCGGGCGAGGCCGGGATGCGTGCCTGGAGCATCGCCAGGCTCTCGTCGAAACAATCCCTCAGCATCGCGATGTCGGTCGCCCCGGCGGTCGGCATTTCATGCATGTCCACGCAGCGCCGCGCCATATGTTCAATCGTTTCGGCCAGATCACCCAGCCGCCGGCAGCCGAGCTGGCGCGCTTCGCCCTTGAGCATATGCGCCGGGCGCACCATCATGGCGGCGTCGCCGATGGACAGCGCTTCCTCGATCCGGGCGATGGATTGCGGACCATCCTCGAGGAGATAGCCCATGATGCGCGGCAGGGCGGCGCCCAGTGTGGCGCGGGCCGCGGCCAGTTCGTCATCGTCCACGAGCGGAACGGCATGGAAATGGGACATGATCGGTCAGGCCCGCACAGATGATCCTGCGCGGCATGATGACCTGATTTGCGTAAAAAGGCCTTAACGCCCCGAATCGTCCTGCCGGCGCAGATGATATTCGGCATGGTCCGCCGTCTCGCGCACGTCGATGGCCCAGCCATGGGCCTGCGCCAGCGCCGGCACGTCGGTCAGCGCCACCGGGTCATCGGCCAGCAGCAACACCGCGTCGGCCTCCCGCATGGCGCGGGCTGCGCGCAGCACCGGCCATGGGCATTTGAGGCCGCGCGTGTCGAGGCGGCGCGGATCAGCTCTTTTTTGTGTCAAAGGGATTGGCGGCGCTGCGCAGGTTGAGGCGGATCGGCACGCCGGTGAAATCCAGCTCGCGGCGGATGCCGTTCACCAGATAGCGGCTGTAGCTTTCCGGCAGCTGATCCAGCCTTGTGCCGAAGATGATGAACGTCGGCGGGCGGATGCGGGCCTGCGTGATGTAGCGCATCTTGATGCGCCGGCCACCGGGGGCGGGCGGCGGATTGGCCTCCAGCGCGGCGTCGAACCAGCGGTTGAGGATGCTGGTGGGCACACGCTGCGACCAGCGCGCGCGGGTGTCGAAGGCCGCGCCGAGCAGGTCGTCAATGCCCTTGCCGGTGGCGCCGGAGACCGTGAGCAGGGGCACGCCGCGCACCTGCGCCAGCCCCTCGTCCAGTGCCTTGCGCACGCCCTGATACAGCGCCGAGCCATTTTCGGACACGTCCCATTTGTTGAGCGCGATCACCAGTGCGCGGCCCTCGCTCAGCACCTTGTCGGCGATGCGCAGGTCCTGCGCTTCCAGCCCCAGCGTGGCGTCGAGCATCAGCACGACCACCTCGGCAAAATCGACCGCGTGCAGGGCATCGGCGACGGAGAGCTTCTCCAGCTTGTCCTGCACCTTGGCGCGTTTGCGCATGCCGGCGGTGTCGATCAGCCGCACCGGCCGCTGCCGGCCATCGGGGGCATGCCACAGCCAGTCGACGGCAATGCTGTCGCGGGTGATGCCCGCTTCCGGCCCGGTAATCAGCCGTTCCTCACCGAGGATGCGGTTGATGAGCGTCGATTTGCCGGCATTGGGCCGCCCGACAATGGCGAGCTTGAGCGGCGCATTGTCGTCCGGCTCCTGATCGTCATCGGCTGCCTCGCTTGCCGCGGCGTCCTCCTCCGCATCCTCTCGCTCGACATGGGGGCGGATCGCCTGAAACAGATCGGCCAGCCCCTGCCCATGTTCGGCGGAGAAGGCGACCGGCTCGCCAAAGCCCAGCGCGTAGCATTCCATCACGCCGGTCTCGGCCGCTTGGCTTTCCGCCTTGTTGGCCAGCACCACCACCGGCGTGTCGCCGGCGCGCAGCCAGCGGGCGATATGCTCGTCGAGCGGCGTCAGGCCTACCCGTGCGTCGATCATGAACAGCGCGAGCGTGGCGCCCGCCACGGCCTGCTCGGTCTGCGCGCGCATCCGGCCGGGCAGGGTGAGGGCATCATCTTCCTCGAAGCCGGCGGTGTCGACGATGCGGAACTGGAGGCCGAGCAGTTCGGCATCGGCTTCCCGCCGGTCGCGCGTCACGCCGGGCTGGTCGTCGACCAGCGCCAGTCGCTTGCCGACCAGCCGGTTGAACAGCGTCGATTTGCCGACATTGGGCCGTCCGATGATCGCGATCACCGGCAGCGCACGGGGGGGTCGGCCATCCATTAACGGAAAGCGATCAGGCGGCCGTCGTCGGTCAGCACATAGAGCATATTGTCCGCGACGATGGGTGGCAGCGAGACGCCCCGATTGAGGTCATGCTCGGCCTCGACCTTGCCCGTGGCCGGGTCGGCAAAGACCAGCGCGCCTTCGGTGGAGATGAGCGTCAGCTTGTTGCCGGCCAGGATCGGCCCATGCCAGCGGATCGGGCCGGTCTTCTTCTTGGGCTTGCGCCAGGCGGGCAGGTCGCTGATCCACCGCACCTTGCCGGTCGCCCGTGTGATGGCGAACAGGCGGGCCTTGTCGGTGACCACGAACACCCAGTCGCCCACCACCAGCGGCGTAGCGACGCCGCCGATGTTGAGTTCCCACAGGCGCTGGCCGCTGAGCAGCTCATAGGAGGCCATGCGGCCGCCTTCGCCGATCGCGAACACGCGGCCATTGTCGATCACCGGGTCGGCGTCGATGTCGGTGAGCATGGCGACAGAGGTGGAGATGCTGGTCTTGCTCAGCGCGTCGCCCCACAGGGCACGGCCGTTTTCGTAGCGATAGGCGCTCAGTTCGCCCGAGCTGTAGCCGGCGATCACCGTGCCTTGCGCCGCCGCCGGGGCGGCAACGCCGAACACGCCGGTTGCTTCCAGCGTGCCCGAATCGGTCCAGATGACGGCGCCGTCCGTCTCGCCCAGCGCGAAGAGCTGGTTGTCCTGGCTCATCACATAGACATTGCCGTTGGAGAGGGTGGGGGAGCCGCGCAACGGGCCGCCCGGCCGCACTTTCCAGATGATCGCGCCGTCGCTGGTGTTGAGCGCGGCCACATCGCCAATGCCGGTGGTGGCATAGACGCGGGCGCCTTCGACGCTCACGCCGCCGCCAAACTGCACGCTGCCCTGATCGTCGCGGGAGCGCACGCTGGCGGACCACAGCTTGGCGCCGGTCTTGGCGTCAAAGGCGGAGACGACGGCGTCGGTGTCGATCACATAGAGCTTGCCGGCCGCGACGACCGGCGGCGAGGCGAGGCGCGCGCGCGTGCTGCCGCCGGTGATGGAGGCGGTCCAGACCTGCTGCGTGCCGGCGCCCAGCGCGACATGGCCGATCATCTTGGAGGCGTCGCCGCCCGATTGCGCCCAGTCGCTGTTCACCACCGGGGGGGGCAGCGTCACGGGGATGCCGGCAACGGTCTCGTCGACATTGATCACGTCGGTTCCGCCCAGAATGGCGGTGCGTTCTCCGAAAACCGGGGTCTTGGGCGTGGCTTTCTTCCCGCCGAGCCCGGCGCAGCCGGCCAGAGCGATCGAGACAGGCAGCAGCATCCATGCGGCACGAATTGTCATGCGGGTCGTCATCCTGTCCTCGTCATTTGCTCGCGGGTGTTGCGTCCGCGGTCGGCGCGGCAGCGCCAGCTGTCTGCGTATCGGCTGCCTTTTGCGCGCCCGGCGTCGCGGAGGACGCGCCCAGCGAGCTGGCCATCTGTCCGGCGCGCTGGCGCAGCGTCTCGGGCGCCTGCGGGTCCTGGGCGATGCTGGCGAACAGCTTGCCGGCCTCGGCGCGCTTGTCCAGCTTGAGATAGGCGATCGCGGTCAGTTCGCCGGCGCTGCCGAACCACGGGTTGCCCGGCACCGCCATATCCTTGAGCGCGGCGATCACCTCGTCCGGCTTCATCGTGTCGAACGCCAGCGTCGTCCGGCGGATGAGCGCGGCTTCCTTCATCGGCGCGAGCGCCTTGGGGTCTTTCAGGATCGCGTCATAATCGGCGATCGCGTCCTTGCCCTCATCCTTGCCGGCGGCGAGCGCGGCTTTCACCAGCTGCGCTTCGGTGCGGTAGGCCTGGCTGCTGTCGGCCATGATGCTGTCATAGATGCTCTGGTCGACCGCGCCGCCCTCGGCGCTCTTGAGCAGGGTGGCGAACGCGATGCTGTTGTCTTCGGCCACGGTGACGCGGTGGTGCTGCCAATAGAGGAAGCTTCCAAAAGCCGCGAGCGCCAGCACGATGCCGCCGAGCACCAGCTTGCCATATTTCAGCCAGAAGGACGCCATGTCATCCTGACGGACGGCTTCGTCGACCTCGCGCATCAGGGCATCGGTTTCATATGGCGACAGGGCCAATTCTGGTCTCCAGCTACAAGGATGGTGGGGAGGCTATGCGGCCGCGGACCTTAGCGGCCGCTGAACCCCAGGCAAATCACTTTTTTGCGCCATAGAGCTGCGCGTCGCCGGGGAAGCTGCGCGCCCGCACCTCGGCGGCATAATCGGCCGCCGCGCCGCTGATGGTCGCGGCCAGGTCGGCATAGCGTTTGACGAAGCGCGGCGTGCGCTCGAACATGCCGAGCAGATCGTCCGTCACCAGCACCTGCCCGTCACATTGCGCCGATGCGCCGATGCCGATGGTGGGGATGGCGAGCGCCTGCGTCAGCGCAATGGCGACCGGCTCCAGCACGCCCTCGATCACCACGGCGAACGCCCCGGCATCGGCCACCGCCTTGCCGTCGGCGAGGATCTTGTCATGCTCCTGCTGGCTGCGCCCGCGCGCGCCATAGCCGCCCAGCGCGTTCACCGCCTGCGGCGTCAGCCCGACATGCGCGCACACCGGAATGCCGCGCCGGGTGAGGAACGCGATCGTCTCGGCCATCGCCTCGCCGCCTTCCAGCTTCACCGCCGCGCAGCCCGTCTCCTTGAGCAGTCGCGCGGCGCTCTCGAACGCCTGCGCGGGCGAGGCCTCATAGCTGCCGAACGGCATGTCGACGATCACGACGCTGTGATAGCTGCCGCGCACCACCGCCGCGCCATGGGCCGCCATCATGTCGAGCGACACCGGCACGCTGGAGGGCAGGCCGTAAATCACCTGGCCCAGCGAATCGCCGACCAGCAGCATGTCGCAATGCGGATCGAGCAATTGCGCCTGCCGCGCGGTATAGGCGGTGAGCATCACCAGCGGCTCGTCGGTGCGGCCGTCGATCTTGCGCCGCTGGATTGCGGGCACGGTCAGTCGCTTCATCGGCGCCGGTGTCGGGTTGGCGCGGCTGGTCGCGGTATCGAGCGTGTACGTGGCGGACATGGCGCTCCTCTACCGCAAGGCGAGGGGCGCGGCTAGCATTGTCGGGTGCCGGTCCGTGCGAATTCCGGACCGGCCGTTCGCATTCCGCCGGGGGCCAGTCAACGGGAGGGAGCGTGCCCGCCGCCCGTTACACCCACTCGGCGAGCCGCCCCCGCAGCTTGTCGAGCGCGGATTTCTTGATCTGGCAGACCCGCGCCGCGCCGATGTCCAGCGTCAGGCCGATTTCCTCCAGGTTCATTTCCTCGACGAAATAGAGCTGCAGCACCATCGCCTCGCGCTGCGGCAGGTCGGCGATGCAGCTGGCCATCGCCGCCTTGAGCGATTCCCGCTCCAGCGTCTCGTCGGCCCGCTCGGCGACATCGGCAAACCAGATCGACTGGTCGGAATAGACCTCGTCCATGCTCTGCATCTGCGCCACGTCGGTGCCCTCGGCATAGGCGCGCCAGTCCGCCGCATCGAGCCCCAGATGCGCGGCAATCTCCGCGTCCCCCGGCGCACGGCCAAGTTGCTGCTCGAGCGCCTTGCGCGCCGCCTCGATGCTCTTGCGCCGCGTGATTGCCGCGCGTGTCAGCGTGGCATGGCGGCGCAGATGGTCGATCATCGCCCCGCGCACGCGCAACTGCGCATAAGCGGCAAAGCCATGCCCGCGATCCTCGAAGGCATTGGCCGCCTCGACCAGCGCCACCATGCCGATCTGGAGCAGGTCCTCAATCTCGATCGTGCTGGAGACACGGCCATGCACATGCCAGGCGATCTTGCGGACGAGCGGCATATATTGCTGCGCCAGCTGGTCGGGCGCGGGCCCGGCCTTGCGTCCATAAGTCAGGCCGGTGGCGGCAAGGGAAGCGCTTTGCATCATGGCGGTCTAGCCGATATTGCTTAAGCAGGACTTGCCGGAACGCGGGGTCCGCAGCATGAATTTTACAAGCGCGCTCATGCCGCCTGCAACCGCTCGACCCGGTTGATCCGGCTGTCATTGCCCACCACGGCGACCACCTCCACCGGCTTGCCATCGGGGATCTCCAGAAAAGACAGCACCGGCGTGTCGGGCAGATGCGGCCTGAACAGCCGGGAGAGCGCCCGCCGCGCCACGGGCGACGTCACGATTGCAAAGCTGCGGGCCTGCGCCATCAGCGGCCGCGCCGCCTCGCTCACCTGCTCGATCAGCCGCTGGCCGAGCGCCGGCTCGATCGGGTGCTGCGCATCGCCGGCCACGCGCATCGCCTGCGCGAGCAGCCCTTCCAGTTCGCCATCCAGCGTGATGACCGGCAGCGGCATGCGCACGGGCACGATGCTCTGGATGATCAGCGCGCCGATCCGCTGGCGCACCGCCTCGATCAGCGCTGGCATGCCCATATCCGGCCGCGCCGCGTCCACCATCGCCTCGGCGATCCGGCGGAAATCCTTCAGCGGGATCGCTTCCTCCAGCAGTCCGCGGCAGAGCGCGGTCACCTGCGCCAGCGTGAGCGGCTGCGGGGTCAGCCCCTCGGCGAGTTGCGGCGCCACCTCCTTCAGCGTATCGAGCAGCTTGCGCGCCTCGTCCATGCCGAACAATTCCGCGCCATTCTGCGTGATCAGATGGTTGAGCTGCGTCGCCACCACGGTCGATGGGTCGACCACCGTATAGCCCGCCACCACCGCCTCGCTGCGCCGCGCGGGCGAAATCCACACGGCGTCGAGGCCAAAGGTCGGGTCCTTGGCCGCGCGGCCCGGCACGATCTGCGTCAGGTCGCCGCTGTCCAGCGCCAGCAGATCGTCCGGCCACACCTCGTCCTCGCCCACGATCACCCCGGCAATGGTGATGCGATACTGGTTGGGCCCCAGCGCCAGATTGTCCTTCACCCGGATCATCGGCACCACAAAGCCCAGCTCGCGCGAGAGCTGGCGGCGGATGCCGGTAATCCGGCCGATCAGCGGTGCTTCCTTGCGCTCGTCGACCAGGCTGATCAGCCCATAGCCGATCTCCAGCCCCAGCACCGCGCCGTCCGACACGTCGGACCATTCGATATGCGCGGGGTTTTCCACCGCCACCGGCTCGGGCGGCACCTGCGCGGCGATGCGGGCATTGCGCCGCAGCCGCCAGGCGATGAACCATGCCAGCGCGGCGGCCGGCATCATGATCAGATGCGGCATGCCGGGCAGGGCGCTCAGGAAGGTGAGGATGCCCGCCACCGGGATCCAAGCCTTGCCCACCGCGAACTGCTCGGAAATCTGGCCGGACAGATCATGTTTGGAGGTCACGCGCGTGACGATCGAGGCCGCCGCGATGGAGAGCAGCAGCGCCGGGATCTGCGCCACCAGCGCGTCGCCGATCGCCAGCAGCACATAGGTTTGCGCCGCCTGGCTCATGTCGAGCCCATGGCTGGTCACGCCCAGGATGATGCCGCCGACGATATTGATGACCAGCACCAGCACGCCGGCCACCGCATCGCCCTTCACGAATTTGGAGGCGCCATCCATCGAGCCGTAGAAATCGGCCTCGGTCGCCACTTCCTGCCGGCGCAGCTTGGCTTCCTCGGCGGTCAGCAGCCCGGCGTTGAGGTCGGCGTCGATCGCCATCTGCTTGCCCGGCATGGCGTCCAGCGTAAACCGCGCCGAGACTTCGGACACGCGCCCGGCGCCCTTGGTGATCACCACGAGGTTGACGATCATCAGGATCGCGAAGACGAACAGGCCGACGACATAATCGCCGCCGATCAGGAAATTGCCGAACGCCTCGATGACATGGCCCGCCGCGTCCGATCCGGTGTGCCCGCTCACCAGCACCACCCGCGTCGAGGCGACATTGAGCGCCAGCCGCAGCAGCGTGGCAAACAGCAGCACGGTCGGGAAGCTGGAGAAGTCGAGCGGCTTGGTCGCGTTGAGCGCCACCATCAGCACCGCGAGGGAAATCATGATATTGGTGATGAAGCCGATATCCAGCATGATCGGCGGCACCGGCACCATCATGAACATGACCAGCAGCAGGATCGCGATCGGCAGCACCGCGCCCTTGGCGGCGTTGCTCCAGATCTTCATATTGACGTCGGCAGGGGTCATGACGGGCGATTACCTTCCGAGGGTGGCGAGCATGAGATAGGCCAGCCGCGCGGTTTCGGCGCGCGACATGGAGGCAGGGTCGCTCTGGCGTGCGGCCAGCCATTGCTGTCCGGTCAATGCATCCGTGCCCGGGGCGTCGTCCGCACCGGTCGCCGGGACCAGGCCGGCCAGCGCGCTCATGGCGGATGGCGTTGCGGGACCGGACAATGCGGCGATTCCGTCGGCATGTCCCGGACCGCCGGCTGGCCCGATGGCAGCAAGGCCACCCATGTCGGGCAACGCCGCGCCGCCGGCTGCGCCATCCGGGCCCGCGAGGGCTTCCAGCGCGGCGAGCCTCGCCCGTGCGGCGAGTGCGCTCAGGGTCGCCGTGGCGGCCCCGCTGGCAGATGATGCGTCCATCCCGCTCTGCGTGCCCTGAGCGCCCTGAGCGCGTTGCTGGCGGGCGATGCGCAGATAATCCGCTGGCTGCACCAGTCTCGCATTGGCTGGCAGTTCGTGCCTGCCCCCGGCGCTCATGCCGTTGAATCCGTCCGCCGGGTCGGCGTCACCCATGGCCAGCTTGTTGGCGAAATGATCGCGGATGCTTGCAAGGCTGCGGGCATGGCCCTGCCGGTCATAGAAAATGCCGTCATTGGCGCGCGCCGCCGCCGGGAACAGGCTGGCGGCGGATGTGCCCGGCGCCGCGGCCATCGTCGTCAGGAATTTCGCCGCGCCGCCCGCGCCGAGGAAATGTGCCAGATACAGGTCCACCGATTGCGCCGGCCGGCCGATCCGTTCTTCCAGATAGGTCCGGTTGTCGGCGGCCAGCTCAGCGGCCATCACCGATGCCGTCTCGGGATGATTGCGCAGGTCGAGTATCTGTTGGCGCATGGCCGGGTCGGCGACATGGTAGCGTCCGCTGCCGGTCTTCTGGAT
The DNA here is from genome assembly GCA_035555575.1 of Sphingobium sp. Taxonomy (GTDB): domain Bacteria; phylum Pseudomonadota; class Alphaproteobacteria; order Sphingomonadales; family Sphingomonadaceae; genus Sphingobium. Next base: position 40,106 of record DATMGL010000011.1, read on the forward strand.
CGCATCGGAGGCCCAGCCCATGCCATATTTCGCGCCATGGTCGTTGACGATGGCGAGCCAGCTCTGGTCAATGAACTGATAAAGCCCGCTTGCGCTCGATGTTGGTGCGCGCGCGGTGGGGTTCATGCTGCTTTCGATGCGCGCCTGACCCATTAAATAGCCGAAATCGACGCCGGTGCGGCGGCTGGCCGTGGCAATGGCCTGCTGCACCCGCCCGGTCGCTCCGGCGCTTCTATCTGTCGTCAGTCCCGTAAAAGCTGACATTTCCGGACCATGATCCCTGTTGTTCAGGTGTCATAAAGCAAAAATCATGCCAGTTTATCAGGGGTGCCGAATGCCCGAAATAGGGCGTTTCAATAGACCGGAAGTATCCGCTCAGCGCGGCCGCTCATAAAGCGGCTGCGGCGCATCGGGATTGGCCTGGGCGATCGCCAGATGCTGCTGCCCCGCCCGGTCGCCGAGCAGGCAGGCCAGGGTGCGCGCGGCATCCAGTTCCTCGATCAATCGTTTGACCCGCGCCTTGGCCTCCGGATTGGTGCGCCACGCGCCTACGCCCTGCACGGCGGTCAGCGCCGTCTGGAACCGCGCCGTCGCCTGTTCGATCGCGCTGAGATCGGCGGCCTGCATCGCGGCGCGCAAGTGCGCCGCTGCCTCGGCAAGAGCGTCGATCAGATCAAGGGACATGGAAATCTGCCAATCAATGTCTGGCGGCCGGCAGGTCCAGATCGAGCATCTTTTCGGCGATCATCTGCGGATCGACGGGATAGTTGCCGGACGCGATGGCCTGCTTCACGGCGGCGATACGCTCCAGATCAACCGGAGCGCCCTGCGCCGCCATGCGTGCCGCGGGGGTGGAAACCGACTGCGCCGTGTCCGACGTCGCCGTGCTGCTGACCGTCGCCGGCGCACGCGTCTGTCCGCTCTCGCGCAGCCTGGCTGCCTCGACTGCGGCGCTGAGCGCTTGGCCTACCGACTTGATCATCACATCATCCTTTCTGTCCGACCGCTCTATATACGGCCGGTTTCAGAAAACTTTAAATAGCCGGCGCACGCACCACGCCCATTGCTTCGACACGCGCCGTCACCGGGGTCGCGCGGGCGTCCTGGCGCACGCGGATGAGCGCGCCCACCACGCCATCCTCATCGGCGATCATGGGGCGCGACACCGAGAAAACCTCATTCCCCGCGATCAATCGCACCGGATCGCCTTTCTTGATGACCGGCAAAGCGGGCGAGGCCGCGGAATTCTGCGCCGTTGCCGCTTGCGGAGCCTGTCCGATCGGGGCGAGAGGCACACGAATCCGCCAGCCCACGGCCGGGCAGGAGACGATCGCGGCGCTCATTTGCGGCCCTTCGACATTGGGAGTCGTGGGGCAGGCGGCAAGGCGCAGGCGGCGATCGACCGGGGCGATCGGCCCGCCGGGCTCACCGCGATTGGCGCCCATGGTCATGGCCACGAGGCTGTCGAGCCGTTCGAGATTTTCAAAACTCTGGGCCCGTGCCGGCATCGCGATGCCAACCACCAGCGCAAGGGCGAACAGCGCCAGCGCGGCGATGATCACGCGGGAAGGGAGAATGGGCATTTCGGTCATGACAGTCAGGCTCCCAGTGCGACGTGCGCAATTCCATGCCTTTCAAGAAGCAAGGAGTGTGCCAGCCCGCCTAGTCGAGCGTTGCAGGCCGTTCGAGAAGGCGGATCATCTGCCTGTCCGGCGTGTCGCCCTCCACCTGTTCGGCAAGCCCGGCAATGCGCAGCCGCTGCGGGGCAATGCCGGCCGCGACGAGCGCGCGCGCGACGGCGCCAAGGCGGGCGGCGGCGAGGTCCCACGCGTCGAACCGATATTGCCCGTCATCAAGGCCAATGGACTGGATCTGCACGGTGGTATCCGCCGTGACGAATGGCCGGGCGACTCGTAGCAAGGCATCCCGTCCGGCTTCGCTCAACAGCGCTTCGCCCGGCTCGAACAGCGCCTGCGCGCTCAACTCCGCCTGACGCGGCACGGCAGTCGCGCCAAAATGCTGGCCAATGCCGTTCAGCGCCCGGTTGCGGGTCGCCTGATCGGCCTGAAGCAGCACGAAGAACCCGAGCAACAACAGGCAGAGATCGGCGAAGCTGAGCGCCCACCGGGAGCGGCTCGCGCGGATCATGCGGCCTCGCGAGAGCTAGGGCGGGCGCTGGGCTTGCGGATCGCTCCGCCTTCGCGCACGCCAATCGCGATCATCCGCTCCGCCAGCGCCTGCTGCCAGGCAATTTCGCGCGCGGAGAGGCCGGTGAGACGGTTGGCGATCGGCCCGGCGATGACATTGGCCAGGATCATCCCGTGCAATGTGGTCATGAGAGCGAGCGCCATCGATGCACCAATGATCGAGGGATCGTGCATGCCCGCGAACATGCCGATCAGGCCCACAATGGTGCCCGCCATTCCAATCGCCGGCGCGGCATCCGCCACCGCGTTCCAGAAGGTGATGACGCCTGCGTGGCGGCTGCGACGATCGGCAATGGCCTGCTGCATCCAGTCGGAGAAATGCGCCACATCCCGTGCATTGGCAAAAGTGACGAGGGCTTGTGCGATGAACGGATGCCCGGCTTGTAGGCGGTCGGTCCGCATGAGTCCGTGCAACTCTGCCACCGCCTCGATCCGGAACAGCATGGCGCGAGCCGTGTCGCGCTCGGCATCCGGCCGGGCCGTGATGAGCGGGCGCAGGGCGGAAAAGGCGGATCTGGCGGTCGCGAAGCCCGTCTGCGCGCAAGCGATCAGGCCTGCGCCTGCCAGCACGGCGAGCAGTGGCAGCGGCGCAAACACATGGGTCAATATGTCAGTCATTGCCAGCCATCATCCCCATTAATCTCCACGACCGGCAAGTTTCTGCCGCCAGCCGGCAAGAAATTGCCGCCCTTGCCGCCCACGCGCTGCAACGGGGCGGGAATGCTCATGTTCGCCTGCCGCATAAGCGAGCAAAGCGATTTGGCACGGTGTTTGCTTCTATCTCCATGCGGGCATGGGCGATGCCTGACCCGGACCTTCATCCGGTCAGAACGGCCCGGCCGAAGTGAATTTTAGGGAAGGCGCGAAAAAATGTCGCTCGAAGACAATTTGTTCGGCATCCATGGCAAGGCACTGGCGCTGCGTTCGCAGCGGCTGGATCTCATTGCCTCGAATATCGCGAATGCCTCGACGCCCGGCTACAAGGCACGCGACATTGATTTCGACAAGGCGCTGGCCGACGCCTCCCGTCAGCAGGGCAGCGTCTCCAGCGCGCTGGAGAGTGCGATGGGTTATCGCATTCCCCTGCAACCGAGCAGCGACGGGAATACCGTCGAGATGTCGACCGAGCAGACGCTCTTTGCCGAGAATGCAGTCAAATATCGCACGACGCTCTCTTTTCTTGAAGGACGGCTCAACACCATTACGCGCGCGCTGCGGGGAGAATGAGCATGGCGAAGCCCATGAATGTTTTCGACATCGCCGGACGCGCCATGTCCGCTCAACTCGTGCGGCTGAACGCGACGGCGTCCAACCTCGCCAATGCCGGTTCGATCTCCGGCAGCCAGGGAGAGGCCTATCGCGCCATCCGACCGGTGTTCCAGACCGTGGTCGAAAAGCCGGGCGTAGCGAGCGTGAAGGTGGATCGCGTCGTCACATCCGATATGCAGGCGACCCGGCGGCACGACCCCGGCCACCCGCTGGCGGACGCCAATGGCGATGTGTGGGAAGCGGGCGTCGATAGCAGCGCGGAACTGGTCGAGATGATCGAGAGCGCGCGCATGTATCAGAATAATGTGCAGGTCATGCAGACCGCCAAATCCCTTCTGCTCGAAACGATAAGGCTCGGCAAATGACGGCAATATCCAGCCCATGGAAAGTCGATGCGGCGACATCCTACGCCAACCAGAATCTGGCGCAGACGGCCACCAAGCGCAACGATGTCATCCAGATGGACGGCTTCCTGACGCTGCTCACGGCGCAGATGCGTTATCAGGATCCGTTCGAGCCGATGGATAACAGCCAGATGGTGGCGCAGATGGCCCAGTTCTCGTCGCTGTCCGCACAGACGGAAAGCAACAGCCTGCTTGGCAACATCGCAGAATCCCTTGGCGGTTCGCGCATGTCCGATGCCGCGAGCTGGATCGGTCGTTCGATGCTGGTCGAGAGCAACATTGCTACGCCGGACCGGACCGGCGCCTATGCCGGCGAGTTGGCGCTGGGTACCGATGCGGGCAATGTTGCGATCGATCTGGTCGATGCTAGCGGGAACACGATCAAAACCCTTGAAATGGGTGCGCAGGCGAAGGGATTGGTGCCGTTCTTCTGGGATGGCCTGGATGATGCCGGCAATCGTATCGGCGGCGAAGCGCTGCAAGTGCGCGTGCGCGGCACGACACCGCTGGCGACCGCAACCTGGGCGAGCATCGCCGCCGTCCAGTCGCCGGCCAGCGGCACGGACGCAAAGCTCATCACCGCTCTTGGTAATTTCTCCCCGACCGACGCACTTCGGCTCGGCTGACAACCTGCATTCAACTGAGGAGTAGCCTCCATGTCCTTCTATATCTCATTATCTGGCCTCAAGGCTGCCCAGTCCGAGCTGAGCGTCGTTTCGAACAACGTTGCCAACGTGTCCTCCACGGCCTTCAAGAAGAGCAGCGCCAGTTTTGGTGACATCTTCGCGTCCTCCGGTCCGACCGCGACCGGTCAGGGCGTACGCATGCAGAATACGACACAGCAGTTCACGCAAGGCACGCTGGAGACGACGGACAAGACACTCGATCTGGCGATCACCGGCGAGGGGTTCTTCACCGTGCGGAGCGCGGGCACCGATGCCATGATCAGCTATACGCGCAACGGTGCATTCGGCGTCGATAAGGATCGCTATGTCGTGGACATGACGGGTGCGCGGCTGCAGGTGATGCCGACCGATCCGGATGGCGACGGCAAGCCGACGAGCACGGCCGCGGCCGACCTGAGCGACCTTATCATTCCCAAGGTGAGCCCGGATGATCCCACCATCATGTTGGCGAGCGTGGCCGTCTCCGAGACCGGTCTGGTGTCAGCCACATTCGCGGATGGCAGCGTCAAGAATCTCGGCGTCATTGCCATGGCTAGCTTCGCCAGCCAGGACAATCTGCGGCAGGAAGGCGATGCGCACTGGACGGCGACCAACAAGAGCGGCGAGGCCGATTATGGCGCCGGCAATGACGGTGCCTTCGGTGCGGTTCGCTCCGGCACGCTGGAGCGTTCCAACGTCGACATCACCGAGGAACTGGTCGCGCTGATCTCGGCGCAGCGCAACTTCCAGGCGAATGCCAAGGCGATCGAGACGGCGTCGTCCATGACGCAGACCGTCGTCAATATGCGCACCTGATGGCCGACCTGAAGGGGGACTGAGAGCTTATGGATCGGCTTGTCGATATTGCGCGTACGGCGATGCGCGGTGCGATGGCGCGGCAGACGGCGATTGCGAACAACCTCGCCAATGCCAACACGGCTGGCTTCCGCGCCGAGATCGTCAACGCATCGGCGCGCTGGGTGGGAGGACAAACCTTCAACAGCCGCGCCGAGGCCGTCGATCAGGTCATCGCCGCGGATATGAAAAGCGGCGCCGTCACGCAGACTGGCAATCCGCTGGATATTGCCGTCGATGGCGAGGCGTTGATTTCCGTTCAGGCCAATGATGGCTCGGAAGGCTATACGCGGCGTGGCGACCTCAAGCTCAATGAAAGCGGGCTACTGACGACCGGCGATGGTTTCCCCGTGCTGGGGGAGGGCGGGCCGATCACCTTGCCGCCCGCTGACAACATCAGGATCGCGAAGGATGGCGGCATCTGGATTGTGCCGCAGGGCGGCCAGGTCGACCAGCCCCAGCTTGTCGACACGATCAAGCTGGCGAGCCCCGTCGGCTCCAGCATCGCCAAAGGGACGGATAATCTCTTCCGTGAGGTGAATGGCGGCGCGCTGCCTCAGGAACCGTTCGCCAACGTGACTGCCGGCGCTCTTGAAGGCTCGAATGTCAATGCGACGAGTGCGCTTGTCCAGATGATCGAGGCCAGCCGGGCGTGGGAAACCCAGATCAAGTTGATCGACACCGCCAAGGATATCGACAGCAGCGGCGCGAGCCTCATGCGGCTCGATACCTGAGCGCCTGTAACCAGAGGATCTGATCCATGACTACATCCGCCCTCCATGTGGCCCGCACCGGGCTCGACGCCCAGGACGTCAAGATGCGCGTCATCGCCAACAATCTGGCGAACGTGAACACGGTTGGCTTCAAGCGCGACCGGGCGAATTTCGAGACGCTGGGCTATCAGCAGCTCATCGCCGCCGGCAGTCAGGCCGATAGCGAGAACAGGCTCGCCATCGGCCTCAATCTGGGGAGCGGCGTGCAGTTGACGGGCACCGAGCGGATCGACACACAGGGCACGCTCAACACCACGGGAAATTCGCTCGATCTTGCGATTGAGGGCAGCGGCTTCTTCCAGTTGCAACGGCCGGATGGCACGATCGCCTATACCCGCGCCGGCAACTTCAAGACCAGCGCGGATGGCGTGATCGTTTCCGCTGATGGTTTGCCCTTGATGCCGCAGATCCAGTTTCCTGAGGGCGCCAGCGCGATTGCCATCGGCAATGACGGCACGGTGTCCGCTATGGTCCCCGGCCAGGCCGAGCCGACCCAGCTCGGCCAGATCGAGACGGCGCGCTTCATCAATCCGGCCGGATTGCAGGCGGTGGGTGGCAATCTGCTGATTGAGACGGCCGCCTCCGGCACGCCGCAGACCGGTGCGGCCGGCCTCGAAGGCCGGGGTACCATCCGGCAGGCAGCGCTCGAGCAATCGAACGTCAACACGGTCGAGGAGCTGGTCGACATGATCGAGACGCAGCGTGCGTACGAGGTGGCCTCCAAGATGATCAAGGCGACGGATGAGATGCTCCAATATGTGAATCAGCAGCTATGATCATGAAGCTCGCTTGCCCGCTCGCCGCCGGCGCATTTCTGATCGCCACGCCGGCGCTTGCCGGGCTGTTCGGCAAGAAGGCGGACCCGTTGGCCGATCCGGCCTATCAGGTGACCTATGCCGATCCGGAACTGGCCCGGCCGGCGCAACCCACCGGCGCGATCTTCCAGAGCAGCACGGGCTTTTCCGCGCTGACCAGCGGTGCGCGGGCGGCCAGCGTGGGTGATATCATTACCATCCTGCTCGTCGAGCGCACGCAGGCGACCAAGAGCAATAGCGCCAATACGGATCGGGCCGGCAGCATCGGCCTGACGCCGCCATCGACCGGCCCCTTTAGCAAATTGTTCAGCGCCAGCGATGTCGGTGCGAGCGGCAGTCAGGGTTTCAAGGGCAAGGGCGATGCCGCCCAGTCCAATGCGCTTTCCGGCGAGATCACGGTCACGGTCGCCAAGGTGCTGGGCAACGGCACCATGCTGGTGCGCGGACAAAAGCAGCTCACGCTCAACCGGGGTGATGAATATGTGCAGGTATCGGGCCTGGTGCGGCAGGCCGATGTCGGTCCGGACAATCGTGTGCTCTCTACCCGTGTGGCCGATGCGCGCATTACTTACACGGGCAAGGGCGAAATTGCCCGTGCAAGCCGGCAGGGCTGGCTTTCGCGTTTCTTCTCCCAGATCAGCCCTTTCTGACGGAGTCTGCCATCCCATGATGTCTCATTTCCTTTCGATGCTGGGCCGGGCGTTTGCCATATTCCTCGTCCTCGGGCTCCCGCTCGCTGCGCCCGCGCAGGCCGAGCGCATCAAGGATCTTGGCGCGTTCGAGGGGCTGCGCAGTAACCAACTGATCGGCTATGGCATCGTCGTCGGCCTTGCCGGCACGGGTGATGACAGCCTCGATTATGCGACGCAGGGCATGAAGGGCGTGATCTCGCGCTTTGGTCTTACGTTGCCGCCAGGCGTCAACCCTGCGCTCAAGAATGCCGCCGCCGTGTTGGTGACAGCTGATCTGCCGGCTTTCGCCAAACCCGGCCAGCGGTTGGACATTACCGTATCGGCGCTCGGCAAGGCCAAGTCGCTACGTGGTGGCACGCTGGTGCTGACCCCGTTGCGCGGCGCCGATGGCGAGATTTATGCGATGTCGCAGGGCAATCTGGCGGTTGGTGGGCTGGGTGTCTCCGGTGCGGATGGCTCGCAGCTTTCGGTCAATGTGCCGTCCGCTGGCCGAATTCCGAGCGGCGCCACGGTCGAACGTGCTGTCGCCAGCGGATTTGACAGCAGCCCGGCGCTGACCTTCAACCTTGCTGAAGCCGACCTCACCACCGCGCTGCGCGTTGCCGACGCGATCAATCTGGCATTCAACGACCAGCGTGCCAGCGCACTGGACGGCGTCTCCATTGCGATTGCGGCGCCGCAAGGGGCGGAAAGCCGTATCATGATGATGGGCCTCATCGAGAATATTCAGGTAAAGCCTGCCGATCCGCCGGCGCGCGTGATCGTCAACGCTCGTACCGGCACCGTGGTGATCAACGGTATGGTGCGCATCACGCCGGCCGCCGTCAGCCACGGCAAGCTGACCGTCACCGTGCAGGAATCTCCTCGTATCGTGCAGCCTGCCCCTTTCTCGCAGGGGCAGACTGCCGTCGAGCCGTCCAGTGCCATTGCGGCCGAAGAAGAGCGCAATCCGATGTTTCTTTTTAAAGGTGGCGCCTCGCTGGCCGATATAGTGAAGGCGGTGAATGCGGTGGGTGCCTCTTCTTCCGATCTCGTCGAGATACTGGAAGCGCTCAAGCAGGCCGGCGCGATGCGAGCGGAGCTGGAAATCATATGACGCAACTGGCGACCATCGGGACGGGCATCGGCGCTGGCGGAGGGATCACCCGCCGCGAGACGGATCAGCGCGCCGAGATGGCGCAGGCGGCCAAGGCGTTCGAAGCGATCTTCGTGCGCCAGTTGGTCGGCACGATGCGGCAATCCAGTCTTGGTGACGAACTGACCGGCAGTAGCGCTGTCGACCAGTTTCGTGAACTGGCGGATGCGCGCATGGCTGACAACCTTGCCGATAAAGGCGGGCTTGGCATTGCCGAACTGATTCTTTCGCAACTGGAGAAGACGCCGTGACGATTTCCGATCTGTTCGGCATCGGGGCATCCGGCGCGCGGGCCTATCAGGCGGCGATGGGGGTGATTTCCAACAATATCGCCAATGCCGATACCCCCGGCTACAGCCGCCGCACGCTGGCGCTCAAGGAATCGCCATCGGGCGCGGGCACGACGATCTGGTATCGCTCGGGCCTCGCCTATGGCGGCGTGGATATCAACCGGATCGTCCGTTCCACCGATCCCTATCTCGATGCCGCCGCGCGTCAGACCAGCAACCTGCTCGGCAGCGCCAATCAGCGCGCGCGCTGGATGGGCGATATCCAGACGGCCCTGAATGATGGACCGCTGGGAGTCGGACAGCGCATGACCGCCATGTTTGCGGCGGCGGAGCAGCTTGCCGCCAATCCGGCGGACACCACGAGGCGAGCGGATCTGTTATTCGCCTTCGAGCAGATCAACACCGCTTTCAAGCAAAGCCGCGGCGACCTGGTGACGATCCGTAGCAGCATCGGCGCCGGCGCGACGAACGAGGTGAGGGCGCTCAACGATGCGCTCCAGCAACTGGCCGATGCCAATGAAGGGCTGCGTCGTTCCGCGCCGGAAACCGCCGCGCATATCGCGCTGCTGGATTCGCGCGATCAGGCCCTGGGCGAGATCGCCAAGCGATTGAATGTCACGGTGGAATTTGACACCCATGATGTCGCGAACATCAATTATGGCGGGGTCAAGCTCGTCGACAATATCGTCGCAAATCCGCTTGCCGTGACGCAGGACCTCGACGGGCTGCTGCACTTCACCGTCGACGGTGTGGCGATTGATGATCCGGGCAACGGCTCGCTCGGCGGTCTCGTGCAGAGCGCACAGATCACCCGTGATCGTATCGATGCGCTCGATGCGCAGGTCACCGACTATGTGGCCGCAGTCAATAACTGGCACATGGCCGGGCAGACGGCGGCGGGAGCACCGGGCACGGCCATGCTGGCGATGGGTGCCGATGCCAGCACGCTGCAGGTGCTGATCACCGACCCCGCCGATGTTGCGAGCGCGTCCACGAGCGGCGTGAGCAACGGCAATCTCCTGGCGATCAGCGCCCTGCGCGGACCCGGCTCCTTCGAGGATAAATGGATCGGTCTGGTAGCCACCCACGGCAATCTTGTTGCCGCGACCTTCACCGAACAGGCCGCAGCGGCCAATCGCGATACCATGGCACAGCAGGCGCGGGCGGATGTGAGCGGCGTCAATCTGGATCGTGAGGCGGCCGATCTGCTGCGCTTTCAACAGGCTTATCAGGCGTCGGCGCGAATCATTCAGGTTGCCAAGGAAGTCATGCAAACCCTCTTCTCGGTCTTCTGACCGGCCAGCACGAGTCAGCCGATATGGTCTTCATCACCACTCAGTCTCTCAACGCCGAGATCCTCCGCCAGCAGAACATGGCGCGGGAGATCGCGACCGAACAGGCAAAAATCTCCAGCGGAGCCAAGCTCAATCAGCCGTCGGACAATCCACAGGACTGGGTGCAGATTTCGCTCGTGGGCCGTCAGCAATCCATCAATACCGCCTGGCAGAGCAATCTCCAGTTCGCGGATTCGCGCGCGGTTCAGGCCATGAGCAATCTCGACGAGATCAACAATCTCATGGCCAGCGTGACCGAATTGCTGGTGACCTCCGCCACGACCGGGCCGGGGTCGCCCGGTCGGGAGGCCGTCGCCAAGCAATTGGAAGGCATCCGCGTGACGATCAATGATCTGGTCAATCAGACGGATTATCAGGGTCGGCCGGTTTTCGACGAGATGAACACTGTCAATATCCCGGTGGGTGCCGGCCTTGCAATCGATGCGGTGCCGACCCGGCAAAGCGTGACGGAGAATGTCGTCGGCTCGCGCTCGCTCGACGATATTCTGGCGGATGCGATCGATGCCATCCGCTCGGGTGACGAGACGGCGCGAGGCAATGCGCTCGGCGATGTCCGCACGGCACTGGACCATGTGATCGTGGCGCAATCGCTGCAAGGCGTCCGCTCCCTGCGGATCGAGGATATCGGCAGGCGGCTCGACGATACCGGGCTGGCGCTGACCGAGCGCCGCTCGACGCTGGAGGACACCGATCTCACCGAAGTGGTGACGAAGCTGCAAAGCAAGCTGCTGACGCTGGAGGCGGCGCAGATCGCCTTCGCTCGGATCAGCAAGCAATCGCTGTTTGACTTCTTCTGACCATCGGAACGTTCGATTAATGGCCTGATAACCATGAAGTTAAACCCTGTTACAGCAGAGCCGTCCTAGAGATTGGCGGGGGCAACTGGTTCGATCCGGGCCAGGTTGCTGGTGATCAGAAGGGCGTGGGGCACAGAATGTTCGCAGGTATCGGTGTCGTTATATTGCTGGTCATGGTGTTCGGTGGATTCGTCTTCACCGGCGGCGATATCGGTCCGATCGCACATGCCCTACCACATGAGATGCTGATCATCGGGGGCGCTGCGGTCGGCGCACTGGTCATCGGTAATTCGGGCGCGGACCTCAAGGCGCTGCTTGGTGGGCTGATGAAAGTCTTCAAGGGCCCGAAATATAAGAAACAGGATTTTCTCGACTGCATCTTTCTCGTCAGCAAGCTGATGAAAACGCTGCGGGTGGAAGGCCCGGTCGCTTTGGAACCTCATATCGAGGATCCCAAATCTTCGTCGATCTTCGCTGAATATCCACGGCTGATGGGCGATGCGACGTTGATCCACCTGATCTGCGACACGCTGCGGCTGGTCGTCGTCTCTTCCGGCACGCTCGATCCTCACGCGGTGGAGGATGTGATGGATAACAGTCTCAAGACCCATCATCATGAGGCAATCCGTCCGGCCAACAATCTTCAGACGCTGGCAGATGCACTGCCGGCGCTGGGCATCGTCGCGGCTGTGCTCGGTGTGGTGAAGACGATGGCCTCCATCGATCAGCCACCGGAAATTCTCGGCGCGATGATCGGTTCGGCGCTGGTCGGCACCTTTCTGGGGGTGCTGCTGGCCTATGGGATCGTCGGTCCCTTTGCGAACCGCTGCCGACAGGTGATCGAGGCGGATGCGTCCATCTACCAGGTGGTGAAGCAGATCATCATTGCTTCGCTCCATGGCCACCCGCAGCCGCTGGTTATCGAGGCGGCGCGTTCCAACCTCAATCACGCCAACCAGCCTGCCTTTGCCGAGGTGTTCGACGGCATGCGCGGCCGCTGATCGGGCAGGACGCACACCATGGCACAGCCCCCGAAAAAGCGCACGAACGAGCCGGAACTGCGGCCGATTATCGTCAAGAAGATCGTCTCGGACGGGCATGACGCCTATCATGGCGGCGCGTGGAAGGTGGCTTATGCCGATTTCGTGACCGCGATGATGGCGTTTTTTCTGCTCATGTGGCTGCTCGGCGCGACGACCGAGAAGCAGCGCAAGGGCTTGGCCGATTATTTCACGCCCACGCTCGTGCAGATGAAAATGGACAGCGCCGGCTCGAGTGGCCTGTTCGGCGGTGACAGCTTCACCGCGAAGGATAATTACCCGACCACGGGCGGGCAGGGCAATCTGGCCATCACCATCCCGCGCGACGCGTCCGGTGTGCGCGATGTTGGCGGCGATCAGATCAAGAATCGGGATCGCCAGCAATTCGAGCAGCTCAAGCGCGTGCTTGAAGAGCGGCTTGCAGAAAATCCGGCGCTGCGCCGTTTGCGCAAGCAGGTGAAGTTTACCGAAACCCGCGAAGGCCTGCGGATTGACCTGATCGACGAAGCAGATTTCGCGATGTTCGCCATGGGCACGGATCGGCTGTTTCCGGAAGCGCGGGCCTTGCTTGAGCAGGTGGCTCAGGTGATCGCGGGCGTGCCCAATGATGTCATTGTGCGCGGCCATACCGACAGTCTGCCTTATGCGGCCGGTCGCAGCATGAACAATTGGGTGCTTTCCAGCACGCGCGCGGAAGCGACGCGCGCCGTGCTTGCCCAGAACGGCATTGGCGGCGCACGGTTCATGCGGATCGAGGGCGTGGCGGACCGCGAGCCTTTCGTGCCCGATGATCGCTATGATCCGCGCAATCGCCGCATGTCGGTCATCCTCGGATGGAGCAAGACGACGCCAGCCGCACCGTCAGCAGTGGCCGAAAATGCCGACGGGGATCATCGTGGCCGGCAGTTGATGCGGGACGAGCGGCTGGCCCTAGCAAAGGAAGAGGTGCGCAAGCTTGACCTCGGACGCTCGGCCTTGCCGGCCGGTGCGACGATCATCAACCAGAATGCCATTGCGCAGGATAGGGGAGTGATGCCGCCCGGCCGGAGCTCGGCCAAGCTGCGCCAGATGAACGATGTGGACCACGAGTAACGAGGTCGTCATGGCGCGAGCGGCAGGCTGAGTTCGACGAGCAGGCCGCCTTCGGGCCGATTGGCAAGGTGCAAACGCCCGCCTTCCGCAGAAGTGATGGCCCGCACGATAGCGAGACCGAGGCCGGTGCCGCCGGTATCCCGGCTGCGTGATTGTTCCATGCGTGTGAAGGGATTGAGCATCTCGCTGATCCGGTCCTCGGGAATGCCGGGACCGGAATCAGCCACCGCGAGAATGGCTCGATCTTTCTCGACACGCAGCGACACCTGCGCATGGCCGCCATATTTGACGGCATTCTCCACAAGGTTGGTCAGGGCCCGCCGGATGGCGCGTGGATGCACGGTGACGATGGTGCGCGGCATGTCGGCGCGGTCGACCGGAGCGCCGGTATCCTCCAGATCGTCGAGCGCTGCGTCGGCCAGAGCGGCCAGGTCGACACGCTGCGGCGGCTCCCGGTCGCGGCCGGCGCGGGCGAGGGAGAGAATATCATCCAGCATCTTGCGCATATCGTCGATGGTGGCGATCATGCGCTCGCGGTCCGGACCGTCCGGCACGGTCTCGACCCGCACGCGCAGAGCGGTCAGTGGCGTGCGCAGATCATGGCCGATGGCGCCGAGCATATGGTCCTTCTCTTCCAGCATGGAACGAATGCGGTCCTGCATGGCGTTGAAGGAAGCCGCGAGCCCACGCACGTCGTCCGGCCCGATCTCCGGCACCGGCGCTGTCCCTTCCGGTGTGCCGACACGCGTCGTGGCGGATGTCAGCGCGCGCAACGGGGCGGCAAGGCGACGGGTAAACCAGACCAGCGGCATGAGCACGATGCCGAACAGAAACAGCGTCTGCACCGCAACCCTCTGGAAGATCGGCTGTGCGACGGGAGCAGCGCGGGTATAGGCCGTGACCCATCGGTTCGACTGGAGCTTGACGCTGAGCTGAACGTCGATCCGGTCGGTGCGTTTCTGATTGGTCTTTCCGGTGAGAAGGCCGGAAAGGCGCGGCTTGGGTTCAGGCTGGTTGATGGCCACGCGCACATCGAGCGGCTGAAGACCGGCAGAGCGGAACAGCTCCGCCGCCCGCGTGGCGACTTGCGGTGCATCATGCCCCCTCGGCGCGGGGGCCTCGGCGGTGAGCTGCAGAGTGCGTGCCGCGCGGATACGCTGCCAGGAGACCGGCTGGTCGCGTTGATCGAGCGCTTCCAGAATGCGGATGACACCGGGTGCGGCGGCCACCGTGACCCATTGGTTGCGCAGGCCGATATAATAGAGTGAAAAGGCGATAAGTTGCAGGACGAACAGCGATGCCGCCACGACGAGAATGGTCTGCCCCGCCAATGTGCGCGGGCGCCACCGTTTCATGACACCGCCCCCGCCCATGGTCATTCGCGCACCACGTCCGCCGCGAACATATAACCGCCGCCCCAGACGGTCTTGATAAGGCCCGGCGCACGAGCATCATCCTCCAGCTTGCGACGCAGGCGGCTGATCTGATTGTCGATCGAGCGATCGAAGGCATGGGCTTCGCGCCCTCGCGTCAGATCGAGCAACTGGTCGCGGCTGAGGACCTGCCGTGGATGGGTAGCGAAGGCGTGAAGGAGGCGAAAATCGGCCGTGCTGAGTGGAATGGCGATACCGTCCGCTCCAGTCAGGGTCCAGTCGTCCGCGCGCAACGTCCAGCCATTGAAGCGATAGAGCGTGCCGCCCGCCTGCACTTCGCGCGGGGAAGCACCGCCGGCGCGCCGCAGGATCGTCTTGATCCGGGCGACTAGCTCACGCGGGGAGAAAGGCTTGAGCACATAATCGTCGGCGCCCATTTCGAGGCCGACGATCCGGTCTGTTTCCTCCGTACGGGCGGTGAGGAGGATAACGGGCAGATCCCCATTCTCGCGGATCGAGCGACACAGGCTGAGGCCGTCCTCACCCGGCATCATGACATCGAGCACGACCAGTTCGATCGCGCCACCGGCAAGGATCCGGCGGGCTTCCGCTGCGTCCGGCGCTTCCGAGACACGGAAACCGGCGCGTTGCAGATATTGGCCGAGGGGCTCGCGGATCGCCGCTTCATCATCGACAAGCAGAAGATGGGGGCGGGCTGACATGGAGGGGCGCTCCTTGGCGGGCGGCGGGTCTGCTTGGGTTAGGTGATTGCAGGGCTTTTGCAAATGGGGAAGCGGACGATAGCGGACGACTGAATGGGGTATTTTGCGGTCCCGGCGCCCCGAAAAGCGCGCTGATCCGTGCCATATGCGGGTTCTGTCGTGAAATTATGTCCGAAATGTATCAATATGTCGCATTTTCAGGCGGTTTCCGCGAACTGAAGCGAGGCGAGACGGGCATAAAGGCCACCTTGTGCGTTCAATTCGGCGTGGGTGCCGATCTCCACGATGCGCCCGTCCTCCATCACGACGATGCGATCGGCGGCGCGCACCGTGGCGAGGCGATGCGCGATGACGATGGTGGTGCGGCCCTTCATCAGCCGGGTGAGCGCGTCCTGCACCAGGCGTTCCGATTCGGCGTCGAGCGCGGAGGTGGCTTCGTCGAGCAGCAGCAGGGGGGCGTCCTTGAGCAATGCGCGCGCAATGGCGAGGCGCTGGCGCTGGCCGCCGGAAAGCCGCGCGCCGCCTTCGCCCAGGTCCGTGTCCAGCCCGTGCGGCAAGGTGTCGAGGAATTCCTCGGCATTGGCGGCTCGCGCGGCGGCGCGGAGGGCGTCGTCGCTTGCGTTCCAGTTGCCGTAGCGCAGATTATCGCGTGCGCTCGCCGCGAAGATCACCGTCTCCTGCGGTACCAGCGCGATCATTGCGCGGACCGCGGCGGGGTCGGCATCGCGCAGATCGACGCCGTTGAGCGTGATCCGGCCTTCCAGCGGATCATAGAAGCGCTCGGCAAGCTGGAGCAGGGTCGACTTTCCCGCGCCCGAGGGGCCGACAATGGCGACGGTTTCACCCGGTGCGACATCAAGCGAGAAGTCGATGAGCGCGCTGGTGTCCGGCCGGGTCGGATAATGGAACCCGACCTTGTCGAAGGTGAGCCGGGCCTCATGCGTCACAGGAATGGCGACAGGCGCCGCCGGCGGACGGATGGAGGGAACGGCGCTGGTCAGTTCGCTGAGCCGCTGCGCTGCGCCAGCGCCGCGCAGCAGGTCGCCATATACCTCGGTCAGCGCGCCGAACGCGCCGGCAACGAGGCCGCCGGTGATCACGAAGGCGGCGATGGTGCCGCCAGACATGCGACCCGCCGCCACGTCGAGCGCGCCTTGCCACATGATCATGGTGATCGAGCCGAAGATGACGAGAATGATCGTGGCGGTCATGCCCGCGCGGACGAGAATGCGCCGGCGCGCGGTGCGGAAGCTGTCCTCCACCGCATTGCGGAACCGGGTCGCCTCGCGCGCTTCCTGCACGAAGGCCTGCACCACCTTCATGGCGCCGAGAACCTCGGTAGTGATGCTGCCGATCACCGCCAGCCGGTCCTGACTGGCGCGGGACAGGACGCGCAGGCGGCGGCCGACGAATATCACCGGCCCCAGCACCAGAGGAATGCCGAACAACAGCAGCGCGGTGAGGCGCGGCGCCAGGGTGAAGAGATAGGCCACGCCGCCGAATCCGGTGAGCAGATTGCGCAGGGCGATGGAGACGGTGGAGCCGACGACCTGCTCGATAACGGCCGTGTCCGCCGTCATCCGCGAGGCGATTTCGGACGGCCGGTTCTGCTCGAAAAAGGCCGGTTCCTGCCGGAGCAGATTGGCTTGCGCGCCGATGCGCATGTCCGCCACCACCCGCTCGCCGAGCCAGGACACGAAATAATAGCGCAGCGCCGTGGCGATCGCGAGCACGACGACGATGATCAGCAGATACTGGAACCAGCGGGCCATGTCACCGCCGCCGGCGCTGGCAAAGCCCCGGTCGATGACCAGCTTGAAGCCGCTCGGAATGGCAAGGGTGGCGCCGGACGCGGCGAGCAGGGCAAGGCCGGCACCGGCGACATGGCCGGGATAGCGCATCGCGGACGCCCAGATGAGCCGGAGATTGCCGAGACTGGCGGGTTTGGGCGCATTCGGCCCGTCGGTCGTACGGTAAGGGGAAGCCATAGATGCGCCCTAGACCATCGTCATCGGCATTGGGAAGGCTTTTGCACAGGCTATGTGACAGGCTATGTGAATGGTGCAAAATGTGAATGACAGGGCGCGTCGCCCAGTTTTTTAACGACGATGCGCAAAATGCCGGTTATTGCATCGCAACACGGATGACCCTTTCCTATATCAGGCCATATGTCCGGCAGGGAATCGCATGCTTTATAGCACTTACGACATTCAACGGAACTTTCTGGCCAGCGCCAGCGCCATGGCGACGGCAGGCATGGAGTTGCTGCAAAACCCGGCTAACCCCTTCGCCTATTTCGGTGGCGGGCCGATGCTGGCTTCCGCGCTGGAGGTGTTTGCCCATGCATCCGCACCGCGCGGCAAGCCGGCCTTCGGGCTGGCGACGACGCTGGTCGACGGGCAAACCGTTGCCATTGAGGAAGTGATCGAGGCGCGCAAGACCTTCGGGCAGTTGCGGCACTTCGTGCGGCAGGGGCATGAAGGCAAGGGCCCCAAACTGCTCATCGTCGCGCCGATGTCCGGCCATTTCGCGACGCTGCTGCGTGGCACGGTCGCGCGCCTGCTGCCGGGACACGATGTCTATATTACCGACTGGCGCGATGCCCGCGACGTGCCGCTGAGCGAAGGCGCGTTCGATCTCGACGACTATGTGGATTATCTGATCGACTGGCTCGGGCATATCGGCCCGGGCGCGCATATGCTGGCGGTGTGCCAGCCCTCCGTGCCCTGCCTCGCCGCGGCGAGCGTCATGTCGGCCGCCGGGAATCCCTGCCGGCCGCGCTCGCTCACGATGATGGGCGGGCCGATCGATACCCGTCAGGCGCCGACGGCGGTCAACCAGTTGGCGCAGGAGCGCTCCTTGAGCTGGTTCAGCCAGAATGTGGTGGTGAGCGTGCCGTTCAACTATCCGGGCGCCGGCCGTCAGGTCTATCCCGGCTTCATGCAACTGGCCGGCTTCATGTCCATGAACCTCGGCAATCATCTGATGAGCCACTGGCAGATGTTCCGCCATCTTGTGCGCGGGGATGACGACAGCGCCGAAGCGACCAAGGCCTTCTACGATGAATATCGCTCGGTTTGCGACATGACCGCTGAATTCTACCTGCAGACGGTCAATGAGGTCTTCAAGAAGCATAGCCTGCCGAAAGGCGAGATGCGCCACCGGGGCGCGCTGGTGGACACGGCGGCGATCACCGACATTGCGCTGTTGGCGGTCGAAGGCGAGAATGATGATATTTCCGGGATCGGCCAGACCCGCGCCGCGCTGGATATCACGCCCAATCTGCCGGACGACCTGAAGCAATATTTGCTGGCAAAGGATGTCGGCCATTACGGCATCTTCAACGGCTCGAAATGGCGCAATCGCATCGCGCCCGTCGTCGAGGCGTGGATCGCCCGGCACGATGGGCCGCCGAGCCGTTGAGTCGGGCGTGAGCATGAAGGCGGAAGCGAGCAACGGGGCGTTTGCGCTGCAATCTGTCGTGGTGGAACGCTTTCCCGTCGCGGGGGCGTTCACCATCAGTCGGGGTGCCAAGACGTTCGTGGACGTGGTCGTCTGCACGGTGACGGACGGCGTGCTGACCGGACGCGGCGAGGGGACGCCCATCTATTATCATGGCGAAACGGCGCAGGATTGCGCGGAGGCGATCCGGCAGGTCGCACGCAGCCCGGAGGCCTATGATCGCGAGCGGTTGCGCGCGATCATGCCCCCCGGCGCAGCGCGGAATGCCTTTGATTGCGCGCTGTGGGATCTGGAGGCGCGTCGTGCCGGCCGGCCCGTCTGGGACCTAGCCGGGCTTGCTGCACCGCAGCCGCTGCGCACGGCCTATACGATCAGCCTGGATGATCCGGCTAGCATGGCCGCTGCCGCCGAGCAGGCGCGCGGACAGGGCTTTTCGCTGCTCAAATGCAAGTTGACCGGGGAGGGCGACGAGGCCCGCATTGCCGCTGTGCGCGCGGCGGCGCCGGATGCAACGCTGATCGTCGATGCCAATGAGAGCTGGACGGCGACGGAGCTGGCGGCGCGGGCCGGCGCGCTGGCCGCGCTGGGTGTTGCGCTGATCGAGCAGCCTCTGCCGGCGAGGCATGACTCGGCGTTGGCCAAGGCCGCGTTGCCGGTCACGATCTGCGCGGATGAAAGCTGCCAAGATCTGGCCGACCTGGATGGCCTGGCCGGCTATCAGGCGATCAACATCAAGCTCGACAAGGCGGGTGGTCTCACCGAGGCGCTGGCGATGGCGCGGGCGGCGAAGAGCCGGGGGCTGCGGATCATGGTCGGTTGCATGCTCGGCAGCTCGCTGGGCATCGCGCCGGCTTTCCTGCTCGGGCAACTCGCGGACTGGGTGGACCTTGACGGGGCGCTGCTGCTCGCACGCGATCGAGACGAAGCGTTGATTGCCAGGGATGGGGCGCTGCATTGGGCACCACTTTGGGGAGCAAGCTTGGTTATGAAGAGTTTACCGAATTGACTTAAGCTTGTTCCAATCGGTCCTCCGGCAAAAGCTATTGCCAGGGCGTGACCTTTTGACCATCAGGTCATCAATTCAGGAGGTGTTGCGTGCGGCTTGCACGGTTTCTGGCATTATCACTCGCCCTCGCGACCTTCGCAGTGACCGGCTACCTCCTCTGGATGATGCCGTTCGCGTGGATGCACATGCTCCCGGCCAATATTGCGGTTCTGGGCAGCCTGTTCTTCTGGCGCAAGGCGCCCCGGCGCAAGAAGGCACGGCGCAGCGCCGCGTTGGCGAGCGTCGCTGTCGTGCCCTTCATGCTCGCCAGCGCGGTGTTCAGCCTGTTTGAATCGCCGATCAGGGACTGGCCCGTCTTTCTGGCGCTGGCCGCGCTGGCCCTGCTCGTGGCGGTGATGGCCTTGCTCCGCGTGAACCGCAAACAAAGTCATGTGTGGGCCGGCTATTATCAGGATGTCGTCTGAGAGCTGAAACCTGCTCCATAACGGACCGGAAAGCCTAGCCCGCGGCGGTATCTTCCGGCGCCGGGTAGGGCATGATCATGCGCCCGTCGGGGGCGGCGGTGAAGCTGGTCTGGGTCGGGTAGGCAAAGTGGATGCCTTCCGCATTGAAGCGCTGCAAGATGCCAAGCGCGATACGGTGGCGGATCATGAAATAATCGACAGTGGCGGGATGGAGCACGTCGAGGGTCAGCTCGAAATCGAGGGAGCTGGGGCTGAAGGCGACCATGCCAGCCTGCGTGAAATATTGCTTCTCGCCTTCGACCACGTCGCGCAAGATATCGGGAATGCGGGCGATGACGTCGGTTGGCGTCTGGTAGATGATGCCGAAGGCGAATTTGACCTGCCGTCGGTCGAGGTCCCGCAGGCTCGTGATTTCCTTCTGGAGCAGATTGGTGTTGGAGATGATCTTGCGCTCGCCGGACGTGGCGCGCAGGCGGGTGCTCTTGAGGCCGATCCGGTCCACCCGCGCCGTCGTCTGGTCGTAGGTGATGACCTCGCCGACGCGGAAGGGCTGGTCGAACAGGATGGAGAGCGCGGCGAACAGATCGGAAAAAATGCCCTGTGCGGCCAGACCGATGGCGATGCCGCCAATGCCCAGGCCAGCGACAAGGCCGGTGACGTTCACGCCGAGATTGTCCAGCACCATGACGGTGGCGATGGCGAACAGCGCGACCGAGACGAGCAGGCGGATGATGCCCATGGCGTTCACCAGCGCCTCGGAACCTTCCGTGCCGGCGCGGCGCTCGATCAGGCCGATGATGACCTCCCGCAGCCAGACCGCGACCTGGAACACGGCGATGATGGTGAACAGGAAGCCGATGATGGACAGCAGGGCGGCCGGCAGATCGGCGTAACCGCTGACCATGCGCGCGGCGACGATGATCATGAAGAGTTGCGATGTGCGGGTGGCGGCGCGCGCCACCACGCTCAACAGGCCGGGGAGATGCTCGCGCCGGGCGAGCTTTGTGCCAACGCCCCGCAGGGAGCGGAGCAGCAGATAGATGAGCGCGCCGGCGCCCATGGCCATCGCCAGCTGGAACCAATGGTCCGTAAACCAGCTCGACATATCATCGAGCATGAAGAGGGGGTTCGCGCGAGGCTGAGGGGGGGAGGCGAGGTTGGTGCCTGCTGGCATCAGATCATCCTTCCGGAACAGGCCGCCATGAGCAGGCGGGAGCAGCCCCGGGTCAACGCGCTGCCTGCGGGACGGGTTCCGCGCTGGCCCGCGTGGCCGAGAGGATGTAATTCATCGACAGATCGCGCCCGAGGGTGAAGCCGTAGCGCGGGTCCGCGCCGATGCCGGTGGTATCGGCCGCGATGAGGCCTTGTGCCCTCAGCAAATCCGTCACCTCGTCCGGCGTCAGGAACTTGTGCCAGTCATGCGTGCCTTTGGGAATCCGGCCCAGCCCCTCGGCGAGCGTCACGATCGTCAGCCTGGAGAGCGGGGTGCGGTTGGGCGTCGAGAGGATCAGCAGCCCGTCCGGCTTGAGCAGCCGCGCAATGGCGGCGAGGAAGCGGGCAGGGTCCGTGACATGCTCGATCACTTCAAGGGTGGTGATGAGGTCGAACGGCGGCTCGTCCAGCGCCTCGACCCCGCCGGCGCGATAATCGATGGCAAGGCCCATCCGTACGGCATGGTCGCGCGCGGCGGCGATATTCTCCGGCGCGGCGTCGATCGCGGTGACGGCGGCGCCCAGCCGCGCCAGCGGTTCGGCGACAAGGCCCGCGCCGCAGCCGATATCCAGCACGCGCTTGCCGGCGAGAGGGCGCAGCGCGGCGGAGTCGCCGGCCCAGTGCCGGTCGATCGCCGCGCGGATGTAGCGCAGGCGCACCGGATTGAGCTTGTGCAGCATCGCGCTGGTGCCTTTGGGGTCCCACCAGTCGGCCGCCTGCGCGCCGAAATGCGCGGCTTCCTTCGGGTCGATCGTGCCGGTTTGCGGCTCGCTTGCCATTATATATCCCGCTGATTATGAGGGCGCCGGCTTGAAGGCTGGTCTAAGCATATACGCCCCGCTGTTCCTGCCCCCTTGATAGCTGATGAAAGGTGCGCGGCAAGTCCATGGCGCGAATTGTAATGAAATTTGGCGGCACCTCGATGGCCGGTATGGAACGCATCCGCAAGGTTGCGGCGCGCATCCGGTTCGAGGTTGGCCGGGGCAATCAGGTCGCCGTGGTGGTTTCCGCCATGGCCGGCGAGACGGACCGGCTGGTCGGCTTCTGCAAGGAAGCCAGCCCGCTTTATGATACGGCGGAATATGATGTCGTCGTCTCCTCCGGCGAGCAGGTGACCAGCGGGCTGCTGGCGATGGCGCTCAAAGCGATGGGGGTCGATGCCCGCAGCTGGCTGGGCTGGCAGTTGCCGCTGCGCACCACCGGCACGCACAGCAAGGCGCGGATCGAGACGGTGGAGACGGATGCGCTGGTGGCCGCGCTGGAAAGCGGGCAGGTCGCCGTGATCCCCGGTTTCCAGGGGCAGATGCATGATGGCCGGGTGGCGACGCTGGGCCGGGGCGGATCGGACACATCGGCCGTGGCGATCGCCGCGGCGGTGAAGGCGGACCGCTGCGATATCTATACCGATGTGGACGGCGTCTATACGACCGATCCGCGCATCGTCAGCCGGGCGCGCAAGCTCGACAAGATCACCTATGAGGAAATGCTGGAACTGGCGAGCGTGGGCTCCAAGGTGCTCCAGACCCGCTCCGTCGCGCTGGCGATGAAGGAAAAGGTGCGCTTGCAGGTGCTCTCCTCCTTCGAGGAGCCGGGCGACGACCCGGAGCCGGGCACGATGATCGTCAGCGAAGCAGAAATTGAGGACAAGGACATGGAACGGCAGCTCATCACCGGCATCGCGCACGACAAGAATGATGCCCAGATCATCGTCACCCGCGTGCCGGACAAGCCGGGCGCGGTGGCGAGCATCTTCGGTCCGCTGGCCGATGCCAGCATCAATGTCGACATGATCATCCAGAATGACAGCAAGGACAAGGCGGAGACGGACGTCACCTTCACCGTGCCCCGCGCCGACCTGGCCCGCAGCGTCGATATCATCGAGAATCTGAAAGAGACGATCGGCTTCAATCGCATCATCACCGATGCGGAAGTGGCCAAGATCAGCGTTGTGGGCGTGGGCATGCGCAGCCATGCCGGCGTCGCGGCGATCATGTTCAAGACGCTGGCCGAGCGCGGCATCAACATCGAGGCGATCTCGACCAGCGAGATCAAGGTCTCGGTGCTGATCGACGAGGACGAGACGGAACTGGCCGTGCGTGTGCTGCATACCGCTTATGGGCTGGACGCCGAGCTGCCAGCGGCCTGACCGCCATGCCGATGCGCGGCGCTGACGGCCGCGCATCGCTGAGCCGTGCGGGGAGCGTCAGGGCGTTGCGGGTTTGTCCGGTTGGTCGGCGGCGGATTGCTTGCGCAACTCCCTGCCGATCCCGGCGATCTTCGACACGGCGGGTATATTGGGAATGCCGCCATAAAGGCTGCGCAGATAGGCAATGTCGAAATTCGACATCTCGCCGGGCCGGGCCGTTTCGGGGTCGAACAGGCGCAAGATGGTGTCCACCGAGCCTTCGCCATCCATCGGTCGGGTGCGCGCGAAACCGCGCATGGTCGCATAATCGGCGATCTGGACGACGCTGAGGCCGTTAATGGCGGCAGCGTCCAGCATGACGACCGCGCTGACGATATCGAGCCGGTGCGCCAGAAATATATGGGACTGGGACTGGGCGACGAAGAGCGTCGGAATCTCGCCATTCTCGGCATCGCCATGCAGAATGTCCCCCTGGCGCGACCGGACCATGGTGTTCGCCCAGGCGTGGACAGGCCCCGGATCGGCGGCCAGTTCATCGAGTTCGCTTGTCGAGATCAGCTTGAAAAGATGACCGCGCCTGGCCTTGAGCGCCTTGATCTCGGCCTGCCCGTTGCCGACGACCGCGATGATGACATTCGGTTCGCACTTGCCGTCACGCGCTGTGTCGATGCCGATGCGCTCCGCATTGTAGCGGATACGATCGACCAGCAATTGTGCCGTTGCGACTGGCAGGCCCATGATGCCCGGGCAGATAGGGTCCTGGAACTGGGCGAGGGGGAGGCGGAAGAAAAGTTCGGTGCGCGTGATGGCGCGGGCCTGCTTTTCGATTGCGCGCCGGGTTGGCTGGGGTGTCCCGGTGACGATGATCTCGGCCGTGTCGAGTGGGCGGCTATCCCGGTTTTGCGCGCTCGCCGGCATATGGGCCAAGAGAGCCGCGGCCAGGAGGCCGGCCATCCAAGATGAGTGCGTTCCCGTCATCATCATCCTCTCCTGTTGTCCGCCGGGTTTGCGGCTTGTTTGCGAGATATATTCCTGACCGGCCGGGCAGAGGCAAGGGGCAGCCGACATGGTGCAATCGCCGGCCCCGATCATGCTGCAAACGCGCGCGTGTCGGGATGGGAGATGGGAGGCATGAACAGGCCGGGCATTTCTCTTGTCGCCAAGCGGGGTTTGAGGCTCTATCGGCGTGCGATTGTCCATATGTGATGGAGCGGGAATGAGCGGAACGATAGTGGCGGTGGATCGGCTGACGGCGCTGATGGCGCGTGGCGCGGACTTTCTTGGATGCGAGACCGCGATCCTGTGCGGGGCGATGAGCTGGGTGTCCGAGCGCCATCTGGTGGCGGCGGTCAGCAACGCCGGCGGGTTCGGCCTGATCGCCTGCGGCGCGATGACGCCGGCGCTGCTCGATGCCGAGATTGTCGGGACCAAGGCGCTGACGGACAAGCCCTTTGGCGTCAACCTCATCACCATGCATCCCGACATCATGGAACTGATCGACATCTGTCTGCGCCATGAGATCAGCCATGTCGTGCTGGCCGGCGGGCTGCCGCCCAAGGGCAGCATCGAGGCGATCAAGGCCGGCGGCGCGAAGGTCATCTGCTTTGCCCCGGCGCTGGCGCTGGCGAAGAAGCTGCACCGCTCGGGCGTCGATGCGCTGGTGATCGAGGGGATGGAGGCCGGCGGCCATATCGGCCCGGTGGCGACGAGCGTGCTGGCGCAGGAAATCCTGCCGGTGATGGCGAGCGAACTGCCGATCTTCGTGGCGGGCGGCATCGGCCATGGCGAGGCGATTGCGGCCTATCTCGAAATGGGTGCGGCCGGCGTGCAGCTGGGCACCCGCTTTGCCTGCGCGGTGGAGAGCATCGCGCATCCCAACTTCAAGAAGGCCTTCTTCCGCGCCTCGGCGCGCGAGGCGGTGACGAGCGTGCAGGTCGATCCGCGCCTGCCGGTGATCCCCGTGCGGGCGCTGCGCAATGCCGGGACCGAGGCGTTCACCGCCAAGCAGCGCGAGGTGGCGCAGCTGCTCGATGAGGGCAAGGTCGACATGGGCGAGGCGCAGCTCCAGATCGAGCGCTACTGGGCCGGGGCGCTGCGTCGCGCGGTCATCGACGGCGACATCGAGAATGGCTCGCTGATGGCCGGGCAATCCGTGGGCATGGTGAAGCGGGAAGAGCCGGTCGCCGAAATTATCGAGATCTTGATGGCGGAAGCGCGCGCCGCGCTGGCCCGCCGCGCGGACTGACAGGGGCGAGCGGCCGGTCGCACCGTCGATCGGCCGCTGCCTGTCCCGAGGGAACCGCCCGGCTGATGAACGGGCAGGAATGGCCGCGGGGTTGCCCGGTGCCGGCCTTGTCGCCGGGCGTCCGGCAGCCAGTCGCGATAATCGGGCCCATGTTGCACTTTCTGTTAGCAGCATTCGCAGCATCTGTTAGCGTGGCGCCATGAACGCGACCCGCCGCCCTCAATTGTCATCGAACACCGCCGTTGTGGCCGCCCGCAAGATCTTGCAGCGTTTGCATGAAGTCATGGCCGCCCGCACGCCGCCGCAGGTGAAGCTCAACAAGATTGTCGGCATCATCGCCAGCGAGCTTTCCAGCGAAGTCTGCTCAATCTACCTGCTGCGGGAAGGCATGCTGGAGCTGTATGCGACGCGCGGGCTCAAGCAGGAGGCGGTGCATGTGACCCGGCTTGCGCTGGGCGAGGGGCTGGTCGGCACGATCGCCGCCAATGTCGAGGCGCTCAATCTGGAGGAGGCCTCCAGCCACCGTGATTTCGCCTATCGGCCGGAAACAGGGGAGGAGCTGTTCCGCAGTTTCGCCGGCGTGCCGATCGTGCGGCGCGAGAGCGCCATCGGCGTGCTGTGCGTGCAGCATCACGAGCCGCGCGCCTATGAGGAAGTCGAGATCGAGGCGCTGCAGACAGTCGCCATGGTGCTGTCGGAACTCATCAGCAATGCCGGGCTGGTGGACGAACATCCGGGGGACGCCCGTCCGCTGGAAACCGGAGCGACGGTCATTTCCGGGTTGCAGCTGGTGATGGGCATGGGGCGCGGCCATGCCGTGTTCCATCAGCCACGCGTGATCATCGAACATACCGTGGCCGAGGATGTCGAAGTGGAGCGGCAGCGCGTCTATTCCGCGTTCGGGCGGATGCGCGAGCAGATCGAGCGGATGGCGGGCCAGGCCGAATTCGGCGGGGAGGGCGAGCATCTCGAAATCCTCGAAACCTACAAGATGTTCGCGTATGACGAGGGCTGGTCGCGGCGCATCAACGAGGCGATCGACAGCGGCCTGACCGCCGAGGCGGCGATCGAGCGCGTGCAGCAGCGCACCCGCATGCGCATGCGGCAGATCGACGACCCCCTGCTGCAGGACCGGATGCACGATCTGGAGGATCTGTCCAACCGGCTGCTCCGCATCGTCTCGGGGCAGCTGGGCACGGCGGCGCAGCTTGGCTTGCGGCAGGATACTATTTTGATCGCCCGCAATCTCGGGCCGGCAGAATTGCTGGAATATGACCGGCGGCGGCTGAAGGGACTGATCCTGGAGGAAGGCTCGCTGACGGCCCATGTCACCATCGTCGCGCGGGCGATGGGCGTGCCGGTGCTGGGGCGGGTGAAGAGCACGCGCCACCTCATCAATGAGGGCGACCTGCTGCTGCTCGATGTCAATCAGAACCGGCTCTATATTCGCCCGACAGTGCCGATGGGCGAGGCGTTTGATAGCGGCTTTGCGGTCTCGCAAAAGCGCCGCGCCGGTTATGTCGCGCTGCGCGACAAGCCGGCGGTCACGCTCGATCGGCAGCGCATCGAGCTGATGGTCAACGCCGGCCTGCGCGACGATGTCGCCGCGCTGGATGTGACCGGTGCGGACGGCATCGGCCTGTTTCGCACCGAGTTCCAGTTCCTCGTCTCGGCGACCCTGCCGCAGCGCGAGCGCCAGCTGCGCCTCTATCGCGACGTGCTGGATGCGGCGGGGGATCGGCCGGTGATTTTCCGCACGGTCGATATCGGCGGCGACAAGGCGCTGCCCTATCTGCGCAAGAACGACAATGACCTGGAAGAGAATCCGGCGATGGGCTGGCGCGCCCTGCGACTGGCGCTGGACCGGGACGGCCTGCTCAAGGTGCAGGCCCGCGCGCTGATGGAGGCCGCGGCGGGGCGCTCGCTCTACGTCATGTTCCCGATGATCTCCGAACCCTGGGAGCTGATCGAGGCCAAGGCGCTGTTCCAGAAGCAGCATGACTGGCTCGCCCAGCATGGACGGAAACTGCCACGGGAAATCCATTATGGGGCGATGCTGGAAGTGCCCTCGCTGGCGGAGATGCTCGACTTCCTGCTGCCCGAACTGGATTTCCTGTCGATCGGCACCAATGATCTCACCCAGTTCCTCTTCGCGGCGGATCGGGCCAACCCCAAGCTGGCGGTGCGCTATGACTGGCTGAGCGTCGCGATCCTGCGCTTCATCGCGCGGGTGGTGCGCAATTGCGAAGGCCATGATGTATCGCTGGGCGTGTGCGGCGAAATGGGTGGCCGCACGCTGGAAGCGATGGCTCTGCTGGGGCTGGGCATCCGCCGCCTGTCGATCACGCCGGCATCGGTCGGCCCGGTCAAGGCGATGATCCGCTCCCTCGACCTTGCATCGCTGAAACATTATTGCGAGACCCTGATCCAGAACGGCACGCAGAATCTGCGCGAGCCGCTGGCGCAGTGGGCAAGCGCCAACAATGTCGAGGTTAATTGACCAGGGTGGGCATTATGCGCGTTGACACCATGCGCGGTGCCATGAAACAAGGTTGGGCCCGAACCGACCGAACAACGGACGAATAGCGGACAAACGATGGCCAAACAGCCCAAAGCGGCGGACGAACAGGTCGAGGTCGCCTCTCTACAGGATGCCAGTGCGCCGGAGCAGATGCGCCGGGCGCGTGAAGCAGCCGGTCTGTCACTGGAGGAAGTGGCGGCACGCACGCGTGTCCCCATGCGCCACCTCGCGGCCCTTGAGGCGGGCGATTATCAGGCTTTGCCGGGCACGACCTATGCCGCCGGCTTCTCGCGCGCCTTTGCCCGTGTGGTGGGGATCGAGGAGGCCCAGCTGGTCGCCAAGGTCCGCGCGGAGATTGATGAGCTGGGCGGCGTCGGGCAGGGCCCTTATGAAATAGAAGAGCCGGTGGACCCGAGCAGTGTGCCGCCGCGCAGGCTCGCCTGGGCAGCGGCCATCCTCATCCTGCTGTTTGCCGGCGGCTATGCGATCTGGCGGATGCAGCTCAATACGCCGCCGACGGACGAGCAGCTGGCCGCCGAGCAGCGGACGGAGACGCGGATCGCCGATCCCGTCGCTCGGACCCGGCCGCCGGAGCTGGCGGCGCCGGCGCCGACCGGTCCGGTGGTGATGACCGCCGTCAACGAGGTGTGGCTGCGGATCTATGAACCGGATGGCCAGCGGCTGTTCGAGGGCACGCTGTCGCAAGGCAAGAGCGTGACTGTGCCGGACACCGCACGAAACCCGATGATCCTCACCGGCCGACCGGATGCACTGGCGGTGACCGTGGGTGGGCAAGCGGTCCCGCCACTGGGCACGGCCGAGCGGACGATCTCCGATGTCCCGGTGAGCGCTGCCGCTTTGCTCGCGCGCAAGCCGGTCCCGGCCGATGAGGCCCCGGCCAGCCCTGCCGCGGCGCCACCCGTCGCCGGCACCTGATCTCCCGCGCGGCTCGGCTTGGCCGGTCGCGATGCTGGCCGCTTTACCCGGCAGCGGGATCGGCTATGGATGCCCTAACAGATACACAGGAACCGTTCACCATGTCAGCTACGCTTCCGCACTCTTTGCGAGTTTCCCGTTTGCGCGCTGCCGCCATGCTCTGCGCCGGTCTGCCACTGCTCTGGAGTGTTGGAGCATTCGCGCAACCCAAAACGGTGGATGGTCGGATCGACCGGCTGGAGCAGGAAATGCGCGCGGTGCAGCGCAAGGTTTTCCCCGGCGCCACCGGTGCGATCGTGACCCCTGACGTGACGCCCGTGGCGGCTCCGCCGGTCGTATCGGGGGCGCCCGCGAGCTTGCCGATCGCCGACCTGACGGCGCGGGTGAGCGCGATCGAGGCGCAGCTTGCCCGCATCACCGGGCAGGCCGAAGAGAATGATCATCGCTTGCGCAAGCTGGAAGAGGCCTATGCCAAACTGACGGCACCGCCTGTGGTGCCTGCGGTCGGGAGCGGTGAGGCGGGATCGGTGCCGCTGCTCTCGCAGGCGGGGGCAGCGCCGGCGCCGGCTGCCGCACCCGCGGCTGGCGGGCAGTCGATCGTCGCGCGCAATGAGCAGGTCGCCGCGATCGAGCGGCCGAACACCGGCAATGCGGCGCTGGACAGCTACACTTATGGCTACCGCCTGTGGGATGCGAAATTCTTCCCCGAGGCCCAGGCCCAGTTGCAGGCCACGGTCGACAAATATGGCAAGGACCCGGTTGCCAGCCGCGCCCAGAATTTGCTCGGTCGGGCCTATCTGGATGATGACAAAACGGCGACGGCGGCCAAGGTCCTGTATGAGAATTATCGCTTGCGCCCCAATGGTGATCGCGCGGCGGAAAGTCTGGCGTGGGTCGGCGAAGCGCTGATCCGGCTCAACCGCCTGAAGGACGCCTGTCTCGCCTATGATGAGCTGGCCGAGAAGTTCGGCAGCGGACTGGCGGCCAATGTCCGCGAGATGATGACCAAGGGCCGGGTGCGCGCCAAATGCGGTGCCTGACGGATTGAACGACCGATTGCAGGCCGCGACCGCCCGATTGATCGGTCGGCCGGTCGGATCGGACGAGCGGATCGGCATCGCGGTTTCCGGCGGGCCGGACAGCATGGCGCTGCTCGGCGCGGCGCAAATGGCGTGGCCCGGGCGGGTGGAGGCAGCGACGGTCGATCACGGGTTGCGGCCGGAGGCGCATGCCGAAGCGCAAATGGTCGGACGTTGGTGCGCCGATCATGATGTGCCCCATCAGATTCTGTCGGTGGATGGCCCGCTGGGCGGCAACCTCCAGGCATCGGCGCGGGCGGCGCGCTATCACTCTCTGGCGAACTGGCAGGTCGCGCAAGGGCTGGCCTGGCTGATGACGGCGCATCAGGCTGACGATCAGGTGGAGACGATCCTGATGCGGCTCAATCGCGGTGCGGGCGTTGGCGGTCTGGCCTGCGTGCGGGCACGGCGGGGCCCGCTGCTGCGACCGTTGCTCGGAGAGCGGCGTGCGGCGCTGCGGGCTTATTGCGCGGCTCACGCCATCCCGTTCGTCAACGATCCCAGCAATGAAGATGACCGGTTCGACCGGGCGCGGCTGCGCCGCGCGCTGGGCAGTCATGACCTGGTGGACCCTGCCGGCCTTGCCCGGTCGGTGGCGGCCCTGGCCGATGCCGACGCGGCGCTGAGCTGGATGGCCGCGCGAATCGCGGAGCGCGCGATCACGCTGGACGATGGCGTGATGCGGCTCGAGCAGATCGACCTGCCTTCCGAGCTCTTGCGCCGCCTGCTGCAGCGCATGATCGCGGCGATCAATCCCGAGGCGGAAAAACTGCGCGGTCCGTCACTTGATCAAGCTCTTGTTCAACTCTTTGCCGGTAAGACTGTCACGCTGGCGGATTGTATCGTGGCCGGCGGGACGGCGTGGACCGTGCGGCGGGCGCCGCCGCGAAAGGTCCACTGATCGGACATTCGACTGAGCCCGAAGTGCGACTGACCATTGTGTTCCCGGCGCAATCACCTATTTTGAAGCGCGAAAGCGAGTGAAAATGAACGACAACAAGGAACCGCAGGGCAACCCCTGGATCAAGAGCGCGCTCATCCTGGCCGGTGTGTTCCTCGCGCTGCTGATGTTTGTGACCGTGTTCGACAGCAAGGGTGTCGGCCAGAAGGGCACGGCGATCGCTTATTCCGATTTCCGGGACAAGGTGGCGGCCAACTCCGTGAAGGAAGTCTCCATCGCGCCGGACCGGATCAACGGTATCCTGAAAAATGACCAGCGCTTCACCGCCTATGCGGTGCCGGACCCCAGCTTGCCCGCGTTGCTCAACGAGCATGGCGTCAAATATAGCGGGCAGCCGGAGGAGCAGCCCAATTTCTGGATGATCCTGCTTTACCAGTCGCTGCCGTTCGTGCTCATCCTCGGCATCGCCTTCTTCGTGCTGCGCCAGATGCAGAAGGGCGGCGGCGCCGGCGGGGCGATGGGCTTCGGCAAGTCCAAGGCCAAGCTGCTGACGGAGAAGCAGGGCCGCGTCACCTTCGCGGACGTCGCCGGCATCGATGAAGCGCGCGAGGAGCTGGAGGAAATCGTCGAGTTCCTCAAGGACCCGACCAAATTCGCGCGGCTGGGCGGCAAGATCCCCAAGGGCGCGCTGCTGGTGGGCTCGCCCGGCACCGGCAAGACGCTGCTCGCCCGCGCGATTGCGGGGGAGGCGGGCGTGCCGTTCTTCACCATTTCCGGCTCCGATTTCGTCGAGATGTTCGTGGGCGTCGGCGCGAGCCGGGTGCGCGACATGTTCGAGCAGGCCAAGAAGAATGCGCCCTGCATCGTGTTCATCGACGAGATTGACGCGGTCGGCCGCCATCGCGGTGCCGGTCTTGGCAATGGCAATGACGAGCGCGAGCAGACGCTGAACCAGCTGCTGGTCGAGATGGATGGTTTCGAGGCCAATGAGGGCATCATCATCATCGCGGCGACCAACCGGCCCGACGTGCTCGATCCCGCGCTGCTGCGCCCCGGCCGGTTCGACCGGCAGGTGGTGGTGCCGCGCCCGGATATCGATGGCCGCGTGAAGATCCTGCAGGTCCATATGAAGAAGGTGCCGCTGGCGCCGGATGTCGACGCGCGCGTGATTGCGCGGGGCACGCCCGGTTTCTCCGGCGCGGACCTCGCCAACCTCGTCAACGAGGCGGCGCTGATGGCGGCGCGGCGCGGCAAGCGGCTGGTCGCGAATGCCGAGTTTGAGGCGGCCAAGGACAAGGTGATGATGGGCGCCGAGCGCCGCTCCATGGTGATGACCGAGGATGAGAAGCGGATGACCGCCTATCATGAGGCGGGCCATGCCATCGTGGCGGTGCACGAGCCGGCGTCCGATCCGATCCACAAGGCGACGATCATCCCGCGCGGCCGCGCGCTGGGCATGGTGATGCGCCTGCCGGAGCGGGACAGCTACAGCTATCACCGCGACAAGATGTATGCGAACCTCGCTGTGTCGATGGGTGGTCGCGTCGCCGAGGAAGTGATTTTCGGCTACGACAAGGTGTCTTCCGGTGCGTCCGGCGACATTCAATATGCCACGCGGCTTGCCCGGGACATGGTGACCCAATGGGGCATGTCCGACGATATGGGGCCGCTGCAATATGAGGAGCCGCAGGGCGAGACCTTCCTGGGCTACTCGCAGAGCCAGCGCGTCCATATGTCGGACGAGACCGCGCAGAAGATCGACAAGGAAATCCGCCGGATCGTCGACCTGGGCTATGAACGCGCGACGCAGGTGCTGACGGATCATATCGACCAGCTCCATCTGCTGGCCAACGCCCTGCTCGAATATGAGACGCTGTCCGGCGAAGAGATCAAGACGCTGATCGAAAAAGGCGAGCTGATCCGTGATGGCGCGGTGATCCGCCCGGCGCCGGTGCCGGTGGGGGGGACGTCCATCCCCAAGGCGGGCCGTCGTCGCGGAACGGTCGCCGATCCGGCGGCGCAAAGCGCCTGACGCTCATATCAAGGCAAATGATGAAAAGCCCCGGTCCGCTGGATCGGGGCTTTTTCAATATGAGCTGGGCGGGATCGCTGACTGGACGGCCATCATCAGGGTTTCTCATGCGGACGGTGAGCCGGTGACGCCATGACAACCCGTGTTGCACCGAACGGGCCGGAGCGGGCCTGTCAGTCAGGCCGGCGGGGCCGACCCGCCGCGAGCCCGCATCCAGAGCAATCGGTCCAGATCGACACGTCGACCTGCGCGTTCAGGGCTGGCTGGATCATCGGGGGCGCCCGTGCCGCCTGCGATCGGGAGGCGAGGGGGCGTCATCGGTGGCGGGCTTTCAGGCAGGGCGAGGCAGCAGCGAGCCGGGGCCCAAAACAAGAATGCCCGGCGCTGCAAGCAGGGCCGGGCATTCTGGTCATTGTCGCGCTGCGGCTTCAGCCGTCGTAGTCAGCGGTCAGATTATGGGCGCGCGGCGGCGTCGCCGCGGTCAGCCGCAATGCTTCGGCCGAGCGGGCGATCGACCCGATCTCGTCCGGCGTGTCGTCATCGTCGACACGCATCTTCTGCATGGCGCCGATGGCGTCCTGCTTCAATTCTTCCGGCTTCACCCTTTCCTCGGCGATCTCGCGCAGGGCGACGACGGGGTTCTTGTCACGATCGCGATCGAGCGTCAGCTCTGCGCCGCCGGAAATGGCGCGAGCGCGCTGCGCGGCGAGCAGGACGAGGTCGAAGCGGTTGGAGATCTTGTCGATGCAATCTTCGACAGTAACGCGCGCCATGCTTGCTCCTGAACAACGAAATTGTGATTTCGGGGAACGCAAGCTCTTAGCGATGAAGGTCGCGCAAGTCAATGAATCATCGGCCTGGCGATTTGGCCAGCCCCCGGCCCCGGCGCTCGCCTTGCGGGCGCCGAACACCGTCGCATCGCGGAGCCGGGTGGTATCGTCCTCGCCAGCGGTTTAAGCTGGTTCCGTAACCGAGATGAGGAGCGAGATGAATGGCAACCCTGTCTGAACAGGCCGATGCGCTCGAGCATGAAATGAGCATGGAACTGGAGCGGCGCGTGGCGGCGCGCCGCCCGATTCGATCGCCCGTTTATGTTTCTGGCATGTATGATCCCGCCAGCGAGCGCCATGACCTGTTCGATGCGCTGGCGGCTGGCAAGCCCTTCCTCATGGGGCCGGACCCGCGGATACCCGCCATGCCGGAGAAGCCGGCGCTGATGGACTTTTTCCGCATGCGTTTCGGCGGCATCCAGCATGTGTTGCAGAGCGCGAAGCTGGCGTTGAAGAACAGCCTTGACGAAAAGGTGGTGCTCGCCTGCCTGCTGCATGACATCAGCGTGACCGGCTTCATCTCCGGCGACCATGGCTATTGGGGCGCGATGATGGTGGAACCCTATGTCGATGAAGAAGTGAGCTGGGCAATCCGGGCGCATCAGATATTGCGCTTCTTCCCGGACCCTTCCGTTGGCTATGAATATCCCGAGGCCTATATCAAATATTTCGGCGCGGACTTTACGCCGGAGCCCTATATTCATGAGGCTTATGCGCGTCTCAAGGATCATCGCTACTATATGACCGGCCGGCTCATCTGTCTTAACGACTATTATGCCTTTGACCCTGATGTCCGGGTCGAGCTGGAAGAGTTTGAGGATATTATCGGTCGCCACTTCCGCCAGCCGGCCGAAGGGCTCGGCTTTGATCATGGCCCGGTCGCGCATATCTGGCGGACGATCAACATGCCGACGCGGGCGCTGTAGCAGCAGCTGGCGCCGGGTGGCGGCGCCCCTTCGGTCATGCGGCCATGATCTGCGGGCTGGCCCAGACAGGCCTGCGGGGATAGAGGCGTGCGGAATCGTGATTGAAGGGCTCGGGGCCGGATGATGAAATCGCAGGCGTCAGCGCGCCGCTCACTTGCATGGCTGCGGCCGGACAACTTCACCGTGGCGCTGATGGGTGTCGTGTTGCTGGCAAGTCTGTTGCCGGCGCGGGGCGGTTTCGCGCCAGCGGTGGACATGATCGGCCATGGCGCGATCGTGCTGCTGTTTTTCCTGCATGGGGCCAATCTGCCGAGCGAGGCGGTGATCGCCAGCCTGGGCCAGTGGCGACTGCATCTGATGGTGCTGCTCAGCACCTATCTGCTCTTCCCGCTCGTGGGGCTGGGGCTCGGGCCGCTCAGCGGGGTGGCGATCGATCCGGTGCTCTACACGGGCCTGCTGTTCCTGTGCTGCCTGCCCTCCACCGTGCAATCGTCGATCGCCTTCACGTCGATCGCACGGGGGAATGTGCCGGTGGCGATTTGCGCTGCGTCCGCGTCCAACCTGTTTGGCATCGTGCTGACCCCATTGCTGACCGGGCTGCTGCTGGCCAATCAGAGCGCCATCTCGCTGGAGGCGGTCTGGTCGATCGTCGGGACCATCCTGCTGCCGTTCCTGGCCGGACAGACATTGCACCGCCGGATCGGTGGCTGGCTGCAGCGCAACAAGCCCGCCCTGGGCGTGGTCGATCGCGGATCGGTGCTTATCATGGTTTATGCTGCCTTCGGCCGCTCGGTGATCGATGGCCTGTGGGGAACGGTCTCGCTGCTTGATCTGACTGTGCTGATCGGCTTCAGCGGCGTGATGCTGGCGGCGGTGATGCTGGCCCTATATGGCGTCTCGCGCGTGACGCATTTGCCGCGCGGCGATGAGGTGGCCTTGCTGTTCTGCGGCTCCAAAAAATCACTGGTCACCGGCGTGCCCATGGCGAGCGTGCTGTTCCCGGCGGCCACGGTGGGCGCGATCGTGCTGCCGCTCATGATCTTCCATCAGCTTCAACTGGTCGTCTGCGCTTTCATCGCGCGGGCCTATGAGCGGCGCGCGCTTGCAGAAGAGGCGATGGCTGCCGCCGTGGACAGGCCAGCCGGCTAGCGGTATAGACGGCAGGTCCGAACAGAACAGGGACGGTGGCGAGACGATGCGGCGGATTGCGCGGACAGGGGCGGCATGGGCATCGATATTGCTGCTGGCCGCCTGCACGTCCGCGCCCGAACCGATCGATCTGCCGGGCGAGCGCGCCTTTTCCGAAAGCATCACGATCGCGCCGGACGGCACGGCCTATGTCGGCAGCTTGAGTGGCGGCGTTTGGCGTGTGGCGCTGGACAGTGGCCGGGTCGAGCCGTGGATCAAGCCGGGCGGCTACGGCACCGGGTCTACCTTCGGCGTTCTGGCTGATCCGGTAAACCACCTGCTCTGGGTGTGCAGCAACGATCTTTCCTTCGCGGGCGTCGCCATTGCCGGGGCGGACAAGGGCTCTACGCTGAAGGGCTTCGATCTCAAGACCGGCGCGGGGAAGGTGAGCCTTCAACTGCCGGGCGAGCAGGCGTTCTGCAACGATATGGCCGTGGCGCGCGATGGCACGCTCTATGTCACCAATACGACGCCGTCGCACATCCTGCGCTGGCGCAAGGGCACGCCGGCGCTGGAGATGTGGTCGGCCGACCCCGCCTTTGCCACTGCGCAGGGCGGGGGGCTGGACGGCATCGCGATTGGCGAGGACGGCAATCTCTATGTGAATAATTTCCAGTCGCACATCTTCGCGCGCGTGGCGGTCAATCCGGATGGCAGCGCGGGCAAGGTGACGCTGCTCCACACCTCCCGCCCGCTCGACACGCCTGATGGGCTGCGGGCGATCGGCGGCATGCGTTTCGTGCAGGCGGAGGCATCCGGCAAGGTGGCTTTGCTCACCGTTGCGGGTGACGATGTGGCGGTGAAAACGCTGGCGCAGGCGCAAGCGCCCACCGGCGTGGCGGCGCATGACGGCACGCTCTGGTATGTGCGGGGCGAGCCGGGCTATATCTTCAACCCGACATTGCGCGACAAGAAGCCGCCCTTGCCGTTCCGCGTCATCCCGGTGGCGCTGCCGAAACCCTGATGAAGGACCTGCCATGGCCAAGACGCTTCCCCTGATTGTCGCGCTCGGCACGATCGTGGTTGTTGGCGGGGCGCTGCTCGTCACGCAGCCCTTCAATAACCGTTCGTCGGACGCCGCGGAGGCGGAAAGCTGCGCCAATGACAGTGGCCTGAGCCTTCCGCCCGGCTTTTGCGCGACCATTTTTGCCGATGATGTGGGCCATGCCCGCCATATGGCGGTGGCCAGCGATGGCACGGTCTATGTGAACACATGGACCAGCCGCTATTTCCGCACGCCGCCGCCGGAGGGCGGCTTCATCGTCGCGCTGCGCGATACCGATGGCGATGGCAAGGCCGATCAGGTCGACCGTTTCGGTCCCACGGCGGCGCAGGGCGCGACGGGGGGCACGGGCATCGCCATCTGGAAGGATGGCCTGTATGCCGAGGCCGGCGATCAGATCGTCCGCTATACGCTCAAGCCCGGAGAGCGGGCGCCCACGGGCGCGGCCGAGGTGGTGATCGACAAGCTGCCGATGGACGGCGATCACATGATGAAGCCGATCGCCATCGACGGTGCCGGCCGGCTGTTCATCAACAGTGGCTCTGCCTCGAACGTATGCGAGACGGAAAATCGTCAACCCGGTTCGATGGGCAAGGACCCGTGTGACGAACTGGCCACGCGCGCGGGCATCTGGGAATATGACGCGGCCGCGCGCAATCAGATTTTTTCGGCCAGGGAACGCTATGCGACCGGCATCCGCAACAGCGGCGGCATCACGTTCGATGCGGCGGGGGGCCTGCTGGTGATGCAGCATGGGCGCGACCAGCTGTCGCAAAACTGGCCGAAGCTCTACACCACGCAGCAGGGCGTGGACCTGCCCGCAGAGGAGCTGCTCGCCCCGCGCAAGGGCGATGATTTCGGATGGCCCTATTGCTATTTTGACGGCGCGCAGAACAAGCTGGTGCTCGCCCCGGAATATGGCGGCGATGGCGGTAAGGCCGTGGGGCGCTGCGCCTCCGCCAAGGGGCCGATCGCCTTCTATCCCGCCCATTTCGCGCCGACTGGCCTGGCCTTCTATGCCGGTGGCCAGTTCCCGGCGGCCTATCAGGGCGGTGTCTTCATCGCCTTCCATGGCTCATGGAACCGTGCGCCGATGCCGCAGGAAGGCTT
Organism: Sphingobium sp.; assembly: GCA_035555575.1. Taxonomy (GTDB): domain Bacteria; phylum Pseudomonadota; class Alphaproteobacteria; order Sphingomonadales; family Sphingomonadaceae; genus Sphingobium. Next base: position 78,651 of record DATMGL010000011.1, read on the forward strand.
CCGGGTGACGTTCCAGCCTTTGGCCAACGGGAAGGCAAGCGGCTCCGCCATCCTCTTTGCGGACGGTTTTGCCGGCCCCGGCAAGGCGCAGGGGCAGGCCACGCATCGGCCGACCGGCGTTGCCGTGGGGCCGGATGGCGCCGTTTACGTCTCCGACGATGTCGCCGGGCGCATCTGGAGGATCAGCTACAAGGGCGCTGCCGATGGGCCGCTCACGGCCGCGCAGCCGGTCATGTATCAGGCCGTGGCTGCCGCGGCGACCGGCAAGGCCGCAGCCTTGCCGCCCGGCGTCACCGCCGAGCAGGTCGCGCTTGGTAACCGGATCTATCACGGTCTCGAGCGCGCGGGCACCTGTGCGGGCTGCCATGGCGCCGATGGCGAAGGGACCACCATCGGCCCGGCATTGACCGGTGAGGCATGGCTATGGACGGACGGCTCGCTGCCGTCGCTAGCCAAGGTGATCGCCAGCGGCGTGACGCAGCCCAAGGAATATCCGGGGGGCATGCCCGCCAACGGGGGCTCGAACCTCTCCAAAGCGGATGTCGATGCGGTCGCGGCCTATGTCTGGACGCTGGGCCGGAAGCGATAAGGCACGCCCCGCGGCCGCATCGGAATCCGGGGGAGGGGGGGGTGCTTGGGCGCTCATCCTGGCCGGAATGGCGATGGCGATTGTCGGCGTGGGTCCGGTGATGAGGCGCTACGCCTGACGATGCGGAAAGCGCCGCGATGGCCGTTCCTGCGCTTGACGGGCCGACTCTACGGCTGATCTCGGCGTTTGCGGACCGGCGGGCCACAACCGTGAAACGGCGCCCCGTGCGGCGGTGATATGGCTGGGCGCTCCACCTGGTGGCCAAAGGTTCCAAGTCGAGCCGAGCCCGGCACATATGTCCACCAATGGCCCGATCTTGTTGACGAGAGCGGGATAGCTGCCACAAAGCGGACGGATGGATAATCTCACCCACAGCATGGCCGGCTGGGCGCTTGGCCAGGCTGGTCTCAAGACAAAGACGCGCAAGGGCCTCGCCGCGCTGATCCTCGGGGCGAACATGCCGGACCTCGACGTGTTCGTCGGCTGGGTCAGCTGGGCGCCGCTCGCCACCCATCGCGGGTTCACGCACAGTGTGGTTGGCGGCTCGCTTGTGATGCCGCCGCTGCTCGCCGCCCTGCTCTGGCTGCTTGATCGCTGGCAGATATCACGGGGGCAGAGCTTTCGCAGCGGCTTGCCAATGCATGTGGGCTGGCTGCTGGCGCTCTCTTATCTGGGCGCGCTGACGCATCCGCTGCTGGATATGCAAACAACCTATGCGGTTCAGCTGCTGTCGCCATTTTCAACGAGCTGGTTTCATACCGAGACGTTGTTCATCATCGACATCTGGGTCTGGGCCGGGCTGGGGTTCGCGATCTGGCTTTCGCGCAAGCGAGAACGGGAAGGTGGACGCTGGCGGCGACCGGCCATCATCGGGCTTCTCGGCTTATGCGCTTATGTCGCTGTGAACGGCGGAATATCGTTGCTGGCCCGATCCGCCGTGCAGGCAACGCCGCCCCACGCCACGCCGGACGTCATGTTCGCCAGCCAGGAGCCGGCGCTGTTCTGGAGGCGCACGCTGATCTGGCGCCAGCATGGCATGATCGGCCGCGCGCGCTATGATCCGCTGCGCAGCCTGACGACGGTCTTCGATATCCAGCCTTTCGTTCCCGACCAGATGAGCGATCCGCTCGCGCGCCGTGCGATGACGGCCAATCGCGACATCATCCAGTTCATGCGCTGGTCGACCATTCCCATGGCGGATGTGGAACGGCATCGCTGCACCGCGACCGTGCGGTTCAGCGACGCTCGCTTTGGCGCGCCACGGCCGGGTGGGCGTTTCCTGCGGGAAGTGGACCTGGCATTGCCGGGCAAGGGCTGCCCGGCGCCCCAGGGCCGATCGCCATCCAGGGGATGACGTGCCGACAATGGTGGATTCGCGACCCGGCGCGCCGCGTGCGAACAGCCCGTGAGCACCGCACGTGCGGCAAGACGCCATTGGCAGGCCGGCAGGGCTGAATGGCGATCCGTCCTGGCGGACCTGCGGGTGCCGGAAGCCCGCGCAGGGTGACAAGCAACGCCGCCATTGTCCGTCCGCGCGTGACGAAGCCATTGTGCTTGGTCCGGGAAGCTCCCATTATGCGGTCATGACCGTCCATAGTCCGCCCGCTGGCCGACAGCGCGCCTTTATGCGCCAGTCGGGCGCGCGCATGCAGCGCGGGCTATGGCGATTGCTGCCCGCGCGGTTGTTTCTCCGGGTGATCGACCGGATCGACGAGCGGCTGCTTGCCGGCTCGCTGGAGTTGCACCTCCCGGACGGCACAGTGCGCCTGCTCGGCCCCAATGAGCCGGGCCTGTGCGCCATCGTCCACATCACGAGCTGGCGGGCGATCGCCCGGCTCGCCACCAGCGGGTCGACCGGCTGGTATCGGGCATGGGCGTCCGGCGACTGGTCGAGCCCTGATCCGGTCGCGCTGTTCGCGCTGTTTGCCGCCAATGCCCGCTCGCTGGGGAACAGCGCGCGCTCATCCGGCCTGCCGCGCGTGATCGGCAAGCTGAAGCTGGGCCGCCGGCGCAACAGCAAGCGCGGCTCGCGGCGCAATATTGCCGAACATTATGACCTCGGGAATGATTTCTATTCCGTCTGGCTGGACCGGAGCCTCACTTATTCCAGCGCGCGGCCGGCCTATGCCGAGGAGCCGCTCGATCAGGCGCAGATGCACAAGATCGACGATCTGCTCGACCGGCTGGCGCTGAAGGCCGGCGATCGGCTGCTGGAGATTGGCTGCGGATGGGGCAGCCTGGCGGAGCGGGCGCTCGGGCGGGCGCAGATCGATTATGTCGGCGTCACGCTGTCGCATGAGCAGCGCGCCCATGTGCTGGCCGGAGAGGCGATGCGAGCGGCCGGTGACCGCGCGCAGGTGCGCCTGCAGGATTATCGGGATGTGACCGGAACGTTCGATGCCATTGCGAGCGTGGAAATGGTGGAAGCGGTCGGTCAGCAATATTGGCCAGCCTATCTGGAGAGTATCGCGCGGCTGCTCCGGCCGGGCGGTCGCGCGGCGATCCAGTTCATCAGCATCGATGACGAGATTTTTCCGGCCTATGCCGCGCGAGCGGACTTCATCCAGCGCTATATCTTTCCCGGTGGGTTCCTCCTGTCCGAGCGGCGTTTCCGGGCGGCGGCCCAGCGGGCCGGGCTGGAATGGCAAGATCAGCAGCGTTTCGGGCTGGATTATGCATGGACCCTGCGCAAATGGCGCATGCGGTTCGACGCGGCGGTCGAGGCAGGGCAACTGCCGCCGCGCTTCGATGAGCATTTCGTTGATCTGTGGCGCTATTATCTCATGTATTGCGAAGGCGGGTTTGCCGGCCGCAGCATTGATGTCTCGCAAGTGACGCTGGTCAAGCCGGAGGCATAGCGGCGTCGATCTCGCGGCGGATCCGGGCGATCTGTTTCGTGATGGCGGGCAGAAGCGCTTCCTCCTCGTCCAGAATGGCCAGGAAGGCCTCGCGTTTCCATGCCGTGGCGCGAGCGGGGCTGGTGAGCGGGCCGGCGGGCATGGTGGAGAGCAGAATGTCGATCATGCGATCGGCGCCGTGCAGGCGGCCCCACAGATAATCATTTTCCCGATAGGCGCGGCTGAAGAAAGCGCCGAAGCTGTTGAACTCGATCCCGCGCAGAGTGGCGGCGGCACCGCCCGGGCGGATCGCGACGGCATCCTCGGGCGAGATGCGGTCAACCTTGATGGGGTCATATTCGTCCAGCCCCTCGCCCTGAAGCAGCGGTAGCGTGGCGATGTCGTAGAAGGGAAAGCCGAGATAGGCCTTGAGCAGCGCGCGCCGCTCCTCGAGATCGATATGCAGGGCGGCGGCGGCGAAGCGTTCGTCCACCAGCTCGTCGAGCGCCTGCAAGTCGCGCAGGCGGCCGATGATCTCGATCGTGGCGGCGGGATCATCCAGCACATGGCGCGCGCGCTCGCGAACAGCCGCCCCAAACCAGTCCGTTTCCTGCCGTTCGGAATAAAGGGCGATCGCTTCATAGAGCATTTCGAGCATGGCGGGGCGGGCGGCGCTTTGCGGCAACTCCCCCTCATCCTGCTCCGCGCGTCCGGACAGGCGGCGGGTGAGGAACCGCAGGCGACGAATCCGGAAACCGACGTCATGACTGCGATAGAAAGCGATCAGCGCCTCGCTGGCACCATCGGCGGTGCCCGCGCCCACGCGATCCACGCCGGCCTCATGGAGATGAGCGTGAAGGCGGCGGTGGATCGCCTCTTTTGCAGTGGGGTTCGTCTCCCCGGCGAGCGATGCGATCAGCATGCCCAGATCAGCGACAATACCGGCATATTTGAGATAGCCATAGGCGGGATAGGCGAAACCGGCGGCCCGTGCGGCCTTTTGCTGCATGCGCGCGCGCCAGTGAGCGAGGCGGCGGGCCGTGGGCCGGCTGAGAAACAAGGTGCGGCCCAGCGTGCGGTCTACGGTGCGGTCGATATCCGGACGCAGGGCGCGGGTGATATGCTGCATGCGCAGGATGCGCGTCGAGCGCTCGGCGATCAGTTCGAGATTGTCGCGGATCGGCTGTTCGCGCGGGATATCGCTGACCGCGCCGAAGATGGTGCGGAAGAAGCCGGGGAGCAGTCGCTCGCCGGTGAGGCGCTGTTGCGGGGAGGTGAGGCGGAAGCCCGCCGCGCTGGGCGAGGGCTCGACATAGACGAAGCGGCGATCCACCGGCCAGCGCGCGGGGCGGTCGCGGAGCGCGGCGATGGCTTGCGCGAAGGGCGCGTTGGCGAGCACGGAGCCGTCGATCAGCACGGCATCCTCGGCCGCCCCTGCATCGCTGTGCTGCGGCAGCACACGGCGCAGGAACAGGTCCCGCCCCGGCCATGGCCGCTGGCGTTCATGCAACACCGCATCGAGTTCACGAACCGTGAAGGGCGGAAAAGCGCCGGGGAAGCTGGCCGTGGCGCGAGCGGCAAAGACCAGTTCGCTGGGATCGGCGAGGGTGCGGGGGCGGGCGCCACGCGCGCGGAAGCTGATCGCGAGGCGATGCTCCGTCTCGGTAATCTCCGGCGGGCTGTTGAGGCGCAGCACTTCCTCATGACCGGTGAAATCGGTGACGGTCACATCGAGATCGAGCGGATGGCCATCCGGCAGCAGCGGGTCGCCAGTCTCGCCCGTCGCCATGGCGTCGAACGCATCGAGGATCAGGCGCGAAAAGCCCTTGCCGCCAAACGGAGGAGCGAACCAGCGGGCGCGCACGAAGTTGGAGAGCTTGCGGCGCACTTCCTCGCGCGTTTCCGGCGCGACGGTGCGCTCCACAGTGTCGCCGCGCCGACGCAGCAGCAGCCACAGGATCGGCGCGACCCAGAATTTGGTGAAGCGCGAGAGCGGGCGCGCGTCGGGGTCGAGCAGGATGTCGGCATCGGCGCGGCTCAGCCACAGCTCGGTAAGCGGATCGAGCGACTGGCCGGTCTCGATCGCATGGGCGAGGAAGATGCCGTTAATGCCGCCGGCGCTGGACCCGGAGATGATATCCGGCAGCACGCGCAGCTTGAGGCCGGCTTCCGCGCGGCAGGCCTCCAATATCCGGCCGTAAACCGCAGCAGTCGGCGCGTTTGACGGCTTTTTCTGCGGATCATGGCGATTGGAATCGTGGCTGGCGCGGGCCATATGCCACACTTCCTTGGTGACGCCATGCATGTAGACGGCGAGACTCACGCCACCATAGCAGACAAGGGCGAGCCTCAGTTCCTTCTCCCGCATGCGCTACTGATAGGCGCGGTGCCGGCATTTTGTCGAGCCGTCAGGCCGCGCGGCTGAACGCCGCCCAGATCGGCAGATGATCCGACGCGCGGCGCGCCAGCGGCGACATGTGCACGCCGCAATCGGCCAGCGCCAGCGCCCCCCGCCACATGATGCGATCCAAGGAGGCGACCGGACGGCGGGCATGGAAGCTGCGACCGCACGGCGCGATCTCGAAATGACGGCTGAAATCCGCCAGACAGCCGCGATTGCTGCTCCATTCATTGAGGTCGCCCATCAGGATGGTCGCCACCGTGGGATCATGCTCGTGGCGATGCTCGACCTGACTGACGACCGCGGCCGCCTGTCGCCGTCGCCACAGGCCGGACAGGTCGAGATGCATCCCGACGACACGCAGCCGCTGGCCCTTCACCTCCAGATCGGCGGTGATCGCGCCGCGGGGCTCCAGGCAAGGCAAGTGAACCAGATCGCCCGCGGCCTGGGCGTGATGCGCCTTGCGCACCAGCAGGGCATTGCCGTGCCAGCCCATGCTTTCCAGCCGGCTCGGCACGGGAACGGCGCGATAATCGGAGTGCAGCTCGAGCAGATGATCGGGCAGCACCGCGTGGCGCGCGCCGAAGCGGCGATCGGCCTCCTGCAGCGCGATCACATCGGCATCCAGTTCGTTGAGCACGTCGATGATCCGCTCGGGCGCCCGGCGGCGATCATTGCCGATGGCCTTGCGGATATTATAGGAAGCAACCCTGAGCATTGATCGGGTAGATCGTGCTTCCCGACCGCAAGCGCAAGATGTTCGCGCTGGCGTTCTCTCTTCGTTCTGATATGGCGGCGGCATGGCCAGGGTCAAACGTCGTTATGTCTGTCAGAGCTGCGGCTCGCTTGCCTCCCGCTGGCAGGGGCAATGCGACGATTGCAGCGAATGGAACACGCTGGTGGAAGAGGCACCGGCGACCACCTTCTCGATCAAGCATGACTTGCAGGATGGCGGGCGGGCGATCCAGTTGATCGGCCTCGACAGCGAGGTCGTGCTGCCGGACCGGCTCGGCACGGGGCTGGCCGAGTTCGACCGGGCACTGGGCGGCGGCCTTGTCGCGGGATCGGCCACGCTGATCGGCGGCGATCCGGGCATCGGCAAATCCACCTTGCTGTTGCAGGCAGCCGCGCAACTGGCGCGGACCGGCCGGCGGGTGGTCTATGTGAGCGGCGAGGAAGCAGCCGATCAGGTGCGGCTGCGCGCGCGCCGGCTCGGCCTTGGCGATGCGCCGGTGCAACTCGCCAGCGCGACCTCGGTGCGCGATATTCTCACCACGCTGGGGCCGGGGAACGACACCGACCTGCTGGTGATCGATTCGATCCAGACGATGCACAGCGACATGATCGAGGGCGCGCCCGGCACGGTCAGCCAGGTGCGGGCCTCGGCGCAGGAGCTGATCCGCTTCGCCAAGAAGAGCAGCGCGGCGCTCATTCTCGTGGGCCATGTCACCAAGGATGGCTCCATCGCCGGGCCGCGCGTGCTGGAGCATATGGTCGACACGGTGCTGAGCTTTGAGGGTGAGCGCAGCCATCAATATCGCATCCTGCGCGCGATCAAGAACCGCTTTGGCGCGACGGACGAGATCGGCGTGTTCGCGATGGTCGAGGAGGGATTGCAGGAAGTCGGCAACCCGTCCGCGCTGTTCCTGACCGATCGTGACGAGAAGGTGCCGGGCGCGGCGGTGTTCCCCGCGCTGGAAGGCACGCGGCCGGTGCTGGTCGAGATACAGGCGCTCACCGTGCGGCTGGCGAGCGGGGCGACGCCGCGGCGGGCGGTGGTCGGCTGGGACGCCGGGCGGCTGGCGATGACGCTGGCGGTGCTGGAGGCGCGCTGCGGGCTCAGCTTCGCGACCTGCGAGGTCTATCTCAATGTGTCGGGCGGCTATCGGTTGCAGGACCCGGCGGCGGACCTTGCGGTGGCCGGCGCGCTCATCTCCGCGCTCTCCGAACGGCCGGTGCCCAAGGATGCGGTGATGCTCGGCGAAATCGCCCTGTCCGGCGAGATACGGCCGGTCGCCCATGCCGGGCTCAGACTGCGCGAGGCGGCCAAGCTGGGCTTCGGGCGGGCGCTGCTGCCGGCGTCCAGCACGAAACTGGCCAATGGCATGGCGACGAACGGGTTCACCCGGCTGAGTGAGCTTGTTGACCATATGCTCGGGCGCGATTAGCGACCACAGCATGACCGCTCTCGACATTGCTGTGCTTTTGCTGATCGGCGGCCTTGCGATTCGCGGCTTCCTCGCCGGTTTCGTCACGGAATCGCTCGGCCTTGGCGCGCTGATCGGCGGAATCGTCGCCGTGCGGCTGTTCCATGCGCCGGTCACGGCCCTGCTCACCGGCTGGATCGGCTCGGAATATGGCGCGGCGCTGCTGGCCTTCGTGCTGGTCTTCGGCCTTGTCTTCGGGCTGGGCAAGATGCTGGCGCGGGCGATCGGCAGCAAGACGAAAAGCTCCGTGCTCGGCATGGTCGACCGGCTCCTTGGCTTGGGTTTCGGGGCGATCAAGGGCCTGCTGGTTGCGACGATCTGCTATGTGTTGTTCAGTATCGGCTATGACGCCCTATATGGGGTGGAGAGCCACCGGCCGGACTGGATGCGACTCTCCCGCTCCTATCCGCTGCTCAGTGCGAGCGGATCGGCCATGAGCCAGTGGATCGCGGAGAATAGCCGACAGGGCGGGTTGCTGGGCAGCGTGATGCCGGACGAGAAAGAAGGCGCCAGTGATAGCACGGATTAGGATGACCCGGCGATGAGCGGCCCGCTCTACAACATCGATGTATTGCGCATGGCGGCGCGCGTGGCGGAGTTTCCGCCGCTGGCCGACCCGGATGCGATGGAGGAGCGGCGCTCTCCCACTTGTGGCAGCCGCATGATCGTGACGCTGCAGGTCGATACGGCAGGGCGGATCGCCGCGATCGGCCTCGATGCGAAGGCCTGCGCGCTGGGGCAGGCCGCCGCCGCGATATTGGCGCGCGGTGCCGTGGGCGCCGACCGGGCAGCCCTGGAAGCGGTGACCGAGGGCTGGCGGGCCTATCTGGCGAAGGACAGCGATGCCTTGCCTGACTGGCCGGATCTGGCGCTGCTCGCCGCCGGGCGCGACTATCCGGCGCGTCATCCTTCGATGCGGCTGGCGTTCGAGGCCACTGCGGCGGCCCTGACCCACGCCCTGGCAGACCGGACCGTCCATGGGTGACGCCGCGGCAGCGGCCGCTTCCGGAACGGAGCTGCTGCTGAGTGAAGGCGTCATCATGCTGGGCGTCGGGCTGGTGTTCGTCATCCTGTTCCGGCGGCTCGGGCTGGGCGCCACGCTCGGCTATCTGGTGACCGGCGCCCTGATCGGGCCGCATGGGATCGGGCTGGTCGGTGGCGGCGAGAGCAAGATGGATATTGCCGAAATCGGCATCGTCCTGCTGCTGTTCCTCGTCGGGCTCGAACTCAAGCCCTCCCGGCTCTGGCGGTTGCGGCAGGATATTTTCGGCCTCGGCCTGCTGCAGGTGGCGCTGTGCGGGGTCGCGCTGGCTGCGCTCATCTATGCGATGACGAACTTCTCGCTCGGCGCGTCGATCGCGCTGGGGCTGCCGCTCGCGCTCTCCTCCACCGCGCAGGTGCTGCCGGGCCTCAAGGAAAGCGGCCGGATCAACTCGCCGTTCGGGGAGAAGGCTTTCTCCATCCTGCTGTTGCAGGATCTCGCGATCGTCCCGCTGATCACCATTATCGCGGCTCTCTCGCGCGCGCCGACCGACCCCAACGCGCCGCCGGGCTGGATGCTGGCGCTCTACACGGTGGGCGCGATCATCGGGCTGGTGCTGGCCGGGCGGTTCATCGTGCAACCGCTGCTGCGGCTGATCGGGCGGCTGGGCGAGCGCGAGCTGTTCGTCGCCGTCGGCTTGTTTGCGGTGCTGGCATCGGCCGGGCTGATGAACCTGCTGGGCCTCTCTACCGCGCTCGGCGCGTTCATCGCCGGGGTGATGCTGGCCGATTCGCCTTATCGCCACGAGATCGAATCGGATGTCGAGCCGTTCCGCACCATCCTGCTCGGGCTGTTCTTCGTGGCGGTGGGGATGGTGCTGGATATCAGCGTCATCATCAACCAGCCGGTCTTCATCATCGGCATGGCGCTGGCGCTGGTTGCGGTGAAGGTGGCGCTGATCACGCCGATCGCCATGATCTTCGGGGTGCCACGGGCGCAAGCACTCGGCCTTGGTTTGCTGCTCAGCCAGGGCGGCGAACTGGCCTTCGTGCTGTTTGCGCAGGCGCGCGACGCGCTGCTGATCGCGCCCGAGGCCGCGAGCATGTTCAGCGCGGTCGTGACGCTCTCGATGATGTCCACGCCCTTCCTGCTGATGATCGCGCGGCGGCTCGAATTTTCCGAGGGCGACGGCGATGGTGCCGGGCTGAGCGGTCCGGAAGAGGCGCCGCGCGGCACGGCGATCATCGTGGGCTATGGCAGGTTCGGCCAGACCGTCGCGCAGATGCTGGTCGGGCAGGGCTGCGATGTGACGCTGATTGACCGCAAGCCGGCGCAGATCGAGCTATCCAGCCGGTTCGACATCGAGGTCCATTATGGCGACGGCACCCGCATCGACCTGCTGCGCCGCGCCGGGGCGGAGGAGGCGACCTTGCTGATTTTCTGCCAGGACGACCGCACGCTTGGCCCGCGCGCACTCAAGCCGATCCTGCGGGCGTTTCCGCAAGCCGGCGTGCTCATGCGCGCCTATGACCGCAGGCATCTGATCGCGGTGAACGACTTGCCGCTGGCCGGTGTGGTCCGCGAGGTTTACGAGTCCGCCGTGAGCATGGGGCGGGCGGCACTGGCGCGGCTCGGGCTCGACGAGGCGCAGATTGACGAGGTCGAGCGCCAGTATCGCGAGAATGACCGCAAGCGGCTGGATGTGCAAAAGGCATCCGGGCTGATGGCGGCCAAGGATCTGCTGTTCCGGCCGGGGCGGACGATGGTGCTGCCCGAGAAACAGATATTGGGAGATGATGCATGATCGGACTGGCAGCGGCCGGCGCGTTGAGCGCGGCCATCGCCATCGGTTTTTCGGCCTTTGGCGCGCATGCCGCAGCCAATGCGCAGGCGGCCGAGTGGCTGCGGACGGGCGGAACCTACCAGCTCATCCACGCCGTGGCGGTGGTGGCGCTGATGATCAATCCCGGCAGTCAGGGCACGGGCAGCGGCCCGGCCGGCATGTTGCTGGCGGGCAGCGCGCTGTTCGCCGCGACGCTCTATGCCATGGCGTTCGGCGCGCCGCGCTGGTTCGGCGCGATTACGCCGATCGGCGGCGTGCTGATGATCGCCGGCTGGCTGTGGCTGGCATGGCGTCTGGCGGGCGCTCGCGCCGGCTAGCCGCCGGTGCTGTCGAAGTGAATGGAGGGGCGTCAGGCGCGCGGCCTGGAGGCGCTCAGCGCTCGGCTTCGTCCAGAAAGGCGGCGACATCGGCAAGGTCGACATCCTTGGCGAGATAGGTCTGGCCGATGCCGCGCGCGAGCAGGAAGGGCAATGTGCCGCCGCTCATCTTCTTGTCATGCAGCATATGGTCGACCAGCACCCGGCCAGATGCCGTCACCCCGGCATCCCGCAGCGAGGCGGGCAGGCCGGCCGCGCGCAGATGGGCGATGACGCGCTGCGCATCCTGCCCGGTGCATTCGCCGCGCCGGACGGAGTAGGCAAACGCCAGCGCCATGCCGGCCGCGACGCCCTCGCCATGCAGCAGCCGGTCGGAAAAGCCGGTCTCCGCCTCCAGCGCATGGCCGAATGTGTGCCCCAGATTGAGCAGCGCGCGCCGCCCGCTCGTCTCGCGCTCATCCTGCGCGACGATGGCGGCCTTGGCCGCGACGCTCTTCGCAATCGCCTGCGCGCGCGCATCGGCATTGCCGGCGAGCAGGGCGGGGCCGTTGGCCTCGCACCATTCGAAGAAGGCGGCATCGTCGATCAGGCCATATTTGACGACTTCGGCATAGCCGGCGCGGACGTTGCGCGCATCGAGCGTGTCGAGCGTCTCCGGATCGATCAGCACCAGGGCGGGCTGATGGAAGGCGCCGAGCAGATTCTTGCCCGCCCGGCTGTTGATCGCGGTCTTGCCGCCCACGGAGCTGTCGACCTGCGCGAGCAGGGTGGTGGGGATCTGGATGAAATGGCAGCCGCGCTTGACGATGGAGGCCGCGAATCCGACCAGATCGCCGATCACCCCGCCGCCCAGCGCGATGACATGATCGCGCCGCTCGATGCCATGGTCGATCATCCGGTCGGTCAGCGCTTCCAGCTGCGGCCAGCTCTTGGTCGTTTCCCCGGCGGGCAGGGTGACCAGGTCCGCGGCCAGCCCGGCCGCCTGCAGCGAGGCCTGGAGGCGCGGCCATTGGGTGGCGGCGACATGGCTATCCGTGATGACGAGGAACGGCCGGCCGGTCGCATAGGGCGCGAGCGCCGCGCCGGCGCGATCGAGCAGGCCGGTCTCGATGCGGACATCATAGCTGCGGTCGCCAAGCGCGACGGGGACGATTGTCATCTGCCGATTGCCTTCATGATTTTTTCCACGGTCGCGTCATGCGGCGAATCCGAACTCATGATACGGATCGGCGCCTGCGCATAAAAGGGCGCGCGGCTGCTGGCGAGCGTGGTCAGCACGTCGCGCGGGTCGCGATCCTTGAGCAGCGGCCGGCCCTCACGGCGCGAGACGCGCTCGACAAGGATGTTGATGTCCGCATCCAGCCAGATGGCGGTGGCTTTCTCGAGGATCAGCTGGCGGGTCTCGTCATTGACGAAGGCGCCGCCGCCGGTCGCCACCACCTTGGGCGTGCCGTCGATCAGCCGCGCGATCACGCGCCGCTCGCCATCGCGAAACTGCGCCTCGCCATAGGTGTCGAAGATTTCCTGGATGCTCATGCCGGCGGCGCGCTCAATCTCGTCATCGGCATCGATGAAGGGCAGATCGAGCCGCGCGGCCAGCCGCCGCCCGACCGTCGATTTGCCGACGCCCATCAGCCCGACAAGGACAAGCGACGAAAGCCCGGCCTCATCTGCACATTTATCGTTTCGCCCCATGACCTGCGCGGCTATACAGCCACCACCGCTTGAGGCAACGACGAACGTCTGCCCTTACACCCCCGAGAGATGGCAAGGCCCTGACACATCCATGAAAATCAGTCGTAACGATCCCCTCCGCCGCCGCAGGCACCCCCTGTCGTTGATCGTCTGGATCGTGCCATTGCTCATCCTGCTGGTGCTGGCGCTCGCCTGGTGGAAGGGCGGCGGGCAGGCCGTGGGGCCGATCGAAATTCCGGTGCCGGCCGACCAGCTGGGCAAATAAGCAGGACCGTGCGGATCAAGCGACCATATCGACTGCTGGGGCTGAGCGCGCTGGCGCTGGCCATTCCCGTGCTGGCGCAGGGGCCGGAATCGCTGCTGCCCGAGGGCTTTGGCGAGCCGACCCCGGCGGCGCCCGCGCCGCGCCCGCAACCTGCGCCGACCCCGACGCCGACGCCCAGTGCGCCGGTTGCGCCATCAGCGCCATCCAGCGCGGTGCCCGCGACCACGGCCGCGCTGAACGAGGCCGCCGGCGTGTTGCCGGATGCGGCCAATGCCACGGCGGGCGACGAGATCGCCGAGAAATACGACCTGCCACGCTCGGCCCGGCGTTCGCTGGATGTCATCGGCCCGCTCACACCCGAGCTTGGCGGGCTGGGGCCAAATGCGTTCGGCCGCGATCATGGCAAGGACCTGGCCGCGATCATGGCGGCGACCCGCGCGCCCTTTCTTTCGCGCTGGGGGAGCATCCTCCTGCGCCGCGCGCTGCTCACCCAATCGGACACGCCGCGCGATATTGGCGGGGCCGACTGGGCCGCCGAGCGCGCCTGGCTGCTGCTGCGCATGGGCGAGGCGGATAATGGCCGGCTGCTGATCCAGAGCGTCGATTCGGATCATTACACCAAACGGCTCTATGCGGTGGCGATGCAGGCGCAGCTGGCGACGGCGGACCCGGCCGGCCTGTGCCCGCTGCTCCCGCGCGCGGCCAGCTTCACCGATGAGCCGGGCTGGTTCATGGCGCAGGCGATCTGCGCGGCCTTCTCCGCCGATCAGGGCACGGCCACCGCGCTGCTCAGCCAGGCGCAGCGGCGCGGGATTGCCCATAGCGTCGATTATCGCCTGGCCGAGAAGATTGTCGGCGCGGGGCCGAACAGCCGCCGCTCGGTCAAGATCGAGTGGGACGGCGTGAGTGCGCTGACCAGCTGGCGCTTCGGCCTCGCGACGGCCGCCAATGTGGCCATCCCCGATGCGCTCTATGCCGGGGCGGGGCCGCAGGTGCGCGCGTGGGAAGCCCGCGCGCCGGCGCTGACGCTTGCGCAGCGCGTGCCGGGCGCGGCGGTGGCGACGCGGCTCGGCGTCTTTTCCGGCGCGGCATCGCTGGATTTCTATTCTGCGCTGGCCGGGGAGCCGGATGCCGACGAGGCCGCCACGGCGCGCGGCGACCTGTTGCGCATGGCCTCTGCCGGCCCGTCTGCCAGCGAGCGGATCGGTGCAATGCGCCGCTTGTGGACGACTCCGTCCGTGGCGGGCGAGTGGAGCGATACGGACGGCGTGCATTATGGCAATCTGCCGGTGCTCGCCCGCGCGGCCGCCGCGCTGCCCCCGACGGCAGCAGCCGGCGCGGAGACGCCATGGCTGATCGCGGCGATGCTTGCGGGCGGTTATGATGGCCAGGCCGCGCGCTGGAGCGGGGCGGTGAACCGGCTCGACGGCGCGGCGCGCGAGCGCAGCTGGGCCTTGCTGGCGACCGGCCTGCCGAGCCCGCAACTGGACCTGTCCCGCGGCCGCATCGAGGCCTTCGTCACGCAGGATGAGGGCAACGCCAGGCAACTCGGTCGCAGCCTCGTGGCGGCGCTGGCCGGTCTTGGCCGCTTGCCCGGCGATGCGCGCGCGCAATTGCTGCGCGACAATGCCATCGAGACCGCGCCGAAAACGCGCTGGCAGCGGGCGCTGATGGCGGCGGCGGACCGGCGCGAGGCCGGAACGGTGGCGCTGCTCGCGGCGGTCGGCATGCAGGGGGCAAGCTGGCGCGCCTTGCCGCCGGAACATCTCTATTTCATCGTGACGGCGCTCGATCGGGTCGGCCTCAACCCCTATGCCCGGATGATCGCGGCCGAGGCGATGGCGCGGATCGCATGACGGACGCGGGCGACGAGCCGCCGCCCCTCGCCAAACGCGACGCCATCCTGATCGACCGTTACCTCGCCATGCTCGCGGCCGAGCGCGGGGCGCCGCGCAACACATTGCTCGCCTATCGCGGCGATCTGACCGATGCCGCGCGCCACCTGCGCGATCTTGCCGGCGCGACGCAAACCGCGCTGGGCGACCTTGGTTCGGTCTGGGCGGACCTTTCGCCCGCCAGCCTCGCGCGGAAATCCTCGGCGCTGCGGGGATTCTTCGCGTTTCTGGAGGCCGAATCGGAGCGGACGGATAATCCCTCCGATGCGTTGCCGCGCCCCGGCGTGCGGCGGCCGCTGCCCAAAATCCTCAGCCATGGCGATGTCGACGCGATTTTCGCGGCGATCGACGCGCGGCTGCAGCGGGCGCCGGTCCATCCGCTCGATCTGCGACTCTCGGCCTTGTTCGAGCTGCTCTATGGCTCGGGCCTGCGTGCGACCGAACTGGTCTCGCTGCCGCTGCGCGCGCTGGCAGGCGACCGGCCCTTCCTCATCCTGCGCGGCAAGGGCGAGCGCGAGCGGCTGGTGCCGATCTCGGACCGCGCCCGCGCCGCCGCCGCCGCCTGGCGAGCGCATGTGCCTGCGGACGGCCTGTGGCTCTTCCCCTCCGGCAAGGCCCATCTGAGCCGGGTGCGCCTGTTCCAGATCGTCCGCGAACTGGCCGCCGTGGCGGGGATCGACCCGCAGCGCGTCAGCCCCCATGTGCTGCGCCACGCCTTCGCCACCCACCTGCTGGAGGGCGGCGCGGACCTGCGCGCCTTGCAGGCGATGCTCGGCCATGCCGATATCGCGACAACGCAGATTTACACCCATGTCGATGCCGCAAGGCTGGTCGCTCTTGTCAATGCGCGTCATCCGCTCGTTGACCTTGCGCCGCGCTCGTCCTAACGCGCGGCGATGGTCAGTTATCTCGATTTTGAGAAGCCGGTTGCGGCGCTTCAGGCGCGGATCGACGAATTGCGCGCGACGGCGGATGACGGCGCGCTGAACATTGACGCGGAAATCGGGCGGCTCCAGCAGCGCTCGACGACGATGCTTGCCGATCTCTACGGCAAGCTCACGCCGTGGCAGAAGACGCAGGTCGCCCGCCATGCGGAGCGGCCGCATTTCCGCGACTTCGTCGCGGGGATGTGCAGCGACTATATGCCGCTCGCCGGCGATCGTGCGTTCAGCGACGACAAGGCGATCCAGGGCGGTTTCGCCACGATCGGCGGGCGCAAGGTGATGCTCATCGGCCATGAGAAGGGCCATGATACCGCCTCGCGCGTCACCCATAATTTCGGCATGGGCATGCCCGAGGGCTATCGCAAGGCGACTCGCCTGATGCAGCTGGCCGACCGGTTCGGCCTGCCGGTGGTGACGCTGGTCGATACCTCCGGCGCGTTTCCCGGCGTACAGGCGGAAGAGCGCGGCCAGGCCGAAGCCATTGCGCGGGCGACCGAGGCCTGCCTCGCGCTCGGCGTGCCGATGGTCGCGGCGATCGTGGGCGAGGGCGGCTCCGGCGGCGCGGTGGCGCTGGCGGCGGCCAACCGCGTGCTGATGTTCGAACATGCCATTTACTCGGTGATTTCGCCCGAGGGCTGCGCCTCCATCCTGTGGCGCACGGCCGACAAGGCGGCCGACGCCGCGCAGGCGATGCAGGTGACGGCGCAGCAGCTCGCCACGCTCGGCGTGATCGACCGCATCGTGCCCGAGCCGATGGGCGGCGCGCATCGCGGCCGGGATGTCGCGATCGGGACGCTGCAAGCGGCGATCGTCGAGGAACTCGGATCGCTCGATGGCCTGGCGCCGGACCAGCTGCGCCACCAGCGCGCCGAGAAGTTTCTGGCGCTCGGCTGACCGCATTTGCAATTCGCCCGCACCGGCTTAGTCTGGGCGGGAAGCGGCAGAAGGGGCATCCTTGGCACAATATCATGTGAGAACCTGTCTTGGCGCGGCGGCTTTTGTCGGCGCCTTGGCGCTGGCGGCAACCGGCACGGCGCAGCAGCGGCAGATCCAGACGGCCACGGCGATCAGCCCGGCCGAGCGCGCGCAAGGGGCCAAGGCCCATCCCGAACTGCTCGCGGAATTTGGCGGGCTCTATACCGGCCCGCAGGCGGCCTATGTGACCAGCGTGGGCCGACGGATCGCGGTGGAGTCCAGCCTCTCCAGCCAGCAGAATGATTTCACGATCAGCCTGCTCAACTCATCGGTCAACAACGCGTTCGCCATTCCGGGCGGCTATGTCTATGTCACCCGCCAGTTGATGGCGTTGATGAATGACGAGGCCGAGCTGGCCGGCGTGCTGGGCCATGAGATCGGCCATGTCGCCGCGCAGCATAGCAACAAGCGGCAGAGCGCAGCGACGCGCAACAGCATTCTGGGCGTGCTCGGGCAGGTTCTGGTCGGTGCGGTGGCGGGCGATTCGGGGCTGGGGCAAATGCTTCAGAAGGGGATCGGCACCGGCAGCCAATTGCTCACCCTCAAATTTTCCCGCACGCAGGAATATGAAGCGGATGATCTGGGCATCCGCTATCTCGCCAAGGCAGGCTATGATCCCAGGGCGCTGTCCTCCATGCTCGCCTCGCTGGCGGCGCAAACCGCGCTGGATAGCAAGACGCAAGGGCAGGCCAGTGGCGTGCCGGAATGGGCGAGCACCCATCCGGACCCCGCCTCCCGCGTGCGCCGGGCGCTGACCAATGCGCAGGCGACCGGCTCGCGCAGCACATTGCGCCATGCCGAGACATTCCTGAGCAATGTGGATGGCCTGACCTATGGCGATGATCCCAAAGAAGGCGTGGTCCGGGGGCAGCAGTTTCTGCATCCTGTCTTCCGGCTGAAGTTCACCGCACCCAATGGCTATGCGATCCAGAATGGCGCCAGCGCGGTGTCGATCGCCGGGCAAACCGGGCAGGCGCAGTTCAGCAGCGCGGCCTATGATGGCAATCTCGATGGCTATGTGCAGACCATCTTCACCCAATTGGCGGGGCAGGGGCAGCGCCCCTCCATCGACATTCGCCGCAGCACGATCAATGGCCTGCCGGTTGCCTGGGGTGCTGCGAGCATGAGCAATTCGCAAGGCAAGCGACTCGATGTGACGGTGGTGGCCTATCAGTTCGGACCGTCCACCGCCTATCATTTCATCGTCGTGAATCCGGCCGGGCAAGGGCTGGGGACGCTTGGCAGTCTGATCAATTCAGTCAGCCGGATGAGCGATGCCGAGGCGAGCGGGGTCAAAGGGCGGCGGGTGCGCCTCGTGACCGTCAAGGCCGGGGACAGCCCGAGCAGCCTCGCGGCGCGCATGGCCTATCAGGACTATCAGCTCGACCGGTTTCTGGTGCTGAATGGCCTTGCGGCCAATACGCCGCTGACGGCGGGGCGTCGGGTGAAGATCATCACGGACTGATTGGAAATCAAGGATATTCCAGATGCAAGAAACGGCGACACTTGCGTGCCGCCGTCCCATTGTCGTTCGAGGAGTCGTCGAACAATAGGTGATTATTTCTCGTTGGCGTTGCTGAGGTCGTCGCTGACCTTGTTGAATGTGTTGGTCAAATTGCCACCAAGTGACGTCAAGGCGGTGATAGCGGCCACCGCGATAAGCGCAGCGATCAGGCCATATTCGATAGCCGTTGCGCCCTTGTTGTTCTTGAAAAGCTTGCGAAAGAATTTCATCATAAACCTCCTCAGGTTCTATCGATCCTAATCTGCCCCACCCGCTGCATCGGTCAGCGCGTAATTGGCTGTTTATGGGCAGAGTGATTTAAAATTCACTAATCCAGCACAGCGGTGGACAGAATTGATGCTTAACGATTGGTGACCTCATTGGAGATATGGTTCCACATGCCGTTGGTCTTGCTGGCGAATTCGTTCATTGCGCCGATGATCGCCAGCACGATGAGCGCGATGATCAGGCCATATTCCACGGCCGTCGCGCCGCGCTGGCAGGCTGATATCTTGTGGAAACGTGCACGCACCGCATTTCCCCTGCGACAGGACGGGTCGGGCCGCTATGTAGGGCGTGATATGTTAAGATTTGATAGAAGCGCTGCAGGCGCATGACACCCGACCTGACCGTGCAACCGCTCATCGTCGTCGCTGCCGCGCTGATCGATGCGCAATCGCGGATCTTCGTGCAGCAGCGCCCGCTGGACAAGACTATGGGCGGGCTGTGGGAGTTTCCCGGCGGCAAGCTGGAACCGGGCGAGACGCCGGAGGACGCCCTGATCCGCGAATTGCGCGAGGAACTGGGCATCGAAACCGAAACCGCCTGCCTTGCCCCCGCGACCTTCGCGACCGGCCAGATTGGCGAACGGCCGCTGCTGCTCCTGCTCTATGTCTGCCGCAAATGGCAGGGCATGGTGTGGCCCACCGAAGCGCTCGATAGTCGCTGGCTGCACAGCCACGACTTGTTCGCGCTTGACATGCCGCCGGCCGACGAGCCGCTTGTGGCTATGCTGGACGCGCTGCTTTGACGCTTGTCCGAGCGACGTGAAACAGCCGTCCGTGCGGGCTTCAATCCGCCGGTTTGGGTGATCGCAGCGCGTCGGCGAGGGAGACGGTGGCGCTGCCGCGGCGGGCGGGCCTGGGCTGGCTGGCGCTGGGGTGCCAGCCGCTGCCATGCAGGATCACGAAGCATTCGGTCACGCGCCCGTCGGCATCGGCCGCACTGGTGAAGTGCTCGGCTGCGCGGACAAGGCCGGCGCGGGTGAGCGGCGGCGGCGCGGATGCGAGGCATTGCGCGGCGCCCATGCCGCGCAGATCGGCAAGCAGCCGGAACAGCGAGCCATAGCGCACATCAAGCGGCTGATGGTCCGCCACCGGCATGGCGAAACCGGCGCGGGCGAGCAGGTCGCCCAGTGCGCGCACATCGACCTGCGGGTGAATGCGCTGCGCCGGCCGGTCGCCATCCGCCGCCAGCAGCGCCGCGCGCAGGCGAGGCAGGGAGCCGGCGCCGATGAAGCTCAGCAGCAGCAGGCCATCGGGCTCCAGCACCCGGTTGAGGCCGAGCAGCGCGCCGGGCAGATCGTTGATCGTATCGAGCGTGCCGCAGCACAGGATCAGATCGAATTCCCCGTCCGCATAAGGCAGCATGTCCTCTCGAATGACGCGGCCGCCGCTGCGCGCCGCCCACACCGGGCCGGGGTCGGCGCAGGTGACCGCGCAGCCCCGGGCCGCCAGGGCATCGGCCAGGCGGCGATCCGGCACGCCGATGACCAGCGCGCGGGTGAAGCTGCGGCTGACATCGCCGAGGCGCTCGAGCAGATCGTCGGCCATGGCGGCATAGAGGAAATCATGCGCGGCGAAGTTCGCCGCCGCGCGGTCCCGGCGGTGCGCGCGCACCGCCTCGTTGAAGATGTTGGGAACGCTCATGGCGGGCTTGTGCCGGGTCCGGCCGCGTGGAACAAGTCCTGCCATGTCCGCCTCCGCCTTTTTTGCGCGCCTCGCCCGGCCGCTGCTGGATTATGCCTTGCCGCCGCGCTGTGCGGCCTGCGGATCGATCGTGGCGGATATGGGCACGCTGTGTGGCGATTGCTGGGGGTCGATCGCCTTTCTCGGCGAGCCGATGTGCGCGTGCTGCGGGCGCGATCTGCCCGCCATGATCGGCCCGGAGGCGCTGTGTGGCGGGTGTCTCGCCAGCGCGCCGCCCTATGATCGCGCGCGGGCGGTGATGCGCTATGGCGATGTGGGCCGCACCGTGGCGCATCGCCTCAAATATGGCCGGCGGTTGAGCTTTGCCGCCGTCATGGCGGCCCATATGACTCGCCTGCTGGCGGCGGAAGGGCAGGCGCAGGCGCTGCTGGTGCCGGTGCCGCTGCATCGCTGGCGCATATGGTCGCGCGGCTTCAATCAGGCAGCGCTGATCGCGCGTCAGTTGAGCAAGCGGACGGATATTCCAGTGGCGGTCGACCTGTTGCGTCGCACGCGGCACACCCCGCCGCTCCATGCGCTGAACGCGGCCGA
The DNA here is from genome assembly GCA_035555575.1 of Sphingobium sp. Classification (GTDB taxonomy): domain Bacteria; phylum Pseudomonadota; class Alphaproteobacteria; order Sphingomonadales; family Sphingomonadaceae; genus Sphingobium. The sequence continues at coordinate 99,624 of DATMGL010000011.1, forward strand.
GCGAGCGCGGATCATGCGGGGGGCTTTTGCGCTGGCGCCGGGGGCGGAGACACGGCTGCGCGGACGAACGGCCATTCTCATCGACGATATCTGGACGACCGGGATCACCGCCACCGCATGCGCCCGGCTGCTCCGGCAAGGCGGTGCCGCGCGGGTCGAGATATTGTGCTGGGCGCGCGTCCAGCGCCCCGGTAATTGACTTTCCCGGCCCGCTTCCCAACATCGAGCCTGACTGAAAAGAGAGATGCACGCCGCCATGCCCCAGGTTGAAATCTATACACGAGCTTTTTGCGGCTATTGCGCGCGGGCACTGGCGCTGCTGCGTGACAAGGGCGTGGAGATTACGGAATATGACGGCACCATGGGGGGCGCCGTGCGCGCCGAGATGATCCAGCGCGCCGAGGGCCGCGTGACATTTCCCCAGATCTTCATCGATGGCGCGCATGTCGGCGGCTGCGATGATCTGATGGCGCTTGAGGCCGGCGGCAAGCTGGATGCGCTGTTGAAAACGTGACGATCCGGACGATGAGGATCGCGGTGCTTCAGATGAATGCGGGGATCGACCCCGGCGCCAATGCCCGCGCGCTTGTCACCGCGATCGAGGAGGCCGCGGCGGGCGGGGCGGACATGCTGTTCACGCCCGAAATGTCCGGCTGCCTCGACCGGGATCGCGTGCGCTCGGGCGCGGTTATCGTGGCCGAGGCGGACGATCCAGTGTTGACGGCCGTGCGCACGGCGGCGCGTGCCGCGGGGTTGTGGGTGCAACTGGGCTCGCTCGCGCTGGCCGATCCGGCGAGCGGCAAGCGGCGAAACCGCAGCTTTCTGATCGACGCGCAGGGCATGGTGCAAGCGCGCTATGACAAGATCCACCTGTTTGACGTCGATCTGCCGGGCGGAGAAAGCTGGCGAGAATCCAGCAGCTATGGGAGCGGCGATCGCGCAGTGGTGGCGAGCACGCCATGGGGCAGGATCGGCCTCAGCATCTGTTATGACCTGCGTTTTCCGGATCTGTATCGCGTGCTCAGCGCGGCCGGGGCGGATATCTTGTCCGTGCCCGCCGCCTTCACGGTGCCGAGCGGGCAGGCGCATTGGCATGTGCTGTTGCGCGCCCGGGCGATTGAATCATCCGCCTTCATTGTCGCGGCGGCGCAGGTCGGCTTGCATGAGGATGGTCGGCAAACCTATGGACATAGTCTGGTGGTCGACCCGTGGGGCACGGTGCTGCTCGATGCCGGTGAGGAGCCGGGCCTCTACTGGGCGGATCTGCCGCTGGACGACATTGCCGCCGTGCGCGGACGGATTCCGTCTCTCGCCCATAGGAAACATATAGAAGATATTGATCTGCCGTGATTTCTTTTGATCTAAAATGTGATGGCGACCATGTTTTCGAAGTCTGGTTCCGATCCAGCGTCGATTATGAGAACCAGCGCTCCGCCGGGCAACTGCTCTGCCCCTATTGCGGCTCGGGCGTGGTTTCCAAGGCGGTGATGGCGCCTGCCGTGGGCGCCAAGGGCAATCGTCGGGCCGAGCCTCTGCCGGCAAGCGAATCGCCGGAGCGAGGACCGGTCGCCATGGGCGCGGCGGATGAGGCGGAGCGGATCAGGACATTGATGCGCAATATCGCCGATATGCAGAGCCATGCGCTCAAGGAGTCGCAATGGGTGGGCGGCGCTTTCTCGGAGCGCGCCCGCGCCATATATTATGGCGAGGCAGAGCCGGTGACGATCCACGGAACGGCCAGCCCGCAGGAAGTGCGCGCCTTGGCCGAGGAAGGGCTGGCGGTTGCACCACTGCTGGTGCCGATCGCGCCACCCGATCAGACCAACTGACGGCGAAAAGAGCCATCGCGCCGAGATTGACAGGCCTTTTCGCGTGACATAGGCCAAGCGCCTAACCACCAAGTCTTCTCCACAATGTGCGCCCGTAGCTCAGCCGGATAGAGCATCAGATTCCTAATCTGGGGGCCGTGGGTTCGAATCCCGCCGGGCGCACCACATGACCGACAAGGCAGAAGGCTGCCGTATCTGGCGGCAATGATGTCCGAGCGAAAACGAATTTCGACTGATTGGCCGAGTGCGGACCATCGGCTGGTGACCGGAGACGGTGATCGCCGTCATTCGTCGGCCTGTGTGGTTTACGCCCGCGCTCGCCCTCGGACCTTGACCCGAACATGGCGGGGGCAAGCGTCCGCGTTTCAACTGACTGGCAATGAAAGGCCCTCCCCGGAGGGAGGGCCCAGTGTTGCATATTCCCTGCAGCTTAGAACTTGGCGTTGATACCAAGCGAGAAGCGACGGCCCTGCAAATCCTGGAAGAAGCTGAAGCTGCCGCCCGGAAGCTGTCCCGTCGCCGCATTGGGATGCATTCTGACGTTCGTGATGGCGGGCCAGCGGTTGAACAAATTGTCCACGCCGAAGCGCACGCTGACATCCTGTGTGACCCGATAGCTCAGGTTCAGGTTGAACAGGTCATAGGAAGGAACGCCGGTGAAGTCATCCATCGTCGCGCCCGGCACGCCATTCAGGAAGTTGACGTCGCCAGCGCCATCGGTGGCCGGGGTATGCTGCCATTGAATGGAGGCGTTGAGGCCGTTCCAGCTATACCCCAATGTGCTGATCAGGCGATATTGGAACGACGCGCCCTGATTGACACCCTTGAGACTGGTGCCCGCCGTCCCGACATAATCAAGGAACGGTCCGCCCGCATAGTCCTGCACCTTGAAGTGGAGCATATAGTTGCCGTTGATGCTTGCGAACATTCTGCCCGGGCCGACATCGGCGCCCCAGCTCAACGTGGCGTCGATACCCGACAGGGCGATCTTGCCATCATTGGTGTAGGTGCCGAAGATGCGCGCACTATCGAGCGCACCCGTGGCGCCCGGGCCATTGCTCGCGGCGCGATAGGCCAACGGGCAGGCGGCATCCAGGATGGCGGCCTTGGCTTTTGTACTAATCGGCCCATTGGCCTGGAAGTCCGCGTCGAGGTCGGCTGCCGTTGTCGCCCCGGCCGCGATATTCGCCGCCGCCGGGTTCAGATCCGGGCTAACGCAACGGAGCAGCACGCCGCCAGCGCCGATGGCACCGATCGGATCATTGATCGTGATGTTGAAATAATCCACCGTGAGGCTGAGCTGACGAAGCAGTGGCCCGTCAAAGGGCGAGCGGATCACGGCGCCGACCGTCCATGTATCCGCAACTTCAGGCTTCAGCGCAGCCACGTTCGCGTTGAGATTCTCCCGATAATATTGATTGCCGACAGCATAGGAGAAGGCGTTGCCGCCACCGAGCGGCTGGCGGGTATCCGAGACGCTTTCCTCGTAGAAGCTGTACTGATCCGTGGTCGGCACATAGACGCCGCCATTGTCGCGCTGCATCAGTGCGAGGCAGATGGCCTGAACGCTCAGCGCGCCCCCCGGATTTTGGGACGGGTTGGCCGAACCGGCATTGCTGTGATTGGTCGAGCAGACATCACCCACCGCATCGGTGCGGAAGGCCTGTTGCGGCGTCAACATCAGTTCGGCGATGTTTGGCGCGCGCTCTGCCCGGTTAAAGCCGCCACGGAAACGCAGCCAGTTATTCACCTCCCAGTCGCCCAGCACCTTGAACGTGTAGCTGGTGCCAGTCGTATTATAATCCGATATGCGGCCACCGACTTCAAGGCCGAAGCTCTTGATAAACGGCGTGTCGCGGATGAGCGGAATGAGCAACTCACCGTAGAATTCCTTCGAGGTGATGCCGCTATTTTCCATGTTCATGCTAGGATAGATGCCGATGACCTGATCGAGATACGAGCGCCCCGCAGTCGAGAGCGTTTCGTTGACGAACTCATATTTATTCTCGCGGTAGCTTGCGCCGATGGCGGCGCGAAGCTGGCCGGCAGGAAGATCGATCAGGCCGCCTTGCAAGTTGGCTTCCACAATGGTCTGCGTCGTCTTCGATCGATTGCTGACGTCAGCCGCGATGGCGTCTTTGCAGTCGTCGGTAAGGCCCGCATATCCGCCGAAGAAATCGAGTCCAGACGTGCAGGTTCCGGTCGAGGCGCCGAAGCCCGCGCCGGACAAGCCACCGCCATTACCGAAGGCGTTGCCCTGATAGCTGAAATTCTGGCCAAAGTTCGGCGATGTGAGCACCGCGCGGACACGCTCGAGCGAATACATGCCCGTCTGACGGGATGAGGTGACTGAAACGCCATGGTTGACGAAGGCCTCCCAGGTCCAGTCCGTGCCCGGAATGTTGCCCTCCAGGCCGCCGATCATGCTCCAGGTCGTCACGTCCGAATAGGTCGCCCGAGGAATGGGCAGGAAGCCCGACAGGGTGAACGGCGCGTTGGGATCGGTTCGACCGTTCAGGATCGTCTGGAGGTCTTGTGGGACGACCGCCTCGAACACCTGCGTGTTGGTGCATCCGGTGCCGGCTGCGGCACATGGCAGAATGCTGCCATAACGGCTCTGGAAAGCAGGATTATAGCCGCCTCCGGCAAGATATTGCGGGATCGCCGTGGGGTTGACGTAGGAAACCGGGCCACCTGGAACGGTGACCGTGCCGTCATAGACGCCATTGCCCCAGGGGATCAGGACGCTCCAGCCACCGGAGAGCGGGCCGGGCTCCTGAACGGTATAGGTGGTGCTGTTGCTGAACATGGCCTGGCCAAAGACCTTGATCCAGTCATTCACTTCATAATTGCCCTGCGCCAGGAAGTTATAGCGCGTCGTTGGCACGGTTGACGGGGTCAGGCCGTTAATGGCCGCGACTGTGCCGACCGACGTGCCCTTCATGGTCGCTTGAAATTCCCCATCACGATCCGGCCATGGTTGCAGGAACCCGGCCCCGCCGCCACGTGCCGCAAAACTGTTGGTGAACAGCGACCCATCGGGGTTGAGATACAGCGTGCCGGTATCGTTCGGCACCGGGATGGTCGCGCCGCGCGACGCGAAATAATCCGTTATGACGCAGCCGGTGGGCAACTGGTTGCATGAGGTGGCAGCCGTGCCGTTACCCGGCTGGCCAAGGCCGCTCACACCCGGGCGCGGGAAGATGAAGAACGCCCCGGCCGTGCTATCCGGATTATTCCAGATGTCGCGATACCAGGGCAGGTCGCGCTGATAGGCATATTCACGCTGGTTATAGGACATGGCGAGGCTGACATTGCCGCGACCATCCGCAATATCGCCACCGACGATGCCGGAGAATTGATATTCAAGGCCATCACCATATTGGTTGAGACCGACCTGGCCATCCAGCTCCAGCCCCTTGAAATTCTTCCTCAGGATGAAATTGGTGACACCGGCGACCGCATCCGCGCCGTAAGTGGCCGAAGCGCCGCCCGAGATGACTTCAACCCGCTCAAGGGCGGAAGACGGGATCGTCGAAATATCAACCGTGCCGGACGCATTGCCGGGCGTGCCACGCCGACCGTCGATCAGCACCAGGCTGCGATTGGCGCCAACGCCGCGCAGCGACACGGTGGCAGCACCGGGCGTATTGGTCGCGTTCGGCTGGATGTCGCTGCCTGCGGAACTGAGCGTGCCTTCGCTGTTCTTCACGGTTGAGGACTGGGAAACGGTGAATTGCGGCAGCTTGTTCAGCGACTGCTCGACAGCCGACGTGGTCGATTCTTTCAGGAAAGTGGAGTCGACGGTGATGGTCGGGCTGTTGGAGTCATAATCCTTGCGAACGATGCGCGAGCCGGTGATGACGATGGCCTGATCTTCGGTCCTCTGCGCGGTTTCGCCATCCTGCGCGAAGGCAGGTGCAGCCCACGTCATGGCGCCGAGACTGACCGTGCTCGCCAACAGCGCAACGCGTAATGTGTGGCCGATCATAGTATTGCCTGTTTTCACGATATCTTCCCCCTATCCAATTGAGGCTTCTCCCCCGCGTGGGGACAAAATCAACTTGGTGCTGTTTTGGGTTTTGGGCTCTCCCGGGAGCCGACTAGGCACGACGTTCCAGCCGGCAACTGATGAGCCAGATGCCTGGAAATGGCCGATTTCTGCATCCGGAGAGCCGGATACGAAGCAATGGCTGGAAGGTCGGGACGTGCTCGTGCCACCGGCAAATGACCGGAACATGTAGACGAGCAAATAGAATAGGTGGGCGACGTATGAAGTCGCGCTGCTGAATTTCTGCGGCGACAAGGCATAATTGGGCCTTCAGGCGCAGTAATACGCATGTTCCCCCCTAATTATTTTATTTACCGGTCATTTTGTGACTCGGATTTGTGTAATTTCTAAAGACGATATGCTTTTTGTCCAGCCTTACTGCAGCAGTTGGTTCGAAAATTTATGATAAAAATACTGAATGCACTGTAGTTCTTACAGTGTGTTAATCATGTTTTTATTATGTAATTGGCCATTGCATCACGGCATCTGAATGCTTTCGTTAATCATAAATTCGGTCGGCGCGCGGAGAGTTGTCTTTTCCGGATGTGCGCTTCAACGCCCGGGCGAGCGATGCGCGCCGGCGATCAGGCTGACGCCTTCGATCATGAGCTGGCTTGAATGCGTTAGCGGCCCGCCAGAACGGCCTGCAAAGGCATCGCTCGAACGGGGAGGGGCACGGCTGGCGCTACAGGCATCATGGCAGGACGAACCAGGCGCGACCGTAATCCCTCGACCGCGCTCCAGCACCGCCTGCCAATCATGGCGTCTCGTGTGGCGGCTCTGCGTCGACGGCGGCCATGGTTTCCGCGATTTGACCGAGTACCCGAACGGCGACGGCGAGGTCTTCGGCAGCGATATTGGCCAGCAGGCGATCGCGCAGGGTTCTGGCCTTGTCGTTGATCTCCGCGATCGCCGGTTCCGCCGCCGCGGTCATCGCCACCGATTTGACGCGCCGGTCGCGCGGCGAGGCCTTGCGCTCGACCAGCCCCTGCTGCTCAAGCGCATCCAGCGCGCGAGCGATGGTGGATTCCTTCACGCCGATGCGATCCGCCAACTGGCGCTGGTTGTCCGCGGGGCCGCTCAGCGAGAGCCAGAACAGGGTTTGCCACCCGTTCTGGCTGGCCGCCCCCTCGCGAAGCGCGAGGCGAAGAAACTGGCGCCACAAGCGTGACACCTGAATGAGCCGGCGCACGAACAGAAATTTGTTGAGCGCGACCGGGTCACGACGAACGGCGTCATTGGGACTCTCGAACCAGGCGCGAGAATTGACGAGCGGCGATGAATCGATCGGGTCTCGTCCGGTCTCGCCGGGCACGGGCATTTTCCGACCCGTCATCGCGTTTGTTCCGCGGGGACGAGGTTCAGCGGGGGCGCGGCCGCATGGCGGCTATCCCGGGCGTGGATGCGACTGATGAAGAACAGGGCGAGCGCGACGAGTGTCGGGCAGATGGCCAGCAGAGCGAAGATGTTCTTTACCGGAAAGGACGTGGCCAGGATCATGCCGCCGACCATCGGGCCGATCACCGATCCGACCTTGGCGACCGACGTGGCCCAGCCAGCGCCGTTTGCGCGGAACGAACTGGAATAGAAGATGCCGGCAATGCTGTGCATGCCGAAATGGGCGCCGCCCATCGCAATGTTGACGATGAAGTTGATGATCAGGAAGCTCCAATATCCGGTCTGCGCCAGTCCGATATACAGCAAGGGCGGGATCGAGATGAGCGACATGATCGCGATGGCGATCGGCCCCTTGCGATCGGTGAAGCGCATCAGCACCAGGGCGCCGAGCGCGCCGCCCATGGAACTGATGGCCGTGAAGGCGGCGGCTTCCGTCCGTGTATAGCCGATCAGTTCCAGGACCATCGGCGTCCAGGATGATTTGAAGAAGATCGCCATCGAACTGGCGATATAGGCGCCCCAGAGCAGCGGCGTAATCCAGATGAGATTGCGCTCGAACAGCACGGAAACCCGGAAACTCGTCGATTTCGATTTATCCTCATCGGACACGATGAAGCGGGCGCCCGGCTCGACCTCTTCGTCGGGCGCGATTTGCCGCATGTAGCGCGCAAGCAGGTCCGGACGACGGCCTTTGCTGGCGAGGAAGCGGGCCGATTCGGGCAATGTGAAGTAAAGCAATGCCGCGGCCGCCAACGTCCCTGCGCCGGCAAAGATATAGACCGCCTGCCAACCATATTCCGGCGCCAGCAGGATGGTGACGGGGCCGCCCACCGAGCTGCCGACCGAATAGCCAAGCATCACGATCGTGACGACGGTTGCTCGATAATATCTGGGGACATATTCGATGTTCAGCGCCCAGCAGACCGGTAGCAGGCCGCCAATTGCGATGCCGTTGATGAACCGCAGGAGCATCAGCTGCTCATAGGAACGGGCAAGGCCGAAGCAGAGGGTGAGCACCGCAAAACTGAAGGACGCGATGAGGATGGCGGGCCGGCGTCCGAACCGGTCGCCCAGATAGCCAAACAGAAAACCACCCGCCATGGTGCCCAGCAGGCCGATGCTGAACAGCGTGCCCATGCTGACCCGGCTCATGTCGAAATCCGAGATGAGATAGGGGGCGACATAGGAAATGACGTTCATGTCAAAACCGTCGAAGAAGGTGATGATCCATGATGCCGCGATCAGGCGGATCGTGAACCAACGGATCTTTTGACGTTCGATCAACTCGGAGACGTCGATCGCGCGCCCCCCGATCCGCTCACTCATGCCCGGACTCCTTTGACTGCGGCAATATTGGGGGCCTCAGGCGACGTCCGCCCGAGGTCGAACGCAGGCCTGGCCTGCGCGTTGGTTCACCTGGTTTCCTTAACGTAATTGATGGCCGATTGCCCTTCTTCATGGGCGCGGTCCATATATTGGGCGCGTTCATGGAATTCCGGCGGCAGCGGCCGTCCATCGGGGACATTGAGCCAAAGCCGCAATAACATGCGCTTATGGGCTGGCGTGTCCTCGAAAGCCGTCCGTGAATGCAGTGCGGTAAAATTATGCCAGAACAGCATTTCGCCCGGCTCCAGCATGAAATCAGCTCGCACGTCAGGGGACATTGCCGCCTCATTCAGATAGCGCATGGCTTTCACCAGTTCGTCCGGCAACGCCACGCCCATGATCTTGGCGGCGTTGAACATGAACGGCAAGTGGTAATAGCAGCTCACCTTTCCGTCGACGCAGCCGAAGATCGGAACTTTTCTGGCCGATACTTCGCCATTGGCCGATTCATGATAGAAGCCGTCATAAAGCGGCCCCAGCAACTCCGGCGCATTGGCGTGGACCAGATTATGAAGCGCCAGGCTGCTGACGACCCCGCTGAGACCGCCTTCCTCCGCCTTTCTGACGCCTGCGAGCGACAGCACCTCGTGAAAATCGGTGTGCGAGCGCAGTTCGACGTCCATCAGATAGCCGCGACCGGTCGGGTTATCCTCTTCCTTCTGGACGATGCCGATGCGATCGCGCCGGTGGCTTTGCGGGACGGCATTGCCCAGATGGGTGCCCAGGCCGAAGTAGATTTTCTTGAAATCTTCCAGCGAGTAACGGTTGAGATCGAGGCCGGACATGATCACGGCGCCGCGCCCGTCCATGATATCGGAACGCACCGCCGTCATGAGATCGTCGATCAGCGGGTGCGAAAAATCCGCGCGCGAGAGTGCGGTTGGTTCCATGTCCGCAAACCGCGCCAGCAATTCGTCGAACGCCTCGAAATGTTCGCGCCCCAACCGGCGGGTTAGCCCTTCGCGCCCGCCGATCGATGCGCTGGTCCAGGCACCGGGATGGTCGATATGTCCGTGTTGCATCCTGCTCACTCTATTTGTCCGATCATTCTGTTTGGCGGGCATCAATGCTTGAAGCGAACGCCGACCCTGAATTCCCGCCCGACGGGATCGAACAGGATCTGGTTGGTGCCGCCGCTCGGCCCCGGAATCATCGGCGGTGCCTTGTCGAGCAGATTGTTGATGACGGCGTAGAATTCGACCTGCCGATTGGCGCCGGTATCCACCCGGACCCGGCCGCTCATATTGAGGTAGAAGCGGGCGGGGACCCGGTTGGTATTGATGCTGTTCGGCAGTTCCACCTTATAGCCGGCATCTTCCGGTCCGACATGCAGGGCGCTGTAACTGCCTTTCGGGATATAGCGGCCCTGCAGGGTGATGCCGGCGGCACGCCCCTCCAACGTGGCAATACCGTCGATCGTATAGCGCGGCAGGCCGGGCACGGTGCCCGAGCGATAGCCGGTCTGCCCGGCCCGGTTGGTCTTGCCGACCGCGTCGACGGTGGTGAGGTCGGTCACATAGGTTCCAAGACCACGGAGCGAGAGGACCGCATCAGACCCGACGCGGGTGCGATAATCGAGTTCGACGTCGAACCCCTTTGTACGCAGGGCATCGACGTTGAGCAGGATGTTGCTGACCTGCGTCATCAACCCGGTGCTGTCGCGGGTCACCAGCGCGCACAGGTCCATCACGCCCTGGTCGCAACGATCGACGATGGTCTGCTGCCCCAGAATGCCGATCGCATCCTCGATCTTGATGGAATAATAGTCGACCGAGGCCCGGAAGCCGGGAAGGATGGCCTCCGGCTGGAGAACGACGCCGGCCGTCCAGGTGTCCGCACGCTCGGGGCGCAGGGCAGGGTTGGAGCCGGACAGCAACCGGACGAAGACCTGCGAGCCGCCTTCATCCGGATCAGCCACGCCGGTGAAGGTGGACGTGCCCGAGCCGAACAATTCGGTCAGGTTGGGCGCGCGAATATCGCGTGAAATCGTGCCGCGGAACCGCAGGGCGTCGATCGGCTCATAAATCGCGCCGCCCTTCCAGGTCGTGACCTGGCCGCTGGTGCTGTAATCGGTGACGCGGATGGCGCCGTTCAGTTCGATCCGCTTGGCAAAGGACATGTCTGCCGCCAGCGGGATGGCGATCTCGGCATAGGCCTCCTTCACGGTGGACTTGCCGTCCACGCGCTGCGCGTTCGCCGTATACCAGCCGCCAGCAAGCGACATCGGATCGGCATCGCCGACGATGCTGTCGCGGCGATATTCAGCGCCGATCGCGACCGGCACTTCACCCGCCCAGGTCGAAAACAGATTGCCGCGCAGATTGGTGGCGACGACATGTTGCTCGACCCGGTTATGCTGCTGCGAGGTGCCCGTCACATAAGCGAGCGACCCGGCCGAGAAGCGGTTCTGGCCAAACAGGTTCATCGGCTGGCAGCCGGCCGCGAGCGGATCGCTTGATCCGGTGCCCGACACGCGGCAGGCGATCTCGCCATTGGCATCGACTACGGCATCAACGGCATAGGCGAGGCGCGCGGTGCTGATATTGTTCGCCGCCTGCTGCTCATAATCGGTGCGGCCATATTGGTAATAGGCATCCAGTTGCCAACTGCTGCCAAGGTCGGCGTTGAACCCGGCGACCGCGCGATATGTCTGGCTGAGCGTTCGCGCATATGTCGATCCGATATCGAGGCCCGATCGGCCCATCGTGAATTCGGTCAGGCCCAGCCGGTCCATTTCCGAGGCGATGGCGGTCGGGATGAAAGGATTGGCCCGCTGGATGGGCCCCATGATCGTGCCGGTGTCGCGAAGCTGGGCGCCGCGTGAATGGCCCAGAACGCGGCCATAGGAAAGGTCGGTGAACAGGCTGATGGAAGGCGAAACCTCCACCTCACCATGCAGATAGACGCTGGCCCTTTCGACCTCCGGCCGCAGCGGAAAACCGAACAGGAATGGGTTCGTGCCCGGGCCGCTGCCGCCACCTTGCATGAACAGCACGGGATACAGGCCATATTCAAACGGGATCGGCGTGCCGTCCGCTGCGAACTGCGTGCCCTTGAGCGGCCCGTCATTGATCAGCCCGCCAGGGGCCATCGACGCGGTGCGGACATGCTGGAAGATGTTGAGCGAGGGCACGTCGGTCCGCCCGGCCGGACGGCCGACGAGCGACGTTTCCACAGCGCACCAGTCGCGCGTCGAGCAATCCCCCAGACCGTCCGACTTTTCATATTCGCCGGCGATCACAAGGCGGGCGGCGCCGTCCATGAACGATGTGCCGGCGGCGAGCGATGCCAGGAAATTCTTGTTGTCGCCGCGCTGCGAAATGCCTTGCTGAATTTCACCCCGGATCGACTCGAGACGATTGTCGAGGATGAGATTGACGACGCCCGCGACGGCATCGGAGCCATAGGCCGCTGACGCGCCTCCCGTCACCGTTTCCACGCGATTGATCAGGATGGAGGGGATCAAGTTGAGGTCGACCGTGCCCTGATTGGTGCTTGGCGCGAAGCGGCGGCCGTCCACGAGCACGAGCGTTCTCGCCGCGCCCAGGCCACGCAGGTCAAGCACGCGCGCGCCGATGCTCGAGACCGAGACCTGCTGATTGTTCGGCGATTGCGTGGCGCGGAAGGCCGGCATCTGGTTGAGCGCATCGCCGACATTGGATGTGCCAAGCGCATCGAGCCGGTCGCGGCCCACCACGGTCAGCGGGGAGGGGGCCTCGAACCCGCCTCGCGCCAGTCGTGATCCGGTGACGACGATGGCCCCGCCAGCGTCCTGTTCCGATGCAGTGTCAGTGGATGATGGCGCCGACTGCGCCCATGCCTGAACCGGCGCGACGCCGACCAGCAGCGCCATGACGGCAAGGCGCCTGCGCCTGTTCAGCTCAGCCGACATCGGCCCGAAAACACGGTTCGTCATGCATCATCTCCTCACCCAGCTTCTTGGCGTCTTGAGCGTTTCGCGTTGTTCTAGTTGTCCAATATTGCTTGTCAACCTAGTGGTTGATCATGCAAGGTTGCAGGAGCAAGTATATTGCGATGGGGGCCCATCAGGGCCATTCAGGCGCAGGGACGAGCCATTTATCCGGAAAATGTTGAGCGCGAGGACGGGCCGGCATTCTTCCAGCAGACCAGTTTGCGCAGCGGGAGAGGCGACAATGGCAGCAGGCAGCGAAGCGGTTTCACGCGCGACGGACAGCGTGGAGGCGCTGCCATGGCCCAATGCCCGCGCGGCCTGGTATACGGTGTCGTTGATTGCGACCGTGCATATGCTGTCGATGCTCGATCGCAGCATCATCAATCTGCTGGTTCAGCCGATCAAACGCGACCTGGCACTGTCCGACACCGAGATGAGCCTGATCATCGGCTTCGCCTTTTCCGGCGCTTATGGCCTGTTCGGATTGCCGATGGCGCGGCTGGCCGATCATCGTAGCCGCAAGATGATTCTGGTCATCGGCCTGGCGGTGTGGAGCATCGCCACGGCGCTGTGCGGGGCGGCCAGACAGTTTGCCCATTTGTTCATTGCGCGCAGCGTGGTTGGCGGCGCCGAATCCGTTGCCGGGCCATCCTCCATGTCGATGATTTCCGATCTGGTGCCGCCGGAGAAGCTGCCGCGAGCGTTCGCAATCTACCAGCTTGGGATCAGCGCGGGCGCGGCGGGCGCCTTGTTTGTCGGCGGCTTGCTGGTCGCCTTCTTCGCGGCGGTCGGGCCGATCCGTCTGCCGCTGGTCGGGGTCGCGCGTGACTGGCAACTGGTGTTGCTGATCTGCGCGCTTCCGGGCCTGCTCACGGCCCTGATCTTCTTCCTGACCGTTCGCGAGCCGGTTCGCCGCAATCGGCGGACATCGGGTTCGGTTCCCTTGCGCGACGTCGGCCGATTTCTGGGCCGCAACAAATTGCTGTTCATTTTGCTGTTTCTCAGCCTGGGAATCGGCGCGATCGAGAATTTCGGCCTGATGGCGTGGCGTCCCGCCTTTTACGAACGCACCTATGGCTGGGGGCCGCAGCAGATCGGCCCCTTGCTTGCGCTGTCGCTGGTCATGTCTGTGCCGGTTGCGCTGATCAGCGGCACCTGGCTTGCGGAATTCATGAACAAGAAGGGGCATGTCGATGCGATGGTGCGCGTCTGCTGCCTGACGCAGGTCTTGTCCGCACCCTTCGCCATTGCCGGCCCGCTGATGCCGGACCCATGGCTGGCGCTGATCTGCGGCACGCTGGCCTCGATGTTCGGGTTGATGGGGGCGCCGGCGCAGAACTCCGCGATCCAGATGGTGACGCCCAACGAGATGCGGGCCCAGATCAGCGCGCTCTATCTCCTGACGATCAGCGTTGTCGGGACTGGCCTCGGGCCGCTGGCGATCGCGCTCATCACCGATTTCGGATTCGGCCATGAAGGCTCGCTGCGTTACTCGATGGCGACGATTGCCGGCCTGCTGGCGCCGGGCGGCGCCTTCCTGATGTATCTTGCGATCCGACCCTATGGACGCGCCGTGGCGGATGCACGGAGGGGCTGGGCAGCCGACAGACGGATAGCGGCGGATTAACGCCCCGCACGGGCGCCAACGCGCGGCGCAAGAAGGCGGTGACAAAAGGCAGGGCATAGCCCGGCGGGCAGGCCGGCTGGCGGTTCCGCTCGCCGGTGTGGCCGGTGGCGCGGGCTGGTTTCGGGAAGAACGGGTAAATAACAGAAAAACGGAAAAAAGGGGTTGCCAGCCGAAGCACCCCCGACTATCTGCGCGTCTCCCAAGGCGTCGCGGACGCCCTGAGATGGTAATGCGCCCGTAGCTCAGCTGGATAGAGCATCAGACTACGAATCTGAGGGTCGGACGTTCGAATCGTTCCGGGCGCGCCATTTCCCAAACACTTGGCATAGGATCGACAATTCCGCGAGGGCCGTGTCCGAAAAGCGGGCGCAGCATCTGGCGGCCGTCCGCGTTCAACCGCTGGGGCATGGCTGCAACCCGTGATCCGGCGCGCCTCTGGCAGAGAGGCCGATCGCATGGGCGCAAATATCCTGCCTGCGGTTGCGGAACGCACGACCTGATGGATGCGCAAGGCCGGCGGGCAAGGTTAATGGTCGACCAGATTGTCCGCATTTACGATTCATTGACCTTTTCATGCCTAACCCATGGGCATGGCTTATGATCCCGGCACCCTTGAAGCGGCACTGGCTGCGGCGGTCGGCTCAGATCGGGCGTTGATTGCCGATCTGCGGAGCGCCTTTCTTGAAAGCGCCGAACGGCAGGTGGAACTGCTCCGGCAGGCCCGCTGCGATGCCAACTGGACGATGGCCGCGCTGCGCCTCAAAGGGCTGTGCGCCTCATTTGGGGTCAATCACGTCATGCGGCTGGCGGATCAGGCCGTCGCAGGCGTCCCGGGCGATCCGGCGATCCTGCGCGCATTGGCCAGTGCGATCGCGACAATCGCCGCCGAGGGCCGCGACTAGGCAAGACGACCGATAATCTTGCAATCGGCGGGCCCTGGGGCCAGACTGGCAGCTCACATCCACGAACGATCGTTAGCAATCATTTATGGCGTTCATTGCTCTGCTCAGCGCGCGAGAAGGACCGGGCGCCGCAACGACTGGCGCGCCGATTGAATTTGGCGGGCAGCCACTCGTCGAATTTCAGGCGCGCATGGCGATTGCCGCCGGGGTGGAGCATATCCTCATCCAGAGCGAAGCGGCTTCGCCCGACCTGTTGCAGATGAATGATCGGCTCATGACCGAGCGGCAGGTCAGCGTGGCGCTCGCGCGCGATATGCTCTCGATTTCCCGTAGCCTTGCGCCGACCGATATCATTCTGATCATGGCCGAAAATATGCTGATCCCGGCGGAGGTCATTGCATCGCTGGCCGGGCAGGAGGCGCCAGCGCTGATTGCGCTGCCCGCCGTGCCCGCGACGAGCGCTTTCGAGCGGATCGACGCGGATGCCATGTGGGCCGGAGCCTTGTTGCTGACCGGCGATGCGGTGCTGGGCACGCTCGATATGCTGGGCGAATGGGATCTGGGCCTGACGTTGCTGCGCCGTGCCGTGCAACTGGAGGCGCGGCGCATCCTGCTCTCGCCCGAACTGGTGATGGATGGCCGGCTCGTCTTGCTGCGTGACCAAGGGGCGGCCGATGCCGCGCTTGAGGTGCTGGCGGAGCAGGACCAGGCGCTGGCCGGGCGCGAGGGCGGGGGCCTGCGCCGGCTGCTGGCGCCTGTCGCCCGTCCGCTGGTGCGCGAGCTGGTGCGTCGGCAAATCGAGCCGGTGGCGTTGATGATGATGGCGCTGCTTGTGGGCATAGCAGGGCTGGCACTGGGCTTCAGTGCTTTTTCCGTGCCGGCCGTGTTGCTCGGATTGGGCGCGCTGGGGCTGTGTGATGTCGCAGGCCAATGTGCGCAGATCACATTGCGCCCGGCCGCGTCGCCCATGCGCCGCTATGCCGTGGACGGACTGGTTGTGGCAACGCTCGCACTGATCGGCTGGCGAGTGTCGAATGGAGAAATTTTAGCATTCTCAGCGGTATGCATGGCATTGTTCCTATCTGTGATGATCCCATTCGTGCCGGATCGGGATGATCCCGCTGTCGGGCTCTGGGCGCCGTGGCTTCAGATCAATATCCCGGTCGCACTGCTGATCGTGCTGGCGGGATTGTTGCTGGGCGTGGGCGATATCGGCTTTGCCCTGCTGGGCCTGCTTGCGCTCGTGGTGGTCACACTGCGCCTCGCACCCAAACGTCCGAGAGTTTAGAGGCTATTAAGGCCATTTCGTTATGGGCGGCTTATGACAGTCGTTAACGATCCGGGCCGCAAGCGCTCCCATCCGGCGAGCAATGGGTCGAGCGCCTATCTGTCGCGTTGGTTGACCGCGGCGGTGCGCCATAGCGCGGACCTGACCGCGCTGGCCGACGACGGGCCCCATCGCTGGACCGACCGATGGCGCGCTGAAGCCCGGTTTCACCTGGCGGCTATGATGAACGCGATCGAGCAGGCCATCGTCTCCACCGTCGCCGATTCGCCGACAGCGACACTCCTGGGCGCGCTTGGGCCGGGCTATTGCCGGCACGCGATCGAGCGCGAAATGGGGCTGCTCTCCCCGGATTTCATCGATCATCTCCGGCAGCGCGCGGCCATCGCCACGCTCCTGCGACAAGCTGACGATGCGCGATGGCGCCGGGTGACGCCCGCACTGACGCAGCAGATGCGCGATACCCCGCATGAAGAGGCGCTGACCCGGCTGACCAGTGCCGAGCAGGGGTGGCATCCGCCGATGTTGCTCGATGCGGCCATGGTCCCGGACCTGCCCGCCGAGCCGTTCCACGAACTGGCCTGGAGTGTGGCGGCGCTGCTTGTTCAGGGATGTGCGCGCCAGCCCGGGGCAGATGAGGCGGTCGCCACGAAGAGCATCGTGCAGGCGACCGAGCGGATGATTGCGCGGCATGACGAAGCGGACGGCGTGACCGGCCTTGTGCGCCGTTTCGCCCGGGCTTTGCCGCCAGAGACTCGCGTCTCGCTCGCGCCGGCGGCGCTGACGGATGCGCGCTTGCTGCTGTTCGCCGCGCTGGCCGAAAGCGCGATCGGCCTCCCGCTCGATGTGGTGATCGATGCCCTGCTCGATCCGGACGACGCGCCCCGCCACGCCATCTTCCGTTTGATGCGGATCGACGACGCCACCGTTTTCCGGGCCGGCGAACTGCTCGGGTGGCTCACCGGCGCGGGTGCCGAGGATGACGAGGCGCTGGCGCGGTTTGTGGAGTCCTATCGCCGGGTGGATCAGGCGCAGGCCGCTCATTGGCTGGAGGCCATGCTGCGGCCGTCCGTGCTGGCGGGCAAGCTCGCGCTCATGGCAGGGGACCCATGACCATGATGCCGGTTCAGGCCCTGCTCGACGGGGACGGGCGGATCGTCTCTGCCGATGCGGCCTTGCTTGCGCTCCAGCGGGATGCCGGCGGTGCGGCAAACGGCGCGCTGGCCGTGCCCGCCCTGGCGGCCCTGGTGCGGCTGGTGCGGCGCCTGAACATTCCGATTTCCCGCGCGGTCGATGTGGCGGACGGTGCGGTGGATATCAGCATGTGGGTGCAGATGCGGCCGACGGACGATGGCATCGCCATCACCATCATTGACTGGCAGCGGCGGATGGCATGTGAGCCGGCCGCTGTCGGCGCCGGCGCTTGGGCGCAGGATGGCAGCTGGTCATGGCAGCTCGATACGCGTTTGCGCTTTCACGCGGTCGACGTGGATGGCGGCGTGCTGGGGCATGAGGCGCCCCGTGAAGGTGAGGCGCTTACCGCCTATTTTCAGCTCGATACCGGCGCAAGCGACACCGCGTTCGTGATGCCGCTGGTCGAGGCGCTGGCGCTACGCGGCCCGTTCAGCGGCCAGATCGGCCGGTTGCGGGCGGATGAAAAGCGCCTTTATCAACTCTCGGGCGAGCCGCTGTTCGACACGGCGGGCGGCTGGGCGGGCTATCGCGGGCACGCCTTGCGCATCGAGGGGGATGCCAGCATGAAAGCGGCGGCTGGTCCGCGCGACGCAAGCCTGTTCAATCCCGAACTGGCGCATCGTCTCGACCAGGCGCTGCGCCGGCCGATCGACCGGATTATCGCCCATGCCAGCACGATCAGCGGGCAGTTGGAAGGGCCGCTGCGGCAGGACTATGCGGATTATGCGGCGGACATCGCGTCCGCCGGTCGCCACCTGATGGCTCTGGTTGACGACCTGGGTGACTTGCAACTCATTGAGCGGGCTGATTTCTCGACGCTGTGCGAGGTGGTGGATCTGGCGGATCTGGCTCGGCGGGCAGCCGGGCTTCTCACCGTGCGGGCGAGCGCGCGGCAGATCCGCATCCAGACACCGGCGCTGGGCGAAGCGGTGCTCGCCATTGGGGAAGAGCGCCGCGTTCTCCAGATTCTCGTCAATCTCATCGGCAATGCCGTGCGCTATTCGCCGCCGGAGAGCAGGGTGTGGGTGCTGGTCGATGAGGAGCATGGCCGTGCCCGCGCGATCGTCGCTGATCAGGGCGCCGGCATCGACCCCGGCGATCATCAGCGCATATTCGAGCGCTTCGAGCGGCTCGGGCGGTCGGGGGATAGCGGGAGCGGCCTTGGCCTCTATATTTCGCGCCGTCTCGCGCGCGCAATGGGCGGGAATGTGACGCTCGAAAGCGCGCCGGGGCAGGGGGCACGCTTCACGCTCGATCTTCCGGCAGCGTCCACGGCCTGACGGATTGAGCCGAAACAAAAGCGCTCAGCGAGCATCCGTGTCCAGCTCTATCGCGTGCAGTGGACGTGGCTGATCGATGGTCAACCCACGCCCGCTTCGTCATGCTGGTGCAGCCGGCGCCGTTCCAGTCTGTTCAACAGCCAGGTCACCCGACGACCGCGCCGCGCGGCTAAGCCGCCTGAGCGTTTCCCCCGCCATAATAGAGCGCACCGCTTGCCGCCATGTCGCGCAATTGCGCGGGCGGCGTGAAGCGATCGCCATGGCGGGCAGCGAGTTGATCCAGCGTGGCGACCACCCTTGCCGGGCCGATCGTGTCGATCGCGCTGAACGGGCCACCGGTGTAGGGCGCGAAACCCCAGCCGAAAATTGCGCCCAGGTCACCATCCTGCGGCGTTACCAGCACTCCCTCGGCAAAGCAGCGCGCACATTCGACCAGCTGGCGATACAAGAGCCGCTCGCGCACCTCTTCGGGCGATGGTTGCGCGATGGCGAGGGGGTAGGTCTGCGCCAGTCCGCTCCACAGGGTCTTTTTCCCGCCGTCGGCCGGGTAATCATAATAGCCCTTGCCATTCTTGCGCCCGAGCCGGCCGATCTCGACCATATGAGCCGCGACATCATCCGCCAGGCTGCCGACATAGGCGTCGCCCAGCGCCTGTTGCGCCGCCAATGTCACCTTGTGCCCCAGCTCGATCGAGACTTCATCGGACACCGCAAGCGGGCCCACCGGCATGCCGAGCTGGCGACCCATATTCTCGATCAGGGCCGGATTGACCCCCTCGGCCAGCATCTGCGTGCCTTCCTGCACATAGGTGCCGAAACATCGCGAGGTGTAGAAGCCGCGTGAATCATTGACGACGATGGGTGTTTTGCGGATCTGAGCCACGAAATCGAGGGCCTTGGCGACCGCCGCATCGCCGGTCTGCTTGCCGAGGATGATCTCGACCAGCGCCATTTTCTCGACGGGCGAGAAAAAATGAATGCCGACAAAATTATCGGGCTTGCTCCATGCCTTGGCAAGCGATGTTATCGGCATGGTTGAGGTGTTGGAGCCAAATATCACATCCGGCCCCAGCACCGTCTCGACGCGTCGGGTGATCTCCCCCTTGATGGCGGCATCCTCGAACACCGCCTCGATGACGAAATCGCAGCCCCGCAGCGCCTCGACATCGGTGACCGGCGTGATGCGGGCGAGGCTGTCCGCCATTTTCTCCGGCGTCATGCCCTTGCCGAGCCGCTTTTTCATCTGCTCTTCGGCATGGGCCTTGCCCCGGTCGGCTGCGGCCTGATCGCGATCCAGCAGCATCACCTCGATGCCGGCCTGCGCCGCCACATTGGCGATGCCCGCGCCCATCATGCCGGCCCCGAGCATCGCGAGTTTGCGGGTCGGCATCTTCTCCACGCCAGCCGGGCGGCGGGCGCCGCGCTCGGCGGCCTGCTTTGAGACGAACAGCGTGCGCACCATATTGCCGGCCTGCGGATCGGTGGCGACCCGGGCGAAATATTTGCTCTCCACCCGGATCGCCCGGTCCATGGGAAGCTGGATGCCCTCATAAACCGCGGACAGCAGCGCGTGCGGCGCGTGGATGTTCCGCTGTGTGGTTTTGGTGGTCATCACCGTGGCGGCCATCATCGTCTGGATGAAGCCCGGATTGAACTGGCCGGAGCCGCCGGGCACCTTGAAGCCCTTCACGTCCCATGGCTGGATATGGGCGCCGGGATTGGCCTTGACCCACGCCTTGGCCGCCGCGACCGTCCGGCCCGGCTCGACCAGCTCATCGACCAGCTTGAGCGCTTGCGCCTCGGCCGGGCGGAAGCTCTTGCCCTGCAACATGTAGAGCAGCGCCGTCTGCACGCCGATGAGCCGCGGCAGGCGCTGTGATCCACCGCCACCGGGGAACAGGCCGACGAGTATCTCGGGCAGGCCGATTGCGACCCTGGGGTCGTTGCTCAGCACCCGGTGATGGCAGGCCAGAGCGAGTTCCAGCCCGCCGCCCATGGCCGTGCCCTCGATCGCCACGGCGACCGGCTTGCCGCAGGTCTCCAGCTTGCGCAGCAGGTCGTTAAGCGCGAAGAGCTGATTGAACAGAGCGGGCATGTCCGGGCTGCCACTGGCTGCGTCTTTTAGCATGGAACCCAGGTATTTAAGGTCCATACCTGCCATGAACCCGCTGCTTTTCCCCGAGCAGATGACGGCCCCCTTGATGGGCGCCTCGCTGGCGATCCGCGCAATCGCCGCGCCCAGATCGGCCAGAAAATCGGGCGTGATGACGTTCATGGACTGATGCGGGACATCGATGGTGAGCAGCGCGATGCCGTCCTGGTCGATTTCGGTCGTGATGGTCGTCGCCATGCGGTCCTCCGGGTTTGCCTGCGCCGTTCGTCCGGCGATCCTGCTCTTCATGGTCCGGGCGGGGTGCGCCCGATCCATATTCTGTGGGTCAGACCCGCTCGATGATGATGCCGGTGCCCATGCCTGCGCCGACGCACAGGTTGACGAGCGCCGTGCCCTTGCCGGATCGCTCCAGCTCATCGAGCGCGGTGCCCAGCACCATCGCCCCGGTCGCGCCGAGGGGGTGTCCCATGGCGATCGCGCCGCCGTTTACATTGATGATGTCATGGTTGATATCCATCGCCTGCATGTAGCGCAGGACGACGCTGGCAAAGGCCTCGTTCAGCTCCCACAGATCGATATCGGATTTCGACATTCCAGCTTTTTTCAATAGCTTGCTGGCGACTCCTTCCGGCCCTGTGAGCATGATCATCGGCTCCGAGCCGATCGAGGCCATGGCTTTCATGCGGGCGCGGGGACGCAGGCCGTATTTCTCGCCCATCGCCTTGTTGCCGATCAGCACGGCTGCCGCGCCATCGACGATCCCGGAGCTGTTGCCGGCATGATGGACATGGTTCACCCGCTCCAGCTCGGGGTAGCGCAGCAGGGCGATGGCATCGAAACCGGGCATGTCCTCGCCCATGGCCGTGAAGCTGGGGCGCAGCGCGGCGAGGCTCTGCATCGTCGTTTCGGGGCGCATATGTTCGTCCCGATCGAGCAGGACCTGCCCGATCACATCGCGCACCGGCACGATGGACTTGTCAAACCGGCCGTCCGCCCATGCGGCGGCGGCGCGCTTCTGGCTCTCCACGGCATAGGCATCGACATCATCGCGGGAAAAGCCGAATTTGGTGGCGATGACATCCGCACCGATGCCCTGTGGCGCGAAATAGGTGGCGTAGGCGACAGTCGGATCGGACGCCCATGCGCCGCCATCCGCGCCCATCGGCACGCGGCTCATCGATTCGACACCGCCGCCGATCGCCAGCTTCGCCTCGCCGCTGATCACCTTGGCCAGCGCCATATTGGCAGCCTCCAGCCCGGAGGCGCAGAAGCGGTTGATCTGCACGCCGGCCACCGTCTCGGCATAGCCCGCCGTCAGCACAGCCATGCGTGCGATATCTGTGCCTTGCTCACCGACCGGGGCGACGCAGCCGAGAATCACGTCGTCAATGTCGGCGGTGTCGAGGTGATTGCGCGCGCGCACCGCGTCCAGCATTTGCACGGCAAGCTGCACGGGCGTGACCTCATGCAAGGCGCCATCCGCCTTGCCGCGCCCTCGGGGGGTGCGCACGGCGTCGTAGATGAAAGCTTCCATCGCGGCTCTCCTGCGGCTGGGTTGCGGCGTTGGCGCCGGGTCGCATCAGGGCAATATGGGCTATCGTCGGCGCGCTCGGCAAGAGCATGCGGCGAATAGGCGCCGATCCGATCAGATACGCATGCTCATGGATCCTGCGCCATGAGCCGGCAAACGGCCTTCCCCTAACGTAAACGGAACATCGATCTCATAGGGGATGCCGGCCGAACGGCGCGGCGGGCGGCTCCCCCAGGATGGGCCCGGGCGGGTGTCGGGCCGCGAATCGGGGCGTTGGAGAGTTGAATCGGAATCGCCTGCCGCCTATGTGCCCAGGAGCAAACTGGCATGCTCATTCGCGTGTCTCATATTTCAGCGAAGGGGTATGCGCATGGCCACCGGCCAGATCGATGCGAACAAGACTTCAAACGACGATGTTCCCAATGAGGTGAAGGAGGCGATCCGCACGCTCATCAGCTGGGCGGGGGATGACCCGGCCCGTGAGGGTCTGCTGGAGACGCCCAAGCGGGTCGCCAAGGCATGGCGGGAATATTGCGCGGGCTATGGCGAAGACCCGGCCTATCATCTCTCGCGGATCTTCCACGAGGTGGGCGGCTATGACGAGATCGTGCTGCTCAAGGATATTCCGTTCCAGTCGCATTGCGAGCACCACATGGCGCCGATCATCGGCAAGGCGCATATCGCCTATCTCCCGTGCGACCATGTTGTCGGCATTTCCAAGCTGGCGCGTGTGCTGGAGGCCTTTGCCCGCCGCTTGCAGGTGCAGGAACGGCTGACCGCGCAGGTGGCGGACTGCATCTGGGAGAATCTCCACCCGCTTGGCGTCGCCGTGGTGATCGAGGCGTCGCATGGCTGCATGACCGGACGCGGCGTGCGCACCCATGGCACGATGATGCGCACCAGCCGGATGATGGGCGCCTTCAAGCGCGACGAGAAAAGCCGCGAGGAAGTGTTGCGCCTGATGGGCGTGAAGTGAGGGATGATGGCGCGCCGCTCGCTCTGGTAACAGGCGGCCATCGCCGCCTTGGCGCGCAGATTGCGATGCATCTGGCCAGCGCCGGTTACGCCTTGGCGATCCATGGCCGCAACGATGTGACGCCGCACCCCTTCCTGGCCGAGCGACTGGCGCAAACCGGGGCGGCATGGGAAGGGTTTCTCGCGGATTTCCTCGTGCCGGGCGAGGCGGAAGCGCTGGTGCCGGCGGTCATCGCCCATTTCGGCCGCGCGCCGGACCTGCTCGTCAACAGCGCCTCCATGTTTGGCCCGGACCGGATCGAGACGGTGACGCAGGCGGACCTGGCCGAGCATTTCACCGTCAATGCCGCAGCGCCGGTGCTGCTGACGCAGGCCTTCGCCCGCGCTGACCGGCCGGCCGGGGCACAGGCATCGATCGTCAATCTGCTCGATCAGCGGCTGGCCCAGCCTCATGGCGACCAGCTTGCCTATTCACTGGGCAAGCATGCGCTGGAGGGCTTCACCCGCATTGCCGCGCGCGAACTGGCGCCGGCCATTCGGGTGAATGCGGTGGCGCCGGGATTGACGCTGGCGACGGATGATTATTCGCCGGCGCAACTGGCCGCCCTGACGGCGCAGATGCCGCTGGCGCATTTGCCGGCGAGTGAGGATGTGGCCGAGGCTGTGCTCTATCTGGCGCGGGCAAGATCGATCACCGGGCAGACGATCTATGTCGACGCGGGCGCGCATATGCGCAGCTTTCCGCGTGATTTCATGCACCTATAAGGCAAGTCCGATATAGATTTTAATATCCGGCGACAGGCCAAGGAAAAACCCCGCGAGACGCTCGGTCCCGCGGGGTTTGCTATATCCTGTCGATCAGGTTCAGGCTCAGGCTCAGGCCTCTTCGGCCTCCGCTGCGTCGGCGGGCTCGTCAGCCGGCTCGGCTGCGATCTCGCCGGGCTCGGCGTTGGGATCATAATCCTCGGTGAAGCCGGTCTCGTCCTTCTCGAACATCGACGCCATGACGTCGACGCCGTCCTTCTGGAGTTCAGCTTCTTCCGGCGAGCGAGCGACGTTCACCTGAATGGTCACGGCGACTTCCGGGTGGAGCGTCACGCGCACGTCGAACACGCCGAGGGTCTTGATCGGGCGTTCCAGCACGATCATCGACTTGCCGACATTGCTGTGCTCGGCAGCGTGCAGCGCCTCGACGATGTCACGCACCGACACCGAGCCGTAAAGCTGGCCGCTGTTCGACGACTGGCGGATCAGGACGACCTGAACGCCATTCACCTTCTCGGCAGCCGTCTCGGCATCGCCACGACGGGCGGCGTTGTCAGCCTCGATCTTCGCGCGGTTGGCCTCGAACACCTTCTTGTTGGCGTTGTTGGACCGGAGCGCCTTCTTGTTGGGCAGCAGATAGTTGCGTGCGTAGCCGTCCTTGACGGTCACGATATCGCCAATGCCGCCCAGCTTCTCGATACGTTCGAGCAGAATGATTTCCATGAGGTCCGCTCCTTACTTCACGAGGTAGGGCAGCAGGCCCAGATGGCGGGCGCGCTTGATGGCTTTGGACAGCTCGCGCTGCTTCTTCGC
>DATMGL010000012.1:0-34585 GCA_035555575.1 Sphingobium sp.
AGGCGTCCCCTCCTCCTTGCCCGTTCGAGGCCGCGTGCCTGTTGGCGTACGCGGCCGTCGAGACAGCAACGCTATCGGCGCACCCCCACCCTGTCCAGTGCCCCCCAAAGGAATGCCCCGCACTGTTGCAGGATCAACAACATTCCCGATCGGCGCCGGCTCCGGCCGTCGAGATCGGCATGCACTGCGACCCCTGATCGACGCACCTGCAGACAAGTTCTGGACAGGAATTCGCGCTAGCTTGACTGTAGAGGGACAAGTTTTCAGAGGCCGGGGCCGAAGTCATGCACAAAGTCAGCCTGTTTCGCGACGGCCAATATGGCGACGTCTGTTCGGTGCCGTCTGCTCCATCCTATGCGCGATACGGGGACGGTCCGGCGTCGACCTTGCGGGCTTATGGGGCGTCCCGGCCACGCGCCGGCGATGTCCGGCCCGTTGCTGATGACGACGATGAGGCATTGCTTCTCGCCACATTGGTGGATCTGGCCGCCAACGGCTTCGCCACGGTCCCGCTGGGGCGCACGCGCAAATAAGCGCGCTCGGCGCGCCCGACTTTCAGGCTATTGGCAGGGCTGGTGCCCGGGCAGCGCCGGCGCCCCGGCGATTCTCGGCTCGACTCGGCCCGCGCGGCGGCAGGTCGCCGGGCGGCGCGTCAGTCGGCGTCGATCATGAACAGAGTGTTGTCGCGATATTTGGGGTCCATCCGGTTGAACAGCGGATGGATGTCGAACCCGGCATCCAGCACCTTGAGCGCGGTCAGGCCGGCGAGATTATAGCTGCCGACCTTGGGCTCGCGTGGCTCGGCGCCATCGCGGGTGATGGTGATCGCGTCGATAAAATAGCTGTCGTTGCGACGATAAAGCACATGCGGCGCGAGCACCAGCGCGAGCTTGTTATACTGGGCCCCAAGGCAGCGGCGCAGAGCGATCGCCTCAAGAATACTGCTGTTATCCATGGCGGGGCCTTGGCCGGTTTGGCGATCGATTTCAAGAGGGCGTGCGGCGCTTCCCTGCACGGCAAAGCTATGCCTCGACCGGGCATAGCTTTTATCATTGGAGGTGACGCCCCGCCGCGTGGCAGCTACGCACCCCTTATCGGGTGAGCCTTTCGCGGCTGACCTTGGCAGACAAAGGTTGGACGCGAAGAGACGGAATGGATCTGGTTCACGGATTATCCGGGCTGCTGGTCGGCACGTTGGTGGGGTTGACCGGTGTCGGCGGCGGTTCGCTCATGGCGCCGATTCTCATCATGATGCTGGGCGTGGTTCCGGCAACGGCGGTCGGCACCGATCTGTGGTTCGCCGCCATTACCAAGATGGTCGGCGGCGCCGTCCACCAGAGCGTGGGCGAGCCGGACTGGCGCGTGGTGAAGCGACTGGCGCTCGGCAGCGTTCCGGCCAGCATCCTGACGAGCGTCATCCTGTTTCACATCGATTCGGGCCAGATCAAGCACGGCCTCATCATCACCGCGCTCGGGGTGATCCTGCTGGTGACGGCGGGCGCGATGTTCAGCTGGAACCGGGTGCAGAAGACCGTGCTGAGTCTCGGCCCGCGGCATGCGGGGCTGTGCCGCCGGCATCAGCCGGCGCTGACGGTGTTCTGCGGCGTCCTGTTGGGCGTGATGGTGACGCTCACCTCGATCGGCGCCGGCGCGCTGGGCGCGGTGATGCTGATGGCGCTCTATCCGCTGCGGATGACCGGCAGCCGGCTGGTCGGCACGGATATCGTGCATGCCATTCCGCTCACCATCGTCGCCGGCATGGGCCATCTCATCATGGGCAATGTGGATTTCCGCCTGCTCGGCATGTTGCTGGTCGGGTCGATTCCCGGCATCATCATCGGGTCGTTGCTGGCAACGCGCCTGCCGCCGGTGCTGCTGCGCACGATCCTGGCCGTGGTGCTGGGAGCCACTGGCTTCAAGATGATTCTGGGCTAGGCTCGCGGATCGACGTCGTGCCGGCGCCGTGGTGCCGGATCGCGCGGGCGCCCGCCGCGTTCCGGTGAGTCGAGCCGGTTCTGGCGGGGGCGTTGTTCGGGCAGCCAGAGGCTCATGAGAAGGAGCCAGGCCGCGCCTTCCGCCCAGCCGCCGATCACGTCGCTGGGCCAGTGCACGCCGAGCCAGACGCGGCTGAGCCCGGTCGCGGCGATCAGCGCCGCGCAGACCAGCTGCACTGCTCGCGAGCCGCTGAGCAGGGCCACCGCGCCGCCCAGTGCCATGGCGCCGGCGGCATGGCCGCTCGGAAAGCTGTGGCCGCTGGCGATGACCAGATGCTCGATCATGTCCGGCCGTGGCGCCATGAACAGCCATTTCACCAGTGGATTGAGAAGCATCACGGTGCCGCTGGCGACGATCAGCCAGATCACCGCATGCGGCCGGCTCGCCCGCGCGAGAAACAGGGCGATCACGAAGGCGACGCCGAGGCGTGCGCCGGGTTCGCCCACCCTGTCCAGCCATTGCGCGACGGTGGTGACCCACTCCGCGCCGGGCACCCAGCGCAGATGCGCGACGATCGTCATCCCCAGCCGATCGGCCGGGGCGAGCAGGCCGGCGGATTGCGCCAGCCCGATCATGCCGACGAGCGCGGCGAGCAGCAGCGCCAGCGCGCGCCGGCGGGGGGCGGTCAGGCGCGCCAGCAGCGCGCCCGCCCGGTCCGGATCAGAAATGGATCGCGCGGCCATAAGCGGAAAGGACGCTTTCATGCATCATCTCCGAGAGGGTCGGGTGCGCGAAGACGGTCTGCATGAAATCCTGCTCGACCAGCTCGGCGGTCTTGCCCACCGTATAGCCCTGGATCAGCTCGGTGACTTCGGCGCCGATCATATGCGCGCCGAGCAGCTCGCCGGTCTTGGCGTCGAACACGGTCTTCACGAAGCCTTCCGCTTCGCCCAGCGCAATCGCCTTGCCGTTGCCGACGAAGGGGAAATTGCCGACCTTGACGGTGTAGCCGGCGTCCTTCGCCTTGGCCTCGGTCAGGCCGACCGACGCGATCTGCGGGTGGCAATAGGTGCAGCCCGGGATGTTGCGTGGGTCCATGGCGTGCGGGTGCACATCCTTGTTGCCCAGCGCCTGCGCGATCGCCTCGGCGGCGATCACGCCCTCATGGCTGGCCTTGTGCGCGAGCCATGGCGGCGCGGTGACGTCGCCGATCGCCCACAGGCCGGGCACATTGGTGCGGCACATCGGATCGGTCTTGATGTGGCCGCGCTCGGTGGCGACGCCGAGCGCTTCCAGGCCGATATTCTCGGTATTGGGGACGATGCCGATAGCGACGATGCAGTGGCTATACTCACCGGTGACGCTCTTGCCGTCCTTGCCCTTGATGGTCGCCGTCACGCCGGTGTCGGTCGCCTTCAGGCTCTCCAGCGCGGCGCCGGTCTGGATGGTCATGCCCTGCTTGACCAGCGCCTTTTCGAGGAAGGCGGAGACATCGGCATCCTCGACCGGGACGATGCGGTCCATCATCTCGACCACGGTCACCTCCGCGCCCAGGTCGCGGTAGAAGCTGGCGAATTCGATGCCGATCGCGCCCGAGCCGATGACCAGCAGCTTGCCCGGCATCTCGGCCGGGGTCAGCGCGTGGCGATAGGTCCAGATGCGCTTGCCGTCGGCCGGGGCAAAGGGCAGGTCGCGCGCCCGCGCGCCGGTGGCGACGATGATGTGCTTGGCGCTCAGCGTGGTCGCCTTGCCGTCCTTGTCCGTCACCGAGAGGCTGTTCGCGCCGGTCAGCGTGCCGGTGCCCAGATGCACGGCGATCTTGTTCTTCTTCATCAGATGGGTGACGCCGGCATTCAGCTGCTTGGCGACGCCGCGCGAGCGCTTCACCACGGCGGCAAGGTCGGCGGTGATCTTCTCGGCCGCCAGCCCATAATCCTTGGCATTCTGCATATAATGGAAAATCTCGGCCGAGCGCAGCAGCGCCTTGGTCGGGATGCAGCCCCAGTTGAGGCAGATGCCGCCGAGCAGTTCGCGCTCGACGATGGCGACCTTGAGGCCGAGCTGTGCGCCGCGGATCGCCGCGACATAGCCGCCGGGCCCGGAACCGAGAACGACGAGATCGTAACTATCAGCCATTATGCTTTCCCTGATCGATTCAGCCAGCCACGGGCTGGACAGATTGGCGTGGAACCCATCCCGCGCGGCAAGCGCCGGCATAGGCCTGTTGTGTTGAAACGGGACCGGAAACGCCGCAGGCGTCGCTCAGCGTGCCACCGTCCCTATAAACGATACCGAGCCAGGCGACATCCCGCGCCTGCGCGCACAGAGAGGCCTGTGCGCCCGGTGTCAGGCGGTCGATGGCCAGCGCGTGCGCATCCGGCGCCGCCCCGGCGCAGGCGGCCCCATCGTCCGTGCCGCCGATGCGGACGGACCGGGGCGTCGCGGCAGGCGGGGCTTTCGGCGGCGCCTGCATCGCGGCCTTCTTCCCGGCCGATGCGCGCGACGGCGTGCCGGTCTTGTGCCCGAGCAGAAAGGCGCCCGCGAGCAGCACGGTCAGCAGCCAGAGGGCGACGGCGATCCTCATGCTCCCTGCTCCAGCGCCGCCACCTTGCGCGGCCGCCGGGCCTCGTCGATGGCGACGAAGACGAAGCGCGCCTGCGTCACCTTGTCGCACGCGGTGCCATGGCGGTCGCGCCGCCATGTCTCGACATCGATGGTCATGGAGGTGGTGCCGATGCCGACCAATGTGGCGAAGACGGAGACCTCGTCCCCCACGAACACCGGGCGCAGGAACTTCATGCCCTCCACGGCGATGGTCACCGCCCGCCCGGCGCTGTGCCGCGCGGCAACGAGCCCGGCCGCCATATCCATCTGCCCCATCAGCCAGCCGCCGAAAATATCGCCATAGCTGTTGGCATCGGCCGGCATGGTGCTGACACGAATCGTCGGGGCGGCCGTGGGCATGCAGTCATCGTCAGCCATGCGGCACCTCGCCATCGAGCTGCCACGCGCAGAGCCACATCCAGATCGCCCCATAGCAGGCGCCGGAGAGCGCGCCGGAGGCCGCCAGCAGGCCGTTGCCGCCAAACAGCAGCAGGGCCGTCGCCATCCCCAGGGCCGCGCCGGCCACCAGGCCGATCAGCGCGGCCGCTCCGCGATGGTCGCGGATGAAGGCCGGCTTGCGCCGCGCCGCGAGCGGGCCGACGAGCAGCAGCACGGCAAGCCCGATCGGAAAGGTGAAGAGAAAGGCGATGAGCGCGAAGGGAAGGAGGCCGGCCATGCCGCTCCCTCCCGTCCCGCTCTCCACCAGCGCCGCGCCCGCCACGAACAGGCCCGGCCCGGCGAGGCTCGCCAGAAACGCCGTCAGACACGCCAGCCCGAACAAGGTCTTGAAGGACAGCCGGGCCGGGGCCGGAGCGTCGCTCATCAGGCGACCAGACTCAGCGGCGCCTCCACCAGCTGCTTGAAGACCTTCATCAGCTGCGCGCCATCGGCGCCGTCGATCGCGCGGTGGTCAAAGCTGCCGGTGGCGGACATCACCGTGGCGACGCCGAGCGCGTCATCGACGATATAGGGCCGCTTCTCGCCCGCGCCGATCGCCATGATCATCGCCTGGGGCGGGTTGATGACGGCCGCGAATTCCTTGATGCCCATCATGCCCATGTTGGAGATGCTGGCCGTGCCGCCCTGAAACTCGTGCGGGGCGAGCTTGCCGTCCTTGGCGCGGGTGGCCAGGTCCTTCATCTCGGTGGAGATGGCGCTGATCGCCTTGCTGCCGGCATCGACGATGATCGGGGTGATCAACCCGCCGGCGATCGACACGGCGACGGAAATATCCGCGCGGCTGAACGACAGCAGCTGGTCGCCGGCAAACTGCACATTGCACTTGGGCACGGCGAGCAGCGCCTTGGCCAGCGCCTTGATCAGCATGTCGTTGACGGAAATCTTGACGCCGCTCGGCTCCAGCGCGGCGTTCAGCTCGCCGCGCAGCTTGAGCAGCGCGTCGAGGCGGATATCCACCGTGAGGTAGATATGCGGCACCTGCTGCTTCGATTCGGTGAGGCGGCGCGCGATCGTCTTGCGCATGTTCGAGAGCTTCTCGACCGTGTGCGGAATGCCGAAATCCTGCGCTGCGACGGGCGCCGGGGCCGGGGCGGCGACCGGGGCGGCACTGGCGGCGGCCGGCTGCGCCGCGGCCACGCCGGGCCTGGCACCCTCGACATCGGCCTTGACGATGCGGCCATTGGGGCCGCTGCCGGCCAGGCCGGTCAGGTCGACATTGGTCTGCGCGGCGATGCGGCGCGCCAGCGGGCTGGCCTTCACGCGATCGCCAGCAGCGGTCGGCGCGGGCGTCGCCGCGCTGGCGGCAGCCGGCTGGGGCGCGGCTGGCGCGGGGGCGGAGGCGGCAGCCGCGGCCGGTGCGGCCGCCTTGGGCGCCGGCGCGGCGGCGTCGGCGGGCACAACCTCGCCCTCGTCCACCAGCACGGCGATCACGGTGCCGACCTTCACGCCATCGGCGCCCTCGGGAACGAGGATCTTGCCGATGATCCCTTCATCCACCGCCTCGAATTCCATGGTGGCCTTGTCAGTCTCGATTTCGGCCATCACGTCGCCGGATTTGACCGTGTCGCCCTCCTTGACCAGCCATTTGGAAAGCGTGCCTTCTTCCATGGTGGGGGAGAGGGCGGGCATCTGGATATTGATCGCCATTGTGGCCGAACTTCCTGCTTTTGCGGGGTGGACAATCGGTGGCCACCTTCACACTTTGCCGCGCGGGGTCAAGGCCATCGCTTGCATCGGGGCGGAAAATCCACCACCTAGTTGCGAGTTTCGGCCCCGTCGGGCGGTTCGGTGGCGGGATCGACCCGGCAGCGCGTGCGATCGGCCGGCCGGGAGAGGATATATTGGGAGCCGCGCGATGAGGCGAATCTATCTGGTTGTGGTGGATGAGAGCATGGAGGCGGAATCCGCCCTGTTCTTCGCCGCGAGGCGCGCCGCGCGGACCGGCGGCGGGGTGCATATGCTGGCGCTCGTGCCCAAGGCGCAGTTCGTGCAATGGGGCTCCGTGCAGGCGACGATGGAGGAGGAGGCCCGCGCCCGCGCCGAGGCGCTCGCCATGAGCGCGGCCGGCACGCTGATGGCCGAGGCCGGCATCCAGCCGGAGATTACCGTGAAGATCGGCGACCCCATCGCCTCGGTGAAGGAGATGCTGACCTCCGGCGAGCCGATCGCCGCGCTGGTGCTGGGGGCGGTGCCCAAGGGATCGCCGGGGCCGCTCGTCGCCTATTTCGCCGGGCATGACGCCGGCAGCCTGCCTTGCCCGCTGATGATCATCCCGGGCGGCCTGAGCCATGAGGATATCGAACGCCTGAGCTGAGCGGGCGCCGGGGGACGGCTTCCGCGATGAAGCATGGGGCCAGGGCCGGTCGCCAGTTAGAAGATGACGGGCCGACAATGCTGGGTTTCCGTGACCCGGCGTGCAGCGGGCGAACGGCCCGTGAGCACCGGGCGTACGGCAAGATGCCATTGGCAGGCCGTCAGGGCGGCATGGCGATCCGCCCTAGCTGACCGGGTCGGTCGGGCCTGTCGCATCCTCTCCGCCCAGCGCGCGGTAGAGCGTGACCCGGTTGCGTGCCGCTTCCAGTTCGCTGGCCACCAGATTGCGCTGCGCGGCATAGAGGCTGCGCTGGGCGTCGAGGGATTGCAGGAAGCTGTCGACACCGCCGCGATAGCGCGCGTCGGAAAGGCGGTAGACATCCTCGCTCGCGGTCACGCGCAGCCGGTCCGCGCCAAGCTGGTCGTCGATCGTGCCGCGCCGGGCGAGGGCGTCGGCCACTTCGCGATAGCCGGTCTGGATGGCCTTTTCATAGGCGGCGAGCAGGGCGTCGCGCTGGGCCTTGCTGGCGTCCACCCCGGCCCGCGCCGCGCCGGCCTGGAAGATCGGCCAGGTGACGCCGGCGCTGCCCTGGCGCACATCCGCGCCGGCATCGCCGAACAGGCCCTCGATCGATGTGCCGACAAGGCCGAACAGGGCGCCCAGCGTGATGCGCGGGAACAGCGCCGCGCGCGCCGCGCCGATCTGGGCATTGGCGGCGCGCAGATCATATTCGGCGGCCATGATGTCCGGCCGGCGTAGCAGCACATCGCTGCTGAGCGTGGTAGCTGGCGCGCTGATCGTCGGCCCGGCTTCCTCGATGGTGCCGGGGAGCAGCGCGGCATCGACCGGCGCGCCGACGAGCAGGTCCAGCAGGTTGCGATCCTGCGCCTGCGCCGTGATGGCGCGGGCCAGGTCCGACCGGGCGGTGGCGAGGATCGTCTCGGCCTGCCGCACATCGGTGCGCGGGGCGATGCCGCCGGCCAGTCGCGCCCGTGTCAGGTCGACGCTTTGCTGGGCGATGTCCACCGTCGAGACGCTGAGCGCGCGCAGGCTGCTGTCGGCGGCATAGGCGAGCCAGGCATTGGTGATGTCGCCGATCAGCGCGAGCCGGATCGCCTGCGCGTCGGCCCGGGTGGCGAGATAGCTGTTGCGCGCCGCATCCGACAGGGATTGCAGCCGGCCGAACAGGTCCAGCTCATAGGCGCTGATCGACAGATCGGCCGAGGCGCTGCTGGTTGCGGGCGCGCCGTCGGTCGAGCGGCGGCTGGTATCGGCGCCGGCATTGATCTGCGGGAAAAGCTGGGCGCGCTGGATGCGGGCCTGCGCGCGCGCGCGTTCGATATTGGCCGCTGCCTGCCGCAGGTCGCGATTATTGTCGAGCGCCAGTGCGATCAGGCGCTGGAGGCGGTCGTCCTGAAAAAGGTCGCGATAGCTGGCGCTGGGCAGGCCGGCGAGATCGGCCGGGGGGGCATAGGCGTCCCCGGCCGGCCAGCTCGCCGGCACGGGCGCGGCCGCGCGCTCATAGGTGGGCGCCATCGTGCAGCCGCCGAGCAGCAGCGCGAGGGCGAGCGGGGCGCCGAGGCAGGCCGCGCGCGCCATCAGTTCGCCTCCGGCTGGGCGCGACGGGCGAGGATGCGCTCGCTCAGCTTGCGCAGCACGTCCCGCGTGGTGCGGCGCACCAGCACGAAGAAGAGCGGAATGAAGAAGATCGCCAGCACCGTGGCTGTGATCATCCCGCCGACCACGGCGGTGCCGATGGCGACGCGGCCATTGGCGCCGGCGCCGGTGGAGAGCGCGAGCGGCATCACGCCGAACACGAAGGCGAGCGAGGTCATCAGGATCGGCCGCAGCCGCAGCCGCGCGCCTTCCACCGCCGCCTCGATGATTCGCATGCCGCGTTTCTCGGCCTGTTCGGCAAACTCGATCATCAAAATCGCATTCTTGGCGGCCAGTCCCATGGTGGTGAGCAGCCCGATCTGGAGGAAGATATCGTTGGTGAGGCCGCGCAGCGTCACCGCCACCACGGCGCCGATCAGGCCCAGCGGCACGATCAGCAGCACGGCGATGGGGATGCTCCAGCTCTCATACAAGGCGGCGAGGAACAGGAAGACGACGAGCAGCGACAGCGCATAGAGCATCGGCGCCTGCCCGGCGGAGAGCCGCTCCTGATAGGAGAGGCCCGAATAGGCCAGCGTGACGCCGCGTAGCTGGGCGGCATGGAAATCCATGCGCCGCATCGCCTCGCCCGAGCTGTAGCCGGGCGCGGCTTGCCCGAGGATCTGGTAAGACGGAATGCCGGAGAAGCGCGAGAGGCTGGATGGCGCGACCGACCAGCCGACCGTCGCGAAGGAGGAGAAGGGCGTCATTTCGCCATTCCTGCCGCGCACATGCCATTCGGAGAGATTTTCCGGCTTGGCGCGATATTCGGCATCGCCCTGCACATAGACGCGCTTGACCCGGCCGGCATCGACAAAGTCGTTCACATAGCGGCCGCCCCAGGCCGCCGCCAGGGTGGTGTTGACGTCGCTCTGGTTGAGCCCCAGCGCCGCGAGCTTCTGATGGTCGATGTCGACCTGCAGCGAACTGGGCGCAGCCATTTCGGTCACGCGGATGGCGGCCAGCTCCGGGTCGGCGCGGGCGGCGGCGGCGAGCTGGTTTTTCGCCGCCTCGAAGTCCTCGGGCGAAAGATTGCCGGAGTTGAGCAACTGCACCTCGAAGCCGGTGGACTGGCCCAGCCCGCGGATCGAGGGCGGCACCACGGCATAGACTTCGGCGTCGCGCAGGTTGGAGAGCGCACCGCTCGCGCGGCGGGTGATCGCCTCGGCGGTATTGTCCTTGCCCGGCCGTTCGTCCCACGGCACCAGCAGCATGAAGCCGCGGCCCTGATTCTGGCCCGTTCCGCCGCCCCCGCCGCCGCCGCCGGCGATGGTGAAGAGCGTCTGGATATTGTGGCCTTCATAGGTATTGAAATAATCCTCGACCGCCTTCTGCACCTCCCGTGTGCGGTTGATCGAGGCGCCGGTCGGAAGCTGGAACTGGACCGAGCCGGTGCCCTGGTCCTCATTGGGCAGGAATCCGGTCGGCAGGCGCTGGAACATCACGACGAGCAGGATGACGATCAGGCCATAGCCAAGCAGCGCGCGGCCGCGATGATCGACCATTTTGCGGACCGCCAGGAGATAATGGGCGGTGCCGTTGGCGGAGCGGCGATTGAGGCTCGCGCGCGTGCGGCTCGCCCAGCCATGGAAGCCGGGGAAGCGCCGCTCGACCCAGCTCGCCCGGCGGCTTTCGCGCTCTTCGGCCGTGAGGTGCGGCTTGAGCAGATTGGTGGTCAGCGCCGGTGAGAGCACGATGGCGACGAACACCGAGAGCACCATGGCCGAGACGATGGTGATGGCGAACTGGCGGTAGATGACGCCGGTGGAGCCGCCGAAAAACGCCATCGGCAGGAACACGGCGGAAAGCACCAGCGCGATGGCGATCAGCGCCATGGTGATCTCGCGCATCGATTCGAGGGTGGCTTCGCGCGCGCTCATGCCGGGGTTTTCCGCCATCAGCCGCTCGACATTCTCGACGACGACAATGGCATCGTCGACCAGCAGGCCGATCGACAGCACAAGGCCGAACAGGGTCAGCGTGTTGATCGAGAAGCCGAAGATATAGAGCACGCCGAATGTGCCCAGCAGCACCACCGGCACGGCGATGGTCGGGATCAGCGTCGCCCGCCAGTTCTGCAGGAACAGGTACATGACGAGGACGACGAGGATGATCGCCTCGATCAGCGTCTTGGTCACTTCGGAGATGGAGAGCTTGATGAACGCCGTGGTGTCCTGCGCGAAGCCATATTGGAAGCCGGGCGGGAAATCCTTGGCCATTTGCACCACCCGCTCCTTGATGAGCGTCGCGGTGGTCAGCGCATCGGCATTGGGCGCGAGCATGAAGGACAGGCCGGCGCCGGGATAGCCGTTGACGTGGATGGTGGCGTTGTAGCTGTCGGCGCCCAGTTCCACGCGGGCCACGTCGGCGAGGGACACGGTCGCGCCGCTGGGCAGCGTTTTCACCACGATCCTGCGGAACTGTTCCGGCGTCTGCAGGCGCGACTGGGCGGTCACGGCGACGTTGAGATACTGGTCCGGCGTGGTCGGTTCGGCGCCGAGCTGGCCGGCCGAAATCTCGGTATTCTGCGCCTGGATGGCGGCGATCACATCGCCCGGCATGAGCTGGTAGCTCGCCAGCTGGTCCGGGTTGAGCCAGATGCGCATGGCATTGGGCGCGCCGAACACATTGACGTCGCCCACGCCCTCGATGCGGCTGAGCGGGTCCTGAATGGTGGAGGAGAGATAGTCCGACACCTGCTGCGGCGTCATCCGGTTCGACGAGTCATAGACGCCGATGAGCAGCAGCTGGTCCGGGTTGGACTTGCGCACCCGCAGGCCCTGCTGCTGCACTTGCTGCGGCAGGCGCGGGACGACCTGCTGGAGCTGGTTCTGCACCTGCACCTGCGCCACGTCCGGGTCGGTGCCCTTGTCGAAGGTGACGGTGATGTTCGCTCCGCCGCGCGAGTTGGACGAGGAGGAGAAATAGAGCAGCCCGTCAATGCCGTTGAGCGATTGCTCGATGACCTGCGTCACGCTGTTCTGCACGGCCTCGGCCGATGCGCCGGGATAATTGGCGTTGATGCTGACCTGCGGCGGGGCGATGTCGGGATATTGGGCGATCGGCAGCGCGAAGATGGCGCCGATGCCGCCCAGCATCACGATGGTGGCGAGCACCCAGGCCAGGATCGGCCGGTCGATGAAGATGCGGGACAACATGGCTCAGCGCGCCGCCGTGCCGGCCGGGCCGCGCCCCGGAGGGACGACCGGCTGGGGGGTGTCGGCCGGCACGGGCTTGATCGCGGCGCCGGGGCGCAGGCGGCCGGTGCCCTGCGTGATGATGCGGTCGCCCGGCTGGACGCCGCTGGTCACGACCCAATATTCCCCCTGCGTGCGCGGGGCGACGATCTTGCGCTGGTCCGCCTTGTCGTCCTTGCCGACGACATAGAGCAGGGCCTCGCCGGTCTCGTCGCGGGTGACGGCGGCCTGCGGCACCAGATAGGCGCCGCGGTCCAGCGCCTGCGTGAAGCGGGCGCGCACGAACATGCCGGGCAGCAGCCAGCCTTGCGGGTTGGCGAACTCGGCGCGCAGCGTCACCGTGCCGGTCGCCTCGTCCACCATGGTCTCGGCGAACTGGACCCGGCCGATCGAATCATATTCGCTGCCATCGTCCAGCAGCAGGCGCACATCGGCCGAGGTCGGCGCGGCGCCGCCACGGGCCAGCAGCTTGCGCAGCGCCAGCAGCTCGGAAGCGCTTTGCTGGATGTCCACATAGATCGGGTCGAGCTGATTGATCTGCGCGAGGGCATCGGCCTGGTTGGCCGTCACCAGCGCGCCCACGGTCACCGCCGAGCGGCCGATGCGCCCGGTGATCGGCGCCGGCACATTGGTGTAGCCCAGGTTGATCCGCGCCGTTTCGCGCGCGGCGCGGCGCTGCGCCACGGCGGCTTCGGCCTGCTGCGCGGCGCCCACGGCATTGGTGTAGTCCTGCTGGCTGATCGCCTCGATCGCGACGAGCGGCTTGTAGCGATCGGCGGTCGCGCGCGCGGCGGTCGCACTGGCGATGGCGCTGGCGAGATTGGCCTCCGCCTCGGCCGCGGCCGCGCGATAGGGCAGCGGGTCGATCTCATAGAGCGGCTGCCCGGCGCGGACGATCGCGCCCTCGGTGAACAGCCGCCGTCGGATCACGCCGGAAATCTGTGGCCGCACATCCGAGGCGCGATAGGCGCTGGTGCGCCCGGCCAGCTCGGTGACGAGCGGCACGTCCTGCGCCTGGAGGACGACATAGCCGACCTGCGTCGGGCCGTCGCCGGCCGCCGCGCGTCCGCCCCCGTCGCTCTGCGCGCCGCACCCCGCCAGAAACAGGGCCGTCAACAAGGCAGCAGGGCCGATCAATCTCATGTCGGGGTTCCGTCTATTTTGATGATGCAAGGGGTAACCTGCGAATGAGGCAGCAAGAAGATGATGTCGGATTCAAACCGATTAGTGGACAAAGTCAAGTTCTGAACACAATATTGCGCGATATTGTTCGTATGCTACTCAATTTCGCGCTACCCAGTCGTGGGCGGCCATCGTAACCATGGCGCGGCGTGCGAATCCGGCCGGGCGGGTGTGTCGCAAGGGCCGGGCCCCGGTCCTGCCGAGGGCGCTGGAACAAGATTGAGAAAGGCATCAGAATTTTGATCGATCCGCTGCATTTTCGAGATGTTCTGGGTGCTTATCCGACTGGTGTATGTGTTGTCACCTCGCAAGCTGAAGATGGCCGGCGCTGGGGACTGGCGGTGGGGTCTTTCACCTCCATCTCGCTGGACCCGCCGCTGGTCGGGTTTCTGCCGGACAAGCGCTCGCGCAGCTGGGCGGAGATCGCCCGGATCGGGAAATTCTGCGTCAACATCCTCGGCAGCGAGCAGCTCGATGCCTGCCGCCGCTTCGCCTCGCGGCATGACGACAAGTTCGAGGGCATGACGCATGGCAAAAGCCCGGCCGGGCTGCCGCTGCTCGATGATGCGCTGGCGTGGATCGACTGCGATGTCGAGCGGGTGATCGACATTGGCGACCATCTGCTGGTCGTCGGGGCCGTGCGCGCCATGGCGCGGCGCAGCGAGGGGCAGCCGCTGATCTTCTATCGGGGCGGCTATCACAGCCTGTCGCAGATCGACGATCCGCAGGAGGTCTAGGCGCGCGTCGCCGGCGGCGGGAAGGGCAGGATCGCCTCCAGCGCGGCCAGCGGCGGCTTGCCCGGCAGCGCGTAGCCCCGCCGCATCAGGAACACATGGCGGACGATTTCCGCCTGCTGCTCGATGCCATAGCGGGCGAATGGCCGGCCCGGGCGGAAGGCATAATCATAGCGGCAGAAGGGGTGGCGGCGCAGCAGCAGGTTGAGGCCGGACTGGTGCTGCCACACATGGGTCAGTTCGTGCAGGAACAGGCCTTGCCCGGCCGCGCCATCGGCGCCGAAACAGGGGCAGTAGCAAGGGCTGTCCGGGTGGAAATACAGGTGCCCGCGCGGGGCCATCACGGTTCCGCGCGGCTGGAGCGGCCACCATTTGCGCCGCCGGATGCGCACCGGGTCGAGGTCGATCGCGGTGCCGAACATGCCCTGCGCCAGCGCCCGCTCCGCGGCGGTCAGGGGCCGTTCTGTCACGGGAGGGCCGGTGTCTGCCATGGCGCAAAGATAGGGTGGCGCGCGCGGTCGGCAAGCGTGGCGACGAGGATCGGCTAGCGCGCGCACAGGCTGCCGACGCCGGGCGGGGGCGGTTGCCACCGGGCACGTGATCGGGAAGAGGCAGGGCCGGATTGGTCGGGTGCAGAATGGGGGCCGTCCGGCGTCGGGCGGCCGTCAGCGGGCCGCATCGCCTGACCGGGCATGAAAAAAAGGGCCAGCGTGCGCCGGCCCTTTTCCATTTTTCTTCGCCAAGATCCGGTTGCGGGCCGGTCAGCCCTTCTGGTCGGCGCGTGCGGCGCCCTTGCCGTCGAGATTCTCGGCGACGAAGGCCCAGTTCACATGCTTGTTCAGGATGGTGTCGGCATAGCCGGGGCGCGCGTTGCGATAATCGATATAATAGGCATGCTCCCACACATCGAAGATGAACAGCGGCGTCGCGCCATGGGCGACCGGCGTGTCGGCGTCATGGTAGCTGGTCACTTCCAGCTTGCCGTCCTTGAGGTTGAGCGCCGCCCAGCCGCTGCCGAAATGGCCGACGGCCGCGGCCTTCAGCTTCTCGATCAGCCCGGCGGTGGAGCCGAAGCCCTCGTTGATCAGCTCGGCCAGCTTGCCGCTCGGCTCCTGCGTCTCGGGCGAGAGGCCGAGCCAGAAGAAGCTGTGGTTCCAGATCTGGCCAACCTGATTGAACAGGCCGGGGTTGGCACCGCCCTTGCTCAGCTGGACCAGTTCGAGCAGCGACTTGCCCTGCAGCGCGGTATCGGCGGCGACCAGCTCATTGGCCTTCACCACATAGGCATTGTGATGCTTGCCGTGATGATAGTCGAATGTCTCGGCGGACATGTCCCCGCCAAACGCGGTCTTGGCATAGGGCAGATCGGGCAGAGTGAAAGCCATGGAGTGGTTCCTTCCTGTTGAGGCTGTTGTTCGGAGGACGAAACGGGCGAAGCCGCGAATCGTTCAATGACGCTGTGGGCGATGACAAGACGCTATAGCATATGCCAGCCATCTCGCCCGGACCGCAGTGAGATAAATTTGGGAATGACCGCAATTGATCTATGGCTGAGCTTTGCAGTTATTGCGATTGATTTGCAAAAGGGCCATCCCGTCGCCAGTCCATGATCGCCCGACTTGCGCCGTCATGGCAAGCCATGTTTGCGCAGGCAGTGGCGCAACTGGTCATAGGTCAGCCCCAGTGCCTTGGCGGTCGCGCGCTGGTTGAAGCGGTGCCGGGTGAGCGCCCGGCGGAGGATCGCGGCCTCATGCGCATCCACCGCGGCGCGAAAATCGCCAATCTCGTCCAGCGCCACCGGCGGCATGGCTGCGCTGGACGGTCCGGGCGCGGGGGCGGCGGCCGCGCTGTCGCCCGGCGCCGGGGCGGCGCGCGGCTGCCAGGGCGAGGCGAACGGATCGAGCTGGGTGGCGCCCACGGGCTGGCTGGCGTCGGCCCAGCGATAAATGGCGCGCTCGACCACATTGCGCAGTTCGCGGACATTGCCCGGCCAGGGGTGGGCGGCCAGCTCGGCCAGCGCCGGGGCGGCGAAGCCCGGCCAGCTTGGCCAGCCGCATTCGCTCGCCATCCGCCGGCCGAAATGCTCGGCCAGCACGGCGACATCGCCCTCGCGCCCGCGCAGCGGCGGCAGGGTGATCACCTCGAAGGAAAGCCGGTCGAGCAGGTCCGGCCGGAACCGCCCGGCCGTCACCGCGTCGGGCAGATGCTCGTTGGTCGCCGCGACGATGCGCACGTCGATATTGATCGGGCGGGAGCTGCCGATGCGGGTCACCTCGCCATATTCGACCGCGCGCAGAAGCCGCTCCTGCGCGGCGAGGGACAGCGTGCTCAGCTCATCGAGAAACAGCGTGCCGCCATCGGCCTCCTCGAACCGGCCGGCCCGCGCGCGCACGGCCCCGGTGAAGGCGCCGGCCTCATGACCGAACAATTCGGCCTCGATCAGCGTCTCGGGCAGGGCGGCGCAGTTCATGCTGATGAGCGGCCCGCTCCAGCGTGGCGAGAGGCGGTGGATGCGCTCGGCGATCAGCTCCTTGCCGGTGCCGCGCTCGCCCACCACCAGCACCGGGCGGATCAGCTCCGCTGCGCGCCCGGCCTGCTCGACGGCATCCAGGAAGGCGAGCGACTGGCCGACGAAATGAGTCACTTTCTCCACATCCGCAACAATAGCGAATTTCACCAATGATTGGCAATATCTGTCCGGCCGCTGGCTCGTGCCCTGGCCCGGCCTGCCCGATATTCCGCCATTTTCCAGAATTGGCACGCATGATGCTTGGCATGGGGCAATCCGCCGCCAGGCGGGTTGTGATTGCAGGTCAGGGATCAGGAAGACGGCAATGATGCACTTCACCCACAAGATGAGCCGCCGCCTGTCGGCGGTCATGCTGACCCTTCTGTTCAGCACCATCGCCGTGCTGGGCGCGATCGGGCCCGGCTATACCGGTCCGGCGTCCAGCCAGACCATGGCGACAATGGGCTATCCATCCGGTGAGTCGGCAAACACCCTTGCTTGACGGCTTGCCTCGTTGCCGGGGCGGGGTTCCCTCACCCGCCCCGGCCTTTTGAACACCGACCGGAGTATTCGACCGATGGGTATTTTCTCCCGCACCCGCGACATCATCGCCGCCAACGTGACCGATCTGCTGGATCGCGCCGAGGACCCGGCCAAGATGATCCGCATGATCATCCTCGAAATGGAGGAAACGCTGGTCGAGGTGCGCGCCTCGGCGGCCCGCACCATCGCGGACCAGAAGGAGATCCGCCGCCACATCATCAAGCTCGACGGATTGCAGGCCAGCTGGACGGACAAGGCCGCGCTGGCGCTCTCCAGGGATCGGGAGGATCTGGCGAAGGCGGCGCTGGTCGAGAAGCAGAAGGCCGCCGACATGGCCCGTCAGCTCAAGGAGCAGATGGCCGTTCTCGATGAGGCGCTGCACGCGTCGGAAGAGGATATCGGCAAGCTGCAGGCCAAGCTGCGCGAGGCGCGCGCCCGCCAGAATAGTCTGGTCACGCGCATGGAAAGCGCGCAAAATCGCCTGCGCGCCCGTGAAATGTATGCCGGCGAGAAGGTGCAGGATGCCTTTGCCCGCTTCGAGTTGCTGGAGCGCCGCGTGGACATGGCGGAAGGCCATGCCGATGCGATGGCGCTGGCGGCCCAGCCGCCCACGCTGGAGCAGGAAATCGCGGCGCTCCAGACCAATGACAGGGTCGAGGCGGAGCTTGCCGCATTGAAGGCGGCGCAGGCGAAGAAGGACTAGGCGATGGAGCATTTTTTCGCCCCCATCATCATTTGCGGCATGTTGTTCATCGGCATGCCGTGGCTGATCTTCCACTATGTCACCAAGTGGAAGCAGGCGCCCCGGATCACCGACGAGGATGAGAAGCTGCTCGACCAGATGTTCGACACGGCGCGGCGGCTGGAGGAGCGGCTCGCCACCATCGAGCGGATCGTCGCGGTCGATAACCCGGATTTTCGCCCGGCGCGCAGGTCGCTGGGCGCGGATTATGATTTTGAGAGGAGGAACTGAGATGGCCGCCCGTCGCACGAAATATTATCTCGACAAGCAGAACGGCAAATGGATGGGCGTCTGCTCGGGCTTCGCCGATTATACCGGCTTTGACGTCATGTGGGTCCGCATCGGGGCGATCCTGATCACCCTCATGGGCGCCTTTCCCTGGTCGCTGGTCGCCTATTTCCTCGTCGCCTTCATGGCGCAGCCGAAGCCGAACGGCCTCTACGATACCGAGGAGGATGCCAAATTCTGGCAGGGCGTGCGCACCAACCCGGCGCGCTCGACGCGGGAAGTGCGCAGCAAGTTCCGCGATATCGACCGCCGCCTGGCGGATATCGAGACCTTCTACACCAGTCGCAACACGCGTCTGGCGGATGAAATCGACAAGCTGCGCTGAGCCGGCGCCGATCGGGAGAGACGACGATATGGATATGGGACTGATGATACCGCTGACGGCGCTGGCGCTCAGTCCGCTGGCCTTCGTCGCCAATAACTGGGTGCGCGCGCGCCATGGCTATCCGCTGGAGGATGGCGCGGGCGGCATCACCCACCGGGATGATCCGGACACCGCGCGCCGGATCGCGCTGCTGGCCGACGAGGCCGGCCGGCTCAGGGATCAGGTCGGGCGGCTGGAGGCGCGGATCGCCGTGCTCGAGCGGATCGCGACCGATCCGGCCGAACGCACCGCGCGCGCCATCGAGGCGCTGCGCTGACCATCGCAGCGATCGGAAACAGGGAGACGTACATATGGACCATCAACTCGCCGCCAATACCATCATTCCCAATCTGCCATGGATCATCGGGGGCGGTCTGCTCCTTGGCTTCATGGGCATCAGCAGCTTGATGTTCACCACCTGGCTGCGGGTC
Source organism: Sphingobium sp. (assembly GCA_035555575.1). Taxonomy (GTDB): domain Bacteria; phylum Pseudomonadota; class Alphaproteobacteria; order Sphingomonadales; family Sphingomonadaceae; genus Sphingobium. Next base: position 18,959 of record DATMGL010000012.1, read on the forward strand.
CGCAACGGCTATCCGCTGGAAAACAGCTGGGGCCGGTCGGTCTATCCGCAGCGGAGCGACGAGACGGTCGAGCGCGTCCGCCTGCTCAGTCAGGAAAATGCCCAGCTGCGCGCCGAGCTTGGCTCGATCAAGGACCGGCTCGCCAATGTCGAGCGGATCGTCACCGACGGCGCGCTCGGCCTCACGCACGAAATCGAGAGCCTGCGCGGCCCGAGCAACTGAAGGGAGCCCCGATCATGGGCACATATGTATTCGTTCTGGCGATCATCGCGCTCTCGATCGGGATTCCCGTGTTCGGCGGCATCTGGTCGTCGACGCAGAAGGAACAGATGAAGCTGCGCGCGCGCGAGCTGGAGATGCTTGGCTCGCAGACGGCGGAGCGGGCCGCGCAATATGCCGCGCAGACCGAGCGGCTGGAGCAGCGCGTGCGGGTGCTGGAGCGGATCGTGACGGATCAGGGCTTCGCCCTCGCGGCGGATATTGATCGCCTGGGCGACGACCTGGCCATGCGGCCGAGCGAACATTGATCGGGAGAGACGGACATGAACCCATTTGAGATGGTCGTCGCCATTGTCGCGATCGGGGCGATCGCCAGCGTGATCCGGGCCAAATATGGCGTCGTGCGCACCCATAAGGGCGAGCGGTTTGTCGGCCGGCAGCCCGGCCAGCCCGATCCGGAAGCCGAGCGCCTGCAGGCGGAAGTGAAGCAGCTCAAGGAGCGCGTCGCCGTGCTCGAGCGGCTCGCGATCGACAGCAGCAGCGCGCTCGACCGCGAATTCGAGGAACTCAAGCGGAAGGACTGAGCGGGAAAGGGCTGAGTCATGATGACGGATTTGAGCATCATTCACTATGGCGCCATGGCGCTGGTCGTCACGAGCTGGTTCGGCATCGGCGTCTGGGCCGCGCTCAAGGGCTGGAACGGCTGGCTGGCGCTCAAGCGCGCCGAGCTGGAGCTGATGACCGGCCGCCCGCCCGCGAGCGAGCGTCCCGCGCCCTATGCCGCCGCCACCCGCATCGACGTGGCGGATCTCAAGGAGCGGGTGCGCAAGCTGGAGGCGATCGCCGCCGGCATCGACCTGTGAGCGCGCGCGCCGGGCCGGTGGAACGCCGCCCGCGCGGTTTTTCTGGTCTGGCGCGCGCGGCGGCCTATATGAGCGGCATGATGACGACGCTCCAACAGGTCCAGGATGATTATGAACTGCTCGAGGGCGATGAGCGCTACCGCCTGCTCATCGATCTGGGGCGCACGCTGGAGCCGATGCCCGATGCGCTGAAAACCGATGCGACGCTGGTGCGCGGCTGCTCGGCCGCGGTCTGGGTCTACCCCACGCGGCGCGAGGATGGCGCGCTGCATTTCCTCGCGGACAGCAATGCCGCGATCACCAAGGGCATCATCGCGCTGGTGCTGCTGACGGTGCAGGACCGGATGCCGGCCGATGTCGTCGCCTTCGATATCGAGGGTGCGCTCGCGCCGTTCGATCTCAAGCGCCAGCTCTCGTCCAACCGCACGCAGGGCCTGCCCAACATGATCGCGCTGATCCGCGCGACGGCGGAGCGGCTGGTGGCGAGCGAGGCGGCGAAATAGCGCGGCAGCGCAGGTTCGATCCTGTTCCGTGGCATCCAGGCCGCTGGACTGAAAGCCGGGCCATGCAAGGCCGGGCCATGCAAGACCGGGCGAGGTGAACGGACCGATCTGACCAGCGCCGCGCCGCGTTCGCCGGTTCGCTGGATCACCCATCCGTTCATGTCGGACGGGGCAGCGGTTTTGAGGCACGCGGCATGGATGGCGCGGGCTGCTCCGAGCCATCCGGTCAGGCCAGCCTCTAGCCGATCCGCATCACCATGCCCGGCCGCAGCATCGCCACCATGATCCGCATATCCTCCGGCGCGATGGCGACGCAGCCCTCGGTCGCTTTCGGCAGGCCGGTCTCCCCGATCACCCATTGGTGGAAGAAGATGGCGCTGCCCCTGCCGGGCACGGGCGGCGCGTCATTATGGCCGAGCACGATGATGACGTCATAGGCCTGATCGTCGCGCGCCAATATCTCATGGCTGGTCGCGCGCGGCCGGCGGACGGGGCGGTTATAGGCGGGATCGGCCGGGTCGTCGCACCAGCCGTCGCTCGCGCGGACCCAGCGCCATGGCAGGGCAGGCGCGGGCGCCGCGTCGATCCGCCCCGGCCGCAGCAGCGCGGCGCGGATCGGCCAGTCGCCGCGCGGGGTGGCGCCGTCGCCCTCGCGCTTGTCCGCCGCATTGACGAGACCGCCCTTGCCGATCACGCAGGGGCAATGCCAGTCGCCCAGCGTGAGAGTGCCGGCGGCGACATCGACGATCGCGACGGCTGCGCTCATCTACAGGTCGTGGCCGGTGCGGTCGCGCTTGGTGGCGAGGTAATGCTCATTATGCGGGTTGGCCGGCAGCGCGAGCGGCAGGCGCTCGGTCACGGCGATGCCGGCGGCCTCCAGCCCGGCGACCTTGGCCGGATTGTTGGTGAGCAGTCGCACCGCGTGGATGCCGAGCAGGTCCAGCATCCGCGCCGCCACGCCGAAATCGCGCGCATCGATGGCGAAGCCGAGGCGGACATTGGCGTCCACCGTGTCAAAGCCCTGATCCTGCAATTCATAGGCGCGCAGCTTGTTGATGAGGCCGATCCCGCGCCCCTCCTGCCGCAGATAGAGCAGCACGCCCCAGCGCGCGCCCGCGATGCTGTCCAGCGCGCTGTGGAGCTGCGGTCCGCAATCGCATTTGAGGCTGCCGAGCACGTCGCCGGTCAGGCATTCGCTGTGCAGCCGCACCACCGGCGCGGTGCCGTCCGGGGTGCCGATGATGAGCGCGATATGCTCGCGCGGGTCCTCGGTGGAGCGGAAGGCGACAATCTCCGCATCGTCGCGCGCCGCCACCGGCAGGCGGGCCCGCGCGGCGATGGCGAGGCGGGTCGGGTCGGCATAGGCGGTGATGTCATCGCCATGCACGACCGCCTCGATGGGGGCATGGTCCGCGCCGACGAAATAGGCCGGCAGCAGCCCGGCGAGCCGCGCGAGGATGAGCGCTTGCCCGGCCGCGTCCGCCGGCTCGATGGGCAGCGCGCGGAACGGTCCCTTGAACGGCGTGGCCAGATCGCTGACCGGGTCCGCGATCGCCATCGCGGCGGCGGCGCTGTCGATCCACCGCTCGCGCGCGATCAGCACCGGCGCATGCGGGTCCGCCGCCGCGCGCTGGTTGGCGAGCTTCAATGTCACCGCGCGCGCGGCCGAGAGCAGCAGTGGCGCCTCCCCCTGCGGATCGAAGGCGGCGAGGCTCTGTGCGCTCGCCCCCTCGACCGGGAGCAGCGCCAGCGCGCCATCGCTGCCGACCAGCCGGATCGGCCAGCCCCGTCGCAGCGCGTCGATCGCGCGGGCGGCGGCGCGCGCGGCCATCAGAACGCGAATTCCGTGATCAGCGCGGCATGGTCGGAGGGGCGCTCCCAGCCGCGCACCGGCTCGGCGACGCTGTGGGAGATCGCCTTGGCGGCCACGGCCGGGCTCGCCCACATATGGTCGAGCCGCCGGCCGCGGTCGGATTTCGCCCAGTCCAGCGCCCGGTAGCTCCACCAGGTGAACAGCCGGGCGGGCGCCGGCACGAAATGGCGGCCCAGATCCACCCAGTCATGCGCCTGCTGCAACCGCGCGAGGGTCTCGCATTCGATCGCGGTGTGGCTGACCACGTTGATGAGCTGCTTGTGGCTCCACACGTCGCATTCCAGCGGGGCGATGTTGAAATCGCCCACCAGCAGGGTCGGCACGTCGAGCTTGCCGGACCAGTCGATCATCCGCTCCAGAAAATCCAGCTTCTGGCCGAATTTCGGGTTCACCGTGCGGTCGGGAATGTCGCCGCCGGCGGGCACATAGACATTTTCGATGCGCAGCCCGTTGTCGAGCCGCACGCCGACATGGCGCGCCTCGCCATTGGCCTGCCAGTCGAGCCGGTCGTCTTCATGCATCGGCACCTTGCTGACGATCGCCACGCCATGGTGCATGCGCTGGCCGTGCAGGGCGAGGTGGTTATAGCCGAGGCGCCGGAACATCGCTTCGGGGAAGACATCGTTCATCGCCTTGGTTTCCTGCAGGCACAGGACGTCCGGCGCATATTCGAGGAGGAACCGCTCGACGATATCGAGCCGGGCGCGCACGCTGTTGATGTTCCAGGAGGCGATCTTGAGGGTTTGCGGAGTGACTGTCGACATGGCCCCGTCCCCTAGAGCATTTCCGCGCCGGATGGAAAGCATCCAGCGCAAATCAGCCCGTCAAATGCGCGGCCATCGTCCGGCCGTGCGCCGGGCGGCAAAAACCCCCGCTCCGGGGGGCGTGGAACGGGGGTTTCGTGAGCGCATATCGGCGCCGCTTGTAGCGTCGGACGAGCCGGGCAACAGGGGGGAATCCCGGCTTCACCCCGACGCCACATGCGTTGAATATCGTCGACCAGATGAGCGCTTGATGAATGGATTATGACAGCATGGCGGTCGTCGCCCGCCCGGCTCGCTTCATCGCGGTCCCACGCGGTTGGGGCGCGGGTCACGCCAGCGGAAAGCGGAGTCCGCGATCGTCGCGCCATACTCGGCGTTGGTGAGGCGGATGGTGGTCTGGTTGCCCTGGGCATCGCGCGCGACCCAGCCATACAGGTCGAGCCCGGTGGCGCTGCCCGGCTTGCGCATGAACACGAGGTTGAGCACGCCATATTCGGGATGGCCCGGATCGCGCACGTCCACCGTGACGACGCGCGGATCGCCGGATGGCACGATCTTGCCATATTGCGCCAGGTCGCGCGCGGGGTCGAGCAGCGCGCCGAGCGGCGAGTTGCGGATCGGCCAGCGCTCCACCTGGCTTACCTGATAGTCGACCATGTAGAGCGATTTGCCGTCCGCGACGATCAGCAGGTCGTTGCCATTGCCATAGTCGAAGCGGATATGGCCCGGCTGCTTGAGCAGCAGCTTGCCGCTGGAGAGGCCGCCATTGCGGTCGGTCTGGGTGAAGTCGGCGCGCAGGGTCGTGATCGCGCGGATGGTCCGGTTGACGGCGGCCAGATCGGCCGCGTCGCTTGTGTCGGCGGCATGGGCCGGCGCGATGGCCAGCGGCGCGAGCGCGGCCAGCGGCAGGGCGAGGGCAGCGCCGATCGTCAGCGCGCGGGCGATGGGGGGGAAGGCGAGTGTCATGGGTGGCAGGGATAAAGACGCCGGGTTGAATGTCCACTGAATGTCGGTGGCGGCGCCGCGGCTTGGCCGGCACGGCGCCGCCACCCTGATGCCCCGCCCGACTCTTGCGACGGTCCTCGCCGGCGTGTCCCCGGCCGCGCCGCGCCAATCGCGCCACCAGCCGCAGGTCTGAAAATCGCTGCGCCGCCGGATCATGGATTGGCTGGTGCGCGGCCGGTGCCGCATTGCAGCCGCCTTGGGGACGACCAGCATCCCTGCCCCGCTGCCCCGCTGCCCCGCTGCCCCGCTGCCCCGTCCCACCGCCCAGCTGCCCCACCATCCGCCGCCCCGCCGCCCTGTCCCACCGCCCAGCTGTCCCACCATCCGCCGCCCTGCACGCTGCCCGGGCCTGACGACGCGAGGGTGGAAACATCGCCGCCCGGCACCATCGAGGCGTTGCGCATTCCTCCATGCTGTCACGCGCCTGCGAGCCTGCCACGTCGCCCGCGCGCGCATGGCCAACGTGCATGGCGAGGCTGTGTCATCGTTGTTGCGCGGCGGTGCCATTTGGAACAGGCGGAGCCCTCGTCCCGGCCCTGCGACTGGCCGTTCCACCCGGCACCGGGGCGGCCCGGCGGCGGCCGGGACAGGCCGCGCGCTCTGCCCGGCTGCGCCGCGCGGACCGTAAGCCCCTTGTGCCTGCATGGCCGGGCACCTATCGCCTCGGCCTCCGTCAGCCCTGTGAGGAAGAGCCGTGCTTCAGATCGTCCACCGCGCCCGCGCCGATGGCATGCCGCGCTCATGAGCGATCATGGGTTCGATGCGATCATGCTGGGGGCCGGCGCCGCCGGGCTGATGTGCGCGGCGATTGCCGGCGGGCGCGGCAAGCGCGTGCTGCTCGTCGACCATGCCGACGCACCGGGCAAGAAGATCCTGATTTCCGGCGGCGGGCGGTGCAATTTCACCAATATTCACACCGCACCGGATCGCTATCTCTCCACCAATCCGCATTTCGCCAAATCGGCGCTCGGCCGCTACACGCCGCAGGATTTTCTGGCGCTGGTCGAGGGCTATGGCATCGCCTGGCACGAGAAGACGCTCGGCCAGCTCTTCTGCGATGGCTCGGCCCGGCAGATCGTCGCCATGCTGGTCGATCAATGCGCCCGCGCCGGCGTGACGATGCGGCTCGGCCACCCCGTCACCGCGATCGAGCATGGCGACGGCCGCTATCGGGTGACGGTCGACGGTCAGGTCCACACCGCGCCGTCGCTGGTGCTGGCCACGGGCGGCCCGCCGATCCCCAAGCTCGGCGCGACGGGCTTTGCCTATGACGTCGCGCGGCGCTTCGGCCTGTCGGTCGTCCAGCCGCGCCCGGCGCTGGTGCCGCTCACGCTCGGGCCGGACGATGCGCTGTTCCAGTCCCTCTCCGGTGTCTCGGCCGAGGTCGTCGCGCGCGCGGGCAAGGTGCGTTTTCGCGAGGCGGCGCTGTTCACCCATCGCGGCCTTTCCGGCCCGGCGATGCTCCAGATCTCCTCCTACTGGCAGCACCGCACGCCCATCCATGTCAATTTCCTGCCCGATGCGGCGGCGGACTGGCTGGTCGCGCACAAGCAGGCCCAGCCGCGCGCCACGCTGCGCCGCGCCCTGTCGGCCCAGCTCCCCGCCCGGCTGGCCGAGGCGCTCGCCGAACGGCTCGCGCTTGATGGCGAACTGGCGAACCTGCCGGACAAGGCCCTGCGCGCGGCGCAGGCTCGCCTTGCCGACTGGCCCTTCATGCCCAGCGGCACCGAGGGCTATGCCAAGGCGGAAGTGGCGGCCGGCGGCATCGCCACGGCCGGCCTGTCATCGCGCACCATGATGGCGACGCGCGTGCCCGGCCTCTACGCCATCGGCGAGGCGGTCGACGTGACCGGCTGGCTCGGCGGCTATAATTTCCAGTGGGCCTGGGCCAGCGGCTGGGCGGCCGGGCAGGCGGTCTGACGCACAGGCGCGCCGCCACCGATGAGCACGCGCGGCAGAGGCCTGCCTGCCGCCGTGGCTCTAATCCGTCGCCCGCCGCCACCGGATCTGACGGTCCGGCGTTGGTTCGGAGCGATCTCGTCGCGCCATGGCACGCATGGTGTTCGCTTGCGTCCCCACCTGCCTCAAGGTTGCGCAGCACCAGCGCGCGGTGATGCGCCGAGCAAGCCGATCGTCTCTGCTCGGTGTCAGCGCTGCTCCTGTCCGCCCCGGCCCCCAGCAAAAAAAGCGGCCGGAAACCCGTCTGGGCTCCCGACCGCTCATTGCTGGTGTCCGCAGCCCCTCAGGGCGTGCGCGCCGGATCAGGCGGCGAGTTTCCGCAGCACATAGTGGAGGATGCCGCCGTTGAGGAAATAGTCCAGCTCATTGGCGGTATCGATGCGGCACAGCGCCTCGAAGGTGAAGCTGGAGCCATCGGCCCGCGTGGCTTCCACCGTCACGCTCTGGCGCGGCTTGAGGCTGCCGACATTGTGGATGGTGAAGCTCTCGTCGCCTGTCAGGCCGAGCGCCTCGCGGCCGCTGCCCTCGGCGAACTGCAGGGGCAGCACGCCCATGCCGACGAGGTTGGAGCGGTGGATGCGCTCGAAGCTCTCGGCGATCACGGTGCGCACGCCGAGCAGGTTGGTGCCCTTGGCCGCCCAGTCGCGCGAGGAGCCGGTGCCATATTCCTTGCCGGCGATGACGACGAGCGGCGTGCCCTGCGCGGCATATTTCATGGCGGCGTCATAGATGGACATGACCTCGCCATCATAGCGCGTCATGCCGCCCTCGACATCGTCGAGCATCTGGTTGCGGATGCGGATATTGGCGAAGGTGCCGCGCATCATCACCTCGTGATTGCCGCGCCGCGAGCCGTAGCTGTTGAACTCGGCGGGCGGCACCTGCCGCTCCTGCAGCCACACGCCGGCGGGGCTGGAGGCCTTGATCGAGCCGGCCGGCGAGATGTGGTCGGTGGTGATCGAGTCGCCGAACACGGCCAGCGTCTTCGCGCCGACAATGTCCTGGATCGGCGCCGGGGTCATGCTCATGCCCTCGAAATAGGGCGGGTTGGCGACATAGGTGCTGCCGGTGCGCCAGGCGTAGGTGGCCGAGCCGGTGACGTCGATCGCCTGCCAGCGCTCGTCGCCGGTGAACACCTTGGCGTAGCGGCTCTGGAACATCTCGCGGCTGATCGCGCCGTCCATCACCGCGCGGACCTCGTCATTGGTCGGCCAGATGTCCTTGAGATAGACGTCCTTTCCGCCGGTGCCCTGGCCGATCGGGGTGCTGATGAAGTCGGTCGTGACCGAGCCCTTGAGCGCATAGGCGACGACCAGCGGCGGCGAGGCGAGGAAGTTCGCCCGCACGTCCGGCGAGATGCGGCCCTCGAAGTTGCGGTTGCCCGAGAGCACGGCCGCCGCGACGATGTCATTGGCGTTGATCGCCTCGCTGATCGGTTCGGCGAGCGGGCCGGAGTTGCCGATGCAGGTCGTGCAGCCATAGCCGACGAGGTTGAAGCCGACCGCGTCGAGATAGTGGGTGAGGCCGGCCTTGTTGAGATAGTCGGTGACCACCTGCGAGCCGGGGGCAAGGCTGGTCTTCACCCAGGGGCGCGGCGTCAGGCCCAGCTCGACCGCCTTCTTGGCGACCAGGCCGGCGGCGATCAGCACGCTGGGGTTGGAGGTGTTGGTGCAGCTGGTGATCGCGGCGATGACGACGTCGCCGTCGCCAATGTCATGATCGGCGCCGGCGACGGGCACGCGCGTGGCGGTCTTGTTATAGACCTTCTCGAGATCGTCGGCGAAGGCTTCGTCGACCTGCGAGAGGACGATCTTGTCCTGCGGGCGGCGCGGGCCGGCGAGCGAGGTCTGCACGCTGCCCATGTCCAGCTCGATCACATCGGTGAAGATCGGGTCGGCGGCATGCGGGTCCGCCCACATGCCCTGCGCCTTGGCATAAGCCTCGACGAGCGCGATCTGCTCCTCGTCGCGGCCGGTCAGGCGCATATAGTCGAGCGTCTTGTCGTCAATGCCGAAGAAGCCGCAGGTCGCGCCATATTCCGGCGCCATGTTGGCGATGGTGGCGCGGTCCGCGAGGCTGAGCGAGGCAAGGCCGGGGCCGAAATATTCGACGAAACGGCCGACCACGCCCTTGGCGCGCAGCATCTGGGTGCAGGTGAGCACGAGGTCGGTCGCGGTGATGCCCTCGGCCAGCTTGCCGGTGAGCTTGAAGCCGACGACCTGCGGGATCAGCATGGAGACCGGCTGGCCGAGCATCGCCGCTTCCGCCTCGATGCCGCCCACGCCCCAGCCGAGTACGCCCAGGCCATTGACCATGGTGGTGTGGCTGTCCGTGCCCACGCAGGTGTCGGGATAGGCGATGGTCGTGCCGTCAGGCGCCGTGCTGGTCCACACCGCCTGCGCGATATGCTCCAGATTGACCTGGTGGCAGATGCCGGTGCCGGGGGGCACCACCTTGAAATTGTCGAGCGCCTTGCTGCCCCACTTCAGGAACTCGTAGCGCTCGGCATTGCGCTCATATTCCAGCTCGACATTGTCGCCGAAGGCCTTGGGCGTGCCGAACTCGTCGACCATCACCGAGTGATCGATGACGAGGTGGACGGGCACCTGCGGGTTGATCTTGGCGGCGTCGGCGCCCAGCGCGTTCATCGCGTCGCGCATCGCGGCCAGGTCGACCACGCAGGGCACGCCGGTGAAATCCTGCATCAGCACGCGCGCGGGGCGATACTGGATCTCGGTGCTGGAGGCCTTGGGGTCCTTCTGCCAGTCGATGATCGCCTGCACATCGGCGGTGGTGACGGTGACGCCATCCTCGAAGCGCAGCATATTCTCCAGCAGCACCTTCATCGAGAAGGGCAGGCGCGAGACGTCGCCCAGCTTCGCCGCGACCTTGGCCAGCGAATAATAGCCATAGCTCTTGCCACCCACTTGCAGCGTCTCGCGCGTGCCAAGCGTGTCCTGTCCGATCGCGGTCATTAGCGTAATCTCCTCATTGTTCCGTATCGCGCACTCGGCGGGGGAAGGGCGAGCGATCGCGGCAACAGCCGGCGCGGCACCCACTTCCGGCCCGATCGCATCGATCGTATTTTCCGGTAAGATGTGAGCGCCGGAGCGTCACTTTGGTTCCATGGGCCATAGCGCTTCAAGGCACGGTGTCAACGGCTCGAACCGGTTCCGCGGCCGAGTTGCGTGGCGGGGATGGACATTATTCCCCTCCGAAATGGACCGGGTTGGCGGCCATTGGCGCGCCGATGCGCCGGCTTCCGCCAAAATGGAACAAAAGGGGTTCATAATGGCGTAAAAATCGCCTAGGCTGGAACAAACGCGGTACGGGAGGGCTGTGGATGCGCATGGACCATGATGAGGCGAATGACCGATCCCATGCCGGCGCAGCCGCCGCCACTGCGGCGCGGGGGGACGGGAGCGGGCTGGTCGGGCCGCTGGAGCGCGTTCATGTCGACCGGCGGCCGACCATGCTGCTGGTGGGCGCGGGGGCGGCCGGGGAACATCTCGTCAACTGGGCCACGCGGGCGGGGCTGCGCTGTGTCGGCCAGGTCGCGCCGGAGGCGGTGGCCGAGCGGCTGGGCAAGACCGTCTCGCTCGATCTCATCCTGCTCGATCTGCGCGGCATGGACGTGGCGCGGTGCTTCAGCCGCGCGGCGGCCCTTGCGCTCGCGGGGCACCATGGCGTGCCGGGCGCGCGGCTGGCGGTGATGACGGATCTGGCCGGGCTCGATGCCGCGCTGGCGATGCTGGATGCGCCCGAGACCGAGTTTCTGTGCGAGCCGCCGGAGAGCGACATCATCGCCCTGCTCGTCATGGCGGCGCTGCGGCCGGGGCCGGATCACGCCATTCCGCTGCACGATGCCACGCGGGACACCGAGATCGCGCGCTTCGAGCGGCTGAGCGACGAGGTGCGGCGTCTCGCCGTTACCATCGAGCGCATGGCGCTGGGCGAGGCGCCGCGGCCGGCGGCCAGCCTGCCGGTGACGGGCGGCGTGGTGCTGGATCGCTATGACGCCTATCGGGGCGAAGCGGATCGGGGCGCCGTGGCCGCGCCCATGCTCAGCCCCGCCGCGCAGTTCCCGCTGCGCGAAAAGGCGCGGTCGCGCCCCGCGGGCGAGGCGGATCTGCCGAGCCATGCCGAGGTGCGCCAGCTCATCCGCGCCCGCCGCATGCGGGATCAGTTTCTGCCGGCCGCGCTCTTTGCCGATCCGGCGTGGGACATGATGCTGGACCTGCTGGCGGCGCGGCTGTCCGGCCAGAATGTGTCTGTCTCCAGCCTGTGCATCGCCGCGTCGGTCCCGCCGACGACGGCGCTGCGCTGGATTCGCCAGTTGACCGACCGCGCGGTTTTCGCGCGGATCGATGATCCGGCCGACGGGCGGCGCGTCTTCATCCAGCTGACGGACAGCGCGGCCGAGGCCATGCTGGGCTGGGTGCAGGCGGTCCGGCGCAACGGCGGTCTGCTGACCGAGCGGCGCTGAGGCGAGCAGAGGCTGGGGCCCCGGCCTGCGCGATGGTGGGCCGGGTGGAGAGGCCCATCAGGGGGATCGTCCGCCTCCGGACGCTCCGTTCCTGCCGTGCCATGTCGCGGGAGGTCGCGGGAGCGTAGCTCCGCTCAGCCGCGATAGGCCAGATGGATCAATGGATATGGCCGCCCCTGGCCATCCTGTGGCGAGCGCCCGGTGCGGCTGAAGCCCATTCGCTCGTAGAAGCGGATAGCCTGATCATTTTGCTCGTTGGCGTCCGTCGTCATGCTGGCATGCAGCGTGAGCCCGTGCCGCACCAGCGCGGTGCCGATGCCCTGGCCATGACAGGCCGGGTCGACGAACAGCGCCTCCATGTGGCCCTCGTCGATGAGCATGAAGGCGAGCGGACGATCATCGGGATCGACGGCCAGCCAGAGGGACGCCTGGGGAAGGAAATCGCTCACCTCCCTGTCGATCGCGATCCGATCTTCGCGCGAGAGGAAGTGGTGCGTCGCGTCGACCGCCCTGCGCCAGATGTCGATAATCCGTTCCCCCTCGTCGGGGCGGGATAGCCTGATCGTAACCATCGCCGCTTCATATCCCGGGGATGCAAGAGCCGCAATGTCGACATGTCCGGCGAGGGGGCCCTTGCCCCGAAGCGCCGCTGCAGGCACGTCGCCTTGTCGCGGCGGCACATGCGGCCATTGGTTGTCGCTCCGGCCCGCAAATGTGCGCTTGACCAGAGCCCGAAAAGCCTAGAAAGGCACGGGAATTCCCGCTGGGGGCGATTAGCTCAGTTGGTAGAGCGCTTCGTTTACACCGAAGATGTCGGCGGTTCGAGCCCGTCATCGCCCACCATCGCCGGCCGGTTCCCGCCGTCGCAGGGGTCTCCCGATGATATGCAATAGGTGCGCGCCGCGCCATTCGCGCCGGTCCGGGCAGGGCTGGCGACGGGCCCCTGTGCGAGCCCGTTCGTCGCCGTCGCGCGCGCGACCGGTGGACAAGGCGGGCGGCAGGGCGGAAAAGGCGCAAAGGATGCGACGCCCCCATCCCAGGAGACTGCCATGCCCGCCTTGCCCGAGACCCCCGCCACCATGCGCGCCGTCGTGCTGAAGGGTCCCGGCGGGCCCGAGCAACTGGTGCCCGGCAACGTGCCGCTGCCGGCGCTGCGGCCGGGGCATGTCCGGGTGCGGATTGCGGCGAGTTCGGTCAATCCGATCGACACCAAGATCCGCGCCGGCCTGCCCATCGCGCCTGCCGATCCGGCCATTCTGGGCTGTGATCTGGCCGGTCTCGTCGTGGCCGTGGGCGAGGGCGTGACGGACTTTGCCGTCGGCGATGCGGTTTATGGCTGCGCGGGCGGGGTCAGGGGCCAGGGCGGCACGCTGGCGGACTATATCGATGCCGATGCGCGGCTGCTGGCGCCCAAGCCGCGCAGCCTCTCCATGCGCGAGGCCGCGGCGTTGCCGCTGGTCGCCATCACCGCGGTGGATGCCTTCGAGCGGGCTGCGCTTGGGGCGGATGAGCATGTGCTGATCCATGGCGGTGCCGGCGGGGTCGGCCATGTCGCGATCCAGCTCGCAAAGGCCCGCGGCGCACGGGTCGCCACCACCGTCTCCAGCGCGGACAAGGCTGCGCTGACCGGCGCGCTCGGGGCCGATGCGGTCATCGATTATCGCGCCGAGGCGGTGGACGATTATGTCGCGCGGCTGACCGGTGGCGCCGGGTTTGATTGCGTGTTCGATACGGTCGGCGGCGCCAATCTGCTCAACAGCTTCGCCGCGACGCGGATCGAAGGGCGCGTCGTGACCACCAGCGCGCGCGCGACGTTGGATCTGGCGCTGCTGCATGGCCGGGCGCTTTCGCTCCATGCGGTGTTCATGCTGCTGCCGATGCTGACGGGCGAGGGGCGGGCACGGCACGGCCGCATCCTGCGCGACCTTGCGGCGCTGGTGGATGGCGGGCAGGTGCGGCCGGTGCTGGACCCGCATCGCTTCACGCTCGATCAGGCTGCCGATGCGCACCGGTTGCTGGAGGCCGGAACGGCGGTGGGCAAGATCGTCATCGATGTGGACGAGGCACTCGCATGAGGCGCGACGGCTGACGGGCAGGACAGCACGCCCGAGGCAGGCGCCCGGTCAGGCCCCGAGCCGGGGCAGGGGATAGGCGCGCGGTTTCGCATCCGGCGCGGGCCGGGCGGGATTGACCGCCGCCGCCGCGTGGCGACGCTCTGCCGTCATGGGCGGGCGCGGCTGGTCTGGTGGCGGATCGGGACAAGCGATATGCAGGCCCGTCCGCGCTGGCGCGGCGCGGTTGAACATGGTGGGCCCATCGGGGGCAGGGTGCCGGTCCGGAAGCAGGGCTTTCGCTGTCGGCGCGGCGGACAGGAGCGTGGACGGATGGATTATCGCTATCTGGGCGGCAGTGCCCTCAAAGTGTCGCCTTTGTGCCTCGGCGCGATGATGTTTGGCGGCGAGACGGACGAACCGACCGCCCGGCGCATCGTCGATCAGGCGGCGGATCGCGGCTTCAATTTCATCGACACCGCGGATGCCTATCATGCGGGCCGTTCCGAGGCGGTGGTCGGCCGGGCCATTGCGGCGCGGCGGGATCACTGGATCGTCGCGACGAAATTTGGCTATGGCGGCGGGCAGGGCCCCAATGAGCAGGGCCAGTCGCGCAAATGGATCATCCGGAATACCGAGGCGAGCCTGCGGCGGCTGGGCACCGATTTCATCGACATTCTCTATTTCCACAAGGCGGATGCGGATGCGCCGCTGGAGGAAGGGCTGCGCGCGGTCGGGGACCTGATCCGGCAAGGCAAGCTGCGCTATTATGGCCTTTCCAATTTCAAGGGCTGGCGCATCGCGGAGGTGTGCCGGCTCGCGGACCGGCTGGGGATGGACCGGCCTGTCGCCAGCCAGCCGCTCTATAATATGGTCGACCGGCAGGCCGAGGTGGAGCAATTGCCCGCCGCCGGCCATTATGGGCTGGGCGTGGTGCCCTACAGCCCGCTCGCGCGCGGGGTGCTCAGCGGCAAATATGTGGTCGATGCGCCGCCGCCGGCGGAGTCGCGGGCCGGGCGCGGAGACAGGCGCATCCGCCAGACCGAGTGGCGCCCGGAATCGCTCGCGATCGCGCAGGCGGTTCGCGCGCATGCGGAAGCGCGGGGCATGAGTTCCATCGCCTTTGCGCTCGCCTGGCTGCTGCGCAACCGGTTCGTGAGCGCGCCGATTGCCGGGCCGCGCACGCAGGCGCATTGGGAGAGCTATGTCGCGGCGCTCGATGTCCGGCTGGGGCCGGAGGACGAGGCGTTCGTCGATGCTCTGGTGCGGCCGGGGCATGCCTCGACACCGGGTTATACGGACCCCGCCTATCCGATCGAGGGGCGCCAGTTGCGGCCGGCATGATCGGTCCGGGGCCGGCGCCGCCCCGTCGGCCGCTGCGCCGACCGGTCGCAGGGGCCGCACCGCGCGTGACGAGCGACGGCATCTGACTCCCGCGCGCGCGATGGCGACTGGGGCGGATCGCCATTCAGAAGATGACGTGCCGACACGGGTGGGTTTTCGTGCCCCGGCGCGCCGCGTGCGAACGGCCCGCGAGCACCGGACGTGCGCAAAGACGCCATTGGCAGGCCGTCAGGGCTGAATGGCGATCCGCCTGGAAGCAAGGCGCGTGCGACCCTCCTGCGCCCGCTTCACATCGTTGCGTCCTCAGGCCGATGGATTGCTGCGTCCACCGGGCGGCCCGGCGTGCTGTTCCCGGTCAGTTTGCGCGATGGATCTGTCGATAAGTTCTTGGGCTGACATTATAGCGTGTTTTGAAGGATCGGCTGAAATGCTGGCTGTCGCTATAGCCCCATCGATAGGCGATGGCGGTGATGGACTGGTGCTGGCAGGCGGGGTCGCTCAGGTCGCTGCGGCAGCGTTCGAGGCGGCGTTCCCAGATGAGGCGGCCCACGGTGGTGACG